>NZ_JAAGBB010000055.1 GCF_018129085.1 Plastoroseomonas hellenica
GTCCCGGCGCCCGGCGGCGACCAGCCCGCGCAGGAAGGCCGCCCGCCTGGTGGCGTCGGCATCCTCGGCGCCGCGCGCGACCACCTCGGCGGCGACCGCATCGGCCGCGCGGGCATCGCCCTGGCGATGCAGCGCCACGGCTTCGGCCAGCAACAGCGCGGCAGGCGGTACCGCGCCTCGGCGGAGGAGTTCGGCGCGCACATCGCGCGCGGCCGTCACCGCCTCGCGCGATCGGCCCACCGCCAGCTCCGCCGCCACCAGGCCGACCGCCGCATCCGCGATCGCGCCGGGGTCGTCGCGCTGCCGCGCGCGTGCCAGGGCCTGGCGATAGAGGCGCGCCGCCTCCACCGGCCGCTCCATCTCCAGCGCCAGGCGCCCGCCAAGCGCGGCCCGGTCCAGCGCCTCGTCGCGCGGCGGCGGCGGCTCGGTGGCGCCGCCGCAGCCCCCGAGCAGCAGCAGGACAGGCAGAAGCCGCCTCACGGTCGCAGACGCTCCGTCGGCGGCCGCCCCGGCCCGGCCGGCGGGGCCGACCCGCCACCGCCGAGCAGCCAGAGGCCGCGCAACTGCGTCATCAGCATCTCCAGCTCCCGCGCGGTCTGCTGGGTCTGGGTCAGCAGCGCCGGCAGGTTCGCGGTGCCTTCCTCGACGTTGCGCACCGTCTGCGGCAGGCGCGGCGTGGTCCGTGCGATGTCGCGCGTCGCCTGCTGCAGCGACGCCACCGCCTGGTCGAGGCGCCGCAGCAGGCTCGGGATCACGCCGGTCGTCGTCCCGGTCTGCGTCACCAGCCGCTCGACCTCCTGCACCAGCCCATCCACGCGCTCGACCATGCGCGCGACGCCCTGCACCAAAGCGGCGCTGTCCGCAGCGGCACCCTCCACGCTCCGCGCCAGGGCGTCATCGGTCAGCAGCCGGCCGAGGCTCCCCTCGCCGCGCTCCATCCGTTCGAGCATCGTGGCGACCGAGCGCGCCGAGCGTTGCAGGTCATCGAGCACCGGGAAGACCCGGGCCTTCAGCTCATCCAGCATCGCGCCCACGGTCTCGGTGGGCGCGCGCTCGCTCGTCGCCTCGATGACGGCGAAGGACCAGTCGAGGGCCGTGCCGGTCCCCCTGGAGACGTCGAGATAGGCCGCGCCGGCGACGCCGAAGCGGCGGCGGATCACGGCGGCGGAATCGCGGCGGATGAAGGCTCGCGCCTGCTCCTCGACCTCCACCTCCGCCACCATGCGGCGCTCCTGCTCGAACAGGATACGGCGCACCGTGCCGGCCTTGGTTCCGAGCACTTCCAGATCCGCGCCCACGGAGAGGCCGGAGACGCCCTGCTCAGGCAGCAGGACGCGCAGCGTCGCGGTGGTGCGGAGCCAGTCGCGCAGCACGCCTGCCTGCAACACGGCCGCCAGGAAGGCGGCCAGCGCCAGCAGCACCAGCAGCCCGACCCATTCGTCGGCATGGCGAAGCCCGAAGCGACGAGGCGTGGGAGAGGTCATCGGGCTGGGCGCTCCGCCCTGAGACCGAAATCGGTCAACCGAAGACGCTCAGTCGCCGGCAGCCCCGGATCGTCCCACACCAGCGCCGACGCCGTCAGCCAGAGGCAGGCCGCGCCCCGCGACCGCGCCGCGGCGATCGCATCGCGCAGCCTTGCCATCAGGTCGGGCACGCGCCCTTCCATCAGTGGGCTCTCCAGGATCAGCAGCGACGGCTCGCCCAGAAAGGCGCGCACGCAGGCCGCCCGCGCACGATCCCCGGACGGGGAGGCATGCGGCCAGCCCAGCGGCAGGCCCGGCAGCCCGAAGGCGCGGGCGAGGTCCGCCGCGCGGTCGCGCGCCTCGCCCTCCGGCGCGCGTGTGTGGTGCAGCAGCGGCAGGAGGACATTCGTCGCCATCGACAGATGGGGAACCCAGCCGCCTTCATGGAAGACGCGACCGATGCGGCCGCGCAGCGCGTCGGCCACATCATGCGGCACGCGCGCCCAATCCTGCCCCAGGAACAGGACCCGCCCCGACGCCGCGGCGACCGTGCCGCCCGCGAGATCGGCGAAGAGCGCGGCGCGGGCGGGATCGGGCGCGAGCACGAGCGCGAATTCCCCTGCCCCCAGCCGCAGGTCGAACACCCCTGTCTCCTCCTCCGTCTCCGCGTGCGCGGCTTCCATCAGCAGCACCGTGGCACGTTCCGTCGTGGCACTCACACCGCGAGACTCAGCAAGGCGGAGCAGAGCAGCACCGCAAGCACGCCACGCAGGAAGCCGCGCGGCAGCAAGGTCGCCGTGCTGTCACCGCGCCGGGCGGAAAGGCCGGTGATGGTGCTGGTCAGCCCGACCAGGGCACCAATCATCACCAGCTTGCCGGGGAACAGCAGGAAATCCCGCGCGCCCATGGCGCGCAGCACCGCGTCGAGAAAGCCGAAGAGCGAGAGCTGCACCACGCCGAGCAGGCTGCCCGCGACGAAGCCCGTCAGCAAGGCGATCAGCACGAAGATGATCCCGAGGGTGAAGCCGGTGACGGCGAATGCGGCGACGCGGGGCAGCACCAGCAGGCGGAAGGGATCGAGGCCCATGCCCTGCAGCGCGCGGAGCTGGCCGCCCGCCTGCATGGCGCCGAGCTCCACGATCGCGACCATGCCGCTCCGTCCCAGCAGCACGAAGCCGACCAGGACGGGGGCAAGCTCGCGCACCAGCACGGTCACCAGCACCGTGCCGACGATGCCCTCCTGCCCCGCTTCGCCAAGCCAGTAGATCGCCTGGGACACGAGGCCGAGGCCGATCAGCGCCGCGGTGACGGCGATGGTGCTGAAGCCGCCGCCGGCCGCTTCGCGCAGCACGCGGCGGAACTCCGCACGCACGGGGCGCCGCCATGCGTCGCCGAGCGCCGCCTCCCGCAGCACGCCGAGGCCGAGCGAGGCCATCAGCAGCAGGAAGGCGGCACGGCGCCGCACCGGCGCGCCGATGCGCGCGAGCAGGGAGGGTGCGATCGCCGCGTGGGAATTCATGCTCATGCCTGCCCCGCCAGGATGAAGGAGCGCATCTCGCCGACCCGCGGCAGGTAGAAGGACCCGCGCGGGCGGAACAGGAAGGAGCGCTGCAGCGCTTCATAGAGCGGCTGGGAGACCTGGATGGCGCCGATCGGCGCGGAGGCGGCGAGGTGATCCGCCGCCCGCACCGCGTCACCCCAGAGGTTGAAGAAACGTGGCCCGCGCCCGACGCTGCTGCCGATCGCCACCCCGAGATCGAGCCCGATGCGGAAGCCGGGCGGCATTCGCGCATCCTCGAAAAGGGCGTGGCAGCGGTCGCGGATATCGAGCGCGGCGGCAGCGATGCGCCGCGCCGCCGGCGGACCGGCCTCCTCCCGCGTGAAACCAGCCGCGGCGACGACCTCCTCGCCCATCAGCTTCGCGTAAGGCAGGCCATGGGCCGCGGCGACATCCTGCAGCATCGCGGCGATCACCTCGGCCAGCGGCGTGTCCGAAGCGCCGCCGCGTCCGGCACGCGCCAGGATGACCGGATCTGTGAAGTGCAGCACCAGCACGGCCACGCCCGGCAGCACCTCGGCCGCGACGTCGCCGGCCGGGATATGCAGCAGCGTGGCCTGGTCGGAACCCGCCCTTGCCGCTTCGATGCTCGGCGAATTCTCCTGCTCCCGGCGCGCCGACGCGGGCTGGGCGCGGCCGGGCAGCCGCAGCGCGACCATATTCGCGACCGCCGCCGCGAAATCCATCGCACCCGCGACTTCGGCGGGCACATCCTCCAGCCACACCGCGCCCACCGCCGTCTCGCCCACCATTACCGGCTGGGAGATCAGCGACACGCTGCCGAAGGCGTGCATCCAGCCGCGGTGCAATTCGGCCGTGCTCGGCTCCCGCGCGGCATCCGTCGCCACGATCGGCTCGGCCCCCATGATGCGGCGGAACAGCGCCGGCATCTCCGCGCGCCGCAGCTCGATGCCGGCGACATGGCCGTTCGCCTCACGATCGTAGCAATCCTCGCAGCGCAGCGCCTGCCCGCCCGGGAGCAGGCGCCAGATGCTGGCGCGCCGCGCACCGGTCGCACCCGCCAGCGCCTCGGAGAGCGCGCGCGGCGCGGTGTCGCTCTCCGGGTCGAACAACCCGGCGGTGGCGGCGAGGCGCGCGAAAGCGCGGCTCTGCGTCTCCACCTCCCGCGAACGCTGCAGCACCTGCCGCGCGGCGCGGTCCGCGCGCAGCCCTTGCCGCGCCAGCAACAGGCCGAGCAACGCCGTCAGCCCCACCACCAGCAGCGACATCGCGAGAACCTGGCGGTTGTTCGCCGTCACGAAGCCGGTGAAGTCCGCCTCCGGCGCGGTGATCAGCACCCGCCAGCCGCGCCCGGCCTCGGGCAGCTCGTTCGCGATCAGGATGTGCCGCTCCCCGCCCACCTCCTCCACGCGCCGCAGGCTGCCTTCGAGGCGGAGCAGGTCAAAGGCTCGGACCAGCACCGGCTCGCCCAGCTCATCGAGGCGCGCCGGACGCAGCCTGCCCCCATCATCCCGCAGGACCCGCGCGGGATCGGGATGGGCGATCAGCCGCCCTTCGCGATCCAGGATCATGGCCTGGCCATGCCGGCCGACCTGCAGGCCGGCCAGGAAGCGCGACAGCGCGACGAGGTCGATATCGAGGCCGATGGCACCCACCGGCTCGCCCCAATCCGTGGGCACGGAGACGGAGAGGCCCGGCGTCCGCGAGGTGAAGAACACATAGACATCGGTCCAGGCGACGCCACCCTGCTGCAGCGCGCCCTGGTACCAGGGGCGGGTACGCGGATCGAAGCTGTCTGCCGGATCCTCCGAGGTGGTCGCCGCGCCGGCGGCGTCGCGCCGCACCAGGGTGACGCGCCGTGCGCCGGGCGCATTGATGATGGTCTTGGCCTCGGTGCCGCCGTTCGGCAGCCGGCGCAGGAAGACGTAATTCCCCTCCGCATCGCCCAGGCCCGCCAGCGCGAGCTGCGGCAGGACGCGCAGCATGGCGGCGGCGTAGCGTTCGAAGATCCCCCGCCCCTCCGCCGTCGCGATCGGGGCCGCGGCGAGGTCACGGCCGATGCGCGCGGCGCGGTCCACTGGCCCGAGGAAGGCGTGCACTTCCTCCGCCACCCGGCTCTCCAGCGTTCGCAGCAGGTCCGTCGAGAGCGCCAGCGCGCCACGCCTGTTCGCCTCATGCGCATAGAGCGCGATGCCGAGGATCGCCGCCGCGATCAGCACGACGCCGGCGATCGGGACCCCGACGCGCATCGCGCGCCGCCGCGCGCGGCGGCGGCGGCCCGCCGGATCGGACGCCAGATCGAGAAGGGCCTCGTCGGCCACCTGCGCTCCCTCTGCCCGCCGGGCCCGCGTCGGCCCGAATCTCGTTCTCCGAGACTATGGGCGCCGTTGAGTGGCGCTCAAGCGCAACCGCCGTCGATCGAGCCCATGTCTCGTCAACGTCATCCTGACCGGTTCGGCGGGCCATGCCATGCTGGGTCCATGCCTTCGACACCCGAGCAACTCTGGGCCCTGGCGACCGCACTCGGCATCGGCGCGCTGATCGGCCTGGAGCGCGAGAAGCGCAAGGCGGAGGATCCGGTCGGCGCTATCGGCGGGCTCCGCACCTTCATCACCCTCGCCCTGCTGGGCGGGGCAGCGGGCCTCCTCGGGGAACAGGCCGCGCTGCCGTGGATTCCCGCCGTCGTGCTGGCGATAGTCGGCTTTGCCGTCATCGCCTCTTACCATCTGCGGGCGCGCGAGCAGGTCGATGACGGGCTGGGCCTGACCAGCGAGCTCGCCGCCATCGCGGTCTGCCTGCTCGGCATGCTCAGCACCATGGGCGGGCGGGATGTGGCGGCCGGCCTCGGCGTGCTGCTCGCCGCGCTGCTGGCCTACAAGAGCCCGCTGCACGGGCTGGTCAGGCGCATCGGCTGGGATGACGTGCTGGTGGTGATGCGGCTGGGGCTCGCGAGCTTCGTCGTGCTGCCGCTGCTGCCCGACCGCGCGATCGACCCCTGGGGTGCGTTGAACCCCTATAGCCTCTGGCTGCTGGCGCTGCTGATCGCGGGGCTGTCGCTCGCGGGCTATGTCGCGGTGCGGGCGCTCGGCCCCGGCCACGGCACGGCGGTGACCGGGCTGGCGGGCGGGCTGGTGTCCTCGACCGCCGTCACCCTCGCCTTCGCCCGCCGTGCCGCGGCCGGCGAGGCGCCGCGGCCGCTCGCCGCCGGCATCCTGCTCGCCTGGGCGGTGATGTGCGGACGCGTGCTGGTCACCGTCGCGCTGATCAACCGGGCGCTGCTGCCGGCACTCGCCTGGCCGATGGCGCTGATGGGGCTGGCTGCGGTGGGTTTCGCACTCTGGCATCTGCGCGGCGCCGCGGCGGCTGCGGCGGCCGATGCGGTCGCGGTCCGCAACCCGTTCAGCCTCACCGAAGCGACGAAGTTCGCCGCACTCTTTGCCGTGGTGCAGTTGCTGGTCGCCCTGGCGCGTGCCTACCTGCCGCCGGAAAGCGTGCTGGCCGTCGCCGCCCTGGCCGGGTTGACCGATGTGGACGCGATCACCCTCTCGATGGCGCGCCAGGCGCAGGGCGGCGACGGCTGGCTCGAGGTTTCGGCCATCGTCATCGCCTGTTTCGCCAATACCCTGGTCAAGGCCGGCATGGCGACCTACGGCACCCCGGGCATGCGTGGCCCGGTCGGCATCGCGACCGTTGCCATCCTGTGTGCAGGCGTGCTGGGGCTATTGGTCACCTGGCAACTGCGGTGATGCCTGGGCAGCGCTAGATTGTGCTCGTCACCTCGGTGGGCGTGCCGTCGAGCAGGCGTTCCAGCCGGAAGGGCGCGGGGTCGACCACCGGCGGCGCGCCGATGGCGAGGTCGGCCGCGAGGCGCCCCGCCCCGGGCCCGATCCCGAAGCCGTGCCCGCTGAAGCCGGCCGCGACCGTCAGGCCGGGCAGCGCGGCGAGCGGCGCGATCACCGGCACCGCATCCGGCGTCTGGTCGATCCAGCCCGCCCAGATCCGCGCCATGCCGATGCCCGCGAGCTCCGGATAGGCCTCCACGATCTCGCGCAGCGCGGGCTCCACGATCGACATCTTCGGCTTGGGGTCGAGGACGCGGATGCGTTCGAAGACGGTCGGCCGGTCGAAGGACCAACGCCCGTGCCAGGCGTCGGGGCCCGCGAAGAAGGAGCGGCCGAGGCGGAGCTCGACCAGCTTCCAGCGCTTCATCAGCATGGGCAGGAACTGGCGGGCGTAGCGGATACCCTGCGGCGTCAGCTCCAGCCGGCCGCGCGCCTTGTGGGCGACGATGTAGCCGCCATCGAGCCGCGGCGTCAGGGTGAAGTCGGGCGTCACCAGGCCGCCCGGGCTCACCTGCTTCGCCGGCGTCGTGGCGAAGACCGTGGAGTGGACGGAGGATTGCGGCATGTCGACGCCGTGCCGCCTCAGGAACATCGAGGTCCAGGCCCCGCCGGCCAGGATCACCGCGCCCGCACCGATGCGCCCCTTCTCGGTGAAGACGCCGGTGACGCGCCCGCCCGTGATGTCGAGGCCACGGACCGCGCAGTTCTGGTGGATCGTCGCGCCGAGACGGCGCGCCGCTTCCGCGATCGCCGGCGCCGCCATCGCGGGTTCGGCGCGGCCGTCCTGCGGGGAGACGACGCCACCGATCCAGGCCTGCTCCCGGTTGCCCGGCGTGAGCTCCCGCGCCTCCTCCGGCCCGATCATGTGCACCGGTACCTGGTAGGCGCGGGACATGTCCACCCAGGCCTGCCAGCCGGCGAGTTCCGCCGGATCCTTGGTGACGTAGATCAGGCCGTTGCGGCGGAACCCCAGGTCGGCACCGGTCTCGCCGGGCAACCGATCCCACAATTCCATGCTGTGCCGCATCAGCGGGATCTCGCGCTCGTCGCGGTTCAGCAGGCGGCACCAGCCCCAGTTGCGGCTGGACTGCTCCCCGGCGACGACGCCCTTTTCCAGGAGCGCGACGGAATGGCCCCGCTGCGCCAGCGAATAGGCGGCCGTGACGCCGACGATGCCGGCGCCGATCACCACCACATCCGCGGCAGCCGGCAAGGCGGCGTCGCTCTGCACCGGATTGAGCAAACGGGACATGCGATGCCTGTTCCTTCAGCAGTGTGAGGCCGCAAGCCGGCGGCGGCCGTGGAGCCCGGATTCGGAAGCCCGGGCAGATCCGCGATGCTGCCACGCCATGGCAGAGGATTCTGCCGCGCATGCCCAGCACAACACGCAACTCTCCCATTCACGGAGGCCAATGAAGCGGATCGCGCCGATGGGGCCGCCCTAGCCTCGATGCTGGGTGCCGCCGTGGCGCCGCAGAAAGGGTAGCAACCCGCCATGCTCGAGACGCGCAGCCGGACCGACCGTCTGATCGAGGAACGGCAGCGCCATGTGCCGGCGGGCCTGCTGACCGCGCATCCGCTGGTCCTGGAACGCGCCGCCGGCGCCGAGGTCTGGGATGTCGACGGCCGGCGCTATCTCGACTTCGTCGGTGGCATCGGCGTGCTCAACCTCGGCCATAACCACCCGCGCGTGGTGCGGGCGGTGCAGGAACAGCTCGGCCTGATCACCCATGCCGCCTTCCAGGTGGCCGCCTACCCGCCTTATATCGCGCTCGCCAGCCGCCTCGCTGGCCTGGTCGGCGGCGAGGAGCCGTACAAGGCGGTGTTCTTCACCTCAGGCGCCGAGGCGGTGGAAAATGCCGTCAAGATCGCCCGCGCCCATACCAACCGCCCGGCGGTCATCGCCTTCCGCGGCGGCTTCCACGGCCGCACCCTGCTCGGCACCACGCTGACCGGCATGAGCGCGCCCTATGCGCAGAATTTCGGCCCCTTCGCGCCGGAAATCTTCCACACTGCCTTCCCCAACCCCTATCGCGGCCTCGACGTCGCGGCGGCGCTGGCGGCGCTCGAGGATCTCTTCGCGACCGAGGTCGCGCCGGAGCGCGTCGCCGCCATCCTGATCGAGCCGGTGCAGGGCGATGGCGGCTTCCTGCCGGCGCCGCCGGACTTCCTCCTGGCCTTGCAGCGGATCGCGCGGCAGCACGGCATCGTGCTGATCCTCGATGAGATCCAGACCGGCTTCGGTCGCACCGGCAGCCTCTTCGCCTTCGAGCACGCCGGTCTCCGCCCGGATCTGGTGACGGTGGCCAAGAGCCTGGCGGGCGGGTTGCCGCTGTCCGGCGTCGTCGGTCGCGCCGCGATCATGGATGCGCCGGCGCCAGGCGGCCTCGGCGGTACCTATGGCGGCAATGCGCTCTCCTGCGCCGCGGCGCTGGCGGTACTGGACGCCTTCGAGCAGGACGGGCTGCTGGAGCACGCGCAGGTGCTCGGCGCCGGGCTGCGCACGGCGCTCGAGCAGTTGCAGGCGAAGCATGCGGCGATCGGTGAGGTGCGCGGACTCGGCTTCATGCAGGCGATCGAGATCGTCGCCGACCGCGCGACACGCAGGCCGGATGCGGCAATGGCGCAGCGGATCATCGACCGGGCGCGTATGCTGGGATTGCTGGTGATCAAATGCGGCGTGCACCGCAACGTCATCCGCTTCCTGGCGCCGCTGGTCATCACCGAGGCGCAGCTCGCGGAAGGCATCGGCATGCTGGAGCGCGCGCTGGCGGAGGCTCTTCCATGACGCAGGACGCCTGACAGCCCCCGGAGAGGGGATCGGGCGGAGAAGACAAGACACAGGAGGCAGGGATGACGAAGCAAGCGACGGGGCCGCTCGGCCTGTTGGGGGCCGCCGACAGCACGCGGCTCTTCGATGCGATGCAGCGCGGCGCCAACCGCCGTGACGTGATGCACATGCTGGCGGCCGGTGGCATGGCCGCCGCCACCGCCGGCGGCATTCTCGGCGCCGCGCAGGAGGCGGTGGCGCAGACGCCGCGGCGCGGCGGGCGCATCCGGGTCGCCGGCACCTCTACCTCCACCGCCGATACGCTTGACCCGGCCAAACAGTCTCTCTCGACCGACTATGCGCGCTGCAACATGTTCTACAATGGGCTGACCACGCTGGACGGCAGCCTGACGCCACAGCCGGCGCTCGCCGCGTCCTGGGAGAATGAGGGCGCCAAGGTCTGGACCTTCAGGCTGCGGAGCGGCGTCGAGTTCCATGACGGCAAGACGCTGACCGCCGAGGACGTTGTCTATTCCCTCAACCGGCACAAGGACGCCGCCGTCGCCTCCCGCGCGCGCTCGCTCGCCATGCCGATGACGGAGATCGTGGCGACCGGCCCGAACGAAGTGCGCATCACGCTGGACACGCCGAATGCCGACCTGCCGGTCGTACTCGGCACCTTCCACTTCCACATCATCAAGGCTGGTACCACCGACTTCACCACCGCGAACGGCACCGGCCCCTATCGCTGTCGCGAATTCCAGCCAGGCGTGCGCTCCATTGCGCAGCGCAATCCGAACTACTGGCAGGAGGGCAAGCCCTATCTGGACGAGGTGGAGTTCATCGGCATCGCCGACGAGCAGGCGCGGGTGAACGCGCTGCTGTCGGGCGACATCCAGCTCTGCGGCGGCATCGACCCGCGCTCCGTCCGGCGCATCCAGCAGACGCCGGGCCATGCGGTCTTCGAGACCAAATCCGGCTACTACACCGACCTCGTCATCCGGCTGGACCAGAACCCGGGCAGCAACCCGGATTTCGTCCTGGCGATGAAGCACCTGTTCGACCGCCAGCAGATGCGCACCGCCATCCTCCGCAACTACGGCGTCGTCGGGAATGACCAGCCGATCGATCCCACCAACCGCTTCTTCTTCCCCGGCCTGCCGCAGCGCCCCTTCGACCTGGACCGCGCGCGCTTTCACTTCCAACGCTCCGGCGTCGGCGGCACTGCGCTGCCCGTGGTCTGTTCCCCCGCCGCGCCCAACTCCATCGACATGGCGCAGGTGATGCAGCAGACCGGCCAGCGCATCGGGCTGAACCTCGAGGTGCGCCGCGTGCCCGCCGACGGCTATTGGAGCAACCACTGGTTCAAGCATCCGCTGAGCTTCGGCTCGGTTAACCCGCGGCCATCAGCGGATATCCTGATGACCCTGTTCTTCCGCTCCGACGCCGCCTGGAACGAAAGCGCCTGGCGGAACCCGCAATTCGACCAGTTGCTGATGGCCGCCCGCGCCGAGACGGATGAGGCGAAGCGGCGGCAGACCTATGCCGACATGCAGGTGATGATCCACAACGAGTCCGGCATCGGCATCCCCGTCTTCCAGAGCCTTCTGGACGGGCATACCACCCGCCTGAAGGGCCTCGGCGCGATCCCGCTCGGCGGCCTGATGGGCTATGATTTCGCCCAGCATGTCTGGCTGGAGTCCTGATCTGGAGCATGGTCCGTTCGCAAGCGCTCACGAACCATGCTCCAGCCCTTTGTTTGATCGCGTGATTCAGACTTTCGGCGATTCCGCCTCCAGTCATCACGCTCTGAGAAGGGGTCGCCGATGCTGAAGCTGGTCGCCTCTCGCCTCGCGCTCGGCATCCTGTCGCTGCTGCTGGTCTCGGCCGCGGTCTTCGCGATCACCAGCCTGCTGCCCGGTGACGCGGCGGAGGAGCTGCTGGGACAATACGCGACCCGCGAGACGGTCGAAGCGCTGCGCGCCTCGCTCGGTCTCGACCAGCCGGCGCCGCTCCGCTACCTGCACTGGCTCGGCGGGCTGCTGACCGGGGATTTCGGGCGCTCGCTCGCGAACAACGTGCCGGTGGCGCAGCTCATCGGCGCGCGCCTGCCCAACTCGCTCATGCTCGCCGGTGCGACGGCGGTCGTCTCGGTGCCGCTGGCGCTCGCCATCGGCATCACCGCGGCGATGTGGCGCGGCTCGCTCTATGACCGTGCCGTCAGCGTGCTGACCCTCTCTATCGTCTCGGTGCCGGAATTCCTGGTGGCCACCGCCTCGGTGCTGGTCTTCGCCGTGCATCTTCGCTGGCTGTCGGCACTGTCGGCCGCCAGCGACATCACCTCCCTCGCGCAGTTCTTTCGCCTCTTCGCGCTGCCGGTCGCGACGCTCTGCTGCGTCATCGTCGCGCAGATGATCCGGCTCAGCCGCGCCGCCATCATCGACCAGCTCCGCGCACCCTATGTGGAGATGGCGGTGCTGAAGGGCGTCGGGCCGCTCCGCGTCGTGCTCCGCCACGCTCTGCCGAACGCGATCGGGCCGATCGCCAATGCGATCGCGCTCAGCCTCTCCTACCTGATCGGCGGCGTCATCATCGTGGAGACGATCTTCAACTATCCCGGCATCGCCAAGCTGATGGTGGATGGCGTCTCGACCCGCGACCTGCCGCTGGTGCAGGCCTGTGCGATGATCTTCTGCGCGGGCTACCTGCTGTTGGTCACCGTGGCCGATCTCTGCGCCATCCTCTCGAACCCGCGGCTGCGGCATCCATGAAGCTCCTCGCCTCCCGCCTCCGGCGGATCCCGATCGGCGGCCTTTTCGGTGGCGCCATCGTGCTGTTCTGGATCGCCATGGTGCTGCTCGGCGCCAGGGTGGCGCCGCATGACGCCGGTGAGATCGTGGACATGGATGTCTTCCTGCCGGCCAGCGCGCAGTTTCCCTTCGGCACCGATTATCTCGGCCGCGACATGCTGAGCCGCGTCCTGCACGGAGCCCGCTACACGGTCGGCATCGCGCTCGCCGCCGCGTTGATCGCCAGCGGCAGCGGCCTGATCCTCGGCATGGTCGCCGCGGTCCGGAGGGGGTGGCTGGATGCGGTGCTGAGCCGCGCCTTGGACACGCTGATCTCGATCCCGAGCAAGATGTTCGCCCTGATCGTCGTCGCCGCCTTCGGCTCTTCCATCCCCGTGCTCGTGCTGATGGCCGGCACCATCTACACACCTGGCGCCTATCGCATCGCGCGCTCGCTCGCCGTCGGCGTCGGTGCGCAGGATTTCGTGCGCGTCGCCGAGGCGCGCGGCGAAGGCACGGGCTTCATCGTGCGGGAGGAGATCCTGCCCAACATCATCGGGCCGGTGCTGGCGGATTTCGGCCTGCGCTTCGTCTTCATCGTGCTGCTGCTGGCGGGGATGAGCTTCCTCGGCCTCGGCATCCAGCCGCCCAATGCCGATTGGGGTTCGCTGGTGCGGGAGAACATGGCCGGGCTCTACGAAGGCGCGCCGGCGGTGCTGATGCCGGCGCTCGCCATCGCCTCGCTCACCATCGGCATGAACCTTGCGATTGATGCCCTTGGTGGACGTGACGCGCTCGGCGGGCGGCGCCGCAGCGGGGAGGCCGGCTGAGATGGCGGCAGCGCTCGAGGTCCAGGGGCTGGAGGTGGTCGCCCGCAATGCCGAGGGCGTGGAAACGCCGATCGTTCGCGACGCCAGCTTCGCCCTCGCGCCCGGAGAAGTGCTGGCGCTGATCGGTGAATCAGGATCGGGCAAGACCACCATCGCGCTCGCGCTGCTCGGCTATGCCCGGCCAGGCTGCCGCATCGCCCAGGGCAGCATCCGCCTGGGCGAGACTGAGGTGCTGGCGCTGTCGGCGCGCGCGCTCCGCGACCTCCGCGGCCGGCGCGTCTCCTACGTGGCGCAGAGCGCGGCCGCCGCCTTCAACCCCGCGCGCTCCATCATGTGGCAGGTGACGGAGATGGCGCTGCTGCACGGCATCGCCAGCCGGCAGGAGGCGGAGGCCATGGCCGTCGCGCTGTTCCGGGCATTGGCGCTGCCGGAGCCGGAGCGGGTCGGCGACCGCTATCCGCATCAGGTCTCGGGCGGACAATTGCAGCGCCTGATGGCGGCGATGGCGCTGATCGCCGAACCGGAACTCGTGGTGCTGGACGAGCCCACCACCGCGCTCGACGTCACCACCCAGATCGAGGTGCTGCGCGCCTTCAAGGCGGTGCTGCGGGCACGCGGCGCCTCGGCCGTCTATGTCTCGCACGACCTTGCGGTCGTCGCGCAGATCGCGGACCGCATCGTCGTGCTGCGGGACGGGGTGATCCGGGAGACCGGGCCGACCGGCCAGATCCTATCGGCGCCCGCGCATCCCTATACGAAGAGCCTGGTGGCGGCTGCGGCACCGGTGCCGCGCGGCGCGGCCGCCCCGCCGGAAGCGCCGCCGCTGCTGGTCGTCGAGGGGCTGGTCGCCGGCTATGGTCGCGGCGGCCGCGACGGCATGCCGGCGGTACCGGTGCTGCGCGAGGTGGATTTCGCCATCCGGCGCGGCTCCTCTCTCGGCGTCATCGGCGAATCCGGCAGCGGCAAGAGCACGCTGGCGCGCGTCATCGCCGGGCTGCTGCCGATGGCGCGCGGCAGCATCACGCTCGACGGCCAGCCGCTGCCGGCAGCGATCGGCCAGCGTACGCCGGATCAGCTTCGCCGCATCCAGCTCGTGTTCCAGAGCGCCGATACCGCGCTCAATCCGCGGCGCAGCGTGGCGCGCATCCTCGGCCGGCCGATCGAATTCTTCCATGGTGCGAAGGGCGCCGAACGCGACCGCCGCGTGCGGCGCCTGCTCGACCTCGTGCAGCTTCCGGCCGCCGCCGCCGACCGGCTGCCAGGCGAGCTCTCAGGCGGGCAGAAGCAGCGGGTGAACCTGGCGCGCGCCCTGGCGGCGGAGCCGGACCTGATCCTCTGTGACGAGGTCACCTCCGCACTCGACACCGTGGTGGGCGCGGCGATCCTCGACCTGATGGATGGGCTGCGGCGCGAGCTCGGCCTCTCCACCATGTTCATCAGCCACGACCTGCACACGGTGCGCTCGGTCTGCGACGAGGTGATGGTGCTCTATGCCGGGCAGCGCGTGGAAGCCGGCAGCCGCCGCGCCATCCAGGCGGCGCCCTGGCACCCCTATACCGGGCTGCTCATCGCCTCCGTGCCGGAGCTGCGGCCGGGCTGGCTGGAGGAGCGCGGCACGGTCAGCGCGCCGCCGGACCGGGCCGGCCCCGCCTGTTGCACCTTCTTCCCGCGCTGTCCGCTGCGCCAGCCCGGCCAGTGCGACGTGGTGCCACCGCCGGTGCAGCACTTGGCGAAGGGGTCCGCGATCCTCTGCCACCGCAGCGAGGCGGAGCTGCTCGCCGGAGCGGAACCCGCCACGGCGGAGCCCCTTGTTTGATCGCGTGATTCAGATTTTTCGGCGATTCCGCCTTGCAAGTGGAGCGGCCGATTCAGATCTCCGGGCCGTTCGGCCCTCCGGTCATCGGACGCTCAAGTCATCACGCTCTACTCCAGCGCGTCCTTGAGCCGGTACCAGGCGCCGACGAAGGGTAGGAACCACGGCCTGCCGTAATTCAGCGCGATCGGCGGCCAGTCGAGCCCGCGGAGGGGATTCGCGCCCTGCTCCCCGGCCATCGCCTTCGCCATCTGCTGGCCGAGATGCACCGACATCTGCGCGCCATGCCCGGAGAGGCCCATGGCGTAGAAGAGGCCCTCATGCTCGCCGGCGCGCGGCAGCCGGTCCTCCGTCATGTCGACGATGCCGCCCCAGCAATAGTCGAGCCCGACGCCCCGGAGCTGCGGGAAGGCTGCGTCGAGCTGCGCCCGCAGCACCGCGCCGCTCTTCGCGTCCGAGGTCGGGCTGGACATGGCGAAGCGCGCCCTGCCGCCCCAGATCAGCCGGTCGTCCGGCGAGATGCGGAAGTAGTTGCCGATATGCCTGGTCGTCGTCGCGTTGCGCCGGGTCGGCATGATGCTGTCGCGCTGCGCCGGCGTCAGCTTCTCGGTCACCACGATGAAGCTGCCGACCGGCACGATGCGGCGGCGGAACCAGGCAAAGGGCCCTTCCCGGCTCGGGCCGGTCGCGACCAGCACCTGCGCCGCTTCGATGCTGCCGCGGGGCGTCGTGAGGCGATGCGCCGCGCCGTTCCGCCGCGTGAGCGCGGTGACCGGTGCGTTCTCGAACAGCCGCGCCCCGGCGCGTGCGGCGGCATCGGCGAGGCCCGCACCGAAGCGGCCCATGTGCATCTGTGCGCTCTTGCGATAGAGCAGACCGCCATGGAAGAGGTCGGAGCCGACCTCGTCCCGGATGCGCGCGCGGGGGATCAGATCCGTCTCGGCATCGCAGTCGCGGTGCAGCAGATCGAAGCTGCGGGCGATCTTCTCGTAATGCGCGGACTTCGCCGCCAGCTTGATCTTGCCGCAGCGCCGAAAGTCGCAGGCGATCTGCTCCTCTCGCACGATGCGTTCCACGGTGTCGACCGCATCGTCGAAGGCGCGGTACAGAGCGCGCGCATGATCGGCACCGAGCTTCGCCGACAGCCCCGCATAATCATGCGAGGTGCCGTTGTTGACATGCCCGCCATTGCGCCCGGAAGCGCCGGCGGCAACCGGCCCGGCCTCCAGCACCACCACGGAGGCGCCGCGCCGCGCCAGCGCCAGAGCCGCGGACAGCCCGGTGAAGCCGCCGCCGATCACAACGACATCCGCGCGGCCTTCGACCGGCCCGGTGGCGGCGCCGGCGAAGGGCTGGCAGGTCTCGAGCCAATAAGAGGCGAGCTGCATTCCTGATCAGGCCCTCAAACGCCCAGCAGCGTGGCGAGGCCTTCGATCGTCGTGGTCTCGTGGTAGCCGTAGAAGGGCACCGAAGGCTCGTAGCCGCGGTTCACGTAGAGCTTGTTGCGGATGCCGAGGCCATAGGCCGGCATCAGGTCATAGCGCAGGCTAGCCGAGACGTGCAGCACATCCTCCGGCCCGCAGCCCAGCACGTCGAACATGTATTCAAAGGCCTGCATGCGCGGCTTGTAGGCCTGCGCCTGCTGCGCGGTGCAGACCTTGTGGAAGGGCGCCTCGAGCAGCGCGACATTGCGCATGATCTGGTCGTCCGCGGCGTTGGAGAGGATGACGAGTGGGTAGCGGGCAGCGACGCGCTTGAGCGGCGCGGCCACATCGGGATGCGGGCCCCATGTCGGCACCGCGTCATAGAGCGCCTGGCCATCGGCTTCCTCGAACCGGATGCCATGCCGCTTGCAGGCTCGTTCCAGCGACGCCTTGAGGACATCGACATAGGGCTTCCAGGCGCCCAGCACCTCATCGAAGCGGTACCAGGTGAAGTCCTTGAGGAAGGCCTCCATGGTGCCTGCCGGCACGCGGTCCCCCAGCAGCTTGCGGGTGACCTCGCCGACCTGAAACCAGGTCAGCGTCCCGTAGCAATCGAAGGTGACGTATTTTGGCCGGAGATCGGACAAGGCAGTGTTCCCCTCGCTCGGCAGCACCTTGGTCGTGCGCGCTCCGGGTATCCTAGGACCCGGCGTCTGGCAGGGAACGCGCGGCATGCAGTGGCGCGGCGCAGATCATGCCGTTTCCGCGCCGGCGGGCGGCATGGCCTGCGCGCGCCGCTTCGGCGGGTCTCAGCCGGCAAAGCGGAAAATCCTGAATCGCCCGCAACTTCGGGAGCCCCTGCTTCGCCGCCCGGCCCAGGCTGCGCCAACGCCGAGGAGGATAACGGGGATGTCGACGGCTGGTGAGCTGCTGAAGGTAAGGCCGCTGGCGATGGCGGATCTTGCCGCGGCCCAGGCACTGTCCGCCGCACATCGCTGGCCGCACCGCGTCGAGGACTGGCAGTTCGCGCTGGCGCTCGGCGAGGGCATCGCGGCGGAGGCCGAGCGGCAGCTCGTGGGCACTGCCATGGCATGGCGCTTCGGGTCGGACTGGAGCAGCCTCGGCATGGTGATGGTGGCGCCGGAACGCCAGGGCAAGGGTATCGGCCGCCGCCTGATGCATGCGCTGCTGGCGGCACTCGGCGACCGCAGCATCCTGCTGCACGCGACGCCAGAGGGCGAGCCGCTCTACCGCACGCTGGGCTTTGCGCCGGTCAGTGCCGTACGCCAGCACCAGGGGGCGGCTTTCTGCGTCGGCTTCCACCCGCCCCGCGCCGGGGAGCGCATCCGACCCGCCGGCCGGGCCGACCTTGCCGTGCTGACCGCGCTCGACAGCGCCGCCACCGGCATGGCGCGTGGGTCGGTGCTCGCTGCCCTGCTCGAGCAGGCGGCCTGTGTCGTGCTGGATCGCGCCGGCGTCGCCAGCGGCTTTGCGATGCTGCGGCGCTTCGGGCGTGGCCAGCTCATCGGCCCAGTGGTGGCGCCGGATGCGGAGGCGGCGCGGCTGCTGATCGCGCATTGGCTGGGCCAGCGGCAAGGCGAGTTCCTGCGCATCGACATGCCGGCCGATACCGGGCTTTCCGACTGGCTGGCGGGGGTCGGGCTGCCACAGGTGGATGTGGTGACGCGCATGGTGCGCGGCGCGCCGCGGCCGCCGGCCGCGGTGCGGAGCTTCGCACTGGTCAGCCAGGCATTGGGCTGAAGGCGGCGACCGGCCCTCCGCAGCACGATCTGCTGCAGGCACCCGACGGCAAGCCTGGTGAACGCAGGGCTGAGGCCGCGACGGTATCGGCGCGCTTGCCTCCACTCGACAGCAGATTCTACCGTTGCGGCCGGGGCCGAGCCATTCCCGGTACAGCCGCCGTCAGGGGCATCGATGCCATGGATCCAGGCTTGCCGAAGCTCGACCGCCTCGACCTCCGCATCCTCGCGCATCTGCAGAAGAATGCGCGGGTGACCAATGTGGAGCTCGCCGATGCGGTGGGGCTTTCCGCCAGCCCCTGCCTGGTGCGCGTGAAGCGGCTGGAGAAGGCCGGCTATATCCTGGGCTATGGCGCCGACATCCAGCTCCGGAAGCTCGGCGACACCACGATGATCTTCACCGAGATGACGCTCGCCGACCATCGGACACAGGATTTCCTGCGCTTCGAGAACGCCATCCGCGCGGTGGATGAGGTGATCGAATGCCACCTGGTCAGCGGCGGCTATGACTACATGCTGAAATTCATCACCCGCAGCATCCAGCACTACCAGGAGATCATCGAGGAGCTGCTGGCGCGGAACATCGGCATCGAGAAGTACTTCAGCTACGTGGTCATCAAGTCGGTCTTCGTGAAGCGGCACTACCCGCTGGAGAAGTTTTTTCGCACCTGACGGGCCAGGTGGATGATGCCGCCCCCACCCCGGGATACGGGAGCATCCGCCGCGCGGGCGGCGTCCTTCGCCATCACGCTGCGGCGGCCCTCGGCGCAGACTGCGGTGCTGCCCGGCGTGGCGCCGGGCAGGCAAGCAACGGAGGCCGCGGGTGGCAGCGAGACAACCCAAGGTGCTGACCTTCGACGTCGTCGGCACGCTGATCGACTTCGAAACCGGCCTGCTCGGCTATCTGCGGGGCGCCTGCGGGGCAGCGGCGACGGAGCTCGGCGACGGCGCGATCCTTGACGCCTACCGCCAGGCGCGCGGTGCGAAGGAGGCCTGGCGCTTCCCCGATGACCTCGAGCGCGTCTATGGCGAGATCGCGCCGCAGCTTGGCCTGCCCATCGATGCCCGCATCGCCAAGGGCTTCGCGCAATCGGTGAAGGACTGGCCGGCCTTCCCGGACAGCGTCGCGGCGCTGCGGCGGCTCGCTGCCCGCTACAAGCTGGTGGCGATGACCAACGCCGCGCGCTGGGCGCTCGACCTCATGATCCCGACGCTTGGTGACCCGTTCCACGACACCGTCGCGGCGGATGAGGCGCTCTGCGAGAAGCCCGACCCGCAATACTTCGCCTTCACGCGCGGCCGCCTCAGCCGCGACGGCTTCCGGCAGCAGGACATCCTGCATGTGGCGCAGAGCCAGTACCACGACATCGGCGTCGCCAAAGGTCTCGGCTACACTGTCTGCTGGATCGAGCGGCGGCAGGGCGTGCCCGGCTCGGGCGGCACCATCACGGCCGCGCAGCAGACCGCGCCGCACTACCATTTCGCCACCCTGGCTGATCTCGCCAACCATGCGGAGGCCGGCGGGCTGGTGATGCAAACGCCCTGAGCGTCGACGGCCCGGCGCGCTTCACTGCTTGGGCAGGCCTGCCTCAAGGTCGCCAAGCGCGCGCAGGATGCGGGCGTCATGCCGGTGGTATGCCTCGCTGATGCGATCGGCTGGCACCGGCGAGGAGCGTGAAGGCACGCGGGCCTCCGCGTCGGGAACGCGCCTCGCGAACTCCGCATAATGGTCCCGGGCCTCGGGATGCTCGCCATTCAGCCACAGCGCAGCCGCCAACAGGGCGTGCCCACGCGCCCAGGCCGGGTTGCCCTCGACTGCCAGGCGAAGCGCCGCCACCGCCTCCGCGTCGCGGCCCATCTGCATCAGCGCCCGCCCGAGCCCTTGCATCCAGGTCCAGCGCGCCGGATCGTGCGGGCCGCTGAGGTCGGCCTGCCGGAACCGGCGCACTGCTTCCTCGGGATCGCCGAGATAGAGCTGGTTGAGCCCCACCTCCCGACACGCTGGCGGATCCCCGGGACAGAGCGCCAGCACGGCCTCGGCAGCGAGGATCGCGCGCTGGAAGCGGCCCAGCGCGCGGAGCGCCACCGCCCGCGCCCGCAGCGCGCCGAGGTGGTCGGGTCTGGCGGCAAGAACGCGGTCGGCCAGGTCCTGCGCCTCCGCCAGCCGGGCCTCCCGCTCGCTGGCCGGCGTGAGGCCGTTCATCACGGCATAGGTCTCCGCTTCTGCCAGGCCGGCCGCTGCTTCGAGGCTGCCCGGGTCCAGGGACAAGGCGTGTCGAAACATGTCGCGCGCCGCGCCGAAACCTTCAGCCGACATGCGCGCCGTCGTCGCTGCGGCCCATGCGCGAAGCGCGAGCCCGGCGGCGTCCGGCGCCGCTTCGGCGCCGGCCCGGCGGGCGTCCGCATCGATGATGCGGAGCACCGCCATGCGCGTCAGCCGCCCGACGATCGCGTCCTGCGCCGCAAGGGCGTCGCCATCGCGCGGATGGTCGAAGCGCTCGGCCCAGAGATGCGTGTCGGTGGTGGCATCGATCAACTGGGCGTTCACGCGGATCCGGTCAGCCTGCGCGGCCACACTGCCTTCCAGCAGGTAGCGCACGCCCAGCTCCTCTCCGATGCGGCGCGCCGTGACGGCGCGGTCCCGGTAGGCGACGGCGGTGGAGCGGGAGACGACGCCGCCGCCAACCAGCGCCTGCGCCAGGTCCGTGGTCAGGCTCTCGGTGACACCGTCCGCCAGTTGGTCCTCACCGGCGCCGCCACCCAGGCTCGCGAAGGGCAGCACGATGACCGATAGCTGCGGCAGTGACCCGCTGTCGCCGCGCGCCCCTTCTGCCACCAGCCTGCGGAGGACGGGGAGCGCGAGGCGGTAGCCCCGGCCGGCCACGGTCAGGAGCACGTCGCGATCGGGGCCGAACACTCGCCGGATCGCAGCGACCTGCGCGTGCAGGTTGTTCTCCTCCACGACGACTCCTGGCCAGACCCGATCGAGCAGCGTCTCCTTCGTCACCAGTTCGCCATCCGCCCGCACCAGGACCTCCAGGAGGTCGAAGGCGCGGGCGCCCAGCTCGACGGCGGCGCCATCCGCGAGCAGCACGCGGCGCCGCGGCCAGAGGGCGAAGCGCCCGAACGCCAGCTCCTCGTCCTCCGTGGAGGCCATGGTCATGCCCTGTCCCAGCGCGGGTGCACGCCCCTCCGCGGGCGCGTGTCCCGAGGTATGGCCGGAGCCGGCTGGGCGGGCGGGCATGCCTCGGCCTGCGCCGGCCGCGGTGTTGGAGGAAACGCTGCGCCAGCGAAAGTATTCATCCGGCTTCAGGCGGGCGCCAATGACCGCGCCGAGAGATGGCACGGCGCCACCGGCCGGCGGGGCGGCCAGCCATGCGGATGGTTGATGTCGGGGGATCGCGTCGTGTCGGGGCATGGCTGCGTCGGTACCGCAGCGGTCAGGTCGCGGGTGTTACCCAGGGCACAGGCCGGTCGTGTCAGACGTTCCCATGCATCGTGACATCATACTGATCTCGCGCCGCATCTTCACCCGATCAGGCGATCCTGCCTGATCGGGATCTGCTCCAGCGGGTTGGCCGACGTCTCAGGCCAGGTCGGGATGCGCCGGTACTTCCCGCGGGAACGCGTCACTGCGGCGCAGGATCTCGAGCTTCGTCGTCGGGAAGCGCTGGATCGCGGTGCCCGCCGGCGGCAGCGCGCCGATCGGGGCCACGACCTGCAGGCCGGGCGCGAAAGCGGCCGGGCCGGCCACGAGCTCCGGCTGCGCAAGCGGCCACCAGCCGATCGCGAACAGCACGCCGCGGAGCTCCCGTGGGCGGTAGCTGCTCAGCCTGAGCTCCGGCAGGTAGGGGCTCTGTTCAGCCAACGGCAGCGGGATGCGCAGCTCACGCATCAGCGTCTCGGTCGGCCGCAGCACGGTGCAGAGCGGCAGCAGGGGTGCGGCGATCCGCATCCCCGGCGGTACTGCCGGGACGAACTTGCCCACCACCGCGATGCCGTCGTCACGCAGCAGCACCTGCGCCAGATCGGGATCGGCGCTGCGGCTGCCTTCGGCGGTGCGCGGCCAGGCATCCATGACGAGGAGCGGCACCGGGCCGGCGTTGGTGACCTCGTAGGGGAAGACGAGGTGACGATCGGCACGGTCCGGCCGGCAGACGAGGTGCAGATCGCCATAGGGCGCGCGGGGCATGTCGAGCATCAGAGCGGCCTCTCCGGTTCGGGCATCGGTTCCGGCTCGGCCATCTCCGGCTCCGGCCGCACCGGGTCGTGGAAATCGGGCGGCGGCGGCGATGGCCCCGTGCCGGTATCGTCGGGTGCGGCATCGTCCAGCACGCGCGCGAGCCGGCGCCGGTGCTCCGCCTGCGCCTCCGGGGTCTGGGCCTCAGGGCCGCCCGGCACGACAACGCTGGACGTGCCCTCGCCGGTGCCGAGCACGGGATTGCCGTTCTCGTCGAAGGTGCCGGTCGGCTGGCCCTTCGGCACCGCGCCTTTGGGATCGGCGGGAAACGAGTAAGGACCGGGCTGAACGACGCCAGGCTCTTCCTTCCCGAACACCACCGGGTTCTTGCGATTCTCCGCCGCTTCCAGGGATTTCGCGGTCGCCGGGTCGTCACGCATCGTCTGAAGCTCGGCGACCGTGCCGTTGACGAAGGCCGGATCCGGCGGATGTCCGGGGTCGATGTAGACGCCGCGACCGCCCTTCTCGCCGCCGGCGACAAGCAGGCCGTTCTCGCCCTGGCGGACCTGCATCCCCTGATGGGTTTTCATGGTGTGCGACCGCCGGCCGCCACCGCCGCCCTGCCGCGGCTGCTGCGCGAGCCAGTCGGCGGGATCGCCGGGATCCGCTTCAGCGGCGCCCAGCGGCTCCATGATCACCGGCGGGGTGAAGGGGCTGGCCGTGGCCCCTTGGTGATCGAGTAGCGCACCGGCGGTGAAGATGCCGGCCGGGGTGATCACCAGCTTGGAGCCGCCGACCACGAGTTGGATCTGGTGCTTGGCCTCCAGCCCGATGATGTCGGCGGTCAATGCAATCATGCCGGAGGACAATACGGAGGCTCCAGCGACCTCGGTCAGCTGATTGCCGCCGATGATCAGATGGTCCTCCGCCTTGATCTTGGTATAGCGGGCGTCGCCGACCGAGAGATCGACCTCGCCGCCGACCGAGGTGAAGTCGCCGCCGCCGGACACGCCGTCCACCGCCTTCCCGCCGCCGACCCTTGTGTGCCGATTGCCGCGCGTGGTGTCGTAGCGGCTGCCGGTGCTGGTGGTGTCGAGGCGATGCTCGGCGCGGAGCACCAGTTGCTCCTTGCCCTGACGGTCGTCGAAGCGCAGCAGGTGGAAGCCCGCATCGCCCTCTGGCTTCGGCGTGCTGCGGGTGCGGATGCCGCTCCGCGTCACCTGGCTCGTCTGGGTGCCGGAGAGGTCCTCGATCCGCTTGACCGGGTGCGACGCCGCCGCGGTGCTCGGGAAGGGCAGATGCGTCCGGCCGGAAGCGGCGTTGTAGACCCGCCCGGTCACCAGCGGCCGCTCCGGGTCGCCGTCGATGAAGGAGACCAGCACCTCCTGCCCGATGCGCGGCAGGAACTGGCTGCCAAAGCGCGCACCGGCCCAGCCTTCCGAAACCCGCACCCAGGCGGTGACACGGTCCGTCGAGAGCGGGTTTTCATGGATCGCGGGCGTGTCTTCCCGCATAGGCGGGCCATCATCCCAGGGAAAGCGGATGCGCACACGGCCGAGCGCATCGGTCCAGATGTCCTGGTCAGAGGTATCGACCCCACGCGGACCGACCACCAGTGCGGAATGCGGGCCATGCGCCACCGGCCGGCCCGCCTTCGGCGTCGGCCAATGCTCCTTGTCGAGCGGCGGCGAGGTCGGGATCGCCTCGAAGGCGCAGGCGAAGCCGGAGCCTTCAGTCTGCAGCTTGTTCACGATACCGGCGATCTCCTTGATCGCCGGCAGCGCCGCTGCGACACCGGCGAACAGCCCGCTGCCGAGACGGCCGAGCTTGTCGGCGATGAAGCCCGGCAGGCCCGAGGGATTCTGGGCATCCTGCTTGCCCTTCAGCCAGTTCGCGATCTCAATGCCCTTGGCGATGTCGCCCTTCAGCCGGTCGCGCAGCTGCTCGGCGGCGGCGCCCATCATGTCCTCGGGATCGTTGCCGCCGAAGATCAGCCCGCCCAGAGCGTCGAGGAGCTTCTCGCCGAGGCTCCGGTCGTCGACGATGTCGAAGGCCTCGATGGTGACCAGGCGCAGGATGAAGCCCTGGTGCTCGGCGCCGGAGCCGGTGTGATCCTCATCGGTGAAGAACATCCGCCCGGCGCGGAAGCCTGAGCTGTAGGCGCGGCCCACGGCGGAGATCGAGGCGGTTTCGCTCTGCCGCATCCGCAGCTCTGCCGCCGCATCCTTGTTGTCGGGATCGATGCCATGAGCCGGGAAAGCATGTGCCCCCAGGCGGTGCTCGTCCGCGCTGAACGTGTAGGCTTTGGCGGAACTGCGTTCGCCGATATGGGGCCGTCGCGGGTCGATGATATTGAAGTCGCCGACGCGCGTGTAACCGGCGGCGGCGGCGAAGCTGCGCCGGAAACCGTAGACCGCCTGTGCCGAGCGCCCGTCGAGCGCGCCGGTGCTGGAGCCTTCGCCCCCCTGCACGTCGACGGTGCTGTCGACGAGGTCGGGCCGGTGGTCCCGGTAGGAGAGCACCATGCGCTCCCGCCGGAGGCCGGGCTTCGAGGCCGCCGCCGGCTCCTCATGCTCGAAGCGGTAGGCGACGCCGAAGCGGTCGAGCAGCCGGTGCACGAAAGCGAAGGTCGTTTCGTCATACTGCACGCAATAGGGGATCTTCGCCTCGCCGAGCTCGGCCAGCAGGTTGGTGCGGAGATCGACCAGCGGAAATCTTCTCAGCACCTCGCGCAGGATCGAGACGAGGTCGCGCTGTTCGAAGACGCGGTAGACGTGCTCATAGGCGGTCATCCGGAAGGCCGGCACCAGCCGGCCGCGGAAAATGCGCCGGCCACGCAGCGTGCCCAGCCGCTCGAAGGTCTCGAAGACGCCGAAGCGTCGGTTATGGCCTTCCTCCTGCTCGCCGTTCACCACCGCGGTCTTGCGGATGCCGAAGGACGCCGGGCGGCCGATGAGCTCGTGCGGCACGATCTCGGTGTCCTTGTCGCCGATCATCGTCAGATCGAAGGCATAGGGGATCGAAATGCCCTCGGCGCCGCTGACGCGGGCGAGCACCAGCGGGTCGTCCTCGTCCTCACCCTGGGCGAGGCCGAGCGGCGTCTCGACGGTCAGGGCGCGGGTCGCATTCTTGAGGGCCATGTCGGGGCTCCGGTCGGATGGGATGCGCTGTCAGGGCACGTACTGAGTGGCTTGGCCGGCCGAGACGATGCTGACAGTGCCGCCCCAGAGGCATGGGCAGACGCAGGCATCGCGCAGCGCGAGCTCGCCCTGGATCGCCCGGCCCTGGCTGCCTGGGATCCAGGGCGACGGCGTGGCGGGCTGGCAGGGCTGCGGCGTCAGGACGCCGAGCGCCGCCGCCGTCGCCGCGGCGACCTGCGGGTTGGCCGGGCTGGTGCAGGCGCCGAAGGGCTTGATGTTCACCATCGGCGCATGGTCGAAGATCGTTGCCATCGGCCTGCGCGTATGGGTCGCGCGCCGATGCGGCAGCACCGCCAGGGTGCTGGGCGCAGTGCCGAAGGTGCAGGCGGTGACGGCGCCATCGATCACCCAAAGCGGCATCCTGGCTTCCTCCCTGACGTATCGATCCGTGCAATTCTGTGGCTCCGTCCCGGCGCGAACAGCACGCGCAGCACCGCGCCGCGCCAGACGGCACCGAGACGACGCAGTTCCGGCTCGGAAGTGGCGGCCGCCGCGTCAGAACGGAGCGCGGCAAGGGCGCCGTCGCGTTCCAGCGCCGCTAGGCGTTGCGACAGCGAGGGCCATTTCATCCTGAGGCGTTCCACGAACGGGCTCCCTTCGGCGACGTGCGGCGGCGCCACACCCCAGCGTGGCCATCCGATGCCGATGATGTGCCTTACGGACCTGAAACGTCTTTGGAGCGTTCTGAAAGGAACTGAATTCTGCGGCGGGAAGCGCCGAATTCAGGATTTCTTGATTGGCCCCGGAACGGGACGGCGGCAGCGCGGATGCCGGAAGCGAAACCGCGAGCGCATCAGCGGCCGGCGGCGAGGGCCGGCATCTCCGCGCTCTCCTCGGCATCGAGCAGGATCGCGCTGGTCAACTGCAAATGTGCGGTGAGCAGCGCAGCGGCCCGATCCGCGTCGCGCGCCAGCGTGGCGTCCATGATTTCGCGATGCTCGCGCGCCAGGTCGCGCTCAGTGCGGGCGAGCGGGAGTGACAGCCGCCGATATCGCTCGCTCTGGGCATAGAGGATCGCGCGCAGGCGCAGCAGCCAGGGGCTGCCGCAGCCGGCGACGAGCGCTTCGTGATAGGCACCATGCGCTTCGGCCCAAGGCTCGGCCACGCGGTCGGGGTCGGCGGGATCGCGCGCCGACGTGCGCGACAGGCGGTGATGCGCCGCGACCAGGCGTTCCTCCCAGCCGACATCGCCGGAGGCGATGGCGCGCCGCAGGCAGAGCGTCTCGATCTCGATGCGCGCCGCGGTGAGATCGCGCAGGTCAGCGACGGAGATCGGCGCGGCACGGAAACCTCGCTGCGGCTCGGCCACGACCAACCCCTCCGCGGTCAGGCGCGACAGCGCTTCCCGCACGGCGCTCAGACTGACGCCGAGCGCCGCGCAGAGATCGGCGATGCGCAACCGCTCGCCAGGCCGCAGCCGGCAGGCGAGCAGATCCGCACGGAGGCGCTCATAGGCGGTCTGGGTAAGGCTGGCGCCCGGGAGATCTCGTGGCATGGCGAATACCCTAGCCAGCAGCGAGCATAAAATCCATTCTTGGAAAGAAAATAGATTTTAATTTGACCGGCCGATTTCAGGCCCGTATAGCCGCTGGCAAGGAAAGCAGGAGGATGCATCCATGCGTTTCGCGGCATTCCGGCAGGGAGGGCGGCCCGGGATCGCGGCCGCCGTGCAGGGCGGCGCCTTCCACGGCTTTCTGGCGGGTGAATCCGGGCATCCTGGCGCGCTCGACGCCCTGATCGCGCAGGGTCCGGGTGCCCTCGCGGCCGCCGGGCGCGCGCTGCTTGCCGGCCCGGAGATTGCGCTCGACGCCGTGGAGCTCCTGCCGCCGTTGCCGAGCCCGCCGAAGATCGTCTGCGTCGGCCTGAACTATGCGGACCACTCGGCCGAGAGCGGTTTCCAGGTGCCGTCCTACCCGACGATCTTCGCCCGCTTCGCGTCGAGCCTTGTCGGCCATTGCGCGCCGATCATCCGCCCGCGGATCTCGGAACAGCTCGACTATGAGGGCGAGGTGGTGGCCGTCATCGGCCGCGGCGGGCGGCATATCGCGAAGGCCGATGCGCTCGATCACGTCATCGCTTATGCGATCTTCAACGATGCCTCGGTGCGCGACTACCAGATGCGGGCGCCGCAATGGACCGTGGGCAAGAATTTCGACGGCACTGGCGCCTTCGGCCCCTTCCTGGTCACCGCGGACGAGCTGCCGCCCGGTGCGCGCGGGCTCAGGATCAGCACCCGCCTGAACGGCCAGGTGGTGCAGGACGCCTCGACCGACGACCTGATCTTTGACGTCGCGACGCTGGTCTCCACCCTCAGCGAGGCCATCACCTGGGAACCGGGCGATGTGATCGTCACCGGTACGCCGGCCGGCGTCGGCCTGGCGCGCAAGCCGCCGCTCTGGATGAAGCCCGGCGATGTCTGCGAGGTGGAGGTCGAGGGGATCGGCGTGCTGCGCAATCCCATTATCGACGAAGCGGGGGAACGCCGCGCCGCCGCCTGAAAGCGCCGGGACAGGGAGGGAGGAAAGCCAATGACCGCCATCGCAGGCCACTATGCCCCCAGCCGCAAGCCGGGCGTGCTCGGTGTGCATTCCGTCGGCGAATTCGTGCTCGGCGTGCCCAGCCTCGAGAAGGCAGAAGCCTTCTACGGCGCCTTCGGATTGCACGTGGCGGAACAGGGCGAGCATCTCGGCCTGCACACCGCGGGCGACGGCTATCGCTGGGGCCGCGTCGTGCCGGCCGCGCGCAAGGCGATGCACCACATCGCCTTCCACTGCTTCGAGGAGGACCTGCCGCGCTTCAAGTCCAGCATCGAGGCGCAGGGCATCCGCCTGCTCGACCCGCCGCCCGGCTTCGACAGCAATGGGCTCTGGCTGCGCGACCAGGACGGCACGCTGCTCGAGATCCGCGTCGGCGTGAAGACGACGCCCGATGCCAAGGCGGTGGTCGAGCTGAAGCCGACGCCATCAGCGACCCGCAATGCGCCCTATCGTCGCAAGGCGCAGCGGGAGATGCCGCGGCGGCTGTCCCATATCCTGATGTTCACGCCCGACGTGGATCGCGCGATCGCCTTCTACACGCGCGCCCTCGGGCTCCGCGTCTCCGACCGTTCGGGCGACGTCATCGCCTTCCTGCACGGCGTCCATGGCAGCGACCATCATCTGATGGCCTTCGTGAAATCGGAGGCGCCGGGCCTGCATCACCTCTCCTGGGACGTGCCCTCGCTGGCCGCGATCGGGCTCGGCGCCATGGCCATGGCGGACAAGGGGTTCAGCCATGGCTGGGGCCTTGGCCGCCACGTACTGGGATCGAACTACTTCCACTATGTCCGCGACCCCTTCGGGTCCTGGTGCGAATTCTCGGCCGATATCGACTACGTGCCCGCCGATGTGGACTGGGAGGAGGCGAGCCATCCGCTGGAGGATGGCTTCTACCTCTGGGGCCCGACGCCGCCGCCGGACTTTGTCACCAACACCGAAGCCGGCCGGAGCTGAGCGCCATGAGCCAGATCACACGGCGTCGCTTCACCGCCGGCGCCGCGGCGCTCGGCCTGGCCGCGCCTGTTCGCCTGCACGCGCAGGCGGCCTTCCCCGCGCGCCCCATCCAGATCGTCATGCCCTACCCGCCCGGGAATGCGATCGACCTTCTCGCGCGCGCCCTGGCGACGGCCATGTCGCCGCTGCTCGGCCAGTCGGTCATGGTACTCAACCGCGATGGCGCCGCGGGGTCCGTGGGGTCCGTCTCCGTCGCGCGGTCGGCGGCGGATGGCCATACCCTGCTCTTCGCGCCGGCGCTCGTTGCCTCGACCTTGCCGATCGTCATGCCGAACACTGGGCTGCAGACGAATTCCTTCCAGCCGATCTGCCAGGTGTTCAACAACACCATGGCGCTGGTCGTGAAGCCGGACAGCCCGATCCGCAGCCTGCGCGACCTGCAGAATGCGGCGCAAGCCCGGCCGGGACGCGTCACCTACGGCACGCTGGGCGTGACCTCCATCCCCCACCTCGCGATGGTGCAATGGGCGATCACCGCGCGCAGCGAGCTGGAGCACGTACCCTACCGTGCCGATGGGACTGTCATGACGGAGGTGCTGACCGGGCGGATCGACGTCGGCTCCATCGTGCTCGGCTCAGCGGCAGGGCGGAACGACGTGCGCGTGCTCGCGGTCTTCGACGCGGAGCGGCATCCGGATTTCCCGGAGGCGCCGACCGCGATCGAGCAGGGCTTTGCGGTCTCGCCGGCGAGTTTCGGCGGCCTGTTCGCGCCGGCCGGCACGCCGGAGGACCGGATCGCTCGCATCGAGGCCGCCTGCGTCACGGCGGCAGCGAGCGAGATCTACCGGACCGCGGCGCGCACCGGTTCGCAGCCGGCCAGCTACTTCCTTGCTCGCCCTGACTTCACCCGCCGCCTGACAGAGGACGTGGCGCAGAAGGCCGAGCTGCTGCGGGGCATCACGCTCAACTGATCGCGCACCCCGGCTCACGCGCGCAGTCATGGCGGCAGCCTATAGGCCAATCATATGATCTATTGACGCAGGATGGGCCGCTTGGGCATCGTCCACCCGTCGTCGCAGCAACCGAAGAAGGCTGACGGGGAGACGTCCAATGGCCAAGCTCCGCTTCCGGAACACCGCCGGGAATGCCGCCCTGGGCAGCCTGTCATGAGCGGCGGCGTCGGCCGCCGGCCCGCGCTTGCGGCAATCGCCGCCGCAGCACTTGCGCAGCGCGCCGCGGCGCAGCAGCCCGGCCGCACCGGGCGGGCCATCGTCGGCTTCCCGCCGGGCGGCACGGCGGATGCGGTCACCCGGATCTATGTCGAGCGCATGCGCGCTGCCATGGGCAGCCAGGTGATCGTCGACAACCGCCCCGGCGCCGGCGGCCGCCTGGCGCTGGAGCTGCTCAAGCCGCTCCCGGCCGATGGCAGCGCCTTCGTCGTTACCCCCGCGAGCATGCTGACGATCTACCCGCATCTCTACACGCGGACGCTGCGGTATGATCCGCTCAACGACTTCACGCCGGTCTCGCCGGTCTGCGTCTTCCCCTTCGGCCTAGCGGTCGGCGCCCGCCACCCATCCAGGACGCTGCAAGACTTCGTCACCTGGACGAAGGCCCGTGGGGCGGTGGACTGGGCGAGCCCGGTCCCGGGCTCCATGCCGCATTTCATCGGCACCCAGTTCGCGCGCACGGCCGGGCTGTCGCTGAACCATGTTCCCTATCGCGGCTCCGCGCCGGCGATGCAGGACCTGCTGGCGGGCACCATCCAGGCCGTCATCCTGCCGATCGGCGAGATGACTGCCTTCCACCGCGGCGGGGAGGCTCGCCTGCTCGCCGTGACCTCGCCGGACCGGCTGCCACGCCTGTCGGACGTGCCCACCTTCGCCGAGGCCGGCCTCGGCGAGCTCACGCATGAGGAGTGGTACGGCGCCGTGCTGCCGGCCCGGGCACCAGCGCCGGTGGTCGCCGCGCTGCAGGCCGCCATCGCGGCCGCGGCCGCCACGCCGGAGCTCCAGGACGCCCTGACGCGGATCGATATCGCGCCGCTGGTGCTGGAAGCGGACGCCTTCCGGTCGCGTATGCGGCGGGAGCACGCGGCCTGGGCGCCGATCGTCGCGGCCTCCGGCTTCAACCCGGACGAGTAGCGGCCAGCCCGATCATATCGCGCCAAGGACAGGCAGCCATGAACACCCACGACCTGCCGGACCGCTTCGACCCCTGGCCCCAGGGCATCGAGCCCGATGTCCCGGTGCCCGGCTACACCAACACCTGGACGCACACGCCCTCGCAGCCGCCGCAGCGCCGGCCGGTGAGCCGCACCGAGGCCACCGGCCCGCTCGATCTCCAGCGCAAGCTTCCCTGCGATGAGGCGAACCTCGCCCAGCTTGCCCCAGGCAAGATCGCCATCGGACAGCTCATGCACTTGGCCGGGCGCATCCTCGACGAGGATGGCCGGCCGGTCCGTGGTGCGGTGGTCGAGCTCTGGCAGGCGAATGCCGCCGGGCGCTACTACAACCCCATCGACCAGAGGGACGCACCGCTCGACCCGAACTTCGTCGGCAACGGACGCGTGCGCACCGATGAGGAAGGCCGCTACGCCTTCTTCACCATCAAGCCCGGCGCCTACCCCGTGCCGGTCAAGGAGACCTGGTGGCGGCCGCCGCATATCCACTTCTCGATCCTGGGGCCATCCTCGCTCTCCCGCCTCGTCACGCAGATGTACTTCCCCGGCGATCCCCTGAACGAATTCGACCGCATCCTGCACGCCACGCCGGACGCCGCGGCACGCGGACGCCTCATCGCGCGGCACCTGCCGCCCGCCGAGGTCGGGGACCAGTGGCTCGGCTTCACCCACGACATCGTCCTGCGCGGCCGGCACGCCACGCCACAGACGCCCTGAAAGAACGACCGATGCCGGCCGACGCACCGCTGCCGCCGACCTCGCAGGAGACCATCGGCCCGTTCTTCCCGCGAACGCTCTTCCGCGAGGGCGACAACGACCTGACCCGCGTCGCGTCCGACGCGGCGCCGACCGGGCGGGGCGAGGCGATCCTGCTGCGCGGGCAGGTCACGCGTGAGGGCGGGTTCCCCTGCCTGAACATGATCCTGGAAGCCTGGCAGGCAGATGCCGGCGGGCGCTTCGACCACCCGCTCGACCCGGAGCGGCACTTGGCGGATCCCGACTTCCTCGGCTGGGGCCGCGCCTGGACCGACGAGGATGGGCAGTTCGAGTTCCGTACCGTGCTCCCCGGCGGCTACACCGACGGCACCGGCCGCCGCGCGCCGCACGTCAACCTCACCGCCATGGGCGCCGGACTGATGCGGCGCGTCCTGACCACGGCGTTCTTCCCGGATTTCCCGGCCGAGAATCTGACCGATCCCGTGCTGGCATTGCTGCCCGAACACCTTCGCGGGCGGCTCGTCGCACACCCGGACGGCGAGGCGGAGGGGCTCCGCGTGTTCCGCTTCGACATCCGCCTGCGCGGCAGCGTCGACGAGGAAACCCCGTTCTTCGAGGACTGACGCCGGTTCGAGAAAAAGCTGGTCAATCCTTCCTGCGGCGCAGGAACTGCGCTCGCTCGGCGGCATCGTCGATATGCTGCGCGACCCGTTCCCAAAGCGCCTCGCCGGAGCCGCCATCCTCGACGGCGCGCGCCACCAGCACCCGGGCCAGCGGGCCGATATGGGCGGCGAGCGCCGCGACCAGGCGCTCCAGCTCGACCTTGTCCGGGCGCATGGTGACCGGTGCCGCGGGGGCAGCCTTCGCCGGCACCAGGCGTCGGACATCCTCCAGGAAGCGGCGACGCTCCCCCACGTCCGCGATGCTCTCCGCCAGCCGGCCCGCGAGCGTCTCCGGCTTCACCGCATGGCGCGTGGCGCTGCGCACCAGCGTGCCGGCGATCGGCCCGACATAGGATGCAAGGCTGCGCTCGATGCTCTCCAGCATCCCCGGATCGATCGCCTCGGTCGCAGCGGGCGTCGCGGCGATGATCGTGGTGTCGTCGCCTGGCGATGTGGCGGCACCCGAGCCGGCCTGCCGCAGCGCCGCCGCCATCTCGCCGGCGGAGGCGAAGCGCTGCTCCGGCCGCTTCGCGAGCGCGCGATCACGCACCATCCCGAGCCCCGGCGCCACGCTCAGGATCGCGGCCGGCAGCGGCGGTGGCGGATCCTCCAGGATGCGCCGCATGACCGCGAGCAAGGCCCCCTTGCCGAAGGCGCGCTCGCCGGTCAGCATCTCGTGCAGTAGGGCGCCGGCGGTGAAGAGATCGGTGCGCGCATCCACCGTCTCGCCGCGGCATTGCTCGGGCGACATATAGGCCGGCGTGCCGATCAGGGCGCCGGTCTGGGTGAGGCCCGTGCCATCCATCCGGGCGATGCCGAAATCCGCCAGCTTGAGCTGCAGCTCTCCATGCAGCAGCAGATTGGCGGGTTTGAGGTCACGGTGCACGATCCCTGCCGCATGGATGCTGCCGAGCGCATCGAGCAACTGCCCCAGCAGCTTGGCTGCTTCGGTCGGTGTGAACCGCCGCCCCTCGGCGAGCAGATTGGCGAGGTCACGGCCGGCGACATATTCCATGGCGAGGAAGGGCCGGCCCTCATGCAGGCCGACATCGTAGACCGCGACGATGTTCGGATGGTTGCAGCGACCGGAGGCGCGGGCCTCCGCGCGGAAGCGCTGCAGATGCTCCTCCGCGCCCTCGCCTTCCAGCAGCGCCGCGGCGACCAGCTTGACCGCGACCGGGCGGTCGATCTCGGGATCATGGGCGAGATAGACCTCCCCCATCGCGCCGCGGCCGAGCGCGCTTCGCACCACATAGCGGCCGATGCGCGATGGCAGTGCGTCAGCCATGGCCGCGCGGCGCGGGATCGCCGAGCAGCTTCATCGCATTGACCAGGCTGCGGCGCATCAGGTTGAAGGAGCGGTTGAGCGAGGCGATCTCGTCGCGGCCGCTCAACTGGTATTCCGGCTCGTCGAGCGCGCCGGCGCTCACCTTCTCCGCCGCCGCCGTGATGCGCTGCACCGGGCGGATGATGACGAGGTGCAGCAGCAGGTTCACCAGCAGGATCATCGCGACGAAGATGCCAGCAAGGACGCCGAGGAAGGCGTAGAGCAGGCTGTCCGACCGCTGCAGGGCCACTTGCATCGGCACGGAGACGATCTGCGCGCCGATGACGTCGCCAAGCTGCCAGCCGAAGCCGTTCTCCCGGCCGTAAAGATCGGTCATCGAGGCCGGCGCGGCATCGGGCGTGGAATGGCAGGTTAGGCAGTTGCGGTCCGTGATGCGGAACGGACGGGCGAAGGTCAGGGCGCGGCCCTGCGGCGTCTCGCGCTCGCCGACATGCTCGGTGCGCGCACCATCGCGGCGGAAGCCGTCGATGATCGCCGCCTCCCAGTCGCTGGCGCGGTCCGCCGGATTGGTCGGGTTCAGCGCCGCTTCCTTGTAGTTGTACTCGCTGGCCTCGCGCTGCACGGTGCGGAACACGGTCTGCGCCGCCCAGGACGGGACGGTGTGCGGCAGGAAGCGCGAAGCTGAGCTGTCGCGCAGCAGCGGCTCGATCTCGCCCTGGGTATAGCCGCGGAGCGCGGTCGCCTGCCGCATGATCATCGTGGCTTCCTGCAGGATCTGCTGCCGCACGGCCTGCTCGGCGATGCCGCGGGCGAGGATCGCCGCCAGCGCCAGGCCGAGCAGGAAGGTCCCGAGCATGACGAGGTTGAACTTGGCGCGGAGGCCCATCTGAATGCCTTTTGTTATCGACGCCGTGAGGCCGCGCCGGCGATCAGGCGCCGGGCCTGCTCGGCGGTCAGGCCGCCCGTGGCAGCCTCGCCGATCTCGCGCTGATAGCGGCGGATTGCGGTGCGGGTGCTCGGGCGGAAATTGCCGTCGATCCGATCGCGATAATAGCCGAGCATCTGAAGTGAGGTCTGTATCGCGCGGCGATCGGCCTCGGACAGCTGAACAAGATCGATGACGGGCGGCGCGGCAGGTGGCGCGGCGGGTACCGAGGCTGCCGGCGCGCTGGGCGCCGCGGCTATGGCCGGTGGCGACTCGGCGGCAGGCGACGCTGCGGAAGGCGCCGGCTGGGGCGCAGCCTCTGCCACGGGTGCGGCGGGCGGCGCC
>NZ_JAAGBB010000056.1 GCF_018129085.1 Plastoroseomonas hellenica
CGCCGCGAGCCCCGGGCGCGGCCGCGCCGTGCGCGTGGCGGCAAGCTGCGCCGCGGCCCGGCGGCGATGCGCGTCCCAGAGCGCCAGCGCCGTGGGGTCGTTGCCGGCCGGGCGATCGGTGAGAGTGGATAGCGGTCGATGGCGCAGCCCGCTGTCGCGTTCGATGCGCCGGTCGGCGGCCGCCGTGTCGGGCAGCGCGAAGCGCCGGAAGCCATGCCACAGCGTGACGCCGAACAGGCCGGCGAAGCCCGCGAGCAGCGCGATGTGCAGCGCCGGATGCAGCAGGGACGGAATGCCGGCGAGTGCGGCAAGCAGGAAGATGCCCAGCACCGCGAGCGGCGGCCAGAGCGCCGGCCAGACCCTTTCCCACAGCAGCGCGCCGCGCGCGAGGGCGCGCAGGCGGAGCAGCCGACCGGGAAGGGTGGGCGGGATCATTCGCGCAGCCACTCCGGCACGCGCTGCCCGTGCAGCAGCGCCTCGAGGGATTGCCGTTCGCGCACCACCGCGAAGCGGGTGCCGTCGACCAGCACCTCCGGCGCCAGCGGGCGCGCGTTGTAGGTGCTGCTCATGGTCGCACCATAGGCGCCGGCGTCGAGGAAGGCGATCAGCGACCCCGCCGGCAGCGGCGGCAGGGCGCGGCCGCGGGCGAAGGTATCGCCGGTCTCGCAGACCGGGCCGACGACATCGGCCGGCGCAATCGGCGCCACCAGGGCATCCGGCGCCACCGGCAGGATGCCATGCCAGGCATCGTACATGGCCGGGCGCGCCAGGTCGTTCATCGCGGCATCCGCCACCACGAAGCGGCGCTGGGCGCCGATCTTCTCGATCACCACGGAGGCCAGCAGCAGCCCCGCGGGCCCCGCGATCCAGCGCCCCGGCTCCAGCATCACCGGCAGGCCGAGATCGCCGAGCGTCGCCTTGATGGCGCCGGCCAGCGCCTCAGGCATCGGTGCCGGCTCGTCGCGATAAGGAATGCCGAGGCCGCCGCCGCAATCGATGCGCAGGATCGGCAGGCCCTCGGCGCGGATCGCCCGCACCAGCTCGGCCAGCCTGGCATAGGCGGCGCGATAGGCGCCGACGCCGGCGGTGATCTGGCTGCCGATATGGGTCGCCACGCCGACCGGCGCGATGCCCGGCAAGGACGCCATGCGGCGATAGAGCTTCAGCGCATCGTCGATGCCGACACCGAACTTGTTCTCGGCGCGGCCGGTCGTGATCTTCGCGTGGGTCTTGGCGTCCACGTCGGGGTTCACCCGCAGCGCGACCCGCGCGGTGCGGCCGAGCGCGCTGGCGATCGCGGAGATCATCGCGATCTCCTCGGCGCTTTCGGCGTTGATCTGGAAGATGTCCTCGGCCAGTGCCAGGCGGAGCTCGCGCTCGCTCTTGCCGACGCCCGAGAAGACAATGCCGGCGGCCGGGATGCCGGCGGCGCGGGCGATGCGCAGCTCGCCCTCGCTGACCACATCCGCACCCAGGCCTTCCCTGTGCAGCAGCGCCAGCACCGCGAGGCTGTCATTCGCCTTCATCGCGTAATGGACCGAGGCGTCGAGCCCTGCAGCAGCCAGCGCGCCGGTCAGCGCACGGGCCCGGCGGCGCAGGCTGCCGGCCGAATAAACCCAGGCGGGGGTGCCGACCTCCGCCGCGATACGGGCGAGCGGCACCTCCTCCACCATCAGCCCGTCGCGGGCATGGGCGGACAGGTGCGGACGGCCGGCGATCAAGTCGGCGAAGGCGGGGTCAGGATCGCCGAGGGCGGCGAGGGGGGCAGGGGCGGCCATCGGAGGATAATCGGGGCGACCGCCGCGCCGCACAAGGATCACCTGCGCCGCCGGGCCGAAACCGCTCCCGGGGCGGTCACGGGGACCACCCTCCTGGAGGGTGCCCCCGGGGCCCTGATCAGCGCGCTTCGATGCCGGACCGGGTGGCGACGATCTGGCTGGTCGTGCAGATGTTGATGCGCATGAGCTCGGCATGCTGGCCATTGGCCCAGACGATCTTGAAGTCGTGCGCGCCGGAGCGGCCGGTGTCGAACATGATCTGCCGGCCGCTGGGCAGCACGTTCTGGCCAAGCCGGTCGGAGCCCCAGTTCGGGTTGCTGGACGGGCCGAAATAGAACTCGTTCACCTGCGCGCCCGATTGATTGACGAAGGTGAAGCGGGTGTCGCACTGCGCCATGGCCGGCGCTGCGGCCGTGGCGACAAAGGCGGCGGCGAGAAGGAAGCGGCGAAGCATGAACGTCTCCTGGTGACAGAGGGGCAGGACCGAGCCTCAAAGGATTTTTATTGCTCTTTCGGAAGAATGCCCGTTCGCGCGCCCGACTTCAACAAATCTCGAAGCCCGCCGCTTCCGGGCCGTCCGGGTGCCCATCACGGTTGCGCATCGGCGCCGGCTTCGGTAAGAGCGGGCTGTCTCCAACCCCTGGTTCGTCGGGAGGGCTGCATGAGTTCCATCATGTTCTTCGCACCCGACGATCCGTCGTGCGGCGCCTGACCTCGCGTCAGACCTAGCGCCGGCCATTCGGCCCGCGCCCCGCCCGCGACAGGGTTTTCCCCGCCGAACCCAGCCGTCCCGCCCGGTCACCGACCGTCGGGACTCGGTTTCCGCATCGCCTGACCCAGGGACCGGCCCGCGCCTTGCGCGGCCGGATGAGACAGTGACCTCCCATTCCCATGCGCGGACGGCCGACGCGCTTCGTGCCGTCCTTGCCTTCGTCGTTCGCCGCTGGCTGCACCATCGCCTGATGGTCGCCGGCATCATCCTCGCCATGCTGGCGGCGACGGCGGCCGATCTGTGCCTGCCGATCTTCGCCGGGCGCCTCGTCGATGCCGTGGTGGCTGACGATCGGGACGCGGCACTCGGTGCGGCACTCGGCGCGCTCGGCGCCATGGCGGCACTCGGCGTCGCCATGGTCACCCTCCGCATCCTCGGCATCCTCGGCATCATCCGCCTGACGCTCAACATGATGCGCGACAGCGCGACCGAGGCCTTCTGGCGGGTGCAGCGCTTCTCGGCGGACTGGCACGCCAACAGCTTCGCCGGCTCCACCGTGCGGCGCATCAGCCGCGGCATGTGGGCCATCGACCTGCTGAACGACACGGTGCTGATCGCGCTGCTGCCTTCGGCTGTCGCGCTGCTCGGCGCGACCTTGCTGCTCGGCGCGCAATGGCCGCTGATGGGGCTCACCGTCGCCGCCGGCGCCGTGCTGCATGTCGGGCTGACGGCGACGCTCTCGCTGCGCTACGTCGCACCCGCCGCGCGTCTGTCCAACGCCTGGGACACGCGGCTCGGCGGCGTGCTCGCGGATGCGATAGGTTCCAATGCCGTGGTCAAGGCCTTCGGCGCCGAGACGCGGGAGGATGCGCGGCTCGCGGCGCTGGTGCAGAAGTGGCGGCGGCGCACCATGCGCACCTGGCATCGTGGCACCGCGAGCGAGGCGGTGCAGGGCACGGCGCTGCTGGTGATGCGCCTGCTCGTCATCGGCACCGCGCTGCTGCTCTGGTGGCGGGGCGAGGCCGGGGCCGGCGACCTCGCCACCGTGCTGACCATGTTCTTCGTGATGCAGGGCTATCTGCGCGACGTCGGTTATCACCTCAGCAACCTCCAGCGCTCGGTCAACGAGATGGAGGAGATGGTCACCATGTCCGTCGCCCCCCTCGGCATCGAGGATGCGGCGGAAGCGCAGCCGATCCGCATTATCAGTGGCGAGATCGCGTTCGATCGAGTGGGCTTCCGGTACGGCGGCCACAGCACGCCGCTGTTCCGCGACCTCAGCCTGACCATCCGCGGCGGCGAGCGCGTCGGGCTGGTCGGCTATTCGGGTTCCGGCAAGACCAGCTTCGTGAAGCTGATCCAGCGCCTGCACGACGTGACGGAAGGCCGCATCCTGATCGACGGCCAGGATGTCCGGACCGCGACCCAGGCTTCGCTGCGCGCGCAGATCGCGATCGTGCAGCAGGAGCCGGTGCTGTTCCACCGCTCGATCGCGGAGAACATCGCCTATGCGCGCCCCGGTGCCGCCATGGCCGAGATCGAGCGCGCCGCGGCGCTCGCGAATGCGGATGGCTTCATCGCCCGCCTGCCGAAGGGCTACGCGACGCTGGTCGGTGAGCGTGGCGTGAAGCTTTCGGGGGGTGAGCGGCAACGTGTGGCGCTGGCGCGCGCCTTCCTGGCGGATGCGCCGATCCTGATCCTCGACGAAGCGACCTCCTCCCTCGATTCCGAGGCCGAGACGCTGATCGGGGAAGCGATGGACCGGCTGCTGGTCGGGCGCACGGCACTGGTCATCGCGCACCGCCTGTCCACGGTGCGCGCCATGGACCGCATCCTGGTCTTCGAGCAGGGTCGCATCGCGGAAGAAGGCGACCACGCGACCCTGATGGCCCGACCCGACGGCATCTACCGCCGCCTGTTCGAACACCAGGCCAGCGGCGTCGCCGTGCCGGTGGGGTGATCCGTCCTCGGGAGGGGCGCTGCCCCTCCCGAACCCACCCCGCCAGGAGGCTAGAGCCTCCTGGACCTGCTTCACTTGGTGCCCTGATTGCCAAGGGGCCATCCGGTGCAAACGCACCGGTGGCCCCTTGGCAATCAGGGCTCACAAAGTAAACGGGGTGCAGGGGCCTGTAGGCTCCTGCCGGGAGAGGTCCGGAGAGGGCAGCGCCCTCTCCGGGACAGAGCTTCCCCTACCGGCTCGGATAGACCCGCGGGTAGGTGACCTGGTCCGGCGGGCCGGGCGCGCGCACGGGCCCGACGCGGCCGCAGGCGGCGAGCAGGGTGCTGGCGGCGATCAGCACGGCGACCAGGCGGATCATGCGAGCTTCTCCTGCCATTCGGCAGCCATGCGGGTGACGTTGTCGGGTGCCGTGCCGCCGAAGGAGGTGCGGCTGCGCACCGAGGCGGCGACGCTCAGCACGTTGAACACGTCCTCGGTGATGCGCGGCTCGACCGCCTGCATCTCGCCGATCGTCAGGCCGGCGAGGTCGAGGTTCCTGCCCTCGGCCTTGGCGACCAGCGCGCCGGTCACGTGGTGGGCATCGCGGAAGGGCATCTTCAGGCTGCGCACCAGCCAATCGGCGAGGTCGGTCGCGGTCGAGTAGCCGGCGCCGGCGGCGGTCGCGAGGCGCCCGACCTCCGGCTGCATGTCGCGCACCATGCCGGCCATGGCGGCCAGGCAGAGGGTCAGGGTTTCGGCGGCGTCGAAGACGCCTTCCTTGTCCTCCTGCATGTCCTTGAAATAGGTCAGTGCCAGACCCTTGATCACGGTCAGCATGCCGTGCAGCGCGCCGTGCAGGCGCCCGGTCTTGCCGCGCACCAGCTCGGCCGCGTCGGGGTTGCGCTTCTGCGGCATGATGGAACTGCCGGTGGTGAAGCGGTCCGACAGCTTGACGAAGCCGAAATAGGGGTTGGTCCAGATCACGATCTCTTCGGCGAGCCGCGACAGATGCGTGCCGCACATCGCGCAGGCGAACAGGAATTCGGCGGCGAAGTCGCGCGACGCCACGGCATCGAGGCTGTTGCGCATCGGGCCATCGAAGCCGAGCGCCTTGGCGGTCATGTGCCGGTCGATCGGGAATCCGGTGCCGGCGAGCGCCGCGGCGCCGAGCGGGCTTTCGTTCATCCGCGCCCGGCAATCGGCGAAGCGCGACAGGTCGCGCGACAGCATTTCCACATACGCCAGCATATGGTGGCCGAAGGTCACGGGTTGCGCCGGCTGCAGGTGGGTGAAGCCCGGCATCACAGTGCCGGCGTGCTCGGCCGCGCGATCGGCCATCGCCCGCATCACGTCGCGGATCTGACCGGAGAGCCCGTCGATCGCATCCCGAACCCAGAGCCGGACATCGAGCGCCACCTGGTCGTTGCGGCTGCGCCCGGTGTGCAGGCGCTTGCCGGCTTCCCCGATGCGTTCGGTCAGCCGCGCCTCGATGTTCATGTGGATGTCTTCGAGGGCGTCCGAGAATTCGAAGCGCCCGGCCTCGATCTCGGCGGCGATGGCGGCCAGGCCGTCGCGGATCGCCACCTCGTCATCGGCGGAGATCACCCCCACATGCGCGAGCATGGCGGCATGGGCGAGGCTGCCGCGGATATCCTGCCGCCACATCTTGCGGTCGAAGCCGATCGAGGCGTTGATCGCACCCATGATGGCGCTGGGGCCCTCCGCGAAGCGGCCGCCCCATGTCGCGTTGGCGGTCTTGGACGAGGGATCGTTGCTGGACACGGGCGGAGGCATTCCTGTGGTGATTGCGACGCGGCGCGGTTTCGGCGCCCTGGCAGTGGGCGGGACCCTAGCGGCGGCACTCCGCCCCAAGCAAGGCGCGGCCGCGCAGGGCGGGGGCGCGCGGCTGATCGAGGACCGGCGGCCGCTGCCGGAATTCGGCTTCACCGACGCCGAAGGTGCCTCCAAAAGCCCCGCGGATTTCCCGGGCAAGGCGCTGCTGGTGAATTTCTGGGCCACCTGGTGCCCACCCTGCGTCGCCGAGATGCCGGCGCTCGATCGCCTGCAGGCCATGCTCGCGTCGGAGGGCATCCAGGTGCTGGCCTTGTCGTCCGACCGCGGCGGACGGGCCCAGGTGGAGCCCTTCTACCAGCGCAACAGCCTGCGCAATCTCGGCGTCTGGCTTGATCCACGCGGCGCCGCCGGGCGGGCCTTCGGGGTGCGCGGCCTGCCGACCACGGTGCTGATCGACCGCAGCGGCAGCGAGGTGGCGCGGGCGGAAGGCGCGGCGGAATGGGACGCGCCCGCCATGGTCGCCGCGATCCGCCGCCTGGCCGGCGCCGCGCCCATTGGTCAAGAGACGTCGCGGACTTGAGCGACAAGAGCTGACCTCGATTAGTAAAGAAGACATTAGTCCTTCGAGTGCGGCTAACGAATGACCGGCCCCAATTCACTTGGCGAGCGAATATGGATTCGGTAAGGCTCGGTCGTTGTTAGACCGGAGCGGTGTCGATGCGTGCCTTGCTGAAGGGACTGCTGATCATCGGCGCCATGCTCCTGGCGCAGGCGGCAACAGCCCAGCAGGAGAGCGTGGGCAGGCAGCTTGCGGCCCTGCCCTGGCAGACGGCACCCGGCGAAGGCACCATCGGGTCCGTTGCCCGCATTTCGCTCGAGGGCGGCCTGCGGTTCCTCGATGAAAGCGCGTCCAGCCGCTTCCTGGAACTGAACGGCAATCCACCCCGACGCGGCAATTGGGTCCTGACCCCGGCCGCCGTCACCTGGTTCGCGGTCTTTTCCTTCGAGCAAATCGGCTATGTGCGGGACGATGAGCACCTCGACGCGAACGAATTGCTGCGCGCCCTTCAGCAGGGCGATTCGAGAGCCAACGCGGAGCGTCAGCGCCTGGGCATGCCGACCCTGCGCACCGACGGGTGGGCGGTCGAGCCGCGATACGATCCGGAGACCCGCCGGCTGGAATGGGCCACCCGGCTCGTCGATGACCGGGGCGATGCGACCATCAACTATTCGATCAGGCTTCTGGGCCGCGGCGGCGTGATGACCGCGATCCTGGTGTCCGATCCGCAGCATCTGACGGAGGACATGCGCGAGTTTCGTGTGGCGCTGCGCGGCTTCGACTACCAGCAGGGCGAGCGCTATGCGGAGTACCGCCAAGGGGACCGGATCGCGGAATACGGGCTTGCGGGCCTGATCCTCGGCGGCGCGGCCGTGGCTGGCGCAGGCTTCCTCAAGAGCTTCGGCAAGGTGATCGGCCTCGGCGTGCTGGCTGCCGGCGCTGCCGTCTTCGCCTTCTTCAAGCGATTCTTCGTCAAGGACGGCTCGAACCCGCCGGGTCGGTAGTGACCGATATTCTCGACGGCTTCCGGCCCCCGGATCAGCTCTTCTGGCTGGTCTGCGCCGCGTTCTTCCTGGCCGAGAACGTTCGGCTGCATTCCGGCCGCCGGGTCTTCCTCGTGGAAACCATGGGCGGCGCCTGGAGGCTGGCCCCGCCCTTGTCGGGGTGGCGGCTCGGACGTCGGGCGGTCACCGTGCTCCATCCGCTGCTGCCTTTTCTCGGCGCCGTGCAACTGCCCTGGCTTGGCGTCACACCGCACGCACGCCGCGATCTCCGGCGGGCGGAACGGCTGCTGGCGATCCGGCGCCGGCGCCTGCTGCCGTATCGCCTCCTCGGAGTAACGGAGGGCCTCGCATTGTTTCTCGCGGGGCCGTTGCTGACGGCTTGGCACGGCCTCGGGGTCGCGTTCCTGCTCGTCATTCCCGTCCATGTGACCCTCGCGCTCTGCCTCGGGGTGGCGCTGGCGGCGCAGCGTCGGTCGTGGAACATCGGTTGGGGGCAGATCGCGGCCCGGGTCTTCGAATGCCTGCTGGCGCCGGGGTCGCTCGCCAATGCGTGCCGGAAGATTTCCCTGTCCTGCCCGCTACCGGATGTCGACGGGGTTGCCCTGGCGACCAGCCGGCCCGATGCGGCGGCGGCAGCCGCGCTCGCGCATCATCTGCCGGTCATGATCGAGGAGCTCGAGCAGAACGGAGAATTGCTTGGGGAAGAGGCGGATGTGGCCGCCCGGTACCAGGATGTCTTGGGGCAGAGGAAGGCGTTCTGAGGTTCTGCTGCAACTATGACTTGAAAAAGCTTGATTCAACACCGAGAATCGCCCCCCGGGGACACTGGGCACGGGGGCATCGGGGGATGCTGCGGCGCCACTTCATCACGCTCGCCCTGCCGTTGATCGCGGCAGGGTGCGGTGCCACGCGGGGCGGGGGGCCGCGCGTGGCGCCGGGCTATGAATCCGGATCGATCTCCTGCGTGCCCTATGCGCGGCAGCGTTCCGGCATCGCGCTGCGCGGCGATGCCTGGGAATGGTGGGGTGAAGCCGCCGGCCGCTACGCCCGCGACAGGGCACCAAGCCGGGGCGCGGTGCTGGTGCTCGCCAGGACCTCCCGGTTGCGTTCGGGCCATCTCTCGGTGGTGACGCGGGTGGTCTCGTCGCGGGAGATCAGGGTGGATCATGCGAATTGGGCGCCCTGGGGGACCGGCGCGCGCGGCATGATCGCCCGTGACCAACCGGTGATGGATGTCTCGCAGGACGGCGACTGGTCGATCGTGCGGGTCTGGTATCCGCGCACCGACGCCTATGGCACCACGCCCTTTCCCGCCTATGGCTTTATCCATCCCCGCAGCGCCTGATTGCATCCACGCGCGTCCCGCGACATTGCATCCACGCGCGTCCCGCGACATTGCATCCACGCGCGTCCCGCGGCATTGCACCCACGCGCGTCCCGCGCGATGACGCCAGGCATGAACACCCGCCGCCGTTTCCTGCTCGCCACGCCACTGACGCTGGCGGCACTTCCCGCCCGCGCCCAGCCAGCCTGGCCGGAGCGGCCGGTGCGCTTCATCGTGCCCTTTCCAGCGGGATCGACCCCGGACCTGACCGGCCGCGCGGTCGCGGCCGGGCTGGCCGCCGCCTTCGGCCATCCCTTCGTCGTCGAGAACCGTGCCGGCGCCGGCGGCACTATCGGCACGGATCTCATCGCCAAGGCGAATGACGGGCATGTGCTCGGCCTCTCGATCAACGGGCCGCTCTCGACGGCGCCGGCGCTCTACCCGAACCTGCCCTACGATCCCGCGCGGGACCTCAGGCCAGTGTCGCTGCTGGTGCGCGGGGCGCAAGCACTGGTCGTGCATCCGGATCTGCGGGTCCGCGACCTGGCCGGCTTCGCCGCCCATGCCCGCGCCAACCCGGGCGCCGTCGCCTTCGGCTCGGTCGGTGCCGGCTCCGGCGGGCATCTCGCGATGCTCGACCTGGCGGCGCGCCTCGGCGGGCTCGAGTTGCTGCACGTACCCTACCGCGGCTTCCCGGAAGCGACGCTCGACCTCGTCGCCGGCCGCATCCAGGCGATGGTGGTGACGGCGGCGGCTGTCCTGCCGCAGCTCCGCGAAGGCCGGGCGCGGGCGCTGGCGACCACCGGCACGCGCCGCTTCCCGGGCCTGCCGGAGGTGCCGACGCTCGCCGAGCTCGGCATCGCGGATGCGGACTCCTATGGCTGGCAGGTCATGGTGGTGCCGGCCGCGACGCCCGCTGCCCGCATCGCGCGGCTGGCGGAGGAGGCGCAGGCGGCGCTGGCCGATCCAGGGACGCGCCAGCGCCTGGAGGCAGCGGGGTTCGAGGTCGTCGGCTCCGGCCCGAAGGAGGCGGCGCATTTCGTCGCCGCGGAGGCGGCGCGCTGGGGCGGGTTGATCCGGCGCCTCGGCATTCGCGCCGAAGGTTAGCGCCGGCGCTGCTCTGCTCCGGCTTTCCATGCAACGGGTGGGAAACTTGGGCCGTTGGCGTCATTCCCCGTTGCGTCGCGGAACGCCAGGCCCCACATGCGGCGCATGAACCGGTTTGCACGGGAAGCCCCAGCCCACTAGGGTGCGGCCCGTCACGGCAAGACAGCGCGGCCCCCGCCGGGGTGGGCTGCCCCAAGGATATCGAGGCGTCACGATGGGTTCCTTCAGCATCTGGCACTGGCTCGTGGTGCTTCTCGTCGTCCTGCTGCTGTTCGGCAGCGGGAAGATCAGCGGCCTGATGGGTGACCTCGCCAAGGGCATCAAATCCTTCAAGCAGAACATGAAGGAAGAGGAGAAGGACGAGTCGATGGCGCCGCCGGCACAGCAGCCGCCGGCCGGCAGCATCGCCGGTCCGAACGCCGCGCCCGCCGCGACCACCTCGCAGCCCGCTTCCGGCACCACCAGCCGCCCGGCTGCCTGACGCGGTGGCGCGGGCGGAAGCCCGCGCCATGCCGAGGCGCGCCCGGCAATGGCCGGGCCGATGCCGCTGCGCTTCCGATGACGGTCCCCATCCCTGAAGCGGCAATCGCCACGATCATCGCGGCCGGACGTCGGCTCGATGATGCCGGCTGGGTGCCTGCGACGGCCGGCAACATCTCCGTCAGCCTCCCTGATGGCCGCATCGCGATCACCCGGTCCGGCCGCCACAAGGGCGCGCTCGTTGCCGGCGACGTCATGGCCGTGGACGGCGATGGCCGGCCGGAGGTCCAGGGTGATCGCCCCTCCTACGAAACCCTGCTCCATTGCGGCATCTATCGACGCTTCCGGGATGCCGGGGCGGTGGTGCACGGGCATTCCATCGCCAATACCGTGCTGTCCCGCGCCGCCGGCGGCAGCCTGACCTTGGCCGGCTACGAGCTGCTGAAGGCCTTCCCGGGCGGGCCGACGCATGATGTCAGCGTGGCGGTGCCCGTCCTCGACAATGACCAGGACATCCCCCGTCTGCAGCGCGCGCTGGACGCGCGCTGGGCGGGTGCGGATACCATCCCGCCCGGCTATCTGATCCGTGGCCATGGCGCCTATCTCTGGGGCCCGGACATGGATGCCGCCCTGGCGCGGATGGAAGCCCTGGAATTCATGCTCGCCTGCGAACTCGAGGAGAGGAGGCTGCGATGAGCCGTCTGACCGTGTGGGACGCCGCGACCGGCGCCGAGACCCTCAACACCCAGGACCCCGCCGCGATCGCCGCGGCGCTGGCGCCGATCGGCGTGCGCTTCGAACGCTGGGACGGCATCGAGACCGCGGATGGCGCGACGCCCGAGGAGATCCTCGCGGCCTACAAGCCGCATCTGGATGCGCTGATGGGGGATTCCGGCGCCGGCAGTGCCGACGTGCTGAGCCTGACGCCGGACCACCCCCAGAAGGAGGCGCTGCGCGCCAAGTTCCTCGACGAGCACACCCATACCGAGGACGAGGTGCGCTTCTTCGTCCGCGGCGGCGGCCATTTCGTGCTGCATATCGACGGCAAGGTCTGGGATGCGCATTGCATGCAGGGCGACCTGATCAGCGTGCCCGCCAATACCAGGCACTGGTTCGATGCCGGGCCGGAGCCGCGCTTCACCGCGCTCCGCATCTTCACCGACACCTCCGGCTGGGTGCCGCACTACACCGGGACCGACCTCGCCAAGCGTTTTCCGGTCGCGGCGTGAACCCCTCCAAGCTTGCGGCTGTTGTCACCGACATCGAAGGCACCACCACGCCGATCGCCTTCGTGAAGGATACGCTGTTTCCGTTTGCTGAGACGGCGCTCGACGGGTTCCTCGACACGCATGGCCAGGACCCGCAGGTCCTGGCGATCATCGAGGCCGTGCGCGCCGAAGCGCCGGGGGAGGATCCGCGCAAGGCGCTGCGGCGCTGGATGGCGGAGGATGCGAAGGTCACGCCGCTCAAATCCCTGCAGGGGCTGATCTGGGCGGCGGGCTATGCCGATGGCCGGCTCAAGGGCGCGCTCTATCCGGATGTCGCGCCAGCGCTGCGTGCCTGGGCGGGCGCCGGGCTCCGGCTCTGCGTCTATTCCTCCGGCTCGGTCGCGGCGCAGAAACTCCTCTTCGGGCACAGCAGCGCCGGCGATCTCACGCCGCTGTTCCACGGCTATTTCGACACCAGGATCGGCGCCAAGCGGGAGCGCGCCAGCTACACCGCGATCGCTGCCGGGCTGAACCTGCCGCCGGCCGAGATCCTGTTCCTGTCGGATATCGCGCAGGAGCTGGACGCGGCGGCGGAAGCCGGCCTCGCCACCTGCCAGATGCTGCGTCCCGATGACGGGACCATCGCGTCCGGGTGGCATCCGACAGCCGCGGATTTCGCGGCTGTCGCGCTCCTCCATGGGCTGCCAAAAGGTTACTGACGCGACACTTGGCCCCACTCCCTTGTAACCGCTAGAAGCGCCCTGATCCCGGAGGCCGCCGCCGATGCTGACGATCTGGAGCGTGAAGGACGGCCATTGCCTGGTGCGGGAGGGGGGCGTCTCGGAAATCACCGCGGCGTTGCCGCCGCCGCAGAACATCGACGCCGCGGCGATCGTGGAGCCGGACGCGCTGCGGGCCTCGGTCTGGATCGACCTGCTCAACCCCTCCCATGAGGAGGAACGCGCGGTGCAGGACGCGCTCCGCCTCGAGATCCCGACCCGGGAGGAGATGCAGGAGATCGAAAGCTCCTCCCGCCTCTATCGCGAGGGGGATGCGCTGTTCCTGACGGCGAACTTCCTCTACGGCGTGGAGGGCGGCGAATACGGCTCCACCGCCATCAGCTTCGTCCTGACGCCGACCCATCTCATCACCGTGCGCTACGCGACGCCCAAGGCCTTCTCGGTCTTCAACCTGCGCGCGCAGCGCATGCCGGGCACCTTGCTCGCCTCCCCCGACGCAGTGATGCTGCATCTGTTCGAGCAGGTGGTGGATCGCCTCGCCGATATCCTGGAGCGCATCGGCGCCGACATGGACCGTGCCAGCCAGAGCGCCTTCCGCAGCGCCCGCGGCCAGAAGGTGAAGGCCAACCGCCGCGACGCCGACCTGCGCGACACGCTGATCACGCTCGGCCAGGTCGGCGAGGTGACGACCCGCGCCTCGGAGACGCTGCTCGGGCTCACCCGGATCCTGACCTTCGTCGGCGCCGAGAAGGCGACCGCGGTGCGGAAGGAGAACCAGGTGCTGATCAAGACCCTGGTGCGCGACGTCCGCTCCCTCGTCGAACACGCGAATTTCCTGAACAGCAAGGCGAACTTCCTGCTCGATGCGGTGCTCGGCATCATCAATGTCGAGCAGAACTCGATCATCAAGACCTTCACCGTCGCTGCCGTGGCGCTGATGCCGCCGACGCTGGTTGCCAGCATCTACGGCATGAATTTCGAGAGCATGCCGGAGCTGAAATGGGAATACGGCTATCCGGCGGCGGTCGTGGTGATGATCCTGTCCGCCATCCTGCCGGTCCTCTATTTCCGCAGGAAGGGATGGCTCTGATACCCGGCGGAGAAAGTCTTGGCTTTCGGAGCTGGGTATCAGCGTGCAGGGTTGGTGTGGCGGCTGCGCGCCGAGCAAAGACTCATACCGGCCGCATGATCGCCGAGAACGTTCAGAATATCATGCGGCCGGTATGAAGCGCCTCCTCCTGCCTCTGCTGATCCTGCTGCCGTTCACCGCGCAGGCCGCCTGCCCGGTGCCGGGTGCCGAGATCACAGTGCGGCGCGAAGACCCGGAACCGACGCTCGCGGCCGCCCCCATGCTGGCGCTGCGCACCCAGATGGCGGATGCGCAAGGAGCGCACGGGCAGCATCTCGGGGTCACCAGTTCCCGTGTCGAATGGCGCACCGAGCTCTCCGCGCGCTACCTGCGCCAGCCGAACGGCACCGTCTGCGCGGTGCCCGACCGGATCGCCATCGAGCTCGTGCATGTCGAGCACGCGATCCGCATCGCCGAAGAAATCCCCCGGGATGGCTGCCTGTGGCGCGAGGTGCTGGCCCATGAACGCCGCCACGTCGCGGTGAACAGCGCGACGCTCCGCGAGACGGAGCAGGCGGTCGGGCGCGCCGTGCGGCACTGGTCGCGCAGTGCCGTCGCCCGCGCCGCCAATGCCGAGGCGGCGACAGCGGTGCTCCAGGCCAGCCTGCGCCGCGCCGTGGAACCATCGCTCGCCGCGATGCGGCGCGCCCGCGCCCGCGGGCATGGCCGCATCGACAGCCCTGCCGAATACGATCGCCTGGCCCGCATCTGCCCGGCCGAGCAGCGCCTGCTGCCGCCGATGCGCTAATGCTCGAGGCCTTTGCCTGATCGCACGATGCACGCTTTTCGGTGATCCGCCCTAGCTGGCGGTTCCGTCCTGCGGCCGGTTCTGGCGTTTGCCCGGCGGTGACCGGTCCGTCACCCCGTGCCCCAGCAGGCGCGAGCCCTCCTCGGCCAGCCGGCTGACGGCATCGATCAGGCCGGGCGCCGGCTGCGGCGCCAGGTGCTGGATCGAGCCGACGAGCGCGACGGCGCCGACCACGGCGTCGCGATGATCACGCAAGGGCGTGGCCAGGGCGTTGATGCCGAGCAGCGCCTCCTCTGGCGCCACGGCGTAGCCCCGCATCCGGACGCGCGAAAGTTCCTCGCGCAGCGCCGCCGCATTGGTGATGGTGCGGTCCGTGAAAGCCTGACGCGACACGGCCAGGACCTGATCGGTCAGGGATGGCGGTCCGAAGGCCAGGAAGATCTTGCCCTGGGCCGAGGCATGCAGCGCGAGCTCGCTGCCCGGGCGCACGCCGATCTCGATCGCATGGGTGCCGGGGAAGGTGGCGACGACGAGCGCACCCCGGGGCGATGGCGTGCTCAGCACGGTGGCGAGGCCGGTGGCGTCGCGGAGATCGCGCATCGGCCGTTCCAGAATGCGGGCGACATCCCAGGCGGGCGGCGCCAGATGGCCGATCAGGAAGGCCTTGGGGCCGAGGCGGAAGCGGTTGCTGTCGGCATCCTGGGTCAGGTAGCCGCGCTCCATCAGCGTCTGCAGATGCCGGAACACGGCGCTCTTGGTGGCACCGATCGCCTGGGCGATCTGCGTCACGCCGATCGGCTCGCGCGCCCAGGCCACCGCCTCGAGCGCTGCCAGGACCGTATCGGCGGCGCGCACGCCACTGCCCTCCTTCTGCTCCGCCACCAGCATTCCTTCCGCCTGTTCGCGACCCGTGAACGTGTCGCGCCGCCGCGCGAGGTTCAAGCGCGCCTGGCTGGTTTTCGGTTGACTCATCGGCCTGGCTGAGCTTCACAGTCGCGAACAACGTTCGTGTAGCGCGAACAATAATATTTGGGAAGGACGCTCCATCGCATGCCGGCCCCCATCGCCAGCCTCCCGGCCGCCCGGCTCCGGACGTGACCGGCCGCCTCGAAACCCGGATCGGCGGGCTCGGGCTCAAGAACCCGGTCATCGCCGCGGCCGCCGAGCACATGATCGAAGCCGAGGGCGTGCGCGCCGCCATCGCCGCCGGCGCCGGCGCGGTCGTGGTGAAATCCGCGAACGAGTCCGCCGCTGCCCGGGACCAGTTGCAGCGGGCCGAGTACATCGCCCTCGATGCCGCCTGGAATCCGGTGCCCTGGGGGCCGGATGCGCCGCCCGAGGTCACGCTCGCCACGCGTTCGGGGCTGACGCCGCAGGATTTCGACCACTGGCTCGAGCAGAACGTCGCGCTTGACCGGCTGGCGCGGCAGCAGGACTGCCTGCTCGTCGCCAGCCTCGTGCTCGCCGACATCGATGCGGCGCTCGGCCTCGCGCGCCGGATCGAGCAGGCCGGCCTGCGTGCGCTCGAATTCAATATCGGCACGCCCTATGCCAGCCAGGCCGTGAAGGGCGCGGTGTCCACCGAGCTGTCGCCGGAGCGGGTCGGCACCCTGGTCGCCGCCATGCGCGGCGCGGTGTCCTTGCCGCTCTGGGTGAAGCTGACCGGCCAGAGCGAACGCGTGCCCGAGCTGGCCGAAGCGGCGCTCGGTGCCGGCGCCGACGCGGTGGTGATGGCCGGACGCCTGCTCGGCATGGTGCCGGATCTCGACAGCATGGCGCCGGTGCTGGGCACCAGCCTCGGCATCGGCGGCTACTGGAACCTGCCGCTCACCTGCCACTGGCTCGCGCTGTCGCGGGCACGGCTCGGCGCGGAGGCGCCGCTCATCGGCATCAACGGCGCGCGCGACGGCCACGACGTGGCACGCATGCTGCTGGCGGGCGCGCATGCGGTCGGCATCGCATCCCCGGTCATGCTGCGCGGTCCGCAGGTGCTCAGCGAAGCGCTGCACCAGCTCGACGACTACCTCGGGAGCCGCGGCCTGACCGTCGCCGGGATCATCGGCCGCGCGGCCGACAGCCGCCGCAGCTTCGCCGAGATGCCGCTGCGCCCCGACAACTGGCGCAACTACGTCACCCCTGGAAGCGGGAGCTGAACCATGGAAGCCGCACCCTCCACCCAAGCTCGCGACGCCGTCATTGACCGCCTGATGCAGGGGGCGATCGACCTGCACACCCATCCCGGCCCATCGCTGATGCCGCGTGCCGTCGACCATATCGAGGTGGTGGCCGAGGCGGCGAAGGCCGGAATGGCGGCGGTGCTGCTCAAGGACCACTACTACCCGACGATGCCGATCGCGCATCTGATCAACACGCACTTCCCGGGGCTCACGCGTGCGATCGGCGCGATCGTGCTGAACAACCCGGTCGGCGGCCTCAACCCGAGCGCCGTGGACTACGCGCTGAAGCAGGGGGCGCGGGTCGTGTGGATGGCGACCGCGCACGCCCAGAACCACATCGACCACGAGAAGAAGGCCGCCTTTCAGGGCAAGTTCCCGACCAACACGAAGAAGACTATCGAGCCGGTCGGCGCGACCCTGACCGATGCGCAGGGCGTGGTGCGCGATGAGGTGAAGCTGATCCTGGACCTGATCGCGGAAGCCGATGCCGCGGTCTCCGGCGGCCACCACCACATCAGCGAGCTGTTTCCCTTCTATGAGGAAGCGGCGCGGCGCGGGGTGAAGCGATGCTTCCTCAATCACCCGACCTATGTGAACGAAGGCTCCTTCCAGGACATCCAGGCGCTCACCCGCATGGGCGTGAAGATGGAGCATTCCATCTGCATGTTCATCCCCTCGGTATTCGAGCAATTCGACCGTGACCACCTGCGACAGGTGATCGATGCCGGCGGCGTCGAGCACACTTTCTTCGGCTCCGATCTCGGCCAGAAGGGCAATCCGACGCCGGTCGAAGGCTTCCGCCAGATCATCGGCATGCTGCTGGACATGGGCTACGGCGAGGCGGAGATCCGCCGCATGGTCGCCGGCAACGCCGCCGAGCTCCTGGACATCCATTGACAGTGCCGCGCAACGGGACGCTTCCGGAGGACCCTGCCATGCCGATCTCCCGTCGGGTGCTGCTCGGCAGCGCCGCCCTTGCCTCCGCATCGCTGGTGCGGCCGGTCTTGGCGCAGGCCAATGCCTGGCCGGCGCGCCCGATCCGCGTGGTGCTCGGCTTCGCGCCCGGCGGCGTCGGCGACTTCACCGCGCGGCTGGTGATGCCGCGCCTCTCCGAGGCGCTGGGCCAGCCGATTGTCATCGACAACCGGCCGAGCGCCGGCGGCATCATCGCCGCCGAGGCGGTCGCGCGCAGCGCGCCGGACGGCTACACGCTGCTGCTGCTGACGACGACCAACAGCACCGCCGCGTCGCTCTATCGCAGCCTCTCCTATGACGTGACGCGCGATTTCGCGCCGATCGGCCGCATGACGGCCTTCGACCACGTGCTGCTGACCGCCGCCAACAGCCCCTACCGATCCTTGCAGGAAGTGTTCGCCGCAGCGCGGGCGGCCCCGGGCAGTATCAATATCGGCTCGATTTCGGTGGGCAACGCGCAGCATCTCGGCGCGGAGCTGCTGCGCCGCATGGCCGATGTGGATCTGACCGTGGTGCCCTACCGCTCGACCCCGGATCTGGTGAATGCGACCGCGACGGGTGACGTGCATATCGCGAGCGAGATCCTGGCCCCCGTGCTGTCGCAGATTCAAGGCGGGCGCTTGCGTGCCCTCGCCATGACCTCCGCCACGCGCTTTCCCCTGCTGCCGGAGGTTCCGACCGCCGTCGAAGCCGGGCTGCCGGACTATGTCGTCGGCTCGTGGAACGGCCTGGCCGGCCCGGCGCGCACCCCGCCTGCGGTCGTCGAGCGTATCAACAGGGAGATGGTGCGCGTCCTGGCCGATGGCGATGTTCGCGCCCGCCTGAACGAGCTCGGCGTGCAGCCGGCGGCCAGCTCGCCGGAGGAGTTCGCTGCCTTCCTGCGCAGCGAAGGCGCACGCTGGGGCCGCGTCATCGAGGCGGCCAATATCCCGAAGCAGTGAAAGGGCAGGCAGCATGTACGACGCATCCGATCCGCGCGCGGCGCTCGCCGCCGCGCCGGCGACTGTCCGGCCAGCGCCGACGCGCTTCGCCGGTGCCGAATACGCCAGGTTCTATGAGCTTCCACCGCAGGAGGAGGCCGAGGGCCTGCGCGGCTGGTACGCGCGCGGCCAGAACTTCCTGGTGAATCATGTCGAGGCGGCGGCCGGCGCGATCCTGGCCCGGGCGGCGCAGCCGGACGAATACGTCCTGCTGCTGCCCGACGCCGCGACCCGGGTGGAGATCGAGGCCGGCGGCGAGCGCCGGGGCCTCGACGGCAACAGCCTCGCCTTCATCCCGCCTGGCGACAGCCGCGTGACGGTCAAGGCGCCCGGCCGCATGATCCGCCTCTTCACCACGCGCGCCGGGGACCTCGCTGCCCGGGCGGTGAACGCCGCCTCCTATGCCGAGCCGCACCCCAATGTCGCGCCGCTCGCCGATTGGCCGGCGCCGCCCGGCGGCTGGCGCGTCCGCAGTTACGGCCTCGACGTGCCGCCCGAGCCGACGCGTTTCGGGCGCATCTGGCGCTGCACGACCTTCATGGTGAACTACCTGGACCCGGCCGATGGCCCGCGCGACGCGACGAAGATGTCGCCGCATCATCATGACGACTTCGAACAAGGCTCGCTCGTGCTGGATGGGGCCTATACCCACCACATCCGCTGGCCCTGGACCACGGACATGACGATCTGGCGGCCGGATGACCATGAATACTGCGCCGCCCCCTCGCTGACCGTCATCCCGCCACCGGCGATCCACACCTCACGGGCCGAGATGGCGGGCCAGATGGTCGACATCTTCTGCCCGCCGCGCCGGGATTTCTCGGAAAAACCCGGCTGGGTGCTCAATGCCGGCGACTACCCGATGCCCTGACGGGGCAGGGCACGGGGCAGGGCAGGCATGCCCGGCGACCTCCGCTTGACGGGTGGCGCCGGCGGCGTCGAACTTGGCAGCAGGGACTTCGTTGGATCGCGTGATTCACGCTTTTCGGCGATTCCGCCTCAAGCGATCACGCTCAAGCCAGGAAGCCCGCCATGCCGAAGACCATCCGCATCGACGCCAGCGTCGAGACCTGCCGCTGGGGCGCCTTCGACGCCAGCTTCCCGCCGCTCGCGGAGGTGGAATCGGGTGACACCGTCGTCCTGGAATGCATCTCCGGCGGGCCAGAGCAGATGCCGCCGCGCGAATCCATGCTGGCGGTGCATCCGGCGCTGCGGGAGGTGCATGCGAAGCTGCCCCGCCTCGGCGCGCATGTGATCACCGGCCCGGTCGCCGTGAAGGGTGCTGAGCCCGGCGATATGCTGCGCGTGGATATCGCGAAGATCGAGCTCGGCTCGGATTGGGGCTTCTGCGGCTTCCGGCCGCTGTTCGGCACGCTGCCGGAGGACTTCCCCTATCGCCGGGTGCTGCATATCCCGGCCGACAAGGAGCGGATGGTGTGCACGCTGCCCTTCGGTCCCAAGGAAGGGGGCATGGAGCTGGCGCTGGCGCCTTTCTTCGGCGTGATGGGCGTGGCGCCGCCGCGCGATTGGGGGATGATCAACACCAAGGAGCCGCGCGCCCATGGCGGCAATCTCGACAACAAGGAACTGACCGCCGGCAGCACGCTCTATTTGCCGGTCTGGACCGAGGGGGCGCTGTTCTCGGCCGGCGACGGGCATGGCGTGCAGGGCGATGGCGAGGTCTGCATCAATGCGCTGGAGATCAACCTCACCGGCCATTTCAAGCTGAGCCTGGTGAAGGGCGGCGGGGTGAACAGCCCGGCGCTGCGCTTCCCGCGCGCCGAGACGCCGACCCACTACATCACCATGGGGCTGAACGAGGATCTCGACCTCGCGATGAAGCAGGCGCTCAGGGAGATGATCGCCTTCATCTGCTCGCGCTCCAACCTCTCCGACGCCGATGCCTACCAGTTCTGCTCGCTAGCGGTGGATTTCGCGGTGACCCAGACGGTGAACGGCGAAAAGGGCGTGCATGGCAAGCTGAAGAAGGGGCTGCTGTTTTGAGAGCCTGCCTCGGCATGGGGCGGCGGCGATCTGGCGGTCCTTTTCCGCCCCTGCCGCGCCGGCCAGCTTTGTCTGCCGAGCAGCTTCACCCTGACGGGATCTGCTCGGGCCGATGCAACCAGCATCGGCTGCGTCACCCGACACGACAGGAACGAAAAATGACTCCCCACCTCGCCGCCGCCCCATGCCGAGACAGGCTCTGATGGCCGAAACACTTCCCCCCCTGCTGCTCGTCGGCTGCGGCAAGATGGGCGGCGCCATGCTCGCGGGCTGGCGCGAGCAGGGCCTCGCCTCCGCCGTGGTGGTGGAACCCTATGTGAGCGAAGCCCTGCGGGCGCTGGCCGGGCAGGGGGTCACGGTGGTGCCGGATGCCGCCTCGATCCCCGTTGGCTTCAGCCCCGGCGTCATCGTCTTCGCGATCAAGCCGCAGGAGGCGCCGGCGGCGCTGCCGGCCTATGCGGCGCTCGCGGCCGGCGCGCTCTCCATCTCGATCATGGCCGGGCGGTCGGTCGCCTCGATGCAGGCGGCGCTGGGCGAGGGCTCGGCGCTGATCCGCGCCATGCCCAACACCCCGGCCGCGATCCGCCAGGGCTTCACCGTGGGCTTCACCGGCCCCGGCGTCACCGAGGCGCAGCGGGCGCTGGCCGACCGCCTGCTGGCCGCGATCGGGGAGGTCGCCTGGGTGGCGGAGGAGGACCTCATCAACCCCGTCACCGCCGTCTCCGGCGGCGGTCCGGCTTATGTCTTCCTGCTGACCGAGCTCCTGGAGCAGGCGGCAATCGGGGAGGGGTTGCCGCCCGACCTGGCACGGCGCATGGCGCGCGTGACCGTCTCGGGGTCCGGCGCCCTGCTGGCGGCGAGCAGCGAGGATGCGGCGGCGCTGCGCCGTGCCGTCACCAGCCCCAAGGGCACGACCGAACGCGCACTGGCGGTGCTGATGGCGGAGGAAGCCTGGCCCGACGCGATCCGCCGCGCCATGGCCGCAGCGACTGCCCGGTCCCGCGAACTGGCGGGGTGACGTATAGCCGACCGGCAGCTTGGCCGGTCCGCAGCCGCGAATGCGGCCCGCGCGCAGTCACGCGTCACACCGGAGGCGTGCCCTCCGGCACGGGCGTCTGAGGGCTGCTGTAAGTATCCATCCTCTCGCAGAATCTTCGCTGGCATCATCCGCGCACCGGCCCATATTTGTCGTCATGAGCGAGAGCGAACCCAACGACGCCGCGCTGCTGGCGGGCTTCTGGCAGGTGGTGGCGCTGCGCGGCTGGCATGGCGTGACCATGGGCCGTGTCGCCGAGGAGGCCGGGACCACCTTGGCCGCGCTGCGCAGCCGCGCGCGCACGCCGCTCGACCTGCTGTTGCTGCATGGTCGCGAAGCGGACCGGATCGTGCTGGCGGGCACGGTGCGCGGCCAGGGCGGCAGCCCACGCGACCGTATCTTCGACGTGCTCATGCGCCGGCTGGACGCCATGCAGCCGCATCGTCCGGGCATCCTCCGCCTGCTGTCGGACATGAAGCGCGATCCCTTCCTGGCGCTGTTCCTGGCGCCGCATCTCCTGGTCTCGATGGGCTGGATGCTGGAGGCGGCGGAGATCGACGCCGCGCTGCCCGCCGGCGCCTGGCGGGCGCCGGGCCTGGCCGTCGTCTGGCTCGCCGCCGTGCGGGCCTGGCACGCGGATGACAGCCCCGATCTCGGGGCCACCATGGCGGCGCTCGATCGCGCGCTGGACCGGGCGGAGGGCATCGCCCGCGGCCTGCGCCTGCCGATCGCGCCGGACAATGCAGAAGCCGGGGCGACGGAGGCTGCCGCACCCGCCGATTGATCACCGCCCGTCGGGTGACGGGCGCTGGAGCATGATCCGCTCGCCTGCGCTCACGGACCATACTCTAGCCCTTTGTTTGATCGCGTGATTCGGACTTTCGGCGATTCCGCCGCAAGTCATCACGCTCTAGGAGAGGGATTGAGGAAATGTCCAGCAGCTCCAACAGCCCGAAGCCGGACGTGACCCGTCTGTTCGGCGATTTCCGTTTTCCCGCGATGCCTGATCTGGAGGCCCTGGCCGGCGCGCAGCGCCGCAACCTGGATGCGCTGTCGGCCGCGAACCGCGTGGCGCTGGAAGGGGCACAGGCGGTGGCGAAGCGCCACATGGAGATCCTGCAGCAATCGGTCGGCGAATTGTCCGAAGCGATGCGCAAGCTCGCCGAGGTCGAGGCCCCGCAGGCCCGCGCCGAGCGCCAGGCGGAGGTGGTGCGCATCACCTATGAGCGCGCCGTCGCCAACATGCGGGAGCTGGCCGAGCTGATCCAGAAATCCAGCACCGAGGCCTTGTCCTTGCTGAACCACCGCTTCGCGGAGGCGATGGAGGAGGCGAAGGCGCTCACGCAGCCGAAGACGGACGGCTGACCCCGCCCGCCGACGGCAACCTCTGGTCAACCATGCGGATGGGATGATCCCGGTCCCATGAGGGCCGGCGCCGGTCAGGCCGCGCGACCGGCCGGGACGGAGGGCGGGGTCATCCGAGGCTGGTTGCGCGACCACGGCTGGCTGCCGCTGCTGCTGGGCATGGCTGCCTGCCTGGCGGCGTTCGGCCTCAAGCCGCTCTGGCCCGCCCATGACCTGTGGCTCTCCGGCAATCCCGACCACGGCATGCACTGGCTCGGCTGGCTGTTCTTCCGCGATCAGCCCTGGGCCTGGCCGCCTTCGCGTAACCCCGCCTATGGCCTGGAACTCTCCAGTTCCATCTTCTTCTCCGACCCCATCCCCCTGCTGGCCTTCGCCTTCAAGGCGCTGCACCGCGTGGTGCCGATCAACCAGTATTTCGGTCTTTGGGTGCTGGCGTGTTTCCTCCTGCAGGCGGTGCTCGCCTGGCAGCTTCTCGGGCGCTGGATCCAACCCGCCGCATCGCGCGCCTTCGGCTGCCTCCTGCTGCTCTTTGCGCCCTTTTTCCTGTGGCGCATCGGACTGCATCTGGCGCTGGTCGGGCAATGGGTCGTCCTCGCGGCGCTGCTCATCGCGACGCGGACGCGGGATGCGCGGCGGCACGCCTGGCCCTGGGCGCTGCTGCTGCCGGCGGCCAGCCTGATCCACGCCTATTTCCTCGCCATGGCGGCCACCCTCTGGGCCGCGGACCTCTTCGTGCGCGCGACCGATCGGCCGGCCACGATCCGGCCGGCTCGCCTGGCGGTGGAAGCCATCGCCATCCTCGCGCTCACCGCCGCGGCGCTGGCCTTCGGCGGCTTCGCCCTGATGCCGGGCGGCATCGCCTTCGGCGACGGCTTCGGTCATTACGGGATGGATCTGCTGGGACCGGTCCTGCCGCTGCCCGGCTGGTCCTTCCTGCTGGCGCCGCGGCTCCTGCCCGACCAGTCGGAAGCGGGGGCAAATTTCGTCGGGCTGGGCGGATTGCTTCTGCTGGCGGCCGCCACGGTCGCGGTGACGACCCGCCCGGCCCTGCTGGGCGGCGCGCGGCGGCACTGGGCGCTCGGCCTCGGGCTCCTGGCGCTGCTCGTGCTGTCCTGGTCGAACCATGTCAGCATCGCTGGTCACCCTCTGGCCGTGCTGCCCATCCCGGATGCGCTGCGGCCGGCTTTCGATGCGCTCCGCGCTTCCGCGCGCTTCGCATGGCCCGCAGTCTATGCCGTGGTGATCGCGGCGATGGTGCTGGTCCACCGGCGGTGGCACTACGCCATCTCGCACAGGATCCTGTTTCTGGCCGCGGCCCTGCAGATCGCCGACACAGCGCCGGGATGGCTGTCCAACCGGATGTTCTTCGCGCAACCCCAGGCCGCCTGGCCGACCGCCCTGACTGATCCCTTCTGGGATGCGGCCGGCATCCGCTACCGCGTGCTCCGGGAGCTGCCGCCGAACGGCCAGCCCGACCATCCGCGTTGGCGGGATGTGATGCTGCTGGCGCAGCGGCATGGCATGGCGACCGACATGGTCTACCTGGCGCGCGTCGATCGCGGCGCCCGGGAGGCGGCGCGGGCGGAGGCGAGGCGGCGGGTCGCGCGCGGCGATTTCGCGCCCGACACGCTCTACATCCTGCAGCCTTCGGTGCTAGGCGCAGTGCGCGCGTCCCATGATCCGGAACGCGATCTATTGGCTGAAATCGACGGCACCTTGGTCCTCGCCCCCGGCTGGCGGCGTCCGTTTACAGCGGCAGCCGAACCCGCGCCCTGAGGCCACCCATGGGGCTGTCCTCCAGCAGGATGTCCCCGCCATGCGCCCGCGCGATGTCGCGCGCGATGGCGAGGCCGAGCCCGGTGCCGCCCGCCGAGAAGCTGGCGAAGGGGCGGAAGGCCTCCTCCCGCTGGCCGGGATCGATGCCCGGACCGTCATCGTCGACGATCACCATCGCCCAGCCGCCGCCTTCCGCGCGCGGCGCCTGCTCGACGCTGACCGCGATGCGCTGCGCATGTCGCCGCGCATTATCGAGCAGGTTGCCAAGGCAGCGGCGCAGCGCGTCGGCGCGGAGCGGCATCGGCAGCGCCGGGGGGGCGGTGACCTCGACCGGCGTGCCCTGGCGCCGGGCCCGCGCTGCCACGTCCTCGACCAGCGCGACCAGGTCGGTCTCCTGCGGCTGCTCCTGTCCCTCTCCGCGTGCGAAGGCGAGGTAGGCGGCGATCATCCGCTCCATCTCCTCCACGTCCTGGGTCAGGGCGGCGGCATCCTCATGCGCTTCATAGGGCAGCATCGCCAGCGCCAGGCGCATGCGGGTCAGCGGCGTGCGCAGGTCGTGGCTGATGCCTGCCAGCATCTCCGTGCGCTGGGCCACGAAGCGGCGGATGCGCTCCTGCATGCGGTTGAAGGCGGAAGCCGCCTGCCGCACCTCCAGCGCGCCTTCCGGCTTGATCGGGCCGAGGTCGCGGCCCATGCCGAAGGCTTCGGCCGCGCCTGCCAGGCGGCGGATGGCGCGCACCTGGTTCTTCATGAACAGCGCCGCGACGCCGAACAGCAGCAACGACGCCCCGACCAGCCAGATGACGAAGAGATAGAGCGTGCCGGTGAAGACGCGCTTGCGCGGCGCCTCCACATGCAGGACGCCCTGCGGCAGTTGCACGCGGATGATGACGCTGCGCGGATCGGTCTGCCAGTCGGTGTCGAAGGGCAGTGCCACGCGTTCGCGCAGCGCGGTCGTCAGATCCTCCTCGAGCGGCAGCAGCGGCAGTGAGGCGGGGCGCGACTGCGGTCGCTCCATCCGCGCCCCCGGTTCGAAGGCGAGGCCGAGCTCCAGCCGCCAGGCGGCGTCGCGGAAGATGCGGGCCTGTTCCTCCGGGTCCGGACGGCGGGAGACCAGCTCGGCGACCATGCCGATATCGCCGGCGAGCCCGCCCGCGAGGCGGCGCGAGATGACGTCGAGATGGTTGCCGTAGAAAAGCTGCAGCGCGATCGCCTGCAGGATCACCAGCGGCAGCAGGATGATGAGCAGCGCGCGCCCGAGCAGCCCGCGCGGCGCCAGGTACCGCCGCATCCAGGCCAGCGGCGCGATCGGGCGGCGCACCCGCTTCCGGCCGACGGGCTTGGAGGCTTCCGCCACCGGCACCCGCAGCTCGTCATCGAATGCGGACATCGGTCAGAGCCCGTTTGGGAATGGTGTGGAGGCGGTCTGGCGAGGCATTTTTCGTTCCTGTCGTCTCGGCTGACGCAGCCGATGCTGGTTGCATCGGCGAGGAAGCCGGGGCGGCAGGGGCGGAAAAGGACCGCCAGAGCGCCCCACAGCCATTCCCAAACGGGCTCCTAGTTTCCGGGCCGCAGCACGTAGCCGCGGTGGCGTACGGTCTGCAGGAAGCGCGGCTCGCGCGGGTCAGGCTCGATCTTGCGGCGGAGCCGCGTCACCTGCACGTCGATCGCGCGCTCGCCCGCCTCCGGCGTGCCGAGGGCCTCCGCGATCTCCTCTCGGCTCAGCACCTCGCCGGCCTTGCGCGACAGGGCCAGCAGCAGCGCCGCCTCGCCGCCGGTCAGGCGGACCGGCCCCTCCGGCCCGCGCAGCTCGACGCGATCGAGGTCGAACCAGTGCAGGCCGATCTGCACCGAATGCACCGCGGCCGCGGGTGCCGGCGCCGGCATCGCCGCACGCTTCAGGATGGTGCGGATGCGGAGCGCCAGCTCGCGCGGATCGAAGGGCTTCGGCAGGTAGTCGTCCACCCCGCTCTCGAAGCCCGCGATGCGGTCATCGGGCGCGCCGCGCGCGGTCAGCATGAGGATCGGCACGTCCTTGCCCGCCCGGCGCAGGCTGTCGGTCAGGTCGAGGCCGGATTCGCCCGGCATCATCACGTCGAGCACCAGCAGGTCGAACTCCATGGAGGACAGCGCCTGGCGCGCCGCCGCCGCATCGCTGGCCGCCGAGACGCGGAAGCCCTGCTCGGTCAGGAAGCGCTGCAACAGCGCGCGCAACCGCGCATCATCATCCACCACCAGCACATGCGGCGCATCGGCCGTGGCCGTCCCTGCCTCGCTCGCCACTTGGCTCATCGCCGGCGTCCTCCATCCTGCGGTTCATCCTCCAGCAGCTTCAGCAGGTCGCGCGCCTCGTTGCCCATCAACCCGCGCATGACGCGGCGGAAGCCCTCCACCGCGGTCGGGCCCGCCTCGCGATAGGCGCGCATGATGGTCTCCCGCTGGCGCTCGAACAGGCGGCGCTCCAGCGCGGCACCCTTGTCGGTCAGCGCCAGCAGGCGCTGGCGGCGGTCGCTGGCGCCGGGCGTCTGCACGACATAGCCATCCTCGACCAGCGGCTGCAGCACGCGGCCGAGCGATTGCTTGGTGATCGAGAGGATCGCCAGCAAATCGCCCACCGTGATGCCCGGCCGGCGGCCGACGAAATGCAGGACGCGGTGGTGCGCACGGCCCATGTTCAGTTCGACCAGGAGCTGGTCGGCGACCGCGGTGAAATCCCGATAGCCGAAGAACAGCAGGTCCTGGGCGAGGCGCAGCTCCTCCTCGCGCAGGAACAGGAGGTTGCGGCCCGCCACGGGGGCGGCGCCCTGCGGTTCGGCGGCGCCGCGCCGCAGGGCCGCGGTGTCGGCCTCGGCGTTCATTCCCATGCTCTCTCCCCGGTCGGGTGCATGGCAGCCCCGCCGCGCTTATGGGTCAGCATCGTTGACACAAATGCCCACCAATTTTAATCTCAGGGCCAAGGACGAAAGGAAATTGCGCCCCCTGGCTGGTTTCCAGAGTTTTGCGAAAGCCCTCTTGTGCGGCGCACAGTGCGGGCCTTCGCGGGACTCCAAACTCGGCCGAGAGTATAGCGACGAACCCACAGGAAGGATTGCCTCCATGGCCCTGGTGCCCTTCGACGACCGCGATGGCTGGATCTGGCTGGACGGCGCTTTCGTCCCCTGGCGCGACGCGAAGCTGCACGTCCTGACCCATGGGCTGCACTACGCCTCCGGCGTCTTCGAGGGGGAGCGCGCCTATAGCGGCCATATCTTCAAGCTCCGCGAGCATTCCGAGCGGCTCATCGCCTCCGCCCGCATCCTCGGCTTCGCGATCCCCTGGTCGGTGGAGGAGATCGACGCGGCCTGCCGCGAGACGCTGACGAGGAACGGCCTGACCGATGCTTATGTGCGGCCAATCGCCTGGCGCGGCCCGGAGGAGATGGGCGTCGCCGCCAAGAACACCAAGGTCCACATGGCGATCGCCGCCTGGGAATGGGGCGCCTATTTCGGTGTCGAACAGCGGATGACCGGTGTGCGTCTGGCGATGGCGCCCTGGCGCCGCCCGCATCCGACGACGGCGCCGACCGCCTCCAAGGCGGCGGGGCTCTACATGATCGGCACGCTCTCGAAGCATGCCGCCATGGACCAGGGCTATGACGACGCGCTGATGCTGGACTGGAAGGGCGACGTGGCGGAAGCGACCGGCGCCAACATCTTCCTGGTCATCGACGGCGAGATCCACACCCCGACGCCCGAGAACTTCCTCGACGGCATCACCCGCCGCACCGTGATGGGCCTCGCGCGCAAGCGCCAGCTCAAGGTCATCGAGCGCACCGTGCCGGAGAGCGACCTGGCGCGCGCCACCGAGGTCTTCCTTTGCGGCACCGCCGCCGAGGTGACGCCGGTGCGCGAGATCGCCGGGCAAGTCTATACCCCCGGTGAGATCACGCGCACGTTGATGACCGACTACGAGGCGCTGGTGCAACTGCCGCCGGACGAGGTGGCCAAAGCCGCCGCCTGATCCCATCATCGGGTGCGGGCGCAAGCTTTGCCCGCACCCGCGATGAGAGGTCCCGCATGATCACCATCCCGATGCCCGAGCGCCCGCGGCCCCTGCAGACCCCGGCCGAGATGTCGCTCGCGGTGGATCTGGATGAGCGCGCGGTGCTGTATCCGGCGGGCAAGGGCGTGACGCGGGTGACGCTCTCCGCTGTCGAAGGCGGCATCGCCTTCGACGCGGCCTTCGCCTTCAACGAAAGCCGCGCCTCGCCCCGCATCATGGTGCTGTCGCTCGATGATGCGCGCGAATTCGGGCGGCGCCTGGTGGACAGCGTCTACCAGGCGCGCGCGCAGAACGCGATCACCGAGACGATGCGCATCGGCATTACCGTGCACACCAACGGCTTCCATCTGCAGATCGGCGATGTCGGCAGCCCGACCGAGCTGTTCATCGGGCTCTCCTCCATCTGGCGCTTCGCGCAGACCGTATTACGCGCCGTCGACCGGCTGTCGCCAGTCGAGGCGCATTGATCTGTCCTCAGGCGCCGGCGCCGGCATCCGCCGGCTTGGCTTGCGCGCTGTCGGGTGCGCACTGGCGGCAGCGGTTGGTCGCGCGCGGGGCCGCGTTCGCGGCCCCGGAGCATCGCTGCGCTCGCTCCGCAGGAACTGATGGCGGCCTGCGGCCGCTTGGTTTCGCTTGAGTTCAGCCGATGCGGCGGTAATGCGCCGTCATGAATTCGGTCCAAGTGCCGTCCTCGCCCAGTACGCGCGAGGTCAGGATGCGGTGGTCGGTGCTCTCCAGGGTGATGATGTCGCGGTACTTCGCCGTCTTGCTCTCATCGGTGAAGCTCGGGCCCTCCGCTTCCAGCGTGAGCACCTTGCGACCGGCATCGAGGAAGCCGTCATAGACCCACATCAGCGTCATCATGGAGCCGAGCCAGGTGCCGACGAAGCGGCCCTTCTTCGGGTCGTAGCCCAGCGTCATGATCATGGTCGCGGGATTGCCATCCGGCATCGTCCCCTCGCCATCGGCGATGACCCAGAGCCCGCCGATGGAGCGGACCGTCTCCTTGCCGCTGCTCTTTATCGGCGGCTGACCGGGGCCCATCTGGGCCTCGCTCTCGAAGGTCCAGCGCCCGACCAGCTGCTGCAGCCAGCGGTGTTCATCCTGCGGCTCGGCTTTCATCGCGCCCATCTCCCTTCCTTACTTGTTGCGGGCTGCTTCCGCCTCGCGGCGGCCCGGCGCCCGCCGGGAGCCTCGGATTCGACCGGGGCGCGCGTCAAGCCAGGCCGGGATCACGTCCGCGCCGGGGCGCCAGGGCCAGCATGGCGGCCAGCGGCAGCAGCCAGATGATCCGCGCCTCATAGCGATGATGCGGCTTCGACAAGGCCCCGGTCGCGGCGGCATTGGCGCCGATCGCGACCAAAGCCGCCAGCACCAGCGCCCGCTGCTCCCGCCCGCCGCGCGCAAGGCCGAGCAGGGCCAGCGGGACCGCGGCAATGAGCACCGGCAGATGCGGCCGCAGGAAGGGCGCGGCGACCTCCGGCAGCAGCCCGCGCATCTGCAGCCCGGCATCGAAAGCCGCGAGCTCGCGCGGCGGAAAGCCATCCCGCACCATGCGCCGGGCGCTGAGCGCGAGATGCGTGTCCGGCAGAGTATCCCCGACCTGCGGCAGCGCGAGCTGCGCCAGGGCGTTGCCGGCCATCGCGCGCAGCACCGCGAAGGGCCGGTCGGCCAGGGTCGCAGCGATGATTGCCTGGGCCTCCGGCACCAGCGCGACGCTGCCCATGAAGCGCGGATGGCCATCGGCATCGCGCGAGACCGGACTCGCCGGATCCCAGAGGAATTCGTCGCTGTCCATCGGCAGCCGGTCGGCGAAGGCGCAGAGATACCAGCCCGCATCGGGGCAGCGTTCGCGGAGGGTCGCCGCCGCCGGCCCGTCCGCTTGCAGCCGCGCCAGCAGGAAGATCGCACCGTTCGGCGACAGCACCGCCCTCCCATGCCCCGCCAGGTTCGCCCCCAGCAGCACCAGGATGGCGAGCGCCGGCGCCGCCGCGGCCCGCAGCGCCGAACCCACGCGCCGTTCCAGCACCACCACCAGCGCGACCACGGCCGCGGCGATGATCAGGTGCGACAGATGCGCCGCCACCGCGAAGACGCCCACCAGCAGCACCGCCACGGCTTCGATGCGCGACAGCCGCGGCCGCGCGCAGCCGAGCAGGAACACCGCCAGCGCGGCCACGCCGGAGAGCACATCCGGCATCAGCGTTGCCGCGAACCAGGGGAGCGAGGTCAGCGCCACCATCGCCGCGCAGAGCAGCAGATGCGCGGCGGGCGTCACCCCGCCGCGCGCCCCCCGCTGCGTCAGCCACAGCATCCAGGACAGCAGCGCCACCTGCGCCGCGAGCGAGCCCCAGAGCGTCATCCGCCAATGGAAGGCGTGCAGGAAAGGCCCATAGGCCGGCGCCTTGTCCCAGGGCATCTCCGGCACGATCGTCTGCGCCAGGTAGGACACCGTGTCGATGAAGACCAAGGGATAGCCATTGAGAAAGGCGGGCCAGGCCAGCAGCAGCGCGCCGGCGAGGATGGCAAGGGCGGTTCCCGGGAGGAGCTCTGCCCCTCCCGGACCCACCCTGCCAGGGCATGGGGCCATGCCCCGGACCCCACCATTCTTCGAGCCATGCCTGGGAAGGAGGGTCAAAGACCCTCCTTCCCAGGCATGGCACCACGTGATGCAGGTCCAGGAGCATCCATGCTCCTGGCGGGTGGGGTCCGGCGAGGGCGGAGCCCTCCTCGGGAAGCGGCCACCGCCATCGCGCCCGCCAGCGGCAGCAGCCAGAGGATGCGGGCTTCGTAGCGGTGGTGCGGCTTGGACAGTGCGCCGGTCGCCAGCGCATTGGCCGAAACGCCGGCCAGCACCAGCAGCAGGAAGGCGAAGGCCCGCAGATCCCCGGTCCGCGCCGCGCGCCAGAAGCCGAACAGGCAGAGCGGCAGGCCGAGCAGCAGCACCGGAAGGTGCGGCAGCAGGAAGGGGACGACGGCCGCTGGCAGAGCGCCCTGTGTCTGCAAGGCGGCATCGAAGCGGGCGCGTTCGGTCGCCGGGAAATAGTCGCGGATGCGGTTGCCGACCGCCGCTTCCAGATGGTCCGGCACCAGCGTGTCGCCGGCCTCGGCCATGAAGAGCTGCTGCACCGCGTTGCGCGCCATCGCCGCCGCGACCGCGCCCGGCTCGCGCCGCAGCGTCTCGGCGACGATCTCCCGCGCCTCGGGGGAGAGCAGGGCGCCGCCGAGGAAGCGGGCGCGGCCTTCGGCGTCGCGGTTCACGGGGCTGTCGGGCGGCCAGAGGAAGTCATCGCTGTCCATCGGCAGCCGGCCGGCGAAGGCGCAGAGATACCAGCCGCGCGCCGGGCATTCCGCCTGGATGGTGCGCGCTGCCGGCCCGTCATCCTGCAGGCGCGCCAGCAGGAAGGTGGCGCCGTGTGGGGAGAGCGAGAGGCGGCCATGCCCGACCCAGTTGGTGGCCAGCAGCAGCAGCACCGCACCCGCCAGCGGTGCCGCCATGCGCGCGACCGGCGCGATCCGCCGCGCCATCAGCGCGCCGAGCACGACCAGCGCCAACGCCAATGGCAGGTGGGAGAGATGCGCCGCGATGCCGAGGGTCGCGACCAGCCCGACCCAGAGCGTTTCCGCCCGCGACAACCGCTCGGTCGAGAAGCCCAGCAGGAACAGGCAGAGCAGCACCAGCGGCGCGAAGACATCGGGCATCAGCAGCGCGATGGTGAAGGGCGCGGTGGTGAGCGCCGACGCAGCCGCGCAGACCGCCAGATGCCACCAGGGCCGCGCGCCCAACAGCACGCGCCCGGTCAGCCACAGCAGGTGGGAGACCAGCAGCGCCTGCGCGGCGAGCGGCAGCCAGAGCGAGATCCGCCAGTGGAACAGGTGCAGCAGCGGCCCGTAGATCCAGGGCTTGTCCCAGATCATCAGCGGCACCAGCGTCTGCGCCAGGAAGCCGCCGGTGTCGCTGAACAGCAGCGGATAGCCGTTGAGGAAGGCCGGCCAGACCAGCATCGCCGCACCCGTGGCGATCGCGATCGCGGCCCGCGTCATGCCGCCGCGAAGAGCTCCACGACATTGCCTTCCGCATCGGCGCAATGCAGCGCACGGCGGCCATCCGGCATGGCACGCGGTGCCTCCAGCACCGCGGCGCGTTGCGTCAGCAGGCGGCGGTGCCAGCGGTCGAGCTCCTCGCCCGGCACCGCAAAGGCGAGCAGCGCGCCGGGGCCGCCGGCTTCCGGGAACAGCGCATCGCCGCGCGCCCGGAGCACCAGCGCGATGCCCCCGAGATCGAAGGCGATGCCGCCATTGCCGAGCGGCTTCAGGCCCAGCACACGCGCGTAGAAGTCACGTTGCCGGCCGAGGTCGCGGCAGGGCAGCTCGATGCGGGCGAAGCCTTCAGGCGTCATGGGCGCGGCGCGTCCCAGCGCGCCGCGGCCGCATCGTCGGTATCGCGGGCTTCGACCCAGCGGTCGTCGCCATCGGCGAATTCCTCGCGCTTCCAGAAGGGTGCGCGGGTCTTCAGCCAGTCGATCAGGAAGCCGCAGCTTTCCAACGCGGCGGCGCGGTGGGCGGAGGCCGCCAGGACCAGCACGATCCCTTCCCCGGGACGGATGCGGCCGACCCGGTGGATCACCGTGCAGCCGGTGAGCGGCCAGCGCTCAACCGCTTCGGCGACGATGCGCCCGATCGCGCGTTCGGTCATGCCGGGGTAGTGCTCCAACACCAGTGCCGCCAGGCCGTCATCGGCGCGGCAGAGGCCGATGAAGCTGGCCAGGCCGCCGACATCGGTGCGGCCTTCGCTCAGCGCCGCCATCTCTGCCGCCGCGTCGAAAGGCTCTTCCTGCACGCGGATTCGGGGCTCCATGTCAGCCTCCGGTGACCGGCGGGAAGAAGGCGACCTCGTCGCCTGGCGCCACGGGATCGCCCGGGCGGGCGAATTCCTGGTTCACCGCGGCGCGGACCTGGCGGGCCTGGGCAAAAGCGTCGGCGTGGCCCGGGCTCTGCACCGCGAGCCAGGCGATCAGCCCAGCGACGTCGCGCACCGTCTCGGGCGGCGACACCGTCTCCTCGGCAATGCCGGTCTTCTGCCGCAGCCAGGCGAAATAGAGGATGCGCATCATGCGCCCCCGCGCTTCAGCGCGGCACCACCCGGACGCTGCCATCGGCGCCGAACAGCGTCGCCGAGTTCGGGCCATTCTGCACCATGACGCCACCGGGGCCGCCTGGCTCGACATAGGTCGTGACGCCGCCGCTGCCGGCGCCGGTCACCACCGGCGCGCCGCCCGGCACCGCGACGACCTGCCCGTCGGTGCGTGCGGCGGGGCCGGCCGGCGGGGGGGCGAAGGGGTCGACGCGGCGGGTGCCGGGGATCGGGTTGGTCGCCACCGCGGCG
>NZ_JAAGBB010000057.1 GCF_018129085.1 Plastoroseomonas hellenica
CGGCACCGAGACCAGCGGCGCGACCAGGCTCGGCACCCCGATCGTCGACATCGCGACCGGCCTCTTCTCCGCGATCGCCATCCTGATGGCGCTGCACGAGCGGAAGACCTCAGGCCAGGGCCAGTATTGCGACATGACGCTGCATGATTGCGGCATGGCGCTGCTGCATCCGCATGCCGCGAATTTCTTTCTCAACAGCAAGCGCCCGCAGGCGACCGGCAACCCGCACCCGAACCTGGCGCCCTATTCCAAGTTCCAGACCAAGACCTGCGAGGTCTTCGTCGCCGCCGGCAACGACCCCGCCTTCCGGAAGTTCTGCGACTTCCTCGGCATGCCGGAGATGGCAGGCGATCCGCGCTTCGCGACCAATGGCGCCCGCGTCACCAACCGCGCCGCGCTGACCGAGGTGCTGAACGCGCGCTTCGCCGACGAGGACGGGCATGCGCTGACCCGGCGCATGCTGGCCGCCGGGCTGCCGGCGGGGCCGGTGCTCAATGTCGACGAGGCGATGGCGGCCGATCACACCGCGCACCGGAAGATGGTGACGGAGCTCGGCGGCTTCCGGGGGCTCGGCACGCCGATAAAGCTCTCCCGCACGCCTGGTGGCACCAGGAGCGCGCCGCCGCGCTTCAACGAGCATGGCGCGGCGGTGCTCCGCGCCCGCGGCTTCTCCGACGACGAGATCGCCGCACTCGCCCGCGACGGCGTCCTGGTCGAGAACCGCCGCAAGTAGCGGATGGCGCCTCAGGCGTCCCGGCTGAGCCGGATATCGACCTCGCGCGTGACATGGCGCCATTCTTCGGTCGCGCGCAGGCGCCGCACCAGCACCTCGAAGGCCTCGGCATCCTCCGGCGCGTATTCGAACCAGGTCAGGAAGTCGAAGGGCTCGCCGAGCTCGCGGCCGTGATGCAGGCGGCGCGCGACGGCCGGCAGGTAGTCCAGCCCGATCGCGATGTGGTGGGAGCTCTCCTCCAGGATGGCGCGGCGCTCATCCTGGGCGAGCGCCCACCAGGCCTCGGTCTTGCGGATCGGGATCAGCGCCGCGCGCGTCGCCTGCCTCCGGCCGAGCCCCTGCTGCACGGCCGCCAGCGCGTCGAGCTCGGCGCGAGTGGTGTAGCGCGGGTTGCTGGTAGTGCCGCGCAAGGCCCAGACCGCATCCGGTGGCGCCGGCACGCTGGCGCCTTCCTGCATGGTGAGCCGTGCCGCGGCCGGCAGGGCCTCGCCCAGCACCGCCTCGATCCGCTCGATGCGCCAGGGGCCGGCAGCGCCGGCGGCGAAGGTGACGGAGAGCGGCGGCGGCATCAGGCGGGCATCATGCGCTGCACCGACCGGCGCAACGCGGCGCGCGCCAGCAGGCGCGTGGAATCGAGTGTTGGTAGCGGTGAGTTCGCGTCGTCCATGATCAGCGGGATCTCGGTGCAGCCGAGGATGACGGCGTCGCAGCCGGCATCCCGCAGGCGGCCGAAGACCTGCCGGAAGCGGGCGACCGCCTCCGGCTTGAAGATCCCGTAGACCAGCTCCTCCATGATGATGCGACTGATCTCTTCACGCTCGGCGGCATCGGGCAGCCGGTGTTCCAGCCCGTGCGCCGCGAGCGCCTCCGGATAGACGGCGCTGTCCATCAGCCAGCGCGTGCCGGTGATGCCGGGGCGGCGGAAGCCGCGCGCCTTCGCTTCCGCCGCGACGACCTCCGCGATGTGCAGCCAGGGCAGCGGCGATCGCGCCGCGATATCAGGCAGCGCCTGGTGGATCGTGTTGTCCGGGCAGATCAGCAACTCGGCGCCGGCCGCCGCGAGCTTCCGGGCGGAGGAGAGCATCAGTTCGCCGACGCCGGCCCAGTCGCCGCGCTCGAGGCAGGCGACATAATCGGCAAGCGAATGCGTGTGCATGGAGATTTCGGGATGCGCATGCGGCCCGAGCAGCGCGGCGCCCTCCGTGCAGATGGTCCGGTAGCAGAGCGCCGCACCTTCCGCGGAGCAGCCGACGATACCGATATGGCGCGGCGTCACGCGCGCGCCTCCCGCCTGATGTCGGCGCCGCAGGCCGCGAGCTTTTCCGCCATCCCGTCATAGCCGCGATCGAGATGCTCGAGCCCGTCGAGCGCCGTCTCCCCCCGGGCGCCGAGCCCTGCCAGGACCAGCGCCGCCGCGGCGCGCAGGTCGGTCGCCGTCACCCGGGCGCCGGTTAGCCGCGTGACGCCGCGCACCCAGGCGGTCCTGCCATGGACGGTGATATCAGCGCCCAGCTTCCGGAGCTCGTCCACATGCCGGAACCGCTGTTCGAAGATGGTCTCGGTGATGGCGCTGGCGCCCCGCGCCGTCGCGAGCATGGCCATGACCGGCGATTGCAGGTCGGTCGCGAAGCCCGGATAGGGCATGGTCCTGAAGTCGGTGCCGATCAAGCCGGCCGAAGCCCGGCGCGCGATCAGGCCGGTCCCGGTCTCCTCCAGCGCGACGCCCGCCGCCGCGAGCAGAGGCAGGCCGGCGCCGAGCAGCTCGGCGCGGGCATGCTCCAGGAACAGCGCGCCATCCGTCACCGCCGCGGCGCAGGCGAGCGTCCCGGTCTCGATGCGGTCGGGCATGACGCTGTGCACCGCGCCGGTCAGCGACGCGCCGCCCTGCACGGTGAGCAGGTCGCCATCCAGCCCCGTGATCCCAGCGCCCATCGCGATCAGGCAGCGGGCGAGATCGGCGATCTCGGGCTCGCGCGCGGCGTTGCGGATCACGGTTTCGCCGCGCGCCAGCACGGCGGCCAGCATCAGGTTCTGCGTCGCGCCGACCGAGGGCTGCGGCAGCAGGATCTCGGCGCCGTGCAGGCCGTGCGGCGCCCGGGCCTGGATCATGCCGCCGGCGAGGTCGATCTCCGCCCCCATGGCGCGCAGGCCGGCGACATGGAAGTCGATCCCCCGCAGCCCGATCGCATCCCCGCCCGGCATCGGCAGGGAGGCTTCGCCGCAGCGGCCCAGCATCGCACCCAGGAGGAGGATCGAGGCCCGCATCCGGCCCACCAGCGCGCCCTCGATCCGTCGCGAGTGCAGGCGGTCGGCGCAGAGCGTCAGCGTGAGGCCGGCGCGGCCGCCGGACCAGCCGAGGCCGACGCCGAGGCGCTGCAGCAGGTTCGCCAGCACCGCGACGTCGAGATTGGCGGGCAGGTTGTGCAGGGTCACGAGGTGCGGGCTCAGCAGCGCCGCGACCATCAGGGGCAGGGCGGCATTCTTGGCGCCGCTGATCGGATAGGTGCCGGTGAGCCGGGCGCCGCCCCGGATCACGAGATGGGTGCCGGGATCCGGGCGCCACCAGGGGGAGGCGGCAAGCAGGGAGGCATCGGGGCTGGGGATCATGGCGGCGGCCTCCTGGCTTGCTCCGTCAATCTAGCTGCCATGCGCGATCGATTCGAGGGTGACAAGCCGGCGCGGCCGTCCTAGGTGTTGGGCATGTCCTTCGCTGGCATCGCCGCCGCTCGATTTTATTACGTCCGCACACATCGGCGGAGGTAGGGGCGCGCGCAAGCGACGAGGCATCGTGAGTTCCCGAACAACCGCCAGTTTCCCTGGCGGTTTTTTTGTGCCGCCAGGCATGGCCCAACAGGAGGCATACCCAGGTGGAACCGATCGAGGATCTGCGGATCCAGACCATCAGCGAGCTGACCTCGCCCGCGCGCATCATCGGGGAGATACCCCGGAGCGCCACTGTCAGCCGGACGGTCGCGGATGCGCGGCACGCCATCCACAGCATCCTGCATGGGGATGACGACCGGCTGATCGTGATCGCCGGCCCCTGCTCGATCCACGATCCCGTGGCGGCGCGCGACTACGCCGAGCGGCTTGCGCGGCAGCGCCTGCGCTTCGGCACGGAGCTCGAGATCGTCATGCGGGTCTATTTCGAGAAGCCGCGGACGACCGTCGGGTGGAAGGGGCTGATCAACGATCCGCGGCTCGACGACAGCTTCCGGATCGAGGAGGGCCTGCGCATCGCCCGCGGCCTGTTGCTCGACATCAACGGCATGGGATTGCCGGCCGGCTGCGAGTTCCTGGATACCATCACCCCGCAATACATCGCCGACTTGGTGAGCTGGGGCGCGATCGGCGCCCGGACGACCGAGAGCCAGGTGCATCGCCAGCTCGCCTCCGGCCTGTCCTGCCCGATCGGGTTCAAGAACGGGACCAATGGCGACGTGAAGATCGCGCTCGACGCGATCCTGGCGGCCTCGCAGGCCCACCACTTCCCCGCGGTCACCAAGGAAGGCCGGGCGGCCATCGCCTCCACTCGCGGCAATGAGGATTGCCACCTGATCCTGCGGGGCGGGAAGCAGCCCAACTACGACGCGGACAGCGTGCAGGCGGCGGCAGCGGGCGCGATCAAGGCCGGCCTGGCGCCGCGCATCATGGTCGATGCCAGCCACGCCAACAGCGGCAAGGATCCGGAGAACCAGCCAGCGGTGATCGCGGATGTCGCCCGGCAGGTCGCGGCCGGCGACTGCCGCATCCTGGGCGCGATGGTCGAGAGCAACCTGGTCGGCGGCCGCCAGGATCTGGTGCCCGGCAGGATGCTGACCTACGGCCAGAGCATCACCGATGGCTGCATCGACTGGCCGACCTCGGTCGCGGTGCTGGAGACGCTGGCGGAGGCCGTGCGGGCGCGGCGGCGCAGCGCGTCGACCGGCCAGAAGCAGGAGGTCGCCGCGGCGGCCGTCTGATCGGCGGGGTTCGGGCGGGCAGGCCGAATCGGATTAGGCCGGCAGGCTTGCCGCGTGCCGGGTCTCGCCGGGGCCGCAGAGATCGGCGATCGCCGGCGCCACCTCGGCGGGCTTCGGCAGGCTCTCGCGTGCCTCGCCCGGGAAGGCCAGCGCGCGCAGCTTGGTCGCGACCGCGCCGGGGTCGTGCAGATTGATCCGCAGCCGCGTCCCCGCGACCTCCGCCGCCCAGGTGCGCACCAGATGCTCCATGCCCGCCTTGCTGGCGCCGTACATGCCCCAATAGGGCGTCGGTGCGCCGGCGAGGGCATCGGTCAGGAACACCGCGCGGCCGGCATCGGAGGCGCGGAGCGGCGGATCGCAGCTCCGGATCAGCCGCCAGGCAGCCGAGAGGTTCACCCCGATCACCGTGGTCCAATCGGCGGGATCGACATGCGCGACCGGCGTCAGCCGGTTCAAGGCACCCGCCGCATGCACCAGGATGTCGAGCCGCCCGAAGCGCTCGTAGATCGAAGGGCCGATCTGGTCGATCTGCTCCTGGTCGCGCACGAGGTCGAGCGGCAGCAGCGACGCCTTGCCGCCTGCTTCGCGGATCGCGTCATCCGTCTCCTCGAGCCCGCCCTGGGTGCGCGCCGTGATCACCACATGCGCGCCGCGGCGCGCGAGCTCGATGGCGACGGCCGCGCCGATCCCGCGGGAGGCGCCGGTGACCAGCGCCACCCGATCCGAGAGCAGCCCCGTCACGTGCCGACGGGCTGGAGCAGCGAGAGCTGCTTCTCCGAATTGTCCTGCCAGTCGGTCAGCGGGATCGCGTACTCGCCGGTGAAGCAGGCGTCGCAATAGGCCGGCTTCTTCGCGTCGCGCCCCGGCTTGCCGAGGGCACGGTAGAGCCCGTCGAGCGAGATGAAGGCCAGGCTGTCGACGCCGATGATGCGCGCCATCTCCTCGAGATCGTGCCTGGCGGCCATGAGCTGCGAGCGCTCCGGCGTGTCGATGCCGTAGTAGCAGCTATGGGTCGTGGGCGGCGAGGAGATGCGCATATGCACCTCGGTCGCGCCGGCCTGGCGCACCATCTCGACGATCTTGCGGCTGGTGGTACCGCGCACGATCGAATCATCGACGAGGATGACCCGCTTGCCCGCGAGGATCGGCTTGTTCGCGCTGTGCTTCAGCTTCACGCCGAGGTGGCGGATCTGGTCGGTCGGCTCGATGAAGGTGCGGCCGACATAGTGGTTGCGGATGATGCCGAGCTCGAAGGGGATCTTGGCCTCGGCCGCATAGCCCATCGCCGCCGGCACGCCGCTGTCCGGCACCGGGACGACCACATCCGCCGACACATGGCTCTCGCGCGCCAGCTCGGCGCCAATGCGCTTCCTGGTGTCGTAGACCGGCGTGCCCTCGCTCACGGAGTCCGGCCGCGAGAAGTAGATGTATTCGAAGATGCAGAAGCGGCTCTCGTGCCGCCCGAAGGGCTTCACGCTGCGCACGCCGGCATCGTCGATGACGACGATCTCGCCCGGCTCGATGTCGCGCACGAATTCTGCGCCGACAATGTCGAGCGCGCAGGTCTCGGAGGCGAGCACATGGCCGCCACCGGCATGGCCCGGCAGCCGGCCGAGCACCAGCGGCCGGACGCCGAGCGGGTCGCGGGCGCCGAGCAGCGCGCCATTGTGCAGCGCCACCAGGCTATAGGCGCCCTGCACCTGCTTCAGCGCATCGATCAGCCGGTCCACCACGGTGGAATAGAGGCTGATCGCGATCAGGTGGACGAAGACCTCGCTGTCGGTCGTGCTCTGGAACAGGCAGCCGCGGCGGACCAGGGCGCGCTTCAACGCATAGGCATTGGTCAGGTTGCCGTTATGCGCGACGGCGAAGCCGCCGAACTCGAAATCGGCGTAGAGCGGCTGCACGTTGCGCAGCGCCGTCTCGCCGGTGGTGGCGTAGCGGTTGTGCCCGATCGAAGCGCGGCCGGGCAGCCCGGCCATGACCTTGGCATCGCTGAAATTGTCGCCGACCAGGCCGAGGCCCTTGTGGCTGTGGAACAGCCCGCCATCGTCGAGGCTGACGATGCCCGCCGCCTCCTGCCCGCGATGCTGGAGGGCGTGCAGGCCAAGGGCGGTCAGCGCCGCGGCGTCGGTCGAGCGCCAGACCCCGAAGACACCGCATTCCTCATGCGGTTTGTCGTCGTCGTCCATGAGGACGCGGGGAGAAGCGTCGAGCACACGGGAAGCGTCGTCATGGTCGATGGCGTCGGGCGCATCGGTCATCATGGTCCTCACTGGCGGCTGCGCGCCGGCGGGCGCAACAGCTCTTCCATGGTCGGCACCGGCCTGTCCGGGGGGTCGGGCAGGCGGGGGCGGTATTCCTCAGGTAGCTGTGCCACCAGCCTCGCGGCTCCATCGGCCACGATGGGCAGGGCCCGCGCCTCCCGCACGGGTTCCGGCCACCGCTCCGGCGCGGGGAGCACGAGGCCACCCACGATATAGGCGAGCAGGACCAGGAAGGCACCCCGGGCAATCCCGAATACCAGACCCAACACACGGTCGAGGCCGGAGAGCAGCGAGGCCTGAACGATGCCCGCGATCCAGGAAATGATGATCTTCAGGATGATCAGCACCACCAGGAACACGCCGCCGGCGGCGATCGCGTCAACCAGCCAGGGCTGTTCGACATAGGGCGAGACCATGGGGCGCACCTGCGGCAGTGCATAGAGGGCGGTCACTGCGGCGCCGATCCAGGCGCCGACGCCCAAGGCCTCGCTCACCAAACCGCGGAAAAAGGCGTGAATCGCCGATACAGCGATCACGCCCAGCAAGACGCCATCAACCCAGGTCATGCGGGGGGTATAGCGGGGGCGTTGCGTGGCGTCATCATCATGGCCTCAAGCGCCGGCGGCCGCATCCGCGGCCTTGGCTTGCGCGCTGTCAGGTGTGCTCTGGCGGCAACTGTCGGTCGCGCGCGAGGCCGCATTCGCGGCCCCGGAGCATTCGTCCTCCGGAGCCTCGGCGAAGGAGGATCGGCTGCGCCTCGCTCCGCAGGGACTATTGGCGGCCTGTGGCAGCGGCGTGGAGGCGTAGCCCTACGCCGGTTGCCGCTTCTTGACGCTGGCTTCGGCGAAGCCGGCGATGAGGTCGGCCAGGTGTCCGACCTCCGTGAGGGCCAGGCCTTCCGGCGCCGCCGGCACGCGCCCCGCCCGCGCCGCGCGCTTCGGCAGGGTCGCCTGCAGAAAGCCGAGTTTCTGGGCCTCGCGCAGGCGCTGGTCCGGCTGGCTGACCTGCCGGACTTCGCCGGAGAGGCCCACCTCTCCGAAATAGACGCGGTCGGGGTCGGTCGGCCGGTCGGTCGCGGCCGAGGCCAGCGCCGCCGCGACCGCAAGATCGGCGGCCGGTTCCTGGATGCGCAGCCCGCCCGCGATGTTCAGGTAGACGTCGTTCTGGCCGAGGCTCATGCCGCAGCGCGACTCGAGCACCGCCAGCAGCATCGAGAGCCGCCCGGAATCCCAGCCCACCACCTGCCGGCGCGGGCTGCCGCCCGTGCTGGGCGAGAGCAGGGCCTGCACCTCCACCAGTACCGGCCGCGTGCCCTCGACGCCCGCGAAGACCGCGCTGCCGGAGACATTGCCCCGCCGCTCCGCCAGGAACAGGGCGGAGGGGTTCGCGACCTCGACCAGGCCCGCATCCGTCATCTCGAAGACGCCGATCTCGTCGGTGGCGCCGAAGCGGTTCTTGGTGGCGCGCAGGATGCGGAACTGATGGCCGCGGTCGCCTTCGAAGTAGAGCGTCGCGTCGACCATGTGCTCCAGCACCCGCGGCCCGGCCAGCGTGCCTTCCTTGGTGACGTGGCCGACCAGGATCAGCGCGAAGCCACGCGCCTTGGCCAGCCGGATCAGCTCCGCCGCGCAGGCCCGGACCTGGGCGACGGTGCCCGGCGCCGAATCGAGCGCGTCCAGCCAGACGGTCTGGATGCTGTCGATGACGACCAGCGCCGCCTCCGTCTCCCGCTCCAGGCTGGCGACGATGTCACGGAGCGCGGTCGCCGAGGCCAGCGCCAGCGGCGTCTCCGACAGGCCGAGCCGCCGAGCGCGCAGCCGCACCTGCTCCACCGCCTCCTCACCCGAGACATAGAGGGCACGGCGGCCGGACGCCGCGATGCGGGCCGCCGCCTGCAGCAGGATGGTCGACTTGCCGATGCCGGGATCGCCGCCCACCAGCACCGCGGAGGCCGCGACCAGCCCGCCGCCCAGCACCCGGTCCAGCTCCGCGATGCCGGTGCCGATGCGTGGCGGTGGGGCGCTTTCGCCCTTGAGGCCGACGAATTCGATCTGCCGCCCCCCGCCTGCCTTGGCGGCAGGGCCGGGACCGCGCGGGGCGGCGGCTTCCTCGATCAGCGTGTTCCATTCGCCGCAGGCATCACAGCGCCCCTGCCATTTCGGGCTGACGGCACCGCAGGCCTGGCAGACGAAGCGGGAGAGGGGCTTGGCCATGAATCTCGCGCGGCAGGAGAACGAAACGTGGACAGACAAGCCATAGCCGGCCGCAAACGCCAGGAGAAGCCGATTCGGCAAGGAGCCGGTAAGCTTTTCCAGCGGAATGTTGCAGTGCCGCGAGGGCGGCTGATGGAGCCGCCTTATGAACATGATCGCCCAGCCCAGCGAATCCGCCTCCCCCGTGCAGGAGGCGGCGACGCCCGAAGCGGTGCTGGCCCTGGTCGAAGCGGCGGCCCGCGTGGCCGCGGCCAAGGCGCAGGCAATCCAGGCCATCACCGCGCAGACCCGCATCCTGGCGCTGAACGCGACGATCGAGGCGGCGCGCGCCGGGGAGGCCGGCCGCGGCTTCGCGGTGGTCGCCGGCGAGGTGAAGGCGGTTTCCGCCGAGGTCGGCCGCCTGGCCGCGCAGATGGAGACCGAGCTCGCCGGCGCCTTCACCGCCCTCCGCCAGGTGGGCGAGCGCATGGCGGCCGAGGTCAGGGGCGAGCGGATGATCGACCTGGCGCGCAATGCCATCGAGATCATGGACCGCAACCTCTACGAGAGGAGCTGCGACGTGCGCTGGTGGGCGACCGATTCCGCCGTGGTCGATGCCGCCGCGGCGCCGGAAGAAGCGGCTCTGGCGCATGCCGAGCACCGGCTCGGCGTGATCCTCGGCGCCTATACCGTCTATCTCGACCTCTGGCTCTGCGACGCTGCCGGCCGGGTCATCGCGCATGGCCGGCCGGATCGCTTCCGGGATGTGCGGGGCTTCGACGTCTCGCGCGAGAGCTGGTTCCGCGCGGCGATGGAGAGCGCTTCGGGCGACGACTACGCGGTCGCCGACGTCGCGGCCTGCGCGGCGCTGGGCGGCGCACCGGTCGCGACCTATGCCGCCGCGGTGCGTGAGGGCGCGGCCGCGCGCGGCCGTCCGATCGGCGTGCTCGGCATCCATTTCGACTGGGCGCCGCAGGCGCGTGCCGTGGTGCAGGGCGTGCGCGTGGACGGCGCCAACAGCCGCGTGCTGCTGCTCGACAGCCGCCACCGCGTCCTGGCGGCAAGCGACGGCCGCGGCCTGCTGGCCGAGGTGGTGGCGCTCCGCACCGAAGGGCGGGAAGCCGGCAGCTACCGCGACGCGGAAGGCCGCGGCATCACCTTCCATAAGACGCCGGGCTACGAGACCTACCAGGGCCTCGGCTGGTACGGCGCGATCGTGCAGGCGCGGTAGAGCGCCTGCCGCTATGAGGCGCCCGGTGCCCTGCCGCGTACGCCAATGAAGCGCTCGCGCTCGCCCGCGGGAACGATGGTGCAGTTCTCCCGGCGTCCGAACCACCGGTAGCGGCGCCGTGCCACGAAGCGATAGACGACGTCGCGCAGCGGCCTCGGCACCAGGCGCAGCGCCATGAGCCAGCGCCATGGCGCCCGCATGTGGCGCAGGATGGCGAGAGCGGCGTCGGACCGGGTCAGCACATGTCCGCCGGCAATCAGCAGGAAGGTCTCCTCGAGGTCCTGCCTGGAGAAGCCGTGCCGCGCCGCCAGCGCCAGGCCCTCCGCCGACCAGGCCCCCGCGAAGCGGAGTTGCCGGTCGCGCTCATGCGCCAGCACGAAGGCGACGATGCCGCTGCAAAGCACGCAGTCGGTATCGAAGACGATGATGGGGTCCTGCGCCTGCACGCCATCCAGCATACACGGCCTGGGGAATTCAGGCCGTCAGGCCTGGGTGCGCCGCCGCCCGATCGCGCCGCGCGCCGCCTCGACCGCCCAGCCCGCCGCCAGGCCGATCGCGGGGTTGAGCAGCGCCGTGCCCGCGGCCGCGATGCCGATCGCCGGCCAGCAATGCGGCCGTGCGTCGAACAGGCGCCGCGACAGCGCCAGATCCGTGCCGGCGACCAGCAGCAGCGCGCCGACCGCGGCACCGGGGATGGCCGCGAAGATCCCGGCCGCGCTCTCCGCGAAGCCGAGGCCCAGTATCAGCAACACGGCGCCGAGCAGCGCCGGCGCCAGCCCGCCGCGAGCACCGAAGCGGTGCTGCGCGATCACGCCGCCCGCGCCATGGCACATCGGCATGGCCCCGAAGGGGGCCAGCAGCAGGTTCCCGATGCCGGTGGTCAGCGCCAGGTTGCGCTCGGTCGCGCGTGCGGCCTGGGCCGGGAACATCTCCCGGCAGAGGATCGCGGTGACGATCACCGCATTGGTGAGCGTGAGCGGCAGTTGCGGCAGCACCGCGAATTCCAGCGCCCGCCGCACCGCACCCCAGTCCTGCGGCAGCATCAGCGGCGGCAGTCCCGGCGCGAAGCCCGCGATCCCAGGCACCTCGGCCACGCCGCCCAGCAGGCCTGCTACCACCGCCGCCGGCAATACCAGCAGCACGGCCGGCAGGCGCGGCGCCAGACGCGGCAGCGCGAGGAGCAGCACCGCCACCGGCACTCCGATCCAGGGCGTCTCCAGCATCATCTTGAGCCCGAGCCAGCCCATCAGCAGCCCGAGCCCGAGTTGCAGCCCGGCCGCGACCGATTGCGGGATCAGCCGCGCTACCCGCCCGATCAGCCCGGTGGCACCGAGCAGCAGCATGACGGCGCCGAGCATCAGCCCCGCCGCGGCCGTGGCGCCGGGGGAGAGCTGCCCGGTCAGCAGCACGGCGGAGACGGCCTTCATCGGCTGCACCGCCATCGGCAGCCCGTAGAACAGGCCGGCCCCGATCAGGGAGGCACCGAACCCGAACAGCACACCGGCGGGCGCCAGGCCCGCCACCGCCATGGCGCCGATCGCATGCGGGATGAAGGTGCCGAGGTCGCCGCAGGCGCCCGCCGCTTCATGCAGCAGGCGGTGCCGCGGCGGCGCTGCGGGCGGCGTGGCGTCCATGCGCCATTCTACCGCAGGCGCGGGATCGGCGGCTACGCCGCCCGCTGCGCGACGGTCGGCGCATCGTCCTCGATGGTCACCCGGCGCATGTCGCGGGCATGGGCGTGATCGTCGAAGGGGCGGGCGCGATGCATGGTGGTGCGGTTGTCCCACATCACCAGCTCCCCCACCCGCCATTGGTGGCGATAGACGAAGTCGCGCTGCGTCGCGTGCTCCGTCAGGTCGCGCAGCAGCGCCCGCGCCTCCGGCACCGGCCAGCCCTCGATCGTGCCGGCATGCGAGGAGAGGTAGAGCGACTGCCGGCCATTTGCATGCCGCCGCACCAGCCGCTGGCGCACCGGCGCGAAGCGCCGCCGCTCCTCCTCCGTGTAATCCTCGAAGCCGAGGATGGCGCGCGAATAGATCAAGGAGTGATGGGTGATCAGCTCCTGGAGCTTCGCCTGCATCGCGGCCGGCAGCGCGTCCCAGGCGGCGCGCATGTCGGCGAACTCGGTCTCGCCGCCCTCGGGCGGGATCACCCGCGCATGCAGCATGGAGTATTTCGCCGGTGTCGCCTTGAAGCTGCTGTCGCTGTGCCAGAGCCGGTTGCCGAGCGAGAACAGCCGGCGCCGGTCATTGGCCGCCAGCAGCTTGCCGTCGGTGTCGAGGTTGGAGATGTCGTTCATCGTGTCGTGCTTGAGGCGGTGCTTCTCGACATCGACCACGCCGCGCGTCGCCTCGATGGTGCCGAGCGCGCCCCCGAAGGCCATCTGCTGGTCGTCGTCGATGCGCTGGTCCGGGATCACCAGCACCGCGTAGCGGTCCATCGCCGCATGGACCTCGGCAGCCACTTCCGGGGTCAGCGGCCGGGTGAGGTCGAGGCCTTCGGCCCTGGCGGCGAAGACCGGATGCAGCGGCGTGAGGGTAAGCGGCATGAAACGGACCTCCACAGGCTTGTTCTTATGCGGAAAGCCTGCGCCGCGTGCGGAAGCCCGGTCAAGCCGGGCATGGGAGGCATGCGCGGTCAGATTCCAGTCAGGTCGCGCCGCATCAGCACCACCTCATGGTCCCCGTCCCGGCCCAGCCCCACCCGCTGCCAGCCGAGGCGTGCGTAGAGCGGTTCGGCTGCCCTGGTGTAGAGCCACAGAACCGGCACGGAAGCGGCCCGCGCGAAGGCTTCGACCTGCCGCACCAAGGCACTGGCATAGCCACGTCCGCGGCAGGCGGGCTCGACGAAAACCGCTGCAAGCCAGGGCGTGAGGTCGGGGCGCGTTTCCAGGTCCTCACGCACCAGGCCGGCGGTTCCGACGGGGCGATCCTGATCGAACAGGACGAAGGTCTCCTCGGGGCCGTCCGGCGGCGCCAGGATCGCCGCCGTCATCGTCTCGACCGTCCAGCCGCCCGGATAGTCGAAGAAGGCCTCCACCCGCCACCGGGCGACGATGGGCGCGAGGTCGGGCCGCTCGGATACGGTGAGGATCCGGTGGCCCATGCCGCTACCGCCTGAGCTCCATCTGAATCGGCCCCTCGCGCTCCCCACGCGCGAATTGATCGACCATCGCATTGCCGGTATGGCCGAGCTCGGCGGCGGGGCCGGTCCAGACGATGCGGCCCTTGTGCAGCATCGCCGCCTCATCGCCGATGCGCCTGGCGCTCGCCATGTCGTGGGTGATCGAAACGGCAGTGGCGCCCAGTCGTTGCACGCAATCCCGGATCAGGCCGTCGATGACCGCGCCCATGATCGGATCGAGCCCGGTGGTCGGCTCGTCGAAGAAGAGGATTTCGGGTTCGGAGGCGATGGCGCGGGCGAGGCCGACGCGCTTCTGCATGCCGCCCGAGAGCTCGGCCGGCGACAGGTCGCCGACGCTGGCGGCCAGTCCCACTTGCGCCAGCACCTCGGCGGCCTTGTCGCGGGCGGCGGCGCGGGTGATGCGCTTCTGCGCCAGCAGCTTGAAGCAGACATTCTCCCAGACCGGCAGGCTGTCGAAGAGGGCGCCATTCTGGAACAGCATGCCGATGCGGTCGTTCAGCGCTTCCCGCTCCCGCCGCGGCATCTTGAGCACGTCACGGCCGTCGATCTCGACCATGCCCGCATCCGGGACCAGCAGCCCGAGCATGCATTTCAGCGTGACCGACTTGCCGGAGCCGGAACCGCCCAGGATCACCATCGACCGCCCGGCCGTCATGTCGAGATCGATGCCGTCCAGCACCCGCTTCTCGCCAAAGCTCTTGGTCAGTCCGCTGAGGCGGATCTTCGGCTGGCTCATACCGGCCAGCCTATAGGCTGGCCCGGTATGAGAGTCTTCATCTGGCGCGCGGCCACCCCGCCAACCCCGCGCGCGATACCGCCGAGCCTCTCCACAGACAGGACAACAACGAAGGAATCAGCTATCAGGCTCGGCGGTATCATCGGGCGAAGAACAGCTCGGTCAGCACGTAGTCGAACGCCAGGATCAGGATGGAGGAGGCGACGACCGCAGTGGTGGTGGCGCCGCCCACGCCCTGGGCGCCGCCCCGGCTGTGATAGCCGCACCAGCAGCCCATCAGCGCGATGACGAAGCCGAACGCCGCCGCCTTCACGAGCCCGCTCAGCACGTCGGCGAATTGCAGGAAGTTGAAGGTCGCGCTCAAGTAGCTCTGCGAGGCGAAGCCGAGCCTCACCGAGCCGATGAGCCAGCCGCCCATGACGCCGAGGATGTCGGCCACCACGACCAGCAGCGGCAGCGCGATGCTGGCCGCCAGCAGGCGCGGCGCCACCAGGTATTTCATCGGGTTGGTGGAGAGCGTGGTCAGCGCGTCGATCTGGTCGGTGACGCGCATGGTGCCGATCTCGGCCGCGAAGGCGGCGCCGATGCGGCCGGCGACCATCAGCCCCGCCAGCACCGGGCCGAGTTCCCGGGTGATCGAGAGCACGACGACGTTGGCGACCGCGCCTTCCGCGTTGAAGCGCGCGAAGCCGGTATAGGATTGCAGCGCCAGCACCATGCCGGTGAAAACAGCGGTCAGCGCCACCACCGGCAGGCTGAAATAGGCGATCTCGATGAAGTGCCGCAGCAGGATGCGCCCGTAGAAGGGCGGTCGCACCAGGTGCGACACAGCCTCCGCGGCGAACAGCGTGACGGCACCGAGGTCGCGGGTCACGCCGATCACGCCGCGGCCGATGGCGGCGATCCCGTCCAGCACCATGGCCGCGGCGCCGCCCGCCGCCGGGCGCGGCACGGCATCCTGCCCCTCGGCGGCGCTCACGCCGGCAGGTACGCGCGCGCGTAGCGCGGGCCGAGCGAGGTCAGGATCTCGTAGCCGATGGTGCCGCAGGCGGCCGCCAGCTCGTCCGGGGAGCAGCCGGGCCCGCCGATCAGGGTGACCTGCGTCCCTTGAACCACGTCAGGGAATTCGGTGACGTCGAGCGTGATGAGATCCATCGAGACACGGCCCACCAATGGCACGGGCCTGTCGCCAATGGCGGCGGATGCGCGGCCCGAGAGGGACCTTAGGTAGCCATCCGCATAGCCCGCCGCAACCGTGGCAATGCGGGACGGCCGGGGCGCCCCCCAGCTCGCGCCGTAACCGACAGTGTCACCCGTGCCGATCTCCCGCACCTGGAGCACCGGTACGTCGAGGCGCATCACCGGCCGCATCGGGTTGGGCCCGCCCGGCTGCGGGTTGATCCCGTAGAGCGCGCAGCCGGGCCGCGCGAGGTCGGAGGCGAAACCCTGCCCCAGGAACAACCCGCTGGAATTCGCCAGGCTGCGGGGGATGCCGGGGAACAATGCCGCCGTCTCGGCGAAGCGCGCCGCCTGCAGGGCGTTCAGCGGATGCGCCGGCTCGTCGGCACAGGCCAGATGCGTCATCACGAAGCGCAAATTGAGGCTGTTTCGAAGCTCGGCATCCTCAGCCAGCCGTGCCTGCTCCCGCGCATCCAGCCCGAGCCGCGCCATGCCGGTGTCGAGATGCAGGATCGCCGGCCGCCCGCGATGCCGTGCGACGTCGCCGAGCGTGTTCAGCACCGGCATCAGCCCCGCATCCTCGTCGGCGCCGGGCGCGAAGCCGTTCAGCACCGCGATCATCGGCCCGGGTCCGATCGCCGCCCGCAGCGCCATGCCTTCCCCGAGCTGCGCCACGAAGAAGTGACCGCAGCCGGCAGCGTAGAGGGCCCGCGCCACCGGGCCGGCGCCCAATCCGTAGCCATCGGCCTTCACCACCCCGGCGACCGCGCCCGGCGCGTGCCGGTCATGGAGCAGGCGCCAATTGGCGACGACCGCGGCGAGGTCGACCGTGACCACCCCTCGCGCGCTAATCGCCATGGCCCGCCCCGTCGCGATGCGTGTTGTCGAGGTCGGCGAAGCGGGTGAACTCCGCTTCGAAGAACAGCGGGATGGTGCCGGTCGGGCCGTGGCGCTGCTTGGAGATGATGAGATCGGCGAGGTTGTAGGCGTCGTTCATGCGCTGCTTCCAGCGCTCGACGGCCTCCTCGAACTTTTCCGGATTCTCGAATGCGGTCGCTTTCGGCTCCTGCGCCCGCACATAGTATTCGTCGCGGTAGACGAACATCACCATGTCGGCGTCCTGCTCGATCGAACCGGATTCACGGAGGTCCGAGAGCTGCGGCCGCTTGTCCTCGCGCTGCTCGACGGCGCGCGAGAGCTGGGAGAGTGCGATCACCGGCACCGAGAGCTCCTTGGCGATCGCCTTCAGCCCTTGGGTAATCATCGAGATTTCCAGCACGCGGCTTTCCGGCTTGGTGCCGGCGGCCGGGCGCATGAGCTGGAGGTAGTCCACCACCACGAGATCGAGCCCCCGTGTGCGCTTGAGGCGCCGGCAACGGGTGCGCAGCGCGGAGATGGTGATCGCCGGGGTATCGTCGATATAGAGCGGCAGGGTGCCGATCTCGCGACTGACATTCACGAAGTTGTCGAAGTCGCGCTGGCTGATGTCGCCGCGGCGGATGCGGTCGCCCGAGACGCGCGCCTCCTCCGACAGCAGGCGGGTCGCGAGCTGGTCGGCGCTCATTTCGAGGGAGAAGATCGCGACGCCGCCCTTGGGCTGCGCCTGCGGGTCCTTGTCCTGCGCGATGCGGACCAGGGCGCGCGCCGCGCCGAAGGCGATCTTGGTCGCGAGCGCGGTCTTCCCCATGCCGGGACGCCCGGCGAGGATGATGAGATCGGAGGGATGCAGCCCGCCGGTCTTGGCGTCGAGGTCGCGGAGCCCCGTCGACAGCCCCGACACGCCGCCCGGGGTCGAGAAGGCATGCTCGGCGAGCAGCACCGCATCGGCCAGGGCGCGCTCGAAGGAGACGAAGCCGCCTTCGCCGCCGCCATCCTTGGCCAGATCGAAGAGCTGCTGCTCGGCATTCTCGAGCTGGCCACGGGCGTCGAGCTCCGCCTCCGCGCCGAAAGCGTTGTTGACGATGGTCTCGCCGACATCGATCAACTGCCGGCGCAGCCAGGCGTCGTAGATGACCCGCCCGTATTCGCCGGCATTGATGACGCCGACCATGGCGGTCAGGAGCTGCGCGAGATAGGGCGGGCCGCCAACCTCGTCCAGCACGCCGCCATGCTCGAACTCGGCGCGGAGGGTGACGACGTCGGCAAGCTGGCCGGCTTCGATCCGCCGCTGGATGGCGCGGAAGATGCGGCCATGGATCGGGTCGGCGAAATGATGCTCGGCCAGGAACTCGCCGATGCGCTCATAGGCCTTGTTGTTCGCAAGCAAGGCACCGAGCAGCGCCTGCTCGGCCTGGGCGTTCGATGGCGGCATGCGGAGCGATTGCCCGAGCAGCCCGTTCCCTCCCAGCGATTCGAAAGTGTTCATGGCCTGCAGTCTAGCGCGGAGTGAGGGTCGGCGCGGCGCGCCCGACCCTGTGAGTAACGGGGATATCGGGGGCGCCGCGCAAGCGCCATGTCATCAGGGTCAAGCCGGCTGAACAAAACCGGGCAAGAAAGAAGAAGGCGGGGACGCACAAGCGTCCCCGCCTTCCCTTTTATCAGCCCTCAAACGCCGGGCGCGCGCTCCGCGCGCTTGGCTTTCGCGCGACTCCGCGCGGGCCGCGTTCGCGGCCTCGGACCGGTCAGGCGACCGGTCCGCCCGCCCAGGCGCGGGTTACTCCTGCAGCGCCGCGCCGATTTCGAGCTCGGCGGCGAGCTCGGCCTCCAGGCTGCGCTCCTCGGCCTCGGACTCGGCGGTCAGGCTCTCGCCGCGGGCCTGCTTCTCGGCTTCCTCGACCGAGCGGGCCACGTTGACCGTAACCGGGATCGAGACTTCCGGATGCAGCGCCACGCGCACCGTGGTGACGCCGAGCGTCTTGATCGGATGCTCAAGCAGCACCTGATCGCGGCCCACTTTCAGCCCGCCTTCGGCGCAGCCGACCGCGATGTCGCGCGCGGTGACGGAGCCATAGAGGCTGCCCGATTCGCCCGCCGTGCGGATCAACACGACCGCGAGGCCGTGGACGCGCTCGGCGACGCGCTCGGCTTCCTCGCGGCGCTTCAGGTTCTGCGCCTCGAGCTGGGCGCGCTCGCGCTCGAAGCGGGCGAGGTTCTCCTTGCTGGCGCGGATGCCCTTGCCGGTCGGCAGCAGGTAGTTGCGCGCATAGCCCGGGCGGACCTTCACCAGCTCGCCCATCTGGCCGAGCTTCTCGACCCGCTGCATCAGGATGACTTCGATCATGTCGGATTGCCTCCGCGTGGTGCGCGGCGCGCCCACTGGTCGTAGAGGCCCAGCGCCACGACGGCGGGGCCTATGGTTGGCAGGAAATACACCATCAGAACGTAGAAGCCGGTGAGCGCCACGCCCCGTCCCCGCAGCCCGGCCGAGCGGCGATGCACGCCGGCGAGGCCCTGGAAGAAGAAGGGCAGCAGCAGGATCAGGAAGACCGCGAGCCGCAGGCCGTCGTCGAGGTCCATCAGCCAGACGCCGGCGGCGGCCGGTGGCAGCAGCGCGTACCAGAAAGGCAGCCGCACGGCCGCCAGATCCAGGGACGGCAGCAGCGCGAAGCCACGCCGGGCCAGCAGGCGCTGCGCGATCATGGCGTTGATCGAGGTGATGACGGCCAGCCACAGCGCCAGCAGCACCGGGATCAGCCGCGCCACACGCGCCTGCATGGTCTCCGACACCGCGAGTGCCGGGAACTCCTGCATCGCTTGGCGGATGGAGTCCGCAAGCATCCCCATCACCCCGCCCGGATAGGCGGCGAATTCCATCGCCCCCCAGCCCAGCAGCAGCAGCGGATACAAGCCGAAGAAGACCATGGCCCCGCCGGGCACGAAGCCTTGCGGACGCATCGCCAGCAGCGGCAACGCCATGCCGGGCAGCCCGGCCAGCGCCGCGAAATGCAGCACGGGCCAAGGGCCTGAGACGAGCCAGAGCAACACCCCGGCCAGCCCGCCGGCACCGATCGCCGCCACCGGCCCGGCCGCGAAGCCCGCGGCCAGGACCGGCAGAGAGGCGAACCAGCCCATCAGCATCCCGCCGGGCAGCCCGCGAATCAGCCACAGCTCCGCCGCCGCCGCGAGGAATCCCCCCGCGCCGGCAGCGAGCCACCGTGGATCATGCGCGATGCCGCTTCCCGGCTGGGCCGCCATGGCCGTCATCCGTTTCCGCCGGCGCTCCGGCGCTCAGTCGTTGATGACGTAGGGCAGCAGCGCCAGGAAGCGGGCGCGCTTGATGGCCTGGGCCAGCTCACGCTGCTTCTTGGCACTCACCGCCGTGATGCGCGACGGCACGATCTTCCCGCGCTCCGACAGGAAGCGGGAGAGAAGGCGCACGTCCTTGTAGTCGATCTTCGGCGCGCTCGGCCCGCTGAACGGGCAGGACTTGCGCCGGCGATAGAAGGGGCGGCGGGCGCCGACGGCCGGGCGGCGGGCGGCGGGGGAGAGGTCGGTCGTTTCGGACATGGCTGATTACTCCTCGCCGCCCTGGTCGCCATCGTCGCGCGAACGGGCGCGGAATTCCTCGCGGTCGTCGCCGCGCTCGCGGCCGCCGCGGCCCGAGCTGAAGCGCCCGGCCGGACGCGGACCACGGAAGCCGCGGTCGCGGTCACGCTCCTCGCCGCGCTTCGAGAGGATCGCCGACGGCGCCTCATCGATCGCATCGACGCGGATCGTCATGGTGCGCAGCACGTCCTCATGCAGGCCGAGCTGGCGCTCCACCTCGAGCAGCGCCGGTGCCGGCGTCTCGAGGCCGAGGAGCATGTAATGCCCCTTGCGGTTCTTCTTGATGCGGTAGGCGAGGCCGCGAAGGCCCCAGTACTCGCGCTTCTTCACCTCGCCGCCGCCGGCGGCCAGGGTGGTGGCGACGAGCTCCGCGATCGCCTCGACCTGCTGTTGCGTGATATCGTTCCGTGCAATGAACACGGTTTCGTACAGCGGCATATGTACTCCCTTCGGCTGTCTCAGCCCAGGGGTCCCGGCGCCAGGCACCATGCCGGCGGGGACACAAACGGGCATAGCCGCGCGCGATGCCTCCGCGCCCGGCAGGGAAGCGGGGCGTAAAGCAGGTTTGGCGCTGCGAGTCCAGCGGGGACGCGCAAAAGCGCGGCACCGCGAATTGACATCTGCCCCGCCGCCCCGCTAACCCCGGCCCCCTCGCCACACGACCAGTCACGGAACCGAGAACGCATGGCGCTCGCCTTCGTCTTCCCCGGCCAGGGCAGCCAGGCCGTCGGCATGGGCCGCGACCTCGCCGCCGCCTTCGCGCCGGCCCGCGAGGTCTTCCAGGAGGTGGACGAGGCGCTGAAGCAGCACCTGTCCCGCCTGATGTGGGAAGGCCCATTGGAGGAGCTGACGCTCACCGCCAACGCCCAGCCGGCGCTGATGGCGGTCTCGCTGGCGGTGCTCCGGGTGCTGGTGCGGGAGGGCGGCTTCGATCTGGCGTCCAAGGTCGCGCTGGTGGCTGGCCATTCGCTTGGCGAATACTCGGCACTGACCGCCGCCGGCGCCTTCGATGTCCCAACCGCCGCGCGTCTGCTGCGGCTGCGCGGGGATGCCATGCAGAAGGCGACGCCGCCGGGCACCGGCGCCATGGCCGCCCTCCTCGGTGCCGAGCTGGAGCAGGCGCGGAGCATCTGCGAAGCCGCCGCGACCGACCCAGAGACCGGGGCCAAGGAGATCGTCCAGGCCGCCAACGACAATGGCGGCGGGCAGGTGGTGATCTCCGGCCACAAGGCGGCGGTGGAGCGCGCGATCGAAGCCGCCAAGGCCGCCGGCGTGAAGCGCGCCATGCTGCTGCCGGTCTCTGCCCCCTTCCATTCCGCCCTGATGGCGCCGGCCGCCGATGCGATGGCCGAAGCGCTGGCGGAGACGGCGATCGCGACACCCGTGGTGCCGGTGGTGGCCAACGTCACCGCTGCCAAGGCGACCGAGCCCGCCGAGATCCGCCGCCTGCTGGTCGAGCAGGTGACCGGCAATGTCCGCTGGCGCGAATGCGTCGCCGCCATGGCCGGCATGGGCGTCACCCGCTTCGCCGAGATCGGCGCCGGCCGCGTGCTGACCGGTCTGATGAAGCGCAATGCCCCGGAGGCCGAGGCTGGCGCGATCGGCACGCCCACCGATATCGAAGCCTTCCTGAAGACCCTCTAGAAGCCCGCTGAAGAAAGAGACGCCACCGATGTTCTCCCTCGAAGGCAAGGTCGCCCTGGTCACGGGTGCCACCGGTGGCATCGGGGCCGCCACTGCCCGCGCCCTGCACCAAGCTGGCGCCACCGTCGCCATCACCGGCCGCCGCGCGGCCGAGCTGGAGGCGCTGGCGGCCGAGCTCGGCAGCCGGGTCATCGTCGCCCCGGCCGACCTCGCCGATCCCGCTGCCCCGGCGGCGCTGGTCGAGAAGGTCGAAGGGGAAGGGGGCTCGCTCGACATCCTCGTGAACAATGCCGGCTTCACCCGCGACATGCTGGCGCTGCGCATGGGGGACGCCGACTGGCAGGCGGTGCTGGATGTCGATCTCACCGCGCCCTTCCGACTGGCCCGGTCGGCGTTGCGCGGCATGATGAAGAAGCGCTGGGGCCGGATCGTCTCGATCGCCTCGATCGTCGGCGTGACCGGCAATGCCGGCCAGGCCAACTACGCGGCCGCCAAGGCCGGGCTGATCGGCATGTCGAAGTCCCTGGCGCAGGAGGTCGCGACGCGCGGCGTGACGGTGAATGTCGTCGCCCCCGGCTTCGTGAAGACCGCCATGACCGATGCGCTGAATGAGGCGCAGCGGACGGCGTTGCTATCCCGTATCCCGGCCGCCCGGATGGGGACGCCCGAGGATATCGCGGGGGCCGTGGTCTACCTGGCCTCCCCGGCCGCCGCCTGGGTGACCGGGCAGACCTTGCATGTGAACGGCGGCATGGCGATGATCTGAGGTGATATTGGGGTGGGCAGCGCCCCTTGACCCCGGCCCCCCTCACAGCCTAGGCCGCTCCTTCGTTCCATGGTAAGCGCCGCCCGCCGCGGGGGATGCGCGCGAATCCGGACCTTTCAGGCCGGAAACCGTGCCGGACAGACCTCCGCGAGACAGTTCGACAGACGGTTCAGCAAGATGCGGGCCAGGCCCGCCAGATGGAGAGAGTGACCCCGATGAGCGATACCGCCGAGAAGGTGAAGAAGATCGTCGTCGAGCATCTCGGCGTCGAGGAGTCGAAGGTGACGAACGAGGCTTCGTTCATCGATGACCTCGGTGCCGACAGCCTCGACACGGTCGAGCTCGTGATGGCCTTCGAGGAAGCCTTCGGCGTCGAGATCCCGGACGATGCGGCCGAGAAGATCACGACCGTGAAGGACGCCATCGAGTACATCGAGAAGCAGAAGGCGGAATAACGCCTCGATCGCACTGACAGGCAGGGAAGAAGCAACGTGTTCCAGCACGGGTCGTCGTCGCGTCGCGTTGTCGTCACCGGCATGGGCATCGCCTCGCCGCTTGGCCTCGGCGTCGAGCGTGTCTGGAAGCGCTTGCTGAATGCCGAAAGCGGCATCACCGCCATCCAGTCCTTCGACACCAAGGACCTGCCGGCGAAGGTCGCCGGCCCGGTGCCGGCGGGGACCCGGAGCGAGGGCGGGCTCGACCTGAACGAGTGGATCCCGATCAAGGATCAGAAGAAGATGGACCGGTTCATCCAGCTCGCGCTGGTGGCCGCGTCCGAGGCGGTCGAGGATTCCGGCTGGATGCCGGAAGACGAGGACGGCCGCTGCGCCACCGGCGTCATGATCGGCTCCGGCATCGGTGGCCTCGACACCATCTACGAGACGTCCGAGACCGTTCGCGCCGGCAAGGTGCGCCGCCTGTCGCCCTTCTTCATCCCGAGCGCGCTGATCAACCTCGCCTCCGGCCATGTCTCGATCAAATACGGCTTCAAGGGCCCGAATCACGCGGTGGTCACCGCCTGCGCCACCGGCGTGCACGCGATAGGCGATGCTTCCCGCCTCATTGCGCTGGGCGATGCCGACGTGATGGTGGCGGGCGGCGCCGAGGCCACGATCAATGAGATCGGCATCGGCGGCTTCTGCGCGGCCCGTGCCCTCTCGACCGGGTTCAACGAGACGCCCGCACAGGCGTCCCGCCCCTGGGACGAGAATCGCGACGGATTCGTCATGGGCGAGGGCGCCGGCGTGCTGGTGCTCGAGGAATACGAGCACGCGAAGAAGCGCGGCGCCAAGATCTATGCCGAGGTGATCGGCTACGGCATGTCGGGCGACGCCTATCACATCACTGCGCCGCCCGATAACGGCGATGGCGCCTATCGCGCGATGAAGGCGGCGATGCGCTCCGCCCGGCTGGAGCCGGAGCAGGTGCAGTACGTCAATGCCCATGGCACCTCGACCTTCGCTGATGATGTCGAGCTCGGCGCGGTGGAGCGGATGTTCGGCGATGCCGCCCGCAGCGTCGCCATGTCCTCCACCAAGTCGGCGATCGGCCATCTGCTGGGGGCCGCAGGCGCGGTCGAGGGCATCTTCTCGATCCTCTCCATCCGCGACCAGGTGGCGCCGCCGACGCTGAACCTAGACAAGCCGTCGCGCGCGAGCGTCATCGACCGCGTCGCGAAGGAGGCGCAGCCGCGCCGGATCGAGGTCGCGCTGTCGAACAGCTTCGGCTTCGGCGGCACCAACGCCAGCATCCTCTTCCGCGGGGCGCCCTGAGCGGGGGCGAGCCAGAGGCGGCGCACGACGCCGCCCCGGCACCGCGCCCCCGGCGGCGACGCGGGTTGCGCATCCTGGCCATGGTCATCGGCGGGGTGCTGCTGCTGGCCGGTGGCGGTGCCGTCCTCGCGCTGCACCTCTACCGCAAGCCCGGCCCGCTCGCGGAGCCGGCGCAATTCGTGGTGCCGCGCGGCGGCCTCGCCGCCGTCGCGGAGGCGTTGGCCAGGGCGCGCGTCATCGGCGATCCCCGCGCCTTCACAGCCGCTGCCTGGATCACCCGCGACGAGGGGCCGGTCCGCGCCGCCGAATTCGCCTTCCCCGCCCATGCGAGCCTTGCCGATGTGCTGGAGATCCTGCGCGACGGCCGCCCCGTGCAGCGCCGCCTGACCATTCCCGAGGGGCTGACCGCCCGGCAGATCGTCGGGCTGCTGGACGGCGCCGAAGGGCTGATGGGGGAGGTATCGGCCCCCTCCGAAGGCACGGTGCTGCCCGAGACCTATGCCTATGCCTATGGCGACGCCCGCGCCGCCGTGCTGCGCCGCGCCGAGGCCGCCATGGCCCAGACCCTGGCCGAGGCCTGGGCCGGCCGCTCCCCCGACCTGCCGCTGGCCTCGCCCCGGGAGGCCCTGGTGCTCGCCAGCATCGTCGAGCGCGAGACCGGTCGTCCGGAGGAGCGGGCGCGGGTCGCCGGCGTCTTCATGAACCGGCTCAGGCGCGGCATGCCGCTGCAATCCGATCCGACCGTCGCCTATGCCGCCGCCGACGGCGCGGCGCTGGACCGGCCGCTGAGCCGGGTCGACCTCGACCGCGACCACCCCTTCAACACCTACCGCAACCGCGGCCTGCCGCCGGGCCCGATCGCGAGCCCCGGCCGCGAGAGCCTGCGTGCGGTGCTGCATCCGGAAGCGAACGACTTCCTCTACTTCGTTGCCGACGGCAATGGCGGCCACGCCTTCGCCCGCACGCTCGAGGAGCACAACCGCAACGTCGCCCGCTGGCGGGATGTGGAGCGGCAGAGGGCTGTTAGATGAGCCCTCAAGCGCCGGCGGCCGCATCCGCGGCCTTGGCTAGCGCGCTGTCAGAGTGCTCCCGGCGCGGCTGAGGTCGCGCGCGGGCCGCTTCGCGGCCCCGGAGCATCGGCTTCGCCTCGCTCCGCATGAACCGGTGGCGGTCTGCGGCCGCATTGCGCGGTTCCCCTTTAGCCGCCGCGTGCCTTGGCCGGGAAAAGCCGCATGAGTGCCGAGAGCCAGGCGGGCGGCAGTGCTCCGATGAGCCGCGCCATCGCGTAGAGGCGGCGCGGATAGGCAATACGGACCCGGCCGCGGGCAATGCCGTCGAGGGTCCGTCTTGCCGCGTCCTCGGCATCCATGAGCAGGGGCATCGGGAAGGCGTTCCGTGCGGTCATCGGGGTCCGCACATAGCCGGGACAGATGGCATGCACCCGGAGGCCGCGGGGCCGCGCTGCGCCATCCGCCGCCTCCGCCCAGGCGCGGGCGGCGAATTTGCTCGCGCAATAGGCCGGTGCGCCCGGGGCCGCGACGAAGCCGGCGATCGAGGCGATGACCGCGACCCGGCCGCGCAGCCCGTCCGGGCCGGGTTCCTGGGCGGCCATGACCTCCAGCGCCGGGATCGCGGTGTTCAGCATGCCCGTCACGTTCACCGCCATGATCGCCCGCGCCTGGTCCGCCGGCTCGCTGGCGCCGCCGGTCCCGGCCGAGACCCCGGCATTGGCGATCACGAGGTCGAGCCGCCCGGCGCCACGGATCAGCGCCTCCATCGCCGCCGCGTCCCGGACATCGACCAAGGCCTCGCGCACCGTGGCCCCGCGGGCCCGGCAGGCGGCGGCGGCCTCGGCCAGGCGGGCAGCATCCCGCCCGGTCAGGCAAAGTGCTGCACCCGGGGCGGCCAGCGCCTCCGCCAGCGCCCGTCCGAGGCCGGAAGAAGCGCCGGTGATCAGCGCCGCGCGCCACGGGTAGACAGCCATCCCTTGCATCCCTTCCCGCGCCGGTGGAAAAGCCGGACATGTCGACACGCCTCGCCTCCATGACCGGCTTCGCGCGCGCTGCGGGCACGCTGCCCGATGGCGCCTCCTTCGTGTGGGAAATCCGCAGCGTCAACGGCCGCAACCTCGAGACCCGGCTGCGCCTGCCGAACGGGCTCGACGCGCTGGAGCCGGCGCTGAAGGACGCGACCGCCAAGCGGCTCCGCCGCGGCAATGTCTCCGCGACGCTGACCGTGAAGCGGGAGGAGCGGGCACCCCGCCTCACCCCTGATCCGGCGGCGCTGGAGCAGGCGATCAAGCTGGCCCTCGACCTTGCCGCCCGCATCCCGGGCGCGCCGCCGCCGCGTGCCGAGGCGCTGCTGACGCTCCCGGGTGTATTGCGCGCCGAGGTCGCAGAGCCCGAGGAAGGTGCCGAGGACGCGAAGCGCGCCACCATCGCCGCCGGCTATGCGGAAGCGCTGGCCGGCCTCGAGGCGTCCCGCCGCGCGGAGGGGGAGAAGCTCTCCGCCATCCTGGGCGCGTTGCTCGACGAGATCGCCGCGCTCTGCACCGATGCGGCGCGGGAGGCGGTCCTGCAGCCTGCTGCCCAGAAGGCGCGGCTGCTGGAGCAGCTTGCGGCGCTGCTCGATGGCGACCGCCGCGTACCGGAGGAGCGGCTCGCGGCCGAGGTCGCGCTGCTCGCCGGCAAGTCCGATGTGCGGGAGGAGCTGGATCGGCTCGGTGCCCATCTCGAGCAGGCGCGCGCGCTGCTGGCCTCGGGCGAGGCGATCGGCCGCAAGCTCGATTTCCTCACCCAGGAATTCGTGCGTGAGGCGAATACGCTCTGCTCGAAATCCGCGACCGTGGCGCTGACCCGCATCGGCCTCGACCTGAAGGCCGCGATCGAGCGGCTGAAGGAGCAGGCGGCGAATGTCGAGTAACCCGTCCGATCGCGGAGCGCCGAAGGGCGCGGAGCGTGAATCGGACGGGCAGACCATGTCGTCCGATCGCGGAGCGCCGAAGGGCGCGGAGCGTGAATCGGACGGGCAGACCATGCCTCGAAGGGGCGTCTGCCTCGTCATCGCGGCTCCCTCCGGCGCCGGCAAATCCTCGGTCGCGCGCGCATTGCTGGACAGCGAGCCGGCGCTCGCGCTTTCGATCAGCGCCACCACGCGCGCGCCGCGGCCCGGCGAAGCCGAGGGCGTCCACTACTTCTTCCGCAGCGAGGCGGAGTTCCTCGCCATGGTCGAAGGCGACGAGATGCTGGAGCATGCCGCGATCTTCGGCCGGCGCTACGGCACGCCGCGCGCGCCGGTGGAAGTGGCGCTCGCCGCCGGGCGGGACGTGCTCTTCGACATCGACTGGCAGGGCCATCGCCAGCTCCGCGACAAGCTCCCCGGTGATGTCGTCGGCCTCTTCCTGCTGCCGCCCTCGCTCGCGGAGCTGGAGCGGCGCCTGGCCGGGCGCGGCCAGGACAGCGCGGGGGAGGTGGCTCGCCGCATGGCCGCGGCCCGCGACGAAATCGCGCATTGGGCCGAGTTCGACCATGTGCTGATCAATCGGGACTTCGTCGAGACCGTCGCCTCGGCGCGCGCCGTGCTGCACGCCGCGCGCAGCGCCGCAGCGCGCCAGCCGGGCCTTGCGGATTTCGTATCGCGGCTCTCGGCCTGACGCCGCGTGGGCATCATCCTCGAAGTCGTCGCGCCGGTCTTCGCGATCATCGCGATGGGCTTCGTTACCGCGAAGCGCAACTGGATCAACGAAGCCGGCTTCCGCGGCCTCAATGATTTCTGCTTCTCGCTCGCGGCGCCGGCGCTGCTCTTCGCCGGCGGCACCGCCGGGCATGTCGGTGCCGGCCCCGCCGCCTTCGCCTTCTTCACCGGCGCGCTGATCCTGTTCGGCGCCGCGCTGCTGATCGCGCGCCGCGGCCTTGGCCAGCCCTTCGGCGAGGCCGGCTTCTTCGCCCTCAATGCCTCCTACGGCAACACCGTCATGATGGGGCTGCCGCTGGTCGCGGCCGCCTATGGCCAGGCCGGGCTCGCGATCCTGGTCGGCATCCTGGCGCTGCATTCGCTGGTGCTGCTCGGGCTCGCGACCATCGTCGCCGAGATCGGCATCAACGCGCATGCGCCCTGGCGGCGCGTGCTGCGCGCCTCGCTCGGCGGCATGGCGCGCAATCCGATCGTGATGTCGCTGCTGCTGGCGATGGTCGTGAGCCAGCTCGGCATCCCGGTGCCGGCGGCGCTCCGCCGCATGCTGGAACTGCTGGGCGGGGCGCTGCCGCCGGCCGCGCTCTTCGTGCTCGGCGGTGGGCTCGCCGCCTTCGACCCGAAGCGGGCCGGCGGCGAGGCGGCGCTGCTGGTGCTGCTGAAGCTGCTGGCGATGCCCGCCTTGGTCTGGGGCTGCTGCCGGCTGTTCGGCCTTGGCCCGCTCGAGACCGCGGTCGCCGTCACCGCCGCCGCCATGCCGACCGGAGCCAACGCCTTCCTGCTGGCGCGCCGCTATGGCGGGGATACCGGCGGTTCGGGCGCCGTGGTGCTGATCTCGACCCTGCTCTCGATCGGCACGCTCGCTCTCTTGCTGGGCTGGTTCCGGGACGGCTGAAGGCTTCCCGGCCGGCCGAATGTTTTCGGGCGCGGATTCGAGCGTTTACCTTGATTACTTTGCCAGCATGAGAAACATTTCGCCCTGCACCACAAGGCGCGGAGGGCGAAGGCGATGGGCGATGGCCTGGCGCTGCAGTTGTGGCGTCTCCTTCCGATCGAGCCGACGGCCATGCCCGAGGTCTGGGCCTGCAGCCGCTTCAATGGCTGCTGTGAGGTGGTCGCCCGGAATGAGCGCCAGGCTCGGCTGCTGGCGGCCGGCGCCTTCTGCCTGCCGGTGGCGCCGGAGCATTGCAAGGCCGTCTGCCCCTGGCTCAGCCCGACCTATGTCCTGGCCGAGCTCGCTGCCCAATCGGTGCCGGGCCCGGCCGGCGTGGTGCCGCTCGGGCTCGGCCCGGTCGTGCTGAGCGCGGCCGCGGGCGAGGCTTCATGATCAGCGCGCCGCGACCAGCCGTGCGAGGCGGTCGAACTCCGCGACGCTGAGGGTTTCCGCGCGCCGCTCGCCGGCGATCTCCGCCGCGCGCAACAGCCCTTCCGCGTCACCGAGCGATTTCAGGGCGCCGCGCAGCATCTTCCGGCGCTGGCCGAAGGCCGCGGCGGTGACGCGCTCCATCGCCGCGAACAGCGCCGGCGGTGGCGCCTCCGCATGCGGCACCAGCCCGACCACTGCACTCCAGACCTTGGGCGGCGGGCTGAAGGCGCCCGGCGGCAGGCGCATCAGCAGCGCGCAGCGGCAGCGCCACTGCGCCAGCACCGCCAGCCGTCCGTAATGCTCGCTGTCCGGTGCGGCGGTGATGCGCTCCGCCACCTCCTGCTGGAACATCAGCACCATGCCCTCGAGCGCGGCAGCGGCACGGAGCCAGCCGACCAGCAGCGGCGTGCCGACATTGTAGGGCAGGTTGGCGATGATCACCCTCGGCGCCGGCAGCAGCTCTGCTGGATCGATGCGCAGCGCATCACCCTCGATCACCCGGAGCCGGCCGGGATGCGCGGCCTCCAGCTCGGCGAGCGCCGCGATGGCGCGCCGGTCGAGCTCGACCGCGGTCACATCGGCGGCCGCCGTCGCCAGCAGGGCCCTGGTCAGCCCGCCGGGGCCGGGCCCCACCTCCAGCACATGGCGTCCTGCAAGGTCGCCCGCCTGGGCCGCGATCCGCGTGCAGAGCGCGGGATCGAGCAGGAAGTGCTGGCCGAGCGATTTCCGTGCATCCAGCCCATGCCGCGCGATGGTCTCGGCAAGCGAGGGCAGTGGCGTCGCGGTCACGGGGCCGCTGTCGGGCAGGTCAGAGCCCGTTTGGGAATGGCGCGGTGGCGGGCTGGCGAGGCATTTTTCGCTCCTGTCGTGTCGGGCGACGCAGCCGATGCTGGTTGCATCGGCGAGGAGGCCGGCGCGGCAGGGGCGGAAAAGGACCGCCAGAGCGCCCCGCGGCCATTCTCAAACGGGCTCTCAGCCCCGGCGCTCGGCGGGGGCTGAGGCCGGGCGCGCGGTGTCGCGCATCTCCACCTGGGCGCGGCGGCGCAGGTCGCGCTGCAACTGACGCGACAGGAGCTCGACGCGGTCGCGCAGGAGCTGGCCGCGGACCTGCTCCGGCGTGATCTCGGCAAGGTTCCGGCTCTCGCGGGAGCAGACCATGATCACGATCACGCCCTCCGGCGCGATGATCGGCTCCGAGGCCCGGCCCGGCGCCAGCCCGGACAGCAACTGCCGGAATTCCGGCGGATTGACCTGCTCCAGCCGGATCGGGCCGGGATCGGCCGGGCGCGGGCTGCCGCGGGCCGCGGCTTCCATGGCATCGCAGCCGCGGGCGCTGCCGGACAGGGCGCGGGCGCGCTCCACGACCTGGATCTGCTGCGGGGTCGGGAACTGCGGGTTGAGCGGCGTCGGGAAGGGGGTGAAGACCTGCCGCGCCGAGAGGATGGTCGCGTTGTCGCGCCCGCTTTCCCGGCGCTGGCGCAGTGCCACGATCTGCCAGCCGCCCGGCACCCTGACCGCGTTGCTGACCGCGCCGGGCGGCATCTGGGTCACCAGCCGCGTGATCGCGGGGTCGAGCTGATCGGCCTTCACCCAGCCAAGATCGCCACCCTGCAGCGCGGTCTGCGCCTGGCTGAACTGGGTCGCCGCCACCGGGAAGGGGAGGCCGCGGCGCAGTCGTCCGACCACGTCCTCGACGAAGGCCTGGGTCTCGGCGGTCTTGGCGGGGTCATCGACCGGGATGAAGATCTCGGAGACCAGGAATTCCGGCTCGCCGATGCGCGCGCGGGCGGCGTTCAGCGCCTCCTGCACCTCGCTGTCGGCGGGCTGGGCCTGCGGGCCCAGCAATGCGCGCAGCAGCCGGCTCCAGCCGATCTGCACGCGGACCTGGTCGTACATCACCCGCGGTTCGATATTGGCGCGGCGCAGCTCGCCAACCAGCCGCCCGCTCGGCATGCCGTTGCGGGCCTCGATTTCGCGCATCGCCTCGGCGATCTCTTCGTCGGTCACCGCGATGCGGCGGCGGTTGACCTCCTGCAGGCGCAGCCGCTCATCGACCAGCAGGCGCAGGATCTGCGCATCCATGCCCTCCGCTGCGCCTTCGGTGCCGCGCAGGCCGGAGGTGAGAGCAAAGAGCCGGCGGCGGCTCTGCACGTCGGAGCGGCTGATCACGTCGCCATTGACCACCGCGAGGATGCGGTTGCTGCCGGCACTGGGCGCCTGGGCTTGGGCGACGGCCGGCGAGGCCGAGCCCCGCTGCGCCAGCGCGGGCGTCGCGGCAAAGGCCACGCCAAGGGCGAGAAGGGGCAGAAGCCGGGGATGCATCATGGCCATGGGGCGCTGTCATAACCTCCGTTGCGGGCGGGATGCCAGCCACGGCTGCGGAAGGGAAGCCCCTTCGCAGCGGAATCGGGCGTTTTTGCAGCGCACCCTCCTTCGCCGAGGCTTCGGAGGCGAGCGCCACGCGGCCGTAGGCCGCCATCAATTCCGGCGGGGCGAGCGAAGCGATGCCCCGGGGCCGCGAATGCGGCCCCGCGCGCGACCGACCGACGCCGCCAGTGCTCCGCCGACAGCGCGGTAGCCAAGCCGGCGGATGCCGGCGCCGGCGTCTGAGGACTCAAATAGCCCTAAACCCGAAATCACCCACGGTCTTCAGGGTCAGGCGGATCAGCAGCAGCGTGCTCGATGCGTATTCGCTGTTGGTCGTCGGGTCGACCGCGTAGCGGTGGACGAAGCGGCCCTCCAGGATGAAGCACTCATCCTCATAGGCGGCGCTGGCCGCCACCGAAACCGGCCGCTGGATGCCGATATCGTAGCGGCCGGAGGCGCTGACGCGCCAATTCTGCCCGATCCGCTGGGTGACGCCGAGCGACACTTCCTCACGGTCGCGGACCGGGTTGAGGTAGGGGGCGGCGGTCGCGAAGAGATAGCCGGCGGACACCGCGGTCGGGCCCCGGGTCACGGTCGCCGAGGCATCGATGAAGCGGCGCTCCCCGGTATCGGCATCGAGCCGGGTGCGGCCGAGGAAGGTCAGCCAGGGCACCGGCGAGAGCCGGAGCCGCCCCACCCAGTCGCTCTCGCGATTCTCGAGGCCGGAGCCGGTGTAGAAGGGCCCGCCGTCGCCCGCGATGCGGAAGGACCGCCCGGCCAGCGCCTCGACCTGGCCGCCATTCGGGAAATACCAGGCGCCGCGCATCGCGGCGTCGATGCGGGTGCCGCCCTCCTGGCGGTCGCGGCCGACGAAGCGGTTCAGCTCGAAGAGGTTGGCGTCGGTGAATTCGAAATCGAGGCTGTCTTCGTTCGGCACCCGGATCTGGCTGCCGGTGTTCGGCCCGGTCACGATCTGCACGCGGGGCTCGATCATCTGGCTGCCCCAGTCGCCGGCGCTCCTGACCAGCGGCAGCCGCCAGTCGAGGGCCATGCGGATATTCGCCTGGGTAGCCGTGCCGGAGCCGGCGACGCCGGTCACGAAGTTCGGCGCCATGTTCAGCTTGTCGTAGGAGTATTGGGCAAGGTCGCCCTGGGCGCGGAAGGTGAAGGCCGAGCCGGTGACGCCTTCCACGAAGGGCAGCTCGTAGGTCATCCGGGTCGAGGCGCGCCTTGTGTCGGTGCCGGTGTCGCGGAAGATCGCGAAGTTCCAGGTGTCGATGGTGAAGGTGCCGCCGATGCCGTCCCGCATCACGTAGTCGGCATAGGTGTTCGGCAGCACATAGGGCGTTACCGACAGGTCGTCGGTCGTGCTCAGCCCCTGGTAGGCACGGCCGTCGATGCGCGCATAGCCGTCCGCTCCCCAGAAGCCTTCGACGAAGGCGGAACTCGACAGCACGCGTCGGGCATCGTAGCGCCAGGTGCGCAGATAGGTCTCGGACGAGGCGCGGTTGAAGTCAAAGCCGGTGCGCCAGTTCTCGTCGAGCGAGAAACGGCCGCGGCTGAAGATGTGGCCGACGAAGCCGCGGCTCTCCGTGCCATCGTCGGTGCCGGAATTGTAGCCGAGCGAGCCCGCGACCTGCAGTTCGCCGGAATTGAAGCGGCGCCGGTACTCGAGGCCGAGATTGGGCACCTGCCGGGTGGAGATGGTGGGGCTGACCTTCAGATCCTGGCTCTCGTCGATCGCCCAGTAATAGGGCAGCTCCAGGAAGCCGCCGAGGTAGCGCGTGATGCCGAAGGTGGGGCTCAGAAAGCCAGACTGGCGCGGCGCCGAGCCGTCCGGATGCTGCAGATAGGGCGTGTAGAGCAGCGGGATGCCGGCGAATTCGACGCGTGCGTCGCGGTAGCGCACCTGGCGGTTCGTCTGGTCCCAGGTCGCGACGCGCGCGCGGAGCTGCCAGAGCGGCGGCGCCAGCGGATCGTCCTGGCAGAGGTTGCAGCTCGAATAGGTGACGCGGGCGAGGTCGAAGATCGTGCCATCGGTGCGCCGCGCGCCGGCCGCCGCCATGCGTCCGTTCTGCGCCAGCAGCGCCCGCAGCCCTTCGACCACCGCGTTGCGCATGTTGTTCGACAGCACGGCGCTGTCGGCGAAGATCACCTGGCCGTCGGCTTCCAGGACCTGCACATTGCCGCGCACCGTCGCGACACCGGTGTTGCGGTCATAGGTGAATTCGTCGGCGCGCAGGATGCGGTCACCCTGCCAGGCCTCGACCCGGCCGCGCGCGGTGACCAGCGCTCGGTCGCGGTCGTATTCGACCTCATTGGCGGTGAAGGTGACCGGCTCGTTCCTGCTCGGCTGCCCCGTGCGGCGGCCACCGGGCAGCGCCGGCGTGCCGGCTGCGGGCGGCGCCGCG
>NZ_JAAGBB010000058.1 GCF_018129085.1 Plastoroseomonas hellenica
ACCGGCATCGCGACCGCCGCCGGGCCGGCGGCGGTGATCGAAGCCGCGTCCCGCCCGGCCGACTGGACCATGGCGGCGATCGTCGGCGCCGCCGGGCTGCATCCGACGCTGGCCGCACTCGCCCGCGGCGGCGCGCTGGCGCTTGCCAACAAGGAGAGCATGGTCTGCGCGGGCGAGGTGGTGCTGGCCGAGGCCGCCCGCGCCGGCGCCACCATCCTGCCGGTCGATTCCGAGCACAACGCCATCTTCCAGGCGCTCTGCGGCCAGGATCCGGCGTGCGTCGAGCGGATCTTCCTGACCGCCTCCGGCGGCCCCTTCCGGCAGATGTCGCTGGCGGAGATGGCCGGCGTCACGCCGCAGATGGCGATGCGCCACCCGGTCTGGTCGATGGGCGCCAAGATCAGCATCGACAGCGCCACCATGATGAACAAGGGGCTCGAGGTCATCGAGGCGGCGCGGCTCTTCGCCCTGCCGGGCGAGCGGATCGACGTGCTGGTGCACCCGCAATCGGCGGTGCATGGCCTGGTGCAGTACGTGGATGGCTCGCTGCTCGGCCAGCTCGGCACGCCGGACATGCGGACCCCGATCGCCCATGCGCTCGCCTGGCCGGACCGCATGCCGGTCGCGGTGCCCCGGCTGGACCTGATCGCCCTCGGCCGGCTCGACTTCCTGGCGCCCGACCCGGGGCGCTTCCCGGCGCTCCGGCTCTGCCGGGACGCCTTGCACGCCGGTGGCGGCGCCCCCACCATATTGAACGCGGCGAATGAGGCCGCGGTCGGCCGGTTCCTCGCGGGATCGCTCGGCTTCCTCGATATCGCGGCGGTGGTGGAGGAGACGCTGGCGCGCCTCGGCCATCGCGCCATCGCCGGGCTCGACGCCGTGATCGCCCTCGACGCGGAAGCGCGGGCCATGGCGGATACCATCGCCACGCGCCGCGCGGCGTGACCCGACCGGAAGAGACCCCGTGGATCTGATCCCCGACAGCCTCCGCACCCTGCTCGCCTTCGTCGTCGTGCTGGGGGTGCTGATCTTCATCCATGAGCTCGGCCACTATCTCGCGGCCCGCTGGCGCGGGGTGCATGTGGAGCGCTTCTCGGTCGGCTTCGGCCGGGCGCTGGCGAATTGGACCGACCGCCACGGCACCGAATGGCGCATCGGCTGGCTGCCGCTCGGCGGCTATGTGAAGCTGCATGGGCAGGAGCAGCCGGGCGATGTGAGCGAGGAGGAGCGCGCGGCGTGGCGGCCGGGTGGCACCTTCCATGACAAGCCGGTGCTGGATCGCGCTATCGTCGTGGCGGCCGGCCCGATCGCGAACTTCGTGCTTGCGGCGGTGCTGTTCGCGGGGCTCTTCGCCTTCCATGGCCGCCCGATGAATGACGGCGCCACCACGATCGGGACGGTGGTGGAGGGCTCGGCCGCCGCCGGTGCCGGCCTGCTGCCCGGCGACCGCGTGCTGGCGCTCGACGACGAAGCCGTGACGCGGTTTGAGCAGATCCAGCGCCATGTGCAGCCGCGCGCCGGCCAGCCGATCGCCATCCGCATTCAGCGCGACGGTGCCGAACGCAGCCTGACCGTCACGCCGACGCCGCGCGCCGCCGACGGGCAGGGCGTGCTCGGCATCGCCGGCGGCGCGGTGAGTTTCGAGCGCCTGGATCCCCTGACCGCCGTGGTCGCCGGCATCACCCACACCGGCGACATCGTCGTGCAGACCCTGGCCGGGCTCTGGCAGATGATCGCCGGGCAGCGCGGCACCGAGGAGCTGGGCGGCCCGCTCCGGATCGCGCAGCTCTCCGGCCAGGTGGCGGAGCTGGGCCTGGTGCCGCTGATATCCCTGATCGCGGTCCTCTCCGTGAACCTGGCCCTGATCAACCTGTTCCCGATCCCGGTGCTCGATGGCGGCCACCTTATGTTCTATGCGGCGGAGGCGATCCGCGGCCGCCCGGTGCCGCCGCGCGCCCAGGAGATCGGCTTCCGCGCGGGGTTTGCGGTGCTGATCGCGCTGTTCGTCTTCGCGACCTGGAACGACCTGACCCAGTTCGGGCTGTTCCGCTGGGTGGCGGGGCTCGCCGGCTAGAGGGTGACGACCTGAGGCCAGTTCGGCCGAAAAGTCTGATTCACGCGATCAGACCAAATGGCCAGACCATGATCGCTGCCGCTTGAACCGATCATGGTCTGCGTGTTTCCGGCCCGCTTGCGGGTCGGAAATCTTTTTTGACGAAGGACTTGTCCCGCGAGGCTCCCCTGGGAAGCCGGAGGGGTGGCAGTGCCTTGCCCTTCCGGTTAGTGTGCCGCCGCCTCAACCCCTCCCTGACAGGCCCGAGTCGTTTGCACGCATCACGCGCCCTTCTGCTCGCTTCCGTCGCGCTTCTGCCGACAATTGTCGAAGCGCAGTCGCCGCCCCGTCCAGCAAGCCCGCCACCAGCGCGCTCGGCGACTGAGCCGGCGCGCGTGGCGGCACCGGCCACCGGCGCCCGCATCACCGCGATCGATGTGCAGGGCAACCAGCGCATCGAGGCTGACACGGTGCGCAGCTACATGCTGGTGCAGGTCGGCGGCGTTGCCGATTCCGACGCGCTGGACCGCAGCCTGCGCGCGCTCTTCGCGACCGGCCTGTTCCGGGACATCGAGATCACGCCGCAGGGCAACCGCGTCCTGGTGCGTGTGGTCGAGAACCCGATCGTCAACCGCATCGCCTTCGAGGGCAACCGCCGCGTCTCCGAGGAGATCATCCGCGCGGAGGTGCAACTCCGCCCGCGTTCGGTCTTCACCCCGGCCGCGGCGCAGGCGGACCGCCAGCGGATCCTCGACCTCTATGCCCGCCGCGGCCGCTTCGCCGCGCGCGTCGAGCCGAAGGTCATCGAGCTCGACCAGAATCGCGTCGACCTCGTCTACGAGATCACCGAGGGCGAGATCGCGCTGATCGCGAGCATCAACTTCGTCGGCAACAGTGCCTTCTCCGACAGCCGCCTGGGCGAGGTGGTGTCGTCGCGCGAGAGCGCCTGGTACCGCATCCTCTCGACCTCCGACACCTATGAGCCGGAGCGTCTGAATTTCGACCGCGAGCTGCTGCGCCGCTTCTACCTGCGCCAGGGCTATGCCGATGCACAGGTCACCGGCGCCACGGCCGAGCTGGCACCCGACCGCAGCGGCTTCTTCGTCACCTATACGGTCAGCGAAGGCGAGCGCTACCGCTTCGGGGCCATCACCGTGGACAGCCGGGTGCGCAACCTGGATGCCGCCACGGTCCGCGGCGAGATCCCGATCGTCGAAGGCGACTGGTATGACGGTGATGCGCTGGAACGCGCCACCAACGCGCTGACCGACACGCTCGCCACCCGCGGCTTCCCCTTCGCCGAGGTCAATCCGCGGGTGACGCGCGACAGCGAAGGCCGCACGATCGCCATCGCCTTCGAGATCACCGAAGGCCAGCGCAACTACATCGAGCGCATCGACATCACCGGCAACACCCGCACCCAGGACCGGGTGATCCGGCGGGAGTTCCGCGTCGCCGAAGGCGATCCGGTGAATGCGACGCTGGTGCGTCGTTCGCGCGAACGTATCCGGGCGCTCGGCTATTTCGGCGACGTGCAGATCAATGCGAGCCCGGGCAGCGCGCCTGACCGCGTCATCCTGACCACCCAGATCCAGGAACGCTCGACCGGCGAGGTCTCGTTGGGTGGCGGCTATGCGACCGACGCCGGCGTGCTGGCCGATATCGGCCTGCGCGAGCGCAACCTGCTCGGCACCGGCATCGACGCGCGCATCAACGCGACGCTCGGCCAGCGGCGCAGCCAGCTCGATCTGTCGGTGACCGATCCGCAGTTCCTCGACCGCAACCTCGCGGCCGGCGCCGATGCCTTCCTGATCCAGCGCGACCTGACCGACATCGCGAGCTACGAGGAACGCCGCATCGGCTTCACGCTGCGGATGGGCTACGAGTTCAACGAGTATCTGCGCCAGTCGCTGTCCTATACGCTGATGAACCGCCGCATCTACAACGTGGCCAGCGATGCCTCGCGCTTCGTCCGCGAGCAGGCGGGCAGCACGCTGCTGTCGCAGGTCAGCCAGACGCTGACCTATGACCGCCGCGACGACCGCATCGAGCCGCGTTCGGGCTATGTCGTCCGCCTCGGCACCGATGTCGCCGGCCTCGGCGGCGATGTCTCCTATCTGCGCACGCGCCTGGATGGGAATCTCTACATCCCGCTCGAGCGGCTGTTCGGCGACCGCGACTACGTGCTGGCGATCTCCGCCGGCATCGGTCAGTTGACCCCCTTCGGCGGCAAGGAAGACCGCATCGTCGACCGCTTCTTCCTCGGCGGCGAGAACCTGCGCGGCTTCCAGGTCGGCGGCGCCGGCCCGCGCGACATCACGACCAGCGACAGCCTCGGCGGCCGGACGCTGATCACCCAGACCACCGAGTTCCGCTTCCCGCTGCCGGTTTCGGCCGATCTCGGCCTGACCGGACGGGTTTTTGCCGATGTGGGCATGAACTATGGCCTGCCGGGCAGCGTTAGCGGCCCCGAGGTGCGCAACAGCTCCTCGCCCAGGGTCGGTGCTGGTGTCGGCATCTCCTGGCGCAGCCCACTCGGCCTGATCAACATCGATATCGCGCAGGCCGTGGTGAAGGAATCCTACGACGAGACGCAGGTGTTCCGCATCGGCTTCGGCACGCGGTTCTGAACGACGAGAAAGACCACGCATATGGCCCGTAGATTTGCCCTTCTGCTTGCGGGCGTGCTCGCTGCTTCCCCGGCTCTCGCGCAGCAGCAGCCCGAATGGTTCGTGCCCGGCGGCCAGGGCGGCGGTCAGCGTCCCCCGGGCGCCCAGCCACAGCAGCCACAGCGCCCGCCGCAGGGCCAGACGCAGCGTCCGCAGCAGCCTCGCCCGGGGCAGCCCCCCCGCACCGATGGCCCGCAGCCCCTGCCGGCCGGGCAGCAGCCCCCGGCCGCGGTGATCGGCGTGGTGGATGTGCCCGAGGTGCAGCGCGTCTCCACCGCCTTCGCCCAGGTGCGCGAGGAAATCGAGCGCCGGCGCACCCGGCTGAATGACGACCTGCAGCGCGAGCAGCTCCGCTGGCGAGAGGAGCAGCAGCGCCTCGCCGCCGATCGTCCGACCCTGAACCCGGACCAGCTCCGCAATCGGGAGCGGGAGCTGCAGGACCGCATCACCGATGCGCAGCGCGTCTTCCGCGATCGCCAGCGCAACATCGAACAGGCAGCGCAGCAATCCCTGTCGCAGATCGAGCAGGCGCTCGGCGTGGTGATCCGCCAGGTCGCCTCCAGCCGCAGCGTGAACATGATCCTGCCGCGCGGCGTGATCATCTTCAACGAGGCGGGCTTCGACCTGACCGAAGAGGTCGCGCAGAAGCTGAACGAGGCGATCCAACGCGTCGCGATCCCGCCCGAGGAGGGTGCGACGCCCGCCGCGGCGGCGCCGACGCCGCCGGCCAACCCGCCCCCCGCGCGCCCGACAGCGCCCGCGACGCCACCCCGGCGGAACTGACGCGATGGCGGCCGATCCTCGCTTCTTCGAGGTGACCGGTCCGCACAGCCTCGCCGTCATCGCCGAAGTCGCCGGTGGCCGCTTCGAGGGCGATGGCGGCCGCCTGTTCGCCGGCATCGGTTCCCTGCCGTCGGCGACCCCGGACCAGGTGAGCTTCCTCGACAACCGTCGCTACGTCGATGCGCTGGAGACGACGCGGGCCGGCGCGGTGGTGGTGGACGAGGCCATGCTGGAGCGGGTGCCCGCCGGCTGCGTGCCTATCGTGGCCAAGCAGCCGGCGATCGGCTTCGCGCGGGTGGCGCTGCTGTTCCATCCACCGGCACCGCGGCGCCCCGGCATCCACCCGACCGCGGTGATCGGCGAAGGCGCCAGCATCGGCGAAGGCACCGAGATCGGGCCCTATGCCGTGGTGGGCGAGGGGGCTTCGATCGGGCCGGACTCCCTCGTCGAGCCGCATGCGGTGGTGGGGCGCGGCGTCGTGCTTGGCGCACGGGCGCGAATTCACAATCATGCGAGCATCACCCACACCATCGCCGGCGATGACGTGGTGCTGCATCCGGGCGCCCGTGTCGGCAATGAAGGCTTCGGCTTCACCACCGATCCCGCGAGCGGGCGCTATGTCACCATGCCGCAACTCGGGCGTGTCGTCCTGGGCGACGGGGTCGAGGTCGGGGCCAATGTCACGATCGACCGCGGCGCCAGCCTGGACACTGAGATCGGCGCTGGGACCCGCATCGACAACCTGGTGCAGATCGGCCACAACGTGCGCACCGGCCAGGGCTGCGTGCTGGTCGCGCAGGTGGGCATCTCGGGCTCCTCGACGCTTGGCGACCATGTCGTCCTGGCGGGTCAGGCCGGGGTCGCGGGGCACCTGACCATTGGATCGGGGGCCCGTATCGGCGCGCAGGCCGGCGTGATGAAGGACGTGGCGCCCGGGATGGACGTGGCAGGGCTGCCGGCGAAGCCGGCGAGAGATCATTGGCGCGAAGTGGCGGCGCTGCGCCGCATTGCCGGGAACGGCCCCTTGACCCGGATGGAGACGGCCGGCGCGCCAAGCGCCGCCGCGGGGCGGAACGACAGGAAACAGGGACGGGACTAGCCTGGCATGGATACCGACGAGGCACAGCAGGTGGCGCCGCGGGAGACACTGGACGCCTTCGACATCGCGCGGATCATGCGCGCGATCCCGCATCGCTACCCGTTCCTGCTGGTCGACCGCATCGTCGATGTGAAGCTCGAGGAGAGCTGCGTCGGCATCAAGAACGTCACCGTCAACGAGAATTTCTTCCAGGGACATTTCCCGGCGGCGCCCGTGATGCCGGGCGTGCTCATCATCGAGTGCATGGCCCAGACCGCCGCGGTGCTGGTGGTCGAGAGCCTGGGTACCAACGCCTATGGACGGCTGGTGTATTTCATGACCATCGACAACGCGAAGTTCCGCAAGCCCGTCGTGCCCGGCGACCAGTTGCGCGTGCATGTGAAGCGCGAGCGCCGGCGCGGCAATGTCTGGAAGTTCCACGGCGAGGCGAAGGTCGACGGCCAGGTCGTCGCCGAGGCGACCTTCGCCGCCATGATCCTGGATCGCTGAGCGTGGCGATCCATCAGAGTGCGATCGTCAGCCCGGGCGCGCATGTCGCCGAAGGCGCCAGCATCGGCCCTTTCTGCACCGTCGGCCCCAATGTCACCATCGAAGCCGGGGTGGAGCTCATCTCCCACGTCTCCGTGGACGGCCACACCCGGATCGGCGCCGGTGCCAGGATCTTCCCCTATGCGAGCATCGGCCTCGCGCCGCAGGACCTGAAATACAAGAACGAGCCGACGCGCTGCGAGATCGGTCCCCGGACCCTGGTGCGGGAAGGGGCGACCATCCATCGCGGCAGTGTCGGCGGCCATGGCGTCACGACGTTGGGTGCGGACTGCATGATCATGGCGATGGCCCATGTCGCGCATGACTGCACGCTCGCCGACCGGGTGATCCTGGCGAACAACGTGATGCTCGGCGGCCATGTCGAGATCGGCGATACGGTCTTCGTCGGCGGCGGCACCGCCGTGCACCAGTTCGTCCGCATCGGCCGCCAGGCGGTGATCGGCGGCATGAGCGGGGTCGAAGCGGACGTGATCCCCTATGGCTCGGCCATGGGCAACCGGGCGCGGCTGATCGGGCTGAACCTGATCGGCCTGAAGCGCCGCGGCTTCAGCCGACCGGAGATCCACGCGCTGCGTGCCATGTTCCGGCTGCTGTTCCGCGAGCCGGGCATCTTCGCCGATCGCCTGGCCCAGGCCTTGGAGCGCTATCCAGGCGATGCGCAGGTCGCCGAGGTGCTCGCTTTCATCACCGCCGCATCGCGCCGCGGCCTCTGCAAGGCCGGGCGCGACACCGCCGCCGAGGATGAGGACGAGGCTGCCGCATGAATGATGCGGCGTCGCCGCTCGGCATCCTTGCCGGCGGCGGCGAGCTGCCCCGGCGGGTGGCGCGTGCCGCGGCCTCGGCCGGTCGCCCGGTGCGTGTCGTGGTCCTGAACGGCTTCGCGGCGACGGAGGATTTCGCGCCGCACCCCGCGGTCGCGATGCGCTTCGGCCACGCCGCGCGCATGCTCGATTGGCTGCGGGCGGAAGGCGTGCGTCAGGTGGTGATGGCGGGCACCGTCACGCGGCCGTCCATGCTGTCGCTGATGCCGGATGCGGCGACCCTGAAGCTCGCGACGCGCATCGGGCGCGCCGCCTTCGGCGGCGATGACAGCATCCTTCAGGCGGTGATCCGGGTGCTGGGCGAGGAAGGGTTCGAGGTGCTCGGCGCCGATAGGCTGCTCAGCGGCCTTACGCCGAAGGCCGGACTGCTGGCAGGGCCAGAGCCGGATGCCGATGCCGTCGCCGATATCGCGCGCGGCTTCGCGGTGGCCGGGGCGCTCGGCGCGCTGGATGTCGGGCAGGCGGTCGTGGTGCAGCAGGGGTTGGTGCTCGGTGTCGAGGCGATCGAGGGCACCGACGCGCTGCTCGCGCGGGTCGGCCCGCTGCGGCGGGAGGGGCCGGGCGGCGTGCTGGTGAAGCGGGTGAAGCCGGGCCAGTCGCGCCTCGCGGATCTGCCGACGATCGGGCCGCGCACGGTGGCCGGCGCGGCCGCCGCGGGGCTGCGCGGCTTGGCGATCGAGGCGAACGGCACCATCGTGATGGAACGCGCCGCGACGGTCGCGGCGGCGGAGGCGGCGGGGCTCTTTCTGCTTGCCCTCCATGCGGATGATGTTGGCGGCAGCGAGCGTTAGCACGCTCACTGCCCCTCAGGCGCGGGCCGTCCGGCCCGCTTGGCTATCGCCGCCTGATATGGAAGGCGCGCCGCACGGCGCTACCGGCGGGCCGCATTCGCGGCCTCGGATCGGTCAAGGGACCGATCCGTTGCTATGAGAAGGGGAATGACCATGGCGGGACGGATGCTGCACACCATGATCCGGGTCGGTGACCTGGATCGGAGCGTCGCCTTCTACACGAAGCTGCTCGGCATGAAGGAGCTGCGCCGCCGCGACGTGCCGGACGGCAAGTACACGCTGGTCTTCGTCGGCTACGCCGACGAGAACGAGCAGGCGGTCATCGAGCTGACTTACAACTACGGCGTCGAGAAATATGAAATGGGCACTGGCTTCGGCCATCTCGCGGTCGGCGTGCCGGATGTGGCCGCCGCCTGCGAGGCGGTGCGTGCCGGCGGCGGCAAGGTGACGCGGGAGGCGGGTCCGGTGAAGTTCGGCACCACCATCATCGCCTTCGTGGAAGATCCCGACGGCTACAAGATCGAGCTGATCCAGCGCGGCTGACGCGCGCCGGTTGGAGCGAATCCCGTCCGGGTGGATCCACCCGGACGGGCCAAACCTTTGCATGGAAAGAAAGCTGAAGCCGGCTGGCGCGCGGCAGCTCCAGCGCCGCCCGTTCAGGCGGCGTTGGTCACCTGCGGCCGCGAGCGGCGGCGGCGTGGCGGTGGCGTCTCCATCGGCGCGGCGGCGGTCGCCATCTGGCGCGCGGCCAGGCCGAGCTCCATCCAGGACCCGTAGGTCATGGGTGGGATCGTCAATTCCTCCGGCAGATGCGGCAAGGCAGGAGCCTTGCTGCGGCTCGGTTTACCGCTTTCCGGTGTGCTGTTTTCCGGCTGGGACATGGCTTCGGTTATCAGAACTCGTGTTGACGCCCGGTTAGCAGGCCAGATCGTGGCCTCGCCAGCGGGGGGCGGTGGGACCAGCCATGCAGGGCCGGCGTGTCGCGCAGCCTTATGCTCGCGATTCCATGGCATGATGATGCTCCGAACGTGACAGCGGAGTGACGCGCTAGAGGGTGCCGATCGACGCCGCGTAGATGGGGCGCGCCACCTCGGCGACCAATGCGCCGTCGCATGGCTGTGTTGTTCATGACGGGATACATAGGCCGGCCAGTGCCCGCCCCACGCACCCCAGAAAAGGGCCGCAGTGGGGCGTGCAAGCGATGGTTTGGGCGCGGCGCCGGCGGTGGCCTGCGCCCCCGCTACACCATGATCCCTTCGCTGCCCGCCGCGCGCAGGATGCGGTTGATCGCCTCCGCCCGGCCGAGCACGGCGAGCACCGCGTCGATCGGCGGGCTGGTCGTGCTGCCGGTCAGCGCGGCACGCAGCGGCTGTGCCACGGCGCCGAGCTTCAACCCCTTCACATCCGCATAGTCGCGCAGCCAGCGATCCAGCTCCTGCCGCTCCCAGGGCGCGTCGGAGAGGAATTGCGCGAGGTCCGCGAGGCGCGCCTTGGCCTCTTCCGTCAACAGCGCCGCCGCCTTGGCGTCCATCGGCGGCGCGCCATCCTGCAGCACGAAGCGGCAGGCGGCGTCGAGCTCCGCGAGGGTCTTCGCGCGCTCCTTCAGATCCGGCATCAGGGCGTGCAGGCGCTCGGCGCCGGTGGTGCCGAAATCGCCGCCCTCCTTGGCCAGGCGCTTCAGCACCATGCGGGTCAGGCGATCGTCATCGGCCTGGCGCAGATAGACCCCGTTGAGATGCGTCAGCTTCGCGTAATCCATGCGCGACGCGCTGCGGCCGACATCCTTGAGATCGAACAGCGCGATGGCCCGCTCGCGCGTGACGACCTCCTCGTCACCATGCCCCCAACCGAGACGCAGCAGGTAGTTGCAGACCGCCTCCGGCAGGAAGCCCTGGGCGTCGAACTCCTTGACGCCGACCGCACCGTGCCGCTTCGAGAGCTTGGCGCCGTCGGCACCATGGATCAGCGGGATATGCGCGAAGTCCGGGCGGCTCCAGCCCATGCCGTCATAGACCATGCATTGCCGGAAGGTGTTGGTCAGGTGGTCGTCGCCGCGGATCACATGGGTGATGCGCATGTCGTGGTCGTCCACCACCACTGCGTGCAGATAGGTGGGCGTACCGTCCGAGCGCAGGATGATCATGTCGTCCAGCTCGGCGTTGGCCACCCGCACCTCGCCCTGAACGAGGTCCTGGACAACGGTCTCGCCGCCGCGCGGCGCCTTGACGCGGATGACCGGGGCAACGCCCTCGGGCGGCGTCGCGCCCTCGATCCAGCGGGAGCCGTCGTATTTGAAGGGGCGCTTCTCGGCCTCGGCGGCGGCACGCATGGCCGCGAGCTCCTCCGGGGTGTCGTAGGCGAGATAGGCGTGCCCCTTCGCCAGCAGCTCACGCGCGACCTCGGCGTGCCGCGCCTCACGCGTGCTCTGGAAGACCGGCGCCTCGTCCGGGGAGAGGTCGAGCCAGGCGAGGCTGTCGATGATCTGCTGCACCGCCTCGGGCGTGCTGCGCTGCTTGTCCGTGTCTTCGATGCGCAGCAGGTACTGGCCGCCATGATGGCGTGCGAAGAGATAGTTGAAGAGCGCCGTGCGGGCGCCGCCGATGTGCAGGAAGCCGGTCGGCGAAGGAGCGAAGCGGGTGCGAACGGTCATGGTGGGGAAATAGAGCAGATCCCGCTCGGGTGGAATCACCCGAACGAGTGAAGATGCCCCTGGCCCGGCGAGGGATCGCCCTTCCGTCCGCCTGCCCGAGGCGGCAGATTGCGCGCGGAGATCGCATTTCCTGTCGCTCAGCCATATCCGCCGATCCGGCTTCGCATGGCCCGCCTGGCCCGTGGCGGCGGTACGCCTGCTCGCCGGGACCTTCGAACGGCAAGGGGAGGCGCTAGCTCCCTGGCTGGCGGTGGCACTCGGCGCCGGCGTGCTGCTCTATTTCGCCGGCAGCACAGAACCCGATCCGGCCTGGCGCTGGCTGGCGCCGCCCCTGATCCTGGCAGCGCCGCTGGCGGCGCGGCGGCACGCCCTGGCGGCCTGGGCGATCGGGCTGGCGGCGGCAGCGGCGCTCGGCTTCGCGGCCGCATCCTGGCACGCGGGACGCGCGCCGCCGGCGATCGAGCCGCCGCGGACCGCCGGCATGGTGTCCGGCGTGGTGCAGGCGGTCGAGCTGCTGCCGGAAGGGCGCCGCATCACGCTCGGGGGCGCCCGGGCCGGAGAGGAAGGGCCCTATCCACGCCTCGTGCGGGTCCGGCTGCGCGCGGATGATCCCGCGCGGCCGCAGCCGGGCGATCGGCTGACCGTCCGGGCCCTGCTGCGCGCGCCTTCGGCGCCGACTCATCCCGGCGCCTGGGATTTCCGGCGCGCCGCCTGGTTCAGCGGGCTCGGCGCCTCCGGCTTCGCGCTGGGACCGGCGAGCATCATGCCTGGCAGCGGGCCCGCGCCGCCCTTCGCCGCGACCCGCGCGGCGATCGAGGCGCGGGTGACCGCGCTGATCCCAGGCCCGGCCGGCGCCATCGCCGCGGCGTTGCTGACCGGCGGCCAAGGGGCGATCCCGCCCCCGGACCTGGCCGCGATGCGCGATTCCGGCCTGGCGCATCTGCTTTCGGTCTCCGGCCTGCACATCGCGATCGTGATGGGGGTCAGCTTCGGCCTGCTGCGCTTCATCATCGCCTGCGTGCCGGCCTTGGCGTTGCGCAGCGACGGGCGGCTCTGGCCCTCGCTCGGGGGGCTGGTGGCTGGGGGCGCCTATATGCTGCTGACCGGGCTGCAGGTGCCGATGCTGCGCAGCTTCGCGATGGCGGCGCTGGTGACGCTGGGCCTGATGCTGGGACGGCGGGCGCTGTCGCCGCGCGTGCTGGCTGTCGCCGCCGCGGTGGTGCTGCTCGTGCAGCCGGACGCCGTGCTCGGTCCCAGCTTCCAGATGAGCTTCGCCGCGGTGCTGGCCCTGATCGCGGGGTATGAAGCGCTGCGCCCGCTGCTGCCGGCGCCGCGGGGCCGGCAGGGCGCCCTGGCGGGCCTCGCGCGCCGCGCGGCGCTGGTGTTGCTCGGGCTGGTGCTGACCAGCCTGCTCGCCGGCGCGGCGACCATGCCCTTCGGCCTGCACCATTTCGGGCGGGCGCAGCTCTACGGCATGGCGGCGAACGCGGTGGCGGTGCCGCTCACCTCGCTGCTGGTGATGCCGGCGGGGATGCTCGCTCTGGCGCTCATGCCGCTCGGGCTGGATGCCTGGCCGCTCGCGGTCATGGGCTGGGGATGCGAGGCGGTGCTGGCGGTCGCCCGCCTGGTCGCGGCGTGGCCCGGCGCCGCGCTACCGATGCGCCCGATCCCGGCCGGGGGATTGCTGGTCGCGAGCTTCGGCTTCCTGCTGCTCTGCCTGTGGCGCGGCCGCTGGCGGCTGCTCGGGGTGCCGGTGATGGCCGCGGGTCTCGCGGCGGGGGTGATGGTGCGGCCGCCAGACATCCTGATCTCGGCCGATGCACGGGTGATCATGCTGCGGGCGGGGGAGGAGGTCTTCCTGTTGCGCGGGCCGGGCGGCAGCGCCTTCGTGCGCGATGCCTTCCTGCGTGCCTTCGGTGTGCCCGGCGCGATCGCGCTGCCAACGGTCGGGGAGGTGCCGCCGCTGACCTGCACCGCGGAGGCCTGCCGGCTGGCGCCCGATCCCGGCGTGGCCGCATTGCTGATCCGCAGCGGCGCCACGGCCGGCCGCTGCGGGGAGGCGGCGGTGCTGGTCTCGCCCGAGCCTCTCCGCCCGCGTTGCCACGATGCGGTGTCGGTCGACCGCTTCAGCGTCTGGCGCGAAGGACCGCACGCCATCTGGTTGCGGCCGGAAGGGGCCATCGTGCTCTCCGACCGCGCGCATCGCGGCGACCGTCCCTGGGTGCCGGGACCGCCCGCGCCGCGGTCGCGCGGCGAGGCGCTGCCGCCGGCGCCGGTGGAATAGCGCTGCTGCGCTAGCGAAGCAGTAACGCGATCAGGTGTTGATTGCCGGATGCCCGATGCCGGAGACCCCCGCATGACTTTGCCGCCCGACTTCGCGGAGCAGCTTCGCGCCATCATCCGCGCCGAGATCGCGGCCCCAATCGCCGAGCTCAGGGCCTTCGTGGACCGGCGCCTCGCCGAAGTCAGCGCCGAGCTCAGCGCCACCTCCGAGTTGATGGACATGAGCGAGGCAAAGCTCGCCGGCATGATCGGGGAGATCCGGGGGCAGGTCTGCTCCCTGATCGCGGCGCCGGACAGCGCCACCCGCAACAGCGGGCTGGAGCTGGAAGCGGTGGTGGAGGCAACCGAAGCCGCCGCTGACCGCATCCTCGGGGCCGCGGAGACCATCTCCGACAGCCTGGGCGAAATGGCGCGCGGCAGCCGGGACAGCATCGGCCGCATCGAGGACCAGGTGAATGTCATCTTCGAAGCCTGCAGCTTCCAGGACATCACCGGCCAGCGCATCCGCCGCGCAATCCAGCATCTGCGCCATGTCGAGGAGGAGCTGCGCGGTCTGGGCGATACGAAGGTCATGCCGGCCATGGAATTCGCAGCGGGCGCGGTGCCGCATCCTGGCGGCACCGGCCATGACCTGGCTCAGGCCGAGATCGATAGGTTGTTGAATGGGTAGATGCGGGCGCCCCGCGGCCGCAGGCCGCCGCCAGTTTCTGCGGGGCGAGCGTAGCGATGCCCCGGCCGCGAATGCGGCCCCGCGCGCGGCCATCAGCCGCGCCGGGTGCGCACCTGGCAGCGCGTTAGCCAAGGCCGCGGATGCGGCCGCCGGCGCCTGAGGGCAATCAATATTTGCGAAGCAACCCAATGAGCCGGCCCTGCACCTTCACGCGGTCGGGTCCGAAGATGCGGGTCTCGTAGCGCGGATTGGCGGCTTCGAGCGCGATCGAGTTGCCGCGCCGGCGCAGGCGCTTCAGCGTCACCTCGTTCTCGTCCACCAGGGCGACCACGATGCTGCCATTCTCCGCCGTGTCGCCCCGGCGGATGATAACGGTGTCGCCGTCCAGGATGCCGGCATCGATCATCGAATCGCCGGCGACCTCCAGTGCATAATGCTCACCGCTCCCGAGCAGTGCGGCCGGCACCTCGACCGAGCTGCCCTGGTCGCGCAGCGCCTCGATCGGCAGGCCCGCGGCGATGCGGCCATAGAGCGGCAGGTGCAGCGCCGCTGCTTCATTGGCGGATTTCTGCACGCCCGAGAGGTTGGGCGCGAAATTGCCCCGGATGACATTCGGCGCGAAGGCGGACGCCTCGGGCTCCGGCGCGCGCGCCTCGGCACGCTTGGGGGAGAGGCTCTCGGGAAGGCGGATGACCTCCAGCGCGCGGGCGCGGTGGGCGCGGCGGCGGAGGAAGCCACGCTCCTCCAGCGCCGTGATCAGGCGATGGATGCCGGACTTCGACTTAAGCTTCAGGGCTTCCTTCATCTCCTCGAAGGAGGGGGAGAAGCCGGTCGTGCGTAGGTGCCGGTCGATGAAGATCAGCAGCTCGTGCTGCTTGCGGGTCAGCATGCGTCGGACCTCTCGGCGCCATCTCGCCGCTGCCGGGTCCCCGCGAATCGGGTGAACAAACCGGCAACCAGCCCGCGTGTTCTAGGAAGGTTCCAGAGTCGCAGTCAAACGAATTTCGGCGGTCGGAGGCCGCAGGTATGCCGAAGGCGCTAGTCGGCTACCCGCCGCGCGGCTTCTCAGATGCCGAGATCGGCCAACAGGATCGCCTCGACAACGGCGCCCGCCGGCAATGCCGGTGCGAAGGGCGCGCGCAGGATCAGTGCTTCCGCGCGCGCCAGCGTGGCCAGCATGGAACTGTCCTGCTTCGCGAAGGGCGTCGCGACCAGCCGCCCTTCGGCGTCGGTCGTGAGCGCCGCGCGCAGGTGGTCGAAGCGCTTGTCGTTCTCCGCCAGCGCGCTGCCGGCGCTGACGCGCGCGGTGGGCGGCGCGCCACCCGGCAGGCCGGAGAGCACCGCGAGCGCGGGCAGCAGGAATTGCACGCCACAGACCAGCGCACTGACCGGATTGCCCGGCAAGCCCAGCACCGGCGTCACGCCGAGGCGCCCCCAGATCAGCGGCTTCCCGGGGCGCATCGCGATCTGCCAGAAATCCAGCGCGAAGCCTTCTGGCCCCAGCGCCTTCTGCACCAGGTCATGATCGCCGACGCTGGCGCCCCCGGTGGTCACCAGCAGGTCGCAGGCGCGCGCGGCGCGCGCCGCCTCCGCGATCGCGACGGTGTCGTCGGGTGCGATCGGCAGCACCAGCGGCTCGCCGCCGCCGGCCCGCACCAGGGCCGCGAGCGCATGCGCATTGGAGGAGACGATGCCGCCGGCGGGGATCGGCTCGCCCGGCAGCGCGATCTCGTCGCCGGTCGCGAGGATGCCGATGCGGGGCCGCCGCCGTACGGTGATCCAGGGATGGTTTGCCGCCGCTGCCAGGCCGATGTCGCGGGCGGTCAGCCGGCGTCCTTCCGCGATGAGGACCTCGCCTTCGGCGAAGTCGAGGCCGCGCGGGCGGATCCAGCGGCCGGGCCTCACCGTCTCGGTAGCGGTCACGCGGCCGCCATCCGCCTTGGCATCCTCCTGCAGCAGGATGGCGTCGGCGCCCGGCGGTACGAAGCCGCCGGTGAAGATGCGCACCGCCTCGCCCGGGCCGACGTTGCCGGCATAGGGGTGGCCTGCCGGCGCCTGGCCCGCCTGGCGCAACACCGCGCCTTGGACCGCATCTGCGGCGCGCACCGCATAGCCGTCCATCGCCGAGACATCGGCCGGCGGCTGGGTCAGGCGTGCGGCGACCGGGCGCGCGGTCACCCGGCCCCAGGCCTCCGGCAGCGCGACCGTCTCGGCCGGCGTCGGTGCGAGCGCCGCCAGGATGCGGGTACGAGCCTCCTCGAGCGAAATCATGATGCGGAGAACTCGCCGGACTTGCCGCCGGATTTGTGCACCAGCCGCACCGCCTCGATGCGCATGCCGCGATCGGCCGCCTTGCACATGTCATAGACGGTCAGCGCCGCCACCGTGACCGCGGTCAGCGCCTCCATCTCGACGCCGGTCTGGCCGGTCAGCTTCACCGTCGCCTCGATCTCGACCGCGTCGGGTTCGGCCGGCGTCAGCTCCACCGCGACCTTGGCGAGCATCAGCGGATGGCAAAGCGGGATCAGCTCCGCCGTGCGCTTCGCCGCCATGATGCCGGCGATCCGCGCGACGCCGAGCACATCGCCCTTGCCGTGCTGGCCTTCGACGATCTTCGCCAGCGTCGCCGGCGCCATGACGACGCGTCCGCGCGCCACCGCGACGCGCGTCGTCGCATCCTTGTCCGAGACATCCACCATCGCGGCGCGGCCGGCCGCGTCGAAATGGGTGAAGGTCGGCATCAGGGCCTGCTCCGGAATGGGGCGGTGGCGATCTGGCGAGGCATTTTTCGCTCCTGTCGTGTTGGGCGACGCAGCCGATGCTGGTTGCATCGGCGAGGAGGCCGGCGCGGCAGGGGCGGAAAAGGACCGCCAGATCGCCCCGCGCCCATTCCGGAGCAGGCCCTCAGCCGGCCTGGACCATGGCCCGCGCCGCGCTCTCCACATCCGGCTGGCGCAGCAGGTGCTCGCCGACCAGGATGCAGCGCGCGCCGGCCATCGCCATGCGGCGCACATCCTCGGGCGTGCGGATGCCGCTCTCGGCGACCGGGATGCGGTCCGCCGGCACCAGCGGCGCCAGGCGCTCCGTCGTCGCGATGTCGGTCACGAGGCGCTTCAGGCAGCGGTTGTTCACGCCGATCAGCCGCGTCTCCAGTCCCAGAGCCCGCTCCAGCTCACGCTCATCATGGACCTCGGCGAGCACCGCCATGTCGAGGGAGCGCGCCACCTCCTCCAGCTCGTCGGCCTGGGCGTCGGACAGCCCCGCCATGATCAGCAGGATGGCGTCCGCGCCCATCGCCCGCGATTCGAACACCTGCCAGGGATGGATCATGAAATCCTTGCGCAGTACCGGCAGCTTGCAGGCGGCGCGGGCCTCGATCAGATGCTCGGACGTGCCCTGGAACCAGGGCGTATCGGTCAGCACGGAAAGGCAGGCGGCCCCCGCCGCCTCATAGCTGCGGGCCAGCTCCGCGGGCGAGAAAGGGTCGCGGATCAGCCCGCCGGAGGGCGAGGCGCGCTTGATTTCGGCGATCAGGCCGATGCGGCCCTCCGCGACGGCGTGGCAGAGCGCGCCGGTGAAGTCGCGCTGCGGGCCGGCATCGGCGGCCCGCCTCTCCATCTCCGCCTGCGGCACCGCGGCGGAGCGTTCGCGCACTTCCACCCATTTCTCTTCGATGATGCGGGCGAGGGTGTCCGGAAGGACCGGCACGATCGTGTCGGGGGCAGCGACGTTCATGGGGTAGTGTCCTTGGGGAGGCAGGCTTGGCGAAGGCGCTCCAACACGCCTAGGGCCGCACCGGTGTCGATGGCATGGGCGGCGAGGGCTGCACCCTCGCGAAGATCGGCGGCGCGGCCGGCCACCACAAGGCCGGCGCCCGCATTGAGCCGCACGACATCCCGATAGGGGCCATGCGCGCCTTGCAGAAGTGCAACCAGTGCGGCCGCATTGTGCACCCCGTCGCCGCCTTTCAGCGCGGCCACCTCGGCGCGGGGCAGGCCGGCATCCTCCGGCGTCACCCGGAATTCCCGGATGCCGCCCCGGTCCAGCGCCACGACATGGCTCTCACCGGCGAGGGTCAGCTCGTCGAGGCCCTGGCCATGCACCAGCCAGGCGCTCTCGGTGCCGAGCTCCGCCAGCGTCTCCGCCATCGGGCGTAGCCATTGTGGCGCGAAGGCGCCGGTCATCTGCCGCGTCACCCGCGCCGGGTTCGCCAGCGGGCCGAGCAGGTTGAAGATGGTGCGCGTCCCGAGCTCGACCCGCGGCCCGCTGGCGTGGCGCAGCGCCGCGTGATGGCGCGGCGCCATCAGGAAGACCATGCCGACCTCGCTGAGGATGCCGGGCAGCGCCCCGATCGGGACATCGAGCTCGATGCCGAGCGCCGCGATCGCGTCCGCGGCGCCGGAGCGTGAGGACAGCGCCCGGTTGCCGTGCTTGGCGACCGGCACCCCGGCGCCTGCCACCACGAAGGCCGAAGCCGTCGAGATGTTGAGCGTGCCCGCCGCATCGCCGCCGGTGCCGACGATGTCGATCGCCTCCGCCGGCGCCTCGATCGCGAGCATCCGCGCGCGCATCGCCCGGACAGCGCCGACCATCTCCGGCACCGTCTCCCCGCGCACCCGCATCGCCATCAGCAGGCCGGCGATCTGCGCCGGCGTCGCCTCGCCCTGCATGATGGTGCCGAAGGCGGCCTCGGCCTCTTCCGCGCTCAGCGTCTCGCCTGCGGCGAGGCGGGCGAGCACGGGTTTCAGGCTGGGATCGACCATCGCGCGCTCAGGCCGGCGCCAGCGCCTTGACGCCGGCGAGCGCCAGGAAGTTGCGCAGGATGTCATGGCCATGCGCGGAGGCGATGCTCTCCGGGTGGAACTGCACGCCGTAGATCGGCAAGGTCCGGTGCGCGAGGCCCATCACGATGCCATTCTCCGTCCAGGCGGTCGCGACCAGATCCGCCGGCAAGCTCTCCCGCTGCACCACCAGTGAATGATAGCGCGTGGCGCGGAACGGGGAGGGCAGTCCCGCGAAGACATCGCTGCCCCCATGATGGATGTCCCAGACCTTGCCATGCACTGGCTCCGGCGCCCGCACCACCTCGGCGCCCAGCGCCTGGCCGATCGCCTGGTGACCCAGGCACACCCCCAGCACCGGCAGCTTCGCCTCCGCCGCCAGGCCGATCAGCGGCAGGCAGATGCCGGCCTGGTCCGGGGTGCAAGGGCCGGGCGAAAGCACCACCGCCTGCGGCTCCATCGCCAGCACGGCCTGCGGATCGATGGCATCGTTGCGCCGGACCACCACCTCCGCCCCCAGATCACCCAGGAAGTGCCAGAGGTTGAAGGTGAAACTGTCGTAATTGTCGATCAGCAAGATCATGCCGCGATGCATGAACCGCCCGCGCGCGGGAATCAAGCGGGCGGAGGTGGCGCGGTCCCGGGGAGGGACGCTGTCCCTCCCCGGACCCCACCCTGCCAGGAGCCTAGAGGCTCCTGGACCTGCTTCACTTGGTGCCCTGATTGCCAAGGGGGCCTCCCGGCGTTTTCCGCCGGGAGGCCCCCTTGGCAATCAGGGCTCTAAAATGATCCGGGTGCAGGGGCCTGCAGGCTCCTGCCGGGTGGGTCCGGGAGGGCAGAGCCCTGCCGGGGGCAGCACTACCCCCGCCGCCTGGCCGCGAAGCGGACGGCTTCCTCGGCGGCGCGGAACAGGGCGCGGGCTTTTTGGCGGGTCTCTTCGTACTCGGCTTGGGGGTCGCTGTCGGCGACCACGCCGGCGCCAGCCTGGACGTGCATGACGCCGTCCTTCACCAGGGCGGTGCGCAGGCCGATGCAGGTGTCCATGCTGCCATCGGCCGCGAAATAGCCGAAGCCGCCCGCGTAGATGCCGCGGCGGGAGGGTTCGAGTTCCTCGATCACTTCCATGGCGCGGATCTTGGGGGCGCCGGTCAGGGTGCCGGCAGGGAAGCCGGCCTCGAAGGCATCGAGCGCGTCCAGGCCGTCGCGGAGCCGGCCCTGCACTTCGCTGCCGATATGCATCACCTGGGAATAGCGCTCGATCTGGAACTGCGCCGGGACGCGGACGCTGCCGATGGCAGCAACCCGGCCGACATCGTTGCGGCCGAGGTCGAGGAGCATCAGGTGCTCCGCCCGCTCCTTGGGATCGGCCAGCAGCTCGACCTCCAGGGCGCGGTCCTCCTCGGGCGTCGCGCCGCGGCGGCGGGTGCCGGCGAGGGGGCGGACGGTGACGATGCCGTCGCGCAGCCGCACCAGGATCTCGGGCGAGGCGCCGACGGCCGCGAAGCCGCCGAAGTCGAAATGGAACAGGAAGGGCGCCGGGTTGATCCGTCGCAGCGCGCGGTAGAGCGCGAAGGAGGGCAGGCCGAAGGGCACCGAGAAACGCTGCGACGGCACGACCTGGAAGCAGTCGCCGGCGCGGATATATTCCTTCGCCCGCTCCACAGCCGCCACGAAGCCTTCCTCGGTGAAGTTGGAGCTGGGCTGCGGCAGGGCGGGCAGGTCGGCGGGGGGCGCCGCCCGCGGCACCGGCCGGTCGAGCGCTGCCTCGGCTTCGTCGAGCCGGGCATGTGCGGTTTCCCAGGCAGCGGTGGGATCGGCGGCGGCTTCCGGCCAGACCGGCGCACAAAGGCTCAGCGTGTCGCGCACATGGTCGAAGACGACGATCACGGTCGGGCGCAGGAGCACGGCGTCGGGGATGCCGAGCACATCCGGGTTCTTCGCCGGCAGCCGCTCCATCAGCCGCACCATGTCGTAGCCGAGATAGCCGTAGAAGCCGGCGCCGATCGGCGGCAGGCCGGGCGGCAGCGCCATGCGCCCGAGCGCGATCGCGTCGCGCAGGCTTTCCAGCGCCGGCTTCTCCACCGGCACGAAGGCGTGCGGGGCGGAGAGGGCGTGGCGGTTGATCTCGGCGCGGCCGTCGCGGCAGCGCCAGACGACGTCCGGCGCATAGCCGATCGCGGAGTAGCGGCCGCGGGCCGAACCGCCTTCGACGCTCTCGAGCAGGAAGGCGTTGGGCTTGCCGTCGGCGAGCTTCAGATAGGCGCCGACCGGCGTTTCCAGATCGGCGACCCGCTCGCGCACCAGCACATGACCGCCGCCGGCGGCCAGCGCGGCGGCGAAGGGGGCATAGCCCTCGCTCATCGAGACAGGCTTTCGAGCATCGGTCGGTTGATCCGGATGTCGCTGCGCGCCCGGAGCGCCGCCTGCAACTGGAGTTCGAGGTCGTCGCCGATCGAGCGGGTCACCTCGGTGCGCATCCGCGCCAGCGCATCGGCTTCGGCGGCGAGGTCGGGGATATTGATCTCGGCGACCTGGCCGACCGCGAAGCCGGTGCGGGTCGCGACCATCGTCGCCTCGCCGCGCGCCAGCTCGAAGAGGGGCGAGACCAGCTCGGGCGGGATCGGCGTCTGCGCGTCGGGCTGGCGGCTGATGGGGCCGACGCGCCCGGCGGTCGCGTTCGCGGCCGCGGCGGCCTCGGCGAAGGGCGTGCCGGCGCGGAGGGCGGTCAGCATCGCGGTCGCCGCCTCTTCCTGATGCCGGCGCTTCGCGTCCTCGATGAAGCCGGTCCGCACCGCATCCTGCACGCTCTCGAAGGGGCGCAGTTGGGGGGCGATGACCTCGCGCAGCTCGACGGCGATGAAGCCGTCCACCGACTCGTTCAGCCGCGCGGCATCGCCCTGATTGGCGGCGAAGATCAGCCGCAGCGTCTCCGGCCGCTGTGCCGGGCGGACCGGCAGCTCCACCTCGTTGCCATCGGCATCGCGGCCCTGGGCATCGATGCGCACCACGGCGAAGCGCAGGTCGTTGCCGCGCGCCACCTCCTCCAGCGTGGCGCCGCCGGCGAGCTGGTCCTCGATCTGGGTGGAGCGCTGGAACACGACGTCGAGCGCCTTTTCGGCCGCGACTTCCCGGCGCACCTCCTCCCGGACATCGGCCAGCGTCCGGGTCACGCCGGGCGTCACCCGCTCGGCGCGCAGCACGTGCCAGCCGAAGGGGCTGCGGACGGGGTCGGAGACGGCGCCCTGCGCCAGCCCGAAGGCGGCCTCGGCCAGCGCCGGCACCGGCAGGCCCGTGCGGTCGGTCTCCGGCAGTTCCACCGCCTGGCCGGACGCTTCGCGCGCCGCGGCCTCGATGTCGCTCCAGCCGGCGCCGGCCTTCCAGCGTTCGGCGATGGCGCGGGCGGCGGCTTCGTCCTGCACCACGACCTGCTGCAGGACGCGCTTCTCCGGGGTCTCGTACTGGGCGCGGCGCTGGTCGTAGGCGGCCGCGATCTCGGCGTCGGTGACATTGACGCCGCCGGCCAACATGTCGGCGGTCAGCACCGCGACCACCGCCTCGCGCAGCGCGGGGGTCGAGAAGCGGTCCGGATTATTCTCGTGGAAGCGCTGGAGCTGGGCTTCGCTGGGCGCCGCCGGCTCCGGTGCCGCAGCGACGGGGAATTGCGCCACCTCGGCGATGCGCCGCTCCTGCAGGAAGCGGGTCAGGGGATCGGCGATCGCGGCCGGGGCGGCCGCGCCGGCGCGCACCGCGGCGACGATCTGCCGGGCCTTCAGGCCGTTCCGGATCTGCTCCAGGAACTGCGGCTCGGTCATCTCGTTCATGCGCAGGAACTGGGCCAGCAGATCCGGGGAAAAGCGGCCGTCGACGCCGTGGAAGGCGGGGACGGAGAAGACCGTGGCGCGCACCGCGTCGTCCGGCACCACGACGCTGAGCCGGCGCGCCTCGCTCCGCATCACGCGGTCGAGCACCAGCCCGTCCACGGCCTGGGCGGTGAGCGCCTTGCGGATCTCATCATTGCCGTCGAAGTTCTGGCGGAGCTGGCGGGTGATGCGCGCGATCTCCCGCCGGGCGGCCTGCTGCGCCTCCTCGACCGGGATCGGCTGTCCGTCCACCCGGGCCAGCGCATCGTCCCGGCCCCAGTTGCGGACGCTGTCCTCGATGCCCCAGATCGCGAAGGATCCGATCAGGAGGATGAACAGGACCTTGGCGAACCAGGTGGCAGCGAGCTTGCGTAGGGCGGTGAGCATCGGTTTCCGACTGCGAAAAGGCGGCGGACCATAGGGGAAGCGGCCCCCGGTTGCCAAACGCCGAGGCGCGGCCTAACCCGCCTGAGAGCCCATTCGGGCGGGTGCCGGCCATGGCCCGCGAGCCACGGGGCTGTCGAGAGGCCCGCAACCAGCCCCGAACCGGCTCCGAGAGCACGGGAGCATATCATGACGCCGGGAATCCGCCCCCTGATCGCCGGGAACTGGAAGATGCACGGGACGCTGCGGGATGCCGCGGCGCTGGCGGAGGCAGTGCGGGCGGGGGCGCCGGCGGGGGTGGATCTGCTGATCTGCCCGCCCTTCGTGCATCTGCACGTGGTCGCCGCCGCGATGCTCGGCCAGCCGGTCGCGGTCGGAGGGCAGGACTGCCATGCCGCGGCGAAAGGCGCGCATACCGGGGATGTGGCCGCGGTGATGCTGCGCGACGTCGGCGCGACGCATGTGATCCTGGGCCATTCCGAGCGCCGCGCCGATCACGGCGAGACCGATGCCGGCGTGCGCGCCAAGGCCGAGGCCGCGATCGGCGCCGGCCTGACCCCGATCATCTGCGTCGGCGAGACCCTGGCGCAGCGCGAGGCGGGCGAGGCGGAGGCGGTGGTCGCCGCCCAGGTGAAGGGGAGCCTGCCGGAGGGCTTCCTGGCGGCGGGCGGGGTCGTCGCCTATGAGCCGGTCTGGGCAATCGGCACCGGCAGGACGCCGACCGAGGCCGATATTGCGGCGATCCATGCCGTGCTGCGGGGCCTGACCTCCCCCGCGACCCGGCTGCTCTATGGCGGCTCGGTCAAGCCCGCGAATGCCAAGGCGATCCTCGGCCTGCCGCATGTGGATGGCGCCCTGGTCGGCGGCGCCAGCCTGGTCGCCGCCGATTTCCTGGCGATCGCCGGGGCCGCGGGCCCCTGAGCCTGGTCCGGGGAACGGCTGTGCAACGCTGCCCCCTACCCATCCGGCCCGCCGCCCGCTAGAAGCCCGCCTCATGGCCACCCTGCTTCTCATCATCCATCTCTTCGTCACCCTGGCGCTGATCGGCGTCGTGCTGCTGCAGCGCAGTGAGGGCGGCGGGCTCGGCGTCGGCTCCTCCCAGGGGATGGGGTCCTTCATGACCGGGCGAGGCACGGCCAATCTGCTGACCCGCACCACCGCCGTCCTCGGCACCATGTTCTTCGTGCTGTCGATCACGCTGGCGCTGATCAACCGCGGCGGCTCCGGCCCGCGTTCGATCCTCGATTCGCCGCCGCCGGCTGCCGCGCCGGCTGCTCCCGCGGTGCCGGTCGCGCCGCCGCCGCCCGCGGTGCCGACCAACTGAACCGGGTCACCCCCGCGTCGCCGCGCGCCGCTCCGGGCGCCGCAACCTTCTGTTTTGCGAGCAGATTCACGCCTCCGGGCTAGTCAGCCCGACGGCGATCTGCTCAGGCCACTTCAACCACTTCGCAGCGCATGGCCGCCGCCCGCATCGTGCGGGTGGCATCTCCGCGCGCATCACGCTAGGAAGGACGCCCATGACGCGGTTCGTATTCATCACCGGCGGCGTGGTTTCCTCCCTCGGCAAGGGCATCGCGGCGGCGTCTCTCGGCGCCCTGCTGCAGGCCCGCGGCTACAGGGTCCGGCTGCGCAAGCTCGACCCCTACCTCAACGTCGATCCGGGGACGATGAGCCCCTATCAGCACGGCGAGGTCTTCGTGACCGATGACGGGGCCGAGACCGATCTCGACCTCGGCCATTATGAGCGCTTCACCGGCGTGCATGCCTCCAAGGCCGACAACTGGACCACGGGGCGCATCTATTCCGACGTGATCGCGGCGGAGCGGCGGGGCGATTATCTCGGCGGCACCGTGCAGGTGATTCCGCACATCACCGACAAGATCAAGGAAGTCATCCAGGCCGAGACCGACGGCTATGACTTCGTACTGGTCGAGATCGGCGGCACCGTCGGCGACATCGAGAGCCTGCCCTTCCTCGAGGCCATCCGCCAGTTCGCGAACGAGCTCGGCCCGCAGCGCAGCGTCTTCATCCACCTGACGCTGGTTCCCTATATCCCGGCGGCCGGCGAGCTGAAGACCAAGCCGACCCAGCACAGCGTGAAGGAGCTGCTCGGCCTCGGCATCCAGCCGCAGATCCTGCTCTGCCGCTGCGACCGGCCGATCCCGGAGAATGAGCGGCGCAAGATCGCCCTCTTCTGCAATGTCCGCCCCGAGAGCGTGATCCCCGCCCTCGACGCCAGCACCATCTACGAGGTGCCGATCCGCTACCATGAGGAGGGGCTGGACCGCGAAGTGCTGCGGCACTTCAACCTCTCGGTCTATGGCGAGCCGGACATGTCGGTCTGGACCCGGATCATGCAGTCGATCCGGGCGCCGGAGGGCGAGGTCACCATTGCCGTCGTCGGTAAGTACACGAACCTGCTCGACAGCTACAAAAGCCTGGCCGAGGCGCTGGCCCATGGCGGCTTCCCGCACAATGTGAAGGTCAAGCTCGACTGGGTCGACAGCCAGATCTTCGAGACCGGCGACGCCGAAGCGGTGGCGCGACTCGAGGATGTGCACGGCATCCTGGTGCCCGGCGGCTTCGGGGAGCGTGGTTCCGAAGGCAAGATCGAGGCGGTGCGCTTCGCGCGCGAGCGGAAGATCCCGTTCTTCGGCATCTGCTTCGGCATGCAGATGGCGGTGATCGAGGCGGGGCGGAACCTGCTCGGCCTCAAAGGCGCCTCCTCCACCGAATTCGGCCCCTGCGCCGAGCCGATGGTCGGCCTCCTCACGGAATGGCTGCGCGGCAACGAGATGGAGCGGCGCGCGGCGGCGGGCGACCTCGGCGGCACCATGCGCCTCGGCGCCTATCCGGCGCATCTCGCCGAAGATTCGCTGGTGCGGCGGGTCTATGGCGAAGCCGACATCTCCGAACGCCATCGCCACCGCTACGAGGTGAACGTCGCCTATCGCGGCAAGCTGGAAGAGGCGGGGCTGCGCTTCTCCGGCATGTCGCCGGACGGCGTGCTGCCGGAGATCGTCGAGTATCCCGACCATCCCTGGTTCATCGGCGTGCAGTACCATCCGGAGCTGAAGTCGAAACCCTTCGCACCGCACCCCCTCTTCGCGGGGTTCATCGGCGCCGCGGTGCGCCAGGCGAGGCTGGTATGACCACGCCCCGCACGGTCCAGGTCGGCCCGGTCGCCATCGGCAACCACCTGCCGCTGGTCTTCATCTCCGGCCCCTGCCAGATCGAGAGCCGGGCGCATGCGCTGGAGACGGCGGCGGCGCTGGCCGAGATGGCGAAGGCCGCCGGCATCGGGCTGATCTACAAGTCGAGCTACGACAAGGCGAACCGCACCAGCGTCGGCGCCCAGCGCGGTATCGGCATGGCGGAGGGCCTCGCCATCCTCGCGGAGGTGCGGGAAAAGACCGGCCTGCCCACGCTGACCGACGTGCATGCGCCCGAGCAATGCGCGCCGGCCGCCGAGGCCGTGGATGTGCTGCAGATCCCGGCCTTCCTGTCGCGCCAGACGGACCTGCTGCTGGCGGCAGGCGCGACCGGCCGCGCGGTGAACGTGAAGAAGGGCCAGTTCCTCGCACCCTGGGACATGAAGAACGTCGCCGCCAAGATTGCGAGCACCGGCAACGAGAACATCCTGCTCTGCGAGCGCGGCGCGAGCTTCGGCTACAACACGCTGATCTCCGACATGCGTGCGCTGCCGATCATGGCGGAGACCGGCTATCCCGTGGTCTTCGATGCGACCCATTCGGTGCAGCAGCCGGGCGGGCAGGGCGCGTCTTCCGGTGGTCAGCGCGAGTTCGCCCCGGTGCTGGCGCGGGCGGCCATCGCGGTCGGCTGCGCGGCGGTCTTCATCGAGACGCATCAGGACCCGGATCACGCCCCCTCCGACGGGCCGAACATGATCCCGCTGCGCGAGATGCCGGCGCTGATCGCCCGCCTAATGGGTTTCGATCGCCTGGCCAAGCAGGGCTGACCCGGCGGGCGGGCAGGACCGTGCCCGCCTCCCTCCGCTCGGGCGCCGGCTTGTAACCTTCCTTTTACCTCGGATGCTTCACGCTCCGGGGCATGCGCATCGACTATTCCCAAAAGGGTGTGGCGCAGCCGATCTTCGAGTCCGGTGACCTGGTGCGCCTGTGCCACGACGATCTCGGTGAGATCATCACCTTCCGCAGCGGCGAATGGGGCCGCGTGGTGCGCGTTGCCGAGGCCGATCTCGATGTTCGGCTGGCGGGCTATTCGCGTCCGCGCAGCACCCCGATGGCGATCGCCCGCAACGTGCCGAAGCATTGGGTCGAACCCTGCGACGGATACGGCGTGCCGGTCGCGCTGCGTCAGCGCGACCTCGACTTCACCCGGCGCTGAGGAACCGGCCCATGCGTATCGAATACTCCCGCGAAGGCCTTCCGACGGCGATCTATGAACCCGGCGACTTCGTCCGGCTCCGCCGCGATGAGGAGGGGGAGGTGGTCACCGCCCGGGCCGGCGATTGGGGCCAGGTCACGCGGGTCGAGCACGGCAACCTCGACATCCGTTTCGCCGGCCACAGCCGGCCGCGCACCTCGGACCTGCCGGTCGCCCGCGACGTCCCGGCCTGGATCGTGGATCCCTGCGACCGCCGCGGCCGGATCACGCAGTTGCAGCGCGACCTCGACACGGCGCGCGCCAGGGCGGGTTAGAGCGCAATGGCTTGAGCGTCCGATGATCGGAGGGCTGAAGGGCCCGGAGGTCTGAATTGGACGCTCCACCTACAAGGCCGGTCCGCCGAAAAGCCTGGATCACGCGATCCGGGGCACGATCACGCCGTCACCTTCGCCGTCTGCACACGATTCCTGCCGCTGCGTTTCGCCTCGTACAGGGCGGCATCGGCCGCCGCGACCAGGTCGCGCGCGCTCGATCGAAACCCCGGCACGATCGCGGCGATGCCGATGCTGACCGTCACTTCGCGCAGGACGCCGGGGATCGAGGTGTTCAGCGCGACGACGCCGTCGCGGATGCGCCCGGCGATCACGTCCGTCGCCGCCAGGTCGGCGCCGGGCAGGACGACGGCGAACTCATCCCCGGCATATCGCGCCGCCAGGCCGATGCCGTGCCGGACATTGTGCCGCAGCACTTCCGAGATCAGTTGCAGGCAGTCATCGCCGGCGGTGTGGCCGTGACGATCATTGTAGGCCTTGAAGTGGTCGACATCGACGATCATCAGGCCGATCGAGCGGCTCGAATGCAGGCTGCGCTGCCACTCGACGTCGAGCCTGGCGTCCAGGCGGCGGCGATTGGCAAGCCCCGTCAGCGGATCCGTCGCGCTGAGCTCGGTGAGTTCGAGGTTGGCCTGTTCGAGCGCCAGCAGATGGCCGCGCAGCCGATCGGCGAGGAGCTGGTTCTCGATCGACAGCCGCATCGACAGCACGACGCTGCGGCCGAGGCTGCGGGCCATGTACGCGACGAGGCCGCAGAGCAGCATGGTGCCGAGTGCGAGATAGTTGCCCTCGGGTCGCGCCATGCGCAGGAACCCCGCGGCGATCAGCACGAAGATGGGCACATACATCGCAGCATGGGCAGGCCAGTAGGCGATACTGGAGAAGGATCCCACCGCGATCGCCATGACGAAGCAGCACAGCACCACGAGCTGGTACTGCTCACCGACATCGGTCAGCCAGTAGCAGGCGATGCCGCATGCCGTGCCGAGCAGGCCATTGAGGATGCTGACCACGGCCGCCCATCGCGCGGGGGGCCAATGCTTCGGAACGCCGCGGCGGAAGGCGATGGCGGCGGCGATGCGGATGCCGGCGATCAGGGCAAGGGCGGCCAGCCAGAGCACCAGGCCCGCCTGCACACTCTCCTGCCAATAGGCGGCGGCAACCACCGCAGCACCCAGCCAACTGAATGTCGCCGCGGCCGGCGTCGAGGCGAAGATGCTGCCGATCCGGGCCATAAGCAGGGCCGGCGCTGCCTCCCGGACTCCGTCGGGAATACCGGCCAGCGTCATCAGAGACGAGTTTTCCTTGGGCGCGGTGGGGTTCTTTGCGGTCTTCCCCATGAAAATCACGCCGAGAGCCCCCAATGCGGAGCGGATGATGGGGCGCACGAAAAAACGAAACGCCGCCTGCATCCATCGACCCCGGCCTGTGCGCGCATCGGCGCGCCACCGACCTCAGCCTGGCGCCCCTTCGTCATCCCCGAAAAGGAACGAGCGGCGCAGACCTGTCTACCGGCAATCGGCATCTGATGTGTTGACCTGTGGTAAACCCACCGCGGCACGATGGCATACGACATGCCGCTCCTCCAGCGAAACCACTGGATCACGGCGGTCCGCATGGTCGTCCCGCTCCTGGGCAGGATCTTCTGCCGCGCCGGCTTGCGGCACGGCGCCGGGCGCTCTATCCGCCTTCCGACAGGAGCCCGGAGAGAACCCCATGGCCGCCATCGCCGACATCATCGCCCGCGAAGTGCTGGACAGCCGGGGCAACCCGACCGTCGAGGCCGAAGTGGTGCTCGACAGCGGCGCCATCGGCCGCGCCATCGTCCCCTCCGGCGCCTCCACCGGCGCGCATGAGGCGGTGGAGCTGCGCGACGGCGACAAGGCCCGCTTCGGCGGCAAGGGCGTACGGAAGGCCGTCGCCAACATCGAGGGCGAGATCTTCGATGCGATCGGCGGCATGGACGCGACCGAGCAGGTCAAGATCGACGAGACGATGATCGAGCTCGACGGCACGCCGAACAAGGCACGCCTTGGTGCCAACGCGACGCTCGCCGTCTCGCTCGCGGTCGCCAAGGCGGCGGCCGAGGAGATCGGCATGCCGCTCTACCGCTATGTCGGCGGCACCTTCGCCCGCACCCTGCCGGTGCCGATGATGAACATCATCAATGGCGGCAAGCACGCGGACAACCCGATCGACATCCAGGAATTCATGGTCATGCCGGTCGCCGCCGGCACCATGGCGGATGCGGTCAGGGTCGGCGCCGAGATCTTCGCGGCGCTCAAGAAGGCGCTGCACGACGCCGGCCACAACACCAATGTCGGCGACGAGGGCGGCTTCGCGCCGAATATCGGCTCCGCCGACGAGGCGCTGGCCTTCATCGCCAAGGCCTGCGAAGCCGCCGGCCACCGCGTGGGCGAGGATGTGGTCTTCGCGCTCGATTGCGCGGCGACCGAGTTCTTCCACGATGGCGCCTACAAGCTGGAAGGCGAGGGCAAGACCTTCGACCAGGCCGGCATGGTCGACTACCTCGCCGGGCTCTGCGCCAAGTGGCCGATCGTCTCGATCGAGGATGGCTGCGCCGAGGATGACTGGGCCGGCTGGAAGCTGCTGACCGACAAGCTCGGCGCCAAGGTGCAACTGGTCGGCGACGACCTTTTCGTCACCAACCCGGAGCGGCTCCGCCTCGGCATCGAGCGGGCAACCGCCAATGCCATCCTGGTGAAGGTCAACCAGATCGGCACCCTGTCGGAGACGCTGGACGCGGTCGAGATCGCGCATCGCGCCGCCTATCGCGCGGTGATGAGCCACCGCTCCGGCGAGACCGAGGATGCGACTATCGCCGATCTCGCGGTGGCGACCAATTGCGGGCAGATCAAGACCGGCTCGCTCAGCCGCTCCGACCGGTTGGCCAAGTACAATCAGCTTATCCGCATCGAGCAGGACCTCGGCACCGCTGCGCGTTACGCCGGCCGCAGCGCGCTGCGCCGCTGACACGGCAGCGGCTCGCCGCTCGCCCGGCGGCGCGTCGGAGCGGAATTTGCTCCGATCGCGGTGCCTTGCACGGTTTTCACGCAGGCGGGATGCGATCTCGCTTGCCAAGCGACTCCGATGTTGATTCTCTGCGACAGGGGTTAGGGGATCGCTGACTGCCATGAGTTTCTGGCGGGAGCTGAAGCGGCGCGCCAAGGACGCGGTGCTGCCGCTCTTTTTCATCGGAGTGTGCTCCTATTTCGGCTGGCACGCGCGCCATGGCGAACGCGGCCTGATCGCGTTCGAGCAGCGCACTGCCGAGATCGCGGCCGCGCGCGCGGAGCTCGTCCGCGTGGAGGCGGAGCGGGACGCAATGGAACGCCGCGTGCACGGATTGCGCAGCGACCGGCTTGATCGCGACCAGCTCGACGAGCGGGCCCGGGCATTGCTGAACATGGCCGGTCGCGACGAGATCGTGCTGCCTTATGGGCCAGGCCGTAGCCTGTACTGAGCGGCATCAGCGCGGTGCGAGCCTCGCCGCCCCTTTCTTACCCGGCGCTCGCTATCCTCTGACCGCCCGTGGCTTCGGCGTGGCGACGCGTAAAGCGTGTATCGAGGGAGCCCTGCTCTCCTATCGGTAGTGCCCATTCTTGCAGTTCAATTTAAGAAACGAGTCACTGGCTTATTTCTCCGATCTAAGACACGGAGCCGTCTCACGGGCTGAATTTTGGGTCTCTCTGCCCCCTTTCGAACGGGCATCCACGGATTTACTCTGGCTTACATAGATGATCTGTGGAGACGAAATGCGCACCCTTGTTCTGGGCGGTCTGAGCTTGCTCGCCGCGGGATGCCAGGCCTCGGCACCACCGCCTCCGCCACCGGCCATGTCCGATGTTCAGAAAGCGGCGTGCATGCGCGGCGTCATCGCGACCGACCTCCAGGGTCTGCCCCGGCTGACGCCGGCCAGTGCCCGTGCCATGGGCGAACGCGCGGCCAACCAATGCGGCTACGAGGCCGGGCAGGAACTCGAAGGCGCGATCGCCGAAGGGGCCAATTTCGCGACCCAGCTCCAGGCGGCGCTCAACCGGCGCCGCATCGTGGCGGTCAACGGCGACGCGCCGGGCTCGCCGCGCGAGGAGACGGCAAGGCCGCCCACCCGCGAACAGGAGATCCAGGAGGCTCGCGAGATCTACGCGGCCTGCATCCGGGACAATGCGATATCCCTGGCGCGGGCGACCGCGGAATCAGCGACCGTGGTGGCGGAGGCAGCCGGCGGCGCCTGCGCGGTGGACCGGGCGCGGCTGGCGCAGCTTGGCGGCGCCAGGTTGCAGGAGGACATGGATCGCCTGAACCGGCCGATCGCCCTCAACACCATCATCCGCGCGCGGGCGACCGCTGCACCGGCGCGGCCCGCAACCCAGTGATCTGACATCGGCACGGTTTCGGAGGCATCTACGCCGGAACCGGCAACTGCCGCAGGCCCGGCAAGGGCGAGCGCAGGACTAGCGCCAGCGACACGGCGAAGCCGCCTGCGGCCAGCAGCAGCGCGGCTTCGGGGCTGAATCCCGCCGCCAGCGCGCCGCCGGCCAGCGCGCCGAGCGGGCGCACACCGAAGACCGCAACCTGCAGCGTGGCGCCGACCCGGCCCAGCAGCGCCGGCGGCGTCACCGCCTGGCGCAGGCTGGTCTGCGCCACCTGCCAGAGCATCGGCCCGAAGCCCAGCAGGAACTGCCCCGCCGCCAGCAGCGCCAGCCCGGCGCCATGCGGCGCCGCCAGCAGCAGCAGCGCCGCGACGGCCGACAGCAGCGGGCCGGCCAGCAGGGCGGCGCCCGGCGTGCTGCGGCGTGCCAGCGGGGCCGCGACCAGTGCCGCGACCACCAGCCCCGCGCCATAGGCGCCGATCGCGATGCCCGCTGCCGCCGGCCCAAGCCCGAGCGGCCCCAGTGCCAGCGGCACCAACACCGCCTGCAAGGCGAAGAAGGCCAGGTTCCAGGCGACGGCCACCCGCGCGATGGCAAAAAGATGCGTCTCCCGCCGCACGAAGCGCGCGCCTTCCCCGATTGCGGCCCGCAGCTTCGGCCGCGCCGTGACCGGACCCGGCAACGCCGGCAGCCGCGTCGTGGCGATCGCGGCGACGACGCCCGCCAGGGCCGCGAGGCCGAGCGCCGCCCGGGGTTCGCCCC
>NZ_JAAGBB010000059.1 GCF_018129085.1 Plastoroseomonas hellenica
CGCCGCGCGCGCCACGGCGGCCCCGCGCCGCCCGGCCGCGGCGGCGCGCAATCGGGGAAGACGCTGAGCCGCGCTGGGTCTGGACGGCGCGGCGCGCGCAGGCATCAGGCCGTCATCCCAAGGAGGAGGCTTCGCCATGGAATATCGCCGCCTCGGCGCTTCGGGCTTCAAGGTGCCCGCGCTCAGCTTCGGCACCGGCACCTTCGGCGGCGTCGGGCGCCTCGCGCCCTGGGGCGCGACCCAGGTGGAGGAAGCCCGCCGCCTCATCGACATCTGCCTCGATGCCGGGCTCACCCTGTTCGACACCGCCGACATCTACTCCGGCGGCGCGGCGGAGAGCGTGCTGGGGGAGGCGATCAAGGGCCGGCGCGACAAGCTGCTGATCTCGACCAAGGCGACCTTCCGCAACGGCGAAGGCCCGAACGATGTCGGCAGCAGCCGCTTCGCGCTGATCCGCGCGGTGGAGGCGGCGCTGACGCGCCTGCACACCGATCACATCGACCTCTTCCAGCTCCATGGCTACGACGCGCAAACCCCGCCGGAGGAGGTGCTCCAGACCCTTGACCAGCTCATCCGCCAGGGGAAGATCCGCTATATCGGCGTCTCCAACTATTCGGGCTGGCACCTGATGAAGGCGCTCGGCGTCGCCGATCGCCACGGCTTCCCGCGCTATGTCGCGCACCAGGCCTACTACTCGCTGGTCGGGCGTGACTTCGAGTGGGAGCTGATGCCGCTCGGCATCGACCAGGGCGTCGGGACCGTGGTCTGGAGCCCGCTCGGCTGGGGGCGGCTGACCGGCAAGCTCCGCCGCGGCCAGCCGCTGCCGGCGCAGAGCCGGCTGCACGAGACCGCCGATTTCGGGCCGCCGGTGCCGGAGGAGCTGCTCTACAGGGTGGTGGACGCGCTGGATGAAGTGGCGGCCGAGACCGGCAAAAGCATCCCGCAGATCGCGCTGAACTGGCTGCTGCAGCGCCCGACCGTCGCGACCGTCGTCATCGGCGCCAGGAACGAGGACCAGCTTCGCCAGAACCTCGGCGCCGTCGGCTGGAACCTGACGCCGGAGCAGGTCGCGAAGCTCGATGCCGCGAGCGTCACCACGCGCGCCTATCCCTATTGGCACCAGGCCGGCTTCGCGGAACGCAACCCGCCGCCGGTCTGACGCGCATCCTCAGCCCTGGCCGCCCAGGTGATCCAGGGCGACCGTGTAGACCAGCAACGCGGCGACCGCGCCGGTGCAGAGGGAACAGAGGAGCAGCCCGGCAAACACCAGCCGGCCGCGGCGCTCGATCGCACCCAGGATGATCGCGCCAAGGCCCAGCACGCCGGCGGCGGGAACCAGCATCGCGAAAGCCAGCCAGCCGAGATCAGCAGCCGTCATCATCCCGAGCCCCTTCGGCTCCAGCGCCGGCTCGACCGCGTGTCACGGGCCGGCTCGCTCCCGGCGCAACCTCTCGAGCAGCAGGGCCAGCACCGCCGCTTCCTCGGGCTGCAGCGTCTTCATCTCCTCGCTCAGCCGCGTCTGGGTGCGCGCCTCCATCTCCAGCGCCAGGCCGCCGTCGAGATAGGTCTCAAGGATCGCCGGATGCACGTAGCACTTGCGGCAGATGGTGGGCGTATTGCCGAGCCGCGCGGCGACCTGCTCGATCGCGGCCTTGATGTTGCGCTTCGCGCCGGCCGCGCTGTCGAAGCGCTGGAATTCATCCAGCGCCAGCGCCGCGAGGACCGTGCCGGCCCAGGTCCGGAAGTCCTTGGCGGTGACATCGCGTCCGGAAATCTCGCGGAGATAGGCATTCACGTCGGTGGAGGAGACGCCGTTCAGCGTGCCATCCGCGTCGCGGTACTGGAACAGCTCCTGCCCGGGCAGCTCCTGGCATGAGCGGATGATCCTGGCGACGCGGCGATTGTTCAGGCGGAGCTGCCAGGCCTTGCCGCCCTTGCCTTTGAAGGTGAAGCGCAGCTCCGCCCCATCGACGGCGACATGCCGGGCGCGCAGCGTCGTCAGGCCGTAGCTCCGGTTCTGCTTCGCGTAATCGTCATTGCCGACGCGGATGAGGGTGGTCTCGAGCAGGTGCACGATCGTGGCCAGCACCTTCGCGCGCGGCAGTCCGGGCAGGGCCATGTCCGCCGCGACGCGCGCGCGGATGCCCGGCAGGACGTGCGCGAATTCGACCATGTGCTCGTATTTCGCGGCGTCGCGGAACTCGCGCCAGCGCGGGTGATAGCGATATTGCTTGCGGCCACGCTGGTCGCGGCCGGTGGCCTGGATATGGCCGTTGGGTCTGGGACAGATCCAGACCGCGGTCCAGGCCGGCGGCACGGCCAGGGCCCGGATGCGCTTGAGCGTCGCCGCGTCGCGCAGCGGCGCGCCGCTCGGCAGGCGATAGCTGAAGCCGGTTCCGGATCGCCTTCGGGAAATGCCCGGCTCAGCGTCGGAGACGTGGATCAGATCCGCCTCCTCCGCGGCGGCACGAGGATCAACCACGGAGGAGGACGGGCTGGCGGGCATGGCGGCGACCGGTTGCGAGGCCTTACTGAACGCGGGCGCATACCGGCCGGTTCCTCACGCGTGCCTACGGGAAGGCCAAGGCGAGCCATCGCAACCGACACCGCATCGGCAGCGTTTTGCAGGCGACCCAGCATCCGAGAAGCTGTCGGTCCAAAGGGAGGATCACATGGCATTCGCATCCAGACGCATCGCCGCCGCGGCCGCTTTCGGCGCCGTCCTGATCGCCGGCGGTGCCGCGGCACAGCAGGCCGCGCCGCCGAACGTCGCGCCGCGCGACGCGCCGACGCAGAGCCAGACCGGCACCACCGCGCCGGTTCCGAACCCGAACGTCCCCGGCGTCGCGCCGACGCAGCAGGGCCTCGGCACGACCCAGCCCCCGACCACCTCGAACACCACGCCTGGCGGCGCGCCCACGACCGGCAGCCCGGCGCAGCGCGACACCACGCAGCCGCCCAGCCAGACCACGCCGCGCTAGCCTCTTGCCCCGGGTTCACCGCACTTGGCGGCGAACCCGGGGCACCAGGTCTCTTGAGGGCCTCGCAACAGCGTCGCTGTCCGCCACGGGGCGCGCTCAGAAGGCGCGGTAATAGGCGCCGGCCGATTCATCGTCGCCGATGACGAGGCTTTCCCGCCAGGACCGTGCCGGCGTCGTCCCGAAGCCGTCGAACCGCGCCCACTCCTCCTGGGTCTTGGCGTAGATGCTGCCCCCCGAGGCGGAAACCAGGACGAGCCCCGCTGCGACATCCCAGATGTTCGGGCGCACGAAGCCGGCGACCTGTAGCAGCCCCGCCGCCACGAAGGCGCATTCGATGGCGGCCGAGCCGGTCTTGCGCGAATCCCAGCTCTGGCTCCGGCTCATCGGCGCATGCGGCATGCCGGCCAGGCGGCGGCGCACCGCCGGATTGGGCCGGGCGAGCAGCTTTTCGCCATCGAAGTTGAGCGGTCCGCCGGCATGCGCGTGATAGACGCCCGGGCGCAGCGCGTGGCTCGTGGAACACCAGACGGCGCCGGCAACCGGCCGGCCATGGCTGAGGACGCCGATCGAGGAGGCGAAGAGCGGGAAGCCGTTGACGAAGTTCGTGGTGCCGTCGATGGGGTCGATCGCCCAGAGCAGCCCGTCGCGGCCGACCGGGCTGTCCTCGAGCTCTTCCCCCAGGATGCCATGGTGTCCGAAGCGCTCCGCGAGGCGTTCGCGAATGAGGTGCTCGGCCTTCTGGTCCACTTCCGACACCGGGTCGCGATAGAGGGGCGAGTCCTCGGCGTCGTCGAAGGTCTTGTAGCGGATGGTCAGCGACCGCCCGAGCGCATTGACGATCTCCGTGCCCGCCAGCCGGGCCAGCTCCAAGGCGGTCTCCTCCAACTCAAGGAGCAGGGCAGGGGGCATGTCAGGCGCGGCTGTCGGACTCATGGTTCACCTCCGGGACGAGAACACGGATGACGTCTTCCTGCAGTGCCAGTTCCACCTGGTCGCCGGCGTCGGTTTGCACCTCGTCGTCGAGGCGGAGCGGCTCGCCGTTCAACCGGACGCGGATTCGGCTGACGCGCGCCTCCCTGACCGGCGCCCGCGACGCATGCGGCTGCGCGATCCAGTCGAGCATGGCGTCGCGCGCCGCCACCGGCAGCCAGACCGCCGCCAGCCTGCCGTCGGCAGCCGCGGGGCTGGCCAGGCGCAATCCGGGGCCAATCTGGGTGATGTTCATGAACTCGAAGGCGAGGGACGGCTCCTCGAGCTCCGCGCCGTCGAGCGTGATGGCGGCGCGGCAAGGCTCGGCCCGGAGCAGCGCATCGCGCAGGGCATCACGCCCGACCGACCGCTTGCGTGAGCGCGGCAGCCCGTGCATGTCGGCCTGCATGGACCGCGTCAGGGCGCCTATCCCGACCGCTTCCACGAAGCAGGCGCTGCACCCTGGCGCACGCATCTCCCCGACGGGCAGGCTGGCGCTCGTGCTGCTGCCGATGACGCTGGCGATCCGTTCGGGCGGAACATAGGCGCCAAGGGAGCGCGCGATGTTGTTGGCCCCGCCGGTCGGCATGATCGCGAGCCGTACCAGCGCGCGGTCCAGCAGCACCGCGGCGCGGGCAACCGTGCCGTCGCCGCCGGCGACGAGCAGGACGCCTTGGGCACGGCGGACGATAGCCTCGGCGCCCTCGTCCCCGGCCGTGCAGTAGCGGCCGTGCACGCCGGCGGCAGCGAGGTGGGCCTGCAGGCGGCCCGCCGGCCACTCGCCTTCACCAGCGTCCGGGTGATGGAGCACGGTTATGTTCATGCGTGGCAAACTCGCATCGCTGCGCATGGTTCCGTACCATCAGCCCGTTGCTGAAAATCCTCAGGCCAAGCTCCTCGCCCGGAAACGCCGCCGCGCATCGCACGTTCATTCGGACGCGCATTCTTGATGCGCCAAGCAGGGAGACAAACCATGAGCGGCAGAGCGGAATTCCCCGATCGCAGCGGCGATGTGCCGCGTCACGAAACCACCAGCCTGATCTCGTCCGACAAGGTCGAAGGGACTGCTGTCTATGACGCGAATGGGGAGCGCATCGGCTCCATCCATAGCGTGATGATCGGCAAGACCGATGGCGTGGTCGCCTATGCGGTGCTCTCCTTTGGCGGCTTCCTCGGCATCGGCAACAACCACTATCCGGTGCCCTGGGAGCAGCTCAAATACGACACCGGGCTTGACGGCTATGTCGTCGGGATGACCAAGGCGCAGATCGAAGGCGCGCCGAATTACGAGCCGTCGTCCGACTGGTATGGCCGCCACGGCACCTGGTACGACGACGTCGACGCCTATTGGACGCGCCCGGGCGGCTACGTGGCCTGAGCATCGGCCATCGCGCCGCCGGCCTTCCAGGGCGCTATTCGACCTGGATATTGCCGGCGCGCGCGATGGCGCCGAACTCCCGCTGCTCGGCACGCATGAAGGCGAGGCTCTCCTCCGGCGTCGAAGCGCGCGGCGCGGCGCCGAGGTCGCGCAGCCGCGCCTGGATCGGCGCTTCCTCCAGGATCTGGTTCACCACCTCGTTCAGTCGGCGGATCACCTCGGGCGGCGTCGCCTTGGGCGCCATGAAGGCGTACCAGGCGACGTATTCGCGCTGATCGAGGCCGAGCTCGAGCATCGTCGGCACCTCCGGCAGGCGCGCCGAGGCTTCGCGGGAGGTCACCGCTAGCGCGCGGAAGCGGCCGCCGGCGATATGGCCATATCCGGCGCCGAGGCTGTCCAGCATGATCGGCACCTGGCCGGCGACGACATCCATCTGCGCCTGCGGCGTGCCGCGATAGGGCACCGCCGGCAGATCGAGCCCGTGGCGCCGCTTGAAGTCCTCGACGACCAGGTGGTTGATGCTGCCCGAGCTTGGCAGCGCGTAGCGCCAGCGGTCGGGCTCCGCGCGCACCTGCGCGACCAGCCCCGGCATCGTCCGGAACGGCGTCGCGGGGTTCACGACCCAGACGAGCGGCGAGGTGACGGCGACCGCGACCGCGGCGAGATCCGCCACGGGATCGAGCGGCATGGCACGGTAGATCGCGGTGTTGATGGTGATGGCGCCGATATGCCCGAACAGGATGGTGTGGCCATCGGCCGGGCTCCGCTGCACCTCCTGCATGCCGATATTGCCGTTGGCGCCGGGGCGGTTGTCGACCACGACCGGCTGGCCCAGCAGCTCCGACAGGCGCGGCGCCATGATGCGGGCATAGGTGTCGTAGCCGCCGGCCGCACTCGGCACGATGCAGCGGATGCTGCGGCTCGGCCAGGCGCGGCTCTGGGCGTAGGTGCGGGTGGTGGCTGGCAGGCCGGCGAGCAGCCCCAGGCCAACGCGACGCGTCAGGCGCATGCTTCGCTCCCCTCCCTCATTGGCCGCATGGAAGCAGGAATCGCGAGCGCCGGGTGCCGTTATTTTCGCCCGCCGTCAGGGCCCTGGCTTGGTCGCGAGCCGCTGCGCGCCACTCGCCAGCCCCGCCCAATCGGCCGCGATCGCGTCCGCGGTGCGGCGCGCGGCAGCGGCGAGCGCGGGCAGATCCTTCGCGTCGCGCCGCGGCATGGGGGCCGCGATGCTGACCGCGCCGGCCAGGCGCTGCTTCGGGTCCATGACTGGCGCCGCGGCGCTGACGATCCCCTCGTAGTAGCTGTCCTCGGCGGAGCCCGCGCCGTCTTGCCGGATACGGGCCAGATGGGCCTCCAGCGCCTCCGGATCGGTCAGGGTGCGCGGCGTATAGCGCGCGAGCCCGGCGGCATAGACCGCGCGGCGATCGGCTTCCGCGAAATGCGCGAGCAGGGCCTGGCCGCCGGCCGAGGCATGCAGCGGCATCCGCTCCCCGATGTCGTAGCCGACCCGCACCGCCTGGCGGCTCTCGACCACCGCGAGGCAGACCGCTTCCTGCCCGTCGGCGACCAGCAGTGCCACCGTTTCCCCCACCGCGTCGCGCAGCCGCTCCAGATGCGGGGGCGCGATGGTGAGCAGCCCGTGCTGGCTGATCCGCACCGCCGCGACGTCGAGCACGCCGAGGCCGAGCCGGTAGAGCCGCGTCCCCGGATCCTGCTCCACGAAGCGCTCCTCCAGCAGGGCGCGCAGCAGGCGGTGCACGCCGGCGCGGTCCATGCCGAGCCGCCGCGCCAGCTCGCTGACGCCGAGCTCGGGTTCCGCACGGGTGAACTGGCGCAGCAGATGGATGGCCTTGCGGGCGGTCTTCATGCCGGCAGCTTGCCAAGGCGTCGCTATATTATCAACATAGAAATCGCCATTTCACATTTGACGACAGCTCCAGGCCGGCCGCATCGTTGACCCCATCAACGGTTCCGGCAGGTGCATGGCCCGATGTCGCCCGATCTCAACTCCCCCTATGCGCGCGACATCGCGCACCATGTCCATCCGCAGACCAATCTCCGCCTGCACGAGAGCGAGGGGCCGCTGCTGATCGACCGCGGCGATGGCTGCACGATCATCGATGCCGAGGGCAACCGGCTGATCGAGGGCATGGCCGGCATGTGGTGCGCCTCGCTCGGCTTCAGCGAGCAGCGCCTGGTGGATGCCGCGACGCGCCAGATGCAGCGCCTGCCCTACATGCAGACCTTCGCGCACCGCTCGACCGACCCGGTGATCGACTTGGCGACCGAGCTCACCGCCATGGCGCCCGGCCCGCGGGCTGGGGAGAGCATGGCCAAGGCGCTCTTCGCCTGTTCGGGGTCGGAGGCGAACGACACCGCGATGAAGCTCGTCTGGTACTACCACCACGCGATCGGGCGGCCGGAGAAGCGCAAGATCATCGCGCGCCGCCGCGGCTACCACGGCACCACCATCGCCGCGGCGAGCCTGACCGGGCTGCCGAACATGCACCAGGATTTCAACCTGCCGCTCCCCGGCGTGCTGCACGCCACCTGCCCGCATTTCTACCGCGAGGGCAGGCCCGGCGAGACCGAGGCGGGTTTCACCGATCGCCTCGTGCAGGAGCTGGAGGCGCTGATCGAGGCCGAGGGCGCCGCGACCATCGGCGCCTTCATCGCGGAGCCGGTGATGGGCACCGGCGGCGTCGTGGTGCCGCCGGCAGAGTATTTCCCACGCGTGCAGGACGTGCTGCGCCGGCACGGGATCCTGATGATCGCCGACGAGGTGATCTGCGGCTTCGGCCGCACGGGCGCGATGTGGGGAAGCGAGGCCTTCGGCATCCGGCCGGACATGCTGACCTGCGCCAAGGCGCTCTCGGCCGCCTACTTCCCAATCTCCGCGACCCTGGTCTCCGAGGCGGTCTATGAGGCGATGCGGGCGGAGAGCGACAAGCTCGGCAATTTCTCGCACGGCTTCACCTATGGCGGGCATCCGGTCGGTGCAGCGGTCGCGCTGGAGACGCTCGCGATCTACCGGGAACGCGACATCGTCAGCCATGTCCGCCGCGTGGCGCCACGCCTGCAGGACGGGCTGCGCGCACTGGCCGATCATCCGCTGGTCGGGGAGGTCCGCGGCGTCGGGCTGATGGCGGCGCTGGAGCTGGTCGCCGACAAGGACACGCGCGCCTCCTTCCCGGCGGCGCGCAAGGTGCCGGGCTATCTCGCCGCCTGCATCCAGAAACGCGGGGTGCTGCTGCGCGGGCGCGACGACGGCCTGCTCTTTTCCCCGCCGCTCACGATCAGCGAGGCGGAGATCGACACGATCCTCGCCGCGGTCGCGACCGGCCTCGACGAAACCCTCGCCTGGCTCCGTTCATGAGCGCGCCCGCCGAACTCCTGCTGCATGGCGGCGTGATCCGGACCATGGATCCGGCGCGGCCGCTGGCGGAGGCGATCGCGATCGGCGGCGGCCGCATCATGGGCCTCGGCAGCCGCGCGGATCTCGAAGGGCTGGTCGGGGCCGGCACGCGGCAGGTGGCGCTCGGCGGCCGCATGGCGATGCCGGGGATCATCGACTTCCATCTGCACCTGCTCGGCGGCATGACGACGCGGCTCTACGCGACACCGCTCGCCCCGGCCGATGATTTCGGGGCGGTGCTGGAAAAGGTGGCCGCGGCGGCGCGGCAGCCCGGGCGGCGCGACTGGGTGGTCGCCGGTCCCTATGGCGCCGCGGCGCTGGCGGGGATGGCAGCGCCGGGGGCGCTCACCGCGCTGGATGCGGTCAGCAACGGCCGGCCGGCCGCGCTGATGCATGTCAGCGGCCACAGCCGCTTCGCCAACTCCCGGGCGCTCGATCTTGCCGGCATCGATGCCGCAACGCCGGATCCGCCGGACGGCCATATCGTGCGCGACGCCGCCGGCCGACCGACCGGCCTGCTGCACGAGGCCGCCGCCTGGCCGCTCCGCGACGCCATCCCGGCGCTGACCGAGGCGGAGCTGCTGGCGGTGGCGCGGGAGGCGCAGCACCTCCTCAACGGGCTCGGCATCACCGGCTTCTGCGATGCCAGCGCGACGCTCCCGATGCTGAAGACCTTCCGCGCGCTGGAGGATGCCGGCGGCCTCACCGCCTGGGCCGGCTTCAACCTCGCCCTGCACCCGAGCGCCTCGGGCTTCGATACGGCCGAGGCGCGGGTGCTGCGCGCGACCCGTCGCGCCCTCTGCGGTCCCCACATGATCGCGGATTTCGCCAAGATCTTCCTGGACGGCGTGCCGTCGCTCCGCACCGCCGCGATGTTCGAGCCCTATGCGGCGGCGCCCGAGGAGCCGCCGGTCGCGATGGCGCTCGACCGCGCCGGCCTCGCCGACGCGATCGCGGATTTCGACGCGGAGGGGATGGGCGTGAAGGTGCATGCGATCGGCGACCGCGCCGTGCGCACCGTGCTGGACGCGGTCGCGGATGTGCGTGCCCGCAATGCCGGCGGGCCGCAGCACCAGATCGCGCATGGCCAGTTCATCCTGGAGGAGGATATCCCCCGCCTTCGCGCGCTGAACGTGCTGGCCGACATGAACCCGCCGCTCTGGTACCCGAACGCCGCGAGCCTGACGCATGAACGCGTGGTCGGCGCGGCCCGCTATGCCCGGACCTGGGCGATCCGCGACATCCTCGCCGCCGGCGCCGATGTCGCTGTGGGCTCCGATTGGATGACCGTGACGGCGGAGCTCGATCCCTGGGAAGCCCTCGCCGGGCTGCTGACGCGGCGCGACCCGCACGGCCGCTTCCCCGGTGCGCACCGGCCCGACCAGGCGCTGACGCTGGACCAGGCGCTGCCGCTGCTGACGCGCAACCCGGCGCGCGCGATGCGCTTCGGCGACCGTACCGGGGCGCTGGCGCCGGGGCTCTCCGCCGACCTCATCCTGCTCGATCGCGACCTCGGTGCGATCGACCCGATGGCGGTGGCGGAGACGCGGGTGCTGGCGACGGTCTTCGAAGGAAAGCTGGTGCACGGCGTTCTGTAACGCGGGGGAGGGGTGACGATGCGGCGAAGGACAGTGCTGGGGGCAGCGGTGGGCATCGCGGCGATGCCGGCCATCGGGCGCGCGCAGGGCAGCCGCGTGCTGCGCTACGCGCCGGGTTCGGACCTCGCGATCCTCGATCCGACGCTCACCGCCGCCTATGTCACGCGCAACCACGCGCTGATGGTCTTCGACACGCTCTACGGCCAGGACAACAGCTATGCCCCGCAGCCGCAGATGGTCGCCGGCCATGTGGTGGAGGATGACGGCAGGCGCTGGACGCTGACGCTCCGGGATGGGCTCCGCTTCCATGACGGGGAAGCGGTGCTGGCACGGGATGCGGTCGCCAGCATCCGCCGCTGGGGCCGGATCGACGCCTTCGGTCAGGCGCTGATGGCGGCGACGGATGAGCTCTCCGCCCCCGACGACCGCCACATCCTGTTCCGCCTGAAGCGGCCTTTCCCGCTGCTGCCCAATGCGCTGTCGAAGGTCGCGGTGTTCTGCCCGGTGGTGATGCCGGCGCGGCTGGCGGAGAGCGAGCCGGGCCGCCCGATCAGCGAGATGATCGGCAGCGGCCCTTTCCGCTTCCTGGCCGACGAACGGGTGCCGGGCTCCCGCAATGTCTACGAGAAGTTCGCGGGCTATGTTCCACGTCCGGACGGCGTGACGGAATTCACCGCGGGCCCGAAGCATGTGCATCTCGACCGCGTCGAATGGATGACCATGCCGGATTCCGCCACCGCCGCATCGGCGCTTCGGCGCGGTGAGATCGACTGGTGGGAGAACCCGACCGTCGACCTGGTGCCGATGCTCAGGCGCCAGCGCAGCCTGACGCTGCGCGTGCTCGATCCCGCGGGCTCCGCTGCGACCTTGCGCTTCAACTTCCTCCACCCGCCCTTCGACAAGCCGGAGATCCGTCGCGCGCTGCTGCACGCGATCGACCAGACCGCCTGCATGAATGCGGTGGTCGGCGACGAACCCTCGCTGTTCAACGCTCGGCTGGGCGTCTTCAGCCCGCTGAGCCCGATGGCGAGCGATGCCGGGCTTGAGGTGCTGACCGCGCCCCGCGATCCCGGTCGTACCAGGCGGGAGATCGCGGCCGCCGGCTACAACGGCGAACGCGTGGTGCTGATCGGCGCCAGCGACATACCCGCGATCAATGCGGTGACCGAGGTGGTCGCGGATACGATGAAGCGCTGCGGCCTCAATGTCGATCTGGTCATGACGGATTGGGGTGCCGCCGTCACTCGCCGCCTGAACCGCGGCCCGGTGGCGCAGGGCGGCTGGAGCGCCTTCTGCGGCACCTGGTCCGGCCAGGATTTCCTGAACCCCGCCGGCCACCTGCCGATCCGCGGCAATGGTCAGGCGAGCTGGAGCGGCTGGCCGGAGAACCCGCGGCTCGAGGCATTGCGCAACGCCTGGTTCGAGGCACCCGATCTCGCCGAGCAGCAGCGCCTCTGCCGGGAGATCCAGGAGGAGGTCTGGCGCTTCGTGACCTATGTGCCGCTCGGCCAGTTCGTGCAGCACACTGCCTTCCACAATTCGATCACCGGCGTGCTGCAGGGCCATCCGGCCTTCCACAACATTCGCAAGGGCTGAAGGGCGCGCCGTCAGGACGATGGTGACGGCGCGGCCGCCGCCGCGCTGTCGAACACCACCATCAGCCGGCCGGCGAGCGGCGTCGGCGTGCGGTCCGGGCGCAGCAGGGCGCGGAAGCGCGGATCATCGGCGGCCGCGCGTTCATGATCGATGTCGAGCACGCCGTGGAGGTCGAGGAAGCGGTTCATCGCCGAGGGCACGCGCACGCAGCCCTGCGAGGCGGTGCGGCCGAGCCGCTGCTCCAGCGCATCCGGATCGGTCGCGTGCAGCAGCAGGCGGATCTCGCCTTCCTCGCCATCGCTGCGCCAGCCCTTGCGCGCCATCACCCAGCCGAAATCCCAGACCCGCATGCCGCGGGTGCCGAGGCCGCGGATGCGGTTCTCGTTGAAGGTGCCCTCGGCGCGCCAGTCGAGGATCGCATCCGTGTGCGGGAAGATGCCGGTCGGCGTGATGTAGTAGTGGCGCCGCCCGGCCTGCCCGGTCGAGACGCGGCTGCCGCCGATCACCTCCCACGCCCCGTCCGGGCGCGCGAGCAGGATCGCGAGTTGCTGCACCGCCGGGTTGCGATCCACAGCGATGATGAGCTGCGGCCGGTCGATGGCCGTGCCGCCATTGGCCAGCACTGCCTGCGCCAGCGCGATCCATGCCTGGTCGCGCTCGGGTGACGGGCGGCCCTGCGGCACCGCACGTGCCAGGGCGGCGCGGAGGCGCGTGGCTTCCGCCGCGACCTCGGCCGGGTCGAGGAGGGGCGGCGCCGACGCGGCGGGGGCGGGTGCGACGGGCGTCGCCGCAGCGACACCGTCCTGTGCCGGCGCGCAGGCGGCGGGGTTCAGCAACGCGCCCGCCAGCAACCAGCGGGCCAGGCGGGGCGGCGCCAATCGGCACCGGGACAGGATCGCATGCATCGGTCGACGACCTTTGCCGGGGCGAAAGGATATGGGGATGTGACATGGGAAAGATTAGGGCATGCGCCTGTCATCTCACCGAGACGCGCCCTCCAATAAATATAGGCGACCAAACATGCTGCATAATCAGCAGGTTAATTTTTGTAAGGTGTAAAAGGACCACTCTTTCACGGACGCATCGAGAATAGGTATTCAAATTTGTTAACTAGTAGTGATAATGGGTGAGAGGGTATTAGGATACTGAAGCATGTTGCATGCTCAATCGCAACCGTCGATGTCAGAGACTGAATCATCGCAGGGTAGCGGCCCGGCTGGATGCGGTCACCTTTTTGGCCATCTTCCGCCGGACCTGTTCCGTCTCCTCTCGGGGGCCGCCCGTTGGTTCTATGCGGAGCTTCTCGAGCACCTGAACGATGAGTTGTTCGCCGTGGCCGCGGCAGCGGTTACCCAGCGTGAGGCGATAGCCTCCATCGCCGAATTCATCGAGCGCCGCGGCCGTGGCGTCGAGATCGAAGCGGACGCCGGCGAAGCCATTGGAGCGGCAGCGACATCGGAACAGCGGGCGCAGGTGGCATATCGCCGATTGGTCGCCACTGGCTGGCTCGTGGAGCATCGCGACCGCTATCGGCGGCTTCTGGATCTGGATGGCCACGGGCGCCTGTTGCTCGAATTGCTCATCGACATCCGCAAAGGCCGAACCCGATCCTACGGCGGCGAGGTGCTGCTGGTCCTGACGATGATCGAGGCGGCCAGAAGCAAGCCTGCGGAGCGTTCCGAATCCATCCGCAATGCCGCAAAGTCAGCCCGCTCCTTCCTGCATCATCTCCGTTCGGTCTCCGGCGCCATGCGCCGCATCGAGCAGGAGATCGCCAGTCAGACGGAGCTTGCACCGCTGTTCCGCCGCTTCTTCGATGATTTCGTCCAGAATCATTTGATCGAGGACTACAAGCGTCTGCACACGCAAACGAATCCCTTCCGGTTCCGTGTCAGGATCATCGAAGAAGCCGAAGCGATCTTGGCTGATCCTTTGACGTTGGATGATCTAGCAGACGCCTATGTGCTGGAAGGCCGTGCTCCCGATCGGGCCGAAGGGCGGATGATCATCACCGTGGAGCTTCAGCAGGTCGTCAAAGTCTTCGAAGCGCTGGACGAGCATCTCGATCTGATTGAGGACACTAACCGCCGTGTCGAACGTCGTGTGCGCAATACGGTCCGTCACATGGAGCGGATCATGGATGCCAATACTGAGGCGGTCGTAGCTGCACTGGAGGCACTCGGGAAACACGAGGGGCAAGACGTGCCGACGGCCTCGCTTCCCTTCATGCCCGAAACTGTCCCGACCGGGCCGAATCACCTCTATCAAAGTGCACGTCGCCGTTCGCCGCCGGAGCGGATGCCCGTCCGCCGACCGCAGCCGGATCCAGCCTTTCTGGCCTTCCAGGCTGCGCTTCGCGACTACAGGGGGCGCATGGCCATCTCTTCGATCCAGATCCGCCGGTATCTGGAACGTGCGGTGATCGGAGATCGCGTGACTGCGGCCGAGGATCTGCCCTTGCAGACACTGGACGACTTTGCCGTCTTCGAGCGCCTGCGTGTACTTCCCTGGCTTGAAGGCGGGGCCTTGGCGGGTGAGTACATGGTCGATACCCTACCGGACGCGATCTTCGAGAACGAATGGATCACCTGCCCGGCCTTCCGCATCCGTCGCCGGAGTAAGGAGGATGCCCTTGCCTGAACTCGAGGAGGTCCGGGACCTGCTGGAGCCCGATCGGGGGCAAGGCGTTCCGAAGGAGGACATCGAGACGGCCATTCAGGCGCTGATGTTCCATCAATGCATCTATGAGGATACGCGGGGAATCGGGAAGTCCTTCGCCTTGCTGCGCAGTCGGTTCCCGTTTTTTGAACGCTACTTCAGTGCCATGGGCCATCGTCTGATTTCGGTGCCGCGCGAGGGCATGATCGCGCTCATGCCTGGCGACAATGCCTATGCGTGGCGGGAGACACGCATGCCGAAGGACAAGACGCTGGTCCTGCTCGCACTGCGTCTGATGCTCGAAGAGGGCTTCAAAGCGGGGCAGATGACCGAGAGCGGCCGCGTCGAAGCCACAACCGATGAGCTGCATGATCTGATCCGCCATGCCACCCGATCAGAGCCGCCGGGTGAAGGCAGACTTACCGAGATCCTGATGGAATTCCGTCGACGCGGTCTCGTGCGCATCGGCGATCGCGACAGTGCCGAGCGGGTGCGCCCGATCGCCGTGCTGCCGGGCGTGCGCCTGGTCTGCACGGATGCCTTTGCGCGCGCGTTGACTGCCTGGATCGAGGCCGGTGCAGAGGAGAAGGGTGAGATCTTCGATTTCATCGCGGGCCATCGTGAACGAGAGAATGCGGCCCCGGACTTCTCGGCGACGTCATCACGAATGGCGGACGAGCCAGAGGGTAGTGATGGGGATGACATCGAGGACGAGGTCTGAAGCATGTATTGGCTGGAACGGCTCAGTCTCCACAATTGGTATCTGTTCGAAGGGCTGGATATCGAGGTTCGCGGGGCCACCGCCCTCATCGGCCAGACCGGCGCCGGCAAGAGCGCGCTCATCGATGCCATCCAGACGGTCATGAGCGGCAACAACCGCAACGTCATCCATCTGAATTCCGCGGCCGGCGAAGCGCGCGATCGACGCGTCCACGGCTACTGCCTTGGCTGTGTGATCGATGTCGATGAAGGTCGGCCTCGGCGGCGGAAGCCGGAAACCACGCTCGCCCTGACCTTGCACGATCCTGCGGCAATGCACCGGGTCACAATTGGCGTACTGCTATCCGCCGACGCTGACGAGGGGACAAGCGAAGAAACCAGGCAGCGCTTTGTCATCCGCGGTCATGGTTTCTCTATCGACGAGTTCCTTGAGCGTGATGTAGGCGGCCAGGAGTTCATGCCGACGCATGACCAGTTGCTGGCCCGCATGAAGGCGCGCTTCGGCAAAGCGCTCACCTTCCACTCCAACAGCCAGGGCTTCGTCTCGGAATATCTCACGGCGATGCGGCCGCGCGTACCACCCAATCCCCGGAGCTTTCTGCGTGCCTTCTCGAATGCGCTGGCGGCCAGGGAGATCAGGGACCCGACCGACTTCGTCCGTCGCTTCGTTCTGGAAGCAAGTCCGCTCAAGGTGGAACGCGTTCGCGAATCCATCATGACCTGGCGCGAACTGCAGAAGGAAGTGGAGCGATTGGAAAGCATGCTCGCCGCCGCCAAAGGCGTGCGCGCGCGCTTCGCCAATTGGGCACGCCACAAGATCGGGGGCGATACGCAAGACTTTCTTGCCGCCTATGCTGAACGTTTGCTGCTGGAACGCGAGATCACATCCGATACTTCGGTGCAAGCCGCCTTCGAGGAGAAGCGGGCACGTCATCAAGCAGAGGCGGAAGGCTTCGAGGACAGCATTCAACGCCAGGTCGATCTGAATCAACGGGACGCCGCCCTTGCCCGCGCATCTGATGACACGGTTCGGCACGAGGCACTCGAAGGCGAGCTTCGTGGCGAGCGGGGCCGCCTGCAGGCCCTGTCTGCAACGCTCACCAACGCGGTCCACCGCTATGCGCGAGCGGTTCAGTTGGCGCGGCTACGGGAGTATCTCCCCGGCTATGCGCGTAGTGCCGTCGAGACGGCGGTAACGCTCGCCGCCCAAACCGCCAAGGGTGGGGCCGTGGACTGGGCTGTGGAAGGGGCGGAGCTCAGGGTGCTCGCCGGGCGTGTGCGCGATGTCGTTCGGGCGGAGCAGAGTCTCGTAGCGCAGCTCTCCGCGGCCGCTTCGGATCTTTCCGACTTACGGAAGGAAGCCACGAGCCTGGAGGTTCAACTCGCGGCCGCGGAGCAGGGCGGCCCTTTGCTATCGCAGCAGACGCTCGAGTTTCGCGCCGAACTCATGCGGAGGGGTTTGCAGCCCATTCTCCTCCCTGATCTCGTCGAGGTCTCCGAGCCGGAATGGGCCTTCGCCCTGGAAGCCCTGCTCGGCGCCTATCGAGAGGCCCTGATCGTCCCACAGGACCAGTTGAACGAGGCCTTCGACATTCTGTTCCGCAATCGGCAGCGTTTCGACAGCTGCCGTCTGGTGAACACTCGGAAGACACGCGGTGTGCCGGCGCGATCGTTGCCTGCCGGCTCCATTGCGGAAGTGGCCAGCGTGGATGATCCGGATGCGCGCGCCTTCATCCATTTTCATGCAGGCCGCTATATCCGGGCCGAGAACCCCTTCGATCTGGAGCGGCTCGACAGCGGTGTCATGAAGAACGGCAGGACATCATCGGGAATGGCGCTCCGGGTGCATCGCGATCGTCCCCCGATTCTCGGCAGGACCGCCCAAATGGCAGCGCTCGAAAGGGCGCGGGCGCGGTGGACGGAGATCCACGATGCCATCGCCGCACTGGAAGAACGCCACCGACTGCTTTCCGGTGGGCTGCAGCTGCTCGCGCAAATTGCCGATGCATCGGAGCCGGAGGCGCTGGAACAGGATGCGCGCGAGCTGGAGGATGCCCGCCTTCGCGTCCTCCAGTTGCAGCGAGACATCACCGAGTTATCCCGGAGCGATCCCACCGGGATCCTGGCGGGGATTCACGAACGCCAGCGCTTCATCGAGGAAATGAAAACCGAGATGATCGAAGCGCGGCGTCTGGCTCAGGAGGCTTACGGCCAGATCACGAAGATCGGCGAGAGGATCCAACAGAAGCAACAGCGGAGTGCGGAGCTGACGCAGATCGAAGCGAGCCTGGCTGCTGCCCAACAGAGCGAGCAGGCGCAGCGCCTCATCCTGGTCGCCGATGTGAGAGAGACGATTATCGCCGTTCGCGAGCGGACCGAGAATCAGCTGGGAATCGAGTGGCAAGGGCGCGAGTTGGAGGGGCTGAAAGCCCTGCAGCGGGTGGCCCAAGAAAGTCTACGCAGGGAAAAGGAATTGCTGCCGCGAGCCCTGCGGGAGGCTGGCCATGGATGGGAGGATTTCCTGCTGAAGTGGATCGGCCAGAACCCACTGCCCGCAGAGGCGGAGGATGCCGACAAGCTCTACTGGATCGATGCCCGGGTGCGCCGCATCGAGGATAACGAGCTGCTTCCCCATAGGAAGCGGGTCGAAGAGGCGCGCGATGAGATGGAGCGAATGCTCAAGGAAGACCTGCTCGCCAAGCTGGCCGAGCGGTTCGAGACCGTCCGCGTGCAGATCGATATGCTCAATCGTCGCCTGTCCGGCCATACCTTCGTCGGGCAACGCTATTCCTTCTACCGGCGTCAGAACGACCGTCTCAAGCCACTCTACGATCTAGCTCGCCAAGTCGCCGCCAATCCGCAGATCGATTTCCTCAGCTTGCAGAGTAATGCTGTGACAGCCGAAGGCCGCAAGGCGTTCGAGCAGATCGAGCTGATCGTCGGTGATCAGGAAGACACCCGCCAGATCGAGGACTATCGCAACTACTTCGAGTTCGAACTCCAGATTCAGAGCGGCGCTGACGAACCTCGTGACTTCTCGAAGATCCTGGGCTTGCTGTCTGGCGGCCAGCGGCAGGCGCCATATTACGTCGCTATCGCGGCATCGATGACCTCAGTTTATTTTCCTGGCGGCAAAATTGATGATAATAGCGGTATGGGCCTTGTGGCATTCGATGAGGCCTTCAACAAGCTTGATGTGAAGAACACCCAGGCATTGCTCGACCTGTTTCGCAGCCTGGGGCTGCAGGTCGTTGTGGCGGCACCGGAGGCAAGCCGCCCGACTTTCCTTGAAAGCGTCGATACCGTCATCACCATCGCCCGCAATCCGAATACCGACGTCGTGTATGTCGACAGCGAGCATATCGGGCCGCGCGCACGACAGGAGATGCGCGCGCAGAATCCAGAACATAGAGGTGTGGAAGGCTTCCGGACTGTCGTTCAGCCGCCGAGGACGGCAGAGACCGACGTCGGCCGATCCGCCGCGGCGGAGTAGGACGCCAATGTCGGCCGAGGTAGCGCGAGCACTTCTCCATCTCCTGCTGGATCGATTGGAGCAGAGTCCGGATCGAAAGCGCCTCCCTGCTGCCTCACCACCGGAAAGCTTCGCCGACGCTGCCGCCCGGGAGGCATTCGGGCAAATCCTCGAAGATGCGCGGCGCGCAGGCGCAGTCGAGGTGCAGCGTGGCAAGCGGGAGCTGCGGCATCTCATCCAGAGAGTGACGCTCGCCGACAGCGCGAGTCTCCGGCGCTTTCTGGGCAGAATGCCGTCCGACCGGATCGCGGCGTCGCTTGTGGACGAACTCCAGATGCAATTGCCTGATCTTGATCCGGAGACGGTTGATGCGTTGAACGCCCTGCAGGCCGGCTGGGTGTTGCAGCGAAAGCCTTTCGGAGTGCCGCCCGAGCTTAAGGCGGCGAGGGCCTTCCTGGTTGCCTTGGATGCCGTGCTGCGGCGAGACCCGCTGGATCGGCACGATCTCAGGACCTTCTCCCGCAAGGCAACAGGCGACAGCAAGCTGATCGAAAGGCAGCGTGGGCCGCTGGTCGCCTGGATGAAGACCAAGGGAAGAGTGCCGCCGGAACTGTCCGGAGAGGAACTGCTGGCGGCGGTGGGTCTCGTGAAATGCGCGCACCCTGTCCTGGTCGCGGGGCCGGTGCAAGTTCGCGGAGCGGACATGTCCCGTCTCGCATATTGCGGGATCGCGCCGGAAGACGTGAATGGCGTTGACTTGGCGGGTGCCATGGCCAGCCTGCTCATCATCGAGAATTTTGCCTCGTTCAATCGGCATGTGCACGAGGCGCGTGGTGACGCCGAGATCGTCGTCTATTCCGGCGGCTTCCCGTCGCGTGTCGTCCTGCAGATGATCCGTCGACTGGTGGAGGTCTTCGGTGTCCAGGCCTGGCATTGGGGCGATATCGATGCTGGTGGCGTGAAGATCGCAGACCATATCGCGCGGCAGGCCGCGCCAGGATTGCGGCTCCATCTGATGACACCGGATCTGGCCAGACGCTTCGGCACGCGGGCACCACCGGAGCCGGCCCTCGCGGCCCTATCCAGTGCTTCGGAGGTGGCGTCCTTGGGGAAGTTCCTGGCGGAGGAGGGCGCGGCGCATCTGGAGCAGGAGGAGATCGACCCGGCCCCCGTGGCCGTGGCAATCCCTGGCCGTTCAGTATCCTCCGACGAAAGGGTTGACGGCGAGGGTTGATAGTCGCCTCTATCAACCCCACTATGACCATAGTGGTGGCCGTCGGAGTGCACGATGAGCGACGTGTTTGAGATTGAGAGTACCTTCGAGGCCCATGGCGTTAAGGGTGTGACCCAGTTCGTGCGTCAGATCGAAGGGGCGGCAGCCTTCCTGACGGCCGCCCATGCCGGCGACGGCGTGCGGGTCCTCGCACCAGGGACGTCCAATCGACGGTCTCGCGATGACGGCTTGTATACTCTTGTGGTGAAAGCCTCTGGCACGCGCTTGCGGCGTATCCTGACGATCTTCAGCGAACACCCGGTCCAGGGTCCGGGGATGGCGGCCGAATTCGAGGCCTTCAGAATGTTGTCGGAGCTGACTCCGGCGGGCCCGAAACTGCTCGCGCTGGCTAGTTGGGACCGCAGGCGTGCCTATGAGGAACTAGCTCGGCATATGGACCTCGTCCGGCAGCAATTCGAGGCGGCGGCGGTTCTTGCGGATGCGCCGCTCGCGGTGTCAGCAGGCTCCAGGCGCGCGGATGTGGAAGATGGTGCCCGTTTCGCCACTGTTCGGGACGCGCTCTTGGTTCGGGCCGGTGGCACGCTGTCGCTGACGGAGGCGGCCGGCCGTATGGGCGTCAGCCGGCAGGCTCTGCACAAGCGCATCGCATCCGGCGGCGCGCTGGGGATGATGTCGGGAAGCGAGATCGTCGTTCCCAGGGCTCAGTTCGCGGAGAGTGCGGGAAGGCTTTCGATCCTGCCGGGGATCAACAAAGTGGTGAAGCTGTTCAAGGAAGCCCAAGCGGGTGCCTGGGCCGCATTGCAGTTCCTGCTCGACCCGGACCCCAACCTCAACCGGGCACCGATCGAAGCGCTGAAAGCGGGCGAGGTCACGGAGACCGTGCTGGCCGCCCGCGCCCATCTCGGCATGGACGAGGAATGACGTGTGGCGCTGTTCCTGACCGGCCGGCCAGGTCCGCCAACGGCGTCATTTCCGCATGGGATCAAGACCGAAATCTTGGAAGCCGGCTCCCGACTCATTCGAATCCATCATAAGGACAACGGACCGATCTGGTTCGGGCCGAAGTTAGGCATGCCACCGGCCAACCGCTTCGACGCCAGTGGCGGCGAGTACCGTGCCATGTACGCGGCCACATCTCTCGATGGCGCCTTCGTCGAGACGGTGCTGCACGGGAGGACGAAAGACAGGATCCTGACAAGGGCCAATGTCCATCTGCGGGCGTGGACCCCGATAGAGACCTGCCGTCCTCTTACGCTCGCCAAGCTCTACGATGATGGCCTGCTCTGGCATGGGACGGATGCCGGTATCAGTGCGTCGGAGAGCTACACGGCATCCCGCAGGATCGCACTCGCCCTGCACAGCGAAGGCCCGGCGGTCGATGGCATCACCTATCGCTCCCGCCACGACAACGGCGAACTCTGCTTTGCGCTGTTCGATCGGGTTCTGGCCTTGGATCTCAAGCCGGATGCGCGGATGCTTTTCGGCGACCATCCGGCAGAGATCGAAGCGATGATGCGCAAGTACGCCGCGGTATTTGACGACAGCTTGCCAGTTTCATCCCCAGCAGCATAGCGTTGCGCGCATGGACTTGTCGTGCCTTCGCATCGGGATGACGATCGGATGGAAAGGGGACAGCCATGCACCATGCCGCCCATCCGCCCTACGCGCCCGAGACCTTCCGCGCGCTGACCTTCCACGACGCGGTGCCGCGCTTCCGGGACGGCGGCGACACCCCGCGCGCCTATCTCGAGCGCTGCCTCGAGACGATCGCGGCGCGCGAGCCGGAGGTGATGGCCTTCGCCTTCCTCAACGCGGATGGCGCGCGGGCGGCGGCGGATGCCAGCACGGCGCGGTACAGGGCCGGCAAGGCGCTCTCGCCGATCGACGGCCTGCCGATCGGCATCAAGGACCTCTATGAGACGCGCGACATGCCGACCGGCATGGGCAGCGCGCTGTTCAAGGGCAACCATCCGGTCCGCGACTCCGCGCTGGTGCAGGCGCTGCGCGCGGCGGGCGCCGTCATCACCGGCAAGACCGTCACGACCGAGCTCGGCATGTCCCATCCTGGGCCGACGCGGCATCCGATGGACCCGCGCCGCACGCCGGGCGGCTCCTCCTCCGGCTCCGGGGCGGTGATCGCAGCGCGCATGCTGCCGGCGGCGATCGGGTCGCAGGTGGTGGGCAGCGTGGTGCGCCCCGCCTCCTTCAACGCCAACTGGGCGCTGAAGCCGACCCAGGGCGCGCTGAACCGCGGCGAACGCCAGGGCTACAGCCAGTCGACCGTCGGCGTGCATGCCGGTTGCCCCGAGGACATGTGGGCGGTCGCCGTCGAGATCGCCAAGCGCGTCGGCGGCGATCCCGGCGCCCCCGGCCTCTTCTTCACCGGCGAGGATGCGCCGCCCGCCTTCCGCCCGCGCCGCCTCGCCGTGCTGGAGACCGAGGGTTGGGCCGTCGCGCATCCAGGCGCCATCGCGGCCTTCGACCAGGCGCTGGCCGCGCTCCGCGCGCAAGGCGTGGCGGTGCTGCGCCGCGGCGACCATCCGCTGCTGGAGGCGCTGGAGCGGCGCGTCGCCGACGCCATGGCGCTGTCGCGCGATGTCTGCGCCTATGAATCCGCCTGGTCGGTCGCGAACCTCATGGCGAAGGACGCCGAGGGGCTGAGCGACAGCCTGAAGGCGCGCTTCGCGGTCGGCTGCTCCGTCACTCTCGCCCAGTACCGCGCGCTGCTGCTGCAGCGGGAGGAGATGCGGCGCGCGCTCGCCGCGATGGGGGCAGAAGTGGATGGCTTCATCGGGCTTGCCGCCTGCGGACCGGCGCCGCTGCTCGGCGACACCGGCGGCAGCAGCCTCGGCATCACCCACACCACCGGCAACCCGGCGATGAACACGGCGAGCTCGGCGCTCGGCTGCCCGGTCGTGACGGTGCCGATCCTGGCGGTCGACGGCATGCCGGTGGCGCTCGCGGTCAGTGCCCAGCAGCACCAGGATGAGCGCGCCGCCGCGATCGCCCGCTGGATCGCGGGTGCGGTGCCGCCGATCGCCCTATGACGGCGGCATGATCGAGGAGACGTGACCGCCGGGCCGCCGGGCGGGATTTCCACCGGCGCGTTGCAACCTAGGATGTCACGTCCCGCGATGCTCCGCCGAGGTGCCCCATGCACATTCCCCGCCGGCTTGCCCTCGCCGCCCTCGCCGCCGGCATGCCCGCCCTGGCGCGTGCCCAGGCGCGGGACAAGGTCGTCATCTCCTCCAAGATCGATGCCGAGGGCGGGCTGCTCGGCCATCTGATCCTGCTGGCGCTCGAACGCGCGCGGGTGCCGGCGGAGGCGCGGCTGCAGCTCGGGCCCACGCGGATCGTCCGCGCCGCGCTGATCGCCGGCGAGATCGACCTCTACCCCGAATACACCGGCAACGGCGCCTTCTTCTTCAACCGGGAGGCCGACCCCGCCTGGCGCTCCCCGGATGCCGCCTACGACCTGGTGAAGCGGCTGGACGCGGAGGCGAACCGCCTGGTCTGGCTGCCGCGCGCACCCGCCGACAACACCTGGGCGATCGCGGTGCGGCGCGACCTGGCAGGCCGCGAGCGCCTGTCCACCATGGAGGATTTCGCGCGGCTCGTTCAGGCCGGCGATACGCTCCGCCTCGCGGCCTCGGCCGAGTTCGTCGAAAGCGCGGCCGCGCTGCCGGCCTTCGAGGGCAGCTACGGCTTCCGCTTCCCGCGCGAGCGCATCGTGGTGCTGCCGGGCGGCGACACCTCGGCGACCATGCGCGCGGCGGCGCAGCGCATGAACGGCGTCAACGCGGCGATGGTCTACACCACCGACGGCGCGATCGATGCGCTGGAGCTCGCGGTCATGACCGACAACCGGCGCGCGCAGCTCGTCTTCGAACCGGCGCCGGTGGTGCGCCAGGCGATGCTGGAACGCTTCCCCGCCATCGCGCCGGCGCTCGCCCCGGTCTTCGCGCAGCTCTCGCTGGAGCGGCTCCGCTCGCTGAACGCGCAGGTGACGGTGGAAGGCAGGCCGCCGCAGGCGGTGGCGCGCCGCTTCCTCGACGGGCTCGGCTAGAGCGGTTCCCGTGGGAACCCATCCAGCGGTGCCGGCGCGCGGGCTGGAGCCCGCACTGGCGCTGCTGGCGCTCCTCGGCCTCTATGCCTTCGGCTGGCTGGCGGTGGCGCCCAACCGGCTGGTCTCCGGCACCTCCCTCGGCGCCGCGGCGGCGCTCGGTTGGGGCGTGCACGCGATCGCCGTCCTGATCCTGGGCGCGGTGGCGCTGCGCCGGTGGCGGCCCGGCCTGGCGCCCGCCCTGCCGGTGATGCTGCTGGTCCTCGCCGCCGCGCTCGCACTCGGCCTGACCGGGGACGCCGCGCGGCACCAACTGCAGGAACTGGCCCCGGCGGCGCGCGCCATGCTCGGCTTCGGCTTCTGGCTCGGCATCGCCGCCTTGCTGGTGCTGCTGGCGGAGGTGTTGCGCGGCGCCTCCATTTGGCTGCGCGTCCTGGCGCCGCTGCTGCTGCTCGGCATCGCGGCGCTGGCCGGCTGGCTCGGCCTGCTCGACCGGCTCTCGCTGGTGGTCGAATATCAGGCGCGCGCCGAGACGCTGCACGCGGCGCTGCTGCGGCACCTGGCCTTGGCGGGGGCGGCGCTCGGCATCGTGCTGGCGTTCGGCATCCCGCTGGGATGGTGGGCCTTCCGCTCGCCGCGCGCCGAAGCCGCGCTCGCCGCAGTGCTGAACGCGGTGCAGATCGTACCGGCGCTCGCGCTGTTCGGCGCCTTGATTCCATTGCTCTCGGCGCTGCTGCGGGCGGTGCCGGCGCTGCGCGGCCTGGGCGTGGAGGCGATCGGGACGGCGCCGACGCTGATCGGTACCGCCGCCTATGCCGGGCTGCCGCTGTGGCGCGGCATTCTCGCCGGCCTTGCCGCCGCGCCGCGGGAGGTGGTGGGGGTGGCGGAGGCGATGGGCATGGATGAGGCGCGGGTGACGCGCGCGGTGCGCCTGCCGCTCGGCCTGCCGGTCTTCCTCGCGGCACTCCGCGTCGCCGCGGTGCAGTGCATCGGCCTCGTGGCGCTCGGCGGGCTGATCGGCGCCGGCGGGCTCGGGGCGCTGGTGCTGGAAGGCATGGCGCAATTCGCGACCGACCTCATCCTGCTGGGTGCGCTGCCGATCGTGGCGCTGGCGCTCCTGGCCGATGGTGCGCTCCGCCTCCTGGAAGGCAGGCTCGCGCCATGGCGGCGGTGATCGCCTTCGAGGATGTGAGCGTCGCCTATGGCGGCCGGGACGGCCTCCGCGACGTCACGCTGGAGGTCGCGGCCGGCGAGCTCTGCGTGCTGGTTGGGCCGTCGGGCGCCGGCAAGTCCACCCTGCTGCGGCTGGTGAACCGCCTGGTCGCGCCGAGTGCCGGCGTGGTGCGCGTGCGCGGGGAGGACATCGCGCGGAACGACCCGATCCGGCTCCGGCGCTCGATCGGCTACGCCATCCAGTCGGTCGGGCTATTCCCACACCGCACGGTCGGCGAGAACATCGCGACCGTGCCGCGCCTGCTCGGCTGGCCGGAGCCGCGCATCGCGGCGCGGATCCCGGAACTGCTCGCGCTGCTGCGGCTCGATGCCGATCTCGCCGCGCGCTATCCGCACACCCTCTCCGGCGGCCAGGCGCAGCGCGTCGGGCTGGCCCGGGCGCTCGCCGCGGATCCCGACCTGCTGCTGATGGACGAACCCTTCGGCGCCGCCGATCCGATCCTGCGCCGCGCCTTGCGTGCGGAGCTGCGGCGGATCCATGCTGTCACCGGCAAGACCATCCTGCTCGTCACCCATGACGCGGAGGAAGCGCTGGAGCTCGCGACCCGCGTCGTGGTGCTGCGGGATGGCCGCGTCCTGGCCGCCGGCGCGCCGCTGGAGCTGATCCGCGCGGCGGACCCCTTCGTGCGGGACCTGCTCGGCGGCGATGCGCCGGCGCTGCGGCGGCTCGGGCTGGTGACGGTTGCGGCCGCGATGGCGGCAACGGCGGCGCCCGCCGGCGCCCCGGTGATCGCGCCCGGCGCCAGCCTGAGCGATGCGCTGTCGCTGATGCTGGAAACCCGGGCGGAGGTGCTGGCGGTCGGGGAGGATGGGCGCACGCTGGGCTCGCTCGGCCTGCCGGGGCTGCTGCGCGCGGTACCCATGCCGGCGCCGGCCTGATGCGCGGCGCCATCGGCACCCTGGCGCTCGGCTGCGGCTTCGCGCTGCTCTCCCTCGCGCCGGTCGCCGCGGTGCTCTTCGCGGCACTCGGCGGCGAGACACGCGCCTTCGGCAGCGGCGCGCTGCTGGACCTGGCGCTCGCGCATCTGCGGCTGGCGGGTCTCGGCGCGCTGGCCGGCATCGCGCTCGGCGTCGCACTCGGGCTGCTGGTGACGCGGGCCGATGGCGGCGACTGGCGCCGCCCCGTGGATGCGCTGGCCGCCGCGGCGCAGGCGACGCCGCCGATGGTGGTGGTGGCGCTGGCGCTGCCCGCCTTCGGCTTCGGCGACCTGCCGACGGTGCTCGCCCTCGTCCTCTACACCCTGATGCCCGTGCTGCGCGGCACGGTCGCCGCCATCGAAGCGGTGGCGCCGGATGCGCGCGCCGCGGCTGTCGCGATCGGGCTTACGCCGTGGCAGGTGCTGTGCCGGGTCGACCTGCCGCTCGCCTGGCCGCTGCTGCTGCCGGCGCTCAGGGTCGCCGTGATGCTCGCGGTCGCGACCACCGCGGTCGGCGCGCTGGCCGGCGCCGCGACGCTCGGCACGCCGATCATCCTCGGGCTGCAGAACCGGAACGACCTCTATATCTTCCAGGGCGCCGCGGCGACGGCGGCGATCGCCTTCCTGGCCGATGGAGCGCTGCTGATGCTGAAGCGTGATGGCTTGAGGCGGAATCGCCGAAAAGTCTGAATCACGCGATCAGACAAAGTGCTGGAGCATGATGCGTGAGCGCTCGCGAGCGCATCATGCTCCAGCGGCGCGCCGCCGCGAAAAAGCCGGGGTGACGGCGGGCCCGATACCGCGCATGCAGCACCGGGACGAGCGCGCCGCTTGCACCCTTACTTGCCGAGCACCTTCCAGACCCCGTCCGCGGACATCACCAGGCGCCCGCCCACGAACAACTCGCCTCGGATGAAGACGACGGAGCGCGTCACGCGCTGCAGCTCCGGCACGCATTCGACGAAATCCCCGGGGCGGGCCGGCGACACGAAGCCACTGTTGAGCTGGATCGTGGACACCGGCTGGCGCTCCACCGCCTGCCAGACCGTGACACCGAGCATGTCGTCCATGAAGGTCATCAGCATGCCGCCATGGACCACGCCGCCCACATTGGCGTGGCGGGGCTCGGCGACGAAGCCGTACCGCCAGCCGGCCTCGGCCTGCTTCACGTAGAAGGTCCCGACATGGACGGGGAACCCCCGCTCGGGCAGCTCCTGCCACCCCGCGGCGATGGGGTCGAAGGCCGGGCGGCGCGAAGCCCCGGTGCTGTCGGTGTCTTGGGGCATGGCTTCCCTTCGCGATCAAGATGGCTCGTCCGGCGATCGCCGGACGAGCCATTCCCCTATCATCATCGGCGGCAAAACGGGAACGTGGCCCACCGATGCCGCGAAAAGCCGGGTGACGGCGCCCCGCAATCCCGCAAAGATGGCTGCAACCGCGGCGCGCAGACGACCGCGGAGGGAGGAATTGCGATGCCGCTCATCCGCCGTGCCCTGGTCGCCGCGGCCATGGCCGCCTGCTTCACCAATGCCGGCCTGGCACAGGAATACCCGAGCCGCCCCGTCACCATCGTCGCCGGCGCCGCCGCCGGCGGGCCGACCGACGTCATCACCCGGATCGTGGCGGAGGCGATGTCGCGCCACATGCCGCAGCCGGTCGTGGTGGAGAACACCGCGCCGGCGCATCTCGGTGCGCAGCGCGTCGCCCAGTCGCGGCCCGATGGTTATACGCTGCTGATGAGCAATGTCGGCCTCACCGCCGGCGCAACCCTGTTCCGGCGCCTGGCCTATGACACGGCCGCCGATTTCGCGCCGCTCGGCCTGGTCTCGGATGCCGCGATGACGCTGATCGCGCGCCCTGACTTTCCGGCCGAGAACCTGGCCGGCATGCTCGCCGACCTCCGCGCCAAGGGGCTGGAGCGCAATCTCGGCACTGCGGGCCTGGCCTCCGCCGCCAATCTCTGCGGCTTGCTGCTGCAGCAGGCGGCGGGCAACCGCGCGACCATCGTCGGCTTCCGCGGCACCGCGCCGGCGATCACCGAGCTGATGGCCGGCCGCATCGACCTGCTCTGCGACCAGGCGACCAACACCGCGCCCTTCATCCGCGACAACCGCGTCCGCGCCTATGCCGTGACCAGTCCCGCGCGCTTGGCGGGGCTGCCGGATATCCCGACCACGGCAGAGGCCGGCACGCCAGCGCTCGCGATGAGCACCTGGCACGGGCTCTACGCGCCGGCCGGCACGCCGGAAGCGGTGCAGGAGCGGATCTCGGCCGCGCTGCAGGCGGCGCTCCGCGACGAGCGGCTGCGCGCGCGCTTCGCCGATCTGGTGACCGATGTGGCGACGCCGGAGCGCGCCTCCATCGCCTTCCACCGCCGCTACCATGGGGAGGAAATCGCGCGCTGGCGGCCGATCATCGAGGCCGCCGGCGCTTACGCGGATTGAGGCACCTTTAGCCCGGCGGCGGCCGGTGCTGCGCCCAGGGGCGCGCGGCCTCGAAGGCGGCCGCCATCTGCAACACGCCGAGATCGTCGAAGCGCCGGCCGACGATCTGCAACCCGACCGGCAGGCGATCCGCGGTGAAGCCGCAGGGGATCGAGGCCGCCGGGTTCTGCGACAGGTTGAAGGGGTAGGAGAACTCGGCCCAGGACATCCAGTCCCAGGGATGCTGCGGCCAGTGCTCCGGCTGCAGCTTCTCCGCTGGAAAGGCGGCGACGGAGACGGCGGGCGTCAGCAGGAAGTCCCAATCCTCGAAGAAGCGGTGGATCTCGGTGCAATAGGCGTATTTCACGAGCCGCATCTTCTGGTAGTCGGCCATGGTGATGTGGCTTCCCGCCTCGATGCAGGCGATGAAGCCGGGGTCCATGCGGTCGCGCATCTCCGGCACGCGGTCGGCGTGGCGGCTGAAATGCGCGGGCCAGAAGAAGCGCGCGAGCTCCGGCCCCTTCGGTCCCCAGGGCGTCTTCACGGCCTCCACGGCATGGCCGAGCTCGCTTTCGAAGGCGGTGACGGCCTTGCCCACGAGTGCCGCCACCTCCGGATCGACGCGGGCATGGCCGAGATCGGGGCTGAAGGCGATGCGGGGCCTGCGTCGCTTCCGGTCCAGGAGACGCGGATAATCCGCCGGCTGCGCCTCCAGGCTCGAATGGTCGTCGGGATGCGGGCCGGCCATCACCTTCAGCATCAGCGCGGCATCGGCCACGGTCCGGGTCAGCGGTCCCAGATGCACCGTGTAGTCGCTGGCCGCGACGGCGGATTGCGGCACCCGCCCATAGCTCGGCTTCAGCCCGAAGACGCCGCAGAAATGCGCCGGCATCCGGATGGAGCCAGCACCGTCGCTGCCCTGGTGCAGCGGCCCGTACCCCGCCGCCGCGCCGACCCCGGCGCCGGCGGAGGAGGCGCCGGCGTTCATGCCGTGCTTCCACGGATTGTGGGTGATGCCGGTGAGCGGGCTGTGGCTGACGCCGGTCCAGCCGAATTCCGGCGTCGTGGTCTTGCCGAGGATGATCGCGCCCGCCTGCCGCAGGCGGGCGACCAGCACGCCATCCGCCGCCGCCACATCGCCGCGGCGCAGATGCGTGCCGTATTCGATCGGCATGCCGCGCACCGCTTCATGGTCCTTGATGGTCACGGGCACGCCGTGCAGCGGGCCGAGCGGTGCACCTTTCATCAGCGCGGCATCCGCGGCCTCGGCCGCTTCCATCGCCTCCTCCGCCGCCAGATGGGCAAAGGCATTGAGATCAGGCTCCAGCGCCTGGATGCGATCGAGCACCGCCGCGGTGACCTCGCTCGGCGAAATCGCCTTGGCGCGAATGACGTCGGCGAGCTCGGTCGCCGGGGTGAAGCAGAGATCCGTCTTGTCCATGGGTCGCGTGCAGCCCTGCCTGTGGAGGAGGAGATGATCGACCGGCATCCCAGCACAGCGCGGCGCGGCCGGCGATACGCCCTGGCTTGCGCCGGCGCGGCGCCCGCCCTTGGATGGCGGCCAAGCTCCCCGAAAGGATCGCCCGTGCGCATCGCCGTCCTGCAGTTCATGCACGAGACCGTGACCTTCCTGCCCTACGACACGACGCTCGAGGATTTCCGCTACCCGGGCTCGCCCGCCGACGGCGAGGTGCTGCTGCGGACCGATCCCAAGGGCTACATCGGCGGCTTCGTGCAGGTGGCGCGCGAGCATGAGGGCGTGGAGCTCATCGGCATCGAATCACCGCTCTGGCCGAAGACCGGGTCCGGTTCCGGCTGGGTGACGCAGGAGGCCTATGAGCATTTCCTCGGCCGCCAACTGGCGGCGCTGCGCGCCGAGCCGAAGCTCGACGGCGTCTACCTCGCGCTGCATGGCGCCATGGCGGTGCGCGGCATTCCGCGCCCGGAAGCCGATATCGCCCGCCGCGTGCGGGAGGTGGTGGGGCCGGAGGCCTGCATCGCCGCGACCTTCGACCCGCATGGCAATGAGGATGAGAGCTTCCTCCGCCACGCCGACATGGCGTTCACGGTGAAGTACTACCCGCATTACGACATGCACCTGCAGGGCCAGCGCGCGGCGCGCATGCTGGTGCGCGCCATCCGCGGCAGCTTCAGGCCGGCGCATGCCACCATCAAGGTGCCGATCATCTCGCCGACCGGCGTGCAATGGACCGGTGCCTCGCCTTGGTCGGACCTGGTGCAGCGCGCGCTCACCTGGGAAGCGCGGGAGCCCGATGTCTTCGTCAATGTCTTCTTCGGCTTCCCCTGGAGCGACGTGCCCGATGCCGGCATGACCTTCCAGGTCCTGACCAATGGCGATGCAGCGCTGGCGCAGCGCGTGGCGCGCGACATGGCCGATACCGCCTGGCGCCGGCGGGAAGCGCTGCTGACCTCGACGCCCGTGCACCTGATCCCGGAAGGCGTGGCGCTGGCCCGCCAGGCGGTCGCGGAGGGGCGAATGCCGGTCGTGCTGGCCGATCACAGCGACCGCTCCGGCTACGCCACCTGGCTGCTGCGCGAGATCATCGCCCAGGGCCTCTCGCGCACGCTGGTCGCGACCATCGCCGCCCCCGACGCCGTGGCGGCGGTGCTGGACACGGGCGCCAAGCCGGGCGATGCCTTCGACATGGAGGTGGGCGGGCGCGCCGATGCCTCCGCCGGCGATCCCGTGCGCATCACCGGCCGGATCCTCTCCGCGGGCACCGCGACCACGCCGCGCGCCATGGGCGGCGGGCAGCAATGGGTCTCGGTCGGCTTCGGAGAGGGCAATGTGCTGGTCCTCAGCCCCTTCCTGGCGCAGATCATCGAGCCGGCGGAGCTCTGGGCGCTCGGGCTGAAGCCCGAGGATTTCGATGTCATCGCGATCAAGTCGCGGGTGCATTTCCGCCGCGGCTTCGATGACAGCGGCTTCGCCCGCACCATCCTGCTGGTGGAGCCGGAGCAGCCCTTTCTCGGCACCATCAGGCTCGACGGGCTCGCATACGAGAACCTGCGGCTCACGGATTTCCACCCCTATGGCGACCCGCCCTATCCGGGCTGAGGCGTAGGCGCGACCAGCCCCTGTCGGGGCTGGTCGCGGCCCTCGGCCGATCGGCTGATCTTTTCGCTGCCGTCACCGATCTCCCCCCAAAGGGTGACGACAAGCGGTCGTCCCCCGCCCCTCCATGTCCAGGCCCGCCTCCTCGGCGGGATGCTGCATGTCTCCGGGGCATCGACGATGACGCTGCGATACGCAATGCCGGGCTTCGCCGCCTGGCTTCTGGCCGGCACGGCGCTGGTGGCCGCTGCCCCCGCCCTCGCCCAGGCGCCGAATGCGCGGCCGCAGGGCGGCGTGGTCAGCGGCGGCAGCGCGACCATCGCCCAGGATGCCGCCCGCACCCAGGTCAACCAAGCGACCGACCGCGCGGTGATCGACTGGCGCGGCTTCGATGTCGGCCGCGACCATGCCGTGCGCTTTCAGCAGCCGGGCAGCGGATCGATGACGCTGAACCGCGTCAACAGCGCCGACCCGTCCCGCATCGCCGGGCAGGTCACCGCCAATGGCGGCATCGCCATCGTCAACCAGTCCGGC
>NZ_JAAGBB010000060.1 GCF_018129085.1 Plastoroseomonas hellenica
CCGAGTGCGGCGCCGCGCAGCACCCGGGCCCGCGGCTTGCGGTCCACCAGCACGCCGGCGGGCAGCGAGACCAGCAGCCAGGCGGCACCCTGGGCCGCCACCAGCGCGCCCACCATGCCGGGTCCGGCGCCGAGCGTCAGGGTCGCGATCAGCGGCAGCGCCGCGAGGGTCAGTTGGTCGGCGGCGTGCAGGCCGGCGGTACTCGCCAGAAGGGCCGGGGGCAAGGTGGGTCGCATGCGGAAACTCCGGGCTCGGTCGTGGCGAATTTTCGATTGGCGGGACCGCCTCTCGCCTTCCGCTAATTGCGCCGGCATGCACGGCGTATCGCCCAATCAAGCACTTAACTGATATTCGGTTAATCGTCTTATTGCGTTGCAATAAAAGGTTTTTCCGGCACCTCTCGCGCTTGCGGAATGCCAATGGCGCCCGTAGATCGGAAGCCGCGTGCGATCCCGAGCGGAGGAAATTGCGGCATGGTCCAAGGCGCCGAGACGGCAACCAAGCGTCGCGCCAAGGGGAAGGAGCCCGCGGTCCCCCGCGAAGCCCTCCTCAAGGCCTATCGGGACATGCTCCTGATCCGACGCTTCGAGGAAAAGGCCGGCCAGCTTTACGGCATGGGCCTGATCGGCGGCTTCTGCCACCTCTATATCGGCCAGGAAGCGGTCGTCGTCGGCATGCAGATGTGCCTGCAGCCGGGCGACCAGGTCATCACCTCCTACCGCGACCACGGCCACATGCTGGCGACCGGCATGGAGGCGCGCGGCGTGATGGCGGAGCTCACCGGGCGCATCGGCGGCTATTCCAAGGGGAAGGGCGGCTCGATGCACATGTTCAGCCGCGAGAAGGGCTTCTACGGCGGCCACGGCATCGTCGGCGCCCAGGTCTCGATCGGCACCGGCCTCGGCTTCGCCAATTGGTACCGGGAGGACGGGGCCGTCGCGCTGACCTATTTCGGCGAGGGCGCCTCCAACCAGGGCCAGGTCTTCGAGAGCTTCAACCTCGCCGCCCTGATGAAGCTGCCGGTGATCTTCATCATCGAGAACAACAAATACGGCATGGGCACCAGCGTGGAGCGCGCCTCCGCCTCCAAGGACCTGTCGAAGAACGGCGCCGCCTGGGGCATCCCCGGCGAGCAGGTGAACGGCATGGACGTGCTGGCGGTGCGTGAGGCCGGCGAGCGCGCGGTCGCCCACTGCCGTGCCGGCAACGGCCCCTACCTCCTGGAGATGAAGACCTACCGCTATCGCGGCCATTCCATGTCCGACCCCGCGAAGTACCGCACCCGCGAGGAGGTGCAGAAGATGCGCGAGCAGTCGGATTGCATCGAGACGGCGCGCAAGCTGCTGACCGAGCAGTACGGCGTCACCGAGGCCGACCAGAAGGTGATCGACGACGAGGTGAAGGCGATCGTGCAGGACGCTGCCGACTTCGCGCAGGAGAGCCCGGAGCCGCCGGAATCCGAGCTCTGGACCGACATTCTGATCGAGGGGAAGCGCTGAGATGGGCGTCGAGATCCTGATGCCGGCGCTGTCGCCGACCATGACCGAGGGCAAGCTGGCGCGCTGGCTCAAGAAGGAAGGCGATGCGGTGAAGTCCGGCGACGTGATCGCCGAGATCGAGACCGACAAGGCGACCATGGAGGTCGAGGCCGTCGACGAAGGCACGCTGACCAAGATTCTGGTGCCGGAAGGCAGCGAGGGCGTGAGCGTCAATTCGGTCATTGCCGAGCTCGACGGCGGCAAGGGCAAGAGCAATGGCTCGGGCGCACCGGGGCCCGGCCCCGCAGTGACCGAGGCGCGGTCCTCGGAATCGCATGCGGAGGTCGCTGCAAAGGGCACGGCGCAGCGCCCCGAAGTGGCGGCGGAGCCGAAGCGCGCGGCGGCGGAGCCCGAGAAGGATTGGGGCCCGGTGCAGCCGATCACGGTGCGCGAGGCGCTGCGGGATGCCATGGCGCTCGAGATGCGCCGCGACAAGGACGTCTTCCTGATGGGCGAGGAGGTCGCCCAGTACCAGGGCGCCTACAAGATCAGCCAGGGGCTGCTGGACGAATTCGGCGCCAAGCGCGTGATCGACACCCCGATCACCGAGCACGGCTTCACCGGCATGGCGGTCGGTGCCGCGATGACCGGGCTGAAGCCGATCGTCGAGTTCATGACCTTCAACTTCTCGATGCAGGCGATCGACCAGATCGTCAATTCGGCGGCGAAGACGCTCTACATGTCGGGCGGCCAGCTCGGCTGCCCGATCGTCTTCCGTGGCCCGAACGGCGCCGCCTCCCGGGTCGCTGCCCAGCACAGCCAGTGCTACGCGAGCTGGTACGCGCATCTGCCGGGCCTCAAGGTCATCGCACCCTGGAGTGCCGCCGACGCCAAGGGCCTGCTGCGCGCCGCGATCCGCGACCCGAACCCGGTCATCTTCCTCGAGAACGAGATCCTCTACGGCCACAGCTTCGACTGCCCGACCGACGAGGATTTCATCCTCCCGATCGGCAAAGCGAAGATCGAGCGCGAGGGCAGCGACGTCACTATCGTCGCCTTCTCGATCATGGTCGGCATGGCGATGCAGGCGGCCGACGCCCTCGCCGAGCAGGGGATCAGCGCCGAGGTCGTGAACCTCCGCACCTTGCGTCCGCTCGATATCGAGACGGTGGTGCGCTCGGTGCAGAAGACCAACCGCCTGGTCACGGTGGAGGAAGGCTGGCCCTATGCCGGCATCGGCGCCGAGGTCGCGATGCAGATCCTCGAGAACGCCTTCGACCACCTCGATGCGCCGCCGGTGCGCGTGCACGGGCTCGACATTCCGATGCCCTATGCCGCGAACCTCGAGAAGCTCGCGCTGCCGCGCCTCGAACAGGTGGTGGATGCCGCGAAACGCGTAACCTATCGCTGAGAGGGAGGGAGCAATCATGGCGACCAACATCCTGATGCCTGCCCTCTCGCCGACGATGACCGAGGGCAACCTCGCGCGATGGCTCAAGAAGGAAGGCGACAAGGTCCGCGCCGGCGACGTGATCGCCGAGATCGAGACCGACAAGGCGACCATGGAAGTGGAAGCCGTGGATGAGGGCGTGCTCGGCAAGATCCTGGTCGCCGATGGCACCCAGGGCGTGAAGGTCAATGACGTGATCGCCGTGCTGGTCGAGCCCGGCGAGGCCGTTCCCGATGGCGCCGCCGCAAAGCCGGCGCCGGCTGCCGCCCCGGCACCGCAGCCCGCAGCGCCGGCTGCTGCGCCAGCACCTGCCGCGGCGCCCGCGCCGGCGGCACAAGCAGCGCTCAACCCGCAGCCGATCCCGCCGGGTGAGCGCGTCTTTGCCTCGCCGCTCGCCAAGCGCATGGCACAGCAGGCGGGGCTGTCGCTCGACGGCATCGCCGGCAGCGGCCCGAACGGGCGCATCGTGAAGACGGATATCGAAGCAGCACTCGCGAAGCCCGCGCCGGCCGCGGCCGCACCCGCCGCTGCGCCCTCTGGCGCGCCAGCGCCGAAGCCCGCCGCGCCGGCCGCCATCACGGCGCCGCACAAGGCGGTGCCGAACAGCGGCGTCCGCAAGGTCATCGCGCGGCGGCTGGCGGAATCGAAGGCCACGATCCCGCATTTCTACGTGACCATGGATTTCGAGATCGACGCGCTGCTCAAGCTCCGTGCCGACCTCAATGCGCGCTCGCCGAAGGATGGCCCCGGCGCCTACAAGCTCTCGGTGAACGACCTGGTGATCAAGGCCGTCGCCGCGACGCTCCGCCGCTTCCCGAACGTGAATGCCACCTGGACCGACGACGCGATCCTGCAGTTCGACGACGTCGACATCTCGATCGCGGTCTCGATCCCGGACGGGCTCATCACCCCGATCGTGCGTCAGGCCGACAAGAAGGGCCTGGCCGCGATCAGCAACGAGATGAAGGACCTCGGCGCCCGCGCCAAGGCCGGCAAGCTGAAGCCCGAGGAGTTCCAGGGCGGCGGCTTCTCCATCTCGAACATGGGCATGTACGGGGTGCGCGACTTCTCCGCGATCATCAACCCGCCCCAGGCCGGCATCCTGGCGGTGAGCGCGGGTGAGCAGCGACCGGTGGTTAAGGATGGCGCGCTCGCCATCGCGACGGTGATGACCTGCACGCTCAGCGTCGATCACCGCGTCATCGACGGCGCGCTCGCCGCCGAGTTCATGCAGGCCCTGAAGCGCGTGATCGAGGATCCGCTGAGCCTGCTGCTGTGAGCTTCACGATCCGCGGCGCGGTGCCGGGCGACGTTCCGACGATCGTCCGGCTGGTCCGCGCTCTGGCGGAGTACGAGAAGCTCACGCATGAGGCGCAAGGCACGGAGGCGGATTTCCACCGTGCCCTGTTCGGCGAGGCGCCGCATGCCGGCGCCATGATCGCGGAAGTCGCGGGCGCATCGGTCGCGATCTGCGTCTGGTACCGAACCTTCTCGACCTTCACCGGGCGCCACGGCATCTGGGTGGAGGACATCTTCGTCGAACCCGAGCACCGGGGCATCGGCATCGCACGCGCCATGTTCCAGGCACTCGCCCGCCGCGTCATCGCGGAAGGCGGCGCCCGGCTGGAATGGAGCGTGCTCGACTGGAATGCGCCGGCGATCGGCGCCTATCGGGCGATGGGCGCGCGGGGCCTGGACGACTGGACGATGCAGCGCGTGGATGGCGCCGCGCTCGAAGCACTGGCAGGAGGCTGAGATGGCGGACCAATTCGATCTTGTTGTGCTGGGCAGCGGGCCCGGCGGCTATGTCGCTGCGATCCGCGCCTCCCAGCTCGGCATGAAGACCGCGATCGTGGAGCGGGAGAACCTGGGCGGCATCTGCCTGAACTGGGGCTGCATCCCGACCAAGGCGCTGCTGCGCGCCTCCGAGATCAACCACCTGCTGCACAGCCTCGATGCCTATGGCTTCGCGGCCGACAATGTGCGCTTCGACTTCGCCAAGGTGATCAAGCGCTCGCGCGCCGTCGCCAGCCAGCTCTCGGGCGGCGTCAAGTTCCTGATGAAGAAGAACAAGATCACCGTCTATGACGGGGACGGCAAGCTCACCGGCCCCGGCAAGCTCTCGGTCGCCAAGGACGGCAAGCCGGTCGCTGAGCTCGCCGCCAAGCACATCATCCTGGCGACCGGCGCCCGTGCCCGGGTGATCCCGGGGATCGAGCCGGATGGCGAATACATCTGGACCTACCGGGAGGCGCTGGTGCCGGCCGCGCTGCCGAAGAAGCTGATCGTCATCGGCTCCGGCGCCATCGGGTCTGAATTCGCGTCCTTCTACCTGAACATGGGCGCCGAGGTGACGCTGATCGAGGTGATGGACCGCATCCTGCCGGTCGAGGACGAGGAGGTCTCCGCCTTCGTCCACAAGGCCTTCACCAAGCAGGGCATGAAGGTGATGACCGGCGCCAAGGTCCAGGGCGTGCGGCGCGAAGGCGGCGGCGTCACCGCGATCGTCGAGGCCGAGGGCAAGGTGCAGGAGATCAAGGCCGATCGCCTGATCTCCGCGGTCGGCATCGTCGGCAATGTCGAGAATATCGGTCTCGAAGGCACCAAGGTGAAGGTCGATCGCACCCATGTCGTGATCGACGAATTCTGCCGCACCGGGGAGCCCGGGGTCTATGCGATCGGCGACCTGACCGGCCCGCCCTGGCTGGCCCACAAGGCGAGCCACGAGGCGGTGATCTGCGTCGAGGCCATTGCCGGGCTGCATCCGCATCCGCTCGAGGTCATGAACATCCCGGGCTGCACCTATTGCCGGCCGCAGGTGGCCTCGGTCGGGCTGACCGAAGCCGCGGCCAAGGCAAAGGGCCACGAGGTGCGTGTCGGGCGCTTCCCCTTCATCGGCAACGGCAAGGCGATCGCGCTGGGTGAGCCCGAGGGCTTCACCAAGACGGTCTTCGACGCCAAGACCGGGGAATTGCTGGGCGCCCATATGGTCGGGCCGGAGGTCACCGAGCTGATCCAGGGCTATGGCATCGCCCGCACCCTGGAAACGACCGAGCTCGACCTGATGCACGCCGTCTTCCCGCATCCGACCGTCAGCGAGACGATGCATGAGTCCGTGCTGGACGCCTATGGCCGGGTTATCCATATCTAGGAGCCATGCCCGGCTGCCCGCCGCCCCCACGGCGGGCAGCCGGGCCGGCAGGCCTCGCGAAAGCCCAGCATGACGAGCACCACGCGGATCACCATCGACCACCGGACGACCCTGACCGGCGCCGAACGGCACCCGGAGAAAGCTCACCGGCCGGACAATCCCATCCAGCGCAAGCCAGACTGGATTCGCGTCAAGGCGCCGACGCATCCGATCTACAAGGAGACGCGCGACCTGATGCGGGAGAACCGCCTGGTCACCGTCTGCGAGGAAGCCGCCTGCCCGAATATCGGGGAATGCTGGGCGCAGCGGCACGCCACCATGATGATCATGGGCGATACCTGCACCCGCGCCTGCTCCTTCTGCAATGTCGCGACCGGCATCCCGAAGGCGCTCGACACCGACGAGCCGCGCCGGGTAGCGGATGCGGTGGCCAAGCTCGGGCTGCAGCATGTCGTCGTCACCAGCGTCGATCGCGATGATCTGAAGGATGGCGGCGCCTTCCACTTCGCCGAGACCATCCGTGCCATCCGCGCCGCGGCACCAGGGACCACGATCGAGGTGCTGACGCCCGATTTCCTGCGCAAGGACGGCGCGCTGGAGGTGGTGGTGGATGCCCGCCCCGACGTCTTCAACCACAATCTGGAGACGGTGCCGGCGCTCTACCCCACGATCCGCCCCGGCGCCCGCTATTTCCATTCGCTCCGGCTGCTGGACCGGGTGAAGCAGCTCGATCCCACCATCTTCACGAAGTCCGGCGTGATGGTCGGCCTCGGCGAGAAGCGGATCGAGGTGCTGCAGGTGATGGATGACATGCGGAGCGCCGATGTCGATTTCCTGACCATCGGCCAGTACCTGCAGCCGAGCGTGAAGCACGCGGCGGTCGACCGCTTCGTGACCCCCGACGAGTTCGAGGATTACGGCCGCGCCGCCCGCGGCAAGGGCTTCCTCCTCGTCTCCGCGACGCCGTTGACCCGCAGCAGCTACCATGCCGACCGCGATTTCGAGGCGCTCCGCGCAGCGCGCGAGGCGCAGCTCGGGGCGCGGGCCTGAGATGCCGACGCATGCGGAGAAGAAGGTGCTCCGCTACACGCCGGAGCAGCTCTTCGACATCGTCGCCGATGTGCGCCGCTACCCGGAATTCCTGCCCTGGTGCGTGGGCGCCCGGGTGCTGTCGCGGACCGAGACGGAGCTGACGGCCGATCTCACCATCGGCTTCAAGGTGTTCCGGGAGACCTTCCGCAGCCAGGTGACGCTGGAACGGCCGGGCCACATCCATGTGCGCTACCTGAACGGTCCCTTCCGCTACCTCAACAACCACTGGCGCTTCACCCCGGTCGCCGGCGGCACCGAGGTCGATTTCTTCGTCGACTTCGAGTTCAATTCCCGCCTACTCCAGGCCCTGATCGGCCCCGTCTTCAACGAGGCGGTGCGCGTCATGGTCCGCGCCTTCGAGCGCCGGGCCATGACGCTGCATGGCCGCCACCCGGCGCCGGAAGCGCCGCCGCGGCCGGCTTCGGCTTGAGCTAGACCCTTCCGCATCGGCTGCAGCTAAGGCTGATGCTGACCGGAAGCAGGCTTCCAGCGGGAGTTGCCAGGCGCTGTTTCAGCCACCGTGGGGCGGCTCATTCGGGGGCGGCGACGCGAATGGGACGTGTTCCAACCGGAGCGCCGGTCGCGCGGTCGATGGTGACCGGATCGATCTCCGTTCCGGTCTCGGCGTCGAAGAACCGGGTCACCTGGCCCCCGCCGCGATGCTTGCGGCCCCACGCGCCGATCGCAAACAGCACCGGCAGAAAGTCGCGGCCGGCTTCCGTCAGCACATATTCGTCCCGCGGCGGACGGTCGGAATAGCGGCGCTTCTCCAGCAATCCCTCCTCGGTCAGGCCTGAAAGCCGCCCCGTCAGCATCGTCGGCGCGATACCGAGGCTTTTGCGGAACTCATCGAAGCGGGTCAGCCCCGTATGGGCGTCGCGCAGGATCAGCATGCTCCACGCGTCGCCCACGAGCGCCAGGCTCCGGGCGATCAGGCATGGCTGGCTCGAAAGATTCTTCATGTCGATATCTTTTTAGTAGTGACTTACTATCGATTTGATATTAACACCCTCCGCACCGGGGTTCCACCCCAAACCGAAAGCGGACATCCATGAGCAAGACAGAACGCGGCACCGCCCTGGTCACGGGGGCTTCCTCCGGCATCGGGCTGGTGACGGCACGGGCGCTGCGGCGCGACGGGTATCGGGTCTTCGGCACCAGCCGGAAGCCGATGCCCGATACCCCCGATGGCATCGCCATGCTGGTCTGCGACGTGACCGACGACGCCTCCGTGCAGGCCGCCGTGGATGAGGTTCTGAGCCGCGTCGGGCGGATCGACCTCCTGGTCAACAATGCCGGGATCGGGCTGCTCGGCGGCGCCGAGGAATCCACGACGGCGCAGGCGAAGGCCATCTTCGACGTGAACGTGTTCGGCATCATGCGCATGACGAATGCGGTACTGCCCGTGATGCGGCGGCAGCGCCGCGGCCGGATCGTCAACCTCGGTTCCCTACTCGGGCTGATCCCCGCCCCCTACAACGCGCTCTACGCATCGACCAAGCACGCCATCGAAGGCTATTCGGAATCGCTCGACCACGAGGTGCGAACGCAGGGCATCCGCGTCGTGCTCGTCGAGCCCGGCGCAACCCGCACGGCCTTCGAAGAGAACCTCACGCGGCCGGACCGGCCGCTCGCCGTCTACGATGCGGCGCGCACCGGCGCGGAGACGCTGATGCGCGAGGTCCTCACGACGGGCGATGCGCCGGAGCTGGTCGCCGAGGCCGCCGTCAGCGCCGCCAATGTGGCATCGCCCAGACGACGCTATACCATCGGAAAGGTCGCGGGGCAGGTCCGCTTCATACGCCGCTTCCTGCCCGAGGCCTTCGTCGACAGGAGCCTGCGGAAATTCAACAGGCTTCCCGGTTGAACCTTCGTCGCAGCGCCGCTGGCGCTGCCGGCTCGCCACAGACGCGAAAACCAGCCCGATGAAATCGATCCTGATCGATCGCTATGCGAAAGGCGGCGCTTTGCGGCTCGGCGAAAGTCCCGTGCCGGAGCTGCGCGAGAACGACGTCATGGTCGAGATTCATGCCGCCAGCGTGAACCTCCTGGACAACAAGATCAGGGACTGAGAGTTCAAGCTCATCCTGCCCTACCGCCTGCCGCTGGTGCTGGGCAACGATGTGGCGGGCGTCGTGGTCCGGGTCGGGGCCAATGTCCGCCGATTCAAGCCCGGTGACGAGGTCTATGCACGCCCGGCCCAGGATCGCATCGGGACATTTGCGGAGTGCATCGCCATGGACGAGGCCGATGTCGCGATGAAGCCGAACAATCTGACCATGCAGGAGGCCGCATCCATTCCGCTTGTCGCCCTGACGGCATGGCAGGTGCTGGTCGAGCGGGCCAAGCTGCAGAAGGGGCAGAGGGTCCTGATCCATGCCGGCTCGGGCGGCGTGGGCACGATCGCGATCCAGCTTGCCAAGCACCTCGGCGCCTATGTGGCCACGACCACGAGTGCGGCGAATATCCCCCTGGTGAAAAGCCTCGGCGCGGACGTGGTGGTCGATTACAGGAAGGATGCCTTCGAGAAGGTGCTGCAGGGCTATGATGTCGTGCTCAACAGCCTCGGGAAGGACACGCTGGAGAAGTCCCTTCGCGTGCTGAAGCCGGGCGGGACCCTGATCTCGATTTCCGGTCCACCCGATCCGGACTTCGCGCGGCAGAGCGGCTCCGGCTGGCTGCTGCGGCAGGTCATGCGCCTGCTGAGCTTCGGCATCAGGAGGAAGTCCAAACGTCGAGGGATCAGCTATTCGTTTCTCTTCATGAGGGCGAACGGCGGACAGCTCGGGAAGATCACCTCCCTGATCGAGGCAGGTGCGATACGCCCGGTGATCGATCGGGTCTTCCCGTTCGAGAAGACCAACGAGGCACTGGACTATGTTGGAACGGGTCGTGCGAGGGGGAAGGTCGTCGTCGCCGTGCAGTGACGTCAGGCCCAGGCATGGCAGAGGCGGGCGCCATGCCCGGGCCGGTGGTGCCGCCGGTCAGCGCCCCTTGGCAGCGCGCCAGGTGGCGAATTCCGCCAGGTTCGCCTCATCGGTCGGCGGGTAGAGGCCGAGGATGGAGCGGCCTTCCTGCACCTTCTCCGTGACGAAATCCTCGAAGGCCGTCATCTCCGTGGCCTCGGCCGCGATCTCATCGGCGAGATGCGCGGGGATGATGATGACGCCATCGGCGTCGCCCACCACCACATCGCCCGGAAACACCGGCGCATCGCCGCAGCCGATCGGCACGTTGAGGTCGATCGCCTGGTTCAAGGTCAGGTTGGTCGGCGCCGATGGCCGCTGGTGATAGGCGGGGATGCCGAGTGCGGCGATCTCCGCAGAATCACGGAAGCCGCCATCGGTGACGACGCCGGCGACGCCGCGGGCCATCAGCCGGCCGACCAGGATCGCACCGGCGGAGGCCGCGCGCGCATCCTTGCGGCTGTCCATCACCAGCACCGCGCCGGGCGGGCATTCCTCCACGGCCTTGCGCTGCGGATGGCCGCGGTCGCGGAACACCGCCAGCGTGTTGAGGTCCTCGCGTGCCGGCATGTAGCGGAGCGTATAGGCCTCGCCGACCATGCTCTCCTTCGGCGCGTGCAGCGGGTGCACGTCCTGGATGAACTGGGTGCGGAAGCCGCGCTTGTAGAGCGCGGTCGCCAGCGTCGCCGTGCTGACCAGCTTCAGCTTGTCGCGGGTTTCAGGGCTCAGGGCCATGCTCGGGCACTCTCTCAGTAGATGGCGGGTTCGGGAACCGGCGCGCCGAAATCGGTGCGCAGGAAATCGAAGTCGCAGCCCTGGTCGGCCTGCTGGATATGCTTGGTGAAGACCCAGCCATAGCCGCGCTCGAAGCGCGCCGGCGGTGGCGTCCAGGCGGCGCGGCGGCGCGCCAGCTCCTCCTCCAGAACCTCCATGCGGATGGAGCGGGCGGCGACATCGATGCTCACGATATCGCCGGTTTGCAGCAGCGCGAGCGGCCCGCCGACATAGCTCTCGGGCGCGACATGCAGCACGCAGGCGCCATAGCTGGTGCCGGACATGCGCGCATCGGAGAGGCGCAGCATGTCGCGATGGCCCTGCTTCAGCAGCTTCTTCGGCATCGGCAGCATGCCCCATTCGGGCATGCCCGGCCCGCCCTGCGGCCCGGCATTGCGCAGCACCAGGACATGGTCGGCGGTGATGTCGAGGTTTTCGTCATCCACCGCCTTCTTCATCGACGGGTAGTCGTCGAACACCAGCGCCGGGCCGGCGTGCTTGAGGAAGCGCTGGTCCATCGCCGCCGGCTTGATCACGCAGCCATCGGGCGCGAGGTTGCCCTTCAGCACCGCGAGCGAGCCTTCGCCATAGATCGCATTGTCGAGCGGACGGATGACGTCATGGTTGTAGACGCGGGCGCCCTCGATGTTCTCGCCGAGGGTCCGGCCGGTGACGGTGACGCAGCCGAGATCGAGATGCGTGCGGATGCGGTCCATCAGGCCGCGGATGCCGCCGGCATAGAAGAAATCCTCCATCAGATAGGCGTTGCCGGAAGGGCGGACATTGCCGATCACCGGCACCTTGCGGCTGAAGCGCTCGAAATCCTCGAGGCCGATATCCTGGCCGGCGCGGCGCGCCATGGCGATCAGGTGGATGATCGCGTTGGTGGAGCAGCCCATCGCCATGGCGACGGCGATCGCATTCTCGAAGGCAGGGCGCGTCTGGATGCGGCGGGGCGTCAGATCCTCCCACACCATCTCCACGATGCGGCGGCCGCTTTCGGAGCAGAGGCGGATATGCCCGGCATCCGCGGCGGGGACCGAGGATCCGCCCGGCAGCACCATGCCGACCGCCTCGGCGATCGCGGTCATGGTGCTGGCGGTGCCCATGGTCATGCAGGTGCCGTGGCTGCGCGCGATGCCCGCCTCGACGCCGAGCCAGTCCTGCTCGGTGATCTTCCCCGCCCTGAGCTCGTCCCAGTACTTCCAGGAATCGGAGCCGGAGCCCAGCACCTTGCCCTGCCAGTTGCCGCGCAGCATCGGCCCGGCGGGGACGAAGATCGCGGGGATGTCCATGCTGGTGGCGCCGAGCAGCAGGCCCGGCGTGGTCTTGTCGCAGCCGCCCATCAGCACCGCGCCGTCCACGGGGTGGGAGCGCAGCAGCTCCTCCGTCTCCATGGCCAGCATGTTGCGGTACATCATGGTGGTCGGCTTGACGTAGCTCTCGGAGACCGAGAGCGCCGGCAGCTCCACCGGGAAGCCGCCCGCCATCAGGATGCCGCGCTTCACATCCTCCGCCCGCTGGCGCAGGTGGGTGTGGCAGGGGTTGAGGTCGGACCAGGTATTGACGATCGCGATCACCGGCTTGCCGGTCCATTCCTCCGGCGCGTAGCCCATCTGCATGGCCCGCGAGCGATGGCCGAAGGAGCGCAGATCGGCGGGACCGAACCAGCGCGCGGAACGCAGATCCGCCGGTTGCTTGCGATGGGGGAGCGTCGTCATGGGGCTGCCTTGGTCATGCGGGTGGCGGAGGAGGAGCGCGGGCGCCGACGATAGTACCGGCGCCCGCCACCGTCACTCGATGCGGATCTGGGCGCGGCGCGCCACTTCGCCCCAGCGCGTGGTCTCGCTGGCGACGAAGGCGCGGAACGCCTCCGGCGTATTGCCGACCGGTGTGATGCCGAGCTCCTGGAAACGCGCCGCCACCACCGGCGCCGCCAGCGCCGCCACCGCTTCGCGGTGCAGCCGCGCGATGACGGCGGGCGGCGTCGCCGCGGGGGCAAAGAAGCCATGCCAGGACAGGCTCTCGAAGCCCGGCACGGTGTCCGCGACGGTCGGGATCTCCGGCGCCGCCGCGCTGCGCTCGAGGCCGGTGACGCCGAGGATGCGCAGCTTGCCTTCGCGCGCGAAGGGCAGCACCGAGGAGAGATTGTCGAAGGCCATCGGCACCTCGCCGCTCAGCAGCGCAGTCGTGACCTGGCCGCTGCCGCGATAGGGCACATGCTCGATCTGGGTACCGGTGAGCTGCGCGAAGAGCGCGCCGGCCAGATGCACCGAGGTGCCGACGCCGGAGGAGGCGAAGACGGTCTCGCCGGGCCGCGCCTTCAGCCGCGCCACCAGCTCGGCCACGTCGCGCGCGGGGAAATTCTGGGTCACCGCCAGCGCATTGGGTTGCGCGGCGAGCTGGGTGATCGGCGCGAAATCGCGCTGCACGTCATAGGGCAGGCGCGGGAAGATGCCGGGATTGATGGCGTGGCTGCTGATGGTGCCGAGGCAGATCGTGTAGCCGTCCGGCGTGGCGCGGGCGGTGGCCTCGGTGCCGATATTGCCGCCGGCGCCGGCGCGGTTCTCCACCACCACGGGCTGGCCGAGCGCCTTGCTCATCTCCTGGCCGACCAGCCGGGCAATGGTGTCGGAGGTGCCGGCCGAGAAGGGCACGATCACGCGGATAGGCTGGCTCGGATAGGCGGGCTGCGCCGCGCCGGGCCTCGCCGACAAGGCGAGGAGGGCGGAAGCGGCAAGCCCGCGGCGGGTCAGGTAGGGCACTCGGTTTCCTCCTTTGCGCCTCGGGGCGCTTCTTGATTGGGATCGGTCCGGTATGACTCATATATGAGATGTAGCCTGTCAACTCAGATATTGGACGCGAGCGGGTGTTTCGCTAAACCCTTGGCTATCATGGACATTCCCTCAGCCCCGGAATCCGGCAAGACCATGGACGTGCCGCCGGCGGATGATCTCGCCGTCCTGGCACCCATGGGCCGGCGCCGCTCCGCGGCCGAGCACGCCTATGAGACCCTGCGCGAGGCGCTGATCTCGCTCGCCCTGCCGCCCGGCACCGTGGTGTCCCGCGCGGCGATCGCGATGCGGCTCGGCGTCAGCCAGACCCCGGTGCGGGAGGCGCTGATCCGGCTGCAGGAGGACGGCCTCATCGCGGTGGTGCCGCATTCCGCGACGCGGGTGACGAAGATCGACCTGGCCAGCGCGCGCGAGGCGAGCTTCCTGCGCCTGTCGGTGGAACTCGAGATCGTGCGCCGCCTCGCCGCCGCGCCCGATGCGCGGCTGGCCGCCAGCCTGCGGGCGGAGCTCGCGCGGATGCGCGAATGGCGCGCGCGTGGCGACCAGGCAGAAATCGCCGCGGCGGACGAGGCCTTCCACACCGCGCTCTACGCTGCGGCGGAGGTGCCGGGCCTGCGTGACCTGGTGCGCAGCCGCAGCGTCCATCTCGATCGGCTGCGCCGCCTGCACCTGCCGAGCCCCGGCAAGGTCGATGCGATCCTCAGCGACCATGAGGCGCTGGCCGAAGCGATCATCGGCGGCGATGCGGACGGCGCCGAGCGGCATCTGCGCCGGCACCTCTCCGGCACATTCGCCATGGTCGAGGCGATTCGCGCCGCCTCGCCGGACTTCTTCTGAGCGTGTTGATCATTCACCAGGTGCAGGCCAGCAGCGGCCTGATCTGGGCCATGCGCCGCTCGATCGTCGCGGCGCGCCTGCGGATATAGGCGCTCGGCTCCGCGGCCGACCAGGCGAGGGGGTTGGGCAGGACAGCGGCAAGCAGCGCGGCCTCCCGCGAGGAGAGCGCCGCCGCCGGCTTCCTGAAGAAGTGGCGCGCCGCCGCCTCGGCGCCATAGATCCCCGGCCCGAACTCGACGATGTTGAGATAGGTCTCGAGCACCCGCCGCCGCGGCCAGAGCAGCGCGATCTGCGGCGTCAGCCAGGCCTCCAGCACCTTGCGGACGGGATCGCGGCCGGGCCAGAGGAACAGGTTTTTCGCCGTCTGCATCGTGATCGTGCTGGCGCCGCGCGGCCGCCCGCCGTCCGACCAGGCGTCGACCTGGTCGCTCAGCGCGTCGAAATCGAAGCCCAGGACCTGCTCGCAGAAGAGATTGTCCTCGGATGCCACGACAGCGGCGGCCAGCGCCGGCGCGATCGCCTGGTGAGGGACCCAGTCTCGCTGCCAGCCATGGCCCTCGATCACGCGAATGAGCATCAGCGGCGTCATCGGGGGTGGCAGGAAGCGGAACACCAGGATCGCCACCAGCGGCAGCAGCAGCAGCAGCGCGAGGAGGCGGCCGATCAGGCGGCGCAGGCGTCGCGGCCTGGGCGCGGCTCGTGTTCCCGTTGCGGCGTTCGGCATTCCGGCGATGACTCCGCCTCCCGGTTGGCCGCGCTACTCACCACATCCGGGATGTCGCCGCCACGGTCAAAGCCGTGATGCCGGCCTGGGCGCTTCAGCCCGGCTGATCCCCACTATCAGGCTTTTGCATTGGCTGCCGTGGCCGCCCCGGGTCAGGCTTCCGCGATGACCTATATCCTCTATGGCGATGCCGGCTCCGGCTCCGGCCCGGTCGAGATGGCGTTGGCCGAGATCGGCGCGCCCGTCGAATTGCGCGCGGTGCCGTTCGCGAGCGGCGCGCAGCTCACCGCCGAGTATCGCCGCATCAATCCGATGGGCCGCATCCCGACGCTGATCCTGCCGGACGGCACGGTGGTCACGGAATCGCTGGCCATCCTGCTGACCCTCGTCGATCGCCATCCGGAGGCCGGGTTGCTGCCGGCGCCGCCCGATCCGGGCCGCGCGCGGGCGCTGCGCTGGATGACGCTCGCGGCGACCGAGGGCTATCCCCATGTGACCCGCGCCGATTTTCCGGAGCGCTTCAGCGCCGATCCGGCGCATGCCACGGCGATCCGGGAGCGGGCGCGTGCGATGTATCGCGACCTCTGGCGCCTGGTCGAAGCCGAGGCCGGCCTCGCGGGGACACCGGACGCGCCCTTCCTGCTCGGCGCGCGCTTCTCGGTGGCCGATCTCTACCTGGCGATGCTGTCGCGCTGGCTCGGTGGCGCCGATTGGCTGCCGGGCGCATGCCCGAAGCTCACCGTCCTGGGGCAGGCCGTCATGGCCCGCCCGGCGGTCGCGCCCGTCTGGGCGCGCCACTGGCCGGGCTGACTCGCGGCCGGCAGGCGTTATCCGGCCGCCACCCGCTCCCGCGCTGCGGCGCGCTTGGCCATACGCTGCTGCCGCAGTACCTCATCGCTCACGCCGCGGTTCAGCAGGCCCCGTGTCGGCAGATCCATACCGCCGCTCTCGGAGGACCAGACCTCGGTGAACACGAAGCCGGTCAGGCCGGCGCGCTCCACCGCGGCCACCAGGCGGTCGGTCGCGTAGTAGATGCCGGTCTTGCCGTCCAGATGGAAGATCGCGTGCTGGCCGATGACCTCCGGCCGCAGCTCGTGGCGGGTGATTCGCTTGATGTCGCCGTCCGGGAAGCGCTCAGCCACCGACCGTGCCTCATCCAGCGCCTCCCGGCTGCGCAGGCAATTGTAGATCCAATACGCCCCGAACGCCGCTTCGACGGGCAGGAATTCACCCTCCGGCTCGAGCAGCGGCGCCAGCACGTCGCGCGCCCGTGCGCTGAGCAGGAGCTGCACCGCGCCCAGATAGGGGCAATCGGTCACGACTGGCGGGTCGACCTCGTCCTCCTCCCCGAGCGTGGAGATGAGCTCGACGCGCAGCGGGCGCCAGCCAGCGGCCGCGGATGTCCCGCGCGCCCTGGACAGCCGCACGCCTTCGCCATCGCCGGCAGGGTTGATCCAGGCGAGCTGGTGATCGCCCTTGACCGTGAAGACCCTCATGGCCCTGTCCTCCCGGCAACCTCGTTGCGCAATTCATCGGCGATCTCGCGCAGGATCGCCTCAGCCTGCTCCCGCGTCTCGGCCTCTGCGAGGCGTGCATTCACCGCATCATAATAATCCCCGCGCCGGTCGGCGCCATGCAGTTCGCGCTGGTGGAAGCCGCGCGGCAGGGCGACGCCGTTCACGGGGTCGTTGATGTCGATCCCGAAGCCCGCGAGCACGTCGCGCGCCGGCTGCGCCGCCGGTTCGTTCAGGGCTGCGACGTGGTGTGCGTCCTCATCGGCGCTGATCGGCACCCCGGCGGCGATCATGTTGCCGCGAAGCGGGCTCGAACGTTCGAGGATCAGCGATTGCTCGATCTCCGGCGGGATGGTCGCGATGATGCCGGTCTCGGGCAGGGTCTCGCCGCCGAAGCCCGGCAAGGCCGGCAGTTCGGGCGCGACCGGGAAGGTCTCGATGCTCGGCACCGCCGGCGGCGCTGCCGGGAAGGTCTCGGTCGGCGGCGCGATGGGAGGCGCCGCGGGGAAGCTCTCGATCAGCGGCCCGGTCGGTGCTGCGGTGAAGGGGACGGGTGCGGCCTCCGGGATGGGCACGGCCGGCGCGAGCGCCTCCGGTGCCGGCAGGGCAGGGGCCAGCTCTGGCGCGACCGGAGCCAGGGCTTCCGGCGCTGGCACGGCGGGGATGGTCTCCGGCACGGCCGGCGCCAGGGCCGGGGGCGCGGGAAGTGCAGGTGCGGGCTCGGCCGGCGCGACCGGAGCGAGCGCTTCCGGGGCGGGCAGGGCAGGCGCTGCTTCCGGCGCTGGCGCCGGTGCGGGGGCGGGTGCCGACGGCATCGCGGGCGCCGGCCCGAAATCCGGCGTCGGGGCGGGTGCGGGCGTGCCGCGGCTCTGCAGCGCCTGATAGGCGCCGATCGAGGCCCCGAGGGCCAGGGTGCCGAGCGCCAGGGCATCGCCGAAGGGCAGCGGCCCATCGGCCACGGCCTCCACACCGGCGGCAGGCGCGGTCCGGGCGAGGCCGAGCGCCGCGCCCGCGGCGAGGGTGCCGAAGACGGAGGGCTGCTCCGGTGCCGGCGGAGTGGGCGCGGGCTCCGGCTGCGTCACCGGCGCCGGTCCCGTCACGTTGCCCATTACATCGACCGGCGGCATGCCGATGGCATCGGGCGTCGGCTCCACCTGCGCAACAGGCACGGCCGGTTCGGGCATGGCCGGAGCGCTCGGCGGCGATGGCGTGAAGCCCGCAAGCGGATCTGTAAAAGGATCGGGCGGGCTGATCAGCGAAGCCGGGTCGATCGGGTCGAGTGCAGTCGGATCGTCAAAGCCGAGTGCCATGGGATCGGCGAGGCTCGGATCGAGATCGCCGAGCGGATCGGCGAACCCCATATCCCCGAGAGGGTCGGCGAGCCCGATATCGCCCAAGGGATCAGCAAGGCCGACATCGCCCAGCGGATCGGACAGTCCGACATCGCCGAGCGGATCGCTCAGCCCGCTATCGCCGAGCCCGAGATCGCTCGTGCCGAGATCGCCCAGCCCTGTATCGCCTAGCCCGCCTGCCGCCGCGTCATTCAGCGCCGAATCGAAGCCGCCTGCATCCAGGCCGGCATCGCCGAAGCCGCCGGCATCACCCATGCCGCCAGCATCGCCGCCCACGCTTCCGACACTTCCGGTCTCGCTCATCGCCGCACCTCCGGATCGGGTTCGTGAGAGGAGGCTCAACCCGTTTGGCGCGCCGGTGCTTGTTCCGTCCTTTAAAGCTTCGATGACGATGCGGAGGCGCGCCGACCTGATCCCAGAACATTTCCGGCAATGCGGGATCGGGAGATCGGCTTCGAAGGCGCCGGTTGAAGCAGCGCGGCGCCGGATCGATCGGAAGACCGATCCGGCGATCTCAGGCGCTCTTCTCCATGTTCCAGAAGAACTGCACCGGCGAGACCATCATGCCGGTCAAGCTGCGGCGATAGGCCATCGGCTGCTCCACCGACCCGGTCGGCAGGTAGGGCAGCGTCTCGAAGGCGCGTTCCTGCAGGGCACGGGCGATGCGCTGCTGCTCGGCCGCCTCGCCGGTCGCGAGCCAGGCGTCGCGCAGCCGCTCGATCTCCGGATCCTCGGGCCAGCCGAGCCAGGCGGCGGTGCCGTTGGCGCGGAGCAGCGGGGAGATCGCGGGGTTGGTGAGGTCGGCGCCCGACCACAGCGTGTGGAACACCGACCAGCCGCCCTGGTCGACCGGGCCGCGGTTGTTGCGGCGGGAGACGAAGCTCGCCCAGTCGGTCGAGATGAATTCGACCTCCATGCCGAGGCCGCGCAGCAACTGGTCGGTGACCTGCGCCTGGTTGTAGCTGATCGGCTGGTCGGCCGGCGCCAGCAGCACCACCTTCTCACCGCGATAGCCGGCCTCCTGCAGCATGCGCCGCGCCCGCGCGGGATCGCTCGTCAGCAGGCCGGCGCCGGCATCGGAGGAGAGCGGCGTGCCGCAGGTGAAGAAGCTGCGGCATTCGGCGTACCATTCGGGCTCGCCGGCGACCGCGCGCATGTAGTCCTCGGGCTTCACCGCGGCCGCGATGGCGCGCCGGATCGCCGGGTTGTTGAAGGGCGCCTGCTGATGGTTGAAGCGCATCAGCAACTGGAAGCCGAGCGGCACCTTCACCAGCGCGATGTTGCGATCCCGCCGCAGCACCGGCAGCAGGTCGACCGGCGGCTGCTCCCACCAGTCGATGCCGCCCTGTCGCAGCGCCGCGGCCGCGGCCGGCGCTTCGGTGATGCCCATCCATTCGATGCGATCGATCTTCGCGAGCTTGCCGCCGGCCGCCCAGCTCGACGGCTCCTCACGCGGGCGGTAGCGGGCGAAGCGCTCATAGGCGGCGGACTGGCCGGGATTCCAGGATCCCGGGAGGAAGCGCCAGGGGCCGGAGCCGGTGGCGTCCGAGATCGGCCGTGACGGATCGGTCGCGGCGATGCGCTCCGGCATGATGAAGGGCACGTTGGAGGAGAGCTTGCCGAGCGCTTCCCGCATCGCGGGGAAGGGGCGCTTCAGGTGGATGACGAAGGTCCGCTCGTCCTTCGCCTCGTAGCGATCGATCGCGGTGGCGAGCGTCTGTCCGAAGGCGTCGCGCGCCGACCAGCGCCGCAGCGACGCGATGCAGTCGGCGCTGCGCACCGGCTGGTCGTCGTGGAAGACCAGCCCATCGCGGAGCTGAAAGGTCCAGGTCAGGCCGTCGCGCGACACCTCGTGGTGGCCGACCATCTGCGGATGGACGCGGTAATGCTCATCCATGCCGAAGAGCGTGTCGTAGACGAGGTAGCCGTGGTTGCGGATGACGTAACTGGTGGCGACGATCGGATCGAGCGCCGGCAGCGGCGTCGATGGCACGAAGCGCAACGGCTGGGCGCGGGACTGCGCGGCGGCGCCGAGGGCGGGCAGCAGCAGGGGCGCGGCAAGGAGGGAGCGGCGGGAGAGGGTCATGGCGCTGCTCCTCACGCAGCGAGGCCGGTGAGGCTTGGGCGCGTCTTCAGCGCCGCCGCCATCAGCGCTTCCACCTCGGCGCGCTCGCGCTCCGGCAAGGCGAGGCGCGGCGGGCGGGTCAGCGCGCTGCCGCGGCCCATGATCGCCTCGCAGAGCTTGATGCATTGCACGAGGTCCGGCCGCGCATCGAGGTGCAGCAGCGGCATGAACCAGTCATAGAGCGGCCGCGCCTCGGCATAGCGGCCGCTGGCGGCCAGGCGGAACAGCGCGGCACCTTCCTGCGGGAAGGCGTTCGACATGCCGGAGACCCAGCCGACGGCGCCCAGCATCACGTTCTCGACCACCGTGTCGTCGAGGCCTGCGAAGAGCACGAAGCGGTCGCCGACGAGGTTGCGGAGATCGGTGAAGCGGCGGCCGTCGCCCGAGGATTCCTTGAAGGCGACGATGGTCTCGACATCGGCGAGTGCGGCCAGGATGTCGGGGGTGACGTCGTTCTTGTAGATCGGCGGGTTGTTGTAGACCATCACCGGCAGGTCGATGGCGGTCGCGACGCCGCGGAAATGCGCGGCGGTCTCGTGCGGCTTCGCCGAATAGACCAGCGCCGGCATTACCATCACGCCATCCGCGCCGCAGCGCTTCGCCATAACAGCGGTATCGGCGGCAAAGGCGGTGGTGAATTCCGCGACGCCCGCGATCACCGGCACGCGCCCGGCCGCGGCATCCACCGCCACCTCGATCACCGTCTGCTTCTCCGTGAGCGTCAGCGCGGTGTTCTCGCCGACCGTGCCGCAGACGACGAGGCCGTCGACGCCGTCGCGCACCAGCCCCTGCACGACGCGGTGCGTGCCCGCGACGTCGAGGCTGAGATCGGCATGGAACTGGGTGGTGACCGCGGGGAAAACCCCGCGCCAATCGGGCAGCTTGGGCATGGCCTGGTTCCTTCGGGCTGCGGCGACCCTAGGGAGGGGGCCGAGCAGGGGTCAAGAAAATTTATAAATTCGAGAAAGGATTTTATAAATTCCCGAAGGAACCCCTACCGGCTATGCCGTCCATCAAAGGGAGTTCGTCATGTCGGCAAGCCTTCGCGCCCGCAGGCGGCGGCGCGTGGTCACGGGGCATCGCACGGTCAGCGGCGGGGTGGCGGAGGCGATCCGCGCCCTGATCCTGGACGGCACGCTGGCGCCCGGGGAGGCGCTGCGCCAGGACGCGCTCGCCGAACGCCTCGGCGTCAGCCGCATCCCGGTGCGCGAAGCGCTGTTCCAGCTCGAAGCGGAAGGGCTGGTCGCCTTCATCCCGCAGAAGGGCGCGACCGTCTCCAGCCTCTCGCCCGAGCGGATGGAGGAGACCTATGCGATCCGCCTGGCGCTGGAGCCGGATCTGCTCCGCCGCTCCGCCGCCCGCCTGACCGATGATGACCTCGACGCGCTGGCGGCCCAGCTCGCGACCCATGCCGAGAGCCTCTCGCGCGGGCGGAGCGAGGAATGGGGGCCGCTCAACACCGAATTCCACCTGGCGCTCTATGCCCGCGCCGACCGGCCGCGCACCCTGGCGCTGGTCGCATCGCTGCTCCGTGAATGCGACCGCTACACCCGCATCCAGCTCCAGGGCCGCATCGTCGCCCAGGACCGCGCGCAGCGCGAGCACGAGGCCATGCTGGCGCTCTGCCGGGAGGGGCGAGGGGAAGAAGCGGCGGCCTTCCTGCGCGACCACATCGCCAATGTCGCGGAAGAAGCCTGGACCCTCGCCCGCACGCCACCCCCCCTGGCCGCGCGGCGCCGTCGGGGTTAGGGCAGGTCCCATGCAGGCGGGATCGCCTGCATGGGTGAAGACACGCGCCGCGCTACGCTGCGTCCATCATCCGCTTGGCGGCCGCCACGATCATCCCGGACCGGGAGAGCCCGTGCCTTTCGGCATAGCGGTCGATCGCGTGCAGCGCGTCCTCCGGCAACGTGATGTTGACCCGAACCGCCCGCGCAGGCTTCGTCGGGCCGGGCACCAGCACGGCCACGGCATCGCGGTTCTCCCGCTCTTTCATGATCACAGTCAGGCTGCTCGGCTCGGGGATCGCCTCGCCGTCCTCGATCATGCCCTCGATATGGAGCGCCAGCGCCTCCGCAGCCATCGCCCGCGCCTCGTCGAGCGTCGCGCCCGCGGTCACGCAGCCCGGGAGGTCCGGGAACGAGACGCCGAAATCGCTTTCGGCATCCTTGTGGATCAGAGCGATATATTCGGCCATTCCACTCACCTCAGCTTCAAACCCGCCTGCTTCTCGATGCTTCGCAGCGTCCCGATCGGCAGATCGCGCTTCGGATGCGGGACGGTGACGCGGCCCGGCTTCGTCGGGTGCTTGAACTGGCTGTGGCTGCCCTTCTGGGCCACCTGCTTCCAACCATCCGCCGTCAGCGCCGCGATGATCGCCCTGCTATCCACGTGTGGATTTATACACACTACAAGGCGCTCGCAAGGGGTGCCTACGGCGAGCCGCCTCGGGTTTCACCTGATCGGGATCTGCTTTAGCCTCCCCGCCATGGTCCATGCCCCCGCCCGCCCGCCCGCCGGTGCGCCCCCTGTGCGCATCAACCTCTATTCCGACACCCAGACGCGGCCCTCGCCCGGGATGAAGGACGCGATTCTGCGCGCCGAGGTCGGCGACGAGCAGCATGGCGACGACCCCACCGTGAATGCGCTGACCGACCGCATGGCGGCGCTGCTGGGCAAGGAAGCGGCGATCTTCCTGCCCTCCGGCACCATGTGCAACGTGATCGCGATCCTGACCCATTGCCGCAAGGGCGATGAGGTGGTGGCGCATGAGACCAGCCACATCCTGCACAGCGAAGGCGGCACCCATGCCGCGTTGACCGGCGTCCAGATCATGCCGCTCCGCGGCCCGAAGGGCATGTTCACGGCCGATGATGTGCGCGCTGCGATCCGCCCGAAGACCCGCTACGCACCGCCGCAGCGCCTGCTGGAAGTCGAACAGACCGCCAATATCGGCGGCGGCGCTGTCTGGCCGCTGGCGCAGCTCAACGCCGTCGCCGATGTCGCGCATGGCCAGGGCTGGTCGACGCATATGGACGGCGCGCGGCTGATGAATGCCTGCGTCGCGGCCGGCATCCCGGCCGCCGAGATGGCCGCCGGCTTCGACAGCGTCTGGCTCGATTTCACCAAGGGCCTCGGCGCGCCGCTCGGCGCCGTGCTCGCCGGCAGCGAGGACTTCATCGGCGAGGCCTGGCGCTGGAAGCAGCGGCTCGGCGGCTCCATGCGGCAGGCGGGCGTCTGCGCGGCGGCCTGCCTCTACGCCCTCGACCACAACATCGACCGCCTGGCGGACGACCACGCGAATGCCAAGGCGCTCGCCCGCGGTCTCGCGCAGATCCCGGGCTTCGTGGTGGAGGAGCCGGAAACCAACCTGGTCTTCTTCGACCCGCGCGGCGCCGGCATCACCGTCGCCGACCTCTCGGCCGCACTCCGCCTGCAAGGCATCCAGATCTCCGGCCTCGGCGGCCGCATGCGCGCCTGCACGCATCTCGACGTCAGCGCCGCGATGATCGAGGAAGCCATCGCCGCGATCCGGGATGTGGTCGCGAAGCGGTAGGTAAGATCGGGGGAAAGGAATTTCCCCCGAACCCCCATTTCTTTTCTTTCTATCAATTGCGCGGTCGGACCGAATGCAGCGGCCGTGCTGCCTGGCCCAAGTAGCCAAAAATAAAAGAAAGGGGTCCGGGGAAATTCTTTTCCCCGGCTTTTCCTACTCCGCTGGCGCGTGCGCGACTGCACCGCCGCGGGACAGCCGCCGTGCCAGCCCGTCGAAGCCGAGATAGAGCACCGGCGTCACGAAGAGCGTCAGCACCTGGCTGACCGCGAGGCCGCCGACTACCGCGAGGCCGAGCGGCTGGCGCAATTCCGCGGCCGCGCCCCAGCCGGCCGCGATCGGCACTGCGCCGGCGGCGGCGGCGAGTGTCGTCATCAGGATTGGCCGGAAGCGCAGCACGCAGGCTTCCCTGACCGCGCTCAGCGGATCCTCGCCGGATCGCTGTCGGTGCAGCGCGACGTCGACGATCATGATGGCGTTCTTCTTCACGAGGCCGATCAGCAGCAGCACGCCGATCACCGCGATCACCGAGAGCTCCATGCCGAACAGCCAGAGCGTCGCGAAGGCGCCGAGGGCGGCCGCCGGCAGGCCGGAGAGGATGGTCAGCGGGTGGATCAGGCTCTCGTAGAGCACGCCGAGCACGAGATACATGATGAGGACGGCGGCCAGCACCAGCATGCCCTGGCCGGCCAGCGCCTGCTGGAAGACCTGCGCGGTGCCGGTGAAGCCGGTGACGATGGAGGGCGGCAGGCCGAGCTCCTGCTCGACCTGGCGAATCGCCGCGACCGCGTCGCCGAGTGCGACGCCGGGGGGCGTGTTGAAGCCGATGGTGACAGCGGGGAGCTGCCCCTGGTGGCCGACGGTCAGCGGTCCCGAGCGGCGGGAGATGGTCGCGAGCGCCGAGAGCGGCACCAGGCGGCCGGTATTGGCGCGGATATAGAGCTTGGCCAGGCCCTGCTCGTCCCGCTGGTCCTCGGGCAGCGCTTCCAGGATGACCGGATAGGCATTGGCCTGGCCGTAGATGGTGCTGATCTGCCGGGCGCCGAAGGCGGAGTAGAGCGCCTGGCGCACCTGATCGACGGTGACGCCGAGCGCGGTCGCGCGGTCGCGGTCGACATTGACCATGACGACGGGGCTGTCGGTCTGCAGGTCGGTGTTCACGTCCTGGAGCTGCGGCAGGCGCTGCAGCCTCTCCTCGATCCGAGGTGCCCAGTCATAGAGCTCCTCCAGGCGGAGCCCCTGCAGGGTGTAGAGGTAGAGGCTGCGGCTCACCCGGCCGCCGAAATTCAGGTTCTGGATCGGTGAGACGAAGACCCGCATGCCCGGCACGCCGGCGGTCTGGCGGCGCAGCTCCTGCATGACCGGCACCACGCCGGGGCGCTCGCCGGACGGCTTCAGCTCGACGAAGAGGCGCCCCTGGTTGATCGCGGAGGAACTGCCCTGCGCGCCGAGCTGGGAGACGACGCGCGCCACATGCGGGGAGCGCATCAGGATCTCGGCGATCTGGCCCTGCATCTGCGCCATCGCCTCGAGCGAGGCGCCGCGCGGGCCTTCGGTGTTCACGCTGACGAGGCCGGTATCCTCGATCGGGAAGAAGCCCTTCGGCAGGTTCACCGCGAACCAGGCGGCGCCGCCGAGGGAGGCGATGAAGACCAGCCAGATCAGCAGCCGAAGGCGCAGCGCGTATTCGAGCAGCCGGGCATAGCTGCGCTCGATCGCGACGAAGCCGCGCTCCAGCGTCCGGTCGAGCCATCCCGGCCGCCCGTGATGTGCGCGGATGCGCGATGCCATCAGCGGCGTCAGGGTCAGGGAGACGATGCAGGAGACGATGACCGCGAGGGAGACGGTGGCTGCGAAGGCGTTGAACACGCGGCCGACGACGCCGCCCATCAGCAGGATGGGCATGAAGACGGCGATCAGGGAGAAGGTGATGGAGATGATGGTGAAGCCGATCTCGCGCGCGCCGCGGATCGCGGCCTGGATCGGCGGCACGCCGTTTTCGATGTGGCGCATCGCGGCTTCGAGCATGACGATGGCATCGTCGACCACGAGGCCGACCGCGATGGTGAGCCCGAGCAGGGTCACGTTGTCGATGCCGTAGCCGAGGACGTACATCAGCCCGAAGGTGCCGCAGAGGCTGATCGGCACCGCGACCGAGGGGATGATGGTGGCGGAGACGCGGCGGAGGAACAGGAAGCAGACCAGCACGACGAGGCCGATCGCGATCAGGAGGCTTTCCTGTACGTCATGCACCGCGGCGCGGATACTGGCCGAGCGGTCGAGCATGACCTGCAGCTCGGCGCCCGGCGGCAGCGCGGCCCGGAGCGCGGGCAGGGTGGCGCGCACGGCATCGACCACGTCGACGGTATTGGCGTCCGGCTGGCGCTGCACCGCGAGCACCAGGGCGCGCTGGCCGTCGCGCCAGGCGGCGATGCGCTCGTTCTGCACGCCGTCATCGACGCGGGCGATGTCGGACAGGCGCACCGGCGCCGCGGCCCGGCCGGCGACGATCAGCTCCCCGAAGGCCGCTGCGTCCTGCGGCTGGTCGTTGGCGCGGAGCGTGAGCTGCTGGCGTTGGCCGCTGAGCACGCCCACCGGGGTGCTGGAATTGGCGGCCGCGATCGATTGCTGGACGGTGTCGAAGGCGAGGCCCATGGCCGCAACGCGGTTGGGGTCGAGCCGGACGCGGACGGCGTAGAGCTGCTCGCCATAGGTGATCACCTGCGCGACGCCGGGCAGGCGCGACAGCGCCGGTCCGATGATCGTGCTGGTGATGTCGTTCATGCGGTAGAGCGGCTGGTCGCCGCCGGTGAGCGTCAGCAGCACCACCGGCGCATCCGCCGGATTGACCTTCCGGTAGGAGGGCGGCGTCGTCATCTCCGTCGGCAGCCGCCGCTGCGCGCGGGTCAGCGCCGCCTGCACGTCCTGCGCCGCCGCATCGATATTGCGGTCGAGCACGAATTGCAGGGTGATCGTCGTGGTGTCCTGGCCGCTGGTCGAGGACATCGTGTCGATGCCGGCGATGGTCGAGAATTCGCGCTCCAGCGGCAGGGCGACGCTGGTCGCCATGGTCTCCGGGCTGGCGCCCGGCAAGGTCGCGTTGACGGTGATGACCGGGAAATCGACGCGCGGCACGGCGGCGACCGGCAGCCGAGTATAGGCGATGATGCCGGCGACCACGGCCGCGATGCAGAGCAGGCTCGTCATCACCGGCCGGCGGATGCAGATCTCCGAAATGCTCATTGGGCGCGGGCCTCGCTGGCACCGCGCGCGACGGCGCGGCTGCCATCCGTCACCCGCTGGGCGCCATCGATGATGACGGCCTCGCCGGCCGCCACCTCGCCCCGGATCACCGCGCGGTCGCCCGCCATGCGCAGGAGTTGCACCGGGCGGCGGCGCGCGACGCCTTCCGGCGTCAGCACATAGACGAAGCGGCCGCCCTGGCCGCTCTGCACCGCGGCGGCGACGACGCTGGTGGCGCCCTCCTCGTCGCGCGGGATCAAGGTCACCTGCACGTAGCGCCCGGGCCAGAGGCGCATCTCCGCATTGGCGAACTGCGCCTTCAGGGTGATGGTGCCGGTCGCCGTGTCGACGGCGCTGTCGACGAAGGCGAGGCTGCCCTGGAGCGGCGGCGCCCGGTCGCCATCGGCATGCACCAGCACCCGGGCGGAGCCGGCGGCCATGGCCGCCTGCACCTCCTCCAGCCAGCGTTCGGGGATTGCGAACTGGACGAAGATCGGATCCATGCGGGTGATGGTGGCGAGCGCCGTGGTCTCGGCCAGGCGCAGGAAGGTGCCCTCGCGCAGCGGCAGCGTGCCGAGGCGGCCGCTGACCTCCGCGGTGACGGTGGCGAAGGCGATCTGCAGCCGCGTCTGCTCGATCAGCGCCTCATCCGCCCGCACGGTGGCGGCGGCGGAGGCGGCGTCGGCCTGGGCCTGCTCGAACCGTTGCGCGGCAGCGAAGCCCTCGCCCCGCAGCGACTGGTAGCGGACCGCATCGGCCTGGGCGCGTGCCGCCAGCGCCCGGTCGCGGAGAAGCTGGGCTTCCTGCTGCGCCAGGATGGCGCGGTTCATGCGGGTATCGAGGGTGAAGAGGAGGTCGCCGCGCCGGACCATCTGGCCTTCGCGCACATGCACCTGCTCGATCTGGCCATCGACGCGGGGGCGGATGGTGACCACCGCATCGGCGACCACCGTGCCGTTCGCCGCGATCTCGATCGGCACCGCGCCGACCCGGGCGGGATCCGTGGTGACCGGGATGCGCGGCCCCTGTCCAGGGGCGGAAGGCGGGGCGGCCTGCCCGAAGGCGGGCGGCACGATGCCCGGCAGGGCGGCGAGAGTGCCGCCGAGCGTAACGAGGCCAAGAAACAGCACACGTATCCGCATCAGTGTCTCCCCTGCGCCGGGTACATGTATCCCAGTACCGGCTCGCGCGCGCGTGAGGAAGTGTTGCGCTGCAACGCAGCATATACCTAATTTGTCACGAAACCGTGACCAGCGCGAGCCCGAGCTCCAATGCTTCGGCGACCGTCGCGGCCCTGACGGCTGCCCGGTCCCCGGGGAAAAGGCGATGCAGCACCCGGGTCTGCCCTTGGACCGCGGCGGCGATGAAGACGGTGCCGACCGGCTTGCCCGGCACCGCGCCGCCCGGGCCGGCGATCCCGGTGCAGGCGAGCGCCAGATCCGCCCCGGCCGCGGCGCGGGCGCCTTCCGCCATCGCACGGGCCACCGGCTCGCTGACCGCGCCATGGGCTGCCAGCAGGCTCTCCGGCACGCCAAGTATACGATGTTTGGCGGCGTTGGAGTAGGTGACGAAGCCGGCCTCGATACTGGCCGAGCTGCCGGGGATCGCGGTGATGGTGCCGGCGATGAGCCCGCCGGAGCAGCTCTCCGCGGTCGTCACGGTCAGGCCCTTCGCCTGCAGCGTGGCGAGCAGCGCGGCCGCGCGGCCGAGCGTCGCGTCATCGATCATTGGCCGAGCACCCCCGGTTGCCAGAGCCCGAAACCCAGCAGCAGCAACGCCGCCAGCACCCCGGCCACCGCGTCGTCCAGCATGACGCCGAGCGCGCCGTGTTGCCGGTCCGCCCAGCCGACCGGGCCGGGCTTCAGGATGTCGAACGCCCGGAACAGCAGGAAGGCTGCGGCGACGCCGAGGAGGGACGGGTGCGCCGGCAGCGCGGCGAGCGCCAGCAATTGCCCCGCCGCTTCGTCCACCACGATCCAGCCGGGGTCGGCCTCGGCATCGCCGGGCAGCCGGCCGACGGCCCAGAACCCGATGAGCAGGACCAGCAGCCCGAGCACCAGGCAGGGGAGCGGCCCCAGCAGCGCCAGCGGCAGCACCACCGCCGAGCCCCAGGTGCCGGGCGCCGGGCGCAGATTGCCGATGCCGAAGACGCTGGCGATCAGGCGGGGATTCACGGAATGGTCTCGATGAAGGCATCGATCGCGGCGATCGCGGCAGGCTCGGTCAGGGTCGGTGCATGGCCGGTGCCGGGCAGGGTCAAGAGCCGCATCCCCGGATGGGCGGTGCGCATGCGGGCGACGGTCGGCGCCAGCAGCAGGCGGCTGACCTCACCCCAGACCAGCAGCAGCGGCAGGCCGCCGAGCGCCCCGAACAGCGCCCAGAGATCCGGCACCGGCCCGACTTCCGCGCCGACCGCCTGATCGATCACCTTGGTGTCCCAGCGCGGATGGAAGCGCCCATCCGGCCCCTTCGCATAGGTGCGGCCCGCGAGGTCGAGCCAGCCGGCATCGTCGAGATGCGGCAGCGCCGGCAGATGCGCGCGCAGCAGTGCGGCGCAATCCTCGAGCGTTGCCGCCGCCGGGTCGCGGCGATTGAAGTCGAGCACCCAGGCATGGCCATCGCTGCCGATCTCCGGGCCGATATCGTTCAGCACCACGCCGGCGAGCGCGCCCGGGCGCAGCACCGCGAGCGCCATGCTGACTAGGCCGCCGAAGCTGGTGCCGACGACGACGGCGCGATGCAGGTGCAGCGCCGCCATCATGTCCAGCACGTCGCGGATCATCGCCTCCGGGCGGTAGCGCTCGGGATCCTCGGCGCGGGCGCTGGCGCCATGGCCGGCATAGTCGAAGGTGACGACGCGGCGCCGTTGCGACTGCCGCTCCGCAAGCCCGCGGAAATCGCTGCCGTTCCGCGTGATGCCGGAGAGGCAGAGCACCGGCGTCCGGCGCGGCATGTCGGCCGGCGGGCGCCAGTCCTCGGCATGCAGCGCCAGCCCGTCATGGGCCGAGAGGGTGACGCTGCGCGGCCCCATCAGCGGCGGCCACGCCCGGCGCCGTCGCTCGGATCGCTGTCGCTGTAGCCGGTGCGCGGGCGCCCGCGACCTGCGCCATCGCGCGGGTCGCTGTCGGAATAGCCGGTGGTGGGGCGTCCGCGCCCGGCGGCGTCGCGCGGATCGCTGTCCGAATTGCCGGTGCGCGGGCGCCCGCGACCTGCGCCATCGCGCGGGTCGCTGTCGGAATAGCCGGTGGTGGGGCGTCCGCGCCCGGCGGCATCGCGCGGGTCGCTGTCCGAATTGCCGGTGCGCGGCCGCCCACGCCCGGCGGGATCGCGCGGATCGCCGTCGGAGGTGCCGGTATGGGGCTGGCCGCGTCCCGCGGGGTCGTTCGGATCGCTGTCCGAGGTCGGCACCGGGGCGCGCGGCGCGGCGCCGCTTTTCTGCGCCAGCGCCGGCGTGGCCGCCCCGGCGCCAAGGCCCAGGATCAGCAGGCGCCGGCCAAGATGCGAGGCGGCCATAGGCGGGTCTCCCTCAAGGTGCGCGGTCGAGGAAGCGGGCGAGGGGGTGCGGCGCCGCGGCCAGCGACGGATCGCGGGCGCGATAGATCACGACGTTCTCGATCACCCGCTGCACGTAGTTGCGCGTCTCGGCGAAGGGGATCTGCTCGATCCAGTCGATCACGTCGACGGTGGCGCGCGGATCGCCATAGGTGCCGAGCCATTCGTCGACCCGCCCCGGCCCGGCATTGTAGGCGGCGGCGGCGAGCGGCAGGGCGCCGTCGAAGCGCTCCAGCATCTGCTGGATATAGGCCGCGCCCAGCCGCATGTTGTGCTGGGGATCGCCGGTCAGCATCGGCGTCGCATGCGGGATGCCGAGGCGGCGCGCCACTAGCGTCGCGGTCGAGGGCAGCAACTGCATCAGCCCACGCGCATTGGCGGAGCTGACGGCCTCCGGGTCGAAATTGCTCTCCTGGCGAGTGATCGCATAGATGATCGGTGCCTCCGGCGCTGACACGTTCGCCTGGTAGGGCGCCGGCCAGCCATCGTCGAGCAGCATGACGCCATCGGCGCCGGCGCGGCGCGCCACCCAGATCGCGTGGTCCGGCCGGCCGACCGCATGCGCGAGCCGCGCCGCCAGAAGCTGGTCCACCGGATCGGCGGCGAGATCCTCGAGCCGCAGCAGGAAGATCCGGGCCCGCCTGGCGTCACCGAGATCGGCCAGCGTCACCACCGCACGGGTCAGCTCCCGCCCCGCGAAGGCGACCGCGCGGTCCGGCGTCGCCGGCGGCACCGGCGCGCCGGCGATGCGGGCGGAGAGCTGGGCGGTGGTCTCGCCGAGCGCCAACGCCGCGAGCTGGCCATAGAAGGCGGCGGGCAGGGAGGCGGCCGCCTGGTAGCGGGCGCGGACGGCATCGGCGGTGCCGGTGACCGAAAGGGCGCGTGCTTCCCAATAGGCGGCGCGGGCGCGCGTGATGACGCTGCGGCTGCCTTCGGCCAGGCGCGCGAAATGGCGCTGGGCGGCGCCCGGGTCGTTCAGCCGGCGCAGCGCGATGAAGCCGGCGAGGAACTCCGCCTCCTGGCGCGCCTCGCCGACGCTGGATTGCCCGTGCTCGGCGGCGACGCGATAGGCCTCCCGGTCCTGGCCGAGGCGCAGCAGCTTCCGTGCGAGCACCTGGCGTTCGGTCCAGACGGCGCGCTGCGCCTCGGTGGAGAGGTCGCGCTGGAAGCGCTCGCCGGCGCGCCAAGCGGCCGCGGCTTCGAGGTCCCGGTCGGCGCGGCGCAGGTTGCGCGCGCTCTCCAGCACCGCGCCGATATCGTCGCCGCTGCCGGCGAGGCGGGCATCGGCGGCGGCGCG
>NZ_JAAGBB010000061.1 GCF_018129085.1 Plastoroseomonas hellenica
GATCGAGGTCGGCGCGCAGCCGGGCGCGCAGCGCCGCCATGCGGGCCTCGGCCTGCGGGCGCGGCACGCGGCCGGCGGTGAGGTCGGCGCGCACCGTCCGCGCCTCGATCCAACGGCAGTAGAGCAGGCTGTCGAAGGCGATCTGCAGGCTGTCGAGATCGGCGTTCTCGCGCGTCATTTCGGCGTCCAGGCCGGTCGGCGGCGGCGCCGCGGGGCGCGGCCGCCAGTTCCAGCGCGGCCGGGTCGGCCGGACGAAGGTGTCGCCGGCCTCGTTGAAGCTGGTGACCTGGGCGCGGCAGCCTTCGCCCTGGGCCGCGCCCTGTCCGCCACGCCCGGCGCAGCCGCCGAGTGCCAGCACCAGGCCGAAGCCCGCCGCCAACCCCAGCCGGGGCAGCCCGCCGCGATGCATGTGCGTTTCCATAAGCTGCAGCATGCCCGCGGCCGCCCCGGTTCCGCAATGATTCGTCGCGCCGGATCAGGCGGCGCTGTCGGGCTCCAGATGCGCTTCCAGCATCCACAGCGCCTTGTCGATGGTGCGGCTCTGGCCGGTCAGCAGATCGGCGGTGTCGGCGTCGCCCGCTTCGGTGGTCTCGTCGATGCCGGCGCGCAGCGTCTTCGCGACTTTGGCATAGCGCGGCACCAGCGCGCGGACATGGTCCATCCCGGCCAGGAGCTCGGTCGGGTAGGGCTCCAGCCGGGTGCCGGCGCCGATCGTCTGGGTGGTGCCGTGGGCGATGCCGCCGAGCTGCACGATCCGCTCCGCGATCTCGTCGGTGCCTTCGAAAAGCTGATTGTAGAAGGTCTCGAACATCGCGTGCAGGGCGCTGAAATGGGCGCCCTTGACGTTCCAATGCGCCTGCCGCGTCGCGTTGGTCAGGTCGATCGCATCACTGAGGCAGCCCTGCAGCACGCCGATCGAGACCTTCTTCGCATTGTCGGCCACGTCATTGTTCGTCTTCAACAGCTTCGGCTCATCGGACTTCTTCGCCATCGCGGCTTTGCTCCTTCAGGGGTCGAATCATGACATAGGCAATCGAAGACGCGGCGCCAGTATTGCCGTCAGGGTTGCAGGTTAAGATACCGCGTCGCCTCCGGCGCGCCGTCTCCATTGTGGAACGCGGCCGCGCGCGCGAGCGTTGCGCGGTCGGCGGCGTCCAGCCGCCCGGCCTCGCGCAGATGCTCGGTCCAGTTCTCGACCGTCCAGAGCTCGGCGAAGCGCTCCGGGTGGGCGATGTCCTCATAGAGCCGCCAGACCCGCGCGCCGGAGCGGATGCGCATCCGCCGCATCTCGCCCATCACTGCCAGGAAGCGGACACGGTCGGCGGCGGCGACCGTGTAGTGCACCACCTCCAGCACCCGGCCGGAATCCTCGCCCAGCAACCCCGCGAGTTCGGCCGCGGGGGCATCGGGCAAGGGCAGGGCGCTGGCCGGCGCCTCGCTGGCGCGGGGCGGCTCCAGCCGCCAGGGGCGCACCAGCACCGCCGTCACAGTGCCGAGGATGGCGGCCAGCACCAGCGCATAGGCGATGCCGATCCACTCGCCGAGCATGCCCCAGAGGGCGCTGCCAAGGGCCAGCGCGCCGAAGAAGGAGAGCTGGTAGATGCCGATCGCCCGCGCCCTGACCCAGGCGGGGGAAGCAAGCTGCGCCGCGGCCTGCAAGGCGCTGGAGGCGCCGATCCAGGCGAAGCCGAAGCCGACCATGCCGAGCCCGGCCGGCAGCCAGTGCGGCCAGGCACCGAGCAGCAGCAGCGATGCCGCGGCGAGCAGCGAGAAGCGGAAAACGAGCGTGCCGCGCGTCGCCTGGCCCGCGAGCGTCGGCAGCAGGAAGCCGCCGGCGACGGCGCCCGCGCCCATCGCGGTCAGCATCAGGCCGAAGGCGTCCGGCCCGAGGCCGAGCCTGACCCGCACCAGCAGCGGCAGCAGCCCCCAGACCGCGGCCGTGAAGAAGAAGAAGGCGCAGGCCCTGAGGATCGCGGCGCGCAGCCCGGGCGAGGCCACGACGAAGAAGATGCCGGAGCGCATGGCCGGCCAGAGATGCTCGGGCGGCAGGGAGCGGGCCGGAACCTCCCGCCGCCAGAGCAGCAGGGCGCCGACCATGACGAAGAAGCCGATGGTCGCCAGCACGAAGGAGGCTTCGACGCCGGCCAGCGCGATGGTGAAGCCGCCGACCGCCGGACCGGTGGCGCGTGCGAGGTTGAAGCCGATGCCGTTCAGCGCGATCGCCTGGACGAGGTCCTCGCGCGGGACCAGCTCCGGCGTCGTCGCCGCCATGGCCGGGAAGATCGCCGCGGTGCCGGCGCCGATGCCGAAGGTGATGGCGAGCAAGCCCCAGGCGCCGAGCTCGCCGCTGAAGGTGAGCAGCGCCACCAGCAGCCCCATGCAGGCCATCCAGAGCTGCGCCGCGATCAGGGTCCGCCGGCGGTCGAGGATGTCGGCGATGGCGCCGGCCGGCAGCGCCAGCAGGAAGACCGGCAGCATGGAGGAGGCCTGCACGAGGCTCACCATCACCGGAGACGGGGCGAGGGAGGTCATCAGCCAGGCGGCACCGGTGTTCTGCACCCAGAGGCCGGTATTGGCCGCGAGTCCCGCGATCCAGAGGTTGCGGAAGACCGGGTGGCGGAGGGGCGCGAGGGCGCCGGGAAGAGGCATCGGCCCAATCTGCCAGCCATGTGCGGCGCCTGGAAGCGAAGCGATGGTGACGCGCGGGGTTCCCGCGGATTACCGTCGTGCCATGGAACGCCGCTTCGCGACTTATGACGAGTTCTGGCCGCACTACCTGCGGGAACATGCCCGGCCCGCGACGCGCTGGGTGCATTTGGTGGGCACGGTGATCGCGATCGGCCTCCTGCTGTGGGGGGCGCTGGTGGGACCGCTCTGGCTGCTGGTCGCGGTGCCGGTCGCGGGCTACGCCTTCGCCTGGGGCAGCCACATGCTGGTGGAACGCAATCGTCCCGCGACCTTCACCTACCCGGTCTGGTCGCTGCGCTCGGATTTCCGCATGGCCTGGCTGATGGCGACCGGTCGCCTCGGCGCGGAGCTGCGCCGCGCCGGTCTCTGAAACGTCATCAGCTGCAAGATGCGGTTACATTGTTGCCACCGTTCCGGCACAGGGACGGCGTTAAGCTCCCTGCATGCCGCCCCGTAGGGCGGCCGATGGAGGTTCCGATGCGCAAGCTTCTCGCGGCGGCTTTGCTGGTGGGTGCCGGCCTGTCCCTCTCGGGCTGCGTCGTCGCCCCGGCGCCGCGCGCCTATGGCTACTATGCCCCCGCCCCGGTGGTGGTCGCCCCGGCCTATCGACCCTACTACTACCGCCCGCGCGGCTACTACTACTGAGCCGGCGTAACGCTGAAGCGGCAGGGGCCGCCGGCGTGGCGGCCCCAGTGATGTTCCCTTTCCGTTGAGTGGCGGACGGTGCCACCGCATGGCCGTGGCGCGTGAAAACCTTGGAAGGCCGCGGATCGCCCCGGCGCGTCGCCGGCTTCCGAGAGGGACTGTATACAAAATACTATAGCCGGAACATTGCCGCAACAGACGAGTGCGATCCAGGCATAGGCACTCGGCCTAGATCAGCGCGAACTTCATCGCCGACAGCGCGGCGATCAGCCACACCGCGCCATGCACCTCGCCAGCGCGGCCGGCGATGGTCTTGACGCCGGCGAAGGTGATGAAGCCGAGCCCGATCCCGGTGGCGATCGAGAAGGTGAACGGCATCGCCAGCGCGGTGACGATCGCCGGCATGAAGTCCGTGGCGTCGTCCCAGCGCAGGTCGCGCAGCCCCTGCGCCATCAGGCACGCGACGAAGACCAGCGCCGGCGCCGTCGCGAAGCCCGGGATCGCGGTCGCGAGCGGGGCCAGGAACAGCGCCACCAGGAAGAGCAGGCCGACCGTCACCGCCGTCAGCCCGGTGCGCCCGCCCGCCTGGATGCCGGCCGCGCTCTCGATGTAGCTGACGGTCGTGGAAGTGCCGAGCACGGCGCCCATCATCGCACCCCCCGAATCGGCCATCAGCGCGCGGCCGAGATTGGGCACCGTGCCGTCCGGCCGCATCAGCCCGGCCCGATGCGTGGTGCCGATCAGCGTGCCGGTGTTGTCCAGGAGATCGACCAGGAAGAAGGTAAAGACGATGCCGGCGATGCCGAGCCCGAGTGCGCCCGCGATGTCGAGCTGGAGGAAGGTCGGCGCCAGTGAGGGCGGCAGATCGATGAGGCCGCGCCAGGTCGTCAACCCCAGGGGAATGCCCGCCGCCGCGGTGGCGAGGATGCCGATCACGATGGCCCCCGGCACGCCCCGCGCGGAGAGCCCGGCGATCAGCAGGAAGCCGGCGCAGGCGAGCAGGGTCGAGGGCGCGGTCAGCGGCCCGAGCGCCACCAAGGTCGCAGGGTGCGCGACGACGATTCCCATGGTCTTCAGCCCGATCAGCCCGAGGAAGAAGCCGATCCCGGCCGCGATGCCGAGCTTGAGCGAGAAGGGAATGCCGTTCACCAGCCATTCCCGCGCCCGCAGCACCGAGACGGCGAAGAACAGCAGGCCGGAGATGAAGACGGCGCCGAGCGCCACCTGCCAGGGCACGCCCGCCCCTTGCACCACCGCAAAGGCGAAATAGGCGTTGAGCCCCATGCCCGGTGCGAGGGCGATCGGGAAATTGGCGATCAGCCCCATCAGCAGGCAGCCGATCGCGGCGGCGAGGCAGGTGGCGACAAAGGCCGCCCCCTGGTCGATGCCGGCCATCGCCATGATCGAGGGGTTGACCACGATGATGTAGGCCATGGTCAGGAAGGTAGAGAAGCCGGCCAGCACTTCGGTGCGCGGCGTGGTGCCGCGCGCCGCCATGTCGAAAAACCGCTCCATCCAGACGCCCCCGATTCGTGAGTGCGTCAAGCTTGGCCCGCGGTCGGCCTCCGATGGAAGGCCGCCGCGCCCCGGGATGGGGCCATCAGCTCGCTTGCAGCGCCGGCGTTACGCCGGCGCCGTTCAGCGGCAGACGCGCACCGGCCGCACGCGAACATGCACCCGGCCATAGGCGTCGCGGAAGCGGACCCGCCGCTCCTCCATCCAGCAGCGGCGATGGTGGCGATGCGGGCGGCCGTAATACTGCACCTCCTGCGCCATCGGCGCCGGGGCAGCCGCCTCGGGCAGCAGGGCGCGGGCCGGGGAGGCCTGGGCCGGAGCCTGGGCGAGGCCGATCAGGGCGAGCGGCGCGCCGAGCAGGGCGATACGGATGAGCCGGGTAAGGCGGACCGACATGGGAAGCTCCTTCTTATGCCTTCGCATCCAGGGATGCGGCGCGAGGACCATTGTCCTGCATTTCAAGGTGGCTCCGCAATCCGGTACGCCTGTGGCATGATCGCGGCGAAGCCAAGGCAGGCCGTGACCAAAGATTGCGGGCCGTGACGCCCGGACCGACCTGAAAACATCGAGCCGAAGGCTATGGTTTCAGCGCCTTGCGCCTCCGGCGCCTGGCGCCGCGACCCGCCGGGCAGCGGCGCCGCCGCACTCACAACTCCGTGCGGCACCGGCCCCTGCACGGCTTGGCGGCGGGGCGCGGCCGTTCCATAGATGCGGCGTCTCCACGTCCTTCTCACGGAAAACGCTCCATGCCCCTGATCGGCGACAAGCCCACCATCGGAATCGCCCACGTCGCCTATCGATTCGGGGATCGCATGCAGGCCCGCGGCATCGACCTGCCCTTCATCGAGATGCGCACGCGCGAGGATTTCGCCGCCCGCATCGGCGAAATCGATGTGCTGCTGGTCTCCGGCTACTGGAACAACGCGCTGGCGCCGCAGGCGAAGCGGCTGAAGTTCATCCAGTCGATCAGCGCCGGCGTCGACCAGTACGACCCGGCGGTGCTGCGCGCGCATGGCATCCGGCTGGCCTCGGCGGCCGGCGGCAACGCCAATGCGGTGAGCGAGCACGCGATCAGCCTGATCCTGGCGATCAGCCGCCGCCTGCCGGAGGCGCGCGACAACCAGGCGAAGAAATTCTGGCGCGGCATGCAGGGCGATTTCTGGAAGCGCGAGGACGAGCTCGGCGGCAAGACGCTGGTCGTCGTCGGCCTCGGCCGCATCGGCGGCCGCCTGGCGCGGCTGGCGCGCGCCTTCGGCATGCATGTGATCGGCCTCAAGCGCGACCCCTCCACCGGCGCCGAGGGCGCCGACGAGGTGCACGCGATCGCCAAGCTGCACGAGGTGCTGCCGCGCGCCGACTATGTCGCGCTCTGCTGCCCACTGACGCCCGAGACGCAGGGGCTGATCGGCACCGCCGAGCTCGGGCTGATGAAGCCCTCGGCGCATCTGGTGAACGTCGCGCGCGGCAAGGTGGTGAAGGAAGCCGAGCTGATCGCGGCGCTCAACGCCGGCACCATCAAGTCCGCGGCGCTGGACTGCGTGGAGGAGGAGCCGCTGCCCGAGAGCTCGCCGCTCTGGACCATGCCGAGCGTTTTCATCACGCCGCATACCGGCGGCGAGACCTGCGCCTATGAGGACAATGTCCTCGACTTCCTGATGGAGAACCTGGGCCGCCTGCAGCGCGGCGAGGATGTGCTTCTCAATCAGGTGGTGTGAGCGTCATGGAGCAGGTCGATGCCGTCGTCATCGGCGCTGGTGTCGTGGGCCTTGCGGTCGCGCGCGCTCTCGCGCTTGCGGGACGGGAAGTGCTGGTGCTGGAGGCGGCCGAGGGCATCGGCACCGAGACCTCGTCGCGCAATTCCGAGGTGATCCACGCTGGCATCTACTATGCCAAGGGCAGCCTGATGGCGCGGTTCTGCGTGGAGGGGAAGCAGCGCCTCTACGCCTATCTGCGCGAGCGCGGGCTGCCGCACGCGAATTGCGGCAAGCTGATCGTCGCGACGAGCACGGAGGAGGCGGAGAAGCTCGAGAGCATCCGCCAGCGCGCGGCGGCGAACGGCGTCGAGGACCTGCACCGCGTCTCCGGCAACGAGGCGCGCGGCATCGAGCCGGAACTCTCCTGCACCGCGGCGCTGGTCTCACCCTCGACCGGCATCATCGATAGCCATGCCTACATGGTCTCGCTGCAGGGCGATGCCGAGAATGCCGGCGCGATCTTCGTCTTCCATGCACCGGTCACCGGCGGGCGCGTGGCGGAGGACGGCATCGAGCTCGATGTCGGCGGCGCGGAGCCGATGACGCTGAAGGCGGCGCTGGTCGTGAACAGCGCCGGGCTGCACGCGCCGAAGCTTGCGGCGAACCTCCGGGGCCTGGCGCCCGAGCACGTGCCGACCGCCTATTACGCCAAGGGCAACTATTTCTCGCTGATCGGCCGCTCGCCCTTCTCGCGGCTGATCTATCCGGTGCCGGTGCCGGGCGGCCTCGGGACGCATCTCACCATCGATCTCGGCGGCCAGGCGCGGTTCGGTCCCGATGTCGAATGGGTGGACAGCCTCGACTACGAGGTCGACCCGAAGCGCGGCGAGGGTTTTTATGCCTCCATCCGGCGCTGGTGGCCTGGTCTGAAGGACGGTGCGTTGGCGCCCGGCTATTCGGGCATCCGCCCGAAGATCGTGCCGCCGGCGGTCGCGACGCAGGATTTCAACGTGCAGGGGCCCTCGGTGCATGGCGTGCCGGGGCTCATCAACCTCTTCGGCATCGAGAGCCCGGGGCTCACCGCCTCACTCGCGCTAGCAGACCATGTGAGCGGCATCGCCGAAGTTTGATTCGATTTCGAATAATTCTCCGAACAGACTGAAGGCCGCCTGAATTCGGCTTCGCCGGCCGCATGGTGCGGCGGCAGGCCTGCATCGGAGGTGCCGGGATGGTTTCGAGCGTCGATGCCTTCTGCACCGAGCAGGCGCGGCGGATGCTCGCCAAGCAGGCCGAATGGATCAGCACCGGGGTGACCAGCATCACCCTGACCTTCGATGACGGCCCGCATGCGACGCATACGCCGAAGCTGCTGGCGACCCTCGGCTCCCTCGGGATCAAGGCGGTCTTCTTCGTCGTCGGGAAGCAGCTCGAAGGGGCTGGCGCCGGCATCCTGCAGCGCATCAAGGATCTGGGGCACCAGGTCGGCAACCACTCCTACAGCCACGCCGACCTCGCCAAGCTGAGCGAGGGCGGCGTCACCTCGGAGCTGAGCCGGACCCAGACGCTGATCGGGGCGATCGGCACCCAGAAAAAGTATTTCCGGCCGCCCTATGGCAGCCTGAACGCGACCGTGAAGAAGGTCGCGACGGCGGCCGGCATGACCACGGTGCTGTGGAACGTGGATACCCTGGACTGGAAGCACCGCAGCGCCGACTGGATCGCGGAAGGCCTGGGCCAGATGAAGAGCGGCGGCCAGTATGTCGTGCTCATGCACGATATCCACGAGACCACGGTGAGCAATGTGGAGACATTCGTCAGCAAGATCCGCGCGAAGCTCACGAATGTAACCTTCACGCCGCTCCCCTGATCGGCCCGGCGGCATGCCTCTCGCCACCTCTGGTTCCGCGTCCTACAGTCCCGATCCATGAAGAACGCCGAACGCATCTGGGATCTCGTCGATCAGCGCCGCGCCGATTACGAGGACCTCTCCGACCGCATCTGGGGCATGCCCGAGCTCTGCTACAACGAGCACCGCTCGGTTGCCGAGCACAAGGCGATGCTCGAGAAGGAAGGGTTCCGCATCACCGAGAAGGTGGCCGGCATCCCGACCGCTGTCATGGGCGAGGCAGGGGAGGGTGGCCCGGTCATCGCCATCCTCGGCGAATATGACGCGCTGCCGGGCCTGTCCCAGGAGGCCGACGTGACGGAACAGCGGCCGATGCCGGGCGATGGCTATGGCCATGGCTGCGGGCACAACCTGCTCGGCTCCGCCTCCATGCTCGCCGCCGCCGCGGTGAAGGACTGGCTGGCCGAGAACGGCATTCCCGGCCGCGTGCGCTATTATGGCTGCCCTGCGGAAGAAGGCGGCGCTGCCAAGGCCTTCATGGTCCGCGAAGGCGCCTTCGCCGATGTCGATGTCGCGATCTCCTGGCACCCCGCGGCCTTCGCCGCGGTGCAGGAGGCGATCAGCCTCGCGAACACGCGCATCGACTTCACCTTCAAGGGCCGCGCCAGCCACGCCGCCGCGGCGCCGCAGCTCGGCCGCTCGGCGCTCGACGCCGTGGAGCTGATGAGCGTCGGCGTGAACTACATGCGCGAGCACATGCCGAGCGACGCGCGCATCCACTACGCCTATCTCGACGCCGGCGGCATCGCGCCGAACGTGGTGCAGGCGCAGGCCAAGGTCCGCTACCTGATCCGCGCGCGCGAGCTGCCGGAGCTGACCGACCTGATCGCGCGGGTGAAGAAGATCGCCGAGGGTGCGGCGCTGATGACCGAATGCACGGTCGAGCACCGGGTGCTGAGCGGTGTCGCCAACCTGCTCGGCAATGCGCCGATGGAGAAGGCGATGCAGGCGGCGCTCGACCGCCTCGGCCCGCCGCCCTTCGACGCCGCCGACCAGGCGCGTGCGAATGATTTCCAGGCGACGATGACGGCGGCCGACATCGCCGCCGCCTGGCGCAAGGTGGGGCTCACGCCGAAGCCGGGCCTCGGCCTGACCGACCAGGTGGTGCCGGCCGATGCCAAGGGCGCGCCGATGGTCGGCAGCACCGATGTCGGCGACGTCTCCTGGGTGGTGCCGACGGTGCAGGCGCGCGGTGCCACCTATGCGATCGGCACGCCCGGCCATTCCTGGCAGCTCACCGCGCAGGGCAAGCTGCCGGCGGCGCACAAGGGCATGGTGCACGTGGCGAAGGTGATGGCGGCGACTGCGGTGGACACGCTGCGCGATCCCTCGATCATCGCGCGCGCCAAGGAAGACCTCGCCGCCCGCACCGCCGTGACCCCCTACCAGAGCCCGATCCCGGAAGGCACCGAGCCGCCCTTCGGCATGTCGGTTTCCATCTGATGCGGGACGGAGGGGGAGCCTCGCCCCTCCGTCAGCGACTTGGCCACCAGCGGCGGCGAAGCGGCGGTCCCCCGTGCCTGGCTGGCTCAGCGACCGTTTGGGAATGCCGGCGGGTCGGCCCGGCGGGTCTTTTCCGCCCCTGCCGCGCCGGCTTCCTCGCCGATGCCACCAGCATCAGCCGACACGCCAGGGACGAAAATCCCTCGCCAGCCCTCCGCCGCCGCCATTCCAAACGGTCTCTCAGGCGTGCTGGCCGCCGTTGATGTGGATCTCGGCGCCGTTGATGTAGCTGGACGCTTCCGTGCAAAGGAAGTGGATCGTCTCCGCCACCTCGCGCGGATGGCCGAGGCGGCCCATCGGCACTTCCTTGGCGACGAGTTCGTCCGTCCCGGGCGACAGGATGGCGGTCTGGATCTCGCCGGGTGCGATGGCATTGGCGCGCACTCCGCGGGCACCGAATTCATGCGCGAGCTCGCGCGTCAGCGTCGCGAGGCCTGCCTTGGAGGCGGCGTAAGCCACGCCTGCGAAGGGGTGGACGCGGGAGCCCGCGATCGATGTCACGCTGACGATGGATCCACGGGCGGCTTCGAGCTCGGGCAGCAGGGCCCGGGCCAGCAGGGCGGTCGAGACCAGGTTGACGTTCAGGACCTGGGTCCAGGTCGCCGCGTCGGAGGCCAGCACGCCGAGGCGGGCGCCGCCAGGGCCCTTGGGCGAGATCCCGGCATTGTTCACCAGCGCATGCAGCCTGCCGTCCGGCAGGCGGGCGCGCACGTCCCTGACCAGGCCTTCGATCTGATCCAGATCGGACAGGTCCGCCTGGATATGGCTCTCGCGCGCCGCCGGCCAGGCGCATTCCTCCGCGAAGGGCTGGCGGGAGACGGTGAGGATGCGCCAGCCGCGTTCCTGGAACAGCTTGACGGTCGCATGCCCGATGCCACGGCTCGCTCCCGTCAGGAGCATGATGCGTTTGCCTTCGGCCATCTCGACCCCGATCAGTTGTCCGCAATGTCTTGGAGCAGATGCGATCGGGCAGGATAACGCGCCTGAGAAGGCTGCACCATCGAAGCCCCGGAACCAGACACGGCCTCAGGGCGCGCCCGGCAGGGTCTCCGCCGCCAGGTCGGCGGCGCGCAGGCCGATCCCGATCGGAGAGGGCATGGACCTAGAGCGTGATCGCTTGAGGTGGAATCACCGAAAAGCGTGAATCACGCGATCAAACAAAGTGGCTAGAGCATGATCGCTTCAGCTTGAAGCGATCATGCTCTAGCGCCGCCGCGCGGCGCGGAGCTGCTCCGGGTCGTCGGTGACCCAGAGCAGGGCGCGCCAGGGGCGCTCGGGATCGGGATAGGGTGCGATGGCGTAGATCCGCTCCACATTGCCCGGCCCCACGGCCTGCCAGCGTCGGGTGATGCCGGCGACGGATTCGCTCTCGTTCAGCAGCGTCGTGGTGAAGCCCCGCTCCCGCAACGCGGCGAGCCCGGCCGCAAAGCCCGGCGCGATGCGCTTGGTGTCGGGGCCGGAGAGCGTGACCTCGCAGAGTCGCGGCTCGGAGGCCAGAAACAGCCCTTCGGCATCGCGGCCGCTGCGCGCCCGGACCTCGCCGGCGCGGCCGCGCCTGATGTCGCGGAGCGCCTCGTCGCCCGGCGTGCGGAAGCCGCGTTCGGCCGCGCGCGCAGGGGCCTGTGCCATGTCGAGATCGCCGCAGATCGCGAAGAACAGAGCCGGGCCGCGCTCCGCCGCGTCCTGCGGCACCGCGACCTGCGGCACTGGCGGCGCATCGCCGCCGGCGCAGCCACCGAGCGCCAGCAGCGCGGCCAAGGCGGCACCGGCCAGAGATGATCCAGGAACACCGAACGCCATGCGCGCCTCCCTTGCGGCGCGCAGTGTGGCCAGCGGAGGCGGCGCGCGCCAGAGGTCGTTACGCGTCACGCTGACGGCAGTGCCGCCGCCGACCTGGCCTCGGCGTCTGAAACGCGAAACGCCCCGCCGTCTCCGGCGGGGCGCTTCTGTCCGGGCTGAGCGGGACGCTCAGACCGAGTAGTACATCTCGAACTCAACCGGGTGCGGGGTGTGCTCGAAGCGATAGACCTCGGTCCACTTCAGCTCGATGTAGCTCTCGATCTGATCCTTCGAGAACACGTCGCCGGCCAGCAGGAACTCGTGGTCCGCCTCGAGCGCGCCCAGCGCCTCGCGCAGCGAGCCGCACACCGTCGGGATGCCCTTCAGCTCCTCCGGCGGCAGGTCATAGAGGTCCTTGTCCATCGCCTCGCCCGGATGGATCTTGTTCTTGATGCCATCGAGGCCGGCCATCAGCATGGCGGCGAAGGCGAGGTAGGGATTCGCGGTCGGATCCGGGAACCGCACCTCGACGCGCTTCGCCTTCGGGCTGGTCGCGTAGGGGATGCGGCAGGAGGCCGAGCGATTGCGGGCCGAATAGGCCAGCAGCACCGGCGCCTCGAAGCCCGGGATCAGGCGCTTGTAGGAGTTGGTCGAGGCGTTGGTGAAGGCGTTCAGCGCCTTGGCGTGCTTGATGATGCCGCCGATGTAGTAGAGCGCCTCGTTCGACAGGTCGGCATAGCCGTTGCCGGCGAAGACCGGCTTGCCCGCCTTCCAGATCGACTGGTGGACATGCATGCCCGAGCCGTTGTCGCCATAGATCGGCTTCGGCATGAAGGTCGCGGTCTTGCCGTAGGAATGCGCCACGTTGTGAATGCAGTACTTGTAGATCTGCATGTGGTCGGCCTGCATGACCAGCGGGCCGAACTTGGTGCCGAGCTCATGCTGGGACTGCGCCACCTCGTGGTGGTGCTTCTCGCCGGCGACGCCCATCTCGATCATGGTGGACAGCATCTCGGCGCGCAGATCGACCTCGCTGTCGACCGGGGCGACCGGGAAGTAGCCGCCCTTCACGCCCGGGCGGTGGCCCATATTGCCTTCCGGATAGTCCTTCAGGTTGGCGCCGGGGCCCTCGATGCTGTCGAGCTGGTAGGTGCCGAAATTGCCGCCGGTGCCGAACTTCACGCTGTCGAACACGAAGAACTCGGCCTCCGGGCCGAAGAACGCCGTGTCGCCGATGCCGGTCGACTTCAGATAGGCCTCGGCCTTCTTGGCGGTGCCGCGCGGGTCGCGGTTGTAGAGCTGGCCGGTCGAGGGCTCGATGATGTCGCAGATCAGGATCATCTGCGGCTTGGCCGAGAAGGGATCCATGCAGGCCGTCGTCGGGTCCGGCATCAGGATCATGTCGGACTCGTTGATCGCCTTCCAGCCGGCGATCGAGGAGCCGTCGAACATGAAGCCGTCCGTGAACACATCCTCCTCGATGGTGGAGACGTGCTGGGCGGTGTGCTGCCACTTGCCGCGCGGATCGGTGAAGCGCAGGTCGACGTATTCGACGCTATTCTCCTTGATCATCTCCATGACCTTGGAGACAGCGCTCGGCGCTGCGGCTGCGGGCTTCTTGGCCATCGTGTGCGGTCCTGTTCCCCTGGTGCCCCTGCGGGGCGGTGGTCCCGAATTGAACATGCGCGGCCGCAGGTCGGTAGTCCCGCGGCCGGCCCGGCTCCGGCGGCGGGCTGCCCCGCGCGCCGGCATGTGCGGAACGGGGCCGCCCCATCCCCTGGGGCTTCACGCCGTTCCTCCGCGCCGCGCCCCCGCCAGTCGGGGCGCGTGCGGAAACCCTACTTCGCTGTGCCGTCTCGCCCGCCGTCAGTCGCCGGCGTCAGACCGCGTCCTCGCCGCGCTCCCCGGTGCGGATGCGGATGACCTCGGCCACGTCGGAGACGAAGATCTTGCCGTCGCCGATGCGGCCGGTGCGGGCCGCCGCCTGGATGGCCTCCACCGCGCGCTCCAGCATGTCGTCGGCGCAGACGACCTCGATCTTCACCTTCGGCAGGAAGTCCACGACATATTCGGCGCCGCGATAGAGTTCGGTGTGGCCTTTCTGGCGGCCGAAGCCCTTGGCCTCGACCACGGTCAGCCCCTGCAGGCCGATCTCGTGCAGCGCGTCCTTCACCTCGTCGAGCTTGAAGGGCTTGATGATGGCCTCGATTTTCTTCATCGGCTCCGTTCACCGGCGAGCATGCACGCATGCCGCACGCCGGCCTCCTTCCTCCCGAGGGTCGCTGCCGTGGGGTGGATCCCCAACGGCCGGGCCACCTGGCCCGCGCTTCGAGCTTTGCATGCGGCGTGCCGTTACGACCCCTGGGATCGGATCGTCTGGCGCACCGCCGACATCGCTCGCGGCGTTGCGCCGGTATCGCATGCGGTGCGCGGCAGCTTCAATCCGGGCACCCCGGGAAAACTTGACGACTAACCCCTGTCCTGGACGATGTATAGGCAATGTGCCTAAATATTGATCATCATGCTCGCGGGCCGCTTGCGAGGCCGCGGGCGACGCCGCATGATGAAAGGCTTCGCAGACCAACCCCAGCCGCCAGGATGCTACCGGCCCATGCAGCCGCAGAACGCGCTTCTCTCCGCCACCGGCACCACGATCTTCACGGTGATGAGCGCGCTCGCCACCGAACATGGCGCCATCAACCTGGGCCAGGGCTTCCCGGATTATGACGGCCCCGAGGATGTCATCGAAGCCGCCGCCGCGGCGCTCAAGGACGGCCGTAACCAATATCCGCCGCTGACTGGCGTGCCGGAGCTGCGCCAGGCTGTCGCCACCCATAACAAGCGCTTCTACGGGCTGGAGGTCGATCCCAACGCGGAGGTAATCGTCACTTCCGGCGCCACCGAGGCGATCACCGCCTGCCTGATGGCGGTGCTGAACCCGGGCGACGAATGCGTGCTGATCGAGCCGCTCTATGACACCTACCTGCCGGTGGTGAAGTTGCTCGGCGCCGTCCCGAAGCTGGTGCGCCTGACGCCGCCGAAATGGGAGCTGCCGCGCGCCGAGCTCGCCGCCGCCTTCGGGCCGAAGACCAAGGCGATCCTGCTCAACACGCCGATGAACCCGACCGGCAAGGTTTTCACCGCCGCCGAGCTCGCCTTCATCGCCGACCTGCTGGAGCGCCATGACGCCTATGCGATCTGCGACGAGGTCTATGAGCACCTGACCTTCGACGGCTGGAAGCACATACCCCTGATGACGCTGCCGGGCATGCGGCCGCGCTGCATGCGGGTCGGCAGCGCGGGCAAGACCTTCAGCCTGACCGGCTGGAAGATCGGCTACGTCACCTGCGACCGCAGCCTGGCGCCGAACGTCGCCAAGGCGCACCAGAACCTGACCTTCACGACGCCCCCCAACCTGCAGCGCGGGGTCGCGGTCGGGCTCGCGAAGGAGGACGCTTATTTCGCCGGCCTCTCGGCGCATCTGGAGCGGAAGCGCGACCGGATGGCGGCGGGGCTGGCGCGGCTCGGTTTCGGGGTGCTGCCGACCCAGGGCAGCTACTTCATCACCACCGATTTCCGCCCGCTCGGCTTCAATGGCGACGACGTCGCCTTCTGCCGCGCGATCACGCTAGAGGCCAAGGTGACCGCAATCCCGGTCACCGCCTTCTATGCCAGCGAGCAGCCGCCCAGCCATTACGCGCGCTTCGCGTTCTGCAAGAATGATGCGCTGCTGGATGAGGCGCTGGCGCGGCTCGGCCGCTGGATCGAGCAGCGCCGTCCGGGCAGCATCGCCGCCGCGGGATAGGGGAGGGCCGATGGCGCGGGTCAGCTTCACAGCCAATCTGCGCCGCCATCTGGACTGCCCGCCGGCCGAGGTGCAGGCGGCAACAGTGCGCGCCGCGTTCGACACCGTCTTCGCGGCCAATCCGCGATTGCGCTCCTATGTGCTGGACGAGCAGGGGCGGTTGCGCCGGCACGTCACCATCTTCGTCGGCGATCGCGCCATCGCCGACCGCGCCGGGCTCTCCGATCCGGTCGGCGCGGAGGACGAGATCATCGTCTTCCAGGCGCTGTCGGGAGGATGAGGCATGGCCGGATCGCTTCTCGTTGCCACCCGCAAGGGGCTGTTCACGGGAATCGAGGGCACGGAAGGGCATTGGTGCTTCGGCCCGCCCGCCTTCCTGGGCGAGCCGGTTTCCGCCGTGCTGCGGGATCCGCGCGATGGCGCGCTTTACGCCGCGCTGCGGCTCGGGCATTTCGGGGTGAAGCTGCACCGCTCCGCCGATGACGGCGAGACCTGGACAGAGCTGCCGGCGCCTGCCTTCCCGCCGGAGCCCGACGCTGGCGAGAAAGCGCCTGCCGTCGACATGATCTGGACGCTCGCCGCCGGCGGCGCCGACGAGCCCGGCCTGCTCTGGGCCGGGACGCTGCCCGCCGCGCTGTTCCGCAGCACCGACCGGGGCGAAAGCTGGACCCGCATCGACAGCCTCTGGACGGTATCGGAACGTGCCCAATGGTTCGGCGGCGGCTACGACCATCCGGGCCTGCATTCCATCCTGGTCGACCCGCGCGATTCCCGCCGGCTGACCGTCGGCATCTCCTGCGGCGGCGTCTGGCTCAGCGAGGATGCCGGTGCCACCTGGGTGCTCGGTGGCGCCGGGCTCAGGGCCGACTACATGCCGCCCGGCCGCACCGATGATCGCGCGATCCAGGATCCGCACCGCCTGGCGCATTGCGCAGCGGCACCCGACGTCATCTGGTGCCAGCACCACAATGGGCTGTTCCGCTCCACCGACCGCGGCGCCAGCTTCACGACAATCGCGCCGCCGGCGCCATCGGGCTTCGGCTTCGCGGCGGTGGCGCATCCGGCCGATCCCGCCACCGCCTGGTTCGTCCCGGCCGTGAAGGACGAATGCCGGGTGCCGGTCGATGGCCGCCTAGTCGTCACCCGCACCCGCGACGCCGCCGCGAGCTTCGAGACGCTCGGCACCGGGCTGCCGGGGGAGGGCGCCTATGACCTGATCTACCGCCACGCGATGGATGTGGACGCGACGGGGGAGCGCCTCGCGATGGGCTCCACCACCGGCAATCTCTGGATCGGGGAGGCGGGCGGCGCGCACTGGCGCCTGGTCTCGGCGCATCTGCCGCCGATCGCGCAGGTGGCCTTCGTCCGCAGTTGACGCGATGACGTCCCGGCCTTATGTCCCCGCCCCTGTGTGGCGGCCTTAGCTCAGCTGGCAGAGCGTCGGCTTGTGGTGCCGAATGTCACGGGTTCGAGCCCCGTAGGTCGCCCCACCCTCTTCCCCTCCCGTTCATCGCCGTCTCGACCTTGACGGACTGCGCGTCCGGGTGCGCCCTGTGTCCCGAACACAGGAGGGGATATCCATGCAGATCAGTCTCGCGGGCCGCACGGCCCTGATCACCGGCGGCTCCAAGGGCCTCGGCCTCGCCATGGCGCGCGCCTTTGCCGGTGCCGGCGGCGCGGTCGCCATGGTCGCGCGCGGGGAGGAGGCGCTGAAAGCCGCCGAAGCCAAGCTGCGCGCCGAGTTGCCGGAGGCGAAGCTCGCCGCGGTCTCCGCTGATATCAGCACCGAGGCGGGCTGCGCGCAGGCGGTGGAGACGGCGGTCGCGGCGCTCGGGCCGATCGACATCCTGGTCAACAATGCCGGTACCTCCCAGCGCGGGCCGTTCCTGCAGGTCACCGACGCGCTCTGGCAGGCCGATCTCGACCTAAAGCTCTTCGCCGCGATCCGGCTGACCCGTGCGGTGATGCCGGGCATGCAGGAGCGACGCTGGGGCCGGATCATCAACGTGCTCAATGTCGGCGCCAAGGCACCGCCGGGCGAAGGCGCGCCGACCGCCGTCTCCCGCGCCGCCGGCATGGCGCTGACCAAGGTGCTGTCGCATGAGGGTGCCAAGCACAACGTGCTGGTGAACGCACTGCTGGTCGGCATCATCGAGAGCGACCAATGGGTGCGCCGCCACGCCGCCGAGAAGCGGAACATCACCTGGGAAGAATGGAAGGCGGAGCAGGGCAAGACCGTGCCGCTCGGCCGCCTCGGCAAGGCCGAGGAATTCGCGGCGACCGCGCTGTTCCTTTGCTCGGAAGGCGGCGGCTACATCACCGGCACCGCGCTCAATGTGGATGGCGGCCGCAGCCCGGTGGTCTGAGAGCCCTTTTGGAAAGGCTGCGGGTCGGTCTGGCGGGTCTTTTCCGCCCCTGGCGCACCGGCTTCCTCGCCGATGCAACCAGCATCGGCTGCGTCAGCCAGCACGCCCGGGACGAAAAATCCCTCGCCACCCCTCCGCCGCCGCCTTTTCCAAAAGGTCTCTGAGCGCGCCGTAACACGGCGTCGCTGATCCGCTGACGGGAAAGGCCGGGCGTGATCATAACGCTTTGGTAGCTATCCCCCCTTAGGGTCTGGCCGCCGGTCGCCGGCGGCCGGCCCCGATCCCGGGACCCCGTGGTGGCGACGCCGGATCGCGAGCGTCAGCCATGGCCACCTTCTACAAGCCCAATGCCGGCTTCAAGCGCGACCTGCTGAAGCCGGGCGACATCTTCATCAACACCAGCACCTTCAAGCCGGCGCATTGCGGCATCGTGGTGGACGGGCTCGACATCATCCATGCCACGGGCAAGGGCATCGTCAGCACCGACATCGATCTCTGGGGCAACGAGGCGGAAGTGTTCCGGCCGGCGCCCGTGCTGAGCAAGGATGAGGCCGGCCAGGTCACCAACATCGCGGTCGAGATCAAGGCCAGCGCGACCTACGGGATCACGCGCGCCGGCATCAAGAGCACCTTCAGCACCCACAATGTCGGCGGCGGCACCCGCGCCCGGCTGGAGAAGTACCGGGAGCGGCTGAAGAACGACCAGGGCGTGGTCAAGCACGTCTATTGCTCGGAGCTGGTCATCCTTTGCTACCAGCTCGCCTGGATCGCGGGCGATGCGGTCAACCAGGGCCATCGCCTCTTCATCAATCTGGACGGCAAGCACACCTGGCCGAGCACGCTCCGCCGCTACCTCAAGGGCAACAACAACTGGGCCTTCCTCGGCGAATACGCGGCTTGACGCGCCACCTGGCGCGGATTTGGGCGATCCGCCTGGAATTCGCGCGGAATCCGGCCTGAGCCGCGCCCGGCGGCGCTGACTGCCTGCGGCACGGGCATTGCTACTCCGCCAGGAAACCCTGCCGGAGACGCCCATGGCCCGCCTGACCAGGACCCCCTTCGCGCCCTGCGGCTGCGCAGCTCCGCACGAACCGGGCTTCGCCTGTGCGGCGCCCGCGGACGGCACCGGCGCGCATGGCGCGGCGGTCGATGAGGCGGTGCTGCGCGCAGTCTTCCCCGATGGCCCGACCCGCCGCGCCATGCTCGGCCGCTTCGGCGCCGCGACGCTGATGGCCGCGATCGGCGGCGTCTTCCCGATGGGCCACGCCCGCGAAGCCCTGGCCCAGGCGCCGGCCGCACCGGAGAAGCGCGACCTCAAGATCGGCTTCATCCCGATCACCTGCGCGACGCCGATCATCATGGCGCATCCGATGGGCTTCTATGCGCGCCACGGCCTGAATGTGGAGGTCATCCGCACCGCCGGCTGGGCGGTGATCCGCGACCGTGCGCTCGCCCGCGAATACGACGCCGCGCATATGCTGGCGCCGATGCCGCTCGCGATCTCGCTCGGCGTCGGGGTCGCGAACCCGATCCCCTGGGCGGTGGCGGCGATCGAGAACACCAATGGCCAGGCGATCACCTTGGCGATGAAGCATCGCGAGAAGCGCGACCCCAAGGACTGGAAGGGCTTCCGCTTCGCCGTGCCCTTCGACTTCTCGATGCACAACTACCTGCTGCGCGACTACCTCGCCGCGCATGGCATCGACCCCGATCGCGACGTGCAGATCCGCGCCGTGCCGCCGCCGGAGATGGTCGCCAATCTGCGCGCCGATAATATCGACGGCTATCTCGGCCCTGATCCCTTCAACCAGCGCGCCGTCTTCGACGGCGTCGGCTTCATCCATGTGCTGACCAAGGAATTCTGGGACGGCCACCCCTGCTGCGCCTTCGCGGTGCCGCGCGAGATGGTCCAGAGCATGCCGAACACCTTCGCCGCCCTGATGCGCGCGATCGTCGAGGCGACGGCGCACGCCAACAAGCCCGAGAACCGGCGCGAGGTGGCGCAGGCGATCGCGGCGCAGAACTACCTGAACCAGCCGCCGACCGTGGTCGAGCAGGTGCTGACCGGCACCTTCGCCGATGGGCTTGGCCGCGTGCAGCGGGTGCCGGACCGCATCGGCTTCGATCCCTTCCCCTGGCATTCCATGGCGATGTGGATCCTGACCCAGATGCGCCGCTGGGGGCAGCTCACCCGCGATGTCGACTACCGCGCGGTCGCGGAGCAGGTCTTTCTCGCCCTCGATGCCGGCCGCGCGATGCGCGAGGTCGGCCTGCCGGTGCCCGAGAGCACGGTCAGGGAACATGTGATCGGCGGCCGCCGCTTCGATCCCGCCGACCCCGCGGGCTATCTCGCGTCGCTCCCAATGCGCCGCTGATGCAAACTCAGGTGCCGTTCTGGCGGGCGGCGCTGCTCTCGCTCGCCTTGCTCGCGCTGCTGCTCGGTGGTTGGGAATTCGCCGCGCGCAGTGGTGGCGCGGTGGGCGGCACCGCGATCGATCCCGAATACGCGGCGCTGGTCGGCGCCGCGGCGGCGCAAGGCGGGCAGACGCCGATGCCGATGCCGTCGGAAATCGGCGCGCGGCTCTGGCAGCTCCTGCGTGACCCCTTCTATGTCCGCGGCACCAACGACCAGGGCATCGGCATCCAGATCGCCTACTCGCTGGGGCGCGTCGGCATCGGCTTCGCGCTGGCGGCGCTGGTCGCGATCCCGCTCGGCTTCCTGATCGGCATGTCGCCGCTGCTGGCGGCGGCACTCAACCCCTTCATCCAGGTGCTGCGGCCGGTGAGCCCGCTCGCCTGGATGCCGCTCGCGCTCTACACCATCAAGGACAGCTCGATCTCCGCAGTCTTCGTCATCTTCATCTGCTCCGTCTGGCCGATGCTGCTCAACACGGCGTTCGGTGTCGCCGGCGTGCGGCGCGAATGGCTGAACGTCGCTCGCACGCTCGAAGCGGGGCGGCTCAAAACCGCGCTCCGCGTCATCCTGCCGGCAGCGGCGCCGACGATACTCACGGGCATGCGCATCTCGATCGGCATCGCCTGGCTGGTAATCGTGGCGGCCGAGATGCTCGTGGGTGGCACCGGCATCGGCTACTGGGTGTGGAACCAGTGGAACAACCTCTCGCTCGCCGACATCGTCATCGCGATCCTGCTGATCGGCGTGGTCGGCCTGCTGCTCGACCGGCTGCTCGGCTGGGTCGCCGGCGCCGTCGCCTGGCAGGAGTGAGGGCCCGTTTGAGAATGGCTGCGGGGCGATCTGACGGGCCTTTTCCGCCCCTGCCGCGCCGGCCTCCTCGCCGAGGCCACCAGCATCGGCTGCGTCATCCGACACGACAGGGACAAAAAATGCCTCGCCAGATCGTCGCCGCACCCTTCCCAAACGGGCTCTGAGGCGATGCGCCACGCCTATGTCTCGGTCGAAGGCATCGCACGCCGCTATCCCGGGGCCACGGTCTTCGAAGATCTCTGGTTCGGCGTGAACCGCGGGGAGTTCGTCTGCGTCGTCGGGCATTCCGGCTGCGGCAAGACGACGGTGCTGAACATCCTGGCCGGGTTGGAGGCGCCCTCCGCCGGCGAGGTGATCGTCGACGGGCAGGCGATCGAAGGCCCATCGCTCGACCGCGCCGTGATCTTCCAGGGCCATGCGCTGATGCCCTGGATGACAGCCGAGCAGAACGTCGGTTTCGCACTCTCCTGCCGGCACCGCGGGTGGCCGCGCGCCAGGCTGCGCGAGGCGGCGCGCGCGGCACTCGTCCGCGTCGGGCTGGAACAGGCGGCGGAGAAGAAGCCATCTCAGCTCTCGGGCGGCATGAAGCAGCGCGTCGGCATCGCCCGCGCGCTGGCGATCGAGCCCAAGATGCTGCTGATGGACGAACCCTTCAGCGCGCTCGACGCGCTGACCCGCGGCGTCCTGCAGGACGAGGTCGCGCGCCTGGTCGCGGAGGCCGACCAGACCGCCTTCATGATTACCCATGACGTCGATGAGGCGATCCTGCTTGCCGACCGCATCCTGCTGATGACCAATGGGCCGGAGGCGCGGCTCGCCGAAATCGTGGTGAACACGCTGCCGCGCCCGCGGCAGCGCGCGACGCTGCACCGGATGCCGGGCTACCACGCGCTCCGCGACCATATCCTCGAATTCCTGATCACCCGCAGCCGCACGCTGGCCGGTGCGCCTCCCGCGGGCTGGGACCCGCGGCGCGTGCCGGAGCTGCGCCCGGCCGATGCGCCTGCGGCGCTCGCCGCACCTTGACCCCGAAAGAAAGGAGAAGCCGATGACCCGCGCCCAACTCACCGAGAAGATCCTCGACATCAAGCGCGAGAAGGGATGGAGCTGGAAGCACATCTGCGCAGAGATCGGCGGCGTCTCGCCGGTGCTGATCGTCGGCGCGCTGCTCGGCCAGATGAAGCTCGTGAAGCCCCTCGCCGCCAAGGCGGCCGCGCTCTTCGACCTCAGCGCGGCGGAGCAGGCGATGCTGAACGAGGTGCCCTATCGCGGCTCCCCGATGCCGCCGAGCGATCCGCTGATCTATCGCTTCTACGAGCTGGTGATGGTGAACGGCCCCGCCTGGAAGGCGCTGATCGAGGAGGAGTTCGGCGACGGCATCATGTCCGCGATCGACTTCGACATGGAGATCGAGCGCCTGCCCAACCCGAAGGGCGACCGGGTGAAGTTCACCATGAGCGGCAAGTTCCTGCCCTACAAGTATTACGGCAGCGAGCAAGGCCTGCCCGAATACGGCTTCCGGGAGGAGTAGGCCGCGCCCGCCCGGCATGCTAACGCCGCCTCTGGACGAGGGAGGCACGCATGGCATTGAAGGTCGGGATCGCGGGGCTGGGGGCGATCGGCCTGCATCTGGCGAAGGCGCTGGATCAGGGGGTCGAAGGGTTGGAACTCGCCGCCGTCGCGGCGCGCGACCATGCCAAGGCCGCGGCCAATCTGGCAGGCTTCACGCGCAAGCCCGCCATCACCTCGCTCGCCGGCCTCGCCGATGTCGCTGATATCGTGGTGGAGGCGGCCCCGGCCGCGGTCTTCGAGGAGGTGGCGACGGCGGCCGTCGCCAAGGGCCGCATCTTCGTGCCGTCGAGCTGCGGCGCGCTGCTGCCGCGCATGCATCTGATCGAGGCGGCGAAGCGGAGCGGTGCGCGGATCATCGTGCCGACCGGCGCGCTGCTTGGCCTCGATGCCGTGCGCGCCGCGGCGGAAGGTGATGTGGAGAGCGTCACCATCGAGACCCGGAAGCCGCCGCGCGGCCTGGTCGGCGCGCCCTATCTCGAGAAGCACAAGATCGACGTCACCGTCATCACCACGAAGACCCTGGTCTTCAAGGGCAATGCCTTCGACGCGGCGCAGGGTTTCCCGGCCAATGTGAACGTCGCCGCCGCCCTGGCACTGGCCGGCATCGGGCCCGAGCGCACCATGGTCGAGATCTGGGCCGATCCGGAGGTGACCCGCAACACCCACACCATCCGGGTCGAGGCCGCCGCCGCCCGCCTGACCATGACGATTGAGAACGTGCCGAGCGAGGAGAACCCGCGCACCGGCAAGATCACGCCGCTCTCGATCCTGGCCTGCCTGCGCGGATTGACCTCCACGCTGAAGGTGGGAAGCTGACCGCTTTCCCGTAGCCTTGTTTGGCGGGCAGATTCACGGCTCCGGGCGCTTCCGCCCTGCGCCGATCTGCCCTGTGGAGAGCACCCATGACCCTCGTCATCCACAACGCCACCATCGTCACCGGCGATGACGAGGACCGGGTGATGCACCGCAGCGCCATCGCGATCGAGGCGGGCCGCATCACGGCCCTCGGCGGCAGCGACGCGATCCTGGCGGCCTATCCGGACGCCGAGCGCGTGGACGCCGCCGACCGTGCGGTGCTGCCGGGCTTCGCCAATATCCACACCCATCTCGGCATGACCCTGGCGCGCGGCGTCTTCGAAGACCTCTCGCCGCCGCACAAGCCGCCCTTCTGCGGTGGCCTCTCCCCCATTCCGCTGCCCACCCTCTCGGTCGAGGAGAATGCGGTGATGGTGCAGCTCGGCGCGCTGGAGGCGATCCGCAGCGGCACCACCGCATTGCTGGAGGACGGCGCCGGCATCGCCGGCTACGCGAAGCCCCTGGCGGCGACCGGGCTGCGCCTGCTGCTCGCCGAGCGCGCCTGGGACCGCAAGGGCGCCGGCATCGGCGATCCCGGTCCCTTCGTCGCCGATGAAGCGCTCGGGGAGGCGGGGCTTGAGCGCATCGCCGCCCTGCACGCCGCTTGGAACGGTGCGGAGGGCGGCCGCATCGCCGTCGGCGTCGCTGCCTGGGCGCCCGACATGTGCACGCCGGCACTGCTCGGCAAGCTGCGTGCGCTGCAGCAGAAACTCGACTGCGTCTGCACCATCCATCTCAACCAGATCTGGGGCGAGGTCGCGGCGACCGAAGCGCATCGCGGCCTGCTGCCGACCGAATACCTGGAGAAGTCTGGCTTCCTGCACGACCGCCTGATCGCCGCGCATTGCCGCTGCATGGCCCATAGTGAGGAACGCCTGCTCGGTCGCGCCCGCAGCTCCGTTGCCTTCAACTCCGCCATCGCGGCCCGCCGCGGCCTGTCGCCCCGCATCTCGGTTCTGGAGGCAGAGGGCTGCACTATCGGCATGGGCACGGACAACATGGCCGAGGACATGGTGGAGGTGATGCGGACGGGCCTTTTCATGGAGCGCATCCGTCGCGAGGACGGCCGCAACCCGACGCCGGAGCAGGCGCTGCGCTGGGCGACGCGCAACGGCTATCGCGCCATGGGTATCGCGGATGGCGGCTGGCTCGCGCCCGGCAACCGCGCCGATCTGATCATGATCCGCACCGACCGTGCGCATCTGGTGCCGCGGCTGCGCCCGGTCTCCGCTTTCGTCCATCAGGGCCAGGCGAGCGACGTCGAGAGCGTCATGGTCGACGGGCGCTGGATCATGCGCGACGGCCGGGTGCTCACCATGGACGAGCCGGCGATCATCCGGGAGGCGGAGGCGATCGCCCGCCGCGCCTGGGCGAAGCTCTTCGCGGAGCATCCGGAAATCGCAGTGCCGGCCGGCTTCGCGCCGCCGATCTGATTGCATACAAAGCGGCTGGCGGCGCAGACTGCGGGCCTCGGGAGACAGAACGCCGGTCCGACCAAGGAGCCGCCATGTCCCTTCGCCGCCGTCCGCTGCTGCAGGCAGCCCTTGCCGCGCCTGCCTTCCTTTCCGCCGCGTCGCGCCGGGCCATGGCGCAGGATCCGCGCCGCCTGCTGCGCAGCGTGCCGATCGGCGACCTCAGGGCGCTCGACCCGATCTGGACCACCACCTACCTGACCCGCAACCACGCCTACCTGGTCTGGGATACGCTCTTCGCGCTCGACGCCGAGAACCGTCCGCAACCCCAGATGGTCGAGGCGTGGGAGACCTCCGGCGGCGGCCTCACCTGGACCTTCCGCCTGCGCGAAGGCCTGCTCTGGCACGACGACACCCCGGTGACCGGCGCGGACTGTGCCGCATCCATCCGCCGCTGGGGTGCCCGCGACGGCATGGGCCGCGCGCTGATGGCGGTCACCGAGGCTCTGGACGCGCCGGATGCGCGCACCATCCGCCTGAAGCTGAAACGCCCGGTCGGTTTCGTGCTGGACGCGCTCGGCAAGATCGACAGCAACGTGCCCTTCATGATGCCGGAGCGCCTGGCACGCACCGATCCCACGCAGCAGATCGCGGAGGTGATCGGCTCCGGCCCCTTCCGCTTCGACCGCAGCGCCTGGGTGCCCGGCATCAAGGTCGTCTACGACCGCTTCGCCCGCTATGTCCCGCGCAGCGAGCCGCCGAGCCAGGCGGCCGGCGGCAAGCTCGCGAAGCTCGACCGCATCGAGAGCGTCTACACACCGGATTCCGCGACCGCGGCGAATGGCCTCATCACCGGCGAACTCGACCTGCTGGAAAGCCCGGCGCCCGACCTGGTGCAGCACCTGCAACGCGCGCGGGACGTGGTGGTCGCGTCGAACGACCCGCTCGGCTACCAGCTCTTTGTCGTCTTCAACCACCTGCACCCACCCTTCGACAAGGTCGCGGCACGGCGCGCCTTGATGAGCGTCATCCGGCAGAGCGACTTCATGCAGGCGACGGTCGGCGACCGCAGCCCGTCACGCGAATGCGCCGCGGTCTTCGGCTGTGCCGCCGGCGAGGATGCGCAGTTCGACGCGCTCGGCTGGCCACGGCAGGACCTCGCCACCGCGCAGCGCCAGTTCCGGAACAGCGGCTATGACGGCCGGCCCATTGTGGTGATGGACCCGGCCGACAACGCCACCCTGCATCCCGGCGCGCTGCTGCTCGCCGATGCGCTGCGGCGGCTGGGCGTGACCCTTGATCTGGTGGCGATGGACTGGAGCGCGCTGGTGTCCCGTCGCGCCTCCCGCGCCGCGCCGGCGGAGGGGGGCTGGAACTGCTTCGTCACCAACGCGACGATCACCGGCATCTCCAACCCGCTGCTCAACACCTTCGTGCGCAATTGCGAGGATGCCTGGTTCGGCTGGCCCTGCGACCGCCGCGTGCCGGAGCTGACCGAAGCCTGGACCTTCGAGAGCGATCCGGCGAAGCGGCAGGAGATCCTGAAACGGCTGGAACGCGTGCATCTCGAGAATGCGACGCAGGTGCCGCTCGGCCAGTACCGCAGCGTGATCGCGCATCGGCGCAACCTGCGCGGCCTGATCAACGCGCCGGCGCTGTTCTACTGGAATATCGAGAAGGCCTGAGCCTCCGTGGCCGGGAGCCGGTAGAGGCCTTCGGCCGAGGCTTCCCCGCGCGCGGCACCGGCCAGCGCCTGCATGACCGTCGTTGCCACCGGCAGCCGGTAATGTAGCGAATCCCAGTAATGCGCGTCCTCGCGCGTGATCGGGCTCGGGATCATGAAGTCGACGAGCAAGGCCTGCGGCACGCTGGCCGCGAGCCTGATGATCGAGGCCTTGCATTGCGCCCAGCGCTGCCCCTCCGCGGTCTCGGGCGGTGGCTGGGATCCGATATGGATCGGCGGCAGCACCAGCAGCGCCCGCATCCCGGCCGGCAGCCGCTGCAGCCGCTCGGCGAGGAGCGCATGCGGCGGGAAGTCGAATTGCCGGCCCGGGATGGCCGGCGGCAAGGGCGCCTGCGGCGGCCAGAGATTCGCATGCGCCCGCGCCGGATCGTGCCGCGAATCATCCGGCAGGAAATTGGCGTAGCCAGCCCGGCCGTAGCGCGGCCGCGCCCAGCCGGCGATGGTCGCGACCTGTCGCCCGGCTTCCTCGATCGCATAAAGATTGAAGATCTCACGGTAACCCCGCCAGCGGGAGGGCGCGTAGATCCATTCCGGGAAAGGGCGGTCGGTGAGGCGCCGGAGCGGCCCCGCCTCGCACCAGGGACGGTCGAGCCCGATGATCACCTGCCGTGGCGCCGCATGCGCGTCGATGAAGACGTCCAGCAGCCGCATCTGCTCCCAGGCCGTGCTGTCGTTCATCGCGAGATTGGCGAAGCGGCCACCGAGCAACGCATCCAGTTGCACGGGATCCAGGAGCCGCAGCGTGGAGGTGCCGATGACGACGGAATCGAAGCTGGAATCGCGGGCCAGCATCGGATAGGCGAAGCGCTGGTTCTGCGTCACCGGCAGCCGCTCGATCGGCAGCGAGAGGGGCAGTGCGCCCCAGGGATCGACCAGCGCGACGAAGCCGTAGACCAGGGCCAGCAGTACCCCAGCCGACACCGCGAAGCGGCGCAGGAAGCGCGCCCAGGCGCCGGGCGGGTCAGAACTGGAAATAGATGAAGTCATGCGCGCGGCGCCCACCGGTGATCAGCAGCAGATAGACGAGGGCCGCCGCTACCGGCAGCGCCAGCGCCGGCTGCGGCCGGATCCGCTCCAGCGCGAAGCGGTGCGAAGCCGGTCCCAGCAGCGCTGCCGCGACGCCAGCGATCGCCGCCGCGGCCTGGGTATTGTCGATCGCGACGCGTCCCGGGCCGCCGGTCACCATCGCCTGCAGCATCGCCGCGGCGGTCGGAAAGTCCGGTGCGCGGAACAGCACCCAGCAGCCGGTCACGAAGAGCAGCGTCAGCGCCCAGCCGAGCAGCCGGGGCATCGCGAGCCCCGCCCGGTTCCAGGCGCCATTGACGGCGAGCGCCAGGCCATGCAGCCCGCCCCAGGCGACGAAGGTCCAGGCCGCGCCGTGCCAGAGGCCGCCGAGCAGCATGGTCGCCACGACATTCGCCGCCTGGCGCCCGCCGCCGCCGCGATTGCCGCCGAGCGGGATGTAGACGTAGTCGCGCAGGAAGCGCGACAGCGTCATGTGCCAGCGCCGCCAGAAATCCCGGATCGAGGTCGCGCGATAGGGCGCATCGAAATTCGCCGGCAGCAGCAGCCCGAACATGAGCGCGAGGCCGATCGCCATGTCGGAATAGCCGGAGAAGTCGAAATAGATCTGCAGCGCGAAGCCGCCCGCCGCTGCCCAGGCTTCGGCGAGGTTGAGCGCGCCACCCGCGGCCGCATGCGTGAAGAGGCGGTCGACCACCGGCGCCAGCGTATCCGCGATCAGCACCTTCTTCGCGAGCCCGATGATGAACAGCACCGCGCCGCGCGTCAGGTTTTCGGCCGCTTCCGGCCGCCTTGGATCGAGTGCGAACTGGTGGATGATCTCGTTGTGCCGCACCAGCGGCCCGGCCACGAGCTGTGGGAAGAAGGTGACGAAGAGCGCGAAGTCGAGCAGCGGATAGGCATGCGCTTTCCCGCGTCGGAGATCGACCAGGTAGGCGATCTTCTGGAACACAAAGAAGGAAACGCCGAGCGGCAGGATGATGTCCCAGGCCTCGTGCCCCCCGCCCGCCAGCCAGGCGACGTTCTCGGCGAAGAAATTCGCATACTTTACCCAGGCGAGCAGGCCGAGGTTCAACAGGATGCCCAGGATCGGCCAGATGCCGCGCGGCCAGCGCTCATGCGCATGGCCGATCGCCCAGTTGATCAGGGTCAGCGCCACCAGGACCGGCACGAAGCGGATGTCCCAGAAGCCATAGAAGACGAGGGAGGCGCCGATCGCCCAGATCTGGCGGAGCGCGCGAGTCGGCGCCGCGTACCAGCCGGCGAGCGCGATCGGCAGCAGCCCGAGGATCAGGGCCTGCGAGTTGAACAGCATCGGGCGGCGGGGTGGGCGGGCATGGCGAGGCTCGCGAAGGGCGTCGCTGGCGTCCTAGACAAGCCAAGGGGCCGCGGCAAGCGCGACCCCCTGGGAAGGCGTCCGGATCAGCCGGAAATCAGGCGGCCAGCGCCTGCTCGCCGTCCAGCGTCGCGGCCACCGCGTGCACGGTGGCGGCGATTCGCACCGCTGCCTGCACGGCTTCCTTGGAGAGGCCGCCATGCAGGACGACCTTCTCATGCGCCTCCATGCACATGCCGCAGCCATTGATCGCGGAGACGGCAAGCGACCAGAGCTCGAAATCCACCTTCTCGACGCCCGGCTTCGCCATGACGTTCATGCGCAGCTTGGCGGGCAGCTTCGGGTAGTCGCCGCCCACCAGGTGGGTGAAGCGGTAATAGACATTGTTCATGCCCATGATCGAGGCCGCCGCCTTCGCCGCGGTCAGCGCCTCGGCCGACAGCTTCGGCGCGAATTCCGCGGTGATCGCCTGCACCACCTGCGCGTTGCGGGAGGCGAGGGCGGAGGCGATGAAGGTCCCGGCGAGCTGCTGCTGGGTCAGTACCGGCTCGGTGGCGAGGCTGCCGAGGTTGAGCTTCAGGTCCTTGGCATATTCGGGCAGCGCATTGCGCAGGGCCTCGAGCGACATGGCGCGATCCTCTTACGGGCGGTGATGGGAAGCGGGTGAGGGGAGGCGGCCCGCCGGGCAGGCCGCTTCGCCGCACCCCCGCACCCGATCGGATGCGGGAGGCTCCGGGGCGCCGTATGGCGCCCCGAAGACATTCAGGCGGCCTTGGAGAACAGCTCCTGCGGCTTCAGCACGTCCTTGCCCTTCTCCCAGTTGCAGGGGCAGAGCTCGTCGGTCTGCAACGCGTCCAGCACGCGCAGCACTTCCTGCGGATTGCGGCCGACATTGAGGCCGTTCACCGAGGCCCACTGGATGGTGCCGTTCGGGTCGACGATGAAGGTCGCGCGCAGCGGCACGCCGGCCTCCTTGTCGAGGATGCCGAGGGCGCCGGACAGCTCCCGCTTCACGTCCGCCAGCATCGGGATCGACAGGTCGCGGATGTCGTCGTTGTAGACGCGCCAGTTCAGGTGCACGAACTCGCTGTCGGTTGAGACGCCGTAGACCACCGCGTCACGATCGGCGAACTCGCCGGAAAGCTTGGCGAAGGCGGCAATCTCGGTCGGGCAGACGAAGGTGAAGTCCTTCGGCCAGAAGAAGACGATCTTCCACTTGCCCTCGTCGGTCGCCGAATTGATCTCGGTGAAGGAAACGCCCGGGCCGCCCAGGCCCTCGGGGCCGGCCTTCACGGCCGTGAGCGAGAAGTCAGGAAAGCTGTCGCCAACAGTCAGCATGCGAATACCCCCGGGGAGTTCGTGTTGCGGTGCCCACCGGATATGGCGCGCTGCAGCAAAAGGTGCCAATGAATAGTTTTCGTCAAAACCATCGGATGTTTCGATGAAGCCGCTCCCCGGTGGGCACCTCCCGAGCCCCCAGCAGCTCCGCTACCTCGTCACCCTCGCCGATACCGGCCATTTCGGCCGGGCGGCGACCGCCTGTGGCGTGACCCAATCGACGCTTTCGGCCGGAATCATCGCCCTCGAACGCCAGCTCGACGCTGCCCTTTTGGAGCGCAGCGGCGCCAAGCGGCCGGTCTTCACGCCCCTGGGACTCGAGATCCTGCGCGAGTCGCGCCGGGCGCTCGCCGCCCTGGAAGCGGTGACGGAGGCGGCCGCGACGGCGCGCGACCCGCTTTCCGGCCCGCTTCGCCTGGGCGTGATCCCGACCATCGGGCCCTTCCTGCTGCCGCGGCTGATGCCGGCGCTGCGCAACGCCTTCCCCCGCCTGCGCCTCTGGCTGCGGGAAGACCTGACGGAGCGGCTACTGGAAGGGCTGATGGCCGGCCGGCTGGACCTGCTGCTGCTGGCGCTCCCGGTTGCGACGGGCGATGCCGAAACCCTCGCCATCGCCGAAGACCCCTTCCTGGCGGCGCTCCCCGAAGGGCACCGTCTGGCCGAGCGTGCCCGCGTCCCGGTGGCGGCGCTCGGCGGCGAACGGCTCCTGCTGCTGGAGGACGGGCATTGCCTGCGCGACCACGCCCTTTCGGCCTGCGGCCTGCCGGGTGCCGCCGCCGGGGACGGCTTCGCCGCCACCTCCCTCCAGACGCTGGTGCAGATGGTGGCCGGTGGGCTCGGCGTGACCCTGTTGCCGAAGCTCTCGATCGATGGCGGCGTTCTGGCCGGCGCTGGGGTCGAACTCCGCCCGGTCGAGAGCGACGCCGCCGTCGGCGGGCCCCGCCGCACCCTCGGCCTCGCCTGGCGCGCCCGCAGCCCCCGCGCCGCCGAATTCCGCGGCCTGGCCCCGGTGATCGCGGCGGCCATCGGGGGGAGGGCTGTCCCCGGAGAGGGCGCTGCTCTCTCCGGACCTCACCCGCCAGGAGGCTAGAGCCTCCTGGACCTGCTTCACTGGGCGCCCTGATTGCCAGGGGGTCACCCGGCGTCTTCCGCCGGGTGACCCCCTGGCAATCAGGGCGTCAAAGTAAACGGGGTGCAGGGGCCTGCAGGCTCCTGCTGGGGTGGGTCCGGGAGGGGCAAAGCCCCTTGTCTAGCCGGGGACATCACTGACAGTTTGGACCGGAGACATGGCTGACAGTCTCCTTGTTTTGTTCCTGCCGTTTGCGGCGGCCCGGTCGGGCCGCCGCAAA
>NZ_JAAGBB010000062.1 GCF_018129085.1 Plastoroseomonas hellenica
CTCCGCCCGCAGCGCCGCGGCCTGCGCCACCGCCGCGGCGCCATGCGCCTCCAGCGGCGGCAGCACCAGGCCGCGGCGGAACCGCGTCTCCGCGCCCGGCACCTGCACCAGCCGCTGTGCGATGCCGCCGCCGGTCAGCGTCTCCACGACCGCCAGCCTCCCCTCGCCGAGCGCATCGATCACGACGCCTTCCAAGGTCTGCTCATCCTCGGCGACGATGAAGTTGCCGAGGCGCTGGCGCACCGCCGCTTCCAGCGGCGCGAGGATCGCCTCCAGCGCCGCGGCATCGGGGCCGCGCACGGCGAGTTTGGTCTCGAGCTGCGGGTAGTGGGCCTGGAAGCCAAGCTTCACCGCGCCCGGCGGCGCCATCGCCTCGAGCCCCGCCAGCATCTGGTCGGCCCGGCTCTCGCCCACGCCGAAGGAGTGGAAGCGCTTGAGGCGCGTGACACCGGCAAGCCCGGCCTTCGCCAGCAGCCGCGGGATGATCTGCTCGTCGAGCATGCGCCGCATTTCCCGCGGCACGCCCGGGGTGAAGTAGAAGCGGGCGTCCGCGATGGTCACCGCGAAGCCGCAGGCGGTGCCGATGGGGTTGTCGATGAACTCCGCCCCCTCCGGCAGCATGGCCTGCTTGCGGTTGTTCGGCGGCATGGGCCGGTTGCGCCGGGCATAGAAGCCCTCCATCCGTTCCAGCCAGGGCGCGTGCAGCACCAGGGGCACGCCCACCGCCTCCGCCGCCACCTCCTGGCTCAGGTCATCGACCGTCGGCCCCAGGCCGCCATTGACGATGACGACATCCGCCCGCGCCGCGGCCTGCCGGAAGGCGGCCTGCAGCGCCCCGCGATCATCGCCCACCGTGGTGCCCCAGGCGACGCCGAGATCGACCTCGACCAGCCTCCGGGCGATATGGCTGTAGTTGGTGTTGATGGTCTTGCCGGAGAGGATCTCGTCGCCGGTGCAGAGGATCTCGATGCGCATGGGTGTCCCTTCCCTCGGCGCCAGGATAGCCGGAAGGTGGCGGCAATGAAGTCGCTGCTTGTCGTTTATCACTCCAACACCGGCGGCACGCGCCAGATGGCCGAGGCCCTGGCGCGCGGCGCCGCCGCGGAAGCGCGGGTGCAGGTGCTGCACGCGGCGGCGGCGGGGCCGGAGGAGATGCTGGCGGCCGAAGGCTATGCGCTGGCCACGCCGGAGACCCTGGCCGCCATCTCCGGCCCGATGAAGGATTTCCTCGACCGCTGCTACTACCCGCTGCTCGGGCGCGTCGAGGGACGGCCCTACGCCCTGCTGGTATGCGCCGGCAGCGACGGGCAGAACGCCATCCGCCAGTTGCAGCGCATCGCCACCGGCTGGCGGCTGCGGGCGGTCGCCGAGCCGGTCCTGGTCTGCACGGGGGCGCAGACGCCGGAGGCGATCCTGGCGCCGAAGGTCGTCCCGGCCGCCGAGCTCGCCCGCTGCGAGCAGCTCGGCACCGCCTTCGCCGCGGGGCTGGCGATGGGAATCTACTAGGGGAGTTGGGGGCGGTTCCGCGCCTCCGGCTCCCAGGCTAGCTTGGCGCCGCCCCGCGCAGCTCGGAGAAGGCAGAGACCATGTCCAACCCTGAGGGCGCCCGGAGCCGCCGCGCTACCCTCGGCCTGCTGCTCATCACCGTGCTGCTGCCTCTGGCCTTCCTCGGCCTCGGCTTGTGGGAATGGCAGCGTGGAAGTGCGGATCTGGAAGCCCGCGCCTTGCAGCGGGACCGGATGGCGAAGGTCGTCGCGACGCTGGAGGCCTGGCCCGCCGCCGCCAATGGCAGCCCCGATGCCGGCGCACGGTTCCGCCGCGACGGCCGGACCTATGCCGGGCCGCTCGCCTTGTCGCAGGCGAAGGAGGCGCTCGACGACGCGGAAGACACCTTGGCGCTGGCACGCTTCCGGCGGTACCTGCCGCCGGTCCTGATCCTCTGCGCCGCCCTCGCGGCCGGGCTCTCGATCCTCGCCCTTCTGGGCGCGGCGCTGCTCGGTCGCACCGGGCGCCGCTCGCGCGAAGCATTGGTGCGCGGCTTCGGCTTCGTCCGCCATGCGCTGCCGCCGCTGCTCGGGCTGCAGGTGCTGCTGGCGGCCATCGTCATCGTCGCGGCCGTCGCCTTCGAGGCATCGGCGATCCTGCAAGCCGGAGCCTTGACCACGGACGGCGTCAAGCTCCTGGCGATCGCGGCGGTCGTCGTCGGCGCCAGCCTCTGGACCGCGGGCAAGGCGCTGATGCAGTTGCGGCGGACGGTCGGCATCTTCACGCCGGACCCGCTGCCGGTTCCCGGTCGCGCCGTCTCAGCCGAGGAGGCGCCGGGCCTCTGGCGCCTGCTGGACGACCTGGCCGCACGGCTCGGCGCGCTGCGGCCGGACAATGTCGTGGTCGGGCTCACCGGCGGCGTCTTCGTCAGCTCGGGCCCGAAGGTCCTGGAACCGGGCGGCGGCGCCATCGGCGGCCGGACGCTCTACCTGCCGCTCCCCCTGCTGCCGCTGCTGCGGGAAGACGAGGTGGCCACCATCATCGGCCACGAGCTGGCGCACTTCTCCGGCGGGGACACCGAGTACAGCCTGCGCTTCCTGCCGATCTACGCCGGGGTCGGCCGCTCGCTCGATGCCGTGCTGCTGGCCGGGGCGCAGCACGACGGCTCGGTCTCGCTGCTGACCCGCCCCGCGCTGCGGCTCGGCGTCTTCGTCATGGACCAGTTCCACCTCGCCGTCATGCACTGGAGCCGCCTGCGCGAGTTCGCGGCGGACGCCGCCGGGGCCGAGGTGACCTCGGCCGACGCCGCTGCGCGCGCCCTGCTGCGCGTCACCGCCGCGCAGCCACGGATCGACGAGGCGTTGGAGACCGCCTACCGCGCCCCGGACGACGCGCCGCGGGATCTCGTCGCCGCCGCCCTCGGCCACGCCGCCGAACGCGGCTTGGACAGCGCGGCCGACCATCTGGAGGAACGGCAGGCGCACCCGACGGACACCCACCCGACGACCCGCCAGCGCCTCGATGCCCTCGGGCGCGCAGCGACGCCCGCGCTGCTGGCGGAGGCCGCGGCCGCGCCGGCGCAGGAGGCGCTGTCCCGCCTCTCCGCCTACTTCGCCGACCCCGGGGCGCTTTGCCGCGAGGCGAGCGACGACTTCCTGGAGGCAGCGCGGCAGCATGCAGAGGCCACGCGGGCGGCGCTGGAGGCCACCGCGGCGGGTATCGGCACCGAGGCGGTGGCGCTGCACGAGAACACCCGGGGAGGCGGGTTCACCCTCATCGGCTTCGGCGGCGCCCTCGCCCTCGTCGCCCTGGTCCTGGTGGCGATCGGCCTGCCCGCCACCGAGGGCAGGGAGGCGTGGATCGCGATCGCCGGGGCCGGCGGGGTGGGGCTGGTCTTCATCGTCTTCGGCATCGGCATGCTGCGCCGGGGCGACACGCCCTTCCTGGTCCTGGGGCCGGAGGCCATGGCGGTCGCCGGGCTCGACCGGCCGATCGCCTGGGAGCACGTGCTCGAGCTCGACATGAGCATGGACAAGGGCCGCGTCGTCACCCGCCTCCGGCTGCCGCCCGAGGCGCCCTTCCCGGCGCGCCTGCCAGGCGGCCGGCGCGTGAAGCTCGACCCGAAGCGGCGCGCCGTGACCTTCGCGGCGGGCCCGCCGCGCGGCCTGAAGGCCCAGGGCTTCGCCGAGCTCGTCTGGCGCTACCGCGCCGCCGCCGCGGCACGGGCGCTCCTCGCCAGGGAGGCGAGCGCGGCGGTGTTCGAATGATCTGCCCGGCTTAGCGCGCGCGTCGCATGCGGCCTGCGCCGCCTCTCTACTTCCCGGCACCGGCCGTTGCCGCGACGTCCTGCGCCAGCTCCAGGCAGGTGCGGATCGCCTGCATCCTCGCATCGCCGTTCGATGGTGAGTCGACGAACTGGCGCCCGGCCGTGAGCTCGGCATCCGCCAGCGCTTGGCCCAGACCGACCTCCCTGCTCGCCGACTGACCCATGTGACGCAGAATGGTCTCTCCATCCATCGCCAGTTGGACGGCGTTCACGCTGGCGTTGCCTGCGGATCCGCGTTCGGCGGCCAGGCCCAGGACGCCGGTGCATCGCAAGGAGACCCGGGCGAATTGTTCCATGCCGCGGATGGCGGAAAGCCGTGCCACGAAGCCTGGGCCGTAGGAGGCGGATGCCGCAGGCGCCGCACCATTCCCGCCGACCGTGCCGGCGCAGGCGGCAAGGCTGGCGATCGAGACGGCGATTACCGAGAGGCGCATCCTGTCCTCGACCTCCTGCGCTTGGAACACCGGACCTTGCAACGCACTACCGTGTCGCGTGGGGTCGCACCTCCTCCGATCGGAGGAGGTGCTCCGCCGCGCCGCCCCCTAGCCTGCACACGGCGACGCGCCATGGCGTCCGGCCAGGCCGTCCCTGGCTGCCGCGAGCCGTCGGAGGGTTACAGCGATGATCCGTCTCATGGTCGTGGCAACTTGGCTGCTGGCGGCATGCCTGGGTCCGGCCGCGCCTGCCAGGGCGCAGCCGCAACCGGCGACACCGCTGCTGCGCATCGAGACCGGCGGGCATTCCTCGGCCACGACCAGCGCCGCCGCGGATGCAGCCGGGCGGGTGATGGTGACGGTCAGCCACGACAAGACGGCGCGGATCTGGTCGCTGCCGGACCTGCGCCCGATCGGCGTGCTGCGGCCGCAGATCGGCGAGAACGAGGAGGGCTTTCTGTACGCCGCAGCAGTCTCCCCCGACGGCCGGATGGCCGCGGTCGGAGGATGGCTCGGGCAGCGCGCGCGCGATGGCGTCCTCCTGTTCGACCTGCAGACCCGGCAACCGGTGCGGCGCCTGGATGGCATGCCGGATGCCGTCAACGCACTCGCCTTCTCGCCGGACGGACAGCGTCTGGCGGTGGGTCTCGGCACCGGCGGCATGCGTCTGTTCCGCGTCCGGGATGGGCAACCGATCGCCGAGGATCGCGCCTATGGCGGCATGGTCGCGGATCTCGGCTTCGCGCCGGATGGCCGGTTGGCGTCATCATCGTCCGATGGCGGATTGCGGCTCTACGATGCGGCGGGGCGCCGGCTCCGGCAGGTGCGGACCGAGGTCGGCCGCCCGCCGGCCCGGATCCGCTTCAGCCCGGACGGGCAATTGCTCGCGGTTGGTTACGAGGCGATCGCCGTGGAGGTACGCGGCGGCTCCTCCCTTGATCTTCGGGTCAGGCCCGATGTCGCCGGCATCCCCCGGACCCTGGGGGCGGCCGAGCTGAGCTTGAGTTCGGTCGCCTGGAGCAGTGACGGACGCACGGTCTACGCCAGCGGCTCGGTCTGGGGCGGTGATCGTGGCCCGGTGCTGGAATGGTCGGATGCGGGCCGCGGCCAGCGCCGGATGGCGCGGCACGCGTTCCCGAATGCGACATCGGAGATGTTGGTGCTCGCCGACGGGCGCATGGCCCTCCTCTCGACCTATGGCGAAATGGCCGTGCTGGACCGCGATGGCGTCCGGCAATCCGAGCGGGCGCAGAGCACCGGCGACCTGGCCAACCCCCCTGGCGGATTGGAGGCGCCCGCACGGCGGCTGCGGCTGTCGCGCGATGGCGGCACGGTGGAATGGGTGTTCTATGACGCGCAGGACCGCTGGCTGCGCTTCGATGCCGGACGCGGCGAACTCACCATCGATGGGGCGCCGCGCGCGGGTCTGGCCGATTGGGCTGCCGAAGCCGCAGGCCTGCGCGCGGCAAGCTGGGACTACGGCAGCAGCCCCACATTGAACGGCCAGAGGCTCCCGATCGCGCAACGGGAAAATGCGAGGAGCATCGCGGTGACACCCGGGCGGGTGCTGCTCGGCACCGAGTGGTACCTGCGCCTGTTCAACGGGGAGAGGCGCCAGATCTGGGCCCGGTCGGTGCCAGGTTCCGCATACCGGATCAACCAGTCGCCCGATGGCCGGCTGGCCGTCGCGGCGCTTGGCGATGGTACCATCCGCTGGTACCGGCTGCGGGACGGGGTGGAGCTTCTGGCGCTCTTCGTCACGCCCGATGCGCAGCGCTGGGTGGCCTTCACGCCGGCCGGCCACTACGCGGCCTCGCCGGGAGGCGAGGACCTGATCGGCTGGCACCTGAACCGCGGCCCCGATCAGGCGGCGGATTTCTTCGGTGTTGGCCGTTTCCGGGATCGCTTCTATCGCCCCGATGTCATCGAGCGCGTGCTGACCGCGCTGGATGTCACCGAGGCGCTGCGCCAGGCCGACGCGGCCCGCGGCAAGCAGACGCAGGCAGCGCCCGACTTGCGTCGGGAGCTGCCGCCGGTCGTCACGATCCTTTCGCCGCGCGACGGCAGCCAGGTGAGTGGTGAGGAGGTGGTGATCCGCTACAGCCTGCGTTCGCCTTCCGGCCAACCGGTGCGGAGCGTACGGGTGCTGCTGGACGGCAGGCCGGCGCCGGCCGCGCGTGGGCTCGACCTGGCTACACTGCGGCGGGACAGGGCCGCGGCGGAAGAGGAGGAGCGGCAGGTGACGGTCCCGATCCAACCGGGGCGGACGGTGGACGTCGCGTTGCTGGCCGCGACTGACGATCGCACCAGCGAACCGGCGCGGCTGCGCCTGATCGGCCCAGCACCCGTGCCGGCGGCCCCCCTACCCTCGCCGCCCCGGACCGGGCCCGCTGGCCTGTCCGCCGCGCCGGCGCCGGCCGCAGCGCCGACCGCCATGACCGCGCTGCTGCCGCGACTGAACGCGGTGCTGGTCGGTGTCTCCGACTACGCCGATCCGGAGCTGCGGCTGAGCTATGCGGCCAAGGACGCACGCGACCTCGCCGAGGCGCTCGCGGCGCAGCGGGACCGCGGGCTGTACCGGGAGGTGAACCTGCGGGTGCTGACCGACCGGGAGGCGACGCGCGGCGGCGTGCTGGACGCGCTGGACTGGCTACGGCGACAGACCACGAGCAACGACGTGGCGCTGGTCTTCCTGGCCGGGCATGGCCTGCCGGACGAGGGCCGCACCTTCTTCCTCCCGGTGGATGGCGATCCGGAGCGGCTGTTCTCGACGGCCGTGGCGCAGACCGACCTGCAGGGCATGTTGTCGCGCGTCCCCGGGCGGGTGGTGGCCTTCGTCGACATCTGCCACGCCGGCAGCGCGGTGCTGGCGCAGAATCAGCGCGGGGCGCGGACGCGGCCGGACATGACGGCCTTCGTGAACCAGCTCCGCGAGCCGGGCAGCGGGTTGATCGTCTTCGCCGCGGCCACCTCCCGCCAGCCGGCGGTGGAGCTGCCGGCGCTCGGCAACGGCGCCTTCACCGCGGCGCTGCTGGAGGGGCTGCGAGGGGCGGCCGATCTGAACCGCGATGGGGCCGTGCGCACCGACGAGCTGAACGTCTTCGTGGCCGACCGGGTCCGCGCCTTCACCAATGGCCGCCAACACCCGGTGATGCAGCGGCCGGGCGACGTGCCGGACTTCCCGCTGCTCGCCGCCGGACAATGAGGAGGCGCCGACCATGGCGGACCATCTGCCTTGGCGAGCGGAGCAAGGATTTCGAAGTCGCCGCCTGGCTGACCGAGGCTCTCGTCCGGCTCGATGGGCTGCCTGGCCTCAGCATGGGCGCGAAGCTCATCTCCGGCCTGCTGGGGGGTGGTGCGAGACGCACTCGGGCCGCTCGCCCTTATCGGTGCGGAACACTGCACGCGAGGCGCGCTGGCTCTTCGCGTGGTGCGTGACGCTTCGGTGGCGGTGACCTATCACCCCTCGCCGCGGGCCGGAGGCGGAGCGCTGGTGGGCATCGACGCCAGGAGGCGCACAAGTCCCAGTTGGGAGCGGACGCCGATCTTGTCGAAACAGCGCGACAGGTGGGTCTTCACCGTGGTCAGCGCGACGCCGAGGGCCGCCGCCGCCTGAGGCCCGCTGAGCCCGCCCGCAATCAGCACCGCCACGCGCGCCTCCGCGGCGGTCAGCCCGAAGGCCGCCCCGGCCGCCTCCGCCGACGCCAGCGGCTGCAGCGCGGGATCGATGACCAGCACGAGTGCCCGCGCCGATTCCGTCAATTCCCAGAGCGCGAAGGCAGGCGGCGGCAGCGGTACCAGCATGACAGTCAGAGGCGGCAGACCGGATGGGCGAGTGAGCCGCAGCGGTGGTCGCAACACCTCATCGCCTCCCGCCGCGACCGAGAGCGCCTCGGTCACCGCGCGCGACAAGGCCTTGGTCTCCGCGGGCAAGCGGGCAGCGAGGCGCAGGCCGCCTTCGCGGTCGGTCATCAGCCCGTCACGCTGGCGCAGCAGCGCCTCGGCCGCGGGATTGGCATGGCTGATGCGGCCCCCACGATCCAGCAACAGCGCCGGGCCGGGCATCAATTGCAACACCCGCGCCAATTGCCGCGTGCCGTCGGCGTAGCGGCCGAGGGCGAGTGACGTCTCGAGGGCACGCGAGAGATGCGGCGCCAGCCGGCTGAACCGCCGCAGCCTCTCCCCTGCATTCTCCGAACCGTGCCGCGTCAGGGTGAAGCCGAAGCCACCGAGGCCACCATGGTCCCCAAGGACGGCCTCCTTCACGCTCAGGTTGTCGTCGATGCCCTGCGGCGCCAGGATGTCGGCGTGGAAGGCACTGCGGCGGAGCGCGCCGGCGTCGATGAGGCTGTTGACGACGACAGGCTTGCCGGGGGGTAGGCCGGCCATCGCGTTGGTCCAGGGATTATTCTGGAGATAGCGCTCGATGGACAGCGCGCTGAGATCCTCGCGCAGCCGGCCGGTGACCAGGAAGCTCTGCTGGCCGCGCGGGGCGACATAGGCGAGCATGCCGCCGGTGGCGCCGAGATGGTCGGCGACGCGCGTCAGGACCTCGGGCCAGAGTTCAGGCTGGGCGCCGGCAGAATAGACAACGTCAAGCAGCGCAGCGCCTCGTCTGGATCGCAGGGCCATGCGATGTCTCCTTGATGCCGCACTGCAGCATGGCTGCGATCCATCCGGCAGAGCAACTTTTTGCGAGACGGGCCCTATCCGGGACGGCGGAGCAAGCAACACGCTACCTGCCTCCCGGCGGGGAATGTTACGGGCGCGGTCACACCTCCTTGATAGACGCCACCAATCGGCCGCCGAAGGTTTCGGGTCCTCCGACCGTATGATGCGATATCGTATCATGTTGGGCTGACTGCCACCCCATCGGCCGATGGGGTTCACACGTGTCTGGATCATCCCTTCTCGTTCTGCTGACTGGCTTGGTGCCCGCCTATGCTCTGGTCCTGACGACACCAGGGCCGAACCTCCTGGTGATCCTCCGCGCGGGTTTGTCGGGCTCGGGTCATGCTGTCGCCGCGGCGGCACTTGGCATAGGCACGGGCGCTGGCCTGGCCGCGTTGTGCGCGGTGCTCGCCGCGATGCTGCTGACGCGTGAAGCTACCCGCCTTGATGCAATGGAAATCATCGGGCGCGTGATGTTCGCGTTGCTATTGGCGCGAGCGGGGTGGCGCAGCATCCGGCGGGCAAGCCGAACAGCGGAAGCGGCGGAGTTTGCCTCCCACGGCAGTCCGATGACCCAATTCGGCTTTGGCGTGCTGGCTGCCATCAGCAACCCGTTGACGGTGCCATTCTTCGCCACGTTCTTCCTGGGCCATCGCGAGACGCGGGAGCTTGAGATCGCATTGGCGGCCTGCGGGGTGATCGTGTTGATGGCAGCTGGCTGGTTCGTCGCGCTCGGCTTGCTGTTGGCCAGGCACAATGCGCGACGTTCCACCGGCGGACGTGCTCGCTGGCCCGAGATCGCGATCGGCTGCGCCCTTCTTGCTTGCGCGTGCGCAGCCGTCTGGCCGCTCTATCAGCAGTCGATGTGAGGCGCCGTGAACCTGCGAGGCGCCTTGGACGGGGCGGTGGCGGCATCCGCGAGATCAACCCCAGTCGGCGCATGGGTGTCGGCGCATGGGTATCGGAGCATGGCTGGCTCGGTCGATCAGGCGGAGTCACCGCTCCGTCCTTGAGGCGCATGAGCCGCCCCATCGGATAGTTCGGCGCTTCGGTTGGCGTGCCACTGGCGGGAACCGATATCCGCGAGCGGACCGAGGGCTTGGCCAACAGCCCACTGAATACTCCCCAGCGTGTAAAAGATCGAATGTATGCCGACTGATCCCAACGAAAATCGAACCTCGGCCTTGGCCGCCAGGCTTTCCAGGGCATCGCTGGGGACCGAGAGCTGATCGAGGAGCGTATGCAAGGGCGCAGTGTCGGCCTGCGCGCGCGCGTGAAGCAATTCAAGGTCGTCGGTGCCCCGCGCGATCCGGAGCAGCCTGTGCTCTTCGTGTTTGAAGGTGATGTCGCTGGCTGCCACCCAATCGCTCAAGAGAACAGGACGGCCGTCGGCGCGATGGAAGAGCGGCAGCAGACGCAGCTGCTGATCGATCGTGCCCTCGCCCCATCCCAATCCGATCGACCGATCACCCATGGCCTCAAGAGGCAGCCTACGATTGTCGAATTCCGCGCCATGCTCCGCATCTGCGTCCGCGCGGGGGAAGCCATTGTCCCAATACTGGTCCAACAGGCCGGAGAGAAGTTCGGCGCCCGCCGCCAGGCCAGGCAGCCCGTCGAGGCGGACCAGCGCCTCGGTCAGCCAGGCGGCGGCCTCGAAATCCTTGCTCCACTTCTCCAGGCATAGAATCGAGAGGCGCTTCACGTCGCGCCATCCGGCCATCGACGCGGCCCGGTCAGCGTCGGGATGCCCATCGAGGAAGGCACGTTCCTGCTCCCGCGCGGCGGTCCGGGCATCTCGCAAAGCCCAGTAGAGCGAGGCATGCTCGATGCGCAGGTCCAGGCCGCCGCCATCGTCGCCCAGTGGGGCCAGTAGCGCGGGCAGGTCGATCACGGCGTTCGCCAAGACCGATGCTGTCGTGGCCTCTTTTCTGCGGCGCCTCTCGATCAAGGCAGAACCGACCTCGGCGAACGGGCCCAGTGCGCGCCGCACTTCCTCCTGGATTTGTCTCAGCGCATCGACAATCTCGCGAGGTCCGCAAGCCTGATCCATGAAGCGCTCGCCGGCCCTGTCCTGCACGTCGCCCCATGCGGACCTTGCCTCGGTGAGGTCGGCAAGAAAGGCCCGCAGCGTCTCGGCGTCAGCCTGAGCATCGACATGCAGCACGGCCAGGTCGTCGACGCCCTTTGCCAAAAGCCAGAGTCGATGCGAGTCGGACTGGTATGTGGCCCGGATGGCCCTGTTCCAGTCGCGAAGGTAGACATCGCTTCCATCAGCGCGTCGGAACAGCGGTAGGAGTCGAAGCGGCTGCAGGACAGTGCCGAGGCCGTCGAAGCTCAGGCCGCGAGAACCGCCGCCCATGGCGTCGAGGGGCAGGAGACGAGCTTCGAACCGCGCGTCTTCGTCCGCTTCCTCGTCCGGGCGTGGGAAGCCGCTCTCCCAGTACTGATCCAGCAGGCCGGACAGGAGCTCTGCGCCCGCCCGGAGGCCGGGCAGCCCGTCGAGCCGGACCAGCGCCTCGGTGACCCAGGCGGCCAGTTCGAAGTCCTTGCTTCGCTCGCGCAGACACAGGATGCCGAGCCGCTTCACCTCCCGCCATGCCACAAGGGCCGCCTCGCGATCGGCCCAGGGGTCATCGCGATCCACCGCGCGTTCCTGCTCCCGGGCTGCGGTGCGCGCGTCCCGCAGCGCCCAATAGAGCGACGCATCCTTGACGCGCAAATCCGCCCCCGCGCCATTCTCGCCGATCGGCGCAAGCAGCGCGGGCACATCAATTACTGAGAGCGGCATGATCGCTGCGTCCTCATGGTCCAGCGCCAGCAACGGGAAGTCCGGTACCCCTCAGAGGGTGCGGACACGCCATCAGGGATGAAGAAATTCAATGCTAGCAACGCCTTGGGCGGAGCGCCTCCTCCGATCGGAGGAGGCGCTTCCTCGCGCGACCCGGTAGTGCCACCTGGCAGACTCGCGAGCGCCGGAGGCCGAGGGGAGATGCGTCGCTGAGGCGACACACCGCCCGCACGTCTCCGCACTGAGCCTCACAGGATCTCGATGACCCAGCGGGGTGCGATGCTTCCGGCCGAGCTATCCTGGAAATACGAGGTGCTACGCACGCTCGGCGCCGGCGCCATGGGCACCGTCCTCGAGGCCATGCACCGAAACATCCGGCGCAGGGTCGCCATCAAAGTTGTGAAGCTTGCCCCGGCGGACGACCCCGAGGGTCATGAGGCCCATGAGCGCTTCCGGCGTGAGGCCATGGCAGCCGGGAACCTCACGCACGCGAACATCGTCACAGTCCATGACTATGGCGAGAATGCCGAAGCCGCATGGATCGTGATGGAGGTGGTCGAGGGCGGCAGCCTCAAGGATCTGATCGACAACAAAGAGCGCTTCGCGGTCCACGACGTGGTGCGGATCATGGCGCAGGTGCTGTCCGCCCTCGCGTACTCGCACCAGAACAAGGTGGTGCACCGGGACATCAAGCCCGCCAACATCATGATGACGTCGAAGGGTCCGGACGCCATCGTGAAGATCGCCGACTTCGGCATCGCCCGGATCGAGAACTCCTCGATGACCCAGATCGGCACGCTGATCGGCACGCCCCCCTACATGGCGCCCGAGCAGTTCCGCGGCGAGCCGGTCGACGCGCGCGCCGACATCTGGGCGGCGGGCGTCGTGCTCTACCAGCTCCTGACCGGGGAAAGACCGTTCGAGGGTGGCTTCGCCGCGGTGATGCACAAGGTGCTGAACACCGAACCGGCGCCTCCGTCGCAACTGGCGGTCACAGTGCCGCGGGCCTTCGACGCAGTCATCGCGCGCGCCCTCGCCAAACGCCCCGATGAACGGTTCCAGACGGCAGACGCCTTCGCCAAGGCGATCCGCACAGCCCTCTCCGCACCGACCGGAGGGGGGGACGCTCCGCCGCCACCGCCCGACAGCGAGGCCACCCTGGTCGTCCCCGCCCATGCCGCGGGCTCCGGAGGCGGCCTGCCGGGCATTGACCTGCCAGGCATAGACGAAAGCGCCGCGCCAGACCGGACCGGGTCCGGACAGCGGCAAGACACGAAGCGGCACACGACGCGCACAACCGCGCGGGACATGCAGCCGGATACGACCGGGGGAACCCGCCCGCGGCTCCCCATCATCCTCGGCGGCACCGGCGGCCTTGCGGCGATAGCTGTCGCGGCCTGGTTCCTCATCTCCCCGTCCGGACCGACGTCCGAGGACCTGGCGCGGCAATTCGAGCAGGCGCGCCAAGCCGAGCTGGTCAGCGAGCAGGAAACCCGGCGGATAGCCGCAGACGCCGCGCGCCAGGCGGAGCTGGCCCGGCAACAGGAAGCCGAGCGCCAGGCGGAAGCCGCCCGGCTCGAGAGGGGTCGGCAGGCCGAGCTCGCACGCCTTTCTGATACGGCCCGCCAGCGGCGTCTGACGGATCAGGAACAAGGCCGCCAGGAGGAGCTCTTCAGCCAGCAAGTCCAGGCGCACCAGGCCGAGGCTGCCAGGCAGGCCGAGGCTGCCAGGCAGGCAGCCGGGGCCGCACGGCGGGCCGAGCTGGCGCGACAGGTCTCGGAGGCGGCGCGCATCGCCCAGATTGCCCGCCAGCGAGGCATCGCCGGCGAGCAGAAGGACGCCGTACGCGAGGCGGAGCTGGGCCGCCGCCACGAGGCCGCCCGGCAGGCGGAGCAGGCGCTGCAGCAGGAAGCCGACCGCCAGGCCGAGCAGGCGCGTCAGGTGCAACTGGCCACCGCACAGGACGCGGAGCGGCGCGCGGCAGAGCTGCCCCGGCAGCAGGAGGCGGAGCGGAAGCGCCAGGCCGACTGGGAGCGCGAGAGGCAGGACGCGCTTGCGCGGCCGGACTTCCCGGCCGCGGCAGCCGCCGCCGTCGCAGCCGCGAGCTGCGGCCTGCTGACATGGACGGCGGGCGATCAGAGCCTCTCCATCAGCGGCGTCCTCCGTCGCGGCGCGGATGCCGCAATCCGCCAGGCGCTGGCCGCGCGCAACGTGCCGGAGGGCGCGTCCCGGCTGGCCCTGCAGAGCTTCGACGGCCCCTACTGTGGCGCCCTCGACCAGTTCCGCCCGTTCGTGGCGCAGGGCGACAACGCGCCGCGCGTCTCGGTCGTCGGCACGCAGCCCCTCCTGATGGGGCAGCTGCTGAGGCTCGACATCCAGATGCCGCAGTGGCCTGCCTACCTCCACGTCGCCTACTTCATGATCGACGGCAAGATGGCAAACCTGGTGTCTTCCGAGTACCAGCAGGCAAGCGCGCGTGTCCGAATCGGCGAGCCCCGCGGCAACTTCACTGGCTGGCCAGTGTACGAACCCTTCGGCACCGATCTGGCGGTGGTGATCGTCTCCGACCAGCCCCTGTTCGCGACCGCGCGCCCCGTCGAGGAGCAGCAGGATGTCTACCTCGCAGCACTCTCGACCGCGCTGCGCAACGCCCGGATGGCAGGCAGCCGCGTATTGCTGCGACCGATCGTGGTGGAGACGGCGCGCACCCACTGAGCCCGGTGCTGCCGGGCCCATAGCAGCCGTTGGCTTGCCTGGGCGCCTCTGCACCCGAATGCTGCTTCCCCTACCGCCCCACCGCCTGCTCCAGCACCCGCGGCGGCCGTCCATAGAGGCGCGCCTGGCGCGCGAGGTCGCCGAGTTGGCCGATGATGCCGTCACCCGGGCAGGATTTCGGGGTGAAGGGCTTGGACTTGTTCTCGGGCTTCGCGCGCCAGACCACCTGGATGAACTTGTGGCAGGTGATGCCGGGCAGGGTCGGGTCGCCGGGATCCGCCGCGCTGGTGCCGGTCGGGGCGAGTGCCACCGAAGGATGCTCCCGCGCGATCCAGGCGATCAGCCGCGCGCCGTAGTGCAACTGGTCGCCGGTCAGCGGGTGCGGGTGATCGCCCGCGAATTCGATATGCACCGATCCCGTGGTGAGCCAGCCGGTGCCATAGGCGGCGTCATTGGTGTCGACGAACTGGATCACCCGCCCGTCCAGCTCCACCACGAAATGCGCGGAGAGGTACTTCACCCCCATCTTCGCCCGCACCTCCGCGCTGCTCCAGGTGGCATAGGCGCTGCCCGCCTGGTTGGTGTTCTTCATGCCGCCCGCGGTGACATGCACGACGACGCGGCTGACATCGCCGTTCTTGCCGCGCCCGACATTCGCGGTGTCGGTCAGCCACATCGTGTCGTCATTGTCCGGGTACACGCCCATGCTGCCTGCCCTCCTGGCTGCGGAGGACGAAGCTTGGCCCGCGATGCGCGCATGCTCTGTGACCCCGCGCACGCAACCGCGGGTTCCGTCGCCGGGCACGATCTCCGCCCGCCGCGGGCGCGTCCCGCAACTTTAACCATATGGTCACAGATCCCTGCTTAACTGCTCGCATCGGGCTTGTGGCACGCCGCAGGGCCGCGTTCGGCGTCGCGCGTTAAGCCCGCGTCAAGTACCCCGCTGTAGTCCTCCCGGCGCTTCTCAGCTCCGGGACGATCGCTCGTGCGCATCACCAAGGTTCTCCTCATCGGCTTCGCGGTGGTCGCGGCGCCGGGATTGCTCGGCTCGGGCTGGGTCGCCTGGAACGCCTGGCAGGGGCTGCAACGCGCCCAGGGCGCCGAAGCCGTCGCCGAGGCGCTCCGCACCTCCATGCAGGCGCAGACCCTGCTCGCGGAGGAGAGTGCCGATCTCAGCGCCGCCGCCCTCACCCGCCGCGGCGATGCCCGCATGCTGCGCCAGGCCGCCAACCTCACCCACCAGCGCATCGAAGCCGTCACCGCCGGCGCAGCCGCCGCCGGCCTCGCGGTGCCGGATCGCGGCCTGGTCGCGGGGCTCGACGCGCTGCGCCAGCGCGTCGTCGCCAGTGCGACCGGCGCCACCGGCAGCGGGGCGCCGGATACGGCGCTCAGCCAGGCCGTGCTGCGCGCGCGGCGGGAAGCCATCGCCGAGCTCGGATTCAGGCTTTTCGGCGATTCCGCCTCAAGTCATCACGCTCCAGAGAGAGCCTGGCCGGGGCCACCAGTGGCCCCATGCCCCGCCTGATCAGGCGCCGAAGCCGCCGTCGATCGTGTGCATGGCGCCGGTCACGAAGCCCGCCTCCGGCCCCGCCAGCCAGGCCACCATCCCCGCCACGTCCTCTGGCCGCCCGTGGCGCTTGATGGCCATGACGGCGTGCTGGATGTCCTTCATCGGCCCATCCGCCGGGTTCAGGTCCGTGTCGATGGGCCCGGGCTGTACGACGTTCACCGTGATCCCGCGCGGCCCGAAATCCCGTGCCAGCCCGCGCGCCATGCCCTGCAGCGCCGACTTGCTCATCGCGTAGGCCGACAGGCCCGGGAACGGGATCCGGTCGCCGTTGACGGAGCCGATCACGATGATCCGCCCGCCCTCCGGCATCCGCCGTGCCGCCTCGACCGCCGCGTGGTAGGGGGCGTTCACGTTGATGCGGATCAGCCGGTCCACCGCGTCCGGGTCCTGCTCGAGCGGATCGCCGAAGGCGCCAACCCCCGCATTCACCACCAGCACGTCCAGTGGCCCGCTCTCCCGCACCCGCGCGATCACCGCATCCCGATCCGCGCTGTCCGTCACCACCGCCGTGGCGCCCGTTTCGGCCGCCAGCCGCTCCGCCGCCTCCTTTGAACCGGCATAGGTGAAGGTCACGGCCGCGCCCTCCCCCGCGAAGCGCCGCACGATCGCCGCCCCGATCCCCCGGCTGCCGCCGAGCACGAGAATGGACTTACCCTGAAAATCGGCCATCAGGCCCTCCTTGAGGATCAACCTAGTGGCCGCTACATAAATCTTTCGAAGGCTCCGTCAAGGCATTTTGTACTGATGACTACAAATTCTCCGCGCCCCCGCGGCCGCCCCCGCCGCTTCGACCCGGAGCAGGCCGTCGCCACCGCCCAACGCCTCTTTCACGCCCGCGGCTACGATGCCGTCAGCGTCGCCGACCTCACGGAGGCGCTCGGCATCAACCCGCCCAGCTTCTACGCCGCCTTCGGCAGCAAGGCCGGCCTCTACGCCCGCATCCTCGGCCGCTACACGGCCGCCGAGGGTGTCCCCTTGACCGAGATCCTGCGCCCCGGGCGCCCCGTTGCCGAAGCCCTCGCCGAGGTACTCGAGGAGTCCGCCCGCCGCTACGCCGCGGACCCTGCCGGAGGCGAGCCTGCTGCCGCCGGCTGCCTCGCCATCGAAGGCGCCCGCTGCAACGACCCCGCGGCGCGGGAAGCCGCCCGCGCTCTGACCGCCGCCGCCGAGGACACCCTCCGCCGTTTCGTCGCCGCCACCCACCCGGAGGCGGCCGGGCGCTTGGCCGACTATGTGGTCACTGTGATGACCGGCCTCTCCAGCATGGCCCGTGAGGGTCACAGCCTGGATCGCCTGCACGCCACGGCCCGGCTTGCCAGCCTCGCCATCGCGCAGGAGCTTCGTGCCTGAGCACCTCTTTTCCCGGGCTTAGCGCGGCGGCCGCAGCATCGGGACGAGGGTCGGCGACGAACCGACCTGGATCGCGCCGAGCGGCTCGAAGCCGTGGCGCCCGTAGAACGGTATGTTGCGCGGGTTCGAGGATTCCAGATAGGCCGGCGCGTGATCGCGATCGCACTGCGCGAGTGCGAACGCCATCAAGGCATCGCCGTGACCTTCGCCTTGATGCGCCGGGTCGACGCCGATCAGGGGCAGGTACCAATGCGGTTCGGTCGGGTGGTACTTGGCCATCTGCTCGAATATGGCCGCGGCTTCGGCGGCAATGGAGGGCGCGACCGTGGTCTCGACCACCGCACCAAGCCCTTCCTCGTCCGCATGCACCCCGGGCGGCAGCCACAGCGCCGTCCCGGCGTAGCCGTCGGTGCAAAAGGCGCTTCTGTTGGAGAATGCCCTGCCCCCGAACGCGCGGGCCATGCGCGGCATGGCCGCAAGGTACTGGTGTGCCTGCGGCCAGGTCCATCGCGCCATGGGATCCGCTGCAAACGCCAGCACGACCGTCTCGACCGCCGGATCTTCATCGGCCGCGTCCATGACCCTCACTGTCGGCGATTTCACGCTGCCCTCCTGACTCCGGTGGTTCGACGAGGCGTCCGCCCCGAACCGGCCCTGGGATACGCTCCCAGGCCTGCGGGAACGCCGCGACAGCAGGCCAGAACGTCAATGCTCGGCGATACGCCGCGCCGTCGGCCGCACAGTGGCGCAGGCGGGCGTGCCGTCCATGCCCGTGCCGCCGACCCTTGTCTCGATGACGCCACCGGTACTCGCCGCCCGGTCCAGCAGGTCATTTTCGATATCGTGGATGTCGATCTTCATGCGACGGGACCAGGGTGAGGATGGGTCACCGGCCAATTGGCCGACGCGGATATAGACGAACCGGCGCTCCGGACCTTCGCGACGCACCTGATCGCCCAAGAACTTGGGACCCGGTCCTACCCGGACAGGGAAATCAAACACGAGCGGCTCGCCCTCACGCGAGTATTTCGGATCGAGCGGCAGTTCATCCTTTGCCTGCAGGCTATGGAGCACGCCGATCACCGGCTGCTCGATGATGATGCGGAAATCGATGACGGTCTGGTCCGCTCGCGCCATGCGGGTTGGCACGACGCGCGCCGGTCTCTCAGCCCTGGGAACGCTTCGCGATCATGCCGTAGATCGCGAGGAGGATCAGCGCGCCGACCACCGCGCCGATGAAACCCGCCCCCTGCCCCGCCTGGTACCAGCCGATCGCCTGGCCGAGATAGGTCGCGACCATGGCGCCGACGATGCCGAGGATCGTCGTCAGGATGAAGCCGCTGGGCTCGTTCTTCCCCGGCATGATCCACTTCGCGACGATGCCGGCGAGGAAGCCGATGATGATGGTCCAGATCAAACCCATGGCCGCTCTCCCCCAGGGACTGCCGCGCGGCCGGCCGCGCCGTCCCGGCAGGGTGCCGTGCGCCGCGCCCCGGCGCCAGCAGGCCGCGTTCAACTCTGCAGCAGCCCCTGGCCGCCGCCGCGCACGGTGGAACGTGGGGATAATCGCAGGACCGCCGGAAACCATCGCCGCTGCGGGGAGTTGTCGGCCCGCCCGTGCGATCACCACAGCTTGAAGGAGCCCCCCGTGCCAGAAGCCGCGCCCGCCGACGGACCACGGATTCTCCTGCTCGAGGATGAGTGGCTGATCGCGGAAGCCACGGCGCATTCCCTCCGCCGGCTCGGCTACCAGACACTAGGCCCGGCGCATTCGGTGAGCGATGCGTCCGACGTCCTGGCGACGGCGACGCCGGATGCCGCCCTGATCGACACCGTCCTCAGTCGGGAAAGCAGCCTGCCGATCGCCGACCGCCTGACGGAGCTCGGTATCCCCTTCGCCTTCTACAGCGGCTTCGAGAGGTCCGACCTCCCCGAGCGCTTCAAGGATTGCCGGTTCCTGCGCAAGCCGATCGGGGAAGCAGCCCTCAAGGCGGAGCTGGAGGCCTTGCTTGCCACCGCCCGCGCGCGCGGCTGAGGGCACCGGTCCCTCAGCGCGCCGCCCGCCAGCCGCCCGCCTCGGGTCCCGCCGGCAGCGGCAGGGCGGCGTCGATCGCGTCGTCGCGCTCCAGCGCCCCCTTCACCTGCTCCGCCTCGGCGGCGGTCCGGTAGGAGAGCGGCAGGATGCGCTCGGTCACGCCATCCTCGCAGAGTTCGACCAGAAGATAGGTCAGGTTACCGCCGTAACCGTCGACGGTGATGATCCTGTAGGCCTTGGCCATCGGCATTGCGGAACCTCGCCCTGGCAGCGTCACGCGGCGTTCCGTCGTCGGGGGCCAACGGATGGCGGCGCCGCTGCCATCGCATCCCGGCGCCTGGATACAAGGCTAGCCAGCGCCAGGTTAACAAAGCCTGGGCGCGCGGCGGCGCCCTCCCCCGCGCGTGAGGAAACCCCGCCCAAGCAGAACACGTTGAGGTCCCGCAAGGAGCGGCCCCCTGTCGCCCGAACGTCCCGGCGCCGTCCCGCGCGGGCATGACGAGGAGAACCGGAGAGCTTCCATGGATGCCAAGCAGACCAGCCGGAAGGCCAGCACGGGCGTCGACGGCCTGGACGACATCCTCTCGGGTGGCCTGGCCCCAGGCCATGTGTTCCTCCTCGAAGGCAATCCCGGCACCGGCAAGACCACCATGGCGCTGAGCTTCCTGCTCGCCGGCGCCAGGGCCGGCGAGCGCGGCCTCTACATCACCCTCTCGGAGACCGAGCAGGAGCTGCGCGACGGCGCCGCATCCCATGGCTGGGAGATCAACGGCAATATCGAGGTCTTCGAGGTGGCGCCGCCCGAAAGCCTGCTCGATGCCGGCCAGCAGCAGAGCCTGCTCTATGCCTCGGACCTCGAGCTCGGGGAGACGGTCAAGCGGATCCTCGAAGCCTTCGAACGGGTGCGGCCGGACCGGATCGTGCTCGACAGCCTGTCGGAGATCCGCCTGCTCGCCCAGGGTTCGCTCCGCTACCGCCGGCAGATCCTGATGCTGCGCCACTACTTCGCCCGCCACGGCGCGACCGTGCTGCTGCTCGACGACCTCACCTCCGACGCCATGGACAAGACCGTGCACAGCCTGGTGCACGGCGTGATCCGGCTCGAGGAGCTGGCCCCGGCCTATGGGACGGAGCGGCGGCGCCTCAGGATCGGCAAGTATCGCGGGCAGTCCTTCCGCGGTGGCTACCATGACTTCGTCATCCGCAAGGGCGGCGTCACCGTGTTTCCGCGCCTGGTCGCCTCCGAGCACCGCAAGCCCTTCACGCGCCAGCGGATGAGCAGCGGCATCGCCAGCCTCGATGCGCTGCTCGGCGGCGGCATCGAGCAGGGGTCCAGCACGCTGGTGCTCGGCCCGGCCGGTACCGGCAAGAGCACCTTCGCCTTGCAGTTCCTGGTGGCCGCGGTGCGCCGGGGCGAGAAGGCCGCGCTCTTCGTCTTCGACGAGGAGCTCGGCCTGCTGTTCGACCGGACGCGCGCCCTCGGCTTCGACCTGGAGGCGATGCGCGAAGCGGGGTCGCTGCAGATCGAACAGGTCGACGCCGCCGAGCTGTCCCCCGGCGAATTCGCCCACCGCGTCCGCCAGCGCGTCGCGCATCTCGGCGCCAGGACCGTGCTGATCGACAGCCTGAACGGCTACCAGGCCGCGATGCCCGAGGAGAATGCGCTGATCCTGCATATCCACGAGCTGCTGCAATACCTGAACCGGCAGGGTGCGACGACCTTCCTGACCGTCGCGCAGCACGGCCTCGTGGGTGACATGCGGACGCCGGTCGACATCACCTACCTCGCCGACACGGTCATCCTGCTGCGCTACTTCGAGGCGATGGGCAATGTCCGGCGCGCCGTCTCCGTCATCAAGAAGCGCACCGGCCACCACGAGACGAGCATTCGTGAATTCCGCTTCGGCGACCGCGGCATCAGCCTGGGCGAGCCTTTGCACGACTTCCAGGGCGTGCTGCGCGGCGTGCCGATCTTCACCGCGAACGCCATGCTCCAGGCAACCGAGACCATGGACGACGGCCATTAACACAACCGCTGCCCGACGCGCGCTGATCCTGACGCCACAGGGCCGCGATGCGGCGGTGGCGGAGGAGCTGCTGCGCGGCGCGGGCATCGCGGCCCTGCTCTGCACCGACCTTGCCGCCTTCGAGCAGGCGCTCGACGAGGACACCTGCTTCGCTATCGTGGCGGAGGAAGCGCTCCGCCAGGCCGACCTGCGCGGCATCGCCGCCACCCTCGCGGCCCAGCCGGCCTGGTCCGACCTGCCCTTCATCGTGCTGACGCGCCGGGAAAGCGCATCGCCGCGCGAAGCCTCCGCGGAGCGGCTGGCCGAGCTGTTCGGCAATGTGAGCTTCCTCGAGCGCCCCTTCCACCCGCGCACCTTCGTCAGCGTCGCGCGCACCGCGCTCAAGGGGCGGCAGCGGCAATACGAGGCGCGGGCGCGGATCGAGGAGCTGCGCGAGAGCGAGCAGCAGCTTCGCACCGCACTCCTCGCGGGACGCCTGGGGTCCTGGCAGATCGACCTCGCGACCATGGCGCTGAGCGCCTCGGCGACCTGCAAGGCGCTGTTCGGGCGCGGCCCGGACGATGCGCTCTCGTTCGCCGACCTCATCCGCTGCATCCATCCCGAGGATCGCCGGCGCGTCGAGGACGCGATCCGCGGCGAGCTCGCGCCCGATGCCGATCTCGCGATGGAGTTCCGCGTGGCCTGGCCCGACGGCAGCATCCGCTGGGCGGATATCCGCGCCCGCCTGGTGCGGGACGGGCATGGCGGCCGGGGGCGGCTGGTCGGCGTCTCCTCCGACATCACGGAGCGCAAGGACGCCGACGGCCAGCTCCGGCGGAGCAACGAGACGCTGGAGGAGCGGGTCGCCGAGCGCACCGCCGAGCTGGAACGGGCGCATGCCGCGATGCTGACCCAGATCGCGCATCGGGAACGTGCGGAGGAGCAGCTTCGGCAGGCGCAGAAGATGGAGATGATCGGCCAGCTCACCGGGGGCGTCGCGCATGACTTCAACAACCTGCTGATGGCCGTCCTCTCCAATCTCGACCTGCTGCGCCGGCATGTCGCGGGCAATCCCGACGGGGAGCGGCTGATCGACATCGCATCGCAGGGCGCGCAGCGCGGCGCCGCATTGACCCAGCGGCTGCTCGCCTTCGCGCGCCGGCAGGATCTCCAGCTCGTGCCGACCAACCTCGTCGACCTGGTCCGCGGCATGACCGATCTTCTGGCGCGTTCGATCGGCGACGCGGTCGAGCTGCGGCTGGACCTGCCGATCCGGTCGCCGCCGGTGATGGTGGATGTCAACCAGATCGAGCTCGCGCTGCTGAACCTCGTCGTCAACGCGCGGGATGCGATGCCCGAGGGCGGCACCCTCAGGATCCGGATCGACAGCGCCAAGGCCACGGGAGATGGCGACCTGCCGGCCGGCCAGTACACGCGCCTGGTGGTGATCGATTCCGGACATGGCATGGACGCCGAGACCCTCAAGAAGGCGACGGAGCCCTTCTTCACGACCAAGGAGCTCGGCAAGGGCACCGGCCTCGGGCTGTCCATGATCCATGGCCTCGCGATTCAGCTCCGCGGCGCGCTGCGGCTCACGAGCGAGGTCGGGCGCGGGACGCGGGCCGAGCTGTGGCTGCCGATCGCGGCGGCGGCAGACCAGCCGGAGGCGGAGGCGCCGGAGGCAGCGGCGCCGCCGCCGCCGGCCGCCGCGCCCGCCGCCGCGGAGAAGCACAGGATCCTCGTGGTCGACGACGACCCGCTGATCGCGATGACGACGGCGATGATGCTGAGCCATCTCGGGCATGAGGTGCTGGAGGCCTCCTCGGGCAAGCAGGCGCTGGAGATCCTGCAGCGGGAGGACGGTGTCGACCTGCTGATCACCGACTACTCCATGCCCAAGATGACCGGCGCGCAACTGGCGGAGGCGGCCCGCGCCATGCACCCGGACCTGCCGGTGCTGCTCGCGACCGGCTATGCCGAGCTGCCGGCCGGGGAGAAGATCGACCTGCCGCGCCTCGGCAAGCCCTACCGGCGCGAGCAGCTCGATGCCGAGATCAGGAAGCTGCTGGCCGGCGGCAGCGCCTGACGCTGAGGCTCGCTCAGCTCTGCTGGAGTGCTGCTGCGTCGATCGTGGCGCTCGGGCGGCCGAACAGGTAGCCCTGCGCCGCCGTGCAGCCGCCGGCGCGCAGGATCCGGCACTGCTCCTCCGTCTCCACGCCCTCGGCCGTCGTCGCCATGTTGATCGCGGCGCAAAGCTCGATGACCGAGCGCACGATCGCATCGCTCTCCCGCGAATGGCCGAGCCGGCGGATGAAGCTGCGGTCGATCTTCACCCGATCGAAGGGAAAGCGCTGCAGGTACCCGAGCGAGGCATAGCCGGTGCCGAAATCGTCGAGCGCGATCGACACGCCGAGTGCCTGGAGTTCATGCAGTGCGGCCAGCGTCGCTTCGGTGTCGCTCAGCAGCACCATCTCGGTGATCTCGAGCTCCAGCCGCGCCGGGGCTAGGCCGGAGAGCCGGAGCGCCGTCGCGACCATACTGGGCAGATGGCCATGCGCGAACTGGATGGGCGAGAGGTTGACCGCGACCTTCTGCCCGCCGGGCCAGCGCGACGCTTCCGCGCAGGCCTGGCGCAGCACCCATTCGCCGAGCGGCACGATGGCGCGCGTCTCCTCGGCCAGCGGGATGAAGCGCTCGGGCGTGATCAGGCCACGTTCCGGATGGTGCCAGCGCAGCAGCGCCTCGAACCCCGTCACCCCGCCGGTCCTGAGGTCGACCTGCGGCTGGTAGTGCAGCACGAACTCATTCGCCTTCAGCGCGCGCTGCAGGTCGAGCTGCAGCAGCCGCCGGAGCTGCGCATGCGCGTTCATCTCCGGCTCGTAGTAGCGGAAGCAGCCGCGCCCCGCCGCCTTGGCGCGGTAGAGCGCCAGGTCGGCATGGCGCAGGAGCTGGTCGGGATCGAGCCCATCATGCGGCGCCAGCGCGATGCCGACGCTGACGCCCGCGACGATGTGGTGACCGTCGATGTCGTAGGGCGCGCCAAGGCTCTCGATCAGCCTCTGGGCCAGCAACCCGGCATCGCTGCCCTGGCTCAGCGCGACCTGCACCACCGCGAATTCGTCGCCGCCGAGCCGGGCGACCGTGTCCACCTCTCGCATATTGGCGCGCAGGCGTTCGGTGACCGCCTGCAGCAGTTGGTCGCCGACCGGATGCCCGAGCGTGTCGTTGACGTCCTTGAAATTGTCGAGGTCGAGGCAGAGCACTGCGCAGGTCTCTCCACGCCGGACGCGGGCCATCGCCTCGTCGAGGCGGGTGCGGAGCAGCACCCGGTTTGCGAGCCCGGTCAGCGCATCATGATGCGCGAGATGGGCGATGATTGCCTCGGCGCGCCGCTGGCTCGCCAGCACGCGCAGCTCGGTGCGCGCCTGCTCCAAAAGGTGCCGCCCGCGGAGCTGGCGGATGCGCAGCAGGACGGTCACGGCGATCCCGGCGGCGAGGCAGGCCAGCGCCGCCAGGACCTGGGCCACCTCTCGCCGCCAGTGCGCCAGCCCTTCGGCGACCGTCCGGGTGACAGCAACCACCACCGGATAGCTGGTGAGCACGCGCACCGCAAAAATGCGCTCCTCGCCGTCGATCGCACCGACCCGCCGGCTGACGCCGTTGTCGGACCGCGCGAGCATGGCCTGGAAAGCGGCGGCGACGTCCTCCATCCGGGATCCGATGACGTCGCGGACCGGGGGCGAGCGCGCCAGCAGGTAGCCGTCCCGGCGCCAGATCGCGATGCTGGCGCCTGGTCCGGGCAGGACGAGGCCAAGGAACTCCTCCAGCCGGGGCAGGCTGAGGCCGACGCCCACGATGCCGAGGAAGTGCCCCTCCGCCGAGCGGATGCGGCGCGTGATATAGAGGTTCCAGGTCCCGGTCTGCACGTTGCGCGCCGGTGGCGCCAGATAGCTGTCGAGGTCGGGGTTGTCGAGCAGCACCCGGAAATGCGGCCGATCCGCGATCGAGAAGGCCGGCTGCGGCCAAGCCCGGGTGGAGGCGATCGTCAGCCCGTGGGCGTTGGTGAGGAAGACCGCCTCGATCAGCGGCAGGGCGGCGACACGGGCTTGCAGTTCCTGGTGGATCGCGCGGCTGGCAAGCCGTTCATTGAACTCCTCGACGCTTCGCATGCCGAGGTCGCCGATGATCCTGGCCAGGTCATCCTGCACCAGCTCGACCGAGCGAAAGCTGTTGTCGGTGAAGCTCGCCAGCAGCAGCGCCTGGTTGGCGAGTTCCCGCTCCGTGTCCCACAGCACATGCCGGCGCTGGTTCGACAGGAGCAGCAGGGCAGCAATGCAGGCGACGGCGAAGATCGCGAGGCCGGCAAGCACCAGCCGGCGCGCCGCGCGGCGAGTGCCGTCCTGCGGCGAATCCCCGGTCCCGGAAGCACTACCGAGAGAAGGCCGCACGAGTGCTTCCCTCAATCCTCTGCAGGAGGTCCAACCGGGCCAGGATACCAGGAATTGGATAGAACAATCGCATGCATTCTGGCATAATATTTCCGCGCTTCTTGCGCATTATGCTCGACCGCCTCGCATCCTATTCCAATCAGGAAAATAATATGTAAACTTGCCTCCCGCATAGGCGATCAGGCTTCGCTTGCGGTAATCGCTGCTCGGCTCCGCGGTGGTCTCAACCTGTGCCATTCACGGCACCCGGCATCTGCAATCTGCGATCCCGATGTGGAACAACGCGTCCGCATCCATGCATACCACTGCTGCGTGAGGTACCTCCGGCCCGGATCAACAGGATGGCGACATCCGTGTAGTCTCCTGGCCGTCGCAGCGCAGGCGGGGCTATGGACGGGACGGATGGCGGGGCTGACCCGACCGCAGGATCGACAAGAACCCCGACGCGCATCGTCCGCCTGCTGACCGCCCTCGGGATCGCCATCGCGGCCGCGATGCTGGTGCTCGGCGGCCTCCTGCTGCTCGATGCGCGGCGCGACGCCTGGCGCCGGGCAGAACAGGCCGCCAACAACCTGGCCCTGACCTTGGAACGCGATATCGGGCGCAACATCGCGGCCTATGATCTCTCGCTCCAGGGCGTGATCGAGGCGCTGCAGCAGCCCGGCCTCGACGACGCCAGCCTCGGCGTGCGCCGCACGGCGCTGTTCGACCGCGCGGCCACCGCGGAATTCCTGGGCTCGGTCCTGGTGCTCGACCGCGACGGCAACGTCACAGAGTCCTCCATCTCGCTCCTGCCGCCGCGGCTGAACCTCGCCGACCGGGATTATTTCCAGGCCCAGCGGGACCGGCTGGACGCCGGCCTCTTCGTCAGCCGCCCCTATCGCAGCCGGCTCAGGCAGGGCGATGTCAGCATCGCCATCAGCCGCCGCCTGCCCGATGCCGGCGGGCAGTTCGCGGGTATCGTCATGGGCGCGCTCCGCATCGCCTATTTCCAGGAGCTCTTCGCCAGCCTCGACCTCGGTCCCGGCGGCTCGGTGACCTTGTTCCGGCTGGATGGGCGCGTCATCGCGCGCCATCCCTTCAACGACGCCGACATCGACCGCGACCTGAGCGGCTCGGCGAATTTCCGGCGCTTCGCCGCGGAGGGTTCCGGCAGCTTCGTCGGCCGGGCGGCGATCGACGGCGTCGAGCGCCTGTACAACTTCCGCCGCGTCGGCAACCTGCCGCTGATGCTGGCCGTCGCCACCTCGGTCGAGGACATCTACGCGGCCTGGCGCACCAAGGCGCTCGGCATCGGCGCCATCCTGATCTTCCTCTGCGGCGCCTCGGTGGCGCTCAGCCTGCTGTTCCGGCGCGAGCTGCTGCGCCGCTTCAGGGCCGAGACGGCGCTGGCCCAGGCCGCCCGGAAGCTCGCGGTGCTGGCGGCGACCGATGGCCTGACCGGCCTCGCCAACCGGCGCCAGTTCGACGAGGCGCTGGAGCGGGAATGGCGGCGCGCCGTCCGCAGCGGCACCCCGATCGCGCTGCTGCTGCTCGATGCCGACAACTTCAAATTCTACAACGACCATTACGGGCATCTGGAGGGGGACAACGTGCTGCGCAGCATCGCCGACTGCGTGCGGCTGCTGGTGCGCCGCCCCGCGGATACCGGCGCCCGCTATGGCGGCGAGGAATTCGCGGTGCTGCTGCCGGAGACCGATGCGGTCGGCGCCGCCGGCGTCGCGGAGCGTCTGCGCGCCCGGGTCGAGAGCCTCGCGATCCCGCATGAGGGCAGGCCGGAGGGCCGCGTGACTGTCAGCATCGGCGTCGCCGTCGCGCGCCCCCGCCACGGCGACCAGGACAGCGTGCTGGTGCGGGAGGCGGATGCGGCGCTCTATGCGGCGAAGAGCACCGGTCGCAACCGCGTTGCGACCGCCGATGGCAGCGACCCTTCGCTGCAAGCGTCAGAGCCCGTCGAGGGCGGCTCCCGCTGACCGCGGCGGGGCGCGGTGCTTTCCATGCGCGGGGAGAGCACCGATCCTGCGCCGAATCGGGGCAACGGGCGGGAGGGGATGATGGCGGTGATCCGGGTGGTGGCCAATATCGCGACGCCGGATGTCGGGAAGGCGCGCGCCTTCTATGAAGATCTCCTCGGCATGCGGGTGGTGATGGATCACGGCTGGATCGTGACCTTCGCCGCCGAAGGCAGCGCGCGGCCGCAGGTCAGTGTCGCGCGCGAAGGCGGATCCGGCACCGCGGTGCCGGACCTCTCGATCGAGGTCGACGACCTGGACGCGGTGCATCGCCGCGCCCTGGCGCAGGGCCTCGCCATCGAATACGGACCGGTGCGGGAGCCCTGGGGCGTCCGGCGCTTCTACCTGCGCGACCCCTTCGGCCGGCTGATCAACATCCTGGTCCATGACGCCGGCGGCTGAGGCGCTTCCGCCTCACGTCATCACGCTCTTCGAGCAGTTTGTTTGATCGCGTGATTCAGACTTTTCGGCCGAACCGGCCTCCAGTCATCACGCTCTTCGAGCAGTTTGTTTGATCCCATGATTCAGACTTTCGGCCGAACCGGCCTCCAGTCATCACGCTCTACTGGCCGCAATCGGCGGGGGCGGCCGGATCGATCGCGCGGTAGCGCCCATTGATGGTGACCACACTCAGGCAGCTTCGCGCCGCCCGGTTCCACCAGAAGCGCGTCGTCGTCCCCTGCCGGCGCGCGATGACATAGCCGCGTTCGACCAGTGCGGCAGCACCACCCGCCGTCGCCTGCGCGCCGACGAGGTCCGCGACCCCGGGCGCCGCGGACGATGCCGGCACCGCCCCGGGCACCGGCCGCAGAGACGACTGCCCGCCCGAATCGGCGCAGGCCGCCAGGCCGAGCAGCAAGGCTGTCACCCCGAAGGTGCGGATCATCGTCATCGGCTGTCTTCCCGCGCCTCGGCGCCGCTGGAGCGTGATGACTGGAGGCCGCTTCGGCCGAAAGTCTGAATCACGCAATCAAACAAAGTCCTGGGAGCGTGATGCGCGAGCGGAAGCGAACGCATCAGGCGCCAGCATCGCGCAACGGCCCGCCGTCGGGAACCGGCGGCGGGCCAGGCCTCACCCCGGCCCGGATCATGCGGCGAAGGCCGGGCCCGCGAAAGCGCGGAGCCCGCCGGCCGCGATCGCCTCCAGCGTCGCGGCATCGGCGCCGTCGCGCGCCATCAGCGACATGCCGTGCTGGAGCGTCGCATAGAAGGCGGCGGCGGCGGCGCAGTCGAAATCGCCGGGCAGCTCCCCTTCCGCCACCGCGCGGTCGAAGCGGGCGCGGAGGCGGGCCAGGTTCTGGGCGCGGCGCCGCTTCAGATCGTCCGAGACCGGGTCGCCGGGCACGCCCGCATGCCGCGCGCCGAGCACGATCAGGCAGCCGCGCGGGCCGGTGCCACGGGAATAGGCCCGCGCGGTGTTCACCAGGAAGGCGGCGATGGCATCGGCGATGGCGGGCTCCCGCTCCAGCGCATCCCACATCTCGCCGCCGACGCACGCCTGGTAGAGCGCGACCGCTTCGTGGAACAGCGCCTCCTTGCTGCCGAAGGCGGCGTAGAGGCTGGGCGAGGCGATGCCCATCGCCTGGGTGAGATCGGTCATCGAGGCTGCCTCGAACCCCTTGTCCCAGAACACCTCCATGGCCCGCCGCAGGGCGACCTCTCGGTCGAAGCCCCGGGGGCGGCCGCGCTTCTCCATCCGCCGCTCCAATTCTGTACCACACGACACATAAATCGCTTGACCGGCCGGGGCAAGCACAGGCAGGAATATTGTGCTGATCGACACAGAAAGGAAACGCGATGCGCCCTCTCGACCAAAAGACCGCCCTCGTCACCGGCGGCAGCCGCGGCATCGGCGCCGCCATCGCGCGCCGCCTGGCACGGGATGGCGCGGCGGTCGCCATCACCTATGTGAACGGGGCCGCGGCGGCCGAAGCCGTGGTTCGCGCCATCGAGGGCCAGGGCGGCAAGGCGCTGGCGATCCGCGCCGACAATGCCGATCCGGCCGCCGTCGCGGCGGCCGTCGGCCGTGCGGCGGAGGCGCTCGGCCGCATCGACATCCTCGTCAACAATGCCGGCATCTTCCATGCCGGGCCGATCGCGGAATTCTCGGCCGCGGATTTCGACCGGACCATGGCGATCAACGTCCGCGCCGCCTTCGTGGCTGTGCAGGCGGTGCTGCCGGTGATGCCGGATGGCGGGCGCATCGTCTCGATCGGCAGCAACCTGGCGCTGCGCGCGCCGACGCCCGGCCTCAGCCTCTACAGCACCAGCAAGGCCGCCATCGCGGGCCTCACCCAGGCGCTGGCGCGCGAGCTCGGCCCCCGGCGCATCACCGTCAACGTCGTGCATCCGGGGTCGACCGACACCGACATGAACCCGGCCGACGGGCCGCATGCCGCCGACCAGCGCGCGCTGATGGCCAATCCCGCCGGCTATGCCGCGCCGGAGGAGGTCGCGGATGTCGTCGCCCACCTCGCCTCCCCCGGCGCGCGTTCAGTGACGGGTGCCGCCTGGACCATCGACAACGGCGCCAACCTGTGACGCCCCGGCGGCGCCCGTCCGGCGGCGGCGCCCGCCCGCCGGCCTCAGAGGGCTGGGCGCTCGCCTTCGGCGCGGCGGTCGTCGTCGCCGTCGAATTCGTGGTCATCGGGCTGGCGCCCGCCATGGCGGAGGCAACGGGGCTGACGCCGCAGGGGGCGGGCTGGCTGGTGACCGGCTTCGCCCTCGGCTCCGCGCTGCTCGGGCCGGTCGCCGCCATCGCCACGCGGCGGCTCCGCGCCGATCGGGCGATGATGCTGGCGCTGCTGCCCTATGCGGCCAACCTGCTGGTGCCCCTGCTGCGGGAGCCGCTGCTGATCCAGGCGCTGCGGGTGGCGCAGGGCGCGACCCTGCCGCTCTTCATCGGCGTCGCCTCCGAGGTGCTGTCGCGGCTGCTCGGGCGCGACGACCGGGCGATTGCGCGCATCTATCTCGGCGTCACCGTCGGCGGCCTGCTCGGCGTGCCCGGCGGCGTCGCCATCGCGGCGGCCGCGGGCTGGGCCGCGCCCCTGCTGCTGCTGGGCGGCCTGGCGACGGCGGCCATCGCCGCCATCGCGGCGCTGCCGCGGCTCCGGCTGCAGGCGGCGCCGCAGGCAGGCATCGGCGATCAGCTCCGGGTGGCGGCGGAGCCGGCCGTCGCCCTGCACCTGCTGCTGTCGCTGCTGCAATTCGCGGCCATGTTCTGCACCTATGCCTATCTCGGCACGATCCTCGGCGCCGCTGGACAGGACGGCGCGGCGATCGGCGGCTGGCTGCTGCTCTTCGGCATCGCGGGGCTCGCCGGTAATGCGCTCGCCGGCCATGCCGCCGGCCGCGCTGCCGGCACCGCCGCCGCCGGGGTCGCGGCGGTGATCGCGCTGCCGGGCCTGGTACTCCAGGGGATGCCGCTGCCGCCGCTGGCGCTCACGCCCCTGCTCGCGGCCTGGGGTGCCGCGCATGCGGCGGGGTTCGTCATCTGCCAATTGCGCGTCACCCGTGCCGCGGCGCGCACGCCGCGCCTCGCGGCCGCGCTGAACATCTCGGCCGCCAATCTCGGCATCGCGCTCGGCGCGGCGGCGGGCGGCT
>NZ_JAAGBB010000063.1 GCF_018129085.1 Plastoroseomonas hellenica
GCCCGCCAGGCCGCCCCGATCGCCGCGGCCTGGGCGCGGGCCGCCTGCCCCAGCGGGTCGCGCAGCTCGACCGGGATGCGGGCGGTCCAGCGGCGCTCGGCATAGTGGCCATGGGCATCCGGCGCCGGCCTGGCCACCGGGCGCGGCGTATGCGCCATGCGCTCATAGACGCCGCGAACCTCGTCCCAGATCACGGTGCGGTAGCCGCGACCGGCACCGTCATGCCGCACGAAGCCGACCGCGACACCGGGCGTCGCGGCCAGGGCGCTGTAGATCCCGAAGCTGAGGCGCTGGATGCCGCTCGGGCGGGAGGCGATGCGCGCGTGTACGAACAGGTCTTCCACGTCGACCCACAACGTCATGACGGCAGCCATCCTTCCCGACGAGCAGGGGAGGATGTGGCGCGCGATTGCATTCTGGTAAGCATGACCTCGCAGCGTTCCGGGCCGGAGGACGGCCCGGGCATCCCTCAGCCCGTCCCGCGCTCGGCGGCCATGTCGAGCAGGCGCCCCCAACGCGGCGTCGAGTGCAGCATGGCATAGAGCGGGGCGATCCAGCCGCGCTTGCGCCAGTCGAGGAAGGTCGCGTCCGGCACCGCATCCAGCTTCGCGGGATCGACCGTCAGGAAGCCGTCGACCCGCACCTTGCCGCCGGCGCGGAAATCGAGCTGCGCCTCCTGCTGGCGCAGCAGCCCGGCATCGCGCAGCGCGCGGCCGAAGGCGACTGAATCCTGCAGGGTCGCCCGCATCGCTGCCGCGAAGCGCAGCGCCTGCTGCAAGGCCTCCGCCGGCTTGCCATCCTCGAACAGCGGCTCGCCGCCGCCATCGACCAGCAGCGGCGATTCCTTCTCGAGCGCCAGCACCAGCTTCTCCGGCGCGTCGGAGGCCGGCAGCAGGATGAAGGGGTAGCAGCGCATCCAGGCCGGCACGTAGAAGCCGGGGCGCCAGCCGCCATCCTGCTCCTCGACCAGCAGGTTCTCGCCGGCGCGGACGCCGAGCACCGCGACCGGCACCGGGACGTCGCCGGCCGAGATCACGACCGGCGTCTCGGAGGCCGCGACCACTTCGCTGAGGCCGAGCGGGATGGCGTTGATGCCGCTCGCGAAGCCGAAGCCGACACCGCGGTCGAGACCGAGCGTCGCATGGCGCGTCGCCTCCACCGCCTCGACGGCGCGGAAGATGCCCGGGATCGGGCCGGCCTCGGGAACCGGGTTGGTGGTGCTCATCGTCAGCCTCCGCGGGTCAACAGCGCCTGTACCGCGCGCAGCCAGTTTTCCCAAGCCTGGTCGGCCACCGCCGCCGCCTGTTCGGATTCGCGCGACGCCGCGTTCAGCCGCCGCCGCGCTTCCGCCAACTCCTGCCCGGTGCGATCCTCGACCGCCTGGCGGGCGCGGCCGAGCGCCGCTTCCGTCACCCGCCAGACGCGGATTCGGGTGCGGAGCTCGTCCAGCAGCCGGCGCACGCCCTCCAGCGCCTCCACCGTCGCGGCGAGGTCGGCGCGGCCCGGCACGTCCTGCGCCGTGCGACCCAGGATCTCCTGCAGCCGCTCCAAGGTGCCGGGGCCGCCGGGCAGGCGGCGTTGGTTCTGCTCGATGTCGAATTCGCGCCAGCGCAGCAGCACGAGATCGCCGAGGCCGGCATCCCAGAGCGGCACCTCCTGGCGCACCGCGCGTTCGAAGGGCAGGCGCATGGTGGCGGGCTCGGCGGCCAGCGTCGCCTCGGCGCGCAGGCCGAAATCGCCCTCCGCCACCACCGGGAAGCGGGGCGTCGCCCCCTGGCGGCGCGGCACGTCGACGATGATCGGGCCGCGCCCGCCACGCGGGTCGATCGCGATCGCGACCTCCTCGGTGCGGGCGATGTCGACGATGACGAAGCCGCGCCGCGCGCCGATGCGCGCGATGCGGTCGGTCGAGGAGGAGGCGGTGGTGAACTGCACGTCGCGGTCGCGTGCGAAGGCGAGGATGCGGGTGTCGCCCTGCGCCACGGTGCGGATCTCGGCATCGCCCAAGAAGGCGCCGGCCTCGTTGCCCTCGGCGCCGAACACCGTCACCAACCCATCCGGCAGCGCGGTCGGCAGGGAGTTGCGGATGCGGATGGCGGAGAGCGGATTGCGCGCCGAGAGATCCTGGATCCACCAGACCCGGTCCGCCGGCAGGCGGGCGTCGAGGAAGGGGACATTCGCGGTCTCGCCGGCGCGGATCGTCACCGGCTCCCCCAAGGCAAAGGCGACACGTCCGGCGGTCGCGGCCGCCTGGATCGGCAGCGCCGGTGCCGAAGGGTCGGCGCGGTCCTGCTGCGCCGCCGCGAAGCCGGACGGCGCGCCGCCGAGCGCCCGCTGCCTTTCCGCCACTCCGCCCTGCACGGTCGGCGCCGCCATGGGTGCCGGCGCGGGTGGCGGCGGGGGCGGCGGCGGGCGGGTGCCGGTATCGGCCTGCACCCGGACCGCGTCCGGCACCCGGACCGGCATCTCGATGCGCGGCACCCGGATCGGCTCATAGAGCGGCTGGTGGAAGGCCGCCGCCTCCCCCGAGACCAGCGCCAGGCGGATCCGCTCCCAGTCCGAGCCGGAGGCGTTCTCGACGACCGCCCAGCCCTGCAGCCGCGCCTGGGTCTGCGTCGATCCCGGCGCCGGCACCAGCAGCCGCCAGGACGGCTTCCAGAGCGGCGCGCCGGTCACATAGAGCACCGCGACATTGCGCGCCCGGTCGGCGCGGAGCCCGATCTCGACCCGCCGCTCATCGGCGGTGCGCGCCGCCGCCAGCGCCTCGGCGGCGCGGGCGACACGGGCGGCAAGCCCCGCATCGGTGAGCTGCACCTCCTCCCCTTCGCGCAGCAGGGCGGTGACCAGGCCGCGCGGGGTGATCAGGGTGACGCGCAGCCCCTGCTGGGTCTCCTGCGCATCGGCGATGCGGCCGGTGGCGCCGGTGGCCGTCGCTTCCTGCCCCCGCAACGCGTTCAACAATGCGGCGCGGCTTTCGAAATCGGCGGGGCGGAGCGGCAGGCCGCGGAAGGCCTCCTCCGCCAGGTCGCGGGCCGGCAGGCGCACGCCTTCGACGGTGCCGGCGGGATCGGCGACCACCAGGCTGCGCAGCAGGTCGTCGATATCGGTGGTGGGTGCGCGGAAGGTGACGCTGCCGCCGGCCGCGACCTCACCCGAGCGCTCGATCTGCGCGAGCCCGCCGGAGGAGAGGGTCACGCTGCGCACCGGCAGGTCCTCGGCCAAGGCCGAGAGCGCCGTGCCGGCGAGCAGCATGGTGGCGAGGCCGATCTGGCGCATGCAGGCTTATCCTTCCCCGGAATGAAGTCGGGCGCACACTAGGCTTGCCGGCCGCGGCGCCTCAAGCGGTGGCGGGTGACAAGGCCGGCATCGCGGCCGCTTTACGCAGCGCGGCCGGCCGCCGAGACTGCGGGCCATGACGACCAGCCTCGCCGCCCGCCTCGAACGCACCCTGGAAGACCTGCCGCGCCGCTACCCGGGACCGGGTGGTGCCGTCGCGGTGCTGCAGGAGGGCGCGGTGCTCGCCCGCCACGCCTGGGGTTTTGCCAACGCCGAGCGGCGTATCCCCTTCACGCCGAAGACGCTGTTCCGCATGTGCTCCATCACCAAGCAGTTCACCTGCGCCCTGGTGCTGGATGCTTTCCCCGATCCTTCGGTGCTGGACGGCGACATCAGCGGCCGCCTGCCGCTGCTGGAGCAGCCGGCGCCGGGCGCGCTGCATCTCTGCCATAACCAGTCGGGGCTGCGGGACTACTGGGCGGTCGCGATGCTGCAGGGATCACCGGTCGAGGCGCCCTTCGGCGATGTCGAGGCGGCGCGGCTGATCGCTGGCACCCGGACGCTGCATTTCGCGCCGGGCACCCGCTATTCCTATGTGAACCAGAATTTCCGCATCCTGTCGGACATCCTGGAGGCCCGCACGGGACGCAGCTTCGCCGAGCTGCTGCGCGCCCGCATCTTCGGCCCCGCGGGGATGGAGAGTGCCACCCTCGCCGCCGATACCCGCGCCCTGCCGGACGGCACCGAAGGCTATGAGGGCAGCCAGGCCGGCGGCTTCCGCGCCGCCGAGAACCGCATCCTCTGGACCGGCGATGCCGGGCTCGCCGCCAGCCTCGACGACATGATCGCCTGGGAGACGCACATCGATGCGACGCGCGACGACGCGGCGTCGCTCCATCGCCGCCTCTCGGCGCCCGTCGCCTTCCAGGATGGCACGCCCGCCGATTACGGCTTCGGCCTGGCGCGTGGGCCGGCGCTCGGCCGCGCCGCGACCGGCCATGGCGGCGCGCTGCGCGGCTGGCGCAGCCATCGCCTGTACCTGCCGGCGGAGCGCCTCTCCGTCGTCGTGATGTTCAACCATTTGTCGGATGCGCATGCCGCGGCACTCGACCTGCTGGCGGCAGCCCTCGGCGAAGCGCGGCCGCAGCCCGCTTCCCTCCCGGCCCCCGCCTGGCTTGGCGCCTATCTCGAGCCGGAGACAGGCCTGGCGGCCCGCATCGACCGGCTGCCGGAAGGCCCGATCCGGCTGCGCTACGGCCACTCGGCGGAGCGGCTGGAGCTGCAGTCCGATGGCAGCGCGACCGGCGGCCGCACCCGGCTGCGCCCGACCGCGGAAGGGCTCTGGCTCGATCGCCCGCAGGAGAATTTCTCGGGCCTGCTGCGGCCCTGCGAAGGCGCGCCGGCGCGCGATGTCGCCGGCCGCTACCGCTGCGCCGAGCTGGAGGCGGAGCTGACGGTCGCGGATGCCGGCGGAGTTCTGTATGGCGGCTTCTCCGGCGCCCTCGGCCAGGGCCGGATGGAGCTTCTGGACCCGATCGGGCCGGATCTCTGGGCGCTGCCCTGCCCGCGCGCGCTCGACCACACACCGCCCGGCGACTGGACGCTGGCCTTCCGGCGCGACGCGGCAGGGCGGGCCGTGGGCGCGACCGTCGGCTGCTGGCTGGCACGCGGGCTCGACTACGCGCGCATCGGGCCGTAGCGGCCGCCCGGCGGCAGCTTCGCGCCTGACACGCGACTGCGTCAGACCTTCCGCGCGTTCCAGAAGATCGGGAAGGATGCCGGGACGATGTCCTGCACCGAGGTCCGGTAGGCCGTCGGGTTGAAATGCTGTCCGGTCGGCAGATAGGGCACTTCCTCGAAGGCGATCCGCTGCATCTGACGCGCAATCGTGAGCTGCGCGGGGCGGTCCGCCGCGTCCAGCCACTGCTCGCGCAGCGCTTCCAGGCGTGGCGAGACGGGCCAGCCGAACCAGGCCGCGGGCCCGTTGCCGCGCAGCGGGATATGGGTCGCGGGGTCGGCGACCGTCAGCCCCTCATAGGTCGTGCAGAAGGCGCTCCAGCCGCCGCGCTCGACCGGCTCCTTGCTCGAGCGGCGCTGGACGAGCGTGCCCCAATCCATCGCCGCGAACTCGACGTTCAGCCCGAGGCGCCGGAACAGGTCGTTCGCCACCTGCGCGATCGCCATGGTCGCGGGGTAGTCGGTCGGCGCCATCAGCACGACGCGTTCATGGGCGTAGCCGCTCTCGGCGACCATGCGGCGCGCGCGCGCGAGGTCGCGGGGACCGGTCAGGACCTCCAGCGCCTCGTCATTGGCCATCGGCATGCCAGGGGTGAAGATGCCGGCGGGTGTGCGGAAGAGCTCGGGCTCGGCGCCGAGCGCCGCGGTGACGAAATCCTTCTGGTCGAGCGCCGGCAGCAGCGCCTGCCGCAGTGCCTGGTTGTTGAAGGGCGGCTGGGTGTGGTTCAGCGCGACCATGCCGATCACGCCGATGCGGTCGTTCACCGCGACGCGGATCTGCGGGTTGCGGCGCATCAGCGGCAGCAGGTCGGCCTGCGGCTGCTGCACCCAATCGACCTCGTTGTTGCCGAGGGCCGACACGGCGGTCGCGGAATCCGGCATGATCCGCCACTCGACGCGATCGAAATGCGCCTGCTTGCCGCCGGCCAGGAAGCTCGGCGCCTCCTCGCGCGGCCGGTAGCGCTCGTTCCGCGTGTAGATCGCCTGCGAGCCCGAGACCCATTGCTCCCGCTCGAACCGATAGGGACCGGAGCCGACATACTCCGTGATCTGCGTGAAGGCATCGGTGCGGGCGATGCGCTCCGGCATCACGAAGACCTGGTTGGCGAGCGCGTCCAGCATCAGGCCGAAGGGCCGCTTCAGGCGGATCGCGAAACTGCGGTCATCCGGTGCCGTCATCTCCTCCGTGAGCGAGAGCAGGGTCTGCCCGAGCGGCCGCCGGCGGCCCCAGCGCTGTATGCTGGCGATGCAATCGACACCGCGCACGGGGATGCCGTCATGGAAGACCAGCCCCTCTCGCAGCCGGAAGCGCCAGGTCAGCCGGTCGTCGGAAACCTCCTGTGCCTCGACCATCTGAGGCCGCGGCGTGTAGGTGTCGTCGAGCCCATAGAGCATGTCCCAGATCAGCAGCGCGTGGTTGCGCGCGACCGTCGTGGTGGTCCAGACGGGATCGGGGTTGTTCAGGTTGCCCTCGGGCACGAAGCGCAGCACCCGGTTCGCGTCCTGCGCCAGCGCCGGCCGGGCGAGCGCCGGCAGCGCGGCGGTGGCGGCCAGAAGGGACCTGCGTCGCATCCTCGTCTCCCGGGAAGTCAGCGCTCGCGAAGCAAATGCCGCGCCAGGAAGGCCAGCACCTCACGATACGCCGTCCGGCGATTGTCGCGCTTGAGGAAACCGTGACCCTCGTCCGGGAAGGTCAGGTATTCGACCGGGATGTCGCGGGCCCTGAGGGCTGCCACGATCTGCTCGCTCTCCTGCGGCGGCACGCGCGGATCGGTCATACCCTGGGCGACGAACAGCGGGCAGCGGATCGCCGCCGCCTTGTGCAGCGGCGACAGGCTCTCGAGCAGTTCGGCATCGCGCAGGGGGTCGCCGTATTCGGCCGCCCGATGGCCGATGCGCCAGGGGCCGGTCCGCTCGAAGAAAGTCTTCCAGCGGGCGATGCCGTAGTATTCGACCGCCGCGGCCCAGAGATCGGGATAATGGGTCACGGCCATCAGCACCATCCAGCCGCCATAGCTCTGCCCCATCACCGCGATACCAGCCGCATCGATCTCCGGCTGCCGGGCGAGCCAGGCCCGCGCCGCGGCGACGTCGCGCACTGCGTCCATCCGCAGCTCCCGGTCGTCGAGCGCCGCATAGGCGCGGCCATAGCCGGTGGAGCCGCGGATATTGGGCACCAGCACGGCGATGCCGAGCGCCGCGATCGCCTGCAGGTCCGGGCGCCAGTTCGGCAGCGCCTGCATCTCCGGCCCGCCATGCACCCAGATCAGCGCCGGCCATCCGCCGGCAGGCCGCGGCCCCTCGGGCTGGATCAGGAAGGCCGGGATGTCCCGGCCGTCATGGGCGGAAAACGACATCGCCGCCCAGCCTTGGGCACCGGCGGGTGCGGCACCCGCCGCGAACAGCAGCCGTGCCGCCGCCTGCCCCGTCTCCGCCAGCCAGATCGTGCCGGGCCGGGTCGGCTGCAGCAGGTCGAAGGCGACCGCGCCGCCATCCGGGCGCCAGGTGAGTTTCTGGATCACGCCGGGCAGATGACGCGGTTCCGCGACGACCTGGCCGGTCGCGGCATCCAGCAGCCGGAGCTGCGACCAGCCGCCGAGATTGACGACGACGGCGAGGCGGTCCCCATCGGGCGACACCTCCAGCCGCTCCACATCCGCCTCCGGCGCATGCAGGAAGCGCGGCGTGCCGCCCGGCGCCATCCAGGCGACGCCCAGGAATTCCCGCCCGCGATCGGTCAGCAGCCAGAAGCCTTCGCCGTCGCGGCGCCAGCGCGGGGCCTGGTGGCGCCATCCCTCCCCGCCCGGCGTCGCCGGGGTGCTGGCGCCGGTCGCGATATCGACGCGATGCAGCAGGCTCTCGAAGGCGCGCGGCGCGGCGGCGAGCAGGACGGAGCCGCCATCCGGATGCCAGGCCGCCAGCTCATGCGGCCCCTGAACCTCGCGGAGGCGCCGCATCGGGCCGCCATCCAGCGGCAGGATGACGGGATCCGCATGGGCGGGATTCCGGGCATTGGCGGTGACGGCGACCGCGCTGCCATCCGGCGCGAAGGCGCCCCAGCCATGCATGACCTTGGGCGCCGCAGTCAGGGCCTGGGCCACGCCGGCGGGCGGCAGGCGATAGAGCTGGATCCGCTCATCCCCCGCCGCGTCGCGGCCGAAGACGGCGCCGCCATCCACGGGGCTGCCGGCGACGAAGGCCACGGCGTCCCGGTGGGCGGTGCGGGCCGCGGCCGCGCCGTCCGGCCGGACCTCCCAGACCTGCGCGGAGCCGGCGGCGTCCGAGAGGCAATAGAGCCGGCCATCGGCGGCATAGCTCGGCAGGGTCGCCGCCGGCGCGTCGAGCATGGGATCGAGGATCGCGTCAGGGCGGCGCATCACGCGGCGGTCCAGCCGCCATCGACGATGAGCGCCGTGCCGGTCATCAGCGAGGAGGCGTCGGAGGCGAGGAACACCACGGCACCGGTCAGGTCGCCCGGCTGGCCGACGCGGCCGAGCCGGATGTTCGACAGGATCCAGTCCCGCGTCGCCGGATCGGCCAGGCCGGGCCGGCTCATCGGCGTCTCGATGAAGGTCGGGCAGAGCGTGTTGACGCGGATGCCGAGCGGCGCAAGCTCCAGCGCCGTCGCCTTGGTGAAGCCTTCCATCGCCCATTTGGTGGCGCAGTAGACGCTCCGCCGCGGGCCGCCGACCTGCCCCATCTGGGAGGAGACGTTGATGATCGATCCGCCGCGCCCGGCATCGCGCAGCCCGCGCGCGACCGCCTGCATGGCGAAGAAGGCGGCGCGGGTGTTGAGCGCGGTCACCGCGTCGTAATCCGCCTCCGTCACCTCCAGCACGTGGGCGTGACGGGCGGTGCCGGCATTGTTCACCAGCACCTCGAAGGGCCCCTGTCCCGCGACCGCGCGCGTGACGGCGGCGGTGTCGGTCACGTCGAGCGCCAGCGCCGCGGCGCGGCCGCCCTTGGCGCGGATCGCCGCGGCCGCCGCCTCGATCTCGGCCGCGCTCCGCGCGACGAGCGTGACCTCGGCGCCGGCGAAGGCGAGCGCGCCGGCAGCCGCGAGGCCGATGCCGCGGCCAGCGCCGGTCACCAGCGCCCGCTTGCCGTCCAGCCGGAAGGACGGCGCTTCCGGCAATTCGACCGCGGCGCTCACGGCGCCGCGCCCGCGTAGGGGATGTTGCGGCCGCCATAGCGGCGAAGACGGATATTTGCCTGCTCGGCATGGCCGGCGAACCCTTCGAGCATGCAGAGGCGGGAGGCATAGGCGCCGATCATCGCCGAGGCCTCGTCGGTCAGGACGCGCTGGTAGGTGCAGGTCTTCAGGAACTTGCCGACCCAGAGGCCGCCGGTGTAGCGCGCCGCCTTGCGTGTCGGCAGCGTGTGGTTGGTGCCGATCACCTTGTCGCCATAGGCGACGTTGGTGCGCGGGCCCAGGAACAGCGCGCCGTAATTCGTCATATGCGCCAGGAAATGGTCGGGGTCGCGCGTCATGACCTGCACATGTTCGGAGGCGATGCGGTCGGCTTCCCGGACCATCTCCGCCCGGTCCTCGCAGAGGATGACCTCGCCGAAATCCTCCCAGGCCTTCCGGGCGATAGCGGCGGTCGGCAGGATCTCCAGCAGCCGCGCCACCTCTCGCATCGTGTCGCGGGCGAGCGCCTCGCTGTCGGTCAGCAGCACGGCGGGGGAGTTCGGCCCGTGCTCGGCCTGGCCCAGCAGGTCGGTCGCGCAGATCTCCCCGTCCACGCTGTCGTCGGCGATGATCAGCGTCTCGGTCGGGCCAGCGAAGAGGTCGATGCCGACGCGGCCGAAGAGCTGGCGCTTGGCTTCGGCGACGAAGGCGTTGCCGGGGCCGACCAGCATGTCGACCGGCGCGATCGTCTCGGTGCCGAGCGCCATGGCGCCCACCGCCTGCACGCCGCCGATGCAGTAGATCTCGTCGGCGCCGGCCAGGTGCTGGGCCGCGACGATGGCCGGCGCCGGGCGTCCCTCGAAGGGCGGCGCGCAGGTGGCGATGCGCTTGCAGCCGGCGACCCGGGCGGTGACGACCGACATATGCGCCGACGCGAGCAGCGGGTACTTGCCGCCGGGCACGTAGCAGCCGACCGCGTTCACGGGGATGTTGCGATGGCCAAGCACCACGCCCGGCAGCGTCTCCACCTCGATGTCGCGGAGCGCCGCCTTCTGGTGCTCGGCGAAGTTCCGCACCTGCGCCTGGGCGAAGCGGATGTCGTCGAGGTCACGGACCGAGAGCTCGCCGAGGCAGGCGCGGATCTCGGCATCGGTCAGCCGGGGATCGGCGCGGTCCCACTTGTCGAAGCGGATCGAGAGCTCGCGCACCGCGGCATCGCCGCGGGCGGCGATGTCGGCCAGGATGCCCTCAACGGTCGCGCGGACCTTGGCGTCATCCGCCGCCGCCGCGGCGGCGTCGCGCCCGGTCTTGAGGTATCGGGCCATGCTGTTCCTCCGGTATTGCGGTCCCGCGCACTGCGCCGGGGCGGAGACGGGCCTGTCAACCGGGCGCCTGCGGTCACGGGAACGTCACCGACGCTCTCAGCCCGGAAAGGCCGTGGCGTGCGCGGCCTCCCAGGTCAGCCGCACGGCGTCCCCGTGCCGCAGCGTGGCCGCATCGGCCATGCCGGCCTGCAGCAGGGCTGACCATTCCGTACCGTCCGGCAGCCGCAGCACGTAGCGGCGGGCATTGCCGAGATAGATCAGGTCCACGAGCTCGGCCGGCACGCCTTCGCCTGCGGCGGAGAGGCGGAGGCGTTCCGGCCGGATGGCGAGGGTGACGCGCGTTCCCGGCTGGGCGGAGAAGCGGTCGGAGGCCAGCATGGGCACGCCCGCGACGGCGATGCGGCAGGCATCGCCGTCACGGCCCAGCACCGTGCCCGGGATGAAATTGGTCTCGCCGACGAAGCTGGCGACGAAGCGGGTTGCCGGGCGCTCGTAGAGTTCGGAGGGCGTGCCGATCTGCTGGATCCGGCCCTCGTCGAAGACGGCGATGCGGTCGCTCATGGTCAGCGCCTCGGCCTGGTCGTGCGTGACGTAGAGCACGGACATCCGCTGCTCCCGGTGGAGGCGCTTGATCTCCAGCTGCAGCCCCTCGCGGAGCGCCTTGTCCAGCGCGCCCAAGGGTTCGTCCATCAGGAGGAGAGCGGGGCGGTAGACCATGGCGCGGGCCAGGGCCACGCGCTGCTGCTGGCCGCCGGAAAGCTGGCGGGGCAGCCGGTCGCCGTGGTCGGGAAGGCCGACCATGGCCAGGGCGGCGCTCACCAGCCGCTCCGCCTCCGCCCGCGGCGTGCCGCGCATCTCCAGCGGAAAGGCCACGTTCCGCCGCACCGTCATGTGCGGGAACAGGGCGTAGTGCTGGAACACCATGCCGATATCGCGCTTGTAGGGCGGCAGCCGGTCCACCGGCTTGCCGGCCAGGATGATCCGGCCGCTATCCGGCTGCTGCAGGCCCGCCACCAGCATCAGCGTGGTCGTCTTGCCGGATCCGGACGGGCCGAGGAAGGTGAGGAACTCGCCATGGCGCAGCTCCAGGCTGACATCGTCCACGGCGGCGAGGCGGCCGTACTGCTTGCGGATGCCCCGCAGCTCCAGGATGGGCCCCGCGGGATCGCCCATGGCGGGCAGGGTCATTCGCGGTCTCCGTTACGGCGGCGCAGCAGGGCCTCCAGTGCCAGGGCGATCAAGGCGACGAGGAAGCAGAGGGAGGCGATGGCGGCGACCGTCGGGTCGAAGTCGCCGCGGATGTTGGACCACATCTGCACCGGCACGGTGCGCAGCCGGGCGGAGCCGACGAAGAGCGAGACGATCAGCTCGTCGAAGGACAGCACCGCGGCGAAGAGCATCGAGGACAGGACCGCCGGGGCGAGCAGCGGCAGGGTGATGCGGCGGAAGGCAGCGGCGGGCGTCGCGCCGAGGGTCGCCGCCGCCGCCTCCAGCCGCGGATCGAGCGAACGGAGCGCGGAACCGACGGTCGCGATCACGCAGGGCAAGGTGACGACGACGTGGCCGATCACCATCCCCGCCAGCGTGCCGTTCAGTCCGAGGCCGCGATAGGCGATGTAGAGCCCGGCCGAGGTGATGATGCTCGGGACCACCAGCGGCGCCATCAGCGCGGCGCCGACGAACCCGGCGCCGGGAAGGCGGCCTCGGATGAGGGCGAGCGCGGCCGCGGTGCCGAGGGCGGTCGAGAGCAGGGCGGTGGGGACCAGGATCTGGATGCTGACCCAGACGGCGTCCATCCAGGCGGGGTCGCGCACCAGGTTCTCATACCAGCGGAGCGAGTAGCCGGGCGGCGGGAAGCGCAGGAAGGAGGCGGAGCTGAAGGAGATGATCAGCACCACCACGAGCGGCGCGACGAGGTAGATGCCGACCAGGGCACAGACCAGCGCACGCAGCAGGCGCCAGCGCCCCATGCCGTCCCCTCTCACCGCGCCACCGCCTTCAGCCCGACCAGCCGGTGCAGCAAGCCCAGCAGGCCAGCGGTCACGGCCAGCAGCACGAAGGAGAGCGCGCCGGCGACGCCCCAGCTTCCCAATTGCCCGACCTGGTCCTGGATGAGCTGGCCGACCATGGTCTGGCGTGGGCCGCCGAGCAAAGCGGGGATGACGAAGTAGCCGAGCATGCTGATGAAGACGAGCGTCGCCCCGGTCATCAGCCCGGGCAGCGAGAGCGGCAGGTAGACGCGGAGGAACGCCCGGACGGGCGAGGCGCCCATGGTCAGGGCGGCCGGCATCAGCGTCGGGTCGATCCGGCGCATGGAGCTGTAGAGGGGGAAGATGACGAAGGGCAGCAAGGTCTGCACCGCGCCGAGCAGCACGCCGGTGAGGTTGTAGATCAGCGGCAGCGGCGCATCGATGACGCCGATGTTCACCAGCAGCGTATTCAGCGGCCCGCGCCGCTGCAGCAGGATGACGGTCGCGAAGCTGCGGACGAGGAGGCTGGTCCAGAACGGGATCAGCACGAGGAAGGTGAGCAGGCGGCGCGTGCGCGGGGATCCATGCGCCATCGCATGCGCCACCGGATAGGCCAGGATGAGCGTGACCGGCGTCGCCGCCGCGGCGATCATCACGGTATTGACGAGCACGTGCAGATAGACCGGCCTCTCCCAGAGCAGGATGAAATTCTGCAGGCCGGGTTCCGGATGCGTGAAGGCACGGGCGAGCAGCATGCCGACCGGCAGCGCGAAGGCGATGAGCATCACCAGCGCCGCCGGCAACAGCAGGAGCCAGGGCCCAGCGCCCCGGCGGCCGTTCACCGGGCCAGCTTCCACGCGGCCCAGCGCTCCATCAGTCTCCGCTCGTTCTGCCGCCACCACTCGGCGTTGATGACGAAGCCGCGGCGCGTGTTCTCGGGCGAGGTGGAGAGCCAGGGGGAGATGGCCGGGTCGATGCTCGCGAAGGCGGCCGGGTTGGTCGGCGCATAGGCGATCATGTTGGCGAGCCTCGCCTGGTTCTCCGCGCGCGTCATCACCTCGATCAGCTTCATCGCCGCCGCGCGGTTCCTGCTGCCGCGGGGCACGACGAGATAGTCCACCGACTGGATGTTGCCCTCCCAGGCGATGCCGATCTCGGCGCCCTTCTTCGAAGCGTCGTAGGCGCGGCCGTTGAGGATGATGCCGATGCTCACCTCCTCGTCCACGAAGAGCTGCTGGGACTGGGAATTGGTGGTCCAGAAGATCGTCTGCGCCTTGATGGTGTCGATCTTGCGCAGCGCGCGCTCGACGTCCAACGGGTAGAGGTCGGCGGGCGCGACGCCGTCGGCCATCAGCGCGGCCTCCAGATTCGCGACCGGCTGGTCCAGCATGGTGCGCTTGCCCGGGAATTGCCGCATGTCGAACAGGTCCGCCCAGGTGGTGGGGCGGCGCGCCGCCGGGAAGGTGCGGGTGTTGTAGGCCAGGTTGTAGGACCAGGCGATGCAGCCGATGCCGTACTCGTGCACGAATTGCGGCGCGATGCGGCTGGTGTCCACGACGGTGGTGTCGATCTTCTCCAGCAATCCGTCATGCGCGCCGCTGAACAGGGTGTTGATGGTCACGTCCACCACGTCCCAATCGGGCGCGCCGCTTTCCGCCATGGTGCGGAACCGGGCGGCGTTCATCGGGCCGTCCTGCACCACGCGCGCGCCGGTCTCGGCGGCGAAGGGGTCGCAGTAGCAGACCTTCTGCGCCTCCTGGTAGGCGCCGCCCCAGCTCGCGAAGACCAGGGTCGTGCCGCGCAGGCTCTGCGCGCGGGCGGTGCGCGCCGTCGCGCCGGCACCGAGTGCCGCCGCCGCGCCGAGAAGCGCGCGGCGCGTCGGGCGGATGAGGGAACCCGTCATGTGTCGCTACTCCTTCTCACTGTGCTGGGATCAGGCGGCGCGCAGGTTCTCACGGAGGGTGCGGCCGTGATACTGCGTGCGGAACAGGCCGCGGCGCTGCAGTTCCGGAACCACGGCCCGGCAGAATTGCTCGAACATGCCGGGGAACATGGTGGGGGCCAGGACGAAGCCGTCGCAGGCGCCGCCGGTGAACATCGCCTCCAGCCGGTCCGCCACCATCTCCGGCGTGCCGACGATCTCCCGGCCCTTGCCGCGCTTCACCGCGGCCTCCTTGAGCGACAGCCCCTCGGCCTTCATGGCCTGGGCCATCATGTCCGCCGTGCCCTGCATGCCCTGGTTGCCCTGGTCGAGATCGGCGAGCGTCTTGCCCTCGGTGAGCTTCGTCAGGTCGGCACCGAGCCCCGAGGAGGAGGCGGCGAGGCTGAGCTCGGGGTCGATCAGGCCGTTCAGGTACTCCGCGCGCTCCCGCGCGATGCTGTCCGTCTCGCCGAGCACGATCTGGATGCCCGGAAGGATGACGCAATCCTCCGGCGCGCGGCCGTGGCGCTGCATGCGGCCGTGGATGTCCTCGCGGAAGGCCCGCATGTCCTCCACCGAGCGCTGGGTGGTGAAGATCGCTTCCGCCCAGCGCGCCGCGAATTCCCGCCCGCGGTCGGAGCTGCCCGCCTGCATGATCACCGGCCGCCCCTGCGGGCTGCGCGGGATGGACAGCGGCCCGCGCGCCTTCACCCAGCGGCCGGCATAATTCGCGTAGCGGACCTTGGACGGGTCGGCGAGGATGCCGGCCTTCTTGTCCAGCACCATCGCATCCGGGTCCCAGCCCTCCCACAGGGCGAAACAGGCCTCCAGCACCTCGTCCGCCCGGTCGTAGCGCAGGTCCTTCGGCGGCAACTCGTCCATCCCGGCGTTCTGCGCCTCGAGGTCGGTCGCTGACGTGACGACGTTCCAGGCCACGCGGCCGCCGCTCATCGCGTCCAGCGAGCCGAGCCAGCGCGCCAGGTGATAGGCGGTGTGGAAGGTGGTGGAGAGGGTGGCGCCGAGACCGAGGTGGCGCGTGGCCGCCGCCATCACGGGCAGCACCACGGTGGGGTCGAGGAAGCTGATCTGGCCGCCGCGCCGCAGATAGGCGTCATAGCTGCCGCCATGCACATCGTAGAGGCCGAACAGGTCCGCGAAGAAGCAGGCGTCGAAGCAGGCCTCCTCCAGCACCCGCGCGATGTGCTCGTAGCGCGAGGGGCGGAGGATGTCGCCCAGGGTGGATTCCGGGTGCCGCCAGCCGCCCACATGCATGGCGGTGGGGCCGGTCTTCAGATAGGCGACGAGGTGCATCCGGCGTGGCGGCATGGGGTGCTCTCCCTGAGGACAGAAGCCTGGCACACGGCGGAATCACGGCGCATCCATCGATCCGTAGGAGGCACACGCGATCCTTTCCTAGCTTTCCGAGGAGGCGATGCCGATGGCCGTCAGCCGCGCCGCCAGGGCAAGGCGGAAGCGCGTCTCCGAATCCTCGAGGTCGAGGCCGAAGAGCTCCTCCAGGCGGCGTAGCCGGTAGCGCAGGGTGGAGACATGGATGCCGAGCCGCGCGGCCGTGGCCTGGTACCGACAGGCCTCGTCGATGAAGGCGGTGGCGGTGCGGAGCAGGTCGCCGCCATGCTCGGCCTCGTGCCGCCGGATCGGGCCGAGCGTGCCCTCCACGAAGGCGCGGACCAGCGCGCCATCGAAGGCCGAGAGCAGCAGGGCCGAGGGGCCGAAATCGCCCTGCCGCACCAGCCCGTCCCGCCCGAACATGCGGGCCAGGTCCAGCACGCGGCCGCACTCGGCCCAGGCCTGGCCGTAATGGCCGGGCAGGGTGCAGAGGGGACCGCAGGCGACCACCGGCCGGATGCCCCAGCGGGCGCGCACCGGGGCCACCAGCAGCCGGTCCAGCGCCGCGTCGGGCGCCGGGCCATCGGGCTCCGGCAGGAGCACGGCCACCACCCCCTCCTGCTCGATGGCCAGCGCGCCCGGCATGGCACGGCCGAGGCTGCCGGCCAGCAGGCGCCGCAGTTCCGCGGGCCCGCCCCCGGGCCGGGGCAGCGCCACGGAGAGCAGCCGCATACCCCGGGCGAGGTTCAGCCCCAGCCGGGCCGCCCGCGCTTGCGTCCGCGCCGGCTCCGCGGCGCCGGCGCGAAAGAGCTGCCCCAGGAACTCGGAGAGGTCCCGCGCCTCCCGCTTCGCCTCGGCATGGTGGCGCATCACCTGGGCGCCGAGCGCGAAGCGGACCTCCTGCACCGCGACGCGGTCCAGGCTGTCCATGGCCGCCTGCCGCGGGAAGATCAGGAGAAGACCTGCCGTCTCGTGCTCCACCCGCAGCGGCTCGGCGATGACCGGCAGCTTCTGGGGCAGGCCGAAGGCGGAGAGGTCCAGCAGGACGACCTCTCCCGGCACCGCCCCTTCCGCCAGGCCGGCGAGCGCCGGACCGGCGGTTCCCTGGACCAGTTCCCGCCAGCCGCGCTCGTCCAGCGTCTCGGGGAACGGGGAGCCGCGGGCGATGGCCTCGCCGGTGACGAAGTCCAGGATCAGCATGGGGTGCGGCAGCACAGCGCCCGCCATGCCGGCCACCGCCGAGAGCGCCGCCCCGTCCAGCACCAGCTCCATCAGCCCCGCGCCGGCCTCCAGCACCCGCCGCAGCCGCTCGTTCTGCCGCTGCTCGCGCTGGAGGTGCTTCACCCTCTCGACGGCGAGCGCGACCAGGTGCGCGACGGTGGTGAGAAAATCCAGCTCCTCTCCTGCCACCTCGATCCGCTCCCGGGTATGGAGGGAGAGGACCATCTCGTGCTCCTCGGCATTGGTGCAGCCGAGCGGCAGCAGGGCGACGGTGCGGTAGCCCCGCGCGCGGGCATCTTCCTGATAGCCCGGGAAATCCTGGGAGCGCTGGGCGTCCTCGATCACCAGGGGGCGACGCGTCTCGGCGACGATCGTCACCGGGCTGGTGGCGAGCGCCCAGCGGCGTGGGCGATCGGGAGAGCGGCCGTCCGGGTCATAGCCCGTCACCAGTTCCGAGAAGCCGCTCTGCCGGTTCACGGCCATGATCCCGCCGCGCGGCCAGGGCTCGCCCCGGCACACCGCCAGGAGCACGCGGTCCAGGATGGTCTCGATGTCGCCGCCGGCGTTCACTGCGCTGGCGATGGCCCGCAACCGCGCCAGCCGAAGGCCGGCTTCCGTCTGCCGTGCCGTGACGGATCCTGGACCGTCGGTGCTGGCAGCGGGGGATGCGGCGCTGGGCATCGCGGCAGAATAGCCGTCCTTCGGCCCTGGCCTAGTACGTCCTTATCCCGCCTGCCCGGTTCTCACCCGGAGAAGACCATCGGCAGCAGCGAGGCGACCAGCAGCACCGCCATCGTCACGTTGAAGGCGCGGAGCGTGCCGGGGTGGCGCAGCAGGCGGCGGATCGCGGCGCCGAGACCCGCCCATACCAGCAGGCAGGGCAGGCAGACGATCGCGAAGACCACCGCGATGCGCGACACCTCGGCCAGCAGGTCGCCGCCCGGCGTGGTGAAGGCCGGGACGGCGGCGACCGCGATCATCCAGGCCTTGGGGTTCACCCATTGGAAGAGACCCGCCGCGACGACGCCCATCGGCGGGCGCCGCCTGCCCTCCTCCGGCCCGCCGGCGCGCGCGATGCCGATCGCGAGCCAGATCAGCCAGGCGGTGCCGACCCAGTGCAACACCTCATGCAGAGCCGGGCTCGCCGCGAAGGGCCCGGCGAGGCCGAGGCCCACCAGCAGCAGCATCAGGGAGAAGCCCAAGGTGACGCCGATCATGTGCGGCCAGGTCGCGCGCAGCCCGTGATTGGCGGCCGAGGCCGCGACCATCAGGACGTTCGGCCCCGGCGTGACCGAGGTCGCGATGGCGAAGCCGAAGAGCGGCAGCAGGGTTTCCTCCATGCCCTCGATCTTATGTCAGCATTGCTGACCTTATCACGCGCTCTTCGCAGCCCTGCCCCGCGCTTGTGGCAGGATGGCACCGGGCATCGGCATGCCGCCGGCCAGCGAAGGAGAACATCATGGACCGCTACACCAAGGGCGTACTGACCGTCATCGCGGGCGCGCTCTGCGTGCTGGCCGCGCAGAACGCGATCAGCCCGGCGCAATCCCAGGCCGGGCTGCAGCGCGTGGTGATCTGCGACGTGCGCGGCCAGACCTGCGCCAATGTCGTCGCCGACGCCCCCGGCGTGCGGAGCAGCGGCGGCACGCTCGCGGTCCGCGCCGCCGATCCGCTCATCCGCTGATCCCAGCGGTCCGTGAATGCAGGCGCGTCAGCCCGGCCGCACCAGCGGGCAGGCGCTCTGCGCCAGCGGGCGATAGGCCTCCGCCGCCGGGATGGTGGCGCGCAGCTTGTAGTAGTCCCAGGGGCGGGCCGATTCCTCGGGCCGCTTCACCTCATAGACGTACATGTCGTGGACCATGCGACCGTCGGCGCGGATGCGGCCGCCGGCCGCGAAGAAATCCGCGATCGGCGTGTCGCGCATCTTCGCCATGACCGCCGCCGCGTCCAAGGTGCCCGCCGCCTGCACGGCGCGAAGGTAGTGCATGGTGGAGGAGTAGTCGCCCGCATCGCCCATATGCGGCATGCGGTTGCGGACGGCGAAGAAGCGCTGCGCCCAGGCCCGGGTCGCGTCGTCCCGATCCCAGTAGAAGCCATTGGTCAGCACCATGCCCTGCGCCACCTGCAGCCCGAGCGCATGCACGTCCGGCAGCCAGGTGAGCAGCCCGACCACGGTCTGCCGGCGGCGCAGGCCGAACTCATGCGCCGCCTTCACCGCGTTGATGAAGACGGTGCCCGATCCGGCGATCGCCACCACCTCCGCACCTGATCCCTGCGCGCGGAGCAGGAAGGAGGAGAGGTCGGCGCTCTCCACCGGGTAGCGCACGGTGCCGGCGACGCGTCCGCCGGCGGCACGCACCACATCGGTGGTGTCGGATTCCAGCGCATGGCCGAAGGCATAGTCGGCGGTCAGGAAGAACCAGCTCGTCTTGCCCTCGCGCAGCAGCGCATTGGCGGTGCCGCGCGCCAGCGCCACGGTGTCATAGGCATAATGGATGCTGTTCGGCGTGCAGCCCTCATTGGTGATGCGAGAGCTGCCGGAGCCGTTGACGATGGCGATGCGGTTGCGTTCGCGCGCCACCCCCGCGACCGCCAGCGCGACCGCGGAGTTGATCAGGTTCCCGATCAGGTGGACGCCGCCGCGATCGTACCACTCGCGGGCGCGGGCGACGGCGACATCGGGGCGGTTCTGGTGATCCGCCACCACCACCTCGATCGGCCGCCCGAGCAACTGCCCGCCGCAATCCTGCACCGCCATCCGCATCGCGGCCACGGCGCCCTCCCCCGACTGGTCGGCGAACTGCCCGGACATGTCGGTCAGGACACCGATCCGGATCGGGCCGCTGTCCTGGGCCAAGGCGGGGCGCGCCAAGGCGCCCGCGGCGATCCCGAGGCCGGCGGCGGTGAACTCTCTCCTGCGCATGCAAGCTCTCCCTGGACGTTCGTTCGGCCGTTCGGCCGTGGCGTTGCACAGAAGCTTGCATAAATGGACTTATGGAATCAATGCCTGGATAAGCGACATGTCGCTGCCATACGTGGCGGTGCGACAGCCCTGGCGCGCGGCGGCCGTGCCGGCCGTCACACGCCTTGCGGGCCGGCGAATGCCCCAGCAGCGCGGAGACCGGCTCCGGCGTTCTTGACATCAACGATAATGGTTCAATAATGCAAGTTACTGGGACAGGGAGGCGCCCGTGTCGAAGCGGACGGCGCAGGATGGCAAGGCCGAAGTGTCGCGCGCCGTGACGGCGCAGCGCGCTCCGCGCCCGGTTTCGCCGGCATGAAGCCCGCCCCCTTCGACTACCTGCGGGCCGAAAGCGTCGCGCATGCCGTGCAGTCGCTGGCCGATGCAGGCGGCGACGGCAAGGTCATCGCCGGCGGGCAGAGCCTGATGCCGATGATGAATTTCCGGCTGGTGAAGCCATCCCTGCTGGTCGACATCAACCACATCCCGGACCTCGCCGGCATCCGGCAGCAGGGCGGCCGGCTCGGCATCGGTGCGCTCGTCCGCCACCGGACCACCGCGGCGGATCCGGTGATCGCCCGGCATGTCCCGGTCCTGCATGCGGCGATGCGGCATGTCGCGCACCTGACCGTCCGCAATCGCGGCACCTTCTGCGGCAGTGTCTGCCACGCCGATCCCGCGGCGGAGATGCCGATGATCGCGCTGCTGCTGGACGGCACCGTCCAGACCGCGACGCCACGCGGCGGGCGCCGGCTGCCGGCGCGGGACTTCTTCCTCGGCCCGCTGATGACCGCGCTGGAGCCCGACGAGCTGGTGACGGAGATCGAGATGGACACGCTCCCCGCCGATACCGGCTGGGGCTTCGAGGAATTCGCGCGCCGCCATGGCGACTACGCGCTGGCCGCGGTCGCCGTGACGGTGGACCGGCAGGATGGGCGGGCCGCCGGCCCACGCATCGCCGTCATGGGCGTCGGCGACCGGCCGATGCGCATGCCCGAGGCGGAAGCCGCGCTGGACGGCAGCGACATGGGCGAGGCTGCGATCGACGCCGCGGTCGAGGCGCTCCGCGCCACCATCGCGCCCAATGCCGACCTCCATGCTTCGGCCGATTATCGCCGCCACCTCGCCGGCGTGCTCGCCGGGCGGGCGCTGCGCGGCGCCTGGACGCGCGCCCGGGAAAGGCTGGCGGCATGACCGGGCGCGCGGACATCACCCTCTCCGTCAACGGCCAGTCCTACACACGCCGCGTCGATCCGCGGCTGCTGCTCAGCGACTTCCTGCGCCACGAATTGGGGCTGACCGGCACCCATGTCGGCTGCGAGCATGGTGTCTGCGGCGCTTGCACCATCCTCCTCGACGGGCGGAGCGCGCGGTCCTGCCTGATGCTCGCGGTGCAGGCCCATGGCGCGGAGGTCGAGACCATCGAGGGGCAGGGCACGGTCGCGGCGCTCGGCCCGATACAGCAGGCCTTCCGCGAGCATCATGCGCTGCAATGCGGCTTCTGCACGCCGGGCTTCGTCATGACCATCCTCGACATGCTGCGCCATCACGACCTCGGCGACGACGCCGCGATCCGGGAGGCGTTGTCGGGCAACATCTGCCGCTGCACGGGCTACGAGCACATCGTCAACGCGGTGCGGGCGCTGGTCCGGGAACGGGGGAAGCCGGCATGAGGATGCACATCCTCTCCGGCGGCCGGCTGCGCATGCGCCGATCGATCTACCATCCCGGCGCGCCCCGGGAGGAGATGATCGAGCTGCCCGTCTCCTGCGCGCTGCTGCGGCATCCGCAGGGCAATGTGCTGTTCGATACCGGCTGCAGCCCGGATGCGGCGACCGACGCGGAAGCGCGCTGGGGCGGGGTCGCCCGTGCCATGACGCCGATCTTCCAGCCGGAGCAGAGCGTCCTGCACCAGCTCCCCCGACTCGGCCTGGCGCCCGATGACATCGACCTCGTCATCTGCTCCCACCTGCATCCCGACCATTGCGGCTGCAACGAGCATTTCCGCCGCGCCACCCTGACCTGCCACGCCGCGGAGCTGGCGGCGACGAAGGCCGAAGGCGCCGTCGGCCAGGGCTTCCTGCCGCGCGAATGGGACCAGCCGCAGGGCTACACCACCTTCGACGGGCAGCACGACGTCTTCGGCGACGGCCGCATCGTGCTGATCCCGATGCCCGGCCATACGCCGGGGACGACGGCGGCGCTGGTCGCGCTGGAGAAGGCGGGCCGCTTCCTCCTCGCATCCGACGCGGCGCCGCTCGACGCCAATCTCACGGAAGGCCATGCGCCCCGGAATAGCTGGGATGCCGGCAAGGCGGCCGCGGCGCTGGCCGAGATCCGCCGCATCCGCGCGGGCGGCACGACGGTCATCCTCGGCCATGACGACGCGCAGTGGCGGAGCCTCCGCACCGGCGAGGCGTTCTACGAATGACCGGCGCGCCTGACGCGGTCGAGCTGCGGCCCAAGCTGGTCGGCCAGCGCGTGCGGCGCACCGAGGATCCGCGCCTGCTGGCCGGCGCCGGCCGCTATGTGGACGACCTCACCCCGCCCGGCGCGCTGCATGTCGCGATCCGGCGCAGTGACCAGCCGCATGCGCGCATCCGCGGCATCGGTGCCACCGAGGCCCTGGCGCTGCCCGGCGTCGTCGCGGTGTTCGACGCCAGGGATCTGGAGGGCATGATCCGCCCGGCCATCCCGGCCTCCCGCATGGCGGGATACCACGCGACGCCGATCTGGCCGCTGGCGCGCGGCACGGTGCGCTATGTCGGCGAGCCCGTGGTCGCCGTGCTCGCCGAGAGCCGTTATGTCGCCGAGGACGCGCTCGAGCTCGTCGCCATCGACTACGAGCCGCTGCCCTTCGCGATCCGCGCGGCGGATGCGGCGGCGGACGGCGCGCCCCTGCTGCACGAGGATGCCGGCACCAACGTCATCATCGCCCGCGAATTCGCCCGCGGCGATGTCGACGCGGTCTTCCGCGACGCGCCGGTCATCGTGGGCGGCCGCTTCCGGATGACCCGCAAGACCGCGGTCGCGATGGAAAACCGCAGCTACCTCGCGGCATGGGATCGGGGCCGCGCCGCCCTGACCTTGCATTCCTCCACCAACATCCCCGGCATCATCCGCGACGTGCTCGCGGGCTGCCTCGAGCTGCCCGGCAACCGGCTGCGCGTGGTCGCGCCCGATGTCGGCGGCAGCTTCGGGGGCAAGGGTTCGCTCTATCAGGAGGAGATGCTGGTCGCGGCGCTGGCGCGCCGGCTCGAGCGGCCGGTGAAGTTCACCAGCGACCGGCTGGAGGACCTCTCGGCCACCAGCCAGGCCTTCGACGAGGTGATCGAGGCCGAGCTCGCGCTCGATGCGGAGGGGATGCTGCTCGGGCTCCGCGCCGAGGTGACCGGCGATATCGGCGCCTATTCGATCTACCCCTGGACCGGTGCACTGGAGCCCGTGCAGGTCGCAAGCTTCCTGCCCGGCCCCTACCGCCTCGCGCATTACCGCGGCCGCGTCCGCGGCGTGCTCACCCCGAAGCCGCCGACCGGCCCCTATCGCGGCGTCGGGCGGCCATCATCGACCTTCGCGATGGAGCGGCTGATCGACATGGCCGCGCGGAAGCTCGGCATGGATCCGATGGAGATCCGGCGCCGCAACCTGGTGACCGCCCCCGAATTCCCCTACCGCACCGCCTCTGGCATCGTCTGGGACCGCTCGGCCTTCCAGGAATGCCTGGCTGCCGCCTGCGATCACGCTGACTACCCCGCGCTGCTGCGCGCCCGCGACGCGGCGCGCGCGGCCGGGCGCTGGGTCGGCATCGGGCTCGCGAGCTATGCCGAGCTGACCGGCATCGGCTCCCGCATCTCCGTGGCGCCGGGCATGCCGATCAACACCGGCACGGAGACCGCCGCTATCCGCATCGACGCCACCGGCGCGGTCACCGCCGCCTTTGGCATCGCCTCGCACGGCCAAGGGCTGGAGACGACGCTGGCGCAGGTCATCGCCGATGAGCTCGGCTGCCGGATGGAGGATGTCGAGGTCCAGCACGGCGACAGCGCCCTGCTGCCGGCAAGCAGCGGCACCTATGCCAGCCGCTCGGCGGTGCTGGCCGGTGGCGCCGCGACCCTGTCCGCGCGCGTGGTGAAGGCCAAGCTGCTGCGGGCGGCCGCCCATCTGATGGACGTGCCAGCCGAGGCGCTGGAGGCCTCGGGCGGGATCATCCGCGCCCGCTCCTCCAACACCTCGATGAGTTTCCAGGAGGTCGCGCAGGCGGTCTATGCCGGGATGGGCCGCATCCCGCGCGAGCAGCGGGAAGAGCTCACGGCGTCCGAGACCTACGATCCCTATCTCGGCACCGCTGGCTCGGCCACGCATCTCGCCATGGTGGAGATCGACCCCGGGACCTATGGCGTCACCGTCACCCGCTACGTCGTCGCCGAGGATTGCGGGCGGATCATCAATCCGCTGATCGTCGACGGCCAGGTGCAGGGCGGCGTCGCGCAGGGCATCGGCGCCGCACTGCTCGAGGAAGTCGTGCATGATGATGACGGCCAGTGCGTGACCGCCAGCCTCGCCGACTATCTCGTGCCGATCGCGACCGGCATGCCCGAGATCGGCATCGTCCATGTCGAGGCTGTCCTGCCGGCAACGCTCGGCGGCTTTCGCGGCATGGGCGAGGGCGGCACCATCGGTGCCCCGGCCGCCATCGCCAATGCCGTTGCCGACGCCCTTTCGCCCCTCGGCATCGAGGTCGACACCCTGCCCGTCACGCCCGACCGCATCTTCCGGATGGTCGAGGCCGCGCGGTTGCGGAATCCCGGACAAAGGACAGGCGCATGAATCTCTCCCTCGACGGCAAGGTCGCCCTCGTCACCGGCGCCGCGCGCGATGTCGGGCGCGACATCGCGCTGACGCTCGCGGCCCAGGGCGCCGCGGTCGCGATCAACTACCAGTCGAGCGCGGCCGCGGCCGAGGCACTGGTCGCGGAGATCGTGGCGGCCGGTGGCAAGGCCAGGGCCTGGCGAGCCGACATCGCCGACCTCACGGAGACCGGCGCGATGGTCGACGAGGTGGCCGCGGCCTTCGGCGGCATCGACATCGTCGTCAACAATGCCGGCGTCGCGGAGCGCGTCCGTTTCCTCGACACCACGCCCGAGCAGTGGAAGCGGCATATCGACATCGGGTTGCTCGGCACCGTCAACACCTCCAAGGCGGCGCTGCCGCGGATGATCGCGGCCGGCCGCGGCGGGCGGATCATCTCGATCGGCGGCGACAGCTCCCGCGTGGGCGAGGCGAATCTGTCGATGGCGGCAGCGGCGCGGGCGGGGACCATCGCGTTGATCAAGTCGCTCGCCCGCGAATTTGGCCGCCACGACATCACCTGCAATGCGGTGACGCTCGGCATGATCCAATCGGCGCATTCCGATCCGGCCTGGCTGGCGGAGAACCTGCCCAAGATGGTGAAGAACTACCCGCTGAAGCGGATCGGGCAGCCCGGCGACGTGGCCCCGATGATCGCCTTCCTCGCCTCTGCCGAAGCGGCCTGGATCACCGGGCAGACCATCAGCGTCAATGGCGGCTTCGCGATGCTCTGAGGGCGAGGGTGTGAGGAGGACAGGATGATCAGGACCGATCTCATCGCGCCGATCGGGGAGCTCCTCGGCCGCCAGGCGGCGCGGCGGCCGGAGGCGCTAGCCTTCCGCGACAGGACGCGTGAGGTGCATTACGGCGCCCTCGCCTCCCGGACCGCTGCTATCGCGGCCTATCTGCAGCAGACCGGCATCGAGGCCGGGCAGCGGGTGGCGATCCACCTGCCCAATTCCGTGGACTGGGTGGAGGCCTGCGTCGCGATCCTGCGCGCCGGCGCGATCGCGGTGCCGATCAGCTTCGACGCGACGGACGACGAGATCGCCTATCGCCTGGCCGATGCGCAATGCGTCGCGGTCTTCACGCGCCCCGACCGCGTCCCGGCGCTGCGCGCACTCTGCGACGCCCATGCCATCGACCCGCGGCCGATCCCCTATCAGGACGGCGACGGCGCGCCCTTCGCTTCCGGTGCCGCCATGCCGCCGTCCCAGCCGCGCGACCCGGACGGGATCGAGCAGCCGGGCTTCATCGTCTACACCTCCGGCACCACCGGGCGCGCCAAGGGCGTGGTGCTGTCGCTCGAGGGCATGCTCTGGGTGACCGCTTCCTGCTGGGTGCCGGTCGCCGGGTTGCGCGAAGGCGACCACATCCTGAATTCGCTGCCGCTCTACCACAGCTATGCGCTCAACCTCGCGGTCGTCAGCGTCATCGCGACCGGCGCCTCCGAATACATCATGGAGAGTTTCTCCACCTCCCGCATGGCGGCGCTGCTCGCGGAGGAGCCGGTCACCATGCTGCCCGGCGTGCCCACCGTCTTCCACTACATGCTGGAAAAGGCGAAGGCGGAGGGCCGCCGCAGCCTCGGCAAGGTCCGGATCTGCCTGTCGGCCGGGGCGGTGCTGCCGGGTACCCTCAACCGGAATTTCGAGGACTGGTTCGGCGTGACCTTGCTCGATGGCTACGGCATCACCGAGACCTCGACGATGGTCACCATCAATGCGCCGGAGGGCGGCCGCTTCCCGGGATCCTGCGGCCTGCCGCTGCACGGGCTGCTCGCCCGCATCGTCGATGCGGAGGGGCGCGACCTCGACCCCGGCGCCGAAGGCGAGCTGATCGTCCGCGGGCCGAACGTCATGCTCGGCTATCACGGCAAGCCCGAGGAGACAGCGCGCGCCCTGCAGGGCGGCTGGTATCATACGGGCGACCTCGCGCGACGCGACCGCTTCGGCTTCCTCACCATCACCGGGCGCCTGAAGGAGGTCATCATCCGCGGCGGCCAGAACGTCGCGCCGGCGGAGGTGGAGGAAGCGATCTTCCAGCACGCCGCCATCCTCGACTGCGCGGTGGTCGGCCTGCCGCATGAGGCCCTGGGCGAGGTGCCGGTCGCCTTCGTCGTGCCGCGGCCTGGGCAGGAAATCGACGCGGCGGCGATCATCGCGCATTGCCGGACGCGGCTCTCCGCCTACAAGGCGCCGCACGCGGTCGAGGTCGTGGCCGAGATCCCGCGCACCGGGTCGGGCAAGGTGCAGCGCTTCAAGTTGAAGGAGGCGGCCCGCGCGGTCTAAGAGGTCCTATGGCGCGTAGCTCTCCCCTGCGGCTTGCCTCCGCCGCAGCGCGGCCATCCCCCGGGGCCGCCGCGCGCCCGATGGTGCGCAACTGCTCGGTCGACCGCACCTTGACGATCCTGTCCGATGCCTGGGCCTTCCTGGTGCTCCGCGAGGTCTATCTCGGCGCGCGGCGCTTCGACCAGATCCAGGCGGTGCTGCACATGCCGCGCAGCACGCTCAGCGACCGCCTCGCCCGGCTGGCGGAGGCCGAGGTGATCCAACGCCGCCCGCTCTCCGACACCGCGGCGCGCTTCGAGTACCGCCTGACCGAGCGCGGCTCCGACCTCTATCTCGTCATGCTGGCGATGCTGCGCTTCGGCGATGACTGGCTGGCCGGCGGCAAGCCGCCGCCGCTCCGGTTGATCCATGCGACCTGCGGGCATGAATGCCATCCGGAGACGCTCTGCTCCGCCTGCCGCGAGCCGATCACCGCGCGGACGGTCGCCTTCCGCGACGGGCCGGGCGCCGGATCCTCCCCCGCACCCGACATGCCGCAGCGCCGCCGCAGCGCCGGCGTCGCAACCTTCGAGCGGGGGCGCCCCTCCTCCGTCTCGCGCACCCTCGGCATCCTCGCCGATCGCTGGACCTTCCTGGTGCTGCGCGAGTTGTTCTTCGGCGTCCGACGCTTCGACGCCTTCCAGGAGCGGCTCGGCATCGCACCCAATATCCTGGCCGACCGGCTCAACCGTCTGGTCGAGCAGAAGATCCTGCAGCGGGTGAAATACCAGGACCTGCCGGAGCGGCACGAGTACAAGCTCACCGCGATGGGGCGCGACCTCTATCTGCCGCTGATCCAGATGCTGCGCTGGGGCGACCAGTGGCTGGGCTTCGAAAAGCCGTTGATCCTGCGCCACTTCACCTGCGGCCGGGATTTCGCGCCGATCATCGCCTGCGACCATTGCCGCCAGCCGCTCAACCCGCGCGACATGCGCTACCGGCTCACCTACAAACCGCTGCGCGCCGACCATCCGCCGGCGCTGCTCCCCCCCGAGGACGCGCCGGCGGAGGATCCCGCCGGCTGATCCCGCGCGGGCTCTCATACCAACGGACCGGTCGCTTGACCGGTCCGAGGCCGCGAATGCGGCCCGCCGGTAGTCCGGCGAAGCCAAGGGCGGCGGATGCCGTCCGCCCGGCGTCTGAGGGGGCCTTGATCGTCAACGATCAAGGCCGCTTGCATCAGCTCTTGTGGCGGGTGATCAGGCGGCCGGGCTTCTCGCCGGTCGCGCCCGTGCCCTGGGCGAAGGTCGCGACGCCATTGGCCCAGACCTGCTCGATGCCGAGGGCTGGGAGCTTCGGCTCCTCGAAGGTCGCGGCGTCGATGACCGTGTGCGGGTCGAACAGCACGAGGTCGGCGAAGGCGCCTTCGCGGATCTCGCCGCGATCGACCATGCCGAACAGCTTGGCGGTGCGGCCGGTCATCTTGTGCACCGCCGTCTCCATCGAGAACAGGCCGAGCTGGCGCGCATAGAAGCCGAGCACGCGCGGGAAGGTGCCCCAGAGCCGCGGATGCGGATGCGCGTCGTGCGGGATGCCATCCGAGCCGATGACCGAGAGCGGATGCGCCATGATCCGGCGCACATCCTCCTCATCCATCTGGAAGGTGATGGCACCGGCCGGCAGCAGCTTCTCGGCCGCCGCCTTGCGGTCCATGTTCCAGCCGCGCGCGACCTCGCCGAGGTCCCTGCCCGCCATCTCCGGATGCGGCACCGACCAGGTGACGATGACGCGGACGTCGTCGCGGAGACGGTCGGGCATCAGCACCGTCGATCCCGCCGGATAGGGATACATGTCGTAGGCCACGTCCTGCATCGCGGCGGCGGCCTGCAGCAGCGCGAGCGTCTGGGTGCTGCGGCCGTAATTCTCCGGCATCGAGCATTTGTGGTGGCTGATCCAGACCTGCACGCCGGCGCGCTTGCCGATCTTCAGCGTCTCCTCGATCGAGGCCAGCACCTGGTCGGCCTCGTCGCGCATATGGGTGCAGTAGAGGCCCTGGGTCGGGCGCAGCGCCTCCGCGACCGCAATCACCTCCTCAGTCGTCGCCGCCGCGTTCGGCGGGTAATAGAGCCCGGTCGAGAAGCCCGAGGCGCCTTCGGCGAGCGACTGCTTCACCCGCTGGTGCATGCGGTGGATCTCGCCATCCTTGGCCGGGCGGTAGACGTCGCCCTCCATCGCCTCCACCCGCAAGGTCTGGTGGCCGACCAGGGCGTAGGTGTTCACCTCCGCGCCCTTGGTCTTCAGCGCATGCGCGTAGTCGCCGAAGCTGTCGAAGTTCCACCAGGTCTCATCGCCGAGCAGGTCGAGCGGCGGGATCGGGCGCTTGGAGAGCCGCAGCGGCGAGAGGCTGACGCCGCAATTGCCGACCACGACGGTGGTGACGCCCTGGCTGATCTTGCAGAGCGTGCATTCCGGGCCGCAGAGCACGGCGCGGTCGTCATGGGTATGGGCGTCGATGAAGCCCGGCGCGATCGCCTTGCCGGTCGCGATCACTTCCCGGTCCGCGGAGGCGCCGCCGAGGTCGCCGACGCCGACGATCCGATCGCCGGTGACGCCGACATCGCCGATGAAGCGCGCGGCGCCGGTGCCGTCATAGATGGTGGCGTCGCGGATGATGAGGTCGCAGCGGAGGGCCATGGCGATCGCTTGTCCCGATGGTGGTGGCGCGCCCGGGGGTGTGGATGGGACGCACGGAGGAAGTGCCGATGATGGCGTGCCGCGTCCGTGAACGCTAGACCGGTTCCGGTCTAGCCCGTTGTTTTGGCGAGCATCTTCGCCCGTTCGGATGAGGCCATCCGAACGGGATCTGCTCCGGATGGCCTTGTCGAATTCCCCCCGGCATCGCAGCATCGGGGCAACGCGGCCGGAACAACCGGGCCGGCGAGGGAAGGAAGCGCATGATGATGCTCGACCGCCGCCAGCTCCTGGCGGGAGGTGCGGCGCTGGCTGCGGCTGCGCCGCTGCCGGCCCGCGCGCAGACGCGCGACACCACCATCCGCATCGGCGTGCTGGCCGATTTCACCGGCCCCTATCGCGACACCTCCGGCCCCACCTCCGTCGTCTGCGCGCGCCAGGCCGTCGAGGATCTCGGCCTCGCCGCGCGCGGCATCCAGGTCGAGGTGCTGCAGGCGGACCATCAGAACCGCCCCGACGCGGCGCTGGCACTGACCCGCCGCTGGTTCGACCAGGACGGCGTCGACATGGTCTGCGAGGTGAACAACTCCGCGATCGCACTCGCCGTCGCCAACCTGGCGCGGGAGAAGGACAAGGTGCAGCTCGCCTCCGGCGCCGGGACCTCCGCGCTGACCGGGGAGCAGTGCAGCAGCAACACCATCCAATGGACCTACGACACCTGGATGTTCGCGAATGTGGTCGGGCGCGCCACAGTGCGCGCCGGCGGCGACACCTGGTACTTCATCACCGCCGATTACGGCTTCGGCCATCAGATGGAGCGCGACACCGGCCGCTTCGTGCAGGCGGCCGGCGGGCGGGTGCTGAGCTCCGCCCGCTTCCCCTTCCCCGGCACCACCGATTTCTCCGCCTTCCTGCTGCAGGCGCAGGCGAGCCGGGCGAAGATCGTCGGCCTCGCGACGGCTGCCGCCGACACCGTGAACTGCATCAAGCAGGCGCGCGAATTCGGGCTGGCGCGGCGCGGGCAGAAGCTTGCCGGCCTCGTGATGTTCACGACCGACATCCACGCCATCGGCCTCGAGGCCGCGCAGGGGCTGTTGCTCTCCGAGGTCTTCTACTGGGACCTGAACGACCGCACCCGCGCCTTCATGGACCGCGTGCGATCGAAGACGCCGGCCAATTGGCCGAACCAGGAGCATGCCGGTACCTATTCCGCCGTCACCCACTACCTGAAGGCGGCCGCCGAACTCGGCGCCGCCGCGACGAAGCAGAGCGGCCGCGCGGTGATCGAGCGGATGAAGGCGATGCCGACCGATGATGACTGCTTCGGCCCCGGCGAGGTGCGCGCCGATGGGCGCAAGATCCACCCCGCCCATCTCTTCGAGGTGAAGGCGCCAAGCGAAAGCCGCGGCCCCTGGGACTACTACAAGCTCGCCGGAACGGTGCCGGCCGCGGAGGCCTTCCGCCCGATGGCGGAAGGCAATTGCCCGCTGATACGCCGATAACAGAAGAGCAGAGGAAACGACGATGACGATCGCTTTCGCCGGCCGCAGGGCCGCCCTTCTGGGCGGCGGCGCGCTGCTCGCTTCGACCGCGCTTCCCGCCGCCGCGCAGCCGCGGCCGC
>NZ_JAAGBB010000064.1 GCF_018129085.1 Plastoroseomonas hellenica
GGAGCTCCTCAGCCGGAAAAGCGGTCGCGCCTTCGACGACGGCGCGCCGAATCGCGACATTGCCGCCGAGCGCGGCGGGGGGGATGCCGGGGGCGGCGGGCGTTTCGGTGCCCGGACCGACGCGTGGTGGCGCCGGCGGGCGGATCTGCGGGATCGGCGAACCCTGGGGTGGGATGACAGGGGGCACAGGCTGGGCCATCGCACCGCCGATCGGCGACAGCAGCGCCAGGGCAAGCAGCATCGTGAGCAGCGGCGGCCGGCCTGGCAGGAATTCACGCATGGCCCCCGACACATCCCCCTGGTCCGGCTCGCCGTCAGCGACTACGTGGCAGGCGCCGCCACGACGTATGCCACTGCATCCAACCCGACCTTCATGCCGTATGCGGGCACCGTGCACCTCCTCCGATCGGAGGAGGCCAGCGAGGCAATGCTCGGTCTGAATGCTTTGCCAGCTCACTGGCGGATCGCTGATCACGCGGTCCATTCGCCAGCATCAGCGCCGGCGGGATGCAGCCTTGTGGGGCGGCGACCGACCACGAGGACAACGAGGCCGCGTGGCGCTGATCGAGCGGCTCGGCTTCGTTCGAGCGGCTAACCACACGCCGGCGCAACGGTCGAGCGCCAAGCCAGCATTGCCGACGGAGCGCGAGGGCTGGCCTTCGGGGGTTCCGCCAGTTCACTCCTCCGATCGGAGGAGGCGGAAGCAGTTGAGTTACCCGACTGTGAGCCTCACAGCTGAGGAGCGCAGAATGTCTGGTCTCCCTCTACGCCTGCGTCGCAGGCTCGAGGACGGCTATCACGCCGACCTCGGGGATGTCGTGGTGCATTCGGGGCCCATAGCCATGGCGGCCTGCCGCTCACGCATGGCGCGGGGTATGGCCATCGGCCGGCACATTCTGATTGCATGCGACGACCCGGAGGATCCGCGCGCTCTGCCGATAGTCGCCCATGAGGTGGCTCACGTTGTACAGAAGCGCCACACAGGCCCGGTCTACGAGGCTGCTGCAGAGCGAGAGGCACGGCTCGCCGCGGCGACGATCGTCGCGGGTGGTCGCTTGCGCCTCACCGCATCAAGCCGTCCCGATAGGATTTCGCATTGGGGTGAGGTCGGACACTACTATACGGTCTATCTGGTGATGCTCGCGGCCGGCCTTTCAGAGCAGGACGCGGCCAGTGTCGCCTTCTACGCGCAGTTGCCGGATGAAGCGCTCGAGCTGGATGCGATTCCAGCGGCCGGGCATATTATCGCCGCGCCGGGCCTGGCCTGGGGTAGCTGGGAGGTGCAGATCGGCCTGCACGCGCTCTCAGGCCTGTCGCAGACCACGGAGTTCGGCCGGCGCATCAAGATCTTCGACGAGATTTCCCCGGCACTGCCCGATTTCCTGCTGACCTTCGGTTTGGCGTGTCATCCCTTCGGCGATTGCTATGCGCATCAGAAGAATGGCGTGATGTACACTCCGCCGCTCGGGCACCTGTTCGACAGCCATGGCCCCGACACGATTACCGCGGCGACCTTCGATCACTACGCGTCCTACGTCACCGTGCTGCACGGGGTCGCACAAGCGAAGTTTCAGGTAAAGCAGTCGAGGATGCGAGCGGACGCGCTTGTGCAGCGGCTTCGTCGCCTGGTCGATATCGGCTCTGACGCCGCGCAGGCGCTGTACATTCGAAGTCTCGCGGCCTCACTACCGGGGATGACGGCAGCGCTCGCCCCGTACGATCCTCTCGCGTCGGAAGCGCGGCCGTTCTGGGAAGTGCACTGGAGCTACCCAGCCTATTTCCAGGGCTTGCGGGTCGATGCCCTGGCACGCGCTCGAACACTCGCCCGAGAATGGGTGCAGAAAGGCTGACGGGCCGAACGGCGTGCCGGACGCACGGCTGTCCTGCAGCCTCGGTTGACTGACCAGGTCCTGTCACTGATTCCCTTCCGGCGAGGGGCTCAGTCGCTCTCGGGCAGCCGTGCGAGCAGGCTGGCCAGCGCCGATTGCGAATGCACACCAACCTTGCCGAAGGCGGCCTGCAGATGCGTGCGCGCTGTCGTATGCGCGATGCGTTCACGCTGCGCCGCGGCGCCGAGCGATAGCCCGCCCGCAATATGCGCGGCGATCCGGGCCTCCGATTCAGTCATCCCAAACAGGCTTCGCAGGAGCGCCGGGTCGGTGCGTGGCGACGGATCACGCAGGATCAGCAGAGCTGCCGGACGCGGCAGGCCGAATTCAGCGACCGGAATGGCTGGAGCGGCCGCGATCACCGCGAGGCAGGGTGGTTCGTTGCCGACGGCGCGGAGGCTTAGTCGGCTTCTCCGGCGCTGCGTGACAGGAGCGAGCACGGTGGTCCGAATGGCGGCGGCGAGCTTCGCCTCATCCGCGGCCCGTGAAGCCTGTAGCCGGCCAGCGTGGACGCGCAGCCAATGTCCGCGCCGCAGGAGCCGTTCAGCATATCGATTGGCCAGAATGACCCGGCCGCCGGCATCGGCGAGCAGCGCTGCAGCGTCCATCGTCTCCAGCATCGCGCTCCAGTTCCGCCGGGCGGTGCCATTGAGGTGGCGAGCCAGATCGAGTGCAAGGGTCAGCTGCGGCGCAGCCTCCGCGACCTTCGCGAGGTGGCCCGCCGTCGTCTCGGCGCCTTTTGCATTGAGACAAAAGCCGAAGCCACCGGTCAGCACATCTTCCCAGCCGCCATAGAGCAGATTGGTAATTTCTTCGATGCGCTGCGGCGTGAGGATGTCGGCCTTGAAGGCAGTACGGCGTAGCTCCTGTCGGCACTGACTCATCGTGGGAAGAATCTCGCCTGGGCGCCGGCGCATCAACAGCATAGACATTGGGTTGATCTGATACTGCTGCATGTAGAGCCGGTCGCAGTCGGGATCGAGCCGGCCGACGTGCAGCACGCTGTCGCGTGGATCGGGGGCCATGGCATGGACCATCGCACCCTGAGCCCCAACCGCATCGGCAACCTCTGTCAACGCCTCTGGCCAAAGGCCAGGGTCGAGCGCTGCCGCATGTAGCTTTTCGAGCGTCAGTTGGCTCAGTACAGCCATCGCGGGTCTCCGCGCCATCCAGATGCGAGCTTATCGCATTACGCAGTTGCGAACGATTCGGCATGATCACGAAGTGGCCGGATCGATTAACATTCTGCAATCCTCGGGCCTTCTGCCTCAGGGCACGGCGTTGACCGACGAGGCCACCCACAACGCCCGGCGGGCCATGGCGCTGATCGGGCAAGGCCTCAGCGAACCGGTAGCCGCCGTTGCCTCCGAGGGAGGTGCGTAGCGTGCGGCGGTGCAGGGACGGCATGGGCCGTGGAAGGCCCGCCGGTCAGCAGCAGTGACCTGCCCACGGCGCCGCTGGCCCAGGGTCATGGCTGCCCTCAATGCCGCCGCTCGATTCGACAACGCTGCGGGTCCTCCTGGCCGGCGGCGCGACACCCATATCATTGGCCGCTGAGCGGCGGGCCAGCTGGCGCCGGTGCACGGCGTACGAACTGGGAGATGCGGCGAGTGAACGCCATGACCATCCGTTCGGGCTTGCTCGCGGCGATCCTAGCCGCCCTTCTGTCCGGTGCCGGACTCGCGCAGCCCGCCGCCTCACCTCCACCTCCCGCGGCGCCGGAACAAGGCGGCTCGCCGGCAAGACGCACCAGCCCGGATCGACCCGGTGCCGAGCGGCCGACCACTCAGAGCGTTCCGAGCCTGCCGCCGGACGCGGTGACCCGCCACAGTGTCGAACTGGCCGACCGCACCATTCGCTTCGTCGCGACGGCGGGCGGCATCGAGCTTGCAGACCGTCGGGCTACCTCTCGGACTGACATAGCGTACATCGACTACCGAATTCTGGAGGCGAATCGCGCCAGCCGGCCGGTGACCTTCGTCGTGAACGGCGGGCCGGGCGCCTCCTCGGCATGGCTGCAGCTTGGCGCGCTCGGTCCATGGCGGATCGCGATGGTCGACGCCGCGGCGGCGCCGTCCGCGCCAGCGCCGCTCCTACCGAATGCCGAGACCTGGCTGGACTTCACCGACCTCGTCTTCATCGATCCGGTCGGAACAGGTTACAGCGGTTTCCTCCAGGGTGACGGGGAGGCGCGGCGGCGGATCTGGAGCGTCGAGGGCGACGACCAATCCTTGGCCGAGTTCATCCGCCGCTGGGTGGAGAAGAACGGCCGGGCCGCTTCACCCAAGTATCTGGTTGGCGAGAGCTATGGCGGCTTTCGCGGCCCTCGTCTCGCCCGGGTGCTGCAAAGGGAGCATGGCATTGCCGTGAGCGGCCTGGTGCTTGTCTCACCCGTGCTCGATTTCGGCGGTCGGAGCGCGATCTTTGACCCTCTCGCCCTGGCCGCGCGTCTGCCAACCATTGCGGCGATTGGTCGCGCGTCCAGTGGTCTTGTCTCCCGGACCGAGTTGGAAGAGGTGGAGCGTTACGCCACCAGCGAGTACCTCATTGATCTCGTGCGCGGCGTGCGCGACCCAGAGACCATTGCCCGCATGAGCAGGCGTGTCGCCGCGCTCACAGGTCTCGATCCAGCATGGGTGCAGCGGCACCAGGCGCGACTGGGAATCGGCGAGACGCTGCGCCAGCTAGGTGCGCCGACGGGCAGTGTTGTCAGCGCCTATGATGGGACGGTGACCGGCCCGGATCCTTTCCCCTCATCCCCACGCCAAGCTGTCCCGGACCCGGTGCTTGATGCACTGATTGCGCCGCTGAGCAGGGCCATGCTCGGCCTCTACGATGAGAAGCTGAACTGGCGACCGGAGGAGCGCCGCTATGAGGTGCTCAACCGCGCGACCAGCCGTGAATGGGATTGGGGGCGGGGCAACAACGTGCCGGAAGCGGTCAGCAGCCTACGTTTGGCTCTTGCACAGGACGGTCGCCTTCGCGTGGTGATCGCTCACGGATTGTACGACTTGGTGACACCCTACTTCGCTTCCCAACTTATCCTGGACCAGATCCCCAGCAGGGTCGGGGGCGACCGTGTTCGCTTGGCGGCCTATCCGGGAGGCCACATGTTTTATGGCATTGATGGATCGCGTTCCGCGTTGCGCGACGCGGGGAGGGCGATGATCGAGATGGTCAACTAGGCCTCCTCGGGCCAGCGGCGCTCGCCTTCTCCTGCCGGGCCCAGAAGGCCCCGCCACGTCTGTGGGTGCCGTCCATCGAGCGGCGATTGGCGAAGGCTATGAAGCCTGGAGTTCGGCCGATTCCCTGGTTGGTACGCGTCGTCGGCCATGGAGACCGTGGAATGCCTTCATCTGTGCCGGCTCATCGGGGCTTCGGTCCAAATGCTCATCCGCGTCGCAAGCGCACCTAGCCCACCCGGGCCGGGATGACAGGCAGTCATGCGGAAAGATGCCCGGTCGCCCAAGCTAGGAACAGCCGCCGGGATTCCGCACATGGTGATGCGCGATGAGCTGCACTTTCGATTGGCTGCATCCCCTGTCAGGCCGAAAGATGCGGTCCGCGCTCGCCGGCTGCCCGTCACCTGGGCTGAGGACGGGCTAAGCGAGCCCGGAGGGCGGCAGCGGCGCCAGTCCGTCCTCGTGGCCAATCGACGCCAGTGGTGGTGTGGCACCATCAGGCAAAGGGATGCGGTGCAAGTTCAGGGCGATGCTCACCATGGTGTAGAAGCCGATCACCGCAGTCAGCTCGACCGTGCCGCGTTCGCCCCAACGGGCCAGTACCGCTGCATAGACCGCATCATCCACCTGGCCGTTCATTTGTGCTTGCCTGGCGAACTCGTAGACTTCGCGCTCCTGGCCTGGCCCGAGAGGTGGCGGTGCCCCCTGACGGATCGCCTCAACCACGGCGCGGTCGAGGCCGGCATTGATGGCGGCGGCGCCATGCACGTGGAATTCGACCTGGCTGGTCCAGCGTCGGCCGACGACGATGATTGCCAGCTCGATCAGCATCGTCGGCAGCACGGTCCGGTTGCGCAGCATGTCGCCGAGCTGCCACCAGGCCTCCGCCAGCTCCGGGCTATGGATATTGGCGCGCTGCGGTCCGACCATGCGGCGCGTCGGACTGGCTATGATCCGATCGTACAGCGCGCGCTGTACCGGCGACATCGCCTCTGGCGAGGGCAGCGGAACGCGTGGGGCGGTCATTGGCCGACCTCGCCCAGGATGTAAGTGCGCATCAAGATTGGACCCTCCTCTCACTCTCCGCAGGCTTCCAGTTGCGGAGCTTCTCCTCCAGGAACGCGGCAAAGCCTCGCGGGCGGTCAAAAGCCGCTTCCTGTCGTGCCCAGTGAGCGCCTCGCGCGCGTGACGACAACTGCATCTGGATTGCCTTGATCAGCTCCGCGTGCGTCGTGACCATGGAAGAACCTCCTTGCTCAGAAGGTCAGTTGCGGGTGAAGAGGGTCGGCCGTGCCGTCGATCAGATCTGCGGCGAGTTCGGCGACCAGCGGCGCGAAGGCGACGCCATTGCCACCGAGGCCATCGATCACGAACACGCCGTCCCATCCCGGCAATCTGGCGACGATCGGACGCCCCGTCCGGCTGCCGATCCGGATGCCGACCGTATGGCGCTCAATGGGGAGTTTGGCGAGTTGCGGCAGGCAGAACGCCAGTTCCTCCAGAAGACCTTGCCTTCCTCTCTCGCTGGTAACGAGATCCGCGTGCCCCGTTTCTCGCGTGGAACCGATCTTGATTCGACCATCCGGCTCCTGGCCGAGGGCCAGACCGACGAAGGCACCTTTCGCCTTGCCGCGCGTGTAGCGCACGCTCAGGACGCGCCCCTTGAGTGTGGGCGGTTGCGGATAGGTCAGCAACTGCTCACCACGTTCGGGATAGACTGGCAGATCGACGTCGCAGTCTGCCGCCAGAGCCGCCGTAGCGTGGCCCGCGGCCAGCACGACGGCGTCTGCTGCGAGCGTGAGCCCGCTCGTGGTGCGCAGGCTCCTCACTTGGTCGCCCTGGAAAGTCAGGGCCACGCACGCGTCGTGGAAGATGAAGGATGCTCCCGCGCGTTGCGCCGCCCTCGCGATGTCGATGCAGCTCTCGAGAGGATTCGTCTCACCATCGGCGGAGCAATGAAAGGAACCGGTGATGTCCGCGTGAAGCCCCGGCAATTGATCCAGCAGCGTTGCGCGATCCAGCCTCTCGACCTGAACGCCGTGCCCGCTCAGGAAATCCGCTCGCCGGGCCGCGAAGAATTCCTCTTCTGCGCCAGCAAAGAGCACGTGGCTGCCGTCTCGCCGGAATGGCGTCAATCCCTCCGCACGCAAGGCGTCCCACAGGAGCAGTCCGCGCGCGGTCATGGTGACGAGGAGCTCGGTCTCCTTGGTTTGATAGAGGATGGCCGAGCCAGAATTCGCGGTCGTCGCTTGGCCCAGTTCGCCCTTTTCGATGACGGTCACGTCATGGCCTCGGCGCGTCAGGACGAGCGCGCTGCACGCGCCTGTCAGCCCCGCTCCCACGATCACAATGTCCATGATCTACCTTCCGCTCCAGTGGAATGGCCCCACGCCGCGTATGATGTCGGAGAATGAACTCGCCGGGGCGGTCAGGCCAGTGCCGGCGAATTCCTCCGCACGCCCGAAAATTCAGTATCGACGCGGAAACCGATTATGGCGCGTTCCCTTCACCTTTTTGGGGCTGTCGATGCCCGGATAGCAGACGCGTCTTCGCCTCTCCTACGACATCGGGTCCGTGACGTCGCTGGAGTTCCCGCGGGATGGCGCGCGCTGCACGATCGCGTTGCCACTCAGCCAGCACGTACTCTCGCTCAGATCGGGCGACGGCTGAGAGAGCCCGAAAGGGTGCAATGACCATTGCCGGCAACGCATCGCTACTAGGCCGTACCGTCCTCTCGTCGAGCGGTTCGGCGGCGTCGGCATCGGCCCCTGTCACGGATATCCGCCGCCATCGCAGCGCTCGAGGCGACCTCCACGGATCTGACGTTGCTGGACGTGAACGTGAATGGCGAGCTGGTCTACGAGGTCGCCGCCTTCGAGCGCTGCACGCTCGTTTCCGTCCATCGACGACGCTCTCGCGTCAGCTGCAGGGGAGCAGACCGAAGGGCGCCGGCTCGGCTCAAAGGCGACCGAGCAAGAGCTGCAGTTCTCCCTGAGCTCTGGAAGCGGCCCCAGCTTCTCTGACAACGCACGCCCTTGGGCGCGCGGTCAAACAGCGATCGCTTCGATCACCGGGATGCGTTTGCCACAGGAGCCTGCAACCATGGCGCTCCCCGCTTCAAGCCGCGACGGCGGCATCGCGCAGGCAGCGTGCATAGGCCGAGACGAAGCGGTCCACATCCTCTTCGTCGTTATAAACATGCGGGCTGATGCGCAGCCGACCGACGCGCGGCGCGGCGAACGCTCGCTCAGCGGACAGGGCCTCGATGAAGCCAGCTGGCATGCCCTCGGGAAAGGAGACGCTGAGAATGTGCGGTGCACGTAGTGCCCGCTTCGGCAGAACGGCGCCCGCGTTACCTAGCCCCTCCTCGAGCCGCTTGGTCAGCATTGCGCAGCGTTCGCTGATCGCGGTGTGACCCCATGATGCCATCAGCTCCAGGCCCACCGCCGCCATCTCCAGCCCCACGAAATGGTCGCGCTCGCCCATGTCGAACCGCCGCGCAGTCGATGCGTAGGAGAGATCGTACATATACGGCACGCGTTCGGTCTGCACGCCCTTGCGGCCGAAGGCCGTCTGTTCCAACGGCACCCCGTCCTGGTGGCGCTTCGCAACATAGATGAAGGCGCGGCCATAAGGACCGAGCACCCACTTGTATGTGGGGAAGATCAGGAAATCAGGGTCGAGCCGCTTCACATCCAGGTCCATCATGCCCGCGCCATGCGTCGCATCGATCAGCAAGGCGGCACCCTTCGCCCTCAGCGCCGGCGCGATACGGTCCATGTCCAGCAACGCCCCATCGGACCAGTGGACGTTCGAGACGGAGGCTATCGAGAGCGGCGCGCCAGGCTTCGCAATCGCCTCCTCCATGGCGGCGGTCCAGTCGCCATCCGCCGGGCGCTTGACCGTCTCGACCGTGAAGCCCTGGGCGGGCGCACGCGTGAGCCATTCCAGTACCGGGGAGGAGTGATCGTCCTCGAAGACCAGCACGCGGGATCCGGCAGGCAGGTTGAAAATCTTCCCGGCTATGGCGACGCCGTACGAGACAGAGGGGATTACAGCGAGATCTTCGGCCGCGGCGCCGATCAGGTCGGCGGCAGCCTTACGCGCTCGCTCGATCACACGGCCGGACAGCGTCGGATCGACATCCCAGGGGTGGGCTTTGCGTTCGACACCCATTCGCCCGGCCGCTTGGACGGCGAGGGGCAGCGGCGACCAGGAGGCAGCGTTGAGATAGGCGACGTCGCGCGGAATGTCGAAGAGATGGCGCTGGGAGGCGAGCATGCCGGGCTTCCTCGGACAGTTTCGGGCAGCCTAGAGCAGCACGAGGTCACGGCAAGCATGGACCTCTTGTGATCGGGCCGTGGCTCGGCGGTGGTCAGATGATGCGGGTCCTTGCCGCGAAGTACTTTGATCGAGCAGCTCAGGCGACGGTTGTCTTCTCTCGTGAGGCGAAAGGTCGCCGGTTCCGCGGCAACATTCGATTCCTCGTCGCGAGCGACGTCGATTTCGCCGGCCAGGTTCCACCGAGATGCCCGCCAAGCGCTGACGCTCGCCTCAGAGCGCAACGCAAAGCAGCTACGCCGCACAAAGCGCGCGAAGCGTGAGGACAAGGCGGTGAACGTCGCGAAGCGCGCGATTGTTGAGCGGCTGGAGCGATGCGGTGCAGCGGCTGTTGTCTGATGGCCGCGGTCATCGTCAGACGCGGCAGGACACGCCCATAGCGAGACCGTCCGCACGAAGCGGAGCGCAGCATAACGCCGATGATGGCGGCAGGACCTGCAGAGCGGTGGAGGCGGCCGGCGCTGGCGCTCCTCGTCGAGGGGTGCGGCTAAACGTAGACGATCGGGTGAGCGCCAGAGGCCATACAGCGTCTATTGAATACAAACATCAGCACGCAATTCGGGAGTTTCTGCCGTGTCCGGGAAGTAGTGCCGCATTCGTGAAACGGTGTTCTCCGGCCGCGCCGATTTATGTACAACCGTAAGGGTGGCATTACAGCCTGCACACGCATAGGATGCAAAGAACGTACTTTACCGGCGCGCGCTGTAATGGGTGGGTGCTCATGCGTGGATCTGATACTGCCTGTCCGAATATCCGCTCAGCATTGAGCAGGATACACGGCCCGCTGACCGGGCAATTTCTGACTCGGTCAGAATTGAGCGTGCCGGCCGTCCGGTACGGGCCGACCTCGTAGCACATCGACGCGGCGGCGATGGCGAGATTCCCGACGATCATGGAAGCAGTTGTTGACACGTGTTGTCATCAACCTGCCACGGAGAGGAGAGCGCCATTCGACCAACGCGAAGCGCCGACGCCGTCCGGCGACACGCAGGCCCGGACGCCTCACCCGATCCGGACGAGTTCATCAGCCGCTCGGAGGTCATCGAGTGGCTCAGCCAGGGCGGGTACATTCGCTTTGCCGTCCTTGAGGAACGCCCTTCCGAGGATAGAGGGCACCTCTTCGCGGTGCTGCTGCTCACCAGCTGGCGCAATGGCTACTACCCGTTCGCGGTCAACCCGCAGCGTGAGAGCACCTATCGGGATCTGCACCGGCTGTTGGAGATGCTCCGGTCGGAGTTTTCCTATCCGGGCAGCATCGAGATTCGCCAAGCAGATGCACCGAAGAAGCGGAAGGGCAGTTGGACTCGGACCAGCCCAATCGCGAAAGGACAGAAGGACGCCTAGGGCCGCGCGGGCGGCCGCCAGCAAGATGCATTCGGGGGTAGAGAAGCGATGAACCTCGCGGGGAACCGGGACGGGTGGAGGATTCCACCGCGCTATATCGGATACGATATAATGCTTCGCGGACATCTGGTTGGCGGGCCCGACGGGACGCTCATCGAAAAATGCCATCAGGTGATTCGCGCGGGTGTGCAGTGCCGGTACGGACGTCGCGAGTTCGGCATAGCCGAGCTGGATGATGCGGGGGCCCGCAGTGATGCCATCGAGGCAGCTCACACATCGCAGCGGGCACTGCTGAGAAAGCTGGTGAGCGACATCGCGCAGTTGCCGGCGCAAACCGACCTCGGCCTCACATTCAAATCGGACACGATGCTTCACCTGGTCGAAGATTTCGACCTGGAGAGCCTGCCCGCGATCGTCAGCCTCGCGCGCATCTTCGCGCAGGACGTGAGCGATCGCTTTCTCCTCAAGGCGACATCGGATGATCCAAGGCGACCGAACCTGACGCCGGAGAATGTGGACAGCGATTTGCGCGGCGCGGTGCAGCACGCGCGAAATTCCCTCGTGAAGCGGGACCAGGCAGCCCTGGAGGCCGCGACGCTGGCCCGATCGCTGCCACCGAGCCGGGCTGACGACGTCGCGGCAGCCGAACTGGCGCTTGGTCAAGCGGAGCGCGCGGTCGACGTCTGCTTGGACCAGTGCCGATTTCTCTGGCCTGACGGCCCGAGCGCCATCCGCGAGCTCGCTGATCTCATCGTCGCCGTGCTCAGTGCGCGGCAACCGCACCGTGAACGCCTTGCCGCAGGTGATTTCAGCAGGAACCTTGCTGGCGCCGTTCTTTGTCATGTGAGCGCCGGCCTTCTTCCCGGTCCCATCGCAGCGACCTGAGGACCGGGTCTCGCCGAATTCCGGGGAGCCGAGCACCATTCGCGCCGCTCGCTCATAGCCTCGGTCCAGTCACCGTTCTGGACGAGGATCATGCGACACCATCTCCTTGCGACCTGCATCGCCGCGGCACCGGGCATCGCCCTGGCGCAATCCCTCTGCGGGATGCCCGCGTCCGCCGACGGGCCGGCTGCCTTCACTCATCCGACCATCACCCTGCCGCCGCCCGCCCGGGCCGTGACGCCGGCGCCAGCGCCCGCAGTGCCCGCCGCCGCTGAGGCTGCGGCGGCCACGGCTCCCGCCCGCCCTGAAGCCTCCGCGGTCGTGCCTATGGCCGCGCAGCCATCGCCGCCGCCGGTCCAGACTATTCCCGTGCTGCGGCACATTGCCGGCACCGGTGCGCAGCTCGAGGATCTCGGGGAGCGAGGCGGTCTCCGCGCGCTCGTCGCACGGACGGGCGAGGAGTTCATGCTGCTCTTCGTGACACCGGACGGCCAGGCCGCGGTCGCCGGGCTGATGGCCGACATCTCGCTTGAGCAGCTGCGGCGAATCGGCGGCGCCGGCTTCATCGACCTGGGAGACCAACACGGGTTGCGCGGCGCCGTCCTGCGCAGTGGCACGGTGTTCCAGATCTTCTACGCAGCGCCGGATGGGTCCCGGGTCATCCCCGGGGTGATGTGGGATGCCGCCGGCCGGAACCTGACGCGCGAGCACGTCGCGGGCGTCCCAGGGGCGATCCCGACAGTGACGATCGGCGACGTGCCGCCGCCGCAGGCCCCCAATACCGCGCCAGCTTCCGGAAGCCCACCTCCACGCCCGGCCCAGCCGGCGGCGGCGCCGCCAGCGCCCCGCGCCGATCGTGCGGTCGGCAACCAGATCTATGCAGGCATGGTCGGCGACCCGGCGGCGCCGGAGCTGCGCATGTTCATTGACCCGCAGTGCGGCTACTCGGTGCAGGCGCTGCAGCGCCTGCAGCCGCTCGTGGCGGGCGGCCGGGTAAGGCTGTCGGTGATCCCGATCGCGATCCTCGATCGACAGAACGGTGGCGCCAGCGCGCGCGCCACGCTGGCGATGCTCAGCAGGCCCGCCGGCGACATGGTCACAGCGTGGAGCCGGAATGGCCTGACGGGCCCGCCCTCGACCGAGGCCGCCGGGCGTCTGCAGGCGAACATGGAGGCGGCTGCGGCGATTGGGCTTCGCGGCACGCCGACCTTCCTGTGGCACCGGGCCGATGGCAGCGAAGGCCGGCAGGATGGGCTGCCGAATGATGTCGCGGCGCTCGTGGGCGCGGTCGCAGGTCGCTGACGATGGCGATCGAGCTTGGACCCGTACGGTCGTCCGAGAGAGGACGCGGCCTGTGGCGGCGTCTCGGCCGCGGGCTGCTGGCGGGGCCTCGTTGGTTCGGCCGGCGTTCCGCCGAAGCGGCAGGGGCTGGCGAGATCGCGAACGGGGCGAGGCTCATCCGTGCGCTCGCCGATCGCCTGCGCGGCCCGCAGGACCGCAACCTCCCGATCGCCCGGCCTGACGGGACCGTGGATCCGCAGGCGAATGCCTTCCTCATGGGGCTTTCGGAGGAGGAACTGCTGGAGCGCTGGCGGGTCCGCCGCCGGCAGACGGCGTGGCTCTCGTGGGGCTGCTTCGGGCTCGCCTGGCTATTCCTCATCGTGTGGGGCTGGCAGACCGTCGCGGCTTCCTGGGGCGCGGGTCGGCTGCTCAGCGCGCTGCAGGTCTTGCCGTTCTGCGCCGTGCTTTTCCTGCTGGCGTTCCGGAGCGCCTGGCAGAACTGGCAGCTGCGCACCCGACGGATGGGAGCGATCGTCGACTATCTCCGAACGAACGAGACGTTCTGGCCCCACTAACGGAGGCCGCTGGGCGCCAGCACATGGCTAGGGCGCGCGTTGGTGTCGCGCGCTGTTCGTGCCCCCCACTCCCATGCCGTCGGCGCTGCCGCCCCCCGGCTCGCCGCGAGGCGGCGGCGGGCGTTCGGGTGGGGGCAGCGCGAGCGACCTCGCCTTCCCTGTCAGAGGCGGCCGAGGCGGATATTGTCAGAGATGTAGCGGAAGTAGGGATCGGCGGGGTCTTCACGCCTACGTCCTGTTGGGAACATCCCTGGCGGTGCGTGGTGTGTGCTCCCTCCGAACCACTGGTCCACGATTGAGGCCTGTTGCTCCAGGTCGAAGTCCCCGAAGGCTGGCCCTGGCGGCCCATAGTCGTAATTGTCGTGACCCCAGAGTTTGCCGACCGTGCCGCGCCACAGGAAGCTCGCGTCGAACGCGCCGTTCGCGATCTGCCAAGCGTGGGAGATCTCGTGAACGAGGAGTTGTCCTGCGGTCGGATGACTTTCGTCGACGTGCGACACCGGGTCGTCAAAGGCGGCGTCGTGGTGAAGGTCCGAATAGGTGATCTCGTCAGCGGTGGCCGCATCCGGACGCGCGCGATGGTCGTGCAGCAGAAGACCGGACGTCCTGTTCAGTTTGAACTGCTTGAGCCGGCACGAATGAGCATCCTGGCTTGGCTCCAGCAGCGTGGCGGCGTGCTCGACGACTATGCCTTCCCGAACCGGATCGACCACTCAGCCCATCTGAGCACACGGCAGTATCCCCGGGTGGTCGATGAGTGGGTGACGGGGATCGGACTCCGCTCCGAGGATTACGGCACCCACTCGCCGAGGAGAACGAAGGCATCGATCATCTAAAACGGGACGGGCAACCTGCGAGGCGTCCGGATCCTGCTTGGCCACACCAAGATCGAAAGTGAGGTCCGCTACCTCGGCGTCGACGTCGAGGACGCCCTTCATCTCGCTGAGTGTACCGGAGGTGTAGCCATTCAGCCGGCTTCGTACCGCGCGGGCTGGAAGCCGGCCTCATGAGAGGAGGTGCGCCCTTAGACGCTTCTCTTCGCCTCGGGACGAACCTGAAGCCAGACATTCATCGACCACGCATCGGGCACTGATTCCGCCCACACATAAGGCAATTAACCACTACCGATTCGTAATATGATGCCGGAATGAAGGTTGGCCGCAACCAGCGCTGTCCCTACTGCGACAGCGGGAAGAAGTTCAAACACTGTCACGGGAACCCCATGGCGAAGCCTCCCGGCCCGTCGCCTGAGCAACACGCGCTGCTCCGTGCCCAGCTGGAAGCGCAAGAGTACCGCCGCCGCCAGCAGCAGGGACACGGTAGGCCGATCATCTCCGCTGTGGTGAACGGGCGCCGGTTTGTCGCCGTCGGCACCGAGGTGACCGCCTCGACTCGATGGAACGTCTTTAACGAGTTTCTAGATGACCTGATCGTCCGCAAAATCGGCCCGGAGTGGATCGCCGCAGAGACGGCAAAGCCCCCGGAAGCACAGCACCCCATTATTGTGTGGCGTGGCATGGTACGGGCCTTCCTGGCGAGTTTGCCGCGCAATGAGCTGGGGTACGCCGAGGCAAAGGCGATCGGCGCGGCCGCGGCCTATTTCGGGCTCGCCTATAGCCTCTACCTGATCCAGCACAACGCCGAGCTCTTGAAGCACATGCTCAATCGGCTCCGAGTGCCTGACCAATTCCAGGGCGCCTACTTCGAGCTCGTGATGATTAACTGCCTCGTGCGGGCTGGGTTCAAGATTGAGCTCGTCGACGAGACGCAGCGTAATCAGCGGAACGTCGAGCTGTATGCCACGAGCCCCACTGGCCGGCGCTACTCGGTCGAGGTCAAGGCGCGCGCCGTCGCCGGGGCGCTCGGGAAGACAGCGGCCGATGGGACACCCGATCCCGATCCCACGAACCGCATCCGCAGGCACCTGAGCGACGCGCTCAATAAGCCCTCTCATGCCGACCGGATGGTGTTTATCGATCTCAACGCGGCCGATGGTGCCGATGGAACGGAGCCGCCCTGGTACCCGCGTGCGCGGCAACATCTGGTGAACAAGGAGCGGGAGCGGCCAAACGACCCTCCGGCCTATGTCTTCATCACCAACTTCTGCTACCACCATCACCTCAATAGCGACGGCACTGCGACCTTCATCTGCCCCTACGGCTTCCACATTCCTGATTTCATGAAGGCGGAGCGGATCACGCTCTTCGATGCCTACAAGCAGGAGCAGAAGCACGCTGACGCGCACTCGATTGTTCGGGCGATGGAGAAGTACACCCACATCCCCACTACTTTCGATGGCTCGCTGCCGTCTGAGATGCCAGGAATGAAGGTAGAGAGGCGCCCGATGATCGGGCAGCTTTACTACTATGATCCGGCCGACGAAGACACTAAGGCGGTATTGGGCGTTGGTTTGGATGCCTTCTCCGGCATCGTCACCACGGCCATAGCTTCCAAGGAGGCGATGTGTTTTTACTTCTCCGTGAGAAGGGACGATGGGCGTGAGTTCACGCTTACGCAGACGATGAGCGATAGGCAGCTACACGAATGGGAGCAGTATAAGGAAACGTACTTCGGCGTGGTGCAGCACGTTGGCAAGGGAAACTGTTCCCCGCACGAGATGTTTGAGTTCTTCGTTCGCAACTACCGCAATGCACCCAGGACAAAACTTGAGGAGCATATGAAGAGCGCACCGGACATCGAGGAGCTAAAGAAGCTGTCCGATGAGGACCTACTCCTACGGTACTGTGAGCGGCTCGTAGGAGCGATGAAGGTGAAGAATCCTGACTGGAGTTAGCGGCGCGCAAAACCTTGCTATTACCGATCTGGCCTCGCGTACAAATTAGAGGACGTTGGGCCTTCTGGGTTTGGTCCCGATGTCCGCTACCACGGGTTTGATGATCGCAAGCTGCTATTCAGCTTCCGGCCAAGGACTGCCGGGCTGAGCGAATGTGAGTGCTGGGCTCTTCAGAAGGTACCGGGAGGCGCCGCGGTGCTGCCGCCGGCGGCGTCGGTCGCCCAGCTGGCGTGTTCAGAGTCTGGGCGTCCGGAGATGATGCTCGGGTCGTAGGGCCGAACGATGGTGCCGTTGCGATTGATGACGGGCGGCATCCAAGTCGCATTTGCGGACCCGGGGCCGGCGAAGGGATCGTACTCGGACCGGCGGACGGTTGGGGCGGGCGGGGCATTGTAGTCGCCGGGCGACCGCAGATTGCCGCCCGTGCAGCCGGCGAGGAGCAGGCCGAGGATGACCAGGCTGGCGATGCGTGAGCGGTGCATGAGAACGGCTCCGTGTTGCGTCCTCATACTGCGCGGGGCTGGCGCGAATGTGCCGGCTCAGCTCTCGCCCTTCAGACCAGCGATTTCGGCCCTGAGCTCGGTGAGCTCCGCATCGTGCATTTCCATCACACGGGTGATGGTGTTCTGCAGAAGTTCGATATCGTGCTCGTGGTTGGTGACGAGACCGCGGAGGGCGCGGTTCTCCTCGCCTATGGCGGAGAGCTGCCGCTTCAGTGCTTCGGCATCGGCTACGGCAGAGGCGGCGCCCGCCTTGAGCTCTCGATTGAGCAGTTGCAGCCGCTCGATGTCGTCGTCGCGCTCTCTCACAGCAGACTTCCAAGCGGCGATAGCGCGGTCGACCGCGTCGGCATTGTACGGGGTGCGCTGCGGACGCGCGAAGCGCTGCCGCACGTGTTCCTTGAGCTCCAAGGTGCGCTGCGAGCTTTCAGCGGCCATTTGTCCAAAGATATATCCGTCGGTGAAGCTCATCCCACGGCCGTAGCCCTCGTCTTCGTCATCCCTCATCGTCATCATCCCGCCTTGGGGTCGACATATCGGTCGACGCTCGCATCGTGCTGTCCATACCGTCGTGCCGGGATCGGGGGCTTTCCGGATCAGTTCGCTCGCCTCGGGTGCCTGATCCAGGCCTCGCAGCGATACGCTTTGGCGACACCGCGTCCTCGACTTTCTTCAGCGCCCCGGCTGTGCCCGCCATTCCAACCGCCCTGGCGAAGCCATCCATATCGACGCGGTTGGCGGGCAGGAACCCGATCATCCGCGGGAGATGGTGCGGCACCAGCGAAATCATCCGGAACGACGTTAGCGCCAGGATGACGTGCGCGAGAACGAAAATGCTGAGCAGGACGATCATGCCCAACATGTTTGTGACCACCCATCCGTTCCCGATCACAAAGCCGGCGGCGATGCCGAAGCTCTGGCGCAAAAGCCAGCTCATCGACGCGAAAATGAAATACGCCAGGAACAGGCCGAGCAGCATCAGCACTGGTCGGAACAGGATGTTGAAGAGCAGGGAGTACCCCTCGACCGCGCGGCCATGCAGCCCCTCGCCGCGAGCCGTCATGTGCGCCAGCATCCAGAGCGGCACTGCGATCACCGCCTCGCAGACCAGGATCAGCCAGCCACCGACGCCGGCGATCCAGATCAGCCAGGGAATCATCGGCAGCACAAAGGCGATGGTCAGGCCGGGGATCAGAAGTCCGCTGGCCAGCGCGTAGATTATGGGCGAGAGGAACTCGAGGCTCTTGGCCATGGCCGCCGGAGCCCAGCTCACGAAGAGGCCGGTGATGAAATTCGACCCGGCCGCGGTGGCGGCGCCGGCGGAGGCGCCGATGCCGACGCTGGCAGCCCCGATGGCGGCCAGGGCGGCACTGATCATGTAGTGCCCCAGTTGCATCAGATTGCCGAACGGATCGGTCCAGACGCTGATCCCAGGCGCCATCAGGTAGCTTGCCGTGCGGACGAGGAAGGCCTCGCCCAGGTTCATGGTGCGGAGCAGGCGCTCGAGGAGGCCGGCGCCGTCCTCGGCGGCGGACGCGCCGGCGAAGAGGGTGTTGCCGCCTGTCGGCATGCTCGCCTGGTCCGCGGTCGCGACATAGGCCTCCAGGCGCTCCATGTAGGCGTCGACGGATTCCATCAGCGGGGCCAGGTCGTTGGTCAGGGAGGGGCCGAGTCCCATCGCGGACGGCCGGGTGACACTGGGCACCGAGCTCATAAGCGAGAGGGTCGCGCCGTTGAGGCGGCTGAACTCGAGATAGTAGGCACCGGCCGAGGACCAGCCGAGCGCGAGCAGCCGCGTGGTGGCCGCGTCCGGCGTGCCGCTCCGCGCATTGGTGAGGGAGCCACGCAGGCGGCTCATGGCATCCGAGGCGGCGCTCGTCAGCCGGTTGGTGTAGTCGGCCGTCGCCTGGATCATGACGTTGGTCAGGGGCTCGAGGTCGGAGGCTCGGCGGTTGCTGTAGACCTGCTGTGCGACCTGCTGCGCGGCGGGACGGATGGTCCCTGAGAGGATCGAGGTGAGGATGTCGCGCTGGGCGCCGCTCTGGTTGATGGCGACGCCGGCGATGGTGTCCTGGCCGCCGGAGATCCGCAGGGTGACCGCGCCGCAGACCGGCGCGCCGGTCTCATTGCCGGCGGCGAGACGGTAGGTCCATGTCAGGACCGTGTCGCTCCCGGCGCGCGCGCTGACGGGGGCGGGCACGGGAACCAGGTTCGGATTGTTCGCGACCGTGTTCACCAGGGCGCGACAGACCTCGTTCCGGATCAACCCGGCGACGATGGCGCGTGTCCCAGGGATGACGGGATCGGCGATGACACGCGCATCGGCGCCGATCGCGGTGACGGCGCGCTCGTAGACCATCCTGGCCATGCCGATGCCCCACATCGAGACCTGGACCACGGCGGCCTGGCCGGTGCTGAAGCCGGAGGCGAGCGGGAACATGAAGATGGCGGCGACGCCGATGCGCACCGGCACCAGGCTGGTCATGCCGCTGCCGAAGATCTTCGCGGTCTCGGCGCCGCGGACCATCTGCATGAGCAGGGTGTAGGCGACGAAAAAACAGGTGATCGCCATCACGAAGCCGGTGAGATAGCGGACGATCTCACCGATGACGGTTGCGGCGTTGCCGGTGCCCTCTGCACCCGAGGGACCGAAGACCGGGAACACGGCGCGGATGATGGTTGCGGCCCAGTCGTCACGGGGATCCAGGGCAGACCAGCTGACATCGACGCCGGTTCCGCCGGCGGCCTGGGCGAGCGCGGGCCCGGCCATGCTGAGGCCAAGGAGCAGGACGGGAAGGGCAGGGAGCAGGCGGCGCATCGCATCCTCGCGGGGAAACTTGGGCGAGGATGCGAGCGAGTGGCGCGAATGGTGCGCCGATTACGGCCCGGGGGAGGGACCGGCCGAGGCCCTGGGCTCCCGGGAGAAGACGGACCGCACTGCTTCGGCGGCGCGGCGGGCGAGCTCAGCGATCTTCTGGCCGAGCTCGTCGGTCATGCTGCGGCCGTCCTGGCGGCCGGGGAGACGGCTGGTCGCCTCGCCGATCTGGGCGTCGAGGCGCTCGAAGCGGGCGGCCAGCACCGGATCATTGGCCCGACGCAGGATGACGGCCTCGGCCGCCTGGCGGTCGGCGCCGTATTGGCGCACGGCACCCGCCGCGGTGTCATAGGCCGCCGCGAGGCCGCCGCGCTCCTGCTGCAGGGCGTTGTTGAACTGGGTGCGCAGCTCGGCATGCCGGCCGCCCTCGCGCATCTCCGAGAGGACGCCCTGGATGCCGCGGGGATCGGTCTGTGCGGCCTCCCGGATCTTGGTCATGACCGCGGCGCCGGGACCGCTCTCGAACCTCTGCAGCGCTTCCACCGCGCGTTGCCCCGAGGCCTCCGCGGCTTCGAGCGACCGGCGCTCCATATGGTTCCGCGTGAAGGACACGATCCGGTCCGCGAGCGGCGTCGGGGTCTCCTCCGGCGCACGCGGCCGATCGCTCGCCGGAGCCGCCATGACGCCCGCGAGCCGGTCCAGGAGTCCGGGCCCACGGACCAGGGCGCCCGCGGGCTGCTGCTGGCCGGCCGCGGCATTCGCCACGCCACGGCTCGGCAGGGCCTCGCCGACGCCCGCCAGCCGGTTGCCCTCGCCCGGCGATACGGCGGCGTGGGTGCGGTCTCCCAGCCCGGCATGCGTGCCCGGGGAAGGGCGCTCGGCCTGTCGGGTTTCGGACTGCGCAGGCGCGGTGGCCTGGCGCAGGCGTGCCTCGATGTCCTGGACACGCTTGGTGATGTCGGGTCCATTCTGGTCGGCGCTGCGGATCGCCTCGAAGGCGGCCTGACGGATGTCGCGCACCAGCTGGCGGTCATTGATGCCGGGCGTCTCGCGCAGCATCTCGCCAAGGCGGGCGTTCTGAAGACCTGGCGCCGCCAGCGCGAGCTCGTTCAGTTCCCGCCTCAGGGGCCCGGGCACGAAGGCGAAGGGGCCAGCGAGACGGCCCAGGTCCTGCACGGCGTAGGCGACGCGCGTCCGAAATTCCTCCTCGGCGGTCTTTCCGGGCTGCTCGGCAGCCTTGCGAAGGGCCTCGATCGTCTCGCTGAGGCGCGGGTCCGAGCCTGCAACCAAGCCCCTGACCTGGTTCATCCGCTCGAGAAGCTCCTTGATCGGGTCCTTCTCGCCTGCCTTCGACGGCTGCTGGCTGGTCTCTGACATGGGCTCTTCCTTGCAGTCGATGCTGGTGGCGCTTAGTTCGAGGCGACGGTCGGCGCGGGCATCGCGGTGGCGCGCTGGAAGCCCTGCTCCGCCATCGCGGCGAGCTGGGCGGCGCTGAGCGCTGCGTTCTGCATCTGCAGGCGCAGATTCTGCATCGCGATGTAGTTGCTGAAGGCCAGCTCCATGGCGATCTCGCGCTGCACCGTGGCGGGCGGCATGGCCTGCAGGGCCGAGGCCCAGCCGACATCGCTGACGCGGCGGTCGACCTCGAGGCTCATCACCTGCAACCAGGATCCCGAGTTGCCGGCGGTGACGCCGCGCGCCTGCAGCAGCCGCCTTTGCTCGGCGGTGAGGACCACGGAGGGCGACTGCAGGGCGATCTGGTGGGCGAGCACGCCGCGCGCCAGCGACATGCGCGCGTCGTAGCCGCGGCGCAGCGCCGCCGCGTCCTGACCGGAGATCGCCGCCAGCTGATCGCCGCGCAGCGCCGCGGGCACGACCGGCTGGATCAGGTTGGTGGCATAGTCATTGGCGGCGTTGACGCCCGCGTTGTCGGCATAGACGTCGGCGCCGTGGAAGCTCGAGAAGCGCACATCGGCGTTGGGGCGCGCCGAGACGGTGCACAGACCCGCGGCCGCCTCGGTCTGGGTGCAGTAGCGCGAGAGATGCAGCGCGTTGGAGGCGCTCATCGATTGGGCCTGGCCGTAGAAGGCCGGCGTCCCGGGCGCGCCTTCGCCGCGCTGATCCATCACGTGGTTGATGCTGGCCGCGACCTGGCCGGCCTGGATGCGCGAAACCTCCGCCGCCTGCCCACCATCGATGGCGTAGCAGGCCTGCGGTGAGGGAACATGCTGGTCGCGGATGCTGGCGTTGCGGACGTCGCGCTGGGTGCGCGCCTGCGCCATCAGGGCGGCGTCGGCGACCTGCTGGATCGCGCCGATCTGGGCCTTCTGGTAGTTCGAGATCTGCGTGAAGCCCTGCGTCAAACGGTCGCCGAGCAGGTTGCCGATATTGGTGATGTTCTCGTAGACGCGGTTGATCGCGCTTTGCAGGAGCTGCTGCATTTGCGTGAGCAGGAAGTGGGTGACGGCGTCGAATGTTGGCCACTCGGCGTGCGCCGGGCGCGGCGCCTGGATGGCCAGGACGCCGGCGAGCAGCGCGCCCAGCGCGGGCTTGCAAAGACGGGCGAGCATGATCGGTTCTCCTTCCGCGCGCTCAGAGGCCGCTTGGCTGCTGGGCCCGGGGGTAGCCGGTCGGGACCAGGCCGCTGCCGTTGACGTAGAAGCCCCCCTGGCCGCCGCCGTTCAGGCCTCCGCCGACGGTGCCGATGGGCGGGCCGCCGCCGCCGAAGGACAGGCTCGGGCACATCACGCCGCCGCCCAGGCCGCCGAAGCCGAAGCCAAGGTTGAAGCCGGTGACGGTGAGGCCGCACTGCACATTGCCCAGCGTGCTCTGCCAGGCCTGGTTGACCGCGGCGCAGATCTGCCCGGTGACCGCATCGAAAAGCGAGGTCGGGTCGAGCAGGTTGGCGATGACGTTGAGGCCTATGCCATTGAAGAAATTGTCGAGGCAGGCGAGGTTCCGGACGCTCTGCGGCGGCCGGATGTCGTTGTCGTCGGCCTGCACGCGGGCCGCCATGCCGGCGGCGGCCGCCTGGGTGACGGCCTCGCAGCCGACGCTGCCGGTGGTCTGGGCATGGAGGAGCAGCGGCATGCTGGTGAGCGCGAGTGCCAAGGCCAGGCGCCGCGTCAGCGCGGCGATCGCGTGTGTGCAGGCGAGGCGCGGCATCAGAGGGCATCCTTCTGGCTGGAGACCACCGATTGCAGCAGCGCAAGGCGGTCGGGGTGGAAGATTCGGGCAAGCAGCGATTGCCGCTGCAGCTCACTGAGGGCGGCGCGGAGGTGGCGCCCGGCCTCGCTGTGATCGTCGTGGAGCAGCGCGTCGATCAGGTTCTCGCCCCGCGGCAGGTCGGCCGTCTCGAACCAGGCGAGAAGACGCAGCAGGCGGGCAGGCCCGAGCTGTGCGAGCACGTCCTGCAGAAGGCTGGACCCGTCCAGCAGCTTGGGCACGAGTTCTTCGGGCCGCTGTCCGAGCTGCTGGTCGAGCGCGGTGCCGAGCGCCACCAGGAGCGGTTGGACCGCTGCGACGTCCTCAATGGGCCGGACCGGTGCCGTCAGTCGGCGGCTGAATGCCGGCTCGACGGTGTGCAGCCAGTCGATGGCGCTGGCGCGCTGGAGGTCCGGCATGAAGGGCTCCTCGACGGGGAGGCCCAAGGCTGTGCCAAAGCGGCGCGAATACGCTTTGCCATCGTCCTGCCACGCCACGAATTGCTGGATTGAGCAGGCATTGGTTCAGCTTTAGGGTCGTCCGCCGGGGGCTTCCTGAGGGTAGGCGACCGCAGGATCGGGGCGACGGGATGAGCACAGGTGAACGCTGGCTGCTGGGCACTCGGCGGTCCAAGCCGCTGCAAAAGGCGCGACACGGAGCCGGCTCCGTATCCCATGTCCCTGAATTGCGCGTTGCGTCAGCGGCTGATGGTGATAGCGCGGTCGCGGTGATGCATCCGCAACCCGAGGGGCTGGATCGCGCTCTGCAGGGTGCGGTTCCAAGGCCCACCGCCCTGCCAGCTGACACGAACATCAGGGTCGATGCCGTCAGCGAAGACGACGTTGATCCCTTCCGGGACGATTTGGCGCGCCGCGAAGCGCAAGGGCACGTCGTTTCCGAAGCCCTGGGCGGCCGGGTAGGGCGCGAGTGGCCGAGCTGCCCGGCGGACGGGTGGCGCCGCCTGCCCTGCGGGCGACGGTGGCTCGGCCGGCACCTGCAGCGGCTCGCGTCCGATCGGTGGCGGTGCAGGGGAGGCCGAAGCCGCCACAGCCTCGCGCCCCTGGGATGGCAGAATTCGGAAATCAACCGGGAGAAGTGGAGAGAGAATGGACCCGGAGACCAGAATGGCGGCCAGAGCATGCATGTGAGACCTCGCTTTCAGCCGCACGCTAGCCACGGCCGGCGCGAATGGGATCGTCGCGCCGCCCATGCCGTGTGCTGCTTTCCGCGCGCGCCGTCGGCCCGTAGCTCCCGTGGGAGAGCGAAGGGAACAGCACAGTGCGTCAGTTTCTCGAAGTGGAGTGGCGCATGAGCAAGCGTCCCGCTGTGTCCGACGATTTTGAGCCGGACGAGCTGCTCGTCGCGATCGCCACCCGCATTCGTCAGGAGCGGCGCCGCCGCAAGATGACGCAGGTCGACTTGGCCGCGAAGTCAGGGACCAACCAATCGACGATTTCCGCGGCGGAAGTGGGCAATGCCGACATCCGGATCGGAACCATGGTGAAGATCGCTCAGGCTATGGACCTGTCGGTCACGGACCTGTTGCCCGGCTCCGCGCGCAGCGCGAGCGGATTGGAGCGGAGTGCCAAGGCGATCGCGGACCTCGCCGCGGTGGTGGCGACGGCGAAGAAGGAGATTCTCGAAATCGAGGCCCGGGTGTCGCAGCTGCAGGTGCTCGCGGACAATGGCGAGGAAGACTCTGACGACGCAAATCCCGGTGAGGCGGGTACCGGATAGCCCCTTATAGGGATAATATCGCCAATTCGATATTGCTGTACTGCTCTATGAGGCGTATTGCATTCCCGGCTGACGGGAGTGCTCGCTATGGCTGCACAACTGGGGCGCCGCCCCGTCGCGCCGCTTCCCTTGCCTGCCGGAAGCCGGCGCGAATCAGAATCGTCTCGATCTCCGGGGCATCGCTGGGACGCGGTGCTGGCGCGGATGGTGGAAAAGGGCCTCGGGCTCGAGGCCATCTCCACCGTCCTCGGGCTGTCGTCGGGCCAGGTGCTCGATCGGGCCGTCGCGCTTTCCTTGCCCACGCCAAGTGCCGCGCCAATGCGGCGCCGCTCGCACCCCAGAGCCTGGGCCATCGCGGACATGCGGCTCATGGTCGAATGCTGGCTGGACCGCTGGGACGCGGGCAGCATAGCCACCCTCTTCGAGCGCAGTAGGGGGAGCATCTACGCGCTGAAGCGGCGCCTGAACCTTCCGGGGCGGGCGCGCAGCGACATCAAGCGGCCCGCCGCGGAGAAGCTCCACCGGCGGCAGCGGATGCGAGACGCAGCGCGCGGCGTGCCACCGGCCGAAGGGCCGCCGAGAACGACGGAAAGACCCGCCTCTCCCAGCCTGGCGCTCCCGTTGGGACCAAGCATCGCGCCGGCGATCGTGCTGGTGACTTCGCCGCCGCCGCCGCTCGTGGCGCTGCAACGCGCCCTGATCGGGGAGCCTCTCCAGCTCGCGCCTTCACCGCTTGCCCCCGCAACGGAGGGCGGTGTCACGACGGGTCTCGTTCAGCAAGCGGACGGCAGCATCCTGCGCGTGGAGAAGAGGGCGGGGCGGGATGAAACGCTTTGGACGCTGCTTCTGGATCTGAATCTCTCCTATCGCGTCTTTGCAGGGCAGCACTACAAGGCGATCGCGTCCGATCTCGGGCTCTCCGCAGCCGCCGTGCGCACACGCAGCACGCGGCTGGGTCTCCCGAAGGTCCCGCGCGACGAGCTGGTGCACCGCTTCGATCCGTGCCGGGTGATCGAGCGCATCCGCAGTTCGGGCTACGTCCTGAAGCGATGCGGCTTCCTCACAGGATTCTATTTCTGGAGTGCGCGCGACGAGGACCGTCGCCGCAGCCCCTGCGCACGCAAGAGCCGCAGCTTCAAGAGGGCTCAAGTCGCGCCGGACGCCGCCTACGCACTCTAAGATCCGCACCTTCGTCGGCACTGTTCGCGCCGGTCCATCGCAGCCTGCGCGCAGAGCTGGCAGGTGAGGGTGAGCAGCGATGCAAAACGAGAAGGCGGCCATCTCCAGGAGGCTCAGCGATCCCGACTTTCAGGGCCGCCTGGTGCAAAGGCTCCTCGGCCTCTGCATCGCCATGTCGATCGTCACCGTCACGTCGGTGGCCTATTCCCTATGGTTGCAGAGCAGGCCGATCCAGACGCGCTACTTCTTTGTCGACGGCCGCACTCCGCCGCGCCCGGCCGTCGCGCTGTCCAGCCCTATTGTCGATGACACGCAGCTGCGCGAGTGGACCGTGCGCTCGGTGTTGGCAGTCTACAACGTCAACTACCACGACTATGCCGAGCAGCTGAACACCGCCGGCCGACGCTTCACCCAGAACGGGTGGAACAGCTTCGCCACCAGCTATATCCAATCGGGCAACTTCGACGCGATGAAGCGTACGCGCATGCTCTGCAGCGCCGAGAGCCAGCGCGCCGCGGTGATCCGCGATACCACGGTCGTCAACGGGCGCCTCGCTTACACCGTGCAGTTTCCGATCCTGCAGACCTGCGAGAACACGCAGCAGTCGAGCCCGAACAATCTGATGATCACCGCGACGGTGATCCGCACCGACGACGTCGACAAGCCGGACGGCCTCGCCATCGACCAGCTCGTCGCGACCCGCCGCTAACCCAGGAGCTGATCCCGTGCATTCCCGCCACCTTGCCCTTGCCTTCGCCGCAGGCGTCGTGCTGCCTGGCCTTGCCCTCGCGCAGGCGCCGGGTCCGGCCGCGCCGCCGGCACAGACCCCGGAGGCGCGTGGCGCCGCCCGGGACCGGATCCTGCAGGATGCGATTCCGCTGACTCCGGAGATGATCCGCGAGCTCGCGCGCCGATGGGGCGAGGTCGAACGGGCGCGCGAGGAGGGCGGGACGGCTGTCGCCTCACCAGTGAGCCGCCCTCTGAATGTGACCTTCGCACCCGGCCAGGCCACCGGCATCGTCCAGACGGTGCGCGGGTACCCGACGGCGCTCTCGTTCTTCGACAGCACCGGGCAGCCGTGGCCGATCGCCTGGGATTCCAACAGCAACGCCGCGAATGTCTCGGCCGGCGGCGCGGGCGGTGGCGCCGGCAATTGCTCGACGGCGCCGAATGCGAGCGGCCCGTCCGCGGCCGCGGTGACGTCCGGCTTTCATGTCTGCGTGCCCGTGCAGGGCTCCAACACGATTCAGATCACCCCGATGTCAGTGACCCCGCGCGGCGGTCTGCTGGTCAACCTGCAAGGCGCGCCGAAGCCGATCTCGTTTCTGCTCGTCGCCGGGGGCGAGCGCTACGACGCCAATGTCAGCGTGAACGTGGCTTATCGCGGCCCCAACGCGCGCGTGCAGATCGACACGCGCCCCGGCGCGCCGGTGACGGGTGCCCCCTATCTCACGGCGATGCTCTCGGGCATCGCGCCGGCAGATGCGGTGCCGCTCTCCATCACCGGCGTCTCGCCGGATGACGTGCGCGCCTGGAGGCTCGGCAACCACATCTATCTCCGCACCCGACACACGCTGATGTCGCCGCCCTGGGACGCATCGCAATACGGGGAGGCCGGGGTGACGGTCTATGCGATCCCGCCGACGCCGGTCGTCCTCCTCTCCGTCAACAACCGCACGGTCTCGGCCGAGCTGAGGGAGGGGCGCTGATGTCCGCTTCGGTTGCGAGGCGCCGCTTCGCCAATCCCTTCAACCGCGTGACCTCCGCGGGCCCCATGCGGTTCGTGATCATAGGAGGAAGCATCATGGTGGTTGCGGCGATCGTCGTCGGGGTCAGCCTCATCACGACCCAGCCGCCGCTGCAGTCGAGCGCAGCGCGTCCGGTCAATCTCAATCCGCTGCCGGGCGGCACCAACAGCACACCGCTGCAGGATCGCGTTGCCCTGGCGGAGGACCGGCGTCAGGCGGAGCGGGCAGAGCGCGATGGGCGCTCCTTCACGCCGCCGATCGCGGCCAGCCTGCCGGTGCAGCCCGTCGATCTGGCCCAGCAGCCGCCGCCTCCGCCCGCGGTGGCGGCGCCGAGGCCGCAGCCCGCGCCGGCGCGCCTGGCTGTCGAGACGGCTCCGGCTCCGCCGCGGGTGACCCTCGCGCAGCAGGTCGCACAGCCCGCGCCACAGGCCCGGCCAGCAACCGTGGCGCCTCCTGCGGATGATCCGGCTTTGCGGAATGCGGTGCAGGGGCTCCTGGCGGGCTGGGGCGGCCGGCCGCCGCAGACGACGGTGACGCTGCCCGCTGCAGCCGCGGGCGCCGCCGAGGGACGCCCTTCCGGCCGCCCAGCAGAGCCATCCACGATGGCGCGGCGGCTGGCGAGCGACGAGGTGCCGGCCTCAGGCGCTCCGGCGTCGGCAGCGGCAGCCGGCGGGCGCGCACCGCAGGGTCAGGTCCTGGTGCCCGCCGGGCGCGGTGTCTACGCACATACGATCACCGCGACGAACTCCGAGGCGGGTGGGCCGGTGGTGCTGCAGGCCGACACCGGTCCGATTGCGGGCGCCCGGATGATGGGGACCTTCACGCGTGCCGGGATGACCGACCGCCTGGTCGTACGCATCACGACGGTCAACCACGGCGGGCAGCCGATTTCGGTCGATGGCCTCGTCGTCGCACCGGACACGATGGAGACGTCGGTTGCGACCAGCGTGGACCAGCGCTTCGCGGAGCGGATCCTGCTGCCGGCAGCCGCGGCGTTTGTCGAAGGGCTGGGGCAGGCGATCGCCCGGAGCAACTCGACGGCCTTCGTCAGCCCGTTCGGCGGCGGCACCGTCACCTCGAGGCTCAACACCGAGGAGCAGCTCGGGGTCGCCGCCGGCGCAGCGGGTGCCCGCCTCGGGCAGATCCTGGAGCAGTCGACGCCGCAGCGTGCGACGGTGCTTCTGGCGCGCGGCGCGTCAGTCGGTGTGCTCTTCCTCTCGAACGTCGCGCTGCCAGACCGCTAGATGCTGAGGCAGCGAACATACTCGTTCCGCGCGATACGGCGGGCTTCCATCGGACCCGTAAGCTGAACCTTACGCATTGGACCTTGAAGCTGGTGTGCTGCGGTTCCGGTCCCGCTTCCGGCCTGGAGGCCGCTGAGTGGAAGCTGAAGTGCGCCTAACGGCTCTCGATGGAGAACTATGTGAGATGCGGAAATGGCTTCACGGCGAATCGCGCGTCGTGGAACCTCTTTCGGAAGCGATAGCTGATGCTGTCGGCGAAATGCCCGCTTTTGAGCCCTTTCGGCCGCGGCGGCAGGAATCTTCCGTCAGGTTTATCCGCTAGCTCCGCCACATTCCTCGGCGGTCACCCTTCCGCACGCGAGTTGCGGCATGCGCGCCTTCACCGTCCAGGGCGCCGTCGTTCGGGTGGTTGCGACATCGAGATCAAAGGTGGTCGAGGAAGATCGGCGCCTGCTATCACTATCCCAGGATGCGCGAGGCGTGGCGCAATCACCGGGAGAAGAGCAGTGGCGCTGCAACACATCCACCTTAACGCGGCCCTGACACCAAAGCCGCGCGGCAAATTCGCTTCGGTCGACTCCGGGATGGTGGGCATCTCCACCTTCGGCTTGACGCCATTCTGGTCGACTGGATTTTCAGGCTGCGTCGGGCTGGTGATGTGTGGAACTGGAAGCTGGGGTGCGCTGGTGCACCTGAACCAGTCGATCCAGAGCGGCAACAAGGACTTGGCATTGGCGCTGGACGTGTCGGCGCGCTTCCTCTGCAGCAAAATGAATATCGACCGCGTGACAGACGTGCTGATCTTCTATGGCGATCCTGGCAGCAACCTCGGCCAAAGCCAGAACCTGAACGCCCACGAGATCAAGCGTCTGCTGCGTTGTGAGCGCGTGATCGATCTGCGCCGCACCAATGAGCACGCCACATACGGCTCTGACTTCGTCTACGTGCCAGCCAGGCAGACCGTCTACACGGACGCAAGCGGCCTGGCGCTGGTGGCGGCCGGCTTCGACGAGGATGACGAACTGGTCCCCAAGCCCAACAACGCCGACTTCCCTTACAAGAGCGACGGAGAGAAGGCCAAGCTCACGCCTGGGCTGGGCCACAAGGGCTGGTTCCAGGTGCCCTGAAGGCGCGACGGAGCCGCGCTTCGTTCCTCCTCCCGACCTTGGCTATCGGCCCGCACGCACCGTGGGGAGCTCGGGGCCCGCCGCGCTTGGTCTTCGCTGCGCCGAGGCCTGCTGGGTTCAACCGATCTCAGTCGTGGGTAACGTCACCTTCCCATACTCGTCCTCGATGTTGACGGTGAGTTCCCACAGCCTGTCAGGCGATAGGCGCCTGTTTGGTCAAAGGGCAAGATCTCGGCGCGCATATTCCCAACACAAACGCTGTTTCTCCAAGACGACAACCTCTTGGTGGCCGCAAGAGCGCGCAGAGAAATCAGGTGAAATTGTCGCCCGATATTTGCTTTAACACCGCTGCTGGGGTGCATCTGGTGATGCGGCGGCGGGTATCATTCGTCCTAATTTTGACCACTCGCGACCGCAAGGGGCGCACCATTCGCGCCGGTCGCGGTGATCCTGCTGGTGACCAGCAACCCATCGGGATCACCGTCCATGGACGCCACTGTCGCCCCCGACACCCTTCGCGCAGGGACGCCGCTGTCGCGCTGTCCTGACATTTCCCTGCCCACCGAAGATGAGCTCACCGGCCCGGAGCCCGCGCAGTCGGAGGAATTCCTGCGGCTGCGCCCCGCGCGCCGCAGCCGGCGTGGCGGGCTTCTTGCCGCCGGCGCCGTCATCGGCACCATCGCTGGCGGCCTTGCCTTCGCGCTGTCGCCCTACAACACGATCTACCCGATCAGCCTCAGCGACGTCAGCGCGACCGCGCGCCGGGCCGTTGAATCGACCGGGCTGATCGCGCCGGCGGCGCGGATGGCGGAGGCGCCTGCGCCGCTGCCGGCGCCGTCGCCGGTCCGCCTGAGCCTGCCGCCGGCGGATCCCGCGGCGCAGCGGGATGAGCTCATGGGCTTGCACCCCAGCGCACCGCGGGTCACGGGCGGGGATCGCAGAGCTGAAGAGCAGGGGCCACGACCAGGCGCGGCTCCCACAGCCGGCGCAGGGCCTTCAGCGCCTGGTGCCAGGCTGGCGCCCGGCCCGGCACCGCAAGGCGAGCGTCCGGCAGCAGGGCGGCAACCGGCCGAACAGGTGACGGAGCTGCCGGCGGCGCGCCCGGAAGCTCCGGTCGTGCTGGCGCCGAACGCCATGGCGCCCGCGGCGCCAGTGCCTCCGCCCGCGGCGGTGGCACCTCCTCCACCCACGCCCGCCGCCGAGCGCTCAGCCCACCCGCCCGTCGCCCCCGGGGCCCAGGAGGCAGGTCCCG
>NZ_JAAGBB010000065.1 GCF_018129085.1 Plastoroseomonas hellenica
AGGCCCTGGCGCAGCGTGGCGGCGCCCCGGAGGTGCGGCGCGCCGCCCGCGCCGCGCTCGCCGAACTGGCGGCGCGGGAGGCCGAAAGCGGGCGGTAGGCTCCGCTCTTGTTCACGGAAGGAACAGGTCCCTGGAGCGCACGCGTGTTCAGGGCGCGTGCATCGGCGAGGCAAGCCTCGCCGCTGCCCGAGGTCACTGACCGTTCGCGGTATTGTACTGCTGCGCGTGCGACCGCGAAAATGACGGGGTCGACGTATCCAGATAGGTCGTGGACAGCTCCCGAGGCGTGCTCGGCCGGTCGGCGAAGGTCTGGGCCTGGGCTGCGCCGACGGTGACGAGGCCGATGATGAGCGCGAATGCAAAGCGCATAATGGAATTTTTCCTGTCACTAGGCGATCCGTCGTTGGATCGCACCGTTGAAGAACGCCATCTGGTGATGGCGATCGCGATATAGGCGGGGACATCGCCGCCCGCGGTGACGGGAATCACTCTCCGTGACGGTCTTGCCCGTTGATGCATTCGGGACATGCGGGAGCTTTCATCCGTGGCAGCCCGCTGGCCGCAATGGAGTCCGCAGCGGAAATTACACCGAGCGCCAAAGTGAATGGCGCGGAGATGCGGTCACTCCGCCTGCCGGAGCCCTGAGGCGGTGATCAACGCGGCGTATTTCGCGGCCTCCGCCCGGACATAGGCGCCGAATTCCGCACGACCGAGATAGCGGATCGGATGTGCCGCGCGCGTCATTCCCTGCACCACGCTGGGTGTGCGCAAGGTCCGGGCGCAGGCCTCGTCGATACGCTGGATCACGGCCTCCGGCGAGCCGGCCGGGGCGAAGAGGCCGGTCCAGAGCGGGTACACCAGGTCATGGCCAAGCTCCCGCAGCGTCGGGGCATCCGGATACTCCGGAAGTCGCCGTTCACCGAAGATGGCCACCGCGTGCAGGCCATACTGCTGCACCAGATTGGCCTCCGCCGTCAGCAGCGGGACGGTGCCCTGCTGCATCGCAAGCACGCTGTCACCCGATCCGCGGAAGGGGACGTGGTTCATCTCGATGCCAAGGGCGCGGGTCAGGCCCGTCATCGCGAGATGGCCGATCCCGCCCACCCCGCCCGAGGCATAGGGCATCTGCCCCGGCGTTGCCCGTGCCCGCGCGGCGATGTCGGCGACATCGCGGATGCCGGAGGTCCTCGGCGTCATCAGCACGGCCGGCGCCTCGGCGACCTGGCAGACCGGCGCGAGCTGTTCGACCGAATAGGGCGGGTTGGCGCGGAAGCTCGGCTGGATGACGACGGCGGCCATCGAAGTGAGCAGCAGCGTGGTGCCGTCGGGCTTCGAGCGGACCACCTCGGCCGTGCCGATCGTGCCGGTGGCTCCGCCGACATTGCGGATCACGATCTGTGCGCCGAGTTCCTCGGCGAAGACTGGCTGTATGAGGCGGGCGATGATGTCCGTGCCGCCGCCGGCCGGCCAGGGCACGATCATCTGGACCTGCGCTTTTGCGGGGATCGCCATGGCAAACAGGAGCCCGGCGGCCAGTGTGGCCGCCAGCCGCGCCAGACCTCTCATGGGCCGCGTCTCCTTCCCAGCCGCCTGCTTGTGGCCGCAGGCGTGGAGGAGAGGCTAAGCGGGCGGCCCTCCGACCGTCCAATGATTTACGGGTGCATCCGCCTGTTTCCAGCCACGGGCGGGAGACCCGCTCGGCACCTATATTATCGGATTCCGGAAGTTTTCTTCCTGAAATATGAGAATCATGTTGTCGCCGACAGGAGGTCGCGACCAGCATGCGCTCCTGTCGGATGTCATCCTTCGGCCGCCATCTGACAGAGGTTCGGAACCGCGCGAGGCGACATCACCCATGCATGGCCCCTTCGATCTGGAGGCGCTTCGCGCCGAGTTTCCGGCCGCGCAGCGGATGCTCTACCTGGACACCGCGCACCAGGCGCCGCTCGCGACCAGCATCCGCGCCGCGCTGCATCGCTTCTACGATGAGGGCCATGCGAGCGCCGGTCCCAAGCCTGTCTGGCTGCAGCGCGTGGAGGCGGTGCGCGCCCGCCTCGCCGCCTTCATCGGCGCGGCACCGGAGGAGATCGCCTTCACCAAGAACACCTCGGAAGGGCTGAACATCGCGGCCAACGCGATCCCCTTCGTATCAGGCGACAACGTCCTGATGGTGCATGGCGATCATCCGAACAACGCCTATGCCTTCCTGAACCTGCGCCGGAAGGGCGTCGAGACCCGGTTCGTGCCGCTGACGGCCGGGACCGCCGATATCGGCACCTTCGCACCGCATGTGGATGCGCGTACCCGCGCCATCTCCATCTCCCATGTCACCTTCCATGCCGGCCACCGCTTCGACGTGGAGGCGCTGGGCCGGTTCTGCCGCGATCGCGGCCTCCTGCTCGTGGTCGACGCCATGCAGTCGGTGGGCGTGCTGCCGATCGACGTGAAGCGCATGGGCGCCGCCTTCGTCGCGGCCGGGTGCCACAAGGGGCTGCTGGTGCCGCAGGGGATGGGGTTCCTCTATGTCGATGCCGCGCTGCAGGGCCTGGAGCCCGCCTACCTCGCCGCCGCAAGCCTCGCCGAGCCGCCGGCCGACTTCATCGCCCGCCCCGACCGGATGGAGCTGCGCCACGGTGCCGGCCGGTTCGAGATCGGCAACTTCAACCTGCCCGACCTGCACGCCCTCTCGGCGGCGCTCGACCTGATCGAGCGCGTCGGCGTCGGCAACATCGAACGCCATGTCCTGGCGCTCGGCGACCGGCTGATCGCCGCGCTGGACCGGCTTGGCATCCGCCTCGTCGGGCCGCGCGACCGTGCGCAGCGCGCCCATATCTACGTGCTCGACCTGCCCGGCGAGGGGTGGCTGAATTACCTCACCGCGAGCGATGTCCGCGTCTCGCCCGAGCGCGACGGCATTCGCATCTCCTTTGGCCTCTTCAACACCGCGGCTGACGTGGACAGGCTCGTGGAGATCCTTGCCCGACGCATCGCGATGCCTGAACGGGCGTTGGCGGCGGGGTGAGGGAGGACGCGCCGGAAGGGCCGACGGCCCGGATCTTCGCGGTGCTCGGCGCGGTTGCCGAGCGGCGCCGCGCCATCGCCATCGCGGAGGTGGCGGAAGCGCTCGGCATGCCGCTGCCGACGGTCCACCGCATCGTCGCCGGCCTGGTCGATTCCGGCTGGCTCGAACGCAGCCCGGGCAGCAAGCGGCTCGTGGTGGGGCCGCGCCTGGTCGAGCTGTCCTTCAAGGTCTCCGCCGCCACCTTCGGCGATGGCGTGCGCAATGCCCTGCTCCAGACCTTGGCCGATGCGCTGGGTGAGCAGGTGGAGCTCAGCGCGGTGCGCGGCGCCCAGGTTGTCTACTTCGCGACGGTGCGGGCAGTGCGTCCGGCCAGCCTGCAGTTCGAACCGGGGCGGCGCGCGCCGCTGCATTGCACCTCCAGCGGCAAGCTCTTCCTCGCCGAGATGGCGCCGGGGCAGCGCGCTAAGCTGGTGCAGAGCCTGGCGCTTGCCCGGCACGCAGCACGGACCATCACCGATCCCGAGGCGCTGCTGCGGCAGTTGGAGGAGGTCCGCGCCAGCGGCTTCGCCACCACGGTGGAGGAATTCGCCGAGGGCGTGGCCGGCTGCGCGGTGCCGATCCGCGACGGGCAGGGCGGCATGGTGGCCGCACTCGGCGTCACGGTGCCGCTCGCCCGGCTGGGGCCGGAGGGGCCGACGCGCCACCTGGATGCCCTGCGCCGCACCGCCGCGCGCCTGGGCGAGACTTTCGTCGGGGGAGAGACGGCGGAGAATGCCCCCGCGGCCTGCACCACTCCGCAGCTTCAGGAGACGACGCGATGATGCGCCATTGGCTCGGCCTGCTGGCCCTTCTCCCCGCCTGCTGGGCGGCGCCCGCCGCCGCCGGCCCGACGCTCGAGGCGGTGCGGGCGCGCGGCCAGCTCGTCTGCGGCGTCAACCAGGGCGTCGCCGGCTTCTCCACCCCGGATAGCCGCGGTGTCTTCCAGGGGCTGGACGCGGATTTCTGCCGCGCCGTCGCCGCCGCCACGCTCGGCGACGCGAGCAAGGTGCGCTTCGTGCCCACCAGCTACCAGACGCGCTTCGTCGCGTTGCAATCGGGCGAGATCGACGTGCTGGCGCGCAACGTCACCCAGACCCTGACGCGCGATACGTCGCTCGGCTTCAACATGGCCGGGGTGAATTTCTACGACGGCCAGGCCTTCATGGTGACCAAGGCCTCGGGGGTCGCCAGGGCCCGGGATCTGGACGGCGCCTCGGTCTGCGTCCTGCCCGGCTCGACCACCGAGTTGAACCTCGCCGACTTCAACCGGCGCGAGCGCATACAGCTTCGTCCGGTCGTGCTGAGCTCGATGGACGAGATGGTGGCCGCCTACCAGTCGGGCCGCTGCGACGCGCTGACGACGGATTCCTCGCAGCTTGCCGCACTCCGCGCCACGGCGCTGCGCAACCCGGCCGATCACGTGATCCTGCCGGACCGGATCAGCAAGGAGCCGCTCGGTCCCCTGGTCCGCCATGGCGATGAGGAATGGCGCGACATCGTCGCCTGGACGCTGATGCTGCTGATCGAGGCGGAGGAGATCGGGCTCACCCGGGCGAATGTCCAGGAGATGCGCGGCTCCCAGGATCCCAATATCCAGCGCATCCTCGGCGTCACGCCGGGCTTCGGGCGCGCGCTTGGCCTGTCGGAGGACTGGGCCTTCAACGCCATCCGCGCGGTCGGCAACTACGGCGAGATCTTCGAGCGCCATCTCGGCCGCGGCTCGCCGATCGGGCTGGAGCGTGGACAGAACGAGCTCTGGACCCGAGGCGGGCTGATGTACGCGCTGCCGCTGCGGTAGCTCTTCACCCCTGGAGCAGCGGCGCCAGCGCCAGCCAGCCGCCGAGCACCGCGAGCGAGGCCAGGAACCAGAGGCGGAAGATGCGCGGCTCCACCCGGGCCCGGATCCACTGGCCGAGCATCATGCCGATCAGCGCGGGCGCCAGGGCCAGCAGCGACGCCAGGATCTCCGAGGAGGCGAAGGCGTCGTGCAGCGCGAGCCCGGCGCCGAGCGCCAGGGTCGAGACTGTGAAGGAGAGGCCGAGCGCCTGCACCAGCGCATCCTTCTCGAGCCCGATCGCCTGGAGATAGGGCACGGCCGGCACCACGAAGACGCCGGTGGCCCCGGTCACGAAGCCGGTCGCCAGCCCGGTGAGCGGCCCGAGCCAGGGTTCGGCGGCTTTCGGCACCTTGAGCCGCGGCGCCCAGAGCGCGACGGCGGCATAGGCGATCAGCACGACGCCGAGCGCGATCGCCGCCACCGCGGCATTGCCGCCGCTGAGCGAGCCGGCGCCGGCGAGGGTCCCGATGACGGCGGCGCCGAGCAGCGGCCAAAGGCGGATCAGCAGCGCCCGGAAATGCGGTCCCACCGCCATCTGCCAGAGATTGGTGACGAAGGAGGGTGCGAGCAGCAGCGTCGCCGCCTGCGCGGGCGAGACCATGAGCGTCAGCAGCCCCATGGACAGCGTCGGCAGACCGAGGCCGACGACGCCCTTCACGATGCCGGCGAGCAGGAAGACCGCGGCGATGGCGGTGCCGCTCGAAAGATCCATCGACATGGCCTCAGCGGACACGGGATGCGTCGCCCGCCGTCGAGAGCGCGCGTGCCATCCAGGCGGCGACGCGGGCGACGGAGTCCTCCTGGCCTCGCGGATCATGGGCGGCCCGGATCCGGCCGGCGCCATCCGGCCGCGGCAGCAGGGCGGGCCCTTCGGGGCCGAGGCCGGGCCGGTCCCAGGCATAACCGGCGCCGGCGATCTCGGCACGCTCCGCCCGTGCCCGGATCGCGAGGGCGGAGACCAACTCGGCGCAGGCGGCCCTGGGATTCGCCGCATCGCGATCGCCGTGCAGGAGCAGGACGGGGGAGGCGATCGCGGCCTCCTGCCGGGCGAGCTCGGCTTCGAGCCCGATGCAGCCAGGATAGAGCGCGGCCCGGGCGGCGATCGGGTCCCCCGCCAGCAACGCCGCGCGGCCGCCGGCGCCGAAGCCGAGCAGGCCGATGCGCCCCGGCAGCACGCGCGGGTCGCGGGCGAGCGCCTGTACGGCCACGGCAGCGGCCTCCGTCACCGCCTCCGCATGGACTTCCAGTACCAGCAGCCCCGCTGCGTTGAGCGCCAACACATAGGCATCGGCGCGCCCATCCGGGCCGAGCGCATCGGGAAGGATCACCACGGCCGGCATCCGCTCGCCCGCCGGCGCCGAAGGCAAAGACAGGACGCCAGCGACGGCGGGGTTCCCGGGCTGAAAGGGCTCCGGCCGCCCGCCATCGGCATGCGCCGCTGTCGCGCCGGCCGCGGCCGCGATGGCGGCGGCAACGCCGGACATCAAAAGCCTTCCCATCGCGATCCGTCCCCGCTCCGCATGCGGCGACCTTGCTCATGCGTGCCTGGGCGGACAATCTGGCTTTCGGGAAGCCTGCCTTCGGTCGGGACGAAGGCAGAGGGAGGCGGCGGATGCGTTTCGATCTGAGGGATTTGCGCCTGTTCCTGGCGACCGTGGAGGCGGGCAGCATCACCCGTGGCGCCGATCGTGCGGCGCTGGCGCTCGCCTCGGCGAGTGCCCGCATCAAGGGCATGGAGGAGACGCTCGGCACGCCCCTGCTGGTGCGCGGGCGGCGCGGCGTCTCGCCTTCGCCGGCCGGGCGCGTGCTCGCCTACCACGCGCAGGCGGTGCTGGCGCAGCTCGAGCGCATGCGTGGCGAGCTCGACGATTATGCGCGCGGGCTCAAGGGGCATGTGCGGCTGCTCGCCAACACCGCCGCGGTCAGCGAGTTCCTGCCCGATCTCCTGGCGCTCTGGCTCGTGGAGCACCCGAATGTCGATGTCGATCTCGAGGAGCGGCCGAGTCCTGCGATCGTCGAGGCGGTGGCCGGCGGCCAGGCCGATGCCGGCATCGTCGCCGATTGGGCCGAGCCCGCCGGGCTCGAGGTGCTGCCCTTCCGCCTCGACCGGCTGGTGCTGATCGTGCCGCGCGGTCATGTCCTGGCGCGGCGTCGTTCGGTGGCCTTCCGCGAAACCCTCGATTGCGACTTCGTCGGGCTGTCGGAAGATGCCGCCTTGCAGGAGCATCTCGCGCGCCATGCCGCGAGCGCCCGGCGCAAGCTTCGGCTCCGCATCCGCGTCCGCGGCTTCGACGCCGTCTGCCGGCTGGTGGGTGCGGGCGCCGGCCTCGGCATCGTACCGCGCACCGCGGCGGAGCGCTGCCATCGCGCGCTCGGCATCCGCGCCGTGCCGCTCACAGATCCCTGGGCCGAGCGGCGGCTTGGCATCTGCGTGCGCAGCATGGTCCAACTGCCGGCGCATGCGCGTCGCCTGGTGGAGCATCTCGCCCGCGAGGGGCTGCGCGCGGAATCAGGCTGACCGATGGACCAAACGCATCTCACCGCCGATCTCGCCGAGCGATTCGCCCGCATCGCGCTCGCGCATGTCCGCCGCGAATATCCGAACAACCCGGACCATGTGCTGGCCGGGCCGGAGGACGCCCGCCCGCCGAGCGCCCTGCATCCCATCTTCCATGGCAGCTACGACTGGCATTCCTGCGTGCACAGCCACTGGATGCTGGCGCGGCTGCTGCGCCGCTTTCCGGAGATCCCGGCCGCCGCCGCGATCCGCGCGCTCTTCGATGCGCAGTTCACCGCGGACAAGGTCGCCGGCGAATGCGCCTATCTGATGCGGCCGACCGCGCGCGGCTTCAAGCGCCCCTATGGCTGGGCCTGGCTGCTGAAGCTCGCGGAGGAACTGGCGCGCCAGGACGATCCGCGCTGGTCTTGGACTCTGGCGCCGCTCGCCGAGATCTTCGCGCAGCGCTTCCGCGACTTCCTGCCGATCGCGACCTATCCGGTCAGGGCCGGCACGCATTTCAACACGGGTTTCGGGCTGCGCATGGCGGCGGACTATGCCGAGGCCACCGGGGATGCCGGGCTGACGGCCCTGCTGCGCGACACCGCGCGGCGCTGGTACGGGGCGGACGCCGGTTGCCCGGCCTGGGGCGAGCCGAGCGGCGACGATTTCCTCTCCCCGGCGCTGATCGAGGCGGAATGCATGCGGCATTTGCTGCCGGCGGCGGAGTTTTCCCCCTGGCTCGCGTGCTTCCTGCCGCGCATCGCGGAGGGCGAGCCCGCGACGCTGTTCCGGCCGGCGACGGTGACCGACCGCAGCGACGGCAAGATCGCGCATCTCGACGGGTTGAACCTGAGCCGCGCCTGGTGCTGGCACGCGATCGCCGCGGCGTTGCCGCCGGAGGATGCCCGCCGCGCCGCCGCCGAGGAGGCCGCCATGCGGCATCTGGCGGCCGGCCTGCCGCATATCGCCGGCGACTACATGGGCGAGCACTGGCTCGCGAGCTTCGCGGTGCTGGCGCTGGAGGTGGGCTGAGGTCGGTGGATGACCCCTATGCCTTCGGCACCTGCGGATGGCGTCTGGCCGGAACTCGACCGGCGCTCACTTCGTCCTCTGGCTTGCCCGCTCCAGGATCGCATCCACGAATGCCGTCTTCTCGGCGGTGTAGGCCTCCCTGTCCGCGCCGTGCCGCACGGCGAGCTGGCGCTTCAGGGCGGCGTAGTTCGCGGCCTCGTCGGGATGCGCCCGCAGGTAATCCCGGAATAGCAGGCGCTGCCACATCTCGCCGCTGGTCTCGGTCATGTGGACGTGGTGCGTGCGGTGTGGCGCCGCGGGCGGCAGTCCTTTGACGAAGAACAGGCGATCACGCCGCGGGTTGTCCGCCCAGAATGCGTAGCCGAGCGCCTCCATGGGCCCGACGGCGAGCCTTCGTGCGTCCTCGATGGTGGGAACTGCCACCAGGATATCGATGACTGGCTTCGCCGCCATGCCGGGAATGGCGGTGCTGCCGAAATGCTCCATGGCCAGGACGAGGCCGGGCGGCAGGGCAGCCCTCAGGCGCGCTGCCTCCGCCGCGTACATCGCGGGCCAGCGTGGATCGTAATCGGCGATCCAGACTTCATCCACCATGGATCTCCCGCTGACGGCTTTCCCAAACGGGCTCTACCAGGAGCGCATCGATTCAAGCGATCCGCAAAGCAACCGGCGGAACCGAGAAGGTCGTGATGGCGTGATGGCGGAAGAGGTCGCTCAGAAGCCTGGATGCTGGCGTGCCGGCTGTCCCGGCCTAGAGTCCGCGGGATGACCGACGCAGATATCAGGAACGCCCCGCCGCCGAGGATCCGTGCCGCCATCCCGGCCGATGCCGCCGCCATCGCGGCCGTGCATGTGGCGGCGTGGCGGGAGAGCTATGCCGGCCTCATGCCGGATGCCGTGCTCGCCGGGCTCTCGGTCGCGCGCCGGACCGGGATATGGGACGGCATCCTGAGCCGGCCGGAGGAGGTCGGCAGCATCGCCACCTTCGTGGCTGAGCGCGAGAACGGCATGCTCGGCTTCGCTTCCTGCGGCGTGCAGCGGACCCCGGCGTTGCGCGAGCAGGGCTGCACCGCCGAGATCGGCGCCATCTACATCCTGCGCGATGCGCAGAGGCGGGGCCTCGGCGTGGCGCTGATGGCGGCGTTGGCCCGGGCGCTGTTGCAGCGCGGCCACCAGGCGGCAAGTCTCTGGGTGCTGGAGCGGAACGCGCCGGCGCGCCGTTTCTACGAGCGGCTTGGGGGTGAGGTCATCGGCCGGAAAGAGGAGAAGCGCGAGGAGATGACGCTGACCGAGCTCGCCTATGGCTGGCGCGACCTCGGCCGGCTGCTGGAGAGGTGAAGCCGCCGGTGCGGGCCGGGCGGCGGGCCCCGCGTCAGGCGAAGAGCCGGCCGTAACCTGGCCGGGCGGGCTTCACGCCCGCCAGACGCAGCGCGTTCCACATCGTGGCCGACGCGGCCGAGACCACCGGCTTGCCCAGATCGTCCTCCAGCACCTGGATGGCATCGATGGTGGGCATGCCGGTGCCGCTGAGGAACACCGCATCGGCCTCCGGCCGATCCACCGCGCGCGCGATGGCGTAGGCGCGTTCCTCGTTCTCCTCGTAGATATTGCGGACATTCGCCAGCATGCCGTGGCTCACCACCTCGATGCCATGCGCTTCCAGGTGCCGCTTGCCTTGCAGGGTCGTGGCCTCCGCATAGGGCGTGCCATAGGCGACGCGCTTGCAGCCCAGGTATTCGAGCGCCGCCAGCGTGCTGCCGAAGGCGGTTATGAAGCGCGCGCCGCTGAGCGCCTCCATCTCCGCGACCAGCGCCGCCTCGCGCTCCTGGCCCAGCGTGTAGCTCGTGGCGGTGTGCGCCAGGGCGATGACATTGGGGGAGACCATCGCCAGCAGCTTCACCGCATCGGGTAGGCTGGCCACCTGGCTGAGATTGCGCTCCGCCTGCCCGTCATGCGTGCCGGCGGGGCCTTCCGCCTTCATCCGGGTGAAATGCAGGGACACGCCGGGCGGGCACAGCGCGAACATTTCCGGCTCCACCGTGGGGTTGCCGGGGGGCACCAGGAAGCCGAGGCGCGCGCGCCAACCCTTCATTGCCAGCTCCTGTGATCTGAGCGTTGTGCCGTCGCAGTCCCTGGTACGGAGGCGCCGATACCCTGCCGCATGGCCGGCCGGCTGCATAGCGGTCCATCGCCCGCGTCGGGCCTCACCGCGCCGCATCCCTGGCCAATGCGGCAGCGGCGCGCGCGATCGCCTCAGCCCGCACTGCATCCACGCTGTGTGGCCAGCGATCTTCCGCGGTGTGGAACCAGGGATTGTCGCCGATGAGCGAGACATAGCGCCCACCGCGCGCCTCGATCTCATGCGCCTCGCCATTCGCCTTGCCGCCGGTGACGACGTCGAGGGGCGCGCGGGGGTGGCCCGCGGCAATCAGCGCCTCGGCCATCCGCTCCGCCAGGCCCGGCACGTTGCTCCGCACCACCAGGTGCTCCGCGCCGGCGCAGCCGAGATTGGCGCCGAGATGGATCACCAGAGCGCTGTCACTGGCCAGGGCCGGCTCCTGCGCGAAGGCATGATGCGCGCCGAGATGGCCGAGCTCGTGCCCGCAGCTCGCCAGGGCGACCACGGCACGCGAGCGCGGCGCGCGCGCCAGCGCCTCCAATGCGGTCAGCCAGGCGAGCACGCCACCGCCACGCTCGGCCGTGCTGGTCCACCAGGAGGTGCGCGGCGTCAGCAGCAGCAGCGGTGGCGCCGTGCCGGGCAGCTCGGCACGGACATTGTGCGAAAGGCCCGGCTGCCGCGTGCCGGTGGCGACGAGCCTGGCGCTTGCGCCGCGCGCGGCCAGGCCCTCCAGCCAGGCGGCCTCCCGGCCCGCGACCTGCAGCACGGGCGGCCCGAAGGGTGCCTCGGCGTCATGCGCGTTGAGCGGCGCCAGGCTGTCCGGCTGGGTGCGGAGCGACACGACGATCGCAGCGTGCCGGCTGTCGTGACGGGCCTTGGCGAAGGCATTGCCGGGCAGGCTGGCGGCACGCGGCTCCAGCACGGCGACACCGATCGGCGCCGCGGAGCCGAGCGGCCCGAGGGCGCCAGCAATGCCTTCGGTCAGGCCACCGTCGAACAGGGGCAGGCCCTCGATGTGCCGGCCATCCGCCTCCAGCCAGGCGGCGCCTGGGATGAAGCGCTGAAAGGCGACTGGCACCAGGCTGGCCGTGGCGCCGGTGCCCGCGGCCAGGTCGCGCAGCCAGGCCGCGGCGGCGGCGTCACCTTCGCCACCTGCGCGGCGTTCACCGAAGCGGTCATAGGCCGCGAGGAACTCGGACGCCTTCATTCCACCCGCACTCCCGAGATCTCGACCAGGCGCCTGAGACGCGCGAATTCGGGCGCCCAGGCCGCGGCATAGGCTCCCGGCGTCGGCGCCAGCGTGATGTCGCCACCTTCGCGCGTCAGCGTCTCTCGCAGCCCGGCATCCTCCGTCAGCACGCCGTTCACCGCGGCATGCAGGCGCTGGACGACGGCCGATGGCATTCCCGCCGGACCGACGATCGAACTGCCGCTGGTGATCACCGGCCCGTCCGGCACCATCTCCACCAGCGTCGGAATGTTGGGCAAAGCGGGGATGCGCCGCTGCCCGGTCGAGAGCAGCACGCGCACCGCGTCCTGCCGGAGGCGGGGGAGGACGATGTTGCTGATGGCGAAGGCGAAATCGACTTCGCCGGTCTCCACGGCTGTTGTCGCCTGGTTGGCGCCACGATAGGGGACATGGACGCCCTCCGCGCCGATGCTCTTCAGCATCGCGGCGGCTGCCATGTGGGCGGGCGTGCCGACGCCGCCGGAGCCGTAGCGCAACCCGCCCGTATCGGATGTCGCCGCTGCGAACAGCGCACGCGCATCCTGCCAGGGCGCGGCCGGGCGTACGGCCAGCAGCGCCGGATTCTCGACGATGGTGGCGATCGGCGTGAAGTCCCTGAGCACGTCGTATCCGGGATCGCGTTGCAGTGCCGCGTGGGTCAGCGCGGTGCCGCCGCCCCAGAGAAGGGTCGTGCCATCCGGCGCCGCGCGGGCGACCCATTGGCAGGCCAGCAGGCCGCCGGCCCCCGCCCGGTTGTCGATGGCGAAGGAGGTTCCGAGCGCAGCGCCAACGCGCGCGGCAACCAGGCGCGCGATGGTGTCGCTGGAGGCACCGGCCGCGAAGGGAACGATCAGGCGTATCGGGCGCCCGGGCCGCCATTCCTGCGCCAGGGCCGGTCGGGCAAGGATCGCCCCGAGGCCCAGTACCGCCTGCCTACGGTTCATGACGTTCCTCCAACCGGCAGCGAAAGTAGCGCGACAATCGCCTCGCCTGCACCCCTCCAGGCTGTGAAGGCGAAGGTCCCGCTGCACGGCTCCAGGTCCGGCGAGGGGGAGGACGAACGGCACCAGGCGCACCTGCCCGGTGCCCGCTTGACCCCGCCCGGATTGCTCCTGACCTTGCGCTGGCGTCCCGCATCGCGGCGCAAGGGAGTAGAGCATGAAAGCCGTCGGCCGCTATCGCCCCGCCCCGATCGAGGATCCGGCCAGCTTGGTCGACCTCGATCTGCCGGATCCGCGGTCGGGAGGCCGCGACCTGCTGGTCCAGGTCGAGGCGGTCTCGGTCAATCCGGCCGATACCAAGCGGCGGCGCACCACGCCGGCGGCCGCCGATGACTCGCCCCTGGTCCTCGGCTGGGATGCCGCCGGCACGGTGCTGGAGACGGGGTCGGAGGTCAGCCTGTTCAAGCCGGGCGACCGTGTCTTCTATGCCGGGGCCGCCAATCGGCCGGGCTGCAACAGCGCGCGGCATCTGGTGGACGAACGGCTGGTCGGGCCGATGCCAGGCAATCTCGGCTTCGCGGAAGCCGCGGCCATGCCGCTGACCGCGCTGACCGCCTGGGAGATGCTGTTCGAACGCTTCCGCATTCCGCAGCATGGCGGCGCCGGCGGCACCGGCACCGCCGGGGGGACGCTGCTGGTGGTGGGCGGCGCCGGCGGGGTCGGCTCCATGGCCATCCAGATCGCGCGGCAACTGACCGGGCTCACTGTGGTGGCAACCGCATCGCGGCCGGAGACGCGGCAGTGGTGCCTCGACCTCGGCGCGCATGCGGTGCTGGACCACAGCCGCCCGCTGGCGGGGCAGATCGGGGATGTGCCTTATGTCTTCATCACCACCGCCATCGACCAGCACCTGCCGGTGATCGACCAGGTGCTGGCGCCGCAGGGGCATGTCGGGCTGATCGAGGTGCCGAAGCCCTTCGAGATGCGGCCGCTGATGCAGAAATCGACCGCCCTGCACTGGGAGCTGATGTTCACGCGCAGCCTGTTCGGCACTGCCGATATGATCCGTCAGCACGAGATCCTGACCGCGGTCTCCGGTCTCGTCGAAGCCGGCCGACTGCGCACGACGTTGACCGAGGTCGTGGGTCCGATCGACGCCGCCACCCTGCGGCGTACCCATGCCCGCATCGAGGCCGGCCGCGCGCGCGGGAAGCTGGTGCTGGAAGGCTGGGGCTGAGGGCCCTATCCGCAGCGCACCGTCATGCCGCCATCCACCACGATCTCGGTGCCGGTGACGAAGCGCGCGTCGTCGGAGGCCAGGAACAGCACCGCATTGGCGGTATCGCGGCCGTCGCCGGCGAAACCGAGCGGGATGCGCGCCAGGCGTTGCGCGATCAGCGCCTGCGCGTCGCCGCCGGCGCGCTGGCCGGCCAGCCGCACCTCGACCATCGGCGTGTGCATCTGGCCCGGGACCACCGTGTTCACCCGGATGCCGCGGGTCGCGTATTGCATCGCGACGACGCGGGAGAGCTGGATCACCCCCGCCTTCGACGCCGCATAGGCGACCTGCGCCGCGCCGGTCCAGCGGAGGCCGGAGGTGGAGGCGACATTGACGATTGCGCCGCCACCCTGCGCTTCCATGATCGGCAGCACATGCTTGCAGGTCAGGAAGACGCTCTTGAGATTGTAGTCGATCTGGGTGTCCCAGACCTCCTCCGACATCTCGACCGGGCCGCCGGCGGCGGAGCCGCCGACATTGTTCACCAGCACGTCGATGCGGCCGAAGCGCGCATGGGCATCGGCGACCATGCGCGCGATGGAGGCATGGTCCATCACGTCGCATTGGCCGCGCTCGAAGCGGCCGCCCGCCTCGGTGGCGCGCGCCGCGGTCTCGTCCATGGCGGCGAGGTCGCGGTCGACGCCATAGACGATAGCGCCTTCGCGGGCGAAGCCGACCGCTGCGGCGCGGCCATTGCCCCAGCCCGTGCCGACCGAGCCGGCGCCGGTCACGATCACCACCTTGTCTTCGAATCTACGGGACATGCCTGTCACTCCACCCGGATGTTCGCGGCGATGGCGAGGTCCCGCCAGCGCGCCAGATCGGCCTGCAGGAAGCGCTCGCCTTCCTCCGGCGAGAGCCGCGCCGGCGTCGCGCCCTCATTCGCCAGATTGGCGGCGAAGCGGCTCTCGGCGAGCGCCTCATTGGCGGCGGCGTTGAGCCGTGCGCGGATCGCGGCGGGGATGCCGCGGCGCGCCAGCAGCCCCCACCAGATCCCGGCCTCGTAATCCGGCAGTCCGCTCTCGCGCGGGGTCGGCGCGGCGGGGCCGCTGGCCGGGCGGTTCTCCGAGGTCCAGCCGAGCAGCTTGACGCGGCCGCCACTGACCAGCCCCGCCGCCGCGGTGATGGTGGTGAAAGTGAGCTGGATGATGCCGGCTGCCAGGTCGTTCAGCACCGGGCCGGTGCCGCGATAGGGCACGTGCTGCATGTCGAGCCGCCCGGCGCGCAGCGCGAAGAGCGCACCGCCCATATGGCCGATGCTGCCCGGCCCGGCGGAGCCGTAGTCGATCTTGCCGGGATTGGCGCGGATATGGGCGACGGCTTCCGCCATCGTGTTCGGCGGGAAGTCGGGCGAGGCCAGCATCACCAGCGGTGCGGTCGCGAGCAGCGCCACCGTCTCGAAGTCGCGCGCCGCGTCATAAGGTGTGGTCTGGACCGCGGCGCTGGTCGCGAAGGTCGAGGAGGTGACCATCAGCGTATAGCCATCGGAGGGCGCGCGGGCGACCTCGGTGCTGCCGATGGTGCTGCCGGCGCCACCGCGATTGTCGATGACGAAGGGCTGGCCGAGGTTGCGCTGCAGCGCCTCGGCCAGCGGGCGCGCCACCGCGTCATTCGATCCGCCGGGCGGGAAGGGGACGATGATGCGCACCGGGCGCGCCGGCCAGGCGCCCGGTGTGCCCTGGGCAGCAGCGAAGCGGGGCAGGGCGAGGGCGCCGGAGGCGGCGAGCAGGCTACGGCGATACATGGGCGTCATCCTTCTCAATCGAGGACGATGCGCGCGGCGGTCGCGACCCGGCGCCAGCGCTCGACCTCGGCACGCTGGAAGGCGGCGTATTCGGCGGCGCTGTTGCCCACCACCGAATAGCCCGCCGCTTCCAGCGCGGTGGCGACGGTGGGATCGCGCAGCGCCGCCACCGTCTCGGCATGCAGCCGCGCCTGCACTGGCGCCGCCAGGCCGCGCGGCGCCATCATCGCCTGCCAGGAACTGACGACGAAATCCGAGAGTCCGGCCTCGGCTGCGGTCGGCACATTCGGCAGCATCGGGATGCGGCGCTCCGCGGTGACCAGGATGGCGCGCAGCTTCCCGTCGCGCACCGCCTCGATGATGCTGCCGAGGCCCTGGAAGGAGACCTGCACCCGTCCCGCGAGCTGGTCGAGCACCGCGGCCGCGCCGCCGCGGGAAGGCACATGCGTCGCCTCCGTCCCGGTGAGCTGGTTGAACAGCTCCATGGTCAGATGCGGGGAGGAGCCGATGCCGCTGGTGGCATGGAAGACCTCGCCAGGCTTCGACTTCATCCAGGCGATCAGGCCCGGCAGGTCGTTGACCGGCGCCACCTCCGGATTGACCACCAGCACGTTCGGCGTGGTGACGGCCAGCGTCACCGGCGTGAAATCGGTGACCGGGTCGTAGCCGGGGTTGCGATAGAGCACGGCGTTCAGGGCGAAGACGCCGATCGAGCCGACCATCACCGTGTGGCCGTCCGGCGCGCTGCGCGCCAGCATGCGCGCCGCCGCCTGGCCATTCGCGGCCGGGCGGTTGTCGACCACGACCGACTGGCCGATCGCCTGCGCCATGCGCGTGCCGATGGCACGCGCGGTGATGTCGGAGGCACCGCCGGGCGCGAAGGGCACCAGGAAGGTGACGGGCTTGCTTGGCCAGGCGGGCTGCGCCGCGGCGCGTCCGGCGGCGAGGCCAGCGGCGCCGAGCGCCAGGCCGAGCGCCGCGCGTCTGTCGATCCGGATCATTGCTTTCCTCCACGCCGCAGCCGGTCGCCCGGGGCCGCTCTTCGTGGCGGAGCAATAAATCAGGCTTCCACGTGGTGCAATACACTTCCAAAATACGGAAACGCACCCTAGGCTGCCCACGTGAGAAAGCCGCGCCCTGTCCAGCCCGATCAAAGCCTTGATTCCGCTAGCGATTCCGGCGGGTCGGAGGGCAATGTCCGCGCCGTCGACCGCGCACTGGTGATCTTAAATGCTTTCCGAGAGGAGGATGGCGCGCTGCCGCTGGTGGAGGTCGCGCGCCGCGCCGGGCTGCACCTGACGACCGCCCTCCGGCTGCTCGGCACCTTGGAGAGCCATGGCTTCGTGCAGCGGCTGGCCGTGGGCGGCTATCGGCTGGGCCCGACCCTGCTGCTGCTCGGCGACCGTTTCCGCCGCTCGCTCCGGCTCGAGGATCATGTGATGCCGGCCTTGGAGCGGCTCCGCGCCGAAAGCCGGGAGAGCGCCACCTTCTTCGTGCGGGAGGGCGATCACCGGCGCTGCGTCTTCCGCCTCGATTCCCCGCAGCTCGTCCGCGACCACGCCCATGTGGGGGAGGTGCAGCCGCTCGGCATCGGCGCGCATGGGCGGTCCCTGATCGCGCTCGATGCGCCGGCCGGGCAGCGCCCGCGCCTGCCGATCGTCACCCGCGGCGAGCGGCTGCGCGAGATCGCGGCGATCGCGGCGCCCGTGCTGGATGCGGCTGGCGGCGTCGCCGGCTCGGTCGGTATCTCGGTGCCGCTCTATCGCTTCGACGCGGCGGCGGAAGCGCTCTGCGTGCCGCTGGTGATGCGCGAGGCGGTGGCGATCACCCGCGCCCTCGGCGGCGATCCCGCGGCGATCCTCAATTGATCGCGTGATTCAACGATAGGAGGAGATCCCGATGGCCCGCATCACCCTCACGCCCGAAGCCGAGCGCACGCCGGAGGAGCAGGCGGTCTGCGCCGAGGCGGTCGCCGGCCTGCGCGGCCGCGTGCCGGCGCCGATGATCGCCTGGCTGCGCAACCCGGAGCTGGCGCGACGTGGCCAGCGGCTCGGCGAGCTGCTGCGCTACCAGACCTCGCTGGAGCCGCGCCTCAGCGAGCTCGCGATCCTGGTGACCGCGCGATTCTGGGACTCGCACTACGAATGGACCGCACATAAGCGGGAAGGGCTGAAGGCGGGCATGGACCCGGCGGTGATCGAGGCCATCGCCGCGCGGCGGGAGCCGGTGCTGCGCGATGAGGCGGAGCGCGCGATCCTCGCGGTGGCGACCAGCCTGTTGCAGACGCGGCGGGTGCCGGAGGCGCTCTACCGGCGCGGCGTCGCGGCGCTGGGCGAGCGGGGCATGGTCGAGCTGGTCGGCCTGCTCGGCTATTACAGCTTCGTCGCCATGACCCTGAACACCTTCGAGCTCGGCCTGCCCGACGCCTTCGCGCCGGAGCTCGGCGTCGATTGATGCTGGCGGACCGGTCGTTTGACCGGTCGAGGCCGCGAATGCGGCCCGCGCGTAGTCGCGCGTCACGCCGAAGGCGTGCCTTCGCCACGACGCGTCTGAGGGGGTCTTGATCGGCTTTCGATCAAGGCCGCTGGGGAAAAGCCTCAGGCGACGAGGCTGGCAGGGGCCGCCTTGCCGGAGACCTGCAACCCACTCTGCAGGTGCCGCTCCACCAGGTAGAGCGGCCTGCCCTTGGTCTCGTTGAAGATGCGCCCGAGATATTCGCCGATGATGCCGAGCGTCATGAGCTGCACCCCGCCCAGGAACAGCACCACGGCCATCAGGCTCGGATAGCCGGGGACGGGGTTGCCGAAGATCAGCGTCCTGACCACGATCAGCCCGCCATAGAGCGTCGCGAAGACCGCCACCAGCAGGCCGAGATAGGTCGCGACCTTCAGCGGCACGACGGTGAAGCTCGTGATGCCTTCGAGCGAGAGGTTCCAGAGCTTCCAGTAATTCCATTTGCTGGTGCCGGCGGCGCGCGGGTCGCGGTCGTAGAGCACCGGCTTGGTCGGGAAGCCGATCCAGGCAAAGAGGCCCTTCATGAAACGGTGCCGCTCGCGGAGCTGCAGCAGGGCGTCACAGGCGCGGCGGCTCATCAGCCGGAAGTCGCCGGTATCCTGCGGCAGCCGCACCGAGCCGCCGATGCGCTGCATGACCCGGTAGAAGGCATGCGCGGTCGCCCGCTTCAGCCAGCTCTCGCCCTGGCGCTCGCGCCGCTGCGCATAGACGACGTCGAAGCCCTCCTGCCAGCCCGCGACCAGCGCCGGGATCAGCTCGGGCGGGTCCTGCAGATCGGCATCGATGACGATCACCGCATCGCCCCGCGCATGGTCGAGGCCGGCGGTCATCGCGATCTCCTTCCCGAAATTGCGGGAGAGGTTGAGCACCGCGGCACGGGGATCCCGCTCATGCAGGGCGGTCAGGATCGGCAGCGTCCGGTCGCGGGAGCCGTCATTCACATAGATCGCTTCCCAGCGCATGCCGAGCTGCGCCATGACCGATGCGAGGCGGGCGTGGAACTGCTCGATCACCTCCTCCTCGTTATAGGCGGGGATGATGATGGAGAGCGTCATCTGGCTGCCGGCATCGGACCCGGCGGGAAAGGGCGTCTGATCCATCATGATCTCGCCGGCGCGCCGGCTCTCCCTTCAACGCGGCTCAAGGGCGGCACCGCCATGCCGAGCCTGGCGCGGGCGCGGACGAGCAGGGCGAAGAGCAGCAGGCCGCCGAACATCAGGTGCGACACGCCGATCGCGTTGTAGGCCGCCATCAGCGTGGGATTGGGGATCTCAAGGAGCAGCACCGTCGGCGTGATCAGGAAGATCGCGACCCAGGCCATGCGCTGGCCGGCGGCCGTGCCGCGGAGCAGGGAATGGGGACCGAGCAGGAAGGCGATCGGCATCAGCAGCCAGGCATAGTAGTGGGACCAGGAGAGCGGGCTGCCGATCACTGCCAGGCAGATGACGAGCAGGTATTCGATGTCGGTCCGCTCCTGCGCCGCAGCACTGCCCTCGCGGGGCGGCTCGGGCGCGCGCCGGGCGCAGGCGATGAGGGCCGCGAGATAGAGCAACCCGGTCAGGACGGACCCGGCCAGGCGCTGCGTGGAGGCGATCTCGCGGGCATCCCAGTCGCGCAGGACGGAGGGGCCTTCGACCACCCGGATCAGCAGCGCGGGGATCGACTGCACGTTGAACGCGCCGAGCGGATTGCTGGCGAATTGCCGGACGCAGCGCTCATACCACAGGAGATGCAGATCGAGGCCGAAGACCGCGAGCGACAGCAGCCCGGCGCTGCCGCAGACCGCCGCGAAGCCGAAGGCGGCGCGCCAGTTGCGGCGCAGCACGAAGGCGACGCCGAAGAGCAGCAGCGGCAGCTTGATGACGGCCATGGCCCCGAGCAGCAGCCCGGCCGCGACATGGCGGCCGGCGCGCAGCAGCAGCAGGCCACCGGCCAGACCCGCCAGCACCATGTGGCTCGTGTTCGCTTCCTTCACGCTGTAGTGCAGCGGGCCGCTGACCGCGAAGAGGAAGAGCAGCAGCCAGCGGTCGCGCCCTTCCAGGCCCGCGAGGCGGGAGAGCAGGTGCCAGGCCAGCGCGACCGGAATGAGCCCGAGCAGGGAGAAGACGAAGGCGGATTCGCGCGCCGGCAGCAGCGCGAAGGGGGCGAAGAGATAGGCGACGATCGGCAGGTTGACCCAGCCATGCACGCCCTGGTCGAACAGTGCCCCGAAAGCCTCCGGCCCGCGCAGGGCCGCGACGCCGCCGAGGTAATAGGCATCGCGGAAATCGCCGAAGCGCGCCTGTGGCTCGGAGGTCGCGAAGATGAAGAGGGCGGTGGCGCCTGACAGTGCGAGCACGCCCAGGGCCTCGGCACGCGGCGGCCAGCCGGCGCGGGCGATCGCCAGCACGGCAGCGATGCCCGCAGCAACCGCGCCGATGTCGACCAGCAGAGAGAGCAGGGTCGTCATGGTGCTCGACATCCCGGTCCGGGTCGGCCGACCGCGTGTCGGCATATGTTGGGGTTCTTAATCGATTCCACTGGACATTAAAAGCGAATTGTCGTTTTTTTAGATCATGCGCCCGTCAACCCAAAGCTGCATCCAAAAGAATCAAAGGGTTACCGGGCAGATGGTCTCAAGCTTATAGGGTCAGGGGATCTACCGACGTTCTGTCGGCTCCTGGATAGGCAGTCCAATGTCGCACAGTGAGGCTCGGATAATCGTGGATGAGGTCGCGCAGCGGCGCCTTCCGGCCGACCATCCGGTGCGGCACCCATCGCAGTCCAGGGCGGCGCTTCGCATCGCCTGGGCTGTCCTTCGGCTGCCAGCCTTCCTCATTCTCCTGTTCCTCTGCAAGGACTGGATTCTTGCAACCCTCATCGACCCCGCGCGCATCACGCTGCTGGTCATCGGCATCGCCGGCACCCCGCTCGCGCGGGTCGGCGTCTTCGGCGCCACGCTCCTGGTCCTGGCGTTGATCTGGTTGGGCGCGCGGCGGCTCGGGCCGGTCTGGGGCTATGGCGTGATGATGCTGCTCGCCGTGGCGCTCGCGGTGACCGTCTTCCGGCTGACCCGCACCCCGCTCTGGCTCGCCGCGCCGGCGATCCTCCTGCTGGCAACGAACCTGCTGCCGGATGCGATCCACGACCGCATCCTGCGGCGGCCCCGGCCGCAGCGCGGCGCCATGGCGATGGCCGTCGGCGTGGCGGAGTTGTTCTTCCTGCGCCGCTATCTGGCTTGGGGCTTCGGCATCCGTGTCGCCGCTGCCGGGCCGGCGCTGCTGCTGGCTTCCGGTGCCGCCGCGCTCGGCATCGGCGGCACCGCCTTGACGCCGATCGAGCAGGCGCTCCGCATGCCACCCTCCGCGCGTGTCCTGGCGCTCGGCGACTTCAACTGGATCGAGCTGGATCGCAGTGGCCAGCACCTCTTCGTCACCGGGCACGGCCTGCCGCAACTCCTGCGTGTCGCGGTCGGCAACCGGGCGGAGCCGAGCCTCGCCTCCAGCGCTCCGACCGGCGGCGCCCAGGCCTTTGCCTATGATGCGGCCGCGCGCGAGATCTATGTGTTCAACGAGGGCACGCGCACGCTGCTCACGCTCGATGCCGAGACGCTGGAGCTGAAGCGTTCTCTGCCGCTGCCGGACCTCTCGCCGGGCGACCCCTGGATCGCGGTCGATCCCGGGACCGACACGCTGGTGATTGTCTCCGAGGCGGATGACGAGGTCGGCACGCCCTTCATGGTGCTCGACCGCACGACCGGGGAGGTGCGCGACCGGCGCGACCTCGATGCCGGCAACCTGCTGCTGCGCCCCGATGCGTCGCGGCTCTATCTCAGCTTCTTCCGGCGCCGCGGCATGCTGATGGCCTATGACCTGCGCACGCGTTCGATCGTCGCGGAGATGCCGGCGCCGCCGCGCGTCGACCGCATGGCCTATCTGCCGGCCTCCGACGAGATCCTGCTGGCCAATCCGGTCGCATCCAGGATCGAGCGCTTCGACGCGGCGACCTTGGCGCCGCGGGGCCATATCGAGGCGATCTTCGGCGTCCGGGTGATGGCGCTCGACGAGCAGCGCGGCATCCTGTTCTGCGCCAGCCTGGCGACAGGCGAGGTGGCCGCGATCGACCTCGCGACCGGGCGCCGCATGGGGCGCTTCTATCTCGGACCATGGCTCAGGACGATCCAGGTCGATCCGGCGCGTGCCACCGTCTACGCGTCATCCAGGGGAGGGCTGTATGAGCTCGGATATGGCCAGCTCCGCTGACGTGGATCGCGCAGGGCGCGTCATGGACCTGCCGCAGGGGACGGCACCCGCCGTCGCCAAGGCGCGCGACCTGCCGATCGCCGGCGTGCATGTCGGCGCGCTCGACGGCATCCGCGGCCTCGCGATCCTGCTCGTTCTCATCTACCATTTCGGGCGCAGCGCCAATTCCTTCGGCTTCGCGCACCCGCTGCTGGCGGCGAGCGAGATCGGCTGGCTGGGGGTCGACCTCTTCTTCGTGCTGTCGGGCTTCCTCATCACCGGCATCCTCTACGACAGCCAGCGCAGGCCAGGGTATTTCCGCAACTTCTACGCCCGCCGGGCGCTGCGCATCTTCCCGCTCTATTACGGCGCGCTGCTGATCGTGGTCCTGCTGAGCCTCGCCTGGCCCGGCGCCGGCGTCTGGGGCACCCACAGCCCGGCCTGGCTCGCTTTTTACCTCACGAACGTCCTGCTGGCGGTGGAAGGGCCCGAGAGCGCCGGTATCCTCGGCCATTATTGGTCGCTCGCGATCGAAGAGCATTTCTACCTGATGTGGCCGTTCCTGGTGCGCTGGGGCAGCCGGCGCCAGCTCATGGCGGCGGCGGCGGCGATCATCCTGGGCGCCTTGCTCCTGCGGGTGGCCATGGTCATCCAGGGCGTCGACCCGGAGGCCATCTATATCCTGACCCCGGGCCGCATGGATGCGCTCGCGACCGGCGCGCTCTGCAGCCTCGCCATCCGCGGGCAGGCCGGCGCCATGCCCTTCCGTACCCCGGCCTGGGCGGCGCTGCTGCTCTGCGGCGCCGGCGCCCTGGTGGTGATCATGGCGCAGCGCTCCCTCGGCAATTACGGCGCGCTGATGCAGACGATCGGCTACACCCTGCTGGCGGCCACCTTCGGCGGCGCCATTCTGGCCGGCATCACCACGCCCTGGCTGAAGACAGTGCTGGAGGCCGGCGTGCTGCGCTGGTTCGGGCGCTACAGCTACGGGCTCTATGTCTGGCACCCGATCGTCGCGGTCATCCTGTTCTACACGCCGCTCACCGCAGCGCTCGGCGTGCAGCCCGGCGCCGGCGACATCGGCGCCGCGGCGCTGGTGCTCTCCGGGATCGCCGGATCGATCCTCGTGGCCCTGATCAGCTTTCATTGCTGGGAGAAGCCGTTCCTCGGCTTGAAGAAGGCCTTCTCCTGATAGCAGCGGACCGGTCGCTTGACCGGTCCGAGGCCGCGAATGCGGCCCGCCGCGACTGCGGCGAAAGCCAAGGGGCGCGGATGCGCCCGCGTCACGCGAGCAGCGTGCTCTTCGCACGACGCGTCTGAGGGGCGAGGCTACTCAGCAGGCGCCATCAGCGGCGCCCGGCGGTCGCCGGCCAGGCGCTCGAAGGCGAGATAGACCACCGGGGTGGTGTAGAGCGTCAGCAACTGCGACAGGATCAGCCCGCCGATGATGGTGATCCCGAGCGGTTGGCGCAGCTCGGCGCCCGGGCCTGTCGCGACCCAGAGCGGGATGGCGCCGAACAGCGCCGCCAGGGTCGTCATCAGGATCGGCCGGAAGCGTTCCCGGCAGGCGAGCAGGATCGCCTCCATGCCGCCCTGGCCGCCGGCGCGTTCATGGGCGAGCGCGAAATCCACCATCATGATCGCGTTCTTCTTCACGATGCCCATCAGCAGGATCACGCCGATGAAGGCCATGAGGCTGAAGGGCGTCCCGGTCGCGAGCAGCGCCAGCAGCGCGCCGATGCCGGCCGTCGGCAGGGTGGAGAGGATGGTGAGCGGATGGATCATGCTCTCGTAGAGCACGCCGAGCACGATGTAGATGACGATCAGCGCCGCCAGGATCAGGATCGGCAGCCCACCGAGGAAGGCCTGGAAGGACCGGGCATTGCCGGCGAATTCGCCGCGCACCGTCGCCGGCATCTGGATCGCGAGCGCCGCGCGCTGGATCGCGGCCGATGCCTCGCCGAGCTGCACGCCCGGCGGCAGGTTGAAGCTGATGGTCGATGCCGGGAAGCTGCCCTGGTGCGTGACCGAGCGCGGCGCACTGGTGCGCTCCAGCCTGACCAGGGCACCGAGCGGCACCGGGCCGCCGGTGCCGGGCACAAAGAGGCGCATGAGCTGCTCGGGCGCTTCGGTCAGCCGCGGATCGATCTCCAGCACCACCCGGTACTGGTTGCGGGTGCGGTAGATCGTGGAGACCTGGCGCTGCGCGAAGGCATCGTTCAGCGCCGCGCCGATCGTCGAGACCTCGACGCCGAGACGGGATGCCGCGTCGCGGTCGATCACCAGGCGGCTGACGAGGCCGGTGCGCTGCTGGTCGGAGGAGACGTCCGTCACCTCCGGCACCGTGCGGAGCTGGCGCACCAGCGCCTCGCTCCAGGTCTCGAGCTCGTTGAGGTCGGGCGTCAGCAGCACGAACTGGTAGCTGGCGCTGGTCTGCCGGCCGCCGATGTTGAGGTCCGCCTGCACGCGCAGGAAGGTCTGCACCCCGGTCACCGCGGTCAGCGGCTGGCGCAGGCGGTTGACCACGTCGAAGCCGCTGACGCCCGGCCGCTCCGATTGCGGCTTGAGCGAGACCTGCAGCCGGATATTGCCGGAGGAGCCGAAGAAGCCGCCGCCGCCCACCGAGGCGGTGACGCCGGCGACCGCCGGATCGGCACGGATGATGTCCATCAGCCGCGCCTGATAGCCGACCATCGCCTGGAAGGAGGTGTCGGGCTGCGCCTGGGCTGCGCCGACGAGCAGGCCGGAATCCTGTTCCGGGAAAAAGGCCTTGGGCACCACGGTGTAGAGCCAGACGGTGACGCCGATGAGCGCCACCGTCAGCAGCAGCATGGTCCGCCGCCAGCGCAGCACGACGGTCAGGCTGCGCATGTAGCCCTCGATCACCGCGTCCATCACGCGCTCGAAGGTCCGGCCGAAGAGGCCAGGCGGACGCGGCGCGTCCCGGCCGAGATTGGCCGCGATCATCGGCGTGACGGTCAGCGAGATGACCGCGGAGATCGCGACGGCGATGGAGAGCGTCGCCGCGAACTCCATGAACAGGCGGCCGATGACGCCCCCCATGAACAGCAGCGGGATAAAAACCGCGATCAGCGACAGGCTCATGGAGATGACAGTGAAGCCGATCTCGCGCATTGCCTGGATGGCGGCGGGGATCGGGCGCATGCCGCGTTCAGTCAGCCGCGCCATGTTCTCGATCATCACGATGGCATCGTCCACCACGAAGCCGACCGAGATGGTGAGCGCCATCAGCGAGAGGTTGTCGAGCGAGAAGCCCGCCAGCCACATGATGCCGAGGGTGCCAAGGAGGGAGAGCGGCACCGCGATGCCGGCCGCGAAGACGGCGGAGGTGCGGCGCAGGAAGGCCGCCACCACCAGCACCACCAGCGCGATGCTGATGATGAGCGTGAGCTGGACCTCGTCGACGCTGGCGCGGATGGTCTGCGACCGGTCGCGCACCACGGTGATGTCGATGCCGCCCGGGATCCAGCGCCTCAGGTCCGGCAGCCGCGCCAGGATGCCGTCCACCACCTCCAGCACATTGGCATCGGCCTGCTTGAAGACGGTGAGGATGACCGCGGGTCGGTCGTTGAAGAGGCCGGACTGGCGGCGGTCGCGCGGTCCTTCCTCGACCCGCGCGACACCGTCGAGGCGCATCATGGCGCCATTGGACTGGCGGACGATGATGCCGGCGAATTCGGTGGCGGTGCTCATCGGCCGCCCGGTGCTGATCGCCGCCGCCTGGTCCGCCCCGTCGAGCAGCCCGACCGGCGCGGTGACGTTGGCGCGCGCGATGGCGATGCGGATGTCCTCGAACGAGACGCCGGCCGCGGTGGCGGCGGCGGGATCGACGGCGACGCGCACCGCCGGCTGCTCGGCGCCGGAGATGCTGACCTGCGCGGTGCCCTGCACCTGGGTCAGGCGCGGGGCGATGATGCTGTCGGCGACGTCGTACATCTGGCCCGGCGTCACGGTGTCTGAGGTCAGCGCCAGGATCAGCACCGGCGCATCGGCCGGGTTCAGCCGGCGGAAGGTGGGCGGGTTTGGCAGGCCGGAGGGCAGGTCGGGCTGCGCCGCATTGATCGCCGCCTGGACGTCCCGCGCCGCATCCTCGATCCGGCGGCCGAGGTCGAACTGGATGATGACGTTGGTGCTGCCGAGGCTGGAGGTCGAGGTCATCTCCGTGATGCCGGCGATCTCGCCGAGGCGGCGCTCCAGCGGTGCGGCGACGGAGGCCGCCATGATGATCGGGTCGGCGCCCGGCTGGCTCGCGGTGACGGCGATGGTCGGCAGGTCGACACGCGGCAGCGGCGCGACGGGCAGGTTGATATAGGCGACGAGACCCGCCAGCGCGATGCCGATCGCCAGCAGCGCGGTGCCGATCGGGCGGGTGACGAAGCTGCCCACGCTATTCGGCCGGCGCCGGCGGCGGGCCGCCATGCACCAGGGTCACGATGCGGGTGCGCACCCATTCCATCGCCAGATAGATGACCGGCGTGGTGTAGAGCGTGATCACCTGGCTCAGCAGCAGGCCGCCGATCACCGAGACGCCGAGGGGCAGGCGCAGCTCCGACCCCGCGCCCTGGCTCAGCACCAGCGGCACGGCGCCGAGGAGGGCCGCCATGGTCGTCATCATGATCGGGCGGAAGCGCAGCAGGCAGGCCTCCCGGATCGCACCGCGCGGATCGAGCCCGTGGTCGCGCTGCGCCTCCAGCGCGAAGTCGATCATCATGATCGCGTTCTTCTTCACGATGCCCATCAGCAGCACGATGCCGATCATGCCGACGACCGAGAGGTCGAGGCCGAAGAGCTCCAGCGCCAGCAGCGCGCCGATGCCGGCCGAGGGCAGGGTGGAGAGGATGGTGATCGGATGGATCACGCTCTCGTAGAGGACGCCGAGCACGATGTAGATGACGATGATCGCGGCCAGGATCAGCCAGCCCTGGCCAGCGAGGGAGCGGTTGAACTCGGCCGCGTCGCCGCCGAAGCTGCCGCTCATGGTGTCGGGCAGGCCGATGCCGGCTTCGGTGGCGCGGATGGCGCGCAGCGCCTCGTCCAGCGCGACGCCCTCCGGCAGGTTGAAGCTGAAGGTCACCGCCGGGAACTGGTTCTGCCGGGTCACGGTCAGCGGCCCCGGCGTGCGGGAGATGCTGGCGATCTCCGCGAGCGGCACCTGGTTGTTGCCGGTGCCGTCGGCGGCGGCGCTGCCGGGCACGCGCAGCGTCCCGATCACCGCCGGGTCCTGGGCCTGGGCGGGATCGACCTCCAGCACCACGCGGTACTGGTTGCTCTGGCCGTAGATGGTCGAGATCTGGCGCTGGCCGAAGGCATCGTAGAGCGTGTCGCTGATCGCCTGCATGGTGACGCCGAGCCGGGCCGCGCGGGCGCGGTCCACCTGCAGCGCGATGCGCAGGCCATCCTCGCGCTGGTCGGTCGCGACATCGCGAAGCTGAGGCAGGGCGCGGAGCGCCGCCAGCAGGCGCGGCGCCCAGGTAGCGAGCTCGGCACTGCTGCTGTCGACCACCGTGTACTGGTACTGCGTACTGGACGGACGGGTGCCGATCTGGATGTCCTGCACCGGCTGGAGATAGGCGGTGATGCCGGAGACCGCGGCCAGCCGGGCGTTCAGCCGCTCGGTGATGACCGTCATCGCCTCCCGGTCCTCGCGCGGGCGCAGCACGACGCTGATCCGGCCGCTGTTCTGCGCGGCATTGAGGGTGCCGGCGCCGGCGACGGCGGTGGTGGACTGCACGGCGGGGTCGGCCGCGATCGCGGCGGCCGCCGCCTGCTGGAGTGTGGCCATGCGGCGGAAGGAGACGTCCTGCGGCGCCTCCACCGTCACGGTGATCAGGCCGGTGTCCTGCAGCGGCAGGAAGCCCTTGGGCATCATGATATAGAGGTAGACGGTGCCGGCGACGGTCGCCGTCGCGACCAGCAACATCAGCGCTTCCCGCTTCAGCGCCCAATCCAGGGTCCGGGCATAGAAGCGCAGCATGGCGTCGAAGGCGCGCTCGAACAGGCGGGACAGGCGGCCGGGCCGATCCTCCTCATGCGGGCGCAGCAGCATCCCGCACATCATCGGCGTCAAGGTCAGCGAGACGACCATGGAGACCAGGACGGAGATGGTCAGCACCAGCGCGAATTCGCGGAACAGCCGCCCCACCACGCCTTCCATGAACAGCAGCGGGATGAAGACCGCGATCAGCGACAAGGTGAGGGAGACGATGGTGAAGCCGATCTGCTTCGCCCCCTCGAAGGCCGCCTGCAGCGGACGCATGCCCTTCTCGACCAGACGCACCACGTTCTCGATCATGACGATGGCGTCGTCCACGACGAAGCCGGTCGCGATGGTCAGCGCCATCAGCGACAGGTTGTCCATGGAGAAGCCGCAGAGCGCCATGACGCCGAAGGTGCCGATGATCGAGAGCGGCAGCGCGACGCCGGGGATGATGGTGGCACGCGCGGTGCGCAGGAACAGGTAGATCACCAGCACGACCAGCACGATCGCGAGGATCAGGGTGTACTGCACCTCATGCACCGAGGCGCGGATGGTCTCGGTGCGGTCGGAGACCACCGAGAGCTGCACGCCGGCGGGCAGGGCGCGCTCGAGGTCGCGGAGCTGGGTGCGGATCGCCTCGACGGTCTGCACGATATTGGCGCCGGGCTGGCGCTGCACGTCGAGCAGCACGGCGGGGCGGCCATTGTACCAGGCGGCGGTCAGCGTGTTCTCCAGGTCCTCGACCGCGGTGCCGACGTCGCGGAGCCTGACCGGGGCATTGTCGCGCCAAGCGATGACCAGGTCGGCGAAGCCGGCGGCCGTGGTGATCTGGTCGTTCGCCATCACGGCACTCGCCTGGGCGGGGCCGTCGAGCGAGCCCTTGGGGCCGGCCTGGTTGGAGGCGGCGATGACCGTCCGTACATCCTCGAGCCCGAGGCGATAGGCGGCGAGGCGGCGTGGGTCCATCTGCAGCCGCACGGCGGGCCGCATGTTGCCCTGCACGCCGACGCGCCCGACGCCGCCGACCTGCGCCAGCCGCTGCGCCAGAAGCGTGTCCACGGCGTCCGACAGCCGCGCGACCGGCAGGGTGTCGGAGGTCAGCGCCAGCGTCAGGATCGGCGGATCGGCCGGGTTCACCTTCTGATAGGTCGGCGGATAGGGCAGGGTCGATGGCAGCGTCCCGCGCGCCGCGTTGATCGCGGCCTGCACGTCCTGCGCCACGTCGTCGATGTCGCGGCCGAGCGCGAATTGCAGGGTGATGCTGCTGACCGACGGGCCGCTGACCGAGAGCATCTCGACGAGGCCCGGGATCTGCGCGAGCTGCCGCTCCAGCGAGGCGGTGACCAGCACCGCGACCGTGTCGGGCGAGGCGCCGGGGAGCTGCGTCGTCACCTGGATGGTCGGGAAATCGACTTCCGGCAGGGAGGAGACCGGCAGCCGCATATAGCCGTAGAGGCCGGAGAGCAGCACCGCGACCGCGAGCAGCGCGGTCGCGATCGGGCGCGCGATGAAGGGCGCGGAGATGCTCACCGGGTGGGCGCCGCCCCGGCCGGCGCCGCGGGGGCAGGGCTCGCGGGACCTTCCGGCGCGGCGGGGCCGGCGTCAGGCGCCGGCGTCCGTTCGCGCGGCTGTGC
>NZ_JAAGBB010000066.1 GCF_018129085.1 Plastoroseomonas hellenica
CCCAGCCCCGGCGCTGGGCGCGGGCCGCGCAGCGCGCGGCGTTCCAGACGGCGCCAGGCGGCGAGCCAGGCCGAGCGTTCCATCCCCGCTGCCGCCAGCGGATGCTTCACCAGGGCCAGCAGCGGCACCGGCGCGAAATCCTCGGCGACGCAGCGCGCGAGCAGGCGCAGGAAGGCGCCGGCCGGTGTTTCGCCCAGCGGCTCGCCGGCGCTGTCATCGGCGGTGACGCCGTGGCGTGCGAGCTCCGCCGAGACACGGCGCGCCAGCTCCCGGTCCGGCGTCACCAGCGCGGCACGGGCCCCCGGCGTCTCCAGCGTCTCGCGCAGCAGCAGCGCGACGGCGGCGGCCTCGACGCTGGCATCCGGCGCCGTCAGCAGCGACAGCCCGGTCAGCCCCTCCTGCCAATGCGGTGCCGCGCGCCGCGTCCAATCCGTGAGGCCCCGGGGCGGGCGCAACGCCATGCCGATCAGCTCGGCGCGGCGCTCCGGCACCACGGGAACAGGGTCATCCAGCCAGGGCGCGACATCGTCGCGCGCCGCATCGATCGTATCCAGCAGCCGCGCCTGGCTGGAGAAGGGATGCGTCGGCGCCTCCGCGATCGCGTCCCACAGCGTCTCGCGGCTTGCCTGGTCGACGCCGTGCAGCACCACCGCACCCTGCGGCAGCCGCGCGATCACCGACAGCAGCCTGGCGGCGGCGGGTACGGTGCCGCCGATGCCGATGCCAGCGGCGATCACGGGGTCCGCGGGCGGCGCGGCACGCCAGGCCTCGGCCTGCGCCTCCAGCGCCTTCACGCGCCGCACGCCGATATCGAGCAGCTCGGTCTCCCGCAGCCAGGCGTTCCATTCCTCGACGATCCCGCGCAGGAAGATCAGCGTGATCTCCCAGTGGCGCGCGTGCGCCTCCGGAACCAGCGCCTTCAGGCGCGTCAGCCAGGTCTCGGCGAAGTCCTCCGGCGGGCGCGCGAGCAGCGCGGCGTCGCGTTCCTCCAGCGCGATCTCGTCGAAGAGCCGCGCGAGTTCGCCGGCCAGCACCCAGGCCTGCTCCGGCGTCGCCGGGCCGCCGTAGCGTGGTGGCCGGCGCTGCACGAGGGCGGTCAGCACCGCCTGGCGGCGCAGCGCATCGACGGCGGGCGGGATCTCGAGCAGGGAGGGCAGCGCCAACTCATCGGCGTCTTCCGTGGACAGCCCGGCCAGCGCGGGCATGCGCGGCAGCAACAGGGCGCGGCCGCCGGCGGCGCGCAGGAAGGCCTCGCGCAGTGCCCGCGCGGAGCGCCGCGTCGGCAGCAGGATGGTGGTCTTCGCCAGTGCCTCCGGCCCATCCCCCGCCGCCCGCTGCAACACGCCGGCAGCCAGCGTGTCGAGGAAGGGCCGATGCGCGGGGATGTCGAAGAGGCGCATGCGCTCCGCTCAGAACAAGGCGCGCGTCAGGCCGCTGCGCAGCGCGAGCTCGGCCCGCTCCAGATCGCGCGGCGTCGAGAGATGGAACCACACCCCGTCATGCACCAGGCCGAACAGCCGCTCCGCTTCGATGGCGCGGTCATAGAGGCGATTGAGGCTGAAGGCGCCCTCGGTCGCGCCGTCGAACAGGCGCGGATGCAGGATCTGCACGCCGCCAAAGAGATAGGGCGACATCTCCCGCTCCTTCGGCCGGCGCAGCCGCCCGAGCGGATCCAGCATGAAGTCGCCGAGCCCGACCTCGCCATCCACCTGCGCGGTGCGCACCAGCAGCAGCAGCCCGTCCATGTCAGCCGCGTCGAAGGCGGCGGCGAGCCGCTCCAGCGCCGGTGTCGGGCCGTTCAGCCAATAGGCGTCGCCATTCACCACTGCGAAGGGCGCGTCGCCCAGCAGCGGCAGCGCGCGCTTCACGCCACCGCCGGTCTCCAGCAGCGTCCGCTCGTGCTGGATTGCAATGCGCGGCGCGGTGCGGTCGGCCAGCAGCGCCTCGATCTGCGCCGCATGCCAATGCGCGTTCACCACCGTCTCCGCAACCCCGGCATCATCGAGCCGATCGAGCGCGTGCTCCAGCAGCGTGCGCCCGGCCAGCGGCAGCAGCGGCTTTGGTCGATCATCAGTCAGTGGCCGCATGCGGGTGCCGAGGCCGGCGGCGAGAACCATGGCGTGGGAGAGTGGCGTCATGCGGCATCGATCCGGAGGGCGGGGGGATTGCCGCGGAGCGCGCGCGGCACATGGGTATCGAGAAAGTTGCGGAGCGGCGCGGTCGTGTCATGCGCCAGCGCGGCCTCGAGCAGCGCCCAGCAGCGCGGCCCGTGCGGCAGGTAGTGCGGCTTGCCGTCGCGCCGTTCCAGCCGCACCCAGAGTGCCGCGACGCGCAGGTGCCGCTGCGCCGCGCAGGCCGCCATCGCGGCGTGGAATTCCGTTGCGTCCAGCGTCGGGCGCAGCGCCAGGTAGCGTGCAATGCTCGCGCTCCGGATCGCAGGCGCCACATCACGCCGCGCATCCTCGATCAACGAGACCAGGTCATAGGCGGGATGACCGAGCGCCGCGTCCTGGAAGTCGAGGATGCCGGTGCGCCGCGCGCCGTCACGCGTGGGGATGCGGATCAGGTTCGCCGGGAAGAAGTCGCGATGGACGAAGGCGCCGGCATTCTCGAAAGGCGCCATCATGGCGCGGATTGCAGTATCCAAGGCGGCACGCTGCGCCGCATCGGGCATGGCGCCGAAGGCCGCCGGCCACCACCAGTCGAGGAAGGTCGCGGCCGCGGTGCGGGCCATCGCGGCGCCGTCCCAGCGCGGCAGCCCCGCGGGCGGCGGCTCCGCGTGCAAGCCCGCCAGGGCCTCGACCGCCTCGGCATAGAGCGGCGCGGGATCGGCGCCGGCATCGAGCAGCATGGCATGCGTCGCCTCGCCGAGATCCTCGATCAGCAGCAGGTTGCGCGCCCGGTCCTCGGCCAGCACCTCCGGCGCCGAAAGCCCGATCGCGGCGATGTGCCCGGCGATGCGGAGAAAGGCGTCGAGATGCTCCGGGTCCTCGACCAGCAGCGCCGGGCGCGGACCGCCGGTCAGCCGCGTGTAACGCCGGAACCCGGCATCGCCGGGCAGCGGGACGCGCTGCGCGGCGCCGAAGCCGTGGGTGGCAAGAAAATCGTCGCTCATTACAGTCCCTGCAGCCGCGCCGGGGGCCAGCCGGACAGCCGCGCAACCCGCGCATCGTCGTCATCCCCCGGCGCCAGCGCCACGGTCAGCGCATCGCGCGGTCGCAGCGCGCCCAGGCGGTCCGGCCATTCCACGATCACGATGCCCTCCCGCGCTTCATCCCAGCCCAGCTCCAATACTTCCTCGGCGCGGCCGAGTCGGTAGAGGTCAAAATGATGCGCGATGCCGCGCGGCAGCTCATAACCCTGCACCAGGGTGAAGGTCGGGCTCGGCACCTCCAGCGCCGGCGCCCCGGCCGCCGCCCGCAGCAGGGCCCGGGCGAAGGCGCTCTTTCCAGCCCCCAGCGGGCCTTCCAGCAGCACGGCGTCGCCCGGCGCCAGCAATGCGGCCAGGCGGGCCGCCAGCGCCTCCGTGGCGGCCAGGTTCGGCAGGGTCCGTTCGATCACGCAAAGGGTCCGGCTTTGATCCGAGGGCCCATGTCGTCTATCACCCCCGCCCCAGGCAAGGGGAGCCGCATGCCCGAGACGCTCGAGACGGATGTCGTGATCATCGGCGCGGGGCCGGTCGGCCTTTTCGCGGTGTTCGAATGCGGCATGCTGCGCATGAAATGCATCGTGGTCGACGCGCTCGACGCCATCGGCGGCCAGTGCAGCGCGCTCTACCCCGAGAAGCCGATCTTCGACATCCCCGCGCATCCGCAGATCGCGGCCTCTGACCTCGTGCTTCAGCTCGAGCACCAAGCTGCCCCCTTCGACCCCATCTACCTGCTCGGCCGCCGGGTGGAAGCGCTGCGCCAGGAGGAGGGGGGCTTCACCCTCATTACCTCGGCCGGCGACACGCTGCGCGCCAAGGCGGTGGTGATCGCGGCCGGCGCCGGCGCCTTCGGCCCCAACCGGCCGCCGCTCGAGGGCCTGCCGGGCTATGAGGCCGGCGGCGGCGTCCGCTACCTGGTCGCCAAGCGCGAGGCCTTCCGTGGCAAGCGCGTGGTCATCGCCGGCGGCGGCGACAGCGCCGTCGACTGGGCGCTGAGCCTCAAGGACATCGCCGCCAAGGTCGTCGTCGTCCACCGCCGCGACAAATTCCGCGCCGCCCCCGAAACCGTCGCGCAGATGCAGGCGGCCGCCGAGCGCGGCGAGATCGAGATGGCGATCCCCTACCAGCTCCACGGCCTGGACGGCGACGGCACCACCCTGACCGGCGTCCGCCTGGCGACCCTGAAAGGCGAGGAGAAGCTGGTCCCCGCCGACCACCTGCTCGCCTTCTTCGGCCTTTCCATGGAACTCGGCTCCATCGCCGACTGGGGCCTCGGCCTGGAACGCAGCCACATCGCCGTCACACCGGCGACCTGCGAAACCAACATCCCCGGCATCCACGCGATCGGCGACATCGCGACCTACCCGGGCAAGCTGAAACTCATCCTGCAAGGCTTCTCCGAAGCCGCCATGGCCGCCCACGCCATCCACCCCCGCGTCTTCCCCGGCGAAGCCCTGCACTTCGAATACTCGACCACCAAGGGCGTGCCTGGGTGAGGTGGCGCTGTCCCGGAGAGGGCTCTGCCCTCTCCGGACCTCACCCGGCAGGAGCCTAGGGCCCCTGCACCCCGATCATTTTAGCGCCCTGATTGCCAAGGGGGCCGCCGCGAAGCCTTGGCAATCAGGGCACCAAGTGAAGCAGGTCCAGGAGGATCTATCCTCCTGGTGGGTGGGGTCTGGGGAGGGCAAAGCCCTCCCCAGGGCGGCGCATCCTCACCGCCAGGGCGTGGCTTCCCAGATGCGGCGGTAGCGGGCTTCCTGGGCGGGCATCTGGCGTTCCCATTCCGGCCCGGAGAGGTAGGCGATCGGCAGTTCCAGGCGCTTCGCCTGTTCCTGCCAGCCTGGCAGGGTGAGGACCTTGGCGACGGCCTGGTCGACGCGGTGGGCGATCTCGTCCGGCACGTCGCGCGGCGCGGCGAGGCCGCGTTCGCTGCTCATGACCACGTCGAAGCCCTGTTCGCGGAAGGTGGGCACGCTGGCCATCTCGCTCCAGCGTTCGGCGGACATGGCGGCGAGGGGGCGGACCAGGGCGCGGTCCTGGCCGAGGATGCCCATCTCGCCGAGGTTGATGCCGGCGACCTGGATGTGGCCGGCGATGAGTGCGGTCTTCACCTGGCCGGCGCCGGCATAGGGCGCGTGGATGAACTTGGTGCCGCTCGCCGCCTCGAGCAGGGTCAGGCCGAGATGGTCGTCGGTGCCGACGCCGGAGGAGCCGACGGCGATGGTCTCCGGCGTGCGGCGCGCGGCTTCGACCAGGTCGTTGATGGTGCGGAAGGGGCTGTCGTCGCGGACCACGAAGGCGGTGGGGTCATCGACCACGCGGGCCACCGGGCGGATGCGGGCGCGGTCGTAGCGGACGCGGCGCTCGATGCCGACGGAGATGTAGCCGGGCGTGTTGATGTAGCCGAAGGTGTAGCCGTCCGGCCGCGCGGTTTGCAGCGCGGTATAGGCGGTCTCGCCGCCGGCGCCGGCGCGGTTCAGCACGACGAAGCGGGCGCCGGGCAGCTCGGCTTCCAGGAAGGGCGCGATGGCGCGGGCCATCACGTCGGTACCGCCGCCGGGGGCGAAGCCGACGATGACCTCGATCGGGCGGGCGGCGGGCCAGGCGGCCTGCGCGAGGGCGGGGCGGGCCAGCGCCGTCGCGGCACTGGCACCGAGCAGGGCGCGGCGGGTGATGGCGGGCATCACAGGCCCTCGCAGCCCAGGCGCTTCAGGGAGGCATCGACCCAGGACCGGTCGGAGGTGCCGGCCTCGATCGCCGCCATCTGCTTCTCTTCGGCCGCATGCTTGGCGCGGGTCGCGGCGAGGATCGCCTCGGCCTCGTCGATCGCGACCGCGAGCAGCCCGTCCTCGTCGCCGATGATCAGGTCGCCAGGTGCGACGATCATGCCGTCGAAGGCGACCGGCACGTTGATCTCACCGGGGCCGTCCTTGTAGGGGCCGCGATGGGTGATGCCGGCCGCATAGACCGGGAAGGGCTGCCCGGCGATCGCCGCGCTGTCGCGGATCGCGCCGTTGATGACGATGCCGCCGAGCCGCTTCTTCACCATCTGCGCCAGCATCAGCTCGCCGATGATGGCATTCGTCAGGTCGCCGCCGGCATCGACGACGATGACGTCGCCGGCGGCAGCGAGATCGATCGCCTTGTGCACCATCAGGTTGTCGCCGGGCCGGGACTTCACGGTGAAGGCCGGGCCCGCCATGACGCCGCCCTTGTGCATCGGGCGCAGCCGCGGGCCGCCGGCCGTCATGCGGCTCATGCAGTCGCTGATGTTCGCGACCGGCAGCGCCGCGAAGGCGGCCACCAGCTCGGGCGAGATGGCGCGCTCGCGCTTCAGGATCCGGAAACCGGTGGGCATGCGACTTTCCTCCGAGGCCGGGCGCGCTGAGGCACCCCTTGAAATGAAATGGCGTTGCGATTTACTTCCATCCCCCAGAAGGGTGCAAGCCCTGCCGTCGGAGTGCGCGATGACCACGAGGACGCCCCGCCCGAAGCCCGCGCTCGATGGCGTCGCCGCCGCCGGCCGGGCGCTTGCCATCCTGTCGGCCTTCCGCAAGGGGGACCGGCATCTGTCGCTGGCTGTCCTGTCGGACCGCACGGGGCTGGTGAAGAGCACGATCATGCGCCTCGCCATCTCGCTGGAGGCGCAGGGTTTCCTGGCGCGCACGCCGGAGGGCGCATACCGCCTGGATGCGGAGCTGCTGCGGCTCGGCTCCATCTACCGGGACGCCTTCGGGCTGGAGGCGCATGTGCTGCCGGTGCTGGAAGCGCTGGTCGCCCGCACCGGGGAGACGGCGGGCTTCTACGTCCGCCATGGCGAACGCCGGCTCTGCCTGTTCCGGGTGGACAGCCCGCATCTGCTGCGCATGCATGTGCGCCCGGGCGAGACACTGCCGATGGATGACAGCGCAACCGCGCAGGTGTTGCGCGCCTTCGGGCGGCGGCCGCTTCCGGCCAAGGCGCGGGCGATGGCGCTGCCGGCCTGGACCTCGGGTGCGACCGATCCCGACACGGCGTCACTGGCGATGCCGGTCTTCGGCCCCGGCCCGGATCTGGCGGGGGCGCTGATGCTCTCGGGCCCGATCAGCCGGATGGATGCGCGACGCGCGGAAGCCGCCAAGCCATTGCTGCGGGAGGCGGCCGCTGGCCTGACCCGGGCACTCGGCGGCGAGGCGCCGGCAGCGCTCAGCGACGCCGCGGCGTGACGCGGCCGAGCAGCTCTTCCCACCTGGCCGAAGCGCGTCCATGGCGCATCAGGCCCCGTCCCCGTCCAGGAAAGCCAGACGCATGACCAAGATCCTGATCACCGGCCCGGCGCTCAGCGCCGAGGGCACCGCGGAGGCGGCGCGGCTTGGCCTGACCTTGGTGACGTCGAAGCCCTACCTGCCGCCGGCCGAGACCGCCGCCATCGCGGCGGAGTTGCGGCCGGACGCGATCATCGTGCGCCAGGGCGCGGTCACGGCCGAGGTGATGGATGCGGCGCCGACGCTCCGCGTGATCGTCAAGCACGGGGTCGGCTACGACAATATCGAGGTCGCGGCGGCCACGGCGCGCGGCATCCCGGTGATGCTGGCTCGCGGCGCCAACAGCCAGTCGGTGGCCGAGCTCGCCTTCGGCCTGATGTTCACCGTGGCGCGCCAGACCGCGCATCTGACTGCGCGCATGCGCGCGGGTCAGTGGGACAAGGCCACGCATACGGGAACGGAGCTGTTCGGCCGCACCCTCGGCATCGTCGGCCTCGGCGATATCGGCGGCATCCTGGCCGGCCTCGTCGCGCCGCTGCGCATGCCGGTCCGCATTTTCGATCCCTTCCTGCCGGAGGGCGCGGCGCTGCCTGAGGGTGCGGAGCAAGTGCAAAGCCTCGATGCGCTGCTCGCAGTGAGCGACATCCTCAGCCTGCACTGCCCGCTGAGTCCGGCGACGCATCACATGATCGGCGCGCCGCAGCTCGCCGCGATGCGCCGGGGTTCCTTCCTGATCAACACCGCGCGCGGCGGGCTGGCGGATGCCGATGCGCTCGCGGTCGCGCTGCAGGATGGGCCGATCGCCGGCGCCGCACTCGATGTCTTCGAGCCGGAGCCGCCGGTCTTCACGCATCCGATCTTCGCCTTGCCGAACCTGGTCGCGACGCCGCATGCCGGCGCCAGCACCCAGGCGGCGAAGGATCGATCGGGTGTGCTGGCGCTGCGCCATATCTGCGACGTGATCGAAGGCCGGGCGCCGGATGCGCGGGCCATCGTGAACCGGGACGTGCTGGCCGCCCGCTAGCGCATTTTGGTTTGACGAGCAGATTCACGCCTCCGGGCATTCCGCCCTTCGACGATCTGCTCGAGGCCCCCGCGAATCTCTTCACCCGTTCAGGCGTGTACGCCCGAACGGGAACTGCTCTAGGCTGGACGCAAAAGGAGAGAAAGCGTCCATGCCTCCATCGATCTCCGCCTGGCCGGGCGGCGCCCATGTCGCCGTCATGGTCACCGTGATGTATGAGACCTGGCCGGAGGGGAAGGCGCCGCCCTATTCCCCGATGGCGAGCGCGCTGCGCGAAGGCGTCGTCGATCGCCAGGGCATCTCCTGGGCGGAGTATGGCGGCCGCACCGGCATCTGGACGCTGGCGCGCATCCTGCGCGATTTCGATATCAAGGCGACGGTCTGCGCCAATGCCCGCGCCGCCGAACGCTATCCGGACTCGGTCCGTGCGCTGGTCGGGGGCGGGCATGAGATCGCCGGCCATTCCTATACCCAAAACATGTTCCTGCCCTATCTCGAACCCCCCGAGGAGCAGGCGCTGATCCGCCGCTGCACGGCGATCCTGACCGATGTCGCCGGCACCAAGCCGGTCGGCTGGGCGAGCCCGCGCATGACGCCGACGGAACACACGGCGCGCTTCCTCGCCGAGGATGGCTACCTCTGGCATGGCGACTACAACGACACCGACCTGCCCTATGTGGTCGAGACCGGCGCCGGCCGGGTCGTCGCGCTGATGCACAGCGACTTCACCGACAACCGGGTGATGCGCGGCAGCCCGCGCGACTTCCTCGACGTCTATCGCGACACCTATGACTACCTGCGCGGAACCGGGCGGCCGGAGATCCTGAACCTGACCCTGCACGCGCATTTCGGCGGCCGCCCGCCGATGGCCGCGGCCTTCAGCCAGATCCTGCGGCATATCCAGGCCAGCGGCGGTGCCTGGTTCGCGCGCCATGACGAGCTGGCGCGCTGGGTGCTGGACCAGGGCGCGACACCATGAGCGTTGTCACCCGCCGCGCCGCACTCGGCGCGGCCGCGCTGCTCGCCACCGCCCCGGCGCGCGCGCAGCCTGCCTGGCCGTCGCGCAGCATCCAGGTGATCGTCCCCTATGCGCCAGGCGGCACCGGCGATGTCTTCGCCCGGCTGCTGTCGGAGCGGCTGCGCGCCGCACTCGGCCAGGCGGTGGTGATCGAGAACCGCTCCGGCGCCTCCGGCACTATCGGCACCCAGTCGGTGGTGCGCGCGCAGCCGGACGGGCACACGCTGCTGTTTGGCCAGGCGCCGGAGATCGCGATCGCGAAGAGCTTCCTGCCCAACACCGGCTATGACGCGGAACGCGACCTGCTGCCAGTGGCGCTGGTCGGCAACGCGGCGCTGGCGCTCTGCGTCAACGCCGCATCGCCCTATCGCAGCGTCGGCGACATCGTCGCGGCGGCGCGGGCGCGGCGCGGCTCGGTCACCTTCGCGAGCTCGGGCGGCGGCACGCCCGGGCATTTCGCGGCGGAGGTGCTGTCGCTCCGCGCCGGCGGCGGCATGGTGCATGTGCCCTATCGCGGCGGCGGCCCGGCACTGATCGACCTGCTCGGCGGCCATATCGACTTCTTCTTCTCGGGCATGCCCGGCGCGGTGCCGCATGCGCGCGAGGGCAAGCTCCGCATCGTCGCCGTCTCCACCGCGCGCCGGATCCCCGGGGCACCGGAGATCCCGACCGTGCAGGAAGGCGGCATCGCCGATTTCGACCTCAGCCTCTGGGGCGGCTTCTTCGCCCCTTCGGGAACGCCCGCCGGCGTGGTGCGGCGCCTGAACGCGGAAGTGAACAGGCTGCTCGAGGATGCCGCCATCCGCGACCGCTTGGTGCAGGAAGGCGCCGAGGTGCGCGCCCTCTCGCCCGAGGAGTTCGGCGCCTTCGTCCGCGCGGAGATCGCGAAATACGCCGAGGTGATCCGCATCACCGGCGTGCGCCCGGACTGACGGTGGGTGCATCCGAGAAGGGGCTTCGCCCCTCCCGGCCCTACCCCACCAGGAGGCTGGAGCCTCCTGGACCTGCTTCACTTGGTGCCCTGATTGCGAAGAGGTCACCGGCGCTGCTGCGCCGGTGACCTCTTCGCAATCAGGGCGTCAAAGTAATCGGGGTGCAGGGGCCCTAGGCTCCTGCCGGGTGGGGTTCGGGGAGGGCAGCGCCCTCCCTGAGGACAGCGCTACCGCCGCCGGAACCGCTCCACCGCGCCGACCAGCGCCGTCCGCACGCCCGGCTCCAGCGCTGAATGCCCGGCATCCGGGATGATGGTCAGCCGCGCGCGCGGCCAGGCCTCGGCCAGTTCGAAGGCGGTCTGCGGCGGGCAGACCATGTCGTAGCGGCCCTGCACGATCTCGGCCTGGATATGCGCGACGCGGTGCATCCCGCCCAGCAGCCCGCCTTCGGGCAGGAACAGCTTGTGCGCGAAGTAATGCGCCTCGATCCGCGCGAGGCCGAGGGCGGTGCGGTCCTGGGCGAAGCTCGCCACCGTCTCCGGCGAGGGCATCAGGGTGGAGCAGGATCCCTCATACTGGCTCCAGGCGCGCGCCGCCGGCTGGTGCACCGTCGGGTCGGGATCGCAGAGCCGTTTCAGGTAGCCGCCGAGCAGATCGTCCCGCTCCTCCGGCGGCAAATGTTCGGCGAAGGCGGCCCAGGCATCGGGGAAGACCCGGCGCAGCCCGTACAGGAACCAGTCCACCTCCGCCTCGCGGCCCAGGAAGACGCCGCGCAGCACGCAGCCCTGCACCCGCTCGGGATGGGCCTGGGCATAGGCCAGCGCCAGCGTCGACCCCCAGGAGCCGCCGAACAGCAGCCAGGTCTCGATGCCGAGGAAGCGGCGCAGCACCTCGATGTCGGAGACGAGGTCGGGGGTGGTGTTGTCGCGCAGCTCACCCAGCGGGCGGGAGCGCCCGGCGCCGCGCTGGTCGAAGATGATGATCCGCCAGTGATGCGGATCGAAGAAGCGCCGATGCACCGCACCCGCCCCGGCGCCCGGGCCGCCGTGCAGGAACAGTGCCGGCTGCCCGCGCGGGTTGCCGACCTGTTCCCAGTACATGACGTGGCCGGAGGAGAGCGGCAGCAGGCCGGTCTCGAAGGGTGCGATATCGGGGAAAAGGTCGCCGCGGGGCATGCGGCGCACTGTGCTTTGCGGCGCCTTTCGGTGCAACACTTCGGCAAGGGGCGGCATTTTTCTGGCCATGGGCCGTGCAAGCCCCTTCGCCTCGCCCCGTTGCGTGACTAGGTTTCCATCATCATGGCCTTGAAGCCCTCCGCGGGTTCCCGCGCTGCCGACGCCACTGCCCGACGCTGCGGCGTCTGCGGGCAGGAGAGCCGGCAGTTCCTGTTCCGGCCCGGCCCGCCCGAGCAGGCGCCGGATCTCGACCTGCGCCCCGGGGAGCCGGTGCGCGGCACCATGGCGCGCTGGCTGCAGCAATGCCCGCATTGCGGCTATGCCGCACCGGACATCGCCCGGGCCCATCCGGCCGCCGCCGCCGCGGTCGGCGCCGCGCCCTTCCGCGCCCTGATCGCGGAGGGTGGCCATCCCCCGCTCGCCCGCCGCTTCCTCGCCTGGGCGCATGTGCTGGAAGAGACCGGCGCGCTGCACGCCGCGGCCGAGGCCACCCTGCATGCCGCCTGGGTCGCCGACGATCTCGGCCAGACGGAGCTGGCGTGCGACTGGCGGCTGGATGCGGTGGCGCTCTGGCGCGGCGGACCGCCGCTCGATCATGAGCAGACGGTCAGGGTCATCGATGCGCTGCGCCGCGCCGAGGCCTTCCCCGATGCCGGCGCCACGGCCGAGGACCTCGCCCGATCAAGCCCGCCGGAGGCGGTGGCGCAGGTCATCGCGCTGGAACGCCGGCTGATCGCGGCCGGCGATGCCGGGCGGCACAGCGTCGCCTCCGCCCTGCCGCCCCCGTCCCGGCGCCCGCACGCGACCATGCGCGGCCCGCGTTCGCCGGTAGGCGAGGGGTTCTTCGCGAAGCTGAAGCGGCTGTTCCGCCGCGGCTAGAACATGATGCGCTCGCAAGCGCTCGCGCATCATGCTCCAGCCCTTTGTTTGATCGCGTGATTCAGACTCTTCGGCGATTCCGCCTCAAGTCATCACGCTCTAGGCGATCCGTCCTCGATCAGCCGGCGCTGGTCGACAGGACGATGTCGATGGCGGCGATGATGCGGCCGCTCACCGCATCATCCGCCAGGGAGGCGACCACGGGGCCCAGCACCTCGCGGGGGACCGTCTGCAGTTGCAGAGGATCGAGGACGACCTCCTGCCCTTCGATCCGGAAACGCGGCGCCAGTTCCGGATAGTGCGATGCCTCCGGCATGGCTGCCGCCAGCAAGGGGGCGACCAGGCGCCGCGCATGGGCATCGAAGCGCCGCGACTGCACGATGACGACGAAAGGGATGGCGACCCGGTTGCGGCCGGGATTCCGGTGGACGTCGAACTGCGCCATCAGAGGGTGGAGAACTCGTCCCCGAAGGCACCATGCCGCGCGATGAAGCCGTTGGACGCTTCGACCAGCGCATCGATCTGCCGCTGTGTTTCCGCGCGCCGGGTAGTTTCGGCGTCGACGAATTCGGCCAGCAGGGTTTCGACGGTGTCCGACAGGTTGGATGTCAGGTCCTTGGCCCGCCGGACGAGATCGCTGTTGAGGCTCAGATTCACCGGGCGCTTCAACGCCCTGCTGTCGAAATGCGTCATCGGTGCGCCTCCTGCGCATAAGCATGCGCATGACAATGGCGCCGCACAAGGACCAAGGCCTCTTGCCAAACCGCGGCAAACAAGAAATGTTATAGTATAACGTTCTTGCCGGGATCATTGGGATGATGCGCCGTCGCGCTCTGCTCGCTTTGCCGCTCCTCGCCGCGCCGGCCCTCGCACGCGCTCAGACCGCGCCGCTCGCCGTGGTCGCCTCCTTCACCATCCTTGCCGACATGGCGCGGCAGATCGGCGGCCCCCGCGTCGCGGTGACCGCCATCGTCGGCCCGGATGTGGACAGCCACGTCTTCCAGGCACGACCTTCCCATGCCGAGGCGCTGCGCAATGCCGGCCTCGTGCTCCGCAACGACATCGGCTTCGAGCCCTGGCTGGACCGGCTGCTCGGCGCCGCCGGCCCGCGCGGCCGCGTCGTCACCGTCACCGAGGGCATCACGCCCCGCGTGCTGGAAGGCGGCCACAACCACAGCCATGGCGGCCCAGGCCGCCGCCAGCAGCATTTCGTGGCGCCGCGCCGGGTGCCGGACCCGCACGCCTGGCAGGATCTCCGCCTCGCCGCGACCTATCTGCGCAATATCGAAGCCGCGCTCACCGCCGCCGACCCGGCCGGGGCCGCCGAATACCGCAGCCGCGCCGCCGCCTATGGTGCCCGCCTCGCGGCACTCGACACCTGGGTACGGGCGCAGATCGCGACGGTGCCGGAGGCCCGGCGCAAGGTGATCACCAACCACGACGCCTTCGGCTATTTCGGTGCCGCCTATGGCGTCACCTTCCTGGCGCCACAGGGCCTGTCCACCCATGGCGAGCCTTCGGCCGGCGATCTCGGCGGGCTGATCCGCCAGGTCCGCGCCGAAGGCATCACCGCCGTCTTCCTGGAAAACGCCACCAACCCCGCGATCCTCGAGCGCCTGGCGCAGGAGGCTGGCGTCCGGGTGCAGGGCCGCCTCTACGCCGATGCGCTCTCCGCCGAGGGGGGTCCCGCGCCCTCCTATGAGGCGATGTTCCGCCACAACCTCGGGCTGCTGGTACCGGCCATGCGGGGGGCCGCCTGATGCGCCGCGCCCTGCTGCTGCTCGCCGCCCTGCTCGCGACACCCGCCGCGGCGCAGGAGGGGCTCTACCCCCAGATCGCGGGCGAGGTGAATCTCGGCCTCTACACCAATGCCCTGACCCGCATGCCCGACCAGCGCCGTCAGGGCGCCGCCAGCTTCCTCTTCGGCGAGATCGCGGCCGGCCTGCATCTCTCGCCCAACCTCTCGATCCAGGGGATCCTGCACATCGAGCCGGTCGGCGAGCAGGAGCCGAATGACGGCTGGATCGCCTTCCGCCGCCAGGGCGCCTCGCTGGAGAATCTGGTGCTCGACTGGCGCCCGGTGCAGAGCGTCTCGCTCTTTGCCGGCAAGTTCAGCGCGCCCTTCGGCCGCGGCCATCACGACTTCCCCGGCATTTTCCCGATGATCCGCGCGCATGAGGCCTATCTGGTGACGGAGGCGCTGGGCTTCGGCGCCCGCTGGACCTTCCTGTCCGATCCGACCTTCGGCGAGCACGACCTCACCGCGGCCACCTTCACCCTCGATCGCACCTTCCTGTCGGAGACGCTGATCACCCGCCGCCGCTGCTGCGCGGAAGGCTATGAGCGCTATTCGCGCAACACCGCGGCGCAGGGCGGCCCGGGCAATACCGGGCGGCTGAACAACTTCGCGGTCGCACTCGACGGCGACAATTTCTCCTGGGCGCCGGGCCTTTCCTACCACCTCTCGGCGATCACCCGCGGCCAGGGCAGCGACGGCACCGCGCGCGAATGGGGCTATGCCGCCGCACTCCGCTACGAGGCGCGCTGGACCGAGACGCTGCGCACCCTGTTCTTCGCCGAGCATGTCGTCTTCCGCTCCGCCGGCGGCCGCCCGCTGGAGGAGGTCGTGGATTCCGACGGCAACACCGCCGATACCGGTGTCTCCGAACGCCGCCGCTTCACCACCCTTGGCGCTCGCACCAGCTACGGCCCCTGGCGCGCGACGATCGCCTGGCAGCAGGATCAGCGGAAGCGCAGCGCCAACACCGTGCCGACCGAGCGCTACACGGAGATCTCCGTCGGACGCGACCTGGGTTGGGGCTTCAGCGTCGATGCCGGCTGGCAATTCGTCCGCTACGCCCGGGATGACGGCTCGGCCGGCGATGCCAATGGCCCCGTCGCCGTGCTGCGCTACCGGACGGAATTCTGATCCGCGCCATGCCGTGCAAACCTGCGCGGCATGGACCCCGACTGGCTGCAGCCCGACAACCTCGCCGCCGCCCGCCGCGCCCAAGAGGCGATGGCGGCGAGCGTCGAGACGGAAGACCGCCTCGGCCCCGTCCGCCGCCTCGGCGGCGCCGATGTCAGCACCACCCGCTTCGATCCGGAACGGCGCGTCTGGGCAGCGATCGCGACCCTCGACGCCGCCACCCTGCTGCCCCTCGCCGAAGCGGGTGAGGCGGGCATCGCCCGCTTCCCCTATGTCCCGGGCTTCCTTGGCTTCCGTGAGGTGCCGGCCCTGGTCGCCGCCTGGTCGCGCCTGCCGGAGAAGCCCGACCTCGTGATGGTCGACGGCCACGGCATCGCGCATCCCCGCCGCCTCGGCGTCGCGACCCATCTCGGCCTGGTGCTCGACCTGCCCACCATCGGCGTCGCCAAGTCGCTGCTGGTGGGCGAGGTCCCGGACCTGCCCGATATCGCCGGCGCCGAGGCGCCCATCCTCTGGCGCGGCGCCGTCATCGGCGTGGCGCTGCGCCTGCGCCCTCGCGCCAACCCGGTCTATGTCTCGACCGGCCACCGTATCAGCCTGGCGACCGCCCTCGCCTGGGTGAAGCGCACTGCCACCGGCCACCGCCTGCCGGCGCCCACCCGGGCAGCGCATGCAGCGGCGGGGCGGTTGCGGCGCGGGGAAGGGTAGACCGGGGAGGCGCTGCCCCCTGGTCAACCTCCCCTGTTCCGCACTACCACCCCGCCATGCATCGTCTCTGGATCGCATTCGGCGCACTCGCCGGGCTTGGGGCTGTCGGGCTTTCGGCCTGGGCTGCGCATGGCGCGCCGGCCGTGCTGGCGCCGGGCGCTTTGGAGTCACTACGTAGCGCCATCACCATGCAGGGCTGGCACGCGCTGGCGCTGCTCGCGACCGGCCTCTTCGCGGAGCGGCGCGGCGGGCTGCTGCCGCATCTGGCGGGGGGCGTCTTCGCCATCGGGCTGATCCTGTTCTGCGGCGCCGTCTATGCCGGCGCGCTCGGCGGCCCGCATCTGGGCGGGATCGCGCCGATCGGCGGCACCATGCTGATGGCGGGCTGGGCGCTGCTCTTCCTTGCCGCATTGAAGCGCGCGTGATCGCCAGCGCCTATCTCGCGGCCGAGGGCTTCGGCTCGGCGCTGGCGGAGGAGCTGGCGCGGAGTGGCCGCCGGATCGAGGCTTGGCACGGGCCGCTCGCGCTGTCGCCCGATCCGCCGGCGCCGGCGGCCTGGGCGCTCGACATCTGGACCGCGCCTGACGTGGTCGAGGTGGCTTCGGTGAAGGCGGCATCGGATGCGTTGCGCGCGATCCAGCGCAACTGGAGCCTGCTGTCCGTCCTGCACCACCGCCGCGCCGCGCTGATCGCGGAGCGGCTGCCGCCGGTGAAGGCGCGGCCGCTGGCTTTCCCGGAGCCGGCGCCGACCGCGCATCTCGGCGCCTGGACCTTGCTGGCGCCGGACCGGATGCTCGCCTCCCCCACCAAGACCAGCCCTTTCGTCGGCGGCGTGCCGGTCTTCGTGGAAGACCGGGAAGGACCGCCCTCGCGCGCCTATCTCAAGCTCTGGGAAGGGCTGACGCGGATCGGCGCCCATCCCGGACCGGGTGAGACCTGCCTCGATCTGGGCGCCGCGCCGGGCGGCTGGACCTGGGCGCTGGCGAAGCTCGGGGCGCGGGTGACGGCGGTGGACAAGGCGCCGCTCGACCCGAAGGTCGCGGCCATGCCCGGCGTGGCGCACCGGCAGGAGAGCGCCTTCGGCCTCGACCCCCGGCAGGAGCCGCCGGTCGATTGGCTGTTCAGCGACGTGATCTGCTACCCGGAACGCCTGCTCGGCCTGATCAGCCGCTGGCGGGAGGCCGGGCGGGCGTTACGGGTCTTCTGCTCGATCAAGTTCCAGGGAACGACCGATCACGAGGTCGCCGCGGCGTTCGCGGCACTGCCCGGCGCGCAGGTCTTCCACTCCGCCCACAACAAGCACGAGCTGACCTGCGCGATTCTCTGAGCGCGCGGCGATGCCCGGCTCATAACAGCGGCCTCAATCGTTGACACGATTGAGGCCCCTCAAACGCCGGGCGCAAACCTCCGGTTTGCTTGGCTTCGCCGGACTACCGGCGGGCCGCATTCGCGGCCTCGGACCGATCAAGCGACCGGTCCGTTGGTATCAGCCGGTCCCGACCTTGTCCGCCATCGCCCGCATGAAGCTTTCGCGGAAGCGGATCGGGTCGCGGTCGGTCTGGTTGCGCCCCGGCTCCTGATCCGTGCGCACGCCGATCACATGCGGCCCGTCGGTGGTGAGCGCGCGCTGCACCAGCGCATCGAACTCCGCCTCATCCGCCGCCCATTGGCTGCTGGCGATGCCGGAGGCGCGGGCGATGGCAACGAAATCCGTGCGGGCCGCGGCCGCCGGTGTGCCCTGGCCGCCGGTGATCTGGTAGATGCCGTTGTCCCAGATCACCAGCACCAGGTTCTTCGGCGCCTGCGCCGCGATGGTCGAGAGGCAGCCGAGCTGCATCAACAGGGAGCCGTCGCCTTCCAGCGCGAAGACGCGCCGCGTCGGCTGGGCGATCGCGACGCCGAGCGCGATCGGCGCGGCGAGGCCCATGCTGCCCAGCATGTAGAAATTCTCCGGCCGCTGCCCCGCGCCCCAGAGATCCCAGTTGGAATTGCCGATGCCGCCGATCACGGCCTCGCGCTGCGTGAGCCTGTCCGCCAGGCGCTTGGTCAGCGCCGCGCGGTTCATGACATGCAGGTTGTCGCGGCTCTCGGTCATGAGCGCTTCCCCGTCAGCAGCGGCGAGAGGATCAGGCAGGCCGGCCAGCGCGTGGCGAAGGCCTGGCGCATGGTGCGGTCGGCGATGAAGGCGGCCTCATCCAGCCGGCTCATCGTGTGATGCTCGATCCCCATGCTGTCGAGGATCGGGCGCATGGTGCGGCAGACGATGGCCTGGCCGGGGTTGAACTCGCCGAGCGTGCCGCGCTCCGAGACCATCAGCAGCACCGGGATCTGGAAGGCGACGGCGAGTGAGGCGAGCGCGTTCGGCAAGGTCGCGAAGCCCGAGGTCTGCATCAGCACGATGCCGCGCATCCCCGCCATTGCGGCGCCGGAGACAATGCCCACGGCCTCTTCTTCCCGCGCCGTCGGGAAGCAGGTGAAGAAGGGGTCGGCATGCAGGCCGTCGATCAGCGGCCGCAGCACATTGTCCGGCACATAGGTCACCAGGCGGACGTCATTGTCCTTCAGGGCTTGGCGCACGATCGCGTGCCAGGTGAGTGGCTCGGTGTCGCTTGTCATGGGCGTTCCTTCTCCTCCGGCCGATCCTCAGGCATCAGCGCTGCGGGCGCAAATTCGCGCGGGCGACGATGTCGCGGAAGCGGGCCAGCTCGGCGGCGATGAAGGCGCCGGTCGCCTCCGGCGTGCTGTCGGTCACCGGATCGATTCCGGCGGCGGCCAGGCGTTCGCCGAGCTCCGGAACGGCGAGCCCGGCATTCGCGGCCGCGTTGAGCCGCTGCACGATGGCCGGCGGCAGGCCCTTGGGGCCGAGCATGACGTTCCAGGTGGTCGCCTCGAAGCCGGCGAGCCCGGCCTCCTGCATGGTCGGCACATCGGGGAACAGCGGGTGCCGCGTCGTCGTGCCCATGCCGATGCAGCGGATGAGGCCGTCGCGCGCCGCCGCCGCGAGCGAGCCCAGCGGTTCCCACGCATACTGCACCTCGCCCTTGGTCAGGGCTTCGACCAGGGGCGCCCCACCGCGATAGGGGATGTGTTCCGACCGGAGGCCACCGGCCAGGAGGTTCATCCATTCCCCGGCCAGATGACCGATGCTGCCGGAGCCGGAACTGCCCCAGCTCGCCGCACCAGGGCTCGCGCGTAGCGCGGCAAGCAGCGCCTGCGGGTCGCGGTGCGGCGAATTGCCGGGGACGGCGAGGGCGATCGGCGCCCGGCCCATGATGGCGATCGGGGTGAAATCCCCAATCGGGTCGTAGGGCGTGGTCTCCGGTTGCAGCGCAGGCACCGTGCCATGGGTGGAGGGGGTGGCGAGCAGGATGGCGTAGCCGTCCGCCGGCTGCCGGCGCACGAATTCGCTGCCGATGATGCCGCCCGCCCCGGCCCGGTTCTCCACCACCATCCGGGCGTTGGCACCCAGCAGCGGCATCATGCGCTCCGCGAGCAGCCGCGCCAGGAGGTCGGCGGAGCCGCCGGCCGGGAAGGGGATGGTGAAGACGATGGGCCGGCTCGGCCAGGGCTGCGCCTGTGCCCGGGCCTGCCGGAAGGGCAGCATGCCGATGGCGGCAAGGGCCAGGCGGCGGGTCGGCATCAATCCAGGGTGATGTTCTGGGTGCGGATGACCTCGCCCCATTTCTCGGTCTCGCGCGTCCAATAGCCGGCGAATTCGGCGGCGCTGCCGCCGATCGGCTCGATGCCCATCTCGACGATCCTCTGGCGGGTGGTCGGATCCTGCAGGGCCCGGCCGAGCGATGCGGCGATGCGCGCCAGGACCGGTGCCGGCGTGCCGGCGGGCAGGAACAGGGCGCAGTCGGTCGAGGATTCGAAACCGGGCACGCCGGCTTCGGCAATCGCCGGGACATCCGCCGCCAGTGCCGAACGCGACGCGGTGCTGACACCCAGCAGCTTGAGCTGCCCGCTGCGCTGGAAGGGCAGCGCGGTCACCAGATCGACGAAGGAGGTCACAACCTCGCCGGCCAGCAGTCCCTGCACCGATGGCCCGCCGCCGCGGTACGGCACATGCAGCAGCCGCGTGCCGGTCCTGGCCATGAACAGCTCGGTCGCGAGGTGGCTGGTCGCCCCGATGCCGGCGGAGGAGAAGGTCACCTCGCCCGGCCGCGCACGGACATAATCGACGAATGCCGCGACGCTGCCCGGCGGCGCCGACGGGTGCACGCAGAGCGCCTGCGCGCTGCGCGCCACCAGGCTGACGCCGGCGAAGGCGGCCCGGTTGTCGTAGGGCAGGCCGCTGATCAAATGCGGGGCGATGGCGTAGGTGCTGTTGGTACCGAGCAGCAGCGTATGGCCATCGGGCTGCGCCCGCGCGACATAGGCATGGCCGATGGTGCCCGAGGCGCCGCCGCGATTCTCGACCACGATGGGCTGGCCCAGATCGGCCCCCATGCTCCGCGCGAGCAGCCGCCCCAGCGTGTCGGTCGAGCCGCCCGGCGCCCAGGGGATCACCAGGGTGATGGGCCGCGAGGGGAAGCCCGCCTGCGCCACGGCGCGCCGCGCGGCCGGTGCGGACAGCGCCGCGAGACCGCCGGCGAACAGGCTGCGACGGGTCCAGCGCGTCATGATCCACCTCCCTGAGACCGTGAGCGCCTTCCCCGGGGTGCCACGAGGATGCAACGGGGTGGGACTGTATGCAGGGCCAGGAAGACCTGTCCAATATGGTCCGGCTTCCAATTGAGAGGCTGAAGGAATAACCGATGGAGCTCCGCCACCTACGCTACTTCGTGGCCCTGGCCGAGGAGCTGCATTTCACCCGGGCGGCCCGGCGCCTCGGGATCTCACAGCCGCCGCTGAGCCAGCAGATCCGGGCCCTGGAGGAGGAGTTCGAGACGCCGCTCTTCGAGCGGACGCGGCGCCGCGTCGCCCTGACGGAGGCCGGCCGCGTGTTGCTGGAGGAGGCGCGGGCGACCCTGGCGCAGGCGGCACGCGCCGAGACCGTCACCCGGCGTGCCGGGCGTGGGGAGATCGGCGAGCTGCGCGTCGGCCTCTTCGCTTCGGCGCCGATCCTGCCGATCTTCCAGCAGACCGTCATCGGGTTCCGCCAGCGCCTGCCCGCCGTGCACCTGACGCTCGAGGAAGCGCCGACGCTGCAGCAGATCGAGGCGCTGCGCCGCCGCCAGCTCGATGCCGGCTTCCTGCGGGCCCCGAGCGCGGACGGCCTGCCGGCCGACATCTCGGCACTGGAGCTGTTCCGCGAGGAGCTGGTCGTCGTCATGCGCCAGGATCACCGCCTGGCGCGGCTGCGCGGGCGCATCCCCCTCGCGGCCCTCGCCGAAGAGAGCCTGATCGGCTTCTCCCGCACGGTCGGCACGACGCTGCATGCGCAGATGACGATGCTGTGCAACCGCGCCGGCTTCACACCCCGGGTGACGCAGGAGGCGCGGGAGAACTCGACCTTGATGGGCCTGGTTGCCGCCGGCATCGGGATCGCGGTGGTCCCGGTCACGCTGACGCGGATTCTTGTGGGCGCGGTGACGCGGCGCCGGCTCGATACCCCGGACGCCACCACGGCGACCTGGCTCGCGATGCCGCGCGAACAAGCGACGACGCTGGCGCGCGCCTTCCTCGATTGCGCGCGCCCGGTGCCGTAACCGTCGGATGCGGGCGGCGGGACTCGAACCCGCATGACCTTGCGGTCGAGGGTTTTTAAGACCCTTCCGTCTACCGTTCCGGCACGCCCGCGCGTGGCTCGCGGATCGGGTCTATGCCCAATCCCGCAGGGTCTCGCCAGGGGGCGTCAGGAGCGGCAGCGGGGGCAGCGCCGGCAGCGGGCGCTCCATCTCGTACCAGAGGCAGGTTTCCTCGCTGCCCCGCGCCGGGCACCAGATGCGGCCCGCGCCCAGCGCATCCATGCCGAGGCCGCGCAGGACGGATATGGAGGCCGGGTTGTCGGCCTGCACGGCGGCGCGGATCCGCGTCAGGCCCATGGCGGCGAAGCCATGGGCGATGACCGCCGGTGCCGCCTCCCGCATCAGGCCCAGGCCGTGATAGGCCTCGCCCAGCCAATAGGTGAGGATGCCGGTCGTGGGCTCCGCGCGCTCGCGCATCAGGCTGGTCCAGCCGCAGAGCGCGCCGCTGGACCGCAACTCCATCACCAGCGGCGCCGAGCCATTGTCCCTGCCGGTCCTGAGCGCCGTGGCGATGCGGAGAAGCGCGTCCTCGACCGAAAGCGGCGTCGGCCAGCTCGCGAGGCGGCTGCTGATCCCCGGCGTCATCAGCGCCGCGAGGCCGGCCGCATCTGTCTCGCACGCCATGCGGAGCCGCAGGCGTGCCGTGTCCAGGATCGTGCAGGACATGCTGTCGGCGCCCATGGTCTGGAGATTTACTCTCACCTGATGGCCGTTCAATTGGAGAAATCATTCTCCCCAAAAGAATCCTATCCGCCAGATCACAGAGTCGTGAAATAAGGGTGGGTAAGCTCGTTACTGTGCCGCCGAATTGGAGGCGCCTGAAAAATGGCGCGAGTGGTGCGATTCCTGATCCGCCGCCACCCGTCCTGGTGATGGCGGCGCCTTCCCCGTGGCCGCCGGGGTCTCAGTCGGCCAGCACCGACTCGATCTCGCTGCAGCGCGCCGCGGCGCGCGGCAACAGGCGCTTGCGGTAGAAATCCGACAGCGCACCATAGGCCTTGGGATCGGCGGCCGCGGCGCGCGCCAGCAGCCAGGCGCCCAGCACCCAGCCCGCTGCCTCCAGATAAGCGAAGGCGACGGATTGCGCCGTATCGGGATTTTCCGCCTGGGCTTCCAGCACCTGCATCGTCACCGCGCCGAGCCGCGCCAGCGGTATCCGCAGCTCCGGCGCCTGGGCGAGCGCTTCCGCCAGCAGCGCGCGCATCGCCGCACCCTGGTCCCGCCCGAGCTTGCGCGCCACCAGATCGATCGCCTGGATGCCGTTGGTGCCCTCGTAGATCGGTGCGATGCGCGCATCGCGCAGCACCTGCGCCGCGCCCGCCTCCTCGATGAAGCCCATGCCGCCATGCACCTGCACGCCGAGCGACGCGGTCTCGACGCCGCGCTCCGTGCACCAGGCCTTGGCGATCGGCGTCAGCAGCGCGAGCCGCGCCTCGGCCACCGCGTCCCCGGTCAGGCGGAAGCGATCGCCTGCCGCCGCCGCCTCCAGCACGATCAGCCGCGCGGCGAGGGTGGTCGCGCGCATCTCGGTCAGCATGCGCGCGACATCCGGGTGCTGCGCGATCACCCGCCCACCCTGCTCGCGCTGCGCCGCATAGGCTTCCGCCAGCTCCAGCGCACGCGCGCCGTGCGCCACGCCCTGCACCGCGACCGCCAGGCGCTCGTTGTTCATCATCGCGAACATGGCAGCGAGGCCGCGATGCGGCTCGCCCACCAGCTCCGCCTCCGCGCCCTCGAACAGCATCACGCAGGTGGGGGAGGCGTGAATGCCCATTTTGTGCTCGATGCCGCCGCAGCGCAGCGCGTTGCGGCTGCCATCCTCGCGCAGCTTGCGCGCAACGAAGAGGCTGATGCCGCGCGATCCCGCCGGTGCATCCGGCAGCCGCGCCAGCACCAGGTAGACGATGTCCTCGGTGCAGTCGTGATCGCCCCAGCTTATGAAGATCTTCTGCCCGTGCAGGGCGTAGCGCCCGTCGCCCAGCGGCTCCGCCCGGGTGCGGATGGTGCCGAGGTCGGAGCCCGATTGCGGCTCGGTCAGGCACATCGCGCCGGTCCATTCGCCCGCGATCATCTTCGGCAGCAGCCGCGCCTTCTGTTCGGTGCTGCCATGGTGGTCCAGGCACTCGATCGCGCCCGCCGTCAGCATCGGCCCGAGCGCGAAGGCGGTGTCGGCGGCCAGCGCGAATTCCAGCACCGCGAACCAGAGGCTGTTCGGCAGGCCCTGGCCGCCATGCGCGGCCGGCGCCGACAGCCCCTGCCAGCCGCCTTCCATCCATTGCCGGTAGAGTGCGGGGTAGTGCTTCGGCGTGGTCACCACGCCGTTCGCATACTGCGCGCCTTCGCGGTCCGCCGCCCGGCTGCCCGGCAGGATCGCCGCGCGGCAGAAGCGGTCGGCTTCGGCCACGATCTGCGCGATGTCCTCGGCTGAGAGTGGCGCTGCCCCCGCGGCGGTGATGCCCGGCAGATCCGTGAGGCGGGTCAGGCCGAAGGTGATGTCGGTGGCGGCGGTGGTCGTCATGCGGCGCCTCGCGTCAGATCAGGCAGGAGGGATGGCGGGGGCAGGGCTCGGCCAGCGGCCCAGGTGGGCAGGGCGCGGGTGAGGGCGGCATCGCCTGCCGCGCGCGCCAGCGCCAGCCCGAGCAAGGGGCCGAATTTGAAGCCATGGCCGGAGAAGCCGGACATCACGAAGCAGCGCGGCGATGGCGTTTCCACCACGAAGCCTTCATCGGCCGTGACGTCGTAGTAGCAGGCCCGCGCGCCGACCACGCGATAGGTGTCGAGGTCGCGGATGCGGTGCCGCGCGAAATCCAGGATCTCCCGGGCCTCGGCCGGCGTCGCATCGCGGTCATCCTCGGCGTCGCCGCGGCGGGAGAAGCGATGGTCGCCGATCTTGAGCGGCGTGCCCGCGACGGGCGGCACGGCGTAGAAGCCGCCATCCTCGGCGAGGTCGAGCAGCATCGGCGCGGCCGCCCAGGTGGCGCGGTGCTCCGGCGGCGGCTCCAGCAGCACCAGCACCTGGCGCGAGGGGACGACCCGGGCGGCGAGCCCGGGCACCAGCCGCGGCGCCCAGGGCCCGGCCGCCACCACCAGCAGGTCGGCCTGGCGTTCGCTGCCGTCTTCCAGGCGCAGGCAGCCGCGTTCGGCATCGAGGGCGGCCGCGCGGCTGCGCAGGATACGGACCCCGCGCGCCGTCAGCAGCCGCGCGAGTCCCGCCAGGATGCGATCGGCCAGCAGCACGCCGCCGGCCGGCATGTGGAAGGCGTCCGCGATTCCCGCCGCATCCAGCATGGGGAAGCGTGCCGCGATCTCCGCCTCGCCGAGCGCCTCGGGCGCATGGCCGCCGGCGAGCAGCGTCGCCCGGCTCGCCGCCAGCCAGCCGCCCGGCGCATCCGCCAAAGCCAGCACCCCCGTCGGCAGGTAGAGCACCTCGCCGATCTCCCGCCACAGCCGATCCCAGGCGGCATAGGCCTGGTCGACCATGCGCATGTAGCCCGCCTCGGCCCCATAGGCATGGCGGATCAGCCGGTGATGGTCGTGGGAGGCGCCGCGCGGGTTCGGCACGGGATCCTGGTCCAGCACGGTCACGGCATAGCCCCGGCCTGCCAGCCCCCAGGCCGCGGAAAGCCCCATGATGCCGGCGCCGAGCACCAGCGCCTGTCGTGTCTCGCCCATGCCCCTGAGGTAATGGGGTTCGGTGGCCGGCGCCAGAGATGCGTCCGCGGGCGGATTCCAGCCCCTCCCAGTTTCGCCGCCGGGCGCCATGTCAGGCGCCGGGCAAGGAGCTTTTTCCATGAAGATCGATCTCACCGGCAGGACCGCCATCGTGACCGGCTCGACCAAGGGCATCGGCCGCGCCATCGCCAAGGGGCTGGCCGAGGCCGGTGCCACCGTCGTCGTCACCGGCCGGCGCCAGGCGGAGGTCGATGCGGTGGTGGCCGCGATCGGCCGCGGCGCGCGCGGGCACGCGGCCGATCTCGGCACCGCGGCAGGCTGTGCCGCGTTGGTCGCGGCGGAGCCTGCCGTCGACATCCTGGTCAACAACGCCGGCATCTTTCCGATGGGCGATGTCCTCGAACTCGACGACGCCCATTGGGAGATGATGTTCCAGGTGAACGTCATGTCCGCGGTCCGGCTGACCCGGGCCTGGCTGCCCGGAATGCTGTCGCGCGGCTGGGGCAGGGCGATCTTCCTGTCCTCGGAATCGGGGCTCAATATTCCCGTGGACATGGTCCCCTATGGCGTCACCAAGACCGCCCTGCTGGCGGTCTCCCGCGGCTTCGCCAAGCGCGCCGCCGGCACCGGCGTCACCGTCAACGCGGTGCTGCCCGGTCCGACCATATCCGACGGCTTCGAAGCCTTCTTCACCAAGGAGATCGCCGAGGGCCGGAAGCCGGCGGAGCTCGGCGTCGAATTCGTCAAGGCGCACCGGCCGAGCTCGATCATCCAGCGCGCCGCGACGGTGGAGGAGGTCGCGAACCTCGTTGTCTACACGGCCTCGCCCCAGGCATCCGCGACCACCGGCGCCGCGCTCCGGGTCGATGGCGGCGTGGTCGACAGCATCGCCTGAACGCCTACGAGCATGATGCGCCCGCAAGCGCCCACGCAGCACGCTCCCGGCCTTTGCTGGATCGCGCGATTCAGGCTTTTCGGCGATTCCGCCTCAGTCACTGGGCGGAGGCGTGCCGCTCCAGCGCGTCCCGGACGCTGGCGATCTCCGTCTTCAGCCGCACGAGGTCGTCGAGCGTCAGGCCGGACGCCTCCAGGATGCAGCGCGGGATGTCCCGCGCCTTCTCGCGCAGCGCCGCGCCCTGGGGCGTCAGCGTCACCCGGACCTGCCGCTCATCGGCGGCATCCCGCACGCGTCCGATATGGCCGAGCGCCTCGAGCCGCTTCAGCAGCGGGGTCAGCGTGTTGGATTCGAGCGACAGCCGGGCACCGAGATCGCCGACGCGTTGGCCATCCGCCTCCCACAGCAGGACCATGACGAGATACTGCGGATAGGTGAGGCCGAGCTCGTTGAGCAATGGCCGATAGACGCGGTTGAAGGCGTGGTTCGCGGAATAGACCGCGAAGCACAGCATGTCGTTCAGTCCGATATCGGCGTCGGCGTTCTGGGCACGCTTCGTCATGGCAGCCCTCCTGGGTCCGGGCGCCGCGCAGCAGCGTGGGACGCGCCTGGATTATGATGTTCAGATAAATCGTGCGCGATCAAATCGCAAGCGCTTGACGGCAGAAGGGGGTCAGCGTAATTAGATCGTACACGATGAAATCGTGAGCGATATTCCAGCCTGGAAGGATCAAGGCCGTGACCGACAGCATCCCGCAGACCGAAGACCGCCCCGCCTCCCGCCGGGGCCTTCTGATCGCCGGCACCGGCATCGCCGGGGCGGCGGCCCTGCCGGCCGCGGATGCCGCGGCGCAATCCGCCGCAAGGCCGGCGGCCCGTCCGCCCGTCCGCCGCGGCGTCAGCAGCATCACCACGCGCGACGGCGTCGAGATCCATTACAAGGATTGGGGGCGCGGCCAGCCGGTCGTGCTGAGCCATGGCTGGCCGCTGAACGCGGATAGCTGGGAAGCCCAGGCCTTCCACCTGGCCAATAACGGCTTCCGCGTCATCGCCCATGACCGCCGCGGCCATGGCCGTTCCAGCCAGCCCTGGGACGGCAACGACATGGATCACTACGCCGACGACCTGGCGCAGCTCATCGAGGCGCTGGATCTGCGCAACGTCGCGCTGTTCGGCTTTTCGACCGGCGGCGGCGAGATCGCCCGCTATGTCGGCCGCCATGGGACGCGCCGGGTCGCGAAGCTCGGCCTGATCTCCGCGGTGCCGCCGCTGATGCTGAAGACTGCCGCCAACCCGGGCGGCCTGCCGATCGAGGTCTTCGACGGCCTCCGCGCCGGCAGCATCGCCGATCGCTCCAAGCTCTACCGCGACATCGCCTCCGGCCCCTTCTTCGGCTTCAACCGGCCGGGCGCCCAGGTCTCCCAGGGCATGATCGACAGCTTCTGGCTCCAGGGCATGATGGCCGGCCACAAGAACGCCTATGACAGCATCAAGGCCTTCTCCGAGACCGACTTCACGGAGGATCTGAAGAAGTTCGACAAGCCGACGCTGATCGTGCACGGCGATGACGACCAGATCGTGCCGATCGACGCCGCCGGCCGCGCCTCCGCCCGGCTGGTGCCGCATGCCACGCTGAAGGTCTATGCCGGCGCGCCGCACGGCCTTGCCGACACCCACAAGCAGCGGCTCAACGACGACATGCTTGCCTTCCTGCGGGGCTAGAGCAGATCACCGGAAACAATGGGCTGGAGCATTTGAAGTGAGCCGAAGCGAACGGAAAATGCTCTAGCCAATCTCCAGCCGGGCCGCGGCCGCCAGAGCCGCGCCCGGCGCCAGCATGGCCAGCGCCCCGAGCCGCGCCAGCACCGGCTGGTTCGGGGCGTCGGGGATATGGCTCATCGGCTCGATGCAGACCGCTTCGGCCTCCGCCGGCAGGAAGACCTGCAGGTTGGTCGCCCAGGCACCGCTGGCCCGGAGCGTCAGCCGCAGCACCGGATCCTCCAGCAGCGCCAGCCCGTCCCAGCCCGCGAAATGCGCGTCGGTGCCGATCAGCGTTGCGCATGCTGCGTCGAGCCCGGGGTCCGGCAGCGCCTCCCGCGGCAGCAGCCGTTCGTCGCTCAGCAGCCGGTGCCTCGCCGCGACGCGCAGGCGTTGCCCCGGGCGCCGCGCGAACCAGGGATGCCAGCCGAGGCCGAAGGGCATCGGCGCGGCGCCGCTGTTCTCGACCACCGCCTCGATGCCGAAGCCGGCGGCGGAGAGGCTCAAGGCGATCCTGGCCGCATAGGCATAGGGCCCGACGGCCACAAGCTGGGTGAGCAGGGCGCCATCCGCGGTCACCTGCGTCTGCCAGGGCAGGTCGCGTGACAGGCCATGGATCGCGGTGTTCTCCGCCGGCCGGTTGACCGGGAAGCGATGCAGCGCGCCGAGCGCCCCGCCATCCAGCCGGTTCCCCCAGGGGATCATCCAGAAGGCCCCGGCCCGTGTCGCATTGGGATCGGCGCCTTCCGGCAACGGCGCCAGCAGGTCGATGCCGCGATGGGTCAGCCGTGCCAGCGCAGCGCCTTGCCGCGGCAGCAGCAGCGCTTCCCAGTCCGCTCCGGCCAGCCGCAGCGCGTCACTCAAGGGAGAAGTGATCCCGCGGGGCTGGCGTGGCGCGCGAATACTCCATCGCGGTGAAGCCGCCGCCCTGGTAGCGCTCGGTGACCGGGTCGGCGCGGATGCCCTCGACCGCCGCGCGGCAATCCTCGGCCGTGTCCTCCGGCTGCCAGCCGATGCGGTCGCGGTGGTCGTGCCCCCAGAAGCTCTGCGGATTGCGGGAGCAGCCCCAGATCACCGCATGCCCGACGCGCTCCGCCAGCGTGCAGCGCGCGACCAGCCGCGCCAGGTCGGCATAGGAGAGCCAGGTCGAGAGCGCGCGGTTGTCGAGCGGCTTCGGGAAGCAGGAGCCGATGCGGAGATTGACGTTCTCGACGCCGTGCTTGTCCCAGTAGAGGCGCCCCATCAGCTCGCCATACGCCTTGGACAGCCCGTAATAGCCGTCGGGGCGGAAATGGCAGTCGGCGTCGAGCTTCGGCTGATTGCCTTGCGGCCGCTCATGGAAGCCGATGCTGTGGTTGGAGCTGGCGAAGACCACCCGCGCGGCCTCGCGCCGCGCCGCCTCATAGACATGGTAGAGGCCGCGCAGATTGGGGCCCAGCACCTCCTCGAAGGGGCGCTCCACGCTGACGCCGCCGAAGTGCAGGATGGTGCCGACGCCTTCCGCCTGGCGCACGAGCGCGAGGCCGTCATCGAGGTCCGATTGCACGAAGACCGCGCCCGGCGGCAGCGGATCGGGAAAGAGGGCGATGTCGGTCAGCCGCAGCACCCAGCCCTGGGCGCCCAGCTCGCGCGCCAGCATGCGGCCGAGATTGCCGGAAGCGCCGGTGAGCAGAACCGGTTTGTCGGGTGCTGTCATGACGTCGTTCTCCCTCTGTGTCGGGCCAGCATGGCGGCCGGCGGCCAGTCGGGAAAGCCTCGGCTATCGCGCCGGCTGCTGTGCCTCGGTCCCGTCACGACGCGGTGTCTGCCGCGGCGGCGTGCGCGACCGCTGCTGCGTGGCCGCGCTGCGGCCCGCCGGGCGTCGCTGGGTGGCTGCCGGGGCCGGACGCGCCGCAGCCGCGG
>NZ_JAAGBB010000067.1 GCF_018129085.1 Plastoroseomonas hellenica
GATCATCGACGTCTTCATCTGCAAGCTCCGCCGCAAGCTGGCCGAGGCCGGGTTCAGCGGCGCCATCGCCACCGTCTGGGGCCGCGGCTATGTGCTCCGCGAGGCCGCCGAGGCGCCGGCCACCGCGCCGCGCACCATCGTCGCCGCCGCGCCGGACGTCGCCCGCGCCGCCTGACGCCGCACGCCTGCAGGGGGATACAGGGGAGAGCCCGCCCGGATCGCTCCGGGCGGGCTTTTGCTGTCCGGGCCGCCGTCGCCGATGGCGCGCATCAATGCCTTAGCGGGCGGCGCCCCAGTCCCGGTCGCTCCAGTCGCGGCCGCTGAGATAGGCGGCGCGGCGCGCGCCCGCCATCGATCCCAGCGCCGCCGCGACGGCGCCGAGCAGCAGCGCCGCGAAGCCCCAGAAGGATGCGACGGCGACGCCCTTGGCCGCGGCATCGGCCGCCTCGCGCGCCCGCTGCTCGGCCGTCTGCGCCGCCTGGCGCGCCTGCGTCTCCGCCTGGTCGATGCGCTGCCCGGCTTCGGCCGGGGTGATCCCGGCCTCGGCGGCGATCAGCGCCTGCAGGCGGTCGCGCGCCCCAGCCTCGTAGCTGCCGGAGGCGATGCGCTGCGCGGCGATGCTGCCGATCTCGGCCATCCGCTGCTCGCTCGTCATCTGCTCCGGATCGGCGCGGCGCGTGAGGGCGGAGCGCGCTCGCTCCAGCGCCGCCTGGGGATCGATCACCTGACCGGCCGCCCCCGCCGCCTGGCCGGCGGCGCTGCCGATGCCCTGCGCGACGCCGCCGATGGCGCTGCCCGCGCCCTCGGCGACAGTGCGCGCCGCGCTCGTGGCATAGCCCCCGGCGACCGCCGCGCCGAACAGGAAGGCGACGCCCCAGACCGCGAGGCCGTGCAGGGCGCTGTCCTCCTTGTCGACATTCCCGGAGAGGCGGGCCGCGGTGTAGCCGCCGAGCCCGAGGCCGATGAGCGAGGAGACCAGCAGCCAGACCCCGGCCACCAGCGTGATGGTGCCGGCGTCCGGCGTTTCGCCGGGCATCATCGGGTCGATCGTGGTGGCGCCGACGGCGACGCCGAGCACGTTCAGCATGAAGCCGACGGCGATGGCGACGACCGCGCCGGCGACGATCGCCTGCAGCGACACGCGGCTGCGCAGCTTCGGCGCACCCTCGATCGACACCGCGCCTTCGCGTGGCTCATTCATGATGGCGGACATTCGTTCCTCCTGCGGGGCGGGCCTGGCATTTCAACGTGGCCGGGCGCGAGCAGTTGCGCTGCCGTACAACTCCGCGGACATCGGGCAACAAAAGCTGACATGACCTGACTCGTTTGCCTCTCGATTTCGTGAGACTGCTGGGTGAGAGACGGAAGGAGCCAGTCATGGGCAGCATTCGCAGAACGGTTATCGGGTTGGATACGGCCGTCACCGTGCGCGTCTGGATCGATGCCGCCGGCCGGCAGGTCGGGATGGTCTTCCTGCCGAGCGGGGTAGTCGCGGGCCGCCGCGTGGCCGCCGCGCGGGATGCGCCGGTGTCGACGGAGCAGGCGGCGGTCGCCGCCATCCGCACCGCAGCGGCGCTCGGGCTCGAGCTGGTGGTTGAGGATCCGGACGGGCTCTGGGACGGCTACATGGATTGGCTCGACGCATTGCCGGACGAGCTGCTGGAGCAGGCGATGGTCGCCTGAGGCGGCCTGCCGGCCTGTCCCACCGCGCCGCCGCGCGGCTCCCCCCGGGACGGGCCGCGCAGCCGCATTGGATGGCGGATTGAAAAAAAGCCCCGCCGGAGCGGGGCTTTGACGGCCACAGACACATGTGCCGAAGCTGCGCAGCTTGACCCGCACAACTTCGCGGCACGCGATGATCGGCGGCTTGCGTGAGCCACCGGTTCTCGCCGTGCGCCGGCAGCATGCGATCTCGCGGCCGCGGATGCCAGCGCAATCACACCCACAGAACGCGGGCTGCGATCACGAAATACCCCGTGGTCAGGGTTTGTCCATGTCGTCGGCATTGCGATGGCCGGCCATCACCGCCTCGATATCGCGTGTGATGCGGCCCAGCGTCTCGGTGCTCGCCGGGCCGCCGGCCAGGTCGCTGCCGCGCGACCACGCTTCGCCCGGCACGGGCGCATAGGAGACGGTGGCGCCGAGATATCCTTCCGGGCTTCGCTGGCTCGGCGGCACGTAGCGGATGCTGATCTTGCATTCCCGGGGCATGGCGACCTCCTGCGGCCCGCGGAGCGGGCTTCGCGCAAGCGGGGGATGGGCATGATGGCAGAGTTGGGGGTTGGCGCCGGATAAAACAGGGCGGGGCGTAATGTAGCGTCAGGGTGTGACCCGGAGGGAACCGGCGCCAGACCTCTCCTGAGCTGTCACAGCCTGAAAATGCTGCTGTGACGCTGTGACCCTGAAGGGGAACCTCCCTGTCCCAAGTCGGCCCCGGCTGCGAAGGCTGCCCGCGCGACGGCAACTGCTCCACACAGCCGCGTCACGCCGAGGGTCCGCCCATGGGACGGCCGGCGAGGCGATGCGCACGCATTGCCCTGACCGCCGACGCCCTGCTGGGGCCGCGGCTCGCGGGAACGGCGGGGCCGCCCGGAAGCCAGAATGTCCGAAGAGCATGCCAGCCACGGGGCGCATGGCGGCGCTTGCGCATCGCCATCCGTTCCGACCGGAGGGATCTGTCCCGAGCCGCGAGCGCGTGCAATTCCGCCAAGGCGGCGGCGGAGGAGCTAAAGCGCCGTGCGTCCGGCAAATCATGATCCATCGTCTGGATAATTTCGTAACGCCTTCCAGTCAGTCTATCGCCATCGTCATGAAGAAAATCTGCAGTCACCTCCCACATTTCGATGCCGTCCAAATGCAACAGAAGGATGCGCATGGCGGTATTCCTTTCGGTATAATCCAGAATTATGGCATGAATTACGACAGATTGGCGAGGAACTTATAGTTTACGATACAATCCGTCTCGCGACTTTGCGCGCAGGCCCGTTCGAAGGCTGCCACAGACCGCCTCTTCGCCCGCGTCCGGCCTTGACGCGCACTCTCTCGCACGACAAAGTTCCTTTATCGGAACAATGTTCCTTTAATCGGAACACAGGACGCTGCCGTGACCCCGCTCCGCAACCCGCGCCTCATCGGCTTCGCCGCGCTCGACGGCATCGCGCGCTACGGCGTCCAGGATTTCTTCGAAGGCTGCCCGCGGGCGGCAGCGGCCGGTGCGCCGACCTCGGTCGCCGCGGTCTATGAGGGCGCGGCACCCTTGCCCGCCGGCACCGGCATGGCGCGGCACGCGGCGCGGCTGCCCTATGTCAGCTTCCCGACGCTCGGCGAAGGCGACACGCCGCTGCTGCCGCTGCCACCCGTCGCGGGGCTCGGCGCACTCTGGCTCAAGCGGGAATCCGCGAACCCGACCGGCAGCCACAAGGACCGCATGTCGCCGCTGGCGGTCGCCCGCGCGCTGGAGGTGGGCGCGCGCGGCATCCTCGCTTCCTCCTCCGGCAATGCCGCGATCTCTGCCGCCGCCTATGCCGCGGCGGCCGGGCTGCCCTGCCGCGTCATCGTCACGCCGGCGCTGACAGAGGCCTATCGCCGTGCCATCGCGCGCACCGGCGCCGAGTTCATCGTCTGCCGCGACAGCCTGGCGCGCTGGGATGTGGCGGCGCGGCTGGTGCGCGACGAAGGCTGGTTCCCGCTGACCAACCATCTCGTGCCGCCTGTCGGCAGCAACCCCTTCGGCGTCGAAGGCTACAAGACCATCGCCTATGAGATCGCGGAGGCGCTCGGCACCGCGCCCGATGCCGTGCTGGTGCCGACCGCGCGCGGCGACCTGATCTGGGGCATCGGCGCCGGCTTCCGGGGACTCGCGGCCGAAGGCGTGATCATCAGCGCCCCGCGCCTGATCGCGGTGGAGCCGATCCCGCGCCTGACCCGCGTGCTGGCGGGCGAGGCCGCGATCACCGATGCCTTCCCGGGTGCGACGCTGCAATTCTCGACCGCCGGCGGCACCGCGACCGATGCCTCGCTGCGGGCCATCAGCGACAGCGGCGGCACCGCGATCCAGGTGCCGGATGCGGCCGCCGCCGAAGGCCAGGCGGCGCTGGCGCGGCTTGGCTTCGATGCCGAGCTCTGCGGCGGCGGCGCCCATGCCGCGATCGGGATGGCCCGGGCAAGCGGCGCGCTGCGGGAGGGCGAGACCGCGGTGATGATCCTGACCGCAGGCTCGGCCCGCGAGCCCGCCGGCGATCCGCTGCCGCCGCTCGCGGTCACGGAGGGCGCATGACCCGCGCGGCGCCACGCGCCGTCGCGCCGGAAGCGCCCACGCCCGCCACCGGCAGCCAGTCGCTGGAACGCGGGCTGACGGTGCTGGAGCTGCTGGACACCAGCGAAGCGCCACTCGGCGTCCGGGAACTGGCGCGGCGCCTCGAGCTCGGGCCCACCATCGTGCAGCGGCTGCTGAACACGCTGGCTGCGCGCGGCTATGTCGAGCAGGTCGCGGAGACCCGGCGCTACCGGATCGGGCCGCGCGCCCTCGGCCTCGGCGCCGCGCTGCTGCGCACGGATGCGCTGATGGCGGGCGCGCGGGAGGCGCTGGAGCGGCTCGCACATGAGCACGGGCTGAACGGCTTCCTCGGCGCGGTGCGCGGCGGGCGGCTGACCTACCTCCTCGCGGTGCAGAGCCCGGGGCCGATCGCGATCCGCAACGCACCCGGCAGCGAGGCGCGCTTCCACTCCACCGCCATGGGCAAGGCGCTGCTCGCGGCGCTGCCGCCGGGCGAAGCCGACGCCCTGCTCGGGGCGGCGCCGCTGCCGCGCCTGACGCCGCGCACCATCACCGACCGCGCGGCGCTCCGCGCCGATCTCGCCGCCGCGGCCGCGCGCGGCTGGGCTTTCGTCGATGGCGAGAACCTGGTGGGCGTGATCTCGGCCGGCGCCGTCATCCGCGACGCTGGCGGCGCTGTCGCCGCCGCGATCTCCGTCGCCGCACCCGGCGGCGGTGCGGAGGCGGTCGCCGCCATCACCGCACCCTTGCTGCCGGAGGCGCGGCGGCTCGCCGCCCGGCTCGGCTGCCCCGCAACCCTCTTGCCGCCGGAAGTCCCGTGATGCTGACCAATCTGGACCGCCTGCATGACCGCATGGCGGCGATCCCTGCCGATGCCGTCATCGGCACCATGCCGGAGAATGTGCTGTATCTCTCCGGCCTCTGGGCGATGACGCAGTGGATCAGGCGCGGGCCGCAGGCCTATGCGCTGCACCCCGCGCCCGGCCGCGGCACGTCCTGCGTCGTGGTCGGCGCTTCCGCCGCCGATCACCTCACCGATGGCAGCGCCTGGGTGACCGAGGCCTATCTGCATGGCCGCTTCCCGGCGGAGGTCATCGCCGGCGATGCGGAAGGCGATGCCTTCGCCGCGCTGCTGGCGCAGGAGCCCTTCGCGGACCCGATCGCGGCGCTGGCGGCAGCACTCCGCGACCGCGGTCTGGCGCGCGCGCGCATCGCGGTCGATGAGGTCGGGCTGATGCCCGGTCATTGGCAGGCGTTGGCGGCGCTGCTACCGGAGGCGGTGCTGCTGCCGGCCGCGGCCGTGCTGCGCGACGTCCGCGCGGTGAAGACCGAGGAGGAAGTGCGGCGGCTGCGCATGGCGGCTGAGGTCGCGGAGCGCTCCGTCACCGCCGCGCTCGCGATCGCCCGCGAAGGCGTGACGGAGGAAGAGCTGATCCGCGCCTTCGACGCGCGGACGGTCGCGGAAGGGGGCCAGCCGGTGCTCCGCTGCATCGGCTTCGGTCCGCGCTCGGCGCTGCCGAATGTGGTGCCGTCGCGGCGCGCGCTGCGGCCGGGCGAGGTTATCCGCTTCGATGCCGGCGGGCGCTGGGGCCACTACCGCGCCGATATCGCGCGCTGCGCGGTGCTGGGCGAGCCGTCGCCGCGGCTGCGTCAGGTGCAGCGCGCGATCCGCGCCGGCCTCGACCGCGCGCATGAACTGGCACGGCCGGGCATGCGCTGCGCCGAGCTCTTCGCTGATGTGATGGAGACGGTGCGCCGCGAAGGCCTGCCGGAATACCGGCGCGAGCATGTCGGCCACGGCATCGGCCTTGACGGCTATGACGCGCCGCTGCTCGGGCCTTCGAGCACGGAAGTGCTGGAGGCCGGCATGGTGCTCTGTGTCGAGACGCCCTTCTACACGCTCGGCGCCTTCGGGCTGCAGGTGGAGGACACGCTGGTGGTCCGCGAAGGCGGCGCCGAGAGCTTCATGACCACGCCCGCCGATCTCGTCTCCGTCTGAAGGATCAGGACGATGCGCCGACGCTCCCTCCTCCTTGCGACCCTTGCCGCCCCCGCCATCGCGCGCGCCGCGGGCGGCCTTCCCGGCGGCACCGCGACCGTGGTCTGCGGCTTCGCGGCCGGCGGCATCGGCGATGCGCTGTCGCGCCTGGTCGCGGAAGCCGCGCGCGATCGCCGCGGCGCGCCTGTCATCGTCGAGAACCGGCCCGGTAATGGCGGCGCCATCGCGACCGAGCGCGTCTCGCGCGCCGCCCCCGATGGCCTCACCATCGTGCTCGGCAGCCCGAGCGCGCTGCTGGTGCTGCCGCATCAGGGCAATGTCGGCTACGACCCGGTGGGTGGGCTGACGCCGCTCGGCCAGCTCATCGCGCAGCCGCTGCCGGTCTATGTCCGCGCCGACAGCGCGCTTGCCGATTGGCGCGGCGCCATCGCCTTTGCGCGCGCGAATCCCGGGCGCTTCACCTGGGGCACCGCGGGGTCGCGGAGCTTCGCCGAGATCGTGGTCGAGAAGGCCTTCGAGCAGGAAAGGGTCGAGACCACCAGCGTGCCCTTCCGCGGCGGCGCGGAAGCGGTGCAGGCGCTGCTCGGCGGCCATGTCATGGCCGTGGCGTCCACCGATTACGGCCCGCTGCTGCGCCAGGACGCGGTGCGGCTGCTGGCGGAGACCGGGCCCAATCCAGTGCCCGGGCATCCCGGCGTGCCGACCTTCCGGGCGCTGGGCTATCCGCTGTCGCCGCCGGCCGGCTACGGCTTCCTCGGCCCCGCGCGCATGGCGCCGGAGGCGGCCGCCTGGTGGGAAGCGCTGCTCGGCGACATCGGGGGTTCGCCGGTGCTGCCCGCCTTCGCGGAACGCTATGTCGGCGTCGCCGCGCCCGAGGACGCGGCCGGCTACGCGCGGATCATCCGCGAAGGCCATGCCGGCTTCGGCCGGGCGCTGCGGCCCGGCTGAATCGCCGCTCAGACCAGGCCGAGATCCTTCAGCACGCCCTCGACCTCGCGCACCTCCTGCTCCAGGAACGCCGCGAACTCGCGCCGGGGCTGGTAGATGAGCTGCCAGCCGCGGCTCTCCGCCTCACGCTTCCAGGGCGCGCCCTCGGCCATGGCGGCGATCATTGCGCCGAGCTCGTTGACATGAGCTTCCGGGATACCGGTCGGCGCGAAAACGCCGCGCCAATTGTAGAAGACGACGTCGAGCCCGCCCTCCCGGAAGGTCGGCACCGGCACGCCGGGCGCGCGCGCATCGGCGGTGAGGCCGAGGGCGCGCATGCGGCCGCTCTCGATATGCCCCGCCCATTCCGCGTAATTCGCGATGCCGGCCTTCACCTGGTTGCCGATGATCGCACTCGCCGCCGGCCCGCCGGAGTTGAAGGCGACGTAGCTCACCTGCGCGGTCGGGATGCCCAACGCCTTGGCGATGAAGCCGAGCGTCATGTGGTCGGTGCCGCCGGCCGAGCCGCCCGCGATCGAGGTGCCGCGCGGATCGGCGCGGAAGGCCTGCACGAAATCCGCCAGCGTGCGGATCGGGCTCGCCTCGGGGACGACCAGCACATGCGCCTCCCCCTGCAGCCGCGCGAGGGGGATGGTGTCGCGGGACGCGGTGACCGGGCTGCGGTTGACGATCGCCGAGCTGACCAGCGAGAGGCCGGCGACCATCAGGGTGTTGCGGCGGCCGCGCATCGCAACGAAGCGCGGCAGGCCGATGGAGCCACCGGCGCCGGGCACATTCTCCACCATCGCGGAACCGATCGCGCTGGTCTCGCGCAGCACCTTCTCGATGACGCGGGCGAGGCCGTCCCAGCCGCCGCCGGCGCCGGAGGGCACGAAGAGCCGGAGCTGGTCGATGGCGGGCGTGCCCTGGGCGAAGGCAGCGCGCGAGACGGCCGGGGCCGCCAGGGCAGCCGCCAGCAAGGCGCGGCGGGTCGGGTGGGTCATGACGTTGCCTCCTCCTGCGCCATTGCGGGCGCTTATTGAATTTTTATGAGGAAATAAACAATAAGTCGAGGCTGATCTCGCCGATCCCGCGCGGGTTCAGCAGCGCTTCACCCGCAGCTCCTGCCAGAGATGGGCGCGCAGGACATGCGAGGCGCCTTCCCGGTCGCCGGCTTCGATCATGTCGAGGATCCGGAGATGATCCTCATTGGTGCGGATCAGCCGCTCGCGGTCGGTGGCGCCGGAGATGCGGCGCTCCAGCAGCAGCCGCATCCGGTTCACGCGGCGGATCGATTCGAGCAGGAAGGGGTTGCCGGAGGCGGCGACGATCGCCTCGTGGAACTCGGCGCCGGCGCGCTGGACCTCGGTGCGCGGCCAGGTCTTCCAGCCGCCGTCGAGCACGGCGCGGAGGCGGGCGCGGAGATGCGCCGCGGTCTCCGGCGCCAGGGCGTAGCCCGCCTCCATCAGTGCCGCGGGCTCGATCAGGGCGCGGAAGCGGTAGCCCTGCTCATAGGCTTCCGGCGAGCGGAGCACGGGCAGGAATTCCCAGCCCTGGCCGGGCAGGCGCTCCAGCAATCCCTCCCGCGCCAGGCGCGCCAGCGGCCGCTGCAGCCTGCTGCGGGTCACGCCATAGCGCCGCGCCAACTCACTCTCGGTGACCCGGGCCGGCAGGCGCTCATCCAGGTGATCCTCGGCGATCCGGGCATAGAGCGGATCCTCACCCACCTCCGCCGCCGCGGCGCCCGGCGCCGGGCCGGCGGGCTCGGCCGGCAGTGCCTTCAGGAAAAAGCCGCGATGGCGGTGGCGCTCGACCAGGTCCTGCGCCGCGAGCATCTCGAGCGCCTGGCGGATCGGCGTGCGGGAGACGCGGAAGGCCTCGGCCAGCGCCTGCTCGCGCAGATGCGCGCCTGGGCCGAGCCCGGCGTGACGCGCGTGCTGCAGGATCTCAGTGGCGAGCCGGTCGGGCAGGGCATCGCGGCCCCGCCCCTCCTCCCCGCCTCGCGCTTCATCCGGGCCCATCGCCAGATCGCCTCCCCGTGCCTGCGAGCAGGATCGCATATTTATCTTGATCAGTACAATCCTCCGGAGCATGGTCCGGCCGCACGCCAGCCAGAGGAAACCGCCCATGCGCTTCGCTGTCCTGCCCGGCGACGGGATCGGCCCGGAGATCACGGCCGCGACCATTGAGGTCCTCAACACAGTCGATGCCCGGCTCGGCCTCGGGCTGCAATACGAGGAGCATGAGGTCGGCCTCGCCGCGCTGAAGCGCGTCGGCACCACCACGCCCGAGGGGGTGATCGCGGCCTGCCGCGCCGCCGATGGCATCATCCTCGGCCCGGTCTCGCATTCCGAATATCCGGCGCGCGCCGAAGGCGGCATCAACATCTCCGCCGAGCTCCGGGTCGTGCTCGACCTCTACGCCAATATCCGCCCGGCGCGCTCGCGCCAGGGCCTGCCGCATTACGGGCGCACGGGGATGGACCTGGTGATCGTGCGCGAGAACACCGAGGGCTTCTACGCCGACCGCAACATGCATTGGGGCATCGGCGAGTTCATGCCGACGCCCGATCTCGCGCTCTCGATCCGCAAGATCACCGCGGAAGGCTCCCGCCGCATCGCGCGCGCCGCCTTCGAACTTGCAGCGCGCCGGGAGCGGAAGAAGGTGACCGCGGTGCACAAGGTCAACGTCATCAAGGTCAGCGAGGCGCTGTTCCTCCGCGAGGTGCGCGCCGTCGCGCAGGAATTCCCCGGCATCGCCTACGACGAGCAGCTCATCGACAGCATGGCGGCGCTGCTGGTGCGCGATGCCGAGCGCTTCGATGTGGTGGTCACCACCAACATGTTCGGCGACATCCTCTCCGACGAGGCCTCCGAGCTCTCCGGCAGCCTCGGCCTCGCCGGCGCCATCAATGCCTCCGCAACGCATTGCATGGCCCAGGCGCAGCATGGCTCGGCGCCTGATATCGCGGGGCAGGACAAGGCGAACCCCGCCTCGCTGATCCTCTCGGCCGCGATGTTGCTGGACTGGCTGGCGCGGCAGGCGCCGGGGCGGGAGCGCTTCGCGGTGGCCGCGCAGGCGATCGAGGGCGCGGTGGACGCGCTGCTCGCCGATCCCGCGCGCCGCACGCCGGATCTCGGCGGGCCGCTCGGCACCCGCGCCTATACGGCGGCGCTCTGCGAGGAGATCGGGCGGCGGCTCGCTGCGTAAGGCGGAAACCCAAGCAGGAACGACCGCGCTCTCCGGGGTCATACGGGGCGAAGCAGACATTGAGAGATGCCATTGCTCCCGCGCATGGCGCCTCCGCTGAGTTCAGCGGCCCCGAGTTCCCTCTGCCGGGTTCGCGCAGAAGATCGCGACCTTGTTGCCCAGGGGGTCGCGGAGATAACCGACATAGAAGTGGTCGCTGTACTCGTCCCGAAAGCCCGGGGCGCCCTCGTCGGAGCCGCCTGCCTCAAGGCCAGCGGCGTGGAGGTTACGCACCATTGCGTGCGTCTCGGCCTGGAAGGCCGTCATGGAGCCATTGCCGACAGTCGCCTCTTTCCCGTCATATGGCTTCTTCACGTACACCGCGCCAGGGCCGTTGACCCGGCCCGGCACGTTCGGCCGGGTGAACTCGACCCCGTTCGCTGCTTCCTTCTTCTCGTAACCGAGCGGGATCAGGATGGCCGCATAGAAGCGTCCCGAGCGTGGCACGTCGTTGGCACCGACCGTGATGTAGCTCAGCATTCAGTCGCTCCTGTCTATTGATCGGATTTTCACCGCAGGCCTCGCGCCACCGCGCCGTCAGGCGATGGCGCGGAACAGGATGCAGACCGGGCTGCCGGTCGGGATCACCTGGCCCGTCGGTGCCAGGCGGCCGGTCGCGACGTCCACGCGGAAGGTGACGATACTGTCGCTCTCCTCATTCGCGGCGAAGAGGAAGCGGCCGGTCGGGTCGATCGCGAAGAAGCGCGGCGTGATGCCGCCGCTCGGCACCCATTGCACCGGCGCGAGCCGGCCGCTGGCGCCGTCGATGGCGAAGACGCCGATCGAATCATGCCCGCGGTTGGAGGCGTAGAGGAAACGGCTATCGCCGCTGACCGCGACCTCTGCCGCATGGCTGTGGCCGGTGCAGTCATCCGGCAGGGAGGGTAGCAACTGGAAGGGGTCGAGCGTGCCGCGCGCCGCGTCGTAGCGGCAAGCGAGCAGGCTCGAGGCCAGCTCGTTCAGCACATAGGCAAAGCGCGCATCCGGGGTGAAGGCGATGTGCCGCGGCCCGGAGCCTTCCCGCTGCGTCAGCGTCGCCACGATCTCCAGCCGCGCGGCATCGGCGTGCACGCGGAGCGCGACGCTGCGATCCGTGCCCTTGTCCGGCACCAGGATGAAACGCCCGGCCGGGTCGGGCTCGACCTGATGCGGCTTGGCGAGGGCCTGCTGCGTCCGGTGCGGGCCGGGCTCCCCCGGCATGGTCGCGAGATCCGCGATCTCCCCGATGGCGCCGGTGCTGGGGTCGAGCCGCAGCAGCGCGACGGTTGAGGTCAGGTGGTTCGCGACCACCAGGAAGCGGTCATCCGGCGTCGGCACCAGATGCACCGGATTGCGCCCGCCGGTAGCACCGGTGTTGAGGTGGGAGAGGCGGCCGGTCGCTTCCTCGATGCGGAAGGCGCTGACCTCCTGCCGGTCGCCATGCACTACGTAGAGGATCGGCCGCGTCCGGGCGAAGGCGAGGAAGCTCGGGTTCTCGAAACCGGGGAGGAGCTGCTGGTGCGTCCAGGCGCCGGTCGCGGCATCCATGCGGTAGAGGTTCAGCCCGTCGCCCCGCGCGTTCCGCTCGCGCGAGGTGCGGCAGCCGACATAGACGTGGAAGGCGGATGGTCGCATCGCTTCAGCCCTCCGGCCTGATGTCGGCTTCCTCGACGATGCGGGCGAATTTCCGCGTCTCCTCGGCGACGAAGCTGCGGAACTCGGCGGCCGACATCGGCCGCGCGGGACCGCCCTGCTCCGCCAGCTTGCTGGCCATATCACGGTCGCGCAAGGCCGCCGCCACCGTGGCGTGCAGCCGCTCGACATTGGCGGCCGGCATCACCGCCGGCGCGAAGAGGCCGAACCAGTTCACCAGCTCATAGCTTTCTAGGCCCGGTGTCTCCGCCAGCGCCGGCACTTCCGGCAGTTGCGGCATCCGCTCGCGCGAGGTGACGGCGATGGCGTGCAGCCGGCCGTCCCGGATCAGCGGCAAGGCGGCGCCGAGGCTGGAGAAATTCAGCGTCACCCGCCCGGCCGCGACATCGGTCAACGCCGGCGCCGAACCGCGATAGGGCACGTGCAGGATGTCGGTGCCGGCCATGCGGTTCAGCATCTCGCCCGCCAGGTGCTGCGGATTGCCGATGCCGGCGGAGGCGAAGGAGAGCTTTCCCGGATTGGCGCGTGCATAGGCGATCAGCTCCGCCGGGCTGCGCGCGGGGACCGATGGATGCGCTACGATCACGTTGGGGATGGCGGCGACCAGCGCCACGCCCTGCAGCTCCCGCGCGGGGTCGTAGGTCATGCGCTGCTTGAACAGCGACGGATTGACCGCGATCTCCCCGGCCGCGGCCATCAGCAGGGTATGGCCGTCATCGGCGCCGCGGGCCACCGCCTGGGCGGCAATCATGGCGCCGGCGCCGGGCCGGTTCTCGACCAGCACGGGCTGGCCGAGCGCCGCACGCAGCGGCTCCGCCAGCAGCCGCGCCACGATGTCGACGCCGCCGCCCGACGCATAGCCGACCAGCATCCGGACCGGCCGTTCCGGCCAGGCGCGCTGCGCGCGGGCGGCGGAGAACGGGAGTGCGGCCGCGGTGGCGGCGAGCAGGGCGCGACGCGTGCTCATGGATGGTCCTCCTGATGCTTGGCTTGTCATTCGGCCGCCATGGGCGTCGCGAGCGCCTTGCGCAGGATCGCCGGGATCATGCCGCCGCCCTGGATGAGGGCGACCTCGCGCGCCGTCTCCAGCATCGCGGTCGCGTGGCCGCAGAGCGTGCTGCCATCGGCGCGGCGGATCGCGACCGGCACCGCGGCGCGCGGGGCGAGGGTGGCAAGGTCGAGCGCGACCTCGATGGTGTCGCCGGGTGCGATGCCGAGCGCCTCCGGCCGCCAGCCATCGGGCAGGCGCAGCGGCAGCACGCCCATGCCGACCAGGTTGGCGCGGTGGATGCGCTCGAAGGAATTCGCGAGCACTGCGCGCACGCCGAGCAGTTGCGCGCCCTTGGCCGCCCAGTCGCGGGAGGAGCCGGTGCCGTAGCGCTCCCCGGCGAGGATCACGACCGGCAGCCCGGCCGCCGCATAGCGCGCCGCCGCGCGCCAGGCCGGCAGCAGCTCGCCCTCCGGGGCGAAGATGGTGTGGCCGGCCGGCGCGCCGGGGGCGAGGTGGTTAACGATGGTGCGGTTGGTGAAGAGGCCACGGAGCATCACCTCCCAGTTGCCGCGACGCGCCGCATGGACATTGAGGTCGCGCGCATCCTCGCCGCGCTCGGTCAGCCAAGCGGCGGCATCACTCCGCGCCGGGATCGCACCGGCCGGCGAGATGTGGTCGGTGGTGATGTCGTCGCCGAGCACGAGCAGCGGGTGCGCGGCGAAGCCGCTGCCGTCCGGCGCGCCGCGCAGGGTGACGAAGGGCGGCGGGCGCAGATAGGTAGAGGCCGGATCCCAGGGAAAGCGAGCGCTGGTGGGCGCGGTGAGCGCGGCCCAGGGGCCGGAGGCCTCCGCTTCGTCGTAGGCGGGGCCGACATCATCAGGGTCGAGGGCGGCGGCGAGCACCTGCTCGATCTCCGCCTGGCGTGGCCAGAGCTCGGCAAGGCGGACCGGCGTGCCGTCCGCGCGGGTGCCAAGCGCGTCACTGATAATGTCGAGCCCGGCCCGGCCGGCGAGCGCATAGGCGACGACCAGCGGCGGCGAAGCGAGCAGCGCGGCGTCGATCTGCGCATGCACCCGGCCCGGGAAGTTGCGGTTGCCCGAGAGCACGGCGATCGGCTTCAGCCCCTGGCTTTCAACCGCATCGGCCACCGCCGGCAGCAGCGGGCCAGCATTGCCGATGCAGGTCGCGCAGCCATGCCCGGCGATGCCGAAGCCGAGCGCTTCCAGATCCGCGAGCAGGCCGACGCGCGCGAGGCGCCGCGCCGCGGCCGGCGAGCCCGGCGTCAGCGATGTCTTCACCCAGGGTGCCGGCCGCAGCCCGAGCGCCCGCGCCTTCCGCGCCAGCAGCCCGGCGGCGACCAGCAGGCCGGTATCGGTCGTGTTGGTGCAGGAGGTGATGGCGGCGATCGCCACCGCATCGGCCGGGATCGCCCCGGCCGCGGCGCCGACCGCTTGCGCCACCGCCGCCGGCACCTGCGCGGGATCGAGCCGGTCCTGCGGCCGCCGCGGGCCGGCGAGCGAGGGGCGCAGCGCGGCCAGGTCGATCTCCAGCACCTCGGTGTAACGGGGCTCGGCGGCGGGATCGAACCAGAGCCCGGTCGCGCGGGCGAAGGCTTCGACCAGTTCGCATTGCGCGGCATCGCGGCCGGTGGCCGCGAGGAAGCCGATGGTCGCGGCGTCGATCGGGAAGCAGCCGGTGCTGGCGCCGTATTCGGGCGCCATGTTGGCGACCACCGCCCGCTGCATCGCGGTCAGCGCGCCGACGCCGGGGCCGAAGAATTCCACGAATTCGCCGGCGACGCCGCGCTGCCGCAACCGCTCCGTCACGGTCAGCGCGAGGTCGGTCGCGAGGGTGCCGTCCGGCAGGGCGCCGGTCAGCCGCACGCCGATCACCTCCGGCACGCGGAGCGAGACCGGCACGCCGAACATCACGCCCTCGGCCTCGATGCCGCCGACGCCCCAGCCGAGTACGCCGATCGCATTCACCATGGGCGTGTGGCTGTCGGTGCCGACCAGCGTGTCGGGCACCGCCCAGAGCGCGCCGTCCCGCGTCTCGGTCGCCACCACGGTCGCGAGGCGCTCGAGGTTGATGGTGTGCATGATGCCGGTGCCGGGCGGGAAGACGCGGAAGCCGTCGATCGCCTGCGCGGCCCATTTCATGAACCGGTAGCGCTCCGCATTGCGGTCCATCTCGCGCGCCATGTTGGTGGCGAGCGCGCCGGGGACGGCCGAGACATCGACCGCCAGCGAATGGTCGGTGGAGGTCGCGACCGGCACCGCGGGGTTCAGCAGGCGCGGGTCGCCGCCGGCTTCGGCCAGCACGTCGCGCATCGCGGCGATGTCGACCAGCGCCGGGCCGCAGGTCGTGTCGTGCATCAGGATGCGGCCGGGGGCGAAGGGGATCTCCGCCTCGCTCCGCCCGGTCGCGAGCCAGTCGAGCAGCGCGGCGCGGCCGGCGCGCGCTGCCTCCGGCTCCGCGGCGCGCAGCAGGTTCTCCAGCAGGACGCGGTGGCACCAGGGCATGCGGGCGAGCGCCGCACCCGCCGCCGCGCGCAGATCCACGTGCCGCCGCGTGCCGAAGCGGCCTTGCAGCCGTCCGACGGGGGTGGATGCCGGGATGGTCATGCCGCTGCTCCCTGCGCCTTGTCGCGGGCCTTATGTCGTTTATCCTGATAAAAGACAACCTGGGATCTCTGGCCGGCGTGCCGCTCGCATGGCATCCCGGCCGGGTCCTTCGATAGGAGCCCGCGTGGCCCGCCCACCCGCCGAGACCCTGCACCGCAGCCTGGCCCGCGCCATCCTCGAGCATCTGCGCGAGCAGGGCGCCGAGCCCGGGATGCGGCTTGCCGAGACCGGGCTGGCATCGGCGCTCGGCACCTCGCGCGCACCGGTGCGGGGGGCGCTCGGCATCCTCGCGCAGCACGGCCTGGCCGCGCCGGCCGCGAATAGTCGCGGCCTGGTGCTGCGCCAGCTGCCGCCCGCCGGCGACGACCCGCTCGGCGATGACAGGGACAGCGACGCGGCGGAGCGGCTCTATTGGCGGCTCGCCGCCGACCGGCTGGAAGGCAGGATCCCCGACAGCATCGCGGAGGCCGCGCTGCTGCGGCGCACCGGCGTGCCGCGCGGCAGCCTGCAGCGGGTGATGCTGCGCATCCTGGCGGAGGGCTGGGTGGAGCGCGGCGCCGCGGGCGGCTGGCGGTTCCTGCCGCTGATCGACGGACCGGCCGCCGAGGACGAGGCCTATTGGACCCGCCGCGCGCTGGAGACGGCGGCGCTGCAGGCGCCCGGCTACGCGCTGGCGCCGGCGACCGCCGCGCGGCTCCGGCGCGAGCAGGAGAGCCTGCTGGATGCCGGCGCAGCCCCGGGCCCGCGCACCATCTTCGAGCTGAACTCCGGCTTCCACCTCGCACTCGTGCAGGCGTCCGGCAACCGCTTCCTGACCGATGCCGCCGCGCGGCTGACGCGGCTGCGGCGCCTCGCCGGCTATGTCGTGGCGCTCGACACCACGCGGCTCGCGACGCAGGTGACGGAGCACATGGCGATCCTGGAGCGGCTGGAGGCGGATGACCGCGTCGCGGCCACCGATCTGCTCATCCGCCATCTCGAGGCCGGCCGCGCGGCGCGGGCGCGATTGCTGACCGCGGCGGCCGACCGGCTCGGCCAGATGAGCAAGGCGTCACGGCGGGACGCGTGACCCGCGAGGCGGGTCGGCCGGGCGGCGCCGTTCAGCTCCGGTCGATGGCGCGCCACCCGCGGGCCCGGGCTTCGGCCGCGTCGAGCTGCTCCAGCGCGGTCTTCGCCCGCGACGCCTCGTCCCGCGTGGCGCAGGCGAGCAGCGTGACCTCGTGCCCGCCGGGGCCGGTCTCGATCACCAGGAAACCGGCCGCCTCTCCGGATGGCGCGGCGACGATCTTGTAGGTCGGTGGGGACGCAGGGCGGGCCGGCGGGCCGGCATCCGAAAGGGACTCGCTCATTCATCGCAGGCTAGAGCGTGGCCGTGGCCGCCGCTCTAACCTGCGTTAACGCGCCCGACGAAAATGATTACCGCCCGCCGCGCATGTAGCGCTGGCTCGGCTGGTAGGTCGCCCAATGCACGAGGCTCGCCCAGAGCCGCTTCACGCACCGCATTTTCATGCCCTTCCATCGCAACATGACGCGCCTGGATGCCTAAGGCCGGATCGCCCGTGCAGGCAGCGACGAAAGTCGCTCCTCGGCGGGCTCATCCGTCGCTTCCGCTTGCGTCGAATGGCAGGCCGTCTTGGCCCTGGCGCGCCGACATCGCGTTGCGGCGCTGCTTCGGACCATGCCCGATCAGGTGTTAATGCATCCTCAGCCGCCCTACGCGCGGACGCGGATCACGGATGCGCCGCGCGCCAGGCGAGCAGCGCGGCCGCTGCCAGCAGCACCCAGAGATCGAGGCTGATGAGCAGGGCAAGGCCGAGGGCGGGCCTCGCCGTGGGTCGGTCGTGGACAGCGATTTGGTCATGGACAGCAATCATGCTCGCTCCTCCTGACAATGCCGCCGCAGCGGCAGGTCCGGCATGCAGGAGGATGGGCACCGAATGCGGCGGAAGCGGGCGGCGAATGCGGCGAAACGGCGCCCGTGCGGCGCATCGTCGGAACGTGAAGCCGCCCCCGGTGGAACCCCATGCGGCCGGCGCATGAACGCGCCGGCGCCCCCTTGCCACGGCGGCAGGCCGCGACAAGATCATCGCGCGCCGCGGCGACGGGCGCCCGGCGGGATGGGGAGAGATTGGAGGAGGGGACCGCCATGGTGATGCAGCCAGGTGCGAGTTTGGCCGCGATGCGGCCGGAGACGGATGACGAGGCGCTCGATCGCCTGCTCCATCCAGGGCGCCACTACGATCGGCCCCAGGATGTGCTGGCGGACCCGGCGCTGACCCGGTCCGAGCAGCGGGCCATCCTCTCCTCCTGGGCCTCCGATGCCTGCGCCGTCACCGGCGACCCCAGGCTGCGCCGGCTGCCGCGCTCCGGCCGGCCGGTGTCGTTCGACGAGATCATGGACGCGCTCGCGCAGCTCGACCGCGCCGGCGCCGGCGGGCGCGGGGCAGCGCCGCGGCGGCCGGCCGACGATCCCCGCGGCGCCGGCCTCTGAAGCCCATCTGCCGGATCTTGCGGAGGGGATCGGGATGCCTGACTGGCTGCGCGCGATGATGACGGGCCTCGGCCTCGCCGGCGCCGTGCTGGCGATCCAATGGGCGTTGGGCCTCGGCGGTTTCCAGGATGCGGAGGTGATCCGCGATCCGCCGCCCATGCCGGTGGTGATGGCCGGCTGAGGCGCCTCAGCGCGCCCGGCGATCCCGGGCGCGCTGCTTCCAGAGAGCCCAGGGGCGATGCACCTGCGCCTCGATGCTCTGCACGCAGGCGCGGGCTTCGGCCTCGCTCAGGAAGGTGACCTCGCCGAGCCGCGACGCCTCGAGCTGATAGCGCGCATTGAGCTCGGCATAGACAGCGCGATAGACCGCCTGCGGGATGGAGCCGCCGACCACCGTCGAGCCATGGCCGCGCATCAGCACGATATCGGCCGCATCGAAATGCTCGGCGAGCGCCCGGCCAAGCGCGTTGTTGCTGATCAGCAGGTCGGTGCCGTCGCCGCCGGCGTCCCGGATCTCGAAGACCGGCGCGCCCTGGCCGATGAAGCCCGCCATGTGGAACAGCGCCTGGAGCCGGGTGCCGCGCGCGACGCTCAGCGGCACGATCGAATGTGAATGGCTGTGCACGACGGCGATGACATCCGGGCGCCGGCGGTAGATCTCGCCATGGATGAAGCGCTCAAGATAGACGCGGCGGCCGACAGCGTCGACGGGATCGCCATCCAGGGTGAACTCGATGATATCAGCCGGCGTCACCTGCCCCGGCGCCATGTTGCGGGCGAGCAGGAAGCGGTCGGGCCGGCCATCGTGCCGCACGCTGATATGGCCGAAGGCATCGACGACGCCTTCGTCGGCGAGGATGTGGTTGGCGATGACCAGGTCCTCGATCAGGGATGGCGACGGCGCCTGGCCGGCCGCGGCGGCATCGGCCACCTGCTGGGCGATGCCTTCGGCGTCATTGGAACACATACGCATCCCCTCTCTGCTGTTGCGCCAGCGCCGGAACTTCCGTGAGCGCGGTGCCGCCATAGAGCCAGGCGAGGCTGTCATACCAGTCCGCCGGCGCCTTCGCGCGCATGATTGCGTCGCGGAGCGCCGCATGTGCACCCGCGGGGTGATAGACATGCTCGCCGATCGCGCGCGAATAGAGTTGCACGGCGGCGGTGCGCAGCAGGCGCCGCGTCTGGTAGGCGGCGAGCGCCTGCTCCACCCGGCCGGGATGCGCCGCGACCATCTCGCCGAGGCAGACGCCATCCTCCAGCGCCATGCAGGCGCCCTGCGCGAAATACTGCAGCATCGGATGCGCGGCATCGCCGAGCAGCGCGACCCGGCCATCGACCCAGCTCCCGACCGGATCGCGGTCGCAGAGCACCCAGAGCTTCCAATCGGTGCCGTGGCGGATGATGGCCTGCGCCCGCGGATGCACATGCGCGAAGCCGCGCAGCACCTCCGCCTCCGAGACCGGCTTGCCGGCGACGGGTTCGGCGGCGTCGTTGTGGCAGGTGACCACCAGGTTGAACGTCTCCCAGCCCGAGAGCGGGTAGTGGACCAGGTGGCATTTCGGGCCGGCCCAGAGCGTCGCGGCGTTCCAGCGCAGATCCTCCGGCATCCGCGCGGTCGGGATCACCGAGCGGTAGGTGGTGTGGCCGGAGACGCGGGGCGGCCCGTCGCCCACCAGCTGCGCGCGGACCCGCGACCAGAGGCCGTCGGCGCCGATCAGCGCGGCGCCATCCAGCCGCTCCCCGGAGGCCAGCCGGACCGCGACGCCGCCGCCATCCTGCGCATAGCCTGCAATCTCGGCGCCGGTGCGGAGCGCGATACGCCCATGCGCCTGGCAGGCGCGGAGCAGCACGCCATGGAGTTCGCCGCGATGGACCACGGCATAGGGATTGCCGAAGCGCTGGCGGAACGGCTCGCCCAGCGGGATATGGGTGATCTCCCCGCCGCCCACGGCATCCATCAGCCGAAGCTGGTCGATATAGACCGCCATCGCCCGCGCGGCGTCGCCGATGCCGAGGCGGTCGAAGCAGCGGAAGGCGTTGGGCCCGAGCTGGATGCCGGCACCGATCTCGCCGAGCGCCGCCGCCTTCTCCAGCACCGTCACCGCGGCGCCGGCCTGGACGAGCGCGAGGGCGGCGGCGAGGCCGCCGATGCCGCCGCCGGCGACGATGAAGCGGCCGGCGCCTGGCGCCGTCATGGCGCCCGGCGCGGTGAGGCCGCTAGCGCTGGGCGGCGATCCGCAGCGGCGCGGGCGTCACCTCGTTGTGCAGCTCGGCGAGGCCAGTGAGCAGGCGGATCATGGTCACGCGATCCTCGGGCGCCAGTGGCGCCAGCAGCCGTTCCTGCACCCGCTTCACCGCGGGGAGCACGTCGCGCAGCAGCTTCGACCCCGCGGGCGTGATGCGCAGCAGCTTGACGCGGCGGTCGCCCTGGCTCGCGCTGCGCAGGATCCAGCCTTTGGCTTCCAGCCGTTCCAGCACGTCGCCGATCGTCGAGCGGTCGAAGGCGATCAGCGCCGAGAGCCGCGTGGCGTCGACATCCGGATTGGCCTTGATGGCCGTGAGCGCCGCGAACTGCACCGAGGTCAGGTCGAAGCCCGCGCATTCCTCCGTGAACAACGCGGTCGAGATCTGCTGCGCCCGGCGGATGAGATGGCCGGGCATGGTGTAGAGATCGTCCATGCGGGGTGGCGGGCTCGCCGGGAAGAGCGGCGCGGGATTGCGCCGCCGGTGCGGGATGCATAGCGCAACGGCCACGCGGCCGAAACTGGCGCGGGATCCTGCCGCCATCGGGCTCCTTCGCCAGGTCGAGCATGTCGTCACCGTCCATGGCGCAGCCTCCGCGATTGACCGTACTCATAAAGACAGTATACGGTCAATCCCGGGCAGGAGGACGTCATGGATAAGGACAGGACGCCGGCGCGCGCCGCCGAGACGCCTGAACGGCTGGCCTTCTACGAGCGCATCGGCCGGCAGAATCTCACCCCGCTCTGGACCTCGCTCGCCAACCTGGTGACGCCGGAGCCGCGCAGCGCCTGCCGGCCCGCGGGTTGGCGCTTCGCGGAAATCCGCGCGGCAATGCTGGAAGCAGGCGCGCTGATCACCGCCAAGGAAGCCGAGCGGCGCGTGCTGGTGCTGGAGAATCCCGGCCTCCGCGGCCAGTCCCGCATAACGACCGACCTCTATGCCGGGGTGCAGCTCGTGCTGCCGGGCGAGGTCGCGCCGGCGCACCGCCACACCCAGACCGCGCTCCGCTTCGTGCTGGAAGGCGAGGGCGCGCATACGGTTGTCGATGGCGAGAAGACCATCATGCGCGAAGGTGATTTCGTCATCACCCCGCCGATGACCTGGCACGACCACGGCAATGAAAGCGACCGGCCGATGTTCTGGCTCGACGGCCTCGACATCCCGCTGGTGCAGTTCCTCGACGCCTCCTTCGCGGAACACCTGCCGCAGGACGAGCAGCCGCTCACCCGGCGGGAGGGCGACAGCCTGGCGCGCTACGGCGCCAACCTGCTGCCGGTCACGCCGTCGGGCGGCCGCGGGCATTCGCCGATCTTCAACTACCCCTATGCCCGCACGCGCGAGGCGCTCGACATCATGCGGCGGCAGGAGGAATGGGACCCCTGCCACGGGCTGAAGATGCGCTACGCCAACCCCGAAACCGGCGGCCACGCCATGGCGACCATGGGCAGCTTCATGCAGTTGCTGCCGGAAGGCTTCCGCACCAGCGCCTATCGTTCGACCGACGCCACCATCGTCGTGCCGATGGAGGGGCGCGGCCGCAGCCATGTCGGCGAGGATTTCACCGTCGAATGGGGGCCGCGCGACATCTTCGTCGTGCCGAGCTGGCATCGCGTCCGGCATGAAGCCGACGCCGAATCCGTGCTCTTCTCCTTCTCGGACCGGCCGGTGCAGGAGGCGCTGCGCCTGTTCCGGGAAGATCGCGGCGGCGCCTGACCCGGCCCGCCGGGATGGGGAGGATCGATCCCATGCTGGGAAGACGCGGATTGGCCCATGCCGCGGCGGCGGCCGTGTTGCCGGCGCGCGAGGCCCTGGCCCAGGCACGGCCGGTGCGCCTCATCGTCCCCGCCGCCCCGGGTGGTGCGATCGATGTGATCGGCCGCATCTTCGCACAGAGCTGCGCGGCGCTGCTGCAGCAGGTCTGGGTGGTCGAGAACCGCTCCGGCGCCAACAACACGCTGGGCGCCGCCGAGGTGGCGCGCGCCGCGCCGGACGGCGCGACCTTGCTGGTGAATGCCGACATCCAGCTCATGGCGCGGCTGGTCATGCGCAACGTGCCTTATGACCCCGTGGCGGATTTCACGCCGATCGGCCGGCTGGCGACCGCGCCGCTGGTGCTGGTCGGCAATCCCAGCGCCGCGCCGCAACCCGATCTCGCCGCGCTGCTCGCCGCGGCCAAGGCGCGGCCGGACCGCTTCACCTTCGCCAATTCGGCGCTCGGCAGCATGGGCCATCTGGCGACCGAGAGCCTGCGGCGGCGGGGCGGGCTCGATGCGCTGGTGGTCAGCTACCGCGGCACTGCGCCGGCGCTGACCGATGTCGTCGCCGGGACCACGACGCTCATGGTCGCCCCGCTCGGCTCCGCCCTGCCCTTCCTGCGCGGCGGCCAGCTCCGCGGCTTCGCCATCATGGGTGCCGAGCGGAGCGCCGCGGCGCCGGATGTGCCGAGCATCGCGGAGGCCGGGCTGCCCGGCCTGAACTTCACCCTGTGGTATGCGCTCTGGGGTCCCAAGGGCCTGCCCACGGATCAGGTGGAGCGGCTGAACGCCGCGCTGCAATCAGCGGCGCGGGACCCGCAGCTACGATCGCGCCTCGCCGAGCAGGCCGTGGATCCGGTCATGGAAAGCGCCGCAGAGTTCGCCGCTTTCCTCGCGACGGAATCGCGGCGCGTCGCGATGGTCGCGCGCGAGGCGGGGATCGAGCCGGAATAGGCAGCCGCCGCGGCGGCGCCGGCTTCCCGTCAGCGACCACCCCGCATGTAGCGCCGGCTGGGCTGGTAGGTCATCCAGCGCAGCAGGTTTGCCCAGAACCGCTTCAACTGTTGCATCCCGGTGCCTCTTTCATCTCGGCGCCCATCGGCGGCATCCTCCCGCATCGCGTCGAGTCGGAACCAATCACATCTGTCCGGATTTTGTCGGGCCGCGCGGCGACAGCGCGCTACTTCGCGAAATACTCGTCAATATCGAGCCAGCCCATCAGCACTTTCGCCGGGCTCCTGACGTCCACGGGATTGAGCGGCCGCCAGCCCTTGCGCTTGATGAAATCGAAGCCGGTGCCGGGGCCACCCTGACCCGCCTCGACCGTCTCCCAGCTCGGGTTCTCGCCATCGACCCAGCCGGTGATGACGCCGACATGGTGGTGATACCATTGCCGAGGGGCGACCAGCCGCCCGATCTGAAAGAGGTCGCCCGCCCGCGGCCGCACCGCGCTCGTCTTGTCGCGGAACCAATGCCAGCCCGGCGGCGGCGTTGCGGGTTCCTTGCCGTATTTGTCGTTGCCCGGCAGGCTGAAGGACGTCACGCCACCGCCGCGCCGCTTGCCGAAGCCTGCGCTCTCGATCTTGTTGAAGATCTGGCCGATCAACCCCTCGCAGGATGTCGTGACCGGCCCGCTTGCCGGCCTCGTCCAGCTGCCGGTTTTCGCGTCCTTCGTGAATCCCTCAGCCTTCCAGGCATCTTCCAGGGATTGCTGCGTATGCCCCGTCCATTCCTTGAAGCGGGCGCTCGTCGCCTTGCTGTTCGATGCGATGACGGCCTCGGTGTTGGGCAGCAGGATCGCCAGCTCCGTGCAGATGAGCTGGCGACGGTCCGACAAGTACGGATTGACCATATCGAGCGCGCTGAGCCCGGCCATGGTGATCGTCCCTCACTCCTGGCAGGCACGCATCATGCGTGCCCCGCGATACGCAGCGTGATGATGCGCCCTATTCGGTTCGAAACCGAAATCACAAAGTCGTTTCGACGTCGGATTCCCAGGCCTAGGGCAGCACGAAGAGGCTGCCCTTGCCGTGCCCGAAGGCGGTCATCGTCTCCAGGATCTCCTTCATCGCGTTGAAGGAGGGATTGCCGTCGCGATTGCTGAACACGCCCTTGTTGCCTTTGGGGCGGGGCGCGATGCAGCCGATCACCCAGCCGACATTCGGCGCCTCATGAATCAGGATGCCGCGCTGCGCCCGGGTCTCGCCGCCGAGGACCCTGATGCAGTCGCCGCTATGACCATCGCGCATCGTCTTCACCACGCGGTTCCCGCGCTCCACCTTCAGCGGATAGGGCTCGTCGCGGGCCGGCATCATGACGAAGCGCTCGCTCTGCTCCAGGCTGCCAAAGCTGCCGCGGTAGCGCTCCAGCGTCGTGTATTCCTTGCTCCTGAAGCCGCCGGCCTCCGCCGCGAGGCTGAGCGCGCGGCCGGCCAGCATGACGGTGGCGCCGGCCCCCGCCATCGCGAAGCTCGCCGCCGTCACCTTCGGGCCGGCGAGTACCAGCAGCGACCCCCAGCGGCCACTCTTGCGCTTGACGCTCGGCCTGGCGGTGACCGGTGCGTGCCGCGGCAGATAGAGGCGCAGACGCTGCTCCTCCGTCAGCTCGTCGACATCCTTGTTCTGATTGCCGTCGAGGATGAATTCGTCGAGCGGTGTCCGCGTCAGGATCAAGGTGACATGGGCCATGTGACTACCGATCCCCGCATCCGGGTGCCCCGGAGGATGGCGGCGCGTGGGAGCGGCGCCGCCTTACGGTCGTAGCGGTAGTCCAAAGGCCCGCGGCGGGGCTGTGCGCGGGGTCACCAGCCGGCGGCGGCGGCGGCGCGGCGCGTCAGGCGACTGCGACCGCCTCCACCTCGATCTTCCAGGCGGGGTTGGCGAGGCCGCCGATGATCAGCGTGCTCGCGGGCTTGCGGTCGCCGAGCGCTTCCTGCCGGCCGATGCGGCTGGCGCCGATGTCGCCGGCATTCGGCAGGATGGTGACGATCTTCACGACATTGTCGAGCGTCATCCCCGCGGCCCGGAGCTGGGCGGCGAGGTTGGCCCAGACGAGGCGGCTCTGCGCCGCAATGTCGTCGGGGATCCTGCCGTCGGCATCGATGCCGACCTGCCCGCTGATGTAGAGCGTGCGCGTGGCGCCGGTCACTTCGACGGCCTGGGTATAGGGGCTGGCCGGCGCGGGTGCGTCGGGTGCGTTGATGTCGCGGCGTTGCATGGGCGTTTCTCCGTGGCTGTGGGCGCGGGTCGCGCCGCGCCGCATGCTGGAGCATGATGCGTTCGTAAGCACTCACGCATCATGCTCCAGCACCTTGTTTGATCGCGTGATTCAGACTTTTCGGCCGGACCGGCCTCAAGTCATCACGCTCTAGCCCGGGGAGGCCGTCCTGGCAGCACGGCCAGGGCGGCGGGGCGGCGCGGCTGCCGCGGCAATCCGGCGCAACGCCGCCCCGAAATGGCGCGCTGCCGGCCCCAGCGGTTCATCCAGGCGATACGCCAGATAGGCTTCGTAGCGGGTCGTCGCGTCGCGGCCGAGCGCCCTGGTGTCGAGGCGGACCAGCCGCCCGTCCCGGAGGTCGCGCGCGACCAGCCAGGACGGCAGGCGCCCCCAGCCGAGCCCCGAGAGGATCAGCGCATGCTTGGTGTCCTGGCCGCCGACCCGGCAGGTCTCCGGCGACAGCACACCGAAATCCCGGCCTTCCGACAGCGCGCTCGGGTCCGAGAGCACGATCTGCAGGTGATCCGCGAGGTCGGCAACGCCGATCGCAGCACCCGGCGGCCGCCGCGCGAGCGGATGCGAGGCGGCGACGACCGCCACCTGCTCCACCGCCGCGAGGGCTTCGAGCGCCAGGCGCGGATCGCGGAAATCCTCCCCCACCATGATTGCCAAGGTGCTGCGCCGCTCGAGGAGCGCCGCCGGCGGGCCGCCCATCGGCTCCACCGCCATCCGGATGGCGACCGAGGGATAGGCTGCGCGCAGCGCCACCAGGGCGGCGCCGACCGCCGCGATCGGAAACAGCGTATCGACGATCAGCGACAGCTCCAGCTCGACCCCTTCGCCGAGGCCGCGTGCCCGGGCGCGCATCGCATCGACGCGGAGCAGGATGTCGCGCGCATTGGCGAGCAGCGCGCGGCCTTCCTCGGTCAGCACCGGGCGATGCCCGGCCCGGTCGAAGAGCTGCAGCCGCAGCTCCGCTTCCAGGTTGGCGATGGCGTGGCTCACCGCCGACTGCACCCGCGCCAGGCGGGCGGCGCCGGCGCGGAAGCTGCCAGCCTCCGCCACGGTCACGAAAGTGCGGAGCTGATCGAGCGTGAGCGCATCCAGCATGATCTATTCCCTAGATCGAACCCATGCTGCTTTTATCACTCCCATTGATCGGTCAGAACGCCATTCTTTCCCCGGTGCAACCCGGCGGACCGGCCCCTTGCCGGTCCGAGGCCGCGAATGCGGCCCGCGGCTAGTGCCGCGAAGCCAAGGGCGGCGGACGCCGCCCGCCCGGCGTTTGAGGGCAAGGAAATGAAAATGACCAAGGTTCTGGTGCTCTATTATTCATCCTACGGCCATATCGAGGCGATGGCCGCGGCAGTCGCCGAAGGCGCCCGGGAGGCGGGCGCGGAGGTCGCGGTGAAGCGCGTGCCGGAGATCGTCCCCCAGGCGGTCGCGGTGAAGGCGGGCTACAAGCTCGACCAGGCGGCGGAGGTCGCGACGGTCGCCGAGCTGCCCGAGTATGATGCGATCATCATCGGGACGCCGACGCGCTTCGGGACCATGGCCGCGCAGATGAAGAACTTCCTCGATCAGGCGGGCGGGCTCTGGGCCAGGGATGCGCTGGTCGGGCGCCTCGGCAGCGTCTTCACCTCGACCGGCAGCCAGCATGGCGGGCAGGAGGCGACGATCCTCTCGACCCATGTCGTGCTGCTGCATCTCGGCCTGGTCGTCGCCGGCCTGCCCTACACCTTCAAGGGCCAGATGCGGATGGACGAGGTCACCGGCGGCTCACCCTATGGTGCGACGACGCTGGCAGGCGATGGCGATCGGCGGCCGAGCGCCAATGAGCTCGACGGCGCACGCTTCCAGGGCCGCCATGTCGCCTGGCTGGCGCATGCGCTGGCCGCGGCGCGTGACAAGGCGGCGGCGTGAGCGCGACCGCCCTGCCCCGTACCGCCGCCATCACGCGCTGGGCGCCGGTCGCGGCGGTGGTCGGGGCCGGCGTGGTCTCGGCGCTGCAGGTCGGCAAGGCCGCGATCGCGACGCCGCTGCTGCAGGCCGACCTGCGGCTCGACCTCGGTGCCGTCGGCTGGGTGACCGCGATCTTCGCGATCCTCGGCGTCTTCGGCGGCATCCCGGCCGGCGCCATGGCGCGCGCACTCGGTGACCGCCGGGTGCTGGTCGCCGGGCTCGCCGCGGTCGCGATCGGCAGCGCCGCGGGTGCGCTATCACCCTCCTTCGCGATGCTGCTGGCCTCGCGGATCGTGGAAGGGCTCGGCTTCCTGCTGATCGCGGTCTCCGGGCCCGCGATCCTGCAGCGCGTAGTGGCCGAGGCGCACCGGACCATCGCCTTCGCGCTCTGGAGCTGCTTCATGCCGGCGGGCATGGCGATCGCGATGCTCGCGGGGCCGGCGCTCGGCGACTGGCGGGTGATCTGGTGGATCTGCGCCGCGCTCGCCGTGGCGGCGATCGCGGCGGTTTTCATCTGCATCGGCCGTGCGGCGGCCGCCGCGCCGATCCCGGCGCAGAGGCTCTGGGCGGATGCGACCGCGGTCGTGACCGGGCGCGGGCCGCTGCTGCTGGCCGGCTGCTTCGCCCTCTACAGCCTGATGTTCTTCGCGCTGTTCAGCTTCCTGCCGGTGCTGCTGATGGAGCGGATGCAGGCGACGCACGGCACCGCCGGCCTGCTCAGTGCTGCTGCGACCGCGGTCAATGTCGTCGGCAATCTCGGCGCCGGCTGGCTCCTGGCCCGCGGTGCCAGCCGATCCGCGTTGATCATCGGCGCCACCGTCGTGATGGGGCTTTGCGGGATCGGCATCTTCCTGCCGCTGCTGCCGGCGGTGCCGGCCTTCCTGCTCTGCCTGGTGTTCTCCGGCATCGGGGGCATGATCCCGGCGACGCTGATCTCCTCCGCGCCGATCGCGGCACCCGCCGCGCTGACGCCGGTCGTCATCGGGCTGATCATGCAGGGCAGCAATCTCGGCCAGGTGGTCGGGCCCGCCGCGGTCGGGGGCGCGATCGCCGCCTTCGGCTGGCCCGCCGCTGCCGTCGCGGTGCTCGCCGCGGCGCTGCTCGCGGCCGGCGCGGCACGCGCGCTGCGCCCGATCCTGACGCCCTTGGGATGAGAGCTGAGGCTGAGCGTCGGCACCATCACGCCGTTGTAACTGCCGCGACGGGCGGTGCGCGGCACTTTGATCGCGGAGCGGCTTGGCCGCTCAATACACTGGTGGAACTTAGCGGCGATATCGTAGCGGAGGCCCGATCAGTGACACGCCGTGGACTCGCCGCCTTTCTCTTCCTCCCGCTTGCTGCCGCCCCCGGTGCTGCCTCCGCCATGGACTGGCTGACGCCGCGCCTGGACGCGAACCGCTTCGGAAGTCAGCTCCGGCAAAACCAGCGGGCACGCGAACGGGCACGCCGGCAGCGGCTCGGCGGCCCCACGCCCACAGCAACCGAGCAACAAGCCGCTCCGTCGCGCCATGGCGACGCGTTTCAGCGTGGGGTGCTGCCCAGCGGCAAGCCCAGCGCCAGCCGCTAGAGCATCTGTTGCGGCGAGCAGATTCACGCCTCCAGGCGATTCCGCCGCTGCGCTATAGCCGGCTGGGCGACAGCACCATGCAGGGGCCGCGTGTCGCGCGGCAGGCATGGCGCGCCTGATCCGGGGAAAGGCCGATGACGCGGGCGCGCCAGAGCTGCCCGCCGCGGCTTCTGACCCGCTCCACCGCCGCCCGTCCGCCGCGCCCGGCGGCGCGGCGCGCGGCCGCCTGGG
>NZ_JAAGBB010000068.1 GCF_018129085.1 Plastoroseomonas hellenica
CACCGCCGGCGCCGCGGCGGCCGGCGCGGCGCGGCCCGCCGGCTCGCGCGGGTTCATGGGCGGCATGATGGGCGGGCTGCTGGGCGCCGGCCTGATTGGCGCGCTGTTCGGCGCCGGCCTGTTCGGGGGCCTGGGCGGCTTCGCCTCCATCCTCGGCCTGCTGCTGCAGGTGGCGCTGGTGGTCGGCGTCGTGATGCTGGTGATGCGGCTGTTCCGCGGCCGTCGCCAGGGGCAGCCGGCCTATGCGGGTGCCGCACCCGGCCAAGCCAGCGCCAATGCCAACACCTTCGCGCGCAATGCCGCCTTCCCGATGGGCGGCGGTGCGGCAGCGGCGAAGCCCGCCACCCTGCCCTTCAACCCGACACCCGGCGATTTCCAGGCCTTCGAACAGGCGCTGATCGCGGTGAACGCGGCTTGGTCGGCGCGCGACGCGGCGGCGCTGCAGCGGCTGAGCACGCCGGAGATGGCCCGGCACTTCGCCGAGGACCATGCCGCGCTGCAGGCGCGCGGCTGGCAGAACGAGACCCGCGACGTGAAACTGGAGGCGGGCGACCTGTCCGAGGCCTGGCACGAGAACGGGCAGGACTACGCGACCGTCGCCATGCGCTTCTCCCTGGTCGACGTGACCCGGCGCGTCGCGGATGGCGCCGTGGTGGAAGGCGACCCGGCGCAGCGGATCACCGCGACCGAGCTCTGGACTTTCGTGCGGTCCGCGGGCGGGACCTGGCAGCTCGCGGCGATCCAGCAGACCAATTGATCGGCCGACGCGGGGTGTGGCCTCCACACCCCGCTCACGGTTTCATTCCTCGCTCACAGACTGGTGAGATCTCGTTGCGCCTCCGCGCGCCCAGATTGAGGCGGGATTGGGGCGAAGCGGTGGCATGACTGCCACATTTGGCCCAGTCCGGCATCCGGGAACTCGGCCATGTGGAGCATCCAAAGCCTTTCGGTGATCGCGGCGCTGGCGGCCATCTGCGCATTCGGCACGGCGCTGGGATCGCTGGCGCTCGGGCTGGGTCTCATCGCGATGCTGGCCGCCCCTGTCCTCGGCGTGCTGTCGCTGGCGAGCGGGCTGGGGGCCGCGATGCTGGCGCTGCGCGAAGCGCGGTAAGCTTGGAGGCCCTTCGGCCTGCCTCTCAATCCTCGCCGAGTGCTGCCCCGGCCGCGATCGGCGCCAGCGGCAGGGCGAGCGACAGCCCGGCGCCGAGCAGCAGCAGGAAGGGCGAGGGGGACAGTCCGGCCCCCGCCGCCTCGATCGCGGCGGCGCCGAAGATTACCGCCGGGATCGCCAGCGGCAGCACCAGCAGCGGCAACAGCAGCCCGCCGCGTCGGGCACCGAGCGTCAGCGCGGCGCCCGCGGTGCCGAGCAACGACAGGAAGGCGGTCGCCAGCGCCAGGGCGGCCAGCGCCGCACCCCAGGCAGTGACCGGCAGGTTCAGCATCGCGCAGGCGATGGGGGTCGCGGCGATCAGCGGCAGGCCGGTGGTGATCCAATGCGCCAACGCCTTGGCCAAGGCGATGCCGGCACGCGGCAGGCCCGAGAGCAGCAGCAGGTCGAGCGAGCCGTCTTCCGCATCCGCACCGAACAGCCGGTCGAGCGGCAGCAGCGCCGCCAGCAGCGCCGAGGCGAGCAGCGCGCCGGGTGCCAGCCGCGCCAGGATCTCCGGCGCGGGGCCGACGCCGAAGGGGAACAGCGCGGCGACCAGCACGAAGAACATCACGGCGGCCAGCGTCTCCGTCGGGTGACGCAGCGCGAGGCGCAGGTCGCGCGCCAGCAGCGCCAGGAAAGCGCGTGCAGGGCGCGGCCGATTCAGACCTCCAGTCTCCGCCTTCCGGTCATCGGACGCGCTCACGGCAGGGCGCGGCCGATTCAGACCTCCAGGCTCCGCCTTCCGGTCATCGGACGCGCTCACAACCGCAGCTCCCGCGCGGCATCGAGCGGCAGCGGCAGATGCGTCGCCGCGATCACCATCCCGCCGGCGGCGCGATGCGCCGCGAACAACGCACCGAGCCGCTCGACCGACGCGGCGTCGAGCCCGGTGGTCGGCTCATCCAGCAGCCAGAGCGGCACGGCGCCCGGCCCGTCGAGCGCCAGACGCGCCAGCGCCAGCCGCCGCTTCTGCCCCGATGAGAGGGCCCGCGCCGGCAGCAGCGCGAGCGGCGTCAGGTCCATCGCCGCCAGCGCAGCCGCGACGCGCACCGCGGGCACGCCGGCAAGGCGCGCCGCGAAGCCCAGGTTCTCTGCCGCGGTGAAGGCCGGCTTCAGCGCATCGGCATGGCCGAGGTAACGCAGCGGCACATCGCCATCGGCCGCGCCGTTCCACAGCACCCGCCCTTCCGCGGGGCGAAGCAGGCCTGCCAGCAGCCGCAGCAGGGTCGATTTGCCGGCGCCATTCGCCCCGGTCAGCAGCAGCGCCTCCCCTGGCGCCAGCGCGAAGGACAGCCCCGCGAAGACCACGCGCTCACCGCGCAGGCAGGCCAGGTTCTCCGCGTGCAGCATCAGCTAGTTGCGAACCCTTCTCATCTAGGCTTGACAAATCCGCGGGCCATGGACCGGTGCAGTCCAGCGTGGTTAAAACCGGCGACTCCGCGACGCAGCATAGGCGATGCGGACCGAGGAAGAAGGGCCCCCGGACCATGCGCATGATCGGGCAGGACAGCCTGAAAACCCGTCGCACGCTCGTCGTCGACGGCAAGACCTACAATTATTTCAGCCTGCCCGAAGCGGCCAAGAGCATCGGCGATCTCAGCCGCCTGCCCTACAGCCTGAAGGTGCTGCTCGAGAACGTGCTGCGCTTCGAGGATGGCCGCAGCTACACGGTGAACGACGCGAAGGCGATTGCCGAATGGGTGCAGAAGGGGCATTCCGAGAAGGAAGTCCCCTTCCGCCCGGCGCGCATCCTGCTGCAGGACTTCACCGGCGTTCCGGCGGTGGTCGACCTGGCCGCCATGCGCGACGCGCTGCTCAACCTCGGCGGTGATCCGCGCAAGGTGAACCCGCTGGTGCCGGTCGACCTCGTCATCGACCACTCGGTCATGGTCGATGTCTCGGGCACGCCGCAGGCGCTGCAGCAGAACGTCGACATTGAGTTCGAGCGCAACGGCGAGCGCTACGAGTTCCTGCGCTGGGGCCAGTCCGCCTTCAACAACTTCCGCGTCGTGCCGCCGGGCACCGGCATCTGCCACCAGGTGAACCTGGAATATCTGGCGCAGGGCGTCTGGACCTCGACCGATGCCGGCGACGTCTACGCCTTCCCGGATAGCTGCTACGGCACCGACAGCCACACGACGATGGTGAACGGCCTCGGCGTGCTCGGCTGGGGCGTCGGCGGCATCGAGGCGGAGGCCGCGATGCTCGGCCAGCCGATCGCGATGCTGATCCCTGATGTCATCGGCTTCCGTCTGCACGGCAAGCTGCCGGAAGGCGTGACCGCGACCGACCTGGTGCTGACCGTCACCCAGATGCTGCGCAAGAAGGGCGTGGTCGGCAAGTTCGTCGAGTTCTATGGCCCCGGCCTGAACGAGCTGCCGCTCGCGGACCGCGCCACCATCGGCAACATGGCGCCCGAATACGGCGCGACCTGCGGCTTCTTCCCGGTCGACGAGGTGACGCTGGAATACATGCGCCTCTCCGGCCGCGAGGAGCACCGCATCAACCTGGTGCGCGACTACCTGAAGGCGCAGGGGATGTTCCGCGAGGCGGACAGCCCGGATCCGGTGTTCAGCGACACGCTGGAACTCGACCTCGCGACGGTCGTGCCGTCGCTCGCCGGGCCGAAGCGGCCGCAGGACCGGGTGGCGCTGTCCGATACGGCACCTGCTTTCGGCCGCGACCTCGCCGCCGGCATCATGGGCGTGCCCGGCGACAAGGCCGATCTCCGCGTCCCCGTCGAAGGGGCGGATTACGACCTCGGCCATGGCGATGTGGTGATCGCGGCGATCACCTCCTGCACCAACACCTCGAACCCCTATGTGCTGGTGGCCGCCGGCCTCGTCGCCCGCAAGGCGGTGGCGAAGGGTCTGACGGCCAAGCCCTGGGTGAAGACCTCGCTCGCGCCCGGGTCGCAGGTGGTGACCGAGTATCTGAACAAGTCCGGCCTGTCGAAGGACCTCGACGCGCTCGGCTTCCAGACCGTCGGCTATGGCTGCACCACCTGCATCGGCAATTCCGGCCCGCTCGCCGAGCCGATCGTGGATGCGGTCGAGAACAACAAGCTGGTCGTTGCCTCGGTGCTCTCGGGCAACCGCAACTTCGAAGGCCGCGTGCATGCCAATGTGCGCGCCAACTACCTGGCCTCGCCGCCGCTGGTGGTCGCCTATGCCTTGGCCGGCACCATCAAGAAGGACCTGACGAAGGAGCCGATCGGCACCGGCAGCGACGGCCAGCCCGTGTTCCTCAAGGACATCTGGCCGACGCAGAAGGAAGTCTCCGACACGGTGCACGCCGTCGTCACGCGCAAGATGTTCCAGGAGCGCTACGGCGACGTGTTCAAGGGCCCCGCCCAGTGGCAGGCGATCCGCGTCGACGCGGAGAGCGACACCTACCGCTGGAACTCGGGTTCCACCTATGTGCAGAACCCGCCCTATTTCGAGGGCATGAAGGCCGAACCCACGCCGATCGCCGACGTGAAGGGCGCCCGCGTCCTGGCGCTGCTCGCGGACAGCATCACCACCGACCACATCTCGCCGGCCGGCAACATCAAGAAGTCCTCGCCCGCCGGCGAGTACCTGGTTGAGCATCAGGTGCGGCAGGCGGACTTCAACAGCTACGGCGCCCGCCGCGGCAACCACCAGGTCATGATGCGCGGCACCTTCGCCAATATCCGCATCAAGAACGAGATGGTGCCGGGGACCGAGGGCGGCGTCTCCAAGCATTACCCCTCGGGCGATGTCGCGCCGATCTATGACGTGGCGATGCGCTACAAGCGCGAGGGCGTGCCGCTGGTGGTGCTGGGCGGCAAGGAATACGGCACCGGCTCCTCCCGCGACTGGGCGGCGAAGGGCACCTTCCTGCTCGGCGCCAAGGCGGTGATCGCAGAGAGCTTCGAGCGCATCCATCGCTCGAACCTGGTCGGCATGGGCGTGCTGCCGCTGGTCTTCAAGGATGGCGAGGACCGCAAGAGCCTCGGCCTGACCGGCGAGGAGACGCTCGACATCGAGGGCCTGGAGAATCTGCGTCCGCGCATGATGCTGGACCTGACGATCCACCGGCCGGACGGCACCACGACCAAGACCCAGGTGCTGTGCCGCGTCGATACTGCCGACGAGGTCGAGTACTACAAGAACGGCGGCATCCTGCACTACGTGCTGCGGGGCATGGCGAAGGCCGCCTGAACCGGCGCCATCGCGACTGAACGAGGGCGCGGCGCCGCAGGTGCCGCGCCCTTTTCGTTGCCCAGGTTACAATGCCGACCAGCCGGTCTAGCCTCCCCTCGCCCGGCGCAGACCGGACGAGGGAGAGACGCACCATGACCGATCAGGCCTATGGCCGACGCGCGGCGCTGGCTGCCGCAGCGGCGCTCGCTGCCGCCGCACGCCCCGCCAGCGCCCAGCAGCGCGCCGCCGCACCGCCCCCGCCGGCCACCCACAATGTACGGTATTCCACGGGCACCGCGGCCGCCCGCACGCCGGCGCCGCCCGATGCGACGGACTGCCATTTCCACATCTACGATGCGCGCTTCCCGGCCGCCGCCGGCGCCTCGCTGCTGCCGCCTGACGCCTCGGTCGAGGACTACCGCGCGCTGCAGCGGCGGATCGGCACCACGCGCGGCGTGCTGGTCCAGCCCTCCACCTACGGCACCGACAACCGGCTGCATCTCGAATCCATGCGCGCGCTGGGGCGCGACCGCTTCCGCATGGTCGCGGTGGTGAACGACCGCATCACCGATGCGGAGCTGCGCCAGCTCCATGCCCAGGGCGTGCGCGGCATCCGCTTCAACCTGATCCAGGCCGGCGCCACCACGATCGAGATGCTGGAGCCGCTGTCGCGCCGCATCGCGCCGCTCGGCTGGCACTGCCAGATCCACATGACCGGCACCCAGATCGGCGAGGCCAATGACCTGCTGTCGCGCCTGCCGAGCCGCATCGTCTTCGACCACCGCGCGCGGCTGCCGGCCGCACAGGGTCTCAACAGCCCGGGCTTCACCACGGTGCTGCGCCTGCTGGGACAGGGCAAGACCTGGGTGAAGCTGTCCGGCCTCTACATGGACACCCAGGCCGGACCGCCCGGCTATGCCGACAGCGTGGCGATCGCGAAGGCCTTCTTCGCCGCCAATCCGCAGCGCATGGTCTGGGGCAGCGACTGGCCGCATCCGACCCAGGCGCTCAACGACAAGCCCGACGACGCGCAGCTCTTCGACCTGCTGGCCGAATGCGTGCCGGATGCGGCGGCGCGGCGGCGGGTCCTGGTGGACAACCCGGCCGAGCTCTACGACTTCCCGCGCGCCCGCACCGCGCAGCGACGCACCAACGGCTGACACAACCCGAAGGCGGTGTGCGCCCGGGCACTTTTCGTTAGGCATCCAGTACGGATAGGCTGGGCATAATCGAGCCCGGGGGCCCTTGATGTCGCGCACACCGCTTTTTGCCATGCTTCGCCGTGCGGCGGGCATCGCGGCGGCCGCGCGCGCATCCGGGGCGCCACCCATCGACGAACTCGCCGCCATGCCCCTTCGCCGCCGTGCGCTGCTTGCCGGCGCGGCTCTGGCGCCACTGCCGCTGCGCGCGCAACCGCTGCCGGCGGCCCGTATCGCGGTGGTGGGCACCGGCCTCGCGGGGCTGGTCGCCGCGCATCGCCTGGTCGAGGCCGGCGCGCGCGACGTGACGCTCTACGAGGCGAACCGGCGGAGCGGCGGACGCGTGCTGTCCGGACGCGGGGTGGTCGGCGAAGGCACGCTGGTCGAGCTCGGCGGCAGCTTCATCAACACGGACCACGCCGAGATGCTGGCGCTCGCCCGCGAATTCGGCCTGACCCTGGAGGATGGCACGGCGGATCCTGCGACCGCGCACATCCACATCGCGGGCGGCACGCGCGGCATCGCCGAGATCGCGGCCGAAGCCGCATCGCTGGTCACGCGGCTGGCCGCGCTGCGCGCTGGTGGCGAGGCCGTGAAGGTCGCCGAAGACAGGCGCTCCGCCGCGGCGCTGCTGGATGCGCTCGGCGTCTCCGGCTGGCTGCGCAGCCTGCTCGATATCGGATTGGCGCAGGAGATGGGGCAGGATCCCGGAGCGATGTCGGCGCTCTATCTCATCGAGTATTTCGCGCCCGACCCGGCGCAGCCCCGGCGGGGCCTCTTCTCCTCGGACCAACGTTACCAGATCGCGGGCGGCAATGACCGGCTGACGGCGGCACTCGCGGCGCGGCTCGGCGCGCGCATCCGGCATGGCATGCGGCTCGACAGCCTGCGGCCGCGCGGGCGCGCCTATGCGCTCGGCTTCGGCGGGCGCGAGGTGGTGGCGGATGCGGTGGTGGTGACCTTGCCCGCGACCATGCTGCGCCAGGTGGCGATCGGGGTGCCGCTGCCGCCGCTGACCCGGCGGGCGATCCGGGAGCTCGGCTATGGCAGGAATGCCAAGCTCTTCGCCGGTCTCTCGGCGCGGCCCTGGCGGGCCCAGGGGATGTCGGGGGAGACGATCAACGATCTCGGCTACCAGGCCTCCTGGGAGGATCATGGCCAGCCCGGCAGCGGGCCCGGCACGCTGACCATCTTCGCCGGCGGCGCCACCGGCCGCGACTTCGGCGCCGGCGCCGCGGCCGGCCGCGTGCGCGCTGCGACCACCGCCATGGAGCCGGTGCTGCCGGGCATCGCGGCCGCTTTCGACGGCCGCGCCAGCCGCATGCACTGGCCCGGCAACCCCTATGTCGGCGGGTCGTATTCCTGCTTCGCGCCGGGCCAATATGCCGGCTTCGCCGGCGCCTGGGCGTCGGTGGGGCGCCTGGTCTTCGCCGGCGAGCACACCAGCGAAGCGCATTCCGGCTACATGAACGGCGGCGCCGAGAGCGGGCGCGTCGCCGCCGAGCAGGTCATCGCGCTGCTGCGCTGAAGACTGGCCGCAGCGCAGGCGCCCTATCCGTCGTTGGAAACGATGATGGCAACGCGGCGGTTCTCGTTCGACCGCACGCCCGGCAACGGTGCCCGGCTGCCGAGGCCGTGCGCCACGATATCCTGCTCCCGAAAGCCGACGCCGATCAGAATATCGGCGACGACCTGTGCCCGGCGCTGGGAGAGTTGGTCATTGTAGGCGGCATCGCCATAAGCATCCGTGTGCCCCTCCACGCGCATCCGGTAGATGCCGACCCCGCGCAGGGCACGGCCCAAGCGTTCCACGGTCTGACGCGCGCCAGGGGTCAGTTCGGCGCGGGTGCTGGCGAACAGGATGCGCTCGCTCAGACCCAGGCTCCAGTCATCGCCGATCCGCTCGAACCCTTCCTCCCGCAGCAACGCGATCTGCTCCGCGGTGAGGCCGCGGCCTTGGCAGGCAGCGAGCAGCGCCAGCGCCGGGACCATCAGTATCGCCCGCCTAGCTGTCCTGGACACCCGTCTCCCCCCTGACATCGCCATCCTCTCCCTGGGCATCGGCTGTCCGCCAGCCACCCCGTTGCGAACGCTTCGCGCGGTACATCGCCGCATCCGCCAGGTGGATCAATATGTTCGCGTCGTCCGCATGGTCGGGGAACACGGCGATCCCGGCGCTGAGCGATACGGTGGTGGTGCCGCCCGACGGCAGCAGGATCGGCTTGGCCATGCTGGCGATGATGCTGTCGGCGATCCGCATGGCGTCGTCCGCCCGGCGCAGCGGCGTCAGCAGGATGACGAACTCGTCACCACCGAAGCGGGTGACCAGGTCGCCGGCGCGAAGCTTCGCGCGGAGTTCGGTTGCGATGGCGACCAGCACGGCATCCCCCGCGGCATGCCCGAGGCGGTCGTTCACCTCCTTGAAGTTGTCGCAGTCGAGGAAGAGCACCGCGACGCGATGGCCGTCCACCTGCGCATCCTGGATCGCGCGCGTGAGCTGGCGGGCGAAGAGGATACGGTTCGGCAAGCCGGTGAGGCTGTCGTGGGAGGCCTGGTGGACGAGCGAGGCGTTCTCCCGCCGGAGATGCTTCTCCCACACCTCCAGCTCGTCGAGCAGGGCGTTGAAGTCGTCCCCGAGCTGATCGATCTCCACGATCGGCGCCGGCGGAACCCGCTGGTTGAATGTGCGATCCCGGCGCACCGCATGCGCCAGGCCGGCCAGCGCCTCCAGCGGCCTGACGATAGTGCGCTGCATGCGGCGCGACAGGTGGAGCGCACCGGCTGCGCTGATCGCCATGCAGACGAAAAGCCCGCCGAGGCCGGTCGCCAGGAAGCGCAGCGTCGTGCCGGCATGGCCACGGACCACGATATCGGCGATCGGCGCGCCCTCATGGATGATGGGCAGTGCCACCATCGGTGGGTCCAGCAGCGCGGCCAGCGGCCGTTCCAGCCAGGTCAGCAGGCCGCCGGAGGCAGGCCGCACCCAATCCGCCAGGACCTGCCCGTCGCGCAGCACGACCCGCGCTTCGGCAACCTCTTCCTCCGCAGCGATCAGCGCGACCGCCTCCTCGGCGGCCGCCGTATCGCGGAACACCGCCGAGGCTTCGACGGTGTAGCGCATGGAACGCGCGATCAGCGCGACGTTCTGCTCGGCATTGAGCCGGAGTGCGAGAAGACCGGCGACGGTCAGCGTGATGCCGACGGTCGCGACCGCGAGGAGGACGATGCCGAGATGGGCTCGCCAGAGCACGGCATGCAGGGTGGGCAGCCGAGGGGGACGTCCGGTCATGGCGACACCGACCGGCGCTGTCCCAGGCGCAGCACATTCGGATGAATGCGCAGCCCGCTGCGGGCGATCTGATCGAGATTGACCTGGAACGAGACCTGCGCCTCCTCGACGCGCAGACAGAACATGCTGCCGACCGAGCAGGACGGGTCGTCTTCGCTGATGCTCAGGATCGGGAGCCCGGCAAGGCGCGCGAAGATCCTTCGATGATCCACCGTGCTGGTCCTGCCGACATAGACCACGTGGCATGTGGTCAGGGCCTCGCTCTCGATCGCGATGCGCTGGGCCCTGATTGGTCGGTTGGCGCTCTGTAGCGTCCCCGTGAGCAGGCCATTCGCATAGGCCGCGTCAGCCAGCACGCAGAACCGGAGCTCGGGTGGATCATTCGGCCAGCGTGCATAGCTCAGGATGCCGAGCACTACCTGCGTGACCGCCGCGGAGGTGCGGGTGAGCGGCTCCGCTCCCGAAGCCCGCGGCGCCGGGGCGGTGCAGAGCACGCAGGCCAGGGCGACGCCGAAAGCGCAGCCGCGAGCCAGGAGCCAGGACGGGATGCCGGCGAAAGACAGAGTGATCCTGATCACAGACCCCCGCGCCGCTCCATGCCTTCCGAAAGCCCCCGCAGCCCGCCGAGGCGCGGAGTGAGATGATGAGACAGGATGCATTATCTTCAGGCATTTCGATAGACCAAGAACCGATCAATCCGGAAGCCTTGAATATCAACCGATGACGAAAGCAACATCGAGTCTGGAAAAGTTTACTTTTGTCGGCACAAGTTCCTTTTTTGCGCTGCGCATGACGTGCGGGTTTCACGCACTCCTTTCGGCTGCATCAGCGCCCGGCCAGGACCAGTACCACCCCGGCGACAACGACCAGCGCGCCGATGACATCGGATCGCTTCGGGCTCTCGCGCAGATAGAAGCGGCTGAAGATCAGGGTGAAGATGATCTCCACCTGCCCGACGGCGCGCACCAGCGCGACCGGCGCGAGCGCGAAGCCGGTGAACCAGCAGGCCGAGCCGCAGGCCGAGAGCGCGCCGACCCAGGCGCTGCTGCGCCAGGTGGTGAAGACGGCGCGGAATTGATCCGGCTCCCGCAGCAGCAGGTAGCTGCCCTGCATCACCGTCTGCATGGCGTTGACGACGACGAGGGTCTCGATGGCACGCAGCACCAGGTCCGGCCCGTCGAGCGCCTGGTTGGCCGCCTTGATCGCGACCGAGGTCAGCGCGAAGCAGAAGCCGGCGGCGAGGCCAGTGAGTGCCGCCGGCTGGGTGGTCGCGCGCAGCATCTCTCCCGGGCTACTCACCCGCCCGGCCAGCGAGAGGTAGAGCGTGCCGCCGACACAGATGGCGATGCCGAACCAGGAGAGTGGGGAGAGCAACTCCCCCAGCAGCAGCAGCGCCAGCACGGCGCCCTGCACGGCCTCGGTCTTCGCATAGGCGGTGCCGACCGCGAAGCCGCGGAAGCCGAAGGCCATGATGAGCAGGTTGGTGCCGAGGATCTGCAGCAGCCCGCCCGCCGCCGCGAAGAGCAGGAAGCGCGGATTGGGCGCCGAGAGCGCGCCGCCGAACAGCGCGAGATAGGTGCCGAGGATCACGAATCCCATCGGCACGCCATAGAGGTAGCGCACCACGCCGGCGCCGTTGATCGAGAGCTGCCCGCGCAGGCGCTGTTGCAGCGCGGTGCGCCAAGTCTGCAGCAGCGCGGCCATCAGCGTCGCGCCGAGCCAGAGAGACATCGGGAGAAGGATCCAGTGAGAAGCGGCGTTACAGGCTGAAGAAGCCGGGCAGGCGCGTCAACCGCCGCCCCCTGCTCCCGACAGGCTCTCAGTTCGCGTCGAGCTGCAGGCCTTCCCGCGTGATGACGCTGCGCCATTTCTCGATCTCGGCGCGGACGAATTCCGCGAAGGCCGCGGGCGTGCCGTAGAGCGAGATCCCGCCGATCTGCTCGATGCGGCGCTTCATCTCCGGCGTCGCGTCCATCGCGCGCATCGCCTCGTTCAAGGCCTGCACCGCGCCCGCTGGTGCGCCGGCCGCGTAGAACATGCCGAACCAGGTACTGACGTCGAACTGGGCCAGCTCCGGCATGGTCTCACGCGCAGCGGGCACGTCGGGCAATTGCGCGTTGCGCTCGGCGGTGCTGACGGCGAGCGCCCGCACCGATCCGGCGCGCACCTGCTGGATGCCCGAGGTGAGATTGTCCCACATGTACTGGATGTTGCCCGCGACCAGCTCGACCATCGCCGGCCCGGCACCGCGATAGGGGACATGGATGGAATCCGTGCCCACCGCCTGGTTGAACCAGACGCCAGTGAGATGCGGGCTTTGCCCGACACCGGGCGAGCCGTAGCTGATGCGGCCCGGATTGCGCTTCAGATGCGCGACCAGCTCCGGCAGGGTATTGGCCGGCACCGAGGGATGAACCACCAGCACGTTCGGCCCGCGCACCACGCCCGCGACCGGCAGCATCTGCTCCGCGCGGTAGGGCATGTTGCGGTAGAGCGAATAGGCGATCGACTGCGGACCAATATTGCCGGACAGGACGGTATGGCCATCGGCCGGCGCCCGCAGCAATTCCTGCGTGCCGATCAAACCGCCGGCGCCGGAGCGGTTCTCGACCACCACGCTGGCCCCGTTCCAGTGCTGCTGGAGGAATGCGGCCAGGACGCGCGCGACCATGTCGGCAGTGCCACCGGGCGCGGCGGGAACGATGATGCGCATCGGCTGGGTCGGCCGCCAGGCCGGCTGTCCCAGCGCGACGGCCGGCGCGGCAAGGACGGGCAGCGCCAGGGCGGCGCGGCGCGTGACGGGCATGGTGGTTTCCTCCGCAATCCTTGGCGCGGAGCATGCCGCGCGCGGAGGCTTCACGCCAGCAGGGGAACGCGTTCGGTGTGGATGATGATGCCGTCGGCATCCACGCGCACATAGCCGTAGTCGGCCGGCGCCTGCGGCTCGACCAAAGGCGCACCGCCCTGCATCCGCACCTCGAAGGCGGTGCCGCGCAGCGACGAGATCGGGATGCCGTGCCAGTTACCGGCGATCGGGCGGTGCAGATGGCCGTGGAAGATATGGCGGATGCGCGCCGCATGCGGCGCCAGCACGGCCCAGAGCGCCTGCGGGTCCCTGAGCGCGATGACATCCATGCCCGGGATGCCCACCGGCATGGGCGGGTGGTGGAGGAACAGCAGCACCGGCCCATCATCCTCGGCGAGGCGATCGGCCAACCAGCCGAGACGCTGGGCGCAGAGCGTGCCGTGCGGCGCACCTTGTTCCAGCGTGTCGAGCAGGATGCAGCGGCCGGCCGGCGTGGCGAAGGCGTGCTGGACGAAGCCTGCCGGGTCGCGCGGGGCCAGCGGAAAGGCATCCGCGAAGGCGATGCGGTTGTCGTGATTGCCCATCATCAGATGGGCGGGACAGGGCAGGCCCGAGAGCAAGGTGGCAAGGCGGGCATAGGCGGCGGGTTCGCCGTCGCGGGTCAGGTCGCCGGTGATGACGGCGAAGGCGACCGGCATGTCGCCGCCAGGTGCGTGGCGCGCGGCGATGGCGGCGATGGCGGCTTCCAGCCGGGCATTGGTGTCCTGGCCGATCAGCGTCTCCCCCGGCGGCACAGCATGCGGATCCGTGAGGTGAAGGAAGGCAAAGGGTTGCATGGCTCCAGCCTAGAGCGGATCGATAGCCGGGCGCGACCTGTTTGAGATTGGTCCAGCGAAAGCGACGCGGCGCCCGCAATGACACGGAAGCGTCACCCCCATGACATCCCGACAGACCCGGCCCACCGCTAGGACGCCGGCCGCTTCGCCCGTCGAAGCCAATGCCGGAGCGCCGCGCCATGCCCGAAAACCGCAATCTTCCCCTCAGCCGCCGTGCCGCTGCGGGGCTCGCCCTCGCGAGCTTCGCGCTGCCACGCTTCGCCATCGCCCAGGCGGACCAACGCCCCACGATCACCGTCGCGGTGCAGGCGATCAGCACCTCCAACACGCTGGAGCCGCTGCGCGAGCAATCCAACGTCATGACCCGCGTCGTCTCCAGCTTCCTGGAGCCGCTGATCGACCTCGACTGGCTCGGCGATCTCAGCGCCCGGCCGACCCTGGCCAAGTCCTGGCGGCGGATCGACGATCGCACGCTGGAACTGACCTTGCGGGACGGCGTGCGCTTCCATGATGGCAGCCTGCTGACCGCCGAGGACGTCGCCTTCTCCTTCGGTCCGGAGCACATGTGGGGCAGCGGCGGCGGCGCCACGCCGGGCCCCGGCGGCATGTTCACCTCGATGACCGCCGGCACCGGCACCAAGGAGCCGCCAGCCGAGGTCGTCGCCATCGCCCGCCTCGCCTTCCCCGGCTTCGATCGCATGGAGGTGGTGGATATCAGCACCGTCCGCCTGGTCAATCGCACGCCGGATGTGACGCTCGAGGGGCGGCTGGCGCGCCCTGCCGCCTCCGTCATCTCCCGCCGCGCCTTCGAAGCGGCGTCGGACTGGCTGAGCTGGGCGCGGCAGCCGGTCGGCACCGGGCCCTATCGCGTCGCGGAGTACCGCGCCGATTCGCATCTGCTGCTGGAGGCGCATGACGCGCACTGGGCTGGCCGGCCGCCGCTCCGTGCCATCCGCTTCGTGCAGGTGCCGGAGGTGGCGGCGCGGGTCGCCGGCCTGCGCACCGGCGAATACGACTTCGCCTGTGACCTGCCGCCCGATCAGATCACGGTGGTCAATGCCAGCCCGCGGCATCATGTCGCGAGCCGCGCCATCGCCAATCACCGCGTCACCGCCTTCGACAAGACGCATCCGACGCTGCGCGATCCGCGCATCCGGCGGGCGCTCACCCATGCGATCGACCGGCAGGCGATCGTCGACGGGCTCTGGTCGGGGACCAGCGGCGTGCCTAAGGGCATGCAGTTCGATTTCTTCGGGCCGATGCTGGTGCCCGACTGGGATGCGCCGCGCTTCGATCTGGCGGAGGCGCGGCGGTTGCTCCGCGAAGCGGGTTACGCCGGCGCGCCGATCCCCTATCGCTTGCTCAACAACTACTACACCAACCAGACCGCGACCGCGCAGGTGCTGGTGGAAGGCTGGCGGCAGGCCGGGCTCAATGTCCGCATCGAGATGAAGGAGAACTGGTCGCAGATCCTGCTGGCCGATGGCGGACGCGGGCTGCGCGACAACTCCAACACCGCCTTCTTCAACGATCCGGTCGGCGCCATGGCCGCCTTCGGCCCGAGCGGCCAGCAATGGGCCAGCGGCGAATGGCGCAACGACGAAGCAGCCGCGGCGCTGGAGGCGTTGCAGTCCTCGACCGATACCGATCGCCGCCGCGCCGCGCTGCGCCGCATGCTGGAGATCTGCGAGCGCGAAGACCCGGCCTATACCGTGCTGCATCAGACGGTGAACCTGACCGGCAAGCGCCGCGATATCGGCTGGCGCGCCTCCGGCTCCTTCGCGATGGATTTCACTGCCCGCAACTGGAGCGTCTGAGTCCATTTTCCGACCTCAGGCGCCGGCGCCGGCATCCGCCGGCTTGGCTTTCGCGCTGTCGGGTGTGCACTGGCGACAGCGGTTGGTCGCGCGCGGGGCCGCCTTCGCGGCCCCGGGGCATCGCTGCGCTCGCCCCGCAGAAACCAACGGCGGCCTACGGGCGTGAGGCCTGAAATCCTCCGAAGCCTTGGCGAAGGAGGATGCGGCCGCGTGGCCCTCGCCCTCCGAAGCCTCGGCGAAGGAGGAAGATGCGAACGGCTCGCAGTACCGGCAGTGACCCGCGGCACAGCCGGCGCCTGGGACAAAATGTCCTGCTTGACGGCATGGCTGCCCTGACGCTCTTTCATTCGCATTCTGGGGCCAGCCGATAGAAGGGTCCGTCTATGGACACCCGCGCCACCCTGCTGCGCCACGCGCGCGACACCCTCGCCACCCTCCGCCTGGAGGGGCGCTACCGGGAATTCGCCCGCCTCGAGAAGCGGGCGGAAACCTTCCCCCGCTATCGCCTGCACGAAGCCGATGGCGACGTGCGGGAGGTGACGGTCTGGTCGTCGAACGACTATCTCGGCATGGGCGTGCATCCCGTTGTGCTGCAGGCGGCCGAGGCCGCGATCCGGGAGCATGGCGCCGGCGCCGGCGGCACCCGCAACATCTCTGGCACCTCCCCCTTGCACGCGGCGCTGGAGGCGGAGCTCGCTTCCCTTCACGGCAAGGACGCGGCGCTGCTGTTCACCTCGGGCTATGTCGCGAATCAGGCCGGGCTTTCGGTGGTGCTGGCGGCGCTGCCGGACTTCCAGGTCTTCTCCGACGCCAAGAACCACGCCTCGATGATCGCGGGCATGCGGGGCGCGCCGGCGGCGCGGCACATCTTCCGGCACAACGACCTGGCGCATCTCGAGGCGCTGCTCAGCGCCGCGCCGCCGGAGGCGCCGAAGCTGATCGCCTTCGAGAGCGTCTATTCGATGGATGGTGACATCGCCGATATCGGTGCGATCTGCGACCTCGCTGACCGCTACGGCGCCATGACCTATCTGGACGAGGTGCATGCGGTCGGCCTCTACGGCGCCGAGGGCGGCGGCATCGCCGAGCGCGACGGTGTCGCGCACCGGGTCGATGTCATCGAGGGCACGCTGGCTAAGGGCTTCGGCGTGCACGGGGGCTACATCGCCGGCGATGCAACCCTGGTCGATTTCATCCGCAGCGTGGCAAGCGGACTGATCTTCACCACGGCGCTGCCGCCGGTGATCGCAGCGGCGACGCTGGCCTCGATCCGGCATCTCCGGCGCGACGGCACGCGCCGGGCAGCGCTGGCGGAACGGGCCGTGGCGCTGAAGGCGGCGCTCGACCGCGCCGGACTGCCGCGCATGCCGAGCGAGAGCCATATCGTGCCGCTCTGGATCGGTGATGCGGCGCTGTGCCGGCAGGTGGCGCGGCAACTGCTGACCGAGCACGCGATCTACGCGACGCCGATCAATTACCCCACCGTGCCGCGCGGCGCGGAGCGGCTCCGCCTCTGCGCCACGCCGCTGCACACCGACGCGATGATCGCGGAACTGGTCACTGCCCTGAGGGCCGTGCTGCCGGAACGCAAGGAACACGCGGCTTAATTTTTGTGCCCTCAAACGCCGGGCGGGCGGCATCCGCCGCCCTTGGCTTTCGCGCTGTCGGGGTGCACCGGCGGCTGCGGTCGGTCGCGCGCGGGGCCGCATTCGCGGCCCCGGTCTGCATCGGCTGCCGCCTCGCAGCCCGCTGGAACAGGTGGCGTCCTGCGGCCGCGAGTTGAGGACTAACCCCGCGGCCGCAGGCCGCAAATGGTTTCTGCGGCGGCGAGGCGAAGTCGATGCCCCGACGCCGCGAATGCGGCCCGCGCGCGACCATCAGCCGCGCCGAGTGCGGCCTGACAGCGCGAAAGCCAAGCCGGCGGATGCCGGCGCCGGCGCTTGAGGACAATGATTACTGCGCGATCAACCCGCCGCCGGTGATGGTGATGCGGCTCGCGGCGCAGATGTTCACGCGATAGAGGTCGCGCCGGGCGCCGTTCATGAAGACGGCGCGGAAATCATAGTTGCCCGGGTTGTTCGCGACAAAGCTCATGGCCTGGCCCGGCTGCAGCACGTTCTGGCCGAGCTGATCCACACCGAAGCTGCTGAGCGAGGAGTGGCTGAAGTAGAATTCCCGTACCGTCCCACCGGACTGGTTCACCACCTGGAAGCGCGTGTCGCAGCCTGCCTGCGGCACGATCTGCTGCGGAACGACCACCTGCTGCGGGGGCATGACGCAGCCCGCGAGCGCGCCGGCGCTGGTGACGGCGAGGGCGGCGAACAGGCTGCGGCGGTTCAGGCGGCTCATGTGGCGATCCTTCATTCCCCGGCGCCACGGCGTCATGCTGGCAGCGCGTCTGATAAGGATATCGTAACGTTCTGCCTTGGCCAGGGCAATGCCGTCAGCGCGGATCGACCGGCGCGACCGATGCGCCGGCAGCCTCGATCACGGCGCCGGCATCGAGCAGCAGGTCCTCCCGGTAGCGCGCCGCCAGCAACTGCACGCCGACCGGCACTGTGCCGACCAGGCCGGTCGCGACCGTGAGGCCCGGCAGGCCCATTAGCGGCAGACCGACCTGGGTGAGCTGCGCCTCGATGATGCGGCGGAAGGCTTCGGGGCTTTCGACATCCTCCTGATCGCGGAAGGGCAGCTCGCCGGAGACCGGGGTGATGGCGATCGGGAAGCGCTCGAAGAATTCCATCCATTGCCGCACGAAGCCGCTCCGCACCTGCAGCGCGTCCATCAGGGCATCGAGGTCGGGCATCGGGCAGAGTGCTTCCATCTGCGCGAAGACGAAGCTGGCATCCGGATCATCTTCCTCCCGCAGCGCCCGGTTCAGGCCGCGGCGCGACTCCGCCAGCCAGAGCATGGCCTGGAGCTCGGCGGGGCGGCGGAGCGGCGGCGTGTCGACCTCCTCGATTGTCCAACCGGCCTTCTCCAACCGACTTGCGGCGTCGCGCAGCGCGTCCTGCACGGCGGGCTGCACGGCCATGCCGTCTGGCGCCAGGCAGAGCGCGGCGCGCTTCGGCGCGGGGGGGCCGGCATGCGGGACATCGACCCACCAGGGGTCACGGATGTCGCGTGCGCGCATCGCATCATAGGCCAGTGCCACGTCGCCGATGGTCCGCGCGATCGGGCCGGAGACGGCCATGAGCTGCCCGCCGATATGGCGATCCGCCCCGGAGGGGTTCCAAGCAGGAATGCGGCCGAGCGTCGGGCGCAGCCCGTGCACACCGCAGGCATAGGCGGGGTAACGGATGGAGCCGCCGATATCGGTGCCGTGCCCGATCGCGCCGATGCCGGCCGCGACCGCCGCCGCCGCGCCACCCGACGAGCCGCCCGGCGTGATCGAAGCGTCGTGCGGGTTCTTGGTGTGGCCATGCAGGGAATTGCGGGTGAACCAGCGGAGCGAGAAGGCCGGTGTATTGGTGCGCCCGAGCAGCACCGCGCCCGCGCGGCGCAGATTGGCGACGACCGGGTTGTCCTGCTGCGCGACCAGGCCTTGCTGCAGGCGCAGCCCGTTGGTGGTGGCGAAGCCTGCCTGATCGACATTGACCTTGATGGTGACCGGCACGCCGGCCATCGGCCCGGCATCCTCGCCGCTGGCGATGACGGCATCGATGCGGGCGGCCTGTTCCAGCACCGCCGCCGGCCGGTGGTCGACGACCGCGTTGATCGCGGGATTCGTGGCATCCAGGCGGGCCAGCGCGTCGCGCGCGACTTCGGTCGCGGAGGCCTTCCGTGTCCGCACCAGGGCGGCGATCTCGGTCGCGGGCAGGCGCCAGAATGCGGTCATGGGACGGGTCCTTGCGATGCGGACGCCATGCTTCCGCGCGCGCGGCCCGCGGTCAACCAGCCAGCGGCTTCTCCATGAAGACGCGCTCGAAGCCCTTCTCCGTCGCGCGATGCGTTTCGTGGAAACCGAGATGCGCGTAGAGGGTGTGGTTCTCGGTCATCAGCACATGGGTGTAGAGGCGGAGCCGCTTCAGCCCGGCGGCCCGCGCTTCCGCTTCGGCCTGCGCGACCAGCCGCCGGCCGAAGCCGCGGCCGCGCGCGCGATCGGCGAGCGCCACATTGTCGAGCAGCAACGCATCCGCCTCCGGGATCAGCACCAGGATGCCGGCGACGCCCGCCTCATCCTCCAGCACCCGCACATGCCCCGCGGCGATGAGGGCGCCGTAGTCATCCCCCATCGGCCCGGGCTCGCGGCCCATGCGCGCGACGTAGGGCGCATAGGCGGCGCGCACCACCGCCTCGACGGCTGTACGATCACCGGGCCGCGCGGTGCGGATCACCCCGGCAGTTCCAGCACGTTCTTCGCGATGATGTTGCGCTGGATCTCGTTGGTGCCGCCATAGATCGAGGTCGGCCGGGCCTGGATGTACTGGCCGGTCGGGTTGAGGTTCAGGTTGCCCCCGATCGGCTCCAGCAGCCCGGCATTCTCGCCCGCGATCTCCAGCATCGTGTCGGTGATGCGCTGGAACAGCTCGCTCTGGAAGACCTTCAGCATGGAGACATCCGGCCCGAGCGAGCGGCCCTGCTTCAACACCTCCACGAAGCGCCCATAGAGCGCCTTGAGGTCGTCGAGGTCGAGGCGGAGCTGCGCGTAGCGGTCGCGGAAGGCGGGCTCCTCCGCGACGCCCATGGTCTCCGCGAGCTGCTTCAGGCGCGCCAGCGCATAGGCGGACTGGCGCGGGGAGCCCAGGAAGATCCGCTCGAAGGAAAGCAGCGCCTTGGCCATGTCCCAGCCCTTGTTCGGCTGGCCGACCAGGTTCTCCCTGGGCACGCGGACATTGTCGAAGAAGGTCTCGCAGAACTCGTCATGCATCTCGAGGTTGATGATCGGCTTCACGGTGATGCCGGGCGTTTTCATGTCCACCAACAGGAAGCTGATCCCCTCCTGCTTCTTCGCCTGCTTGTCGGTGCGGACGAGGAGAAAAATCCAGTTCGCGTCGGAGGCGAGCGTGGTCCAGGTCTTCTGGCCATTGACCACATAGTGGTCGCCATCCAGCACCGCCTCGGTCCGGAGGGAGGCGAGGTCGGAGCCGCTGTTCGGCTCCGAATAGCCCTGGCACCAGATGTGCTCGCCGGTCAGGATCTTCGGCAGGAAGCGCTGCTTCTGCGCCTCGGTGCCGTATTTGATCACCAGGGGCCCCAGCATGATGATGCCGTGGTCGTTGGTGCGCGCGACGCCGTGGCGCTCATACTCCTCGGTCAGGATGATGAGCTTGCCGGGCGAGAGGCCGAGCCCGCCATATTCCTGCGGCCAGCCCGGGCAGAGCCAGCCCTTCTCCGCGAGCTTGTGGTACCAGACCTTGTTCTCGGACCAGTGCAGGCGCTTCGGCGGGTTGCGCAGCTCCGGCGGGTAGTTCTCCGCCAGGAAGCGGCGCACGACCGCGCGGAAGCTCTCGTCGTCGAGGCCGTTGAGGTCCTGCGGACGGGGAATGGTGACGGCGTTCATCGCATCAGAGCCTGTCTCGGAAGGGGAGGTGCTGAGCTGGCGAGGCATTCTCTCAACCTCCCTTGAACTCAGGCGTGCGCTTGTTGAGGAAGGCGTCGCGCCCTTCCGCGAAATCGGCGGTGGTGAAGAGCAGGCCCTGATAGGTCTTCTCCTGCTCCAGCGCCTCATCGAGGCCTTCGGCCAGCATCTGCTTGGTGAGGCGGATCGGGCCGGGCGCTTCCTTCGCCAGGAAATGCGCCTTCTCGAGCGCGGCGGCCAACGCCCCATCCTTCGGTGCCAGGAAGTCGACCAGGCCGATGCGCTCGGCCTCCGGCGCCGCGATCTGCTCGTGGTAGAACAGGATGCGGCGGGCGCGGCCGACGCTGACGCGGCGCGGCAGGAAGAAGGGCAGGCCGAGATCGGACATCAGCCCGATCTTGTGGAAGCCCGCCATGAAGCGCGCATCCTCGGCGGCGACAATGGTGTCGCAGGCGCAAGCGAGCGACATGCCGGCGCCGACGCACCAGCCCTCGACCGCGGCCACGATCGGCAGCCCGCCCTTGGCCATCAGGCGCAGAAAACGGTGGGTGCGGCGCATCCGCTCCCGCCCGTCCATCGCGCTCTTCACATCCATGCCGGAGATGTCGCCGCCGGAGCAAAAGACACCGCCGGCGCCGGTCAGCACCACGGCACGCACGCCGCTATCGGCATGCGCGCGCTCCAGCGCATCCTCGAGTGCCAGGCGAAGCGGCATGGCGAGCGCATTGCGCCGCGCCGGATAGTCCATGGTGAGGACCAGGACAGCGCCGTCGCGCGCTTCCTGCAGACGGGGCTCACTCATTCCTCATCCTCCGGCGCGGTCTCCAGGAAGCGGCGGCGGTGCAGCGCGGCGGAGCCATACTGGTTCGCCAGCACCATCGCCTTCCGCAAATAGAGGCCCGCATCATATTCGTCGGTGTAGCCGATGCCGCCATGCAGCTGGATGCATTCGCGGGTCACGCGCAGCGAGGCTTCCGCGGCCCGCGCCTTGGCCCGCGACACGACGGCGCGCGCCGCATCGCCGGTCGCACCAGCATCGAACGCCGCGGCCGCGCCCTCCACGCCCGCGCGCGTCAGGCTGAGCTGGATCTTCAGGTCGGCGGCGCGGTGCTGCAGCGACTGGAAGGTCCCGATGATGCGGCCGAATTGCTGGCGCGTGCGGAGATACTGCAGGGTCAGCGCGAAGGCCGCTTCCATGGTGCCGAGCAGATAGGCGGCCGTCGCCAGCGCGGCCTCGTCCAGCACGCGGCCGATGACGCCGCCGACATCGTCGGCGATCCGCGTCGCACGCGACAGGTCGGGGCGCAGCGTGCCATAGGTGCCACCATCCTGGGTGCGCTCGATCGTGAGATCGGCGCCCGCCGCCGGCAGCAGGTGCAGCGCCATGCGCGTGCCTTCCCGGAGCGGCAGCAGGAACTGCGTGGCGCCGCCGGCCATCGGGACGAAGATGCGCTTCGCATCCGGCGTGCCGGGTGTCACGAGGCTGTCCGCGCGTTCCTGCCAGGCGGTCAGAGTCAGGGCTTCGCCGGCGAGCAGCGGCGTCAGTGCCGCCTGATCATCGGCATAGCCGAGCAGCGCCGCCGAGAGTGCCGCCGGGATCAACGGCTCCGGCGCCAGGCCGGCGCCGAGCTCCTCGGCCAGCGCGCACATCTCGCCCATGCCGAGGCCGGCGCCGCCGGCCGCTTCGGGCAGGCGGAGCCCGATCCAGCCCATCTCGCCCATCTGGCGCAGCACCGCCGGGTCGTAGCCCGGATCGGTGAAGCGCAGCGCGCGCACGCGCTTGCTGTCGCCGCCGCGCGGCGCCACCGCCGCCGCGCTGTCGCGGATCATGCGGATCGATTCCGCGCGGTCGTCCTCTGCCGCTTCGCTCACGTCTCTTCTCCCGTGATCGTCAAGCAGGCCGATGCAGCTTGGCGCCGCTCTTCGCCTGCAGCTCCTCGAAGCTGACGCCCGGCGCCATCTCCCGCACCACGAAGCCCTGCCCCTTCACCACCTCGAAGATGCCGAGATTGGTGTAGATGCGGCTGACCGCGCCCGGCGCGGTCAGCGGATAGCCGCAGCGCTCCACCAGCTTCGGACGGCCATCCTTGGTGGTGTGCTCCATCATGACCCAGAGCCGCTTGGCGCCGGCCGCGAGATCCATCGCGCCGCCGACCGCCGGCGCCGTGTCATTCTCGCTGGTCGCCCAATTGGCGATGTCGCCATTCTCCGCCACCTCGAAGGCGCCGAGGACGCAGAGGTCGAGATGTCCGCCGCGGATGATCGAGAAGCTGTCGGCGTGGTGGAAGTAGCTGCCACCCTTGCGCAGCGTCACCGGCTGCTTGCCGGCATTGATCAGCCAGGGGTCGACCTTGTCCGCGGCCGGTGCCGGACCCATGCCCAGCACGCCGTTCTCGGAATGCAGGATCACCTCGCGATCCGCCGGGACATGGTCGGCGACCATGGTCGGAATGCCGATGCCGAGATTGACGAACCAGCCTTCCGGGATGTCCCCGGCGAGTTTGGCGGCCATCTGGCCGCGGCTGAAGGGTTGCATGGCAGTGCTCCTCAGAAGCGGCTCAGGCCCAGTCCGGGCCACGATCGACATGGATGACGCGGTTCACGAAGATGCCGGGCGTATGGACATGCTCCGGCTGGATCTCCCCCAGCTCCCGGATCCGGCTGACCTGGGCGATGGTAAGCTCGGCCGCCGTCGCCATCACCGCGTTGAAATTCTGCCCGCTGGCCCGATACGCCAGATTGCCCCAGCGATCGCCTTCCCAAGCCTCGACCAGGGCGACATCGGCATTCAGCGCGTGCTCCATCACATAGCGGCGGCCGTTGAACTCCCGCTCTTCCTTGCCACGCGCCAGCGGGGTGCCGACCGAGGTCGCGGTGTAGAAGGCGGGGACGCCGGCGCCGGCGGCGCGCATGCGCTCGGCCATCGTGCCCTGCGGCACGATCTCCAGCTCGATCTTGCCCAGGCGATAGAGCTCCTCGAACACCGTCGACCCGGCGGAGCGCGGGAAGGAGCAGATGATCTTGCGGACACGGCCGAGTTCCATCAGCCGGGCCAGGCCGGCATGCCCGGTGCCGGCATTGTTGGCGACGCAGGTGAGGCCCGATGCCCCCTGCTCGATCAGCGCCTCGATCAGGGCATCGGGCTGGCCGACGCTGCCGAAGCCGCCGATCAGGACGGTCGACCCGTCCCGGATGCCGGCCATCGCCTCGGCCATGGTGGTGACGATCTTGTTGATCACGTCGGTGTCTTCCCTTGAGCCGCCCGGGAGGCGGTGATCAGCGCGGTGATCTCGGCACTGGTCGGCGCGCCGGCCAGGGCGCCGAGATCGCCCGCGCGCAGATGCTTGGCCGCTTCGACCAGCGCGCCCATCGCATGGCGATAGAGCACGCCGCCGAGGCTCACCCGCTTTACTCCCGCGGCGGCGAGGGTGGCCAGCGGCACGGGGCCGCTCCGCGGGCCGAAGACGACATTGACCGGCTTGGGCGCGACGGCGCGGACCACCGCCTCGATCGCCGCCATGTCGGGCAGACCCGGGGCGTAGAGCACATCGGCCCCGGCTTCGGCGAAAGCGACCAGCCGGCGGATGGTATCGTCGAGGTCCGGGCGGCCCTGCAGGAAATTGTCGGTCCGCCCAGTGAGCAGGATGCGGCCCTTCGCGGCCTTGGCAGCCGCCTTCACCCGCGCCACTGCGTGGTCGAAATCATGGATCGGACGGGCCGGATCCGCTGTCGTGTCCTCGATCCCGAGCCCCGCAAGCCCGCCCGCGATCGCCGCCTCGACCGTCGCGGCGCAATCCTCCGGCGAGGGCCCGAATCCGTCCTCCAGGTCGCCGTTCACCGGCAGGCCGGTGAGGCGCCCGATGAGTGCGGCATTGTCGATCGAGACCTCGCGGCTGAGCTCCGCGGTGCCATCCGGCACCCCCATCGCGAAGGCGATGCCGAGCGAGGTGGAGGCGAGCGCCGGGAAACCGGCGCGCTTGAGCAGCAGCGCCGAGGCACCATCCCAGGGGTTCGGCATGATGAAGGCGCCGGGTGCCTCATGCAGGGCGCGGAAGGCTTCGTAGGCGGTGCTCATGGTTTAGCTCCCTAAGGCTGGGGGAATGAATTCCCCCAGACCCCATCTTTTGTCTTTGCCAATTGGTACCGGCCGCTTCGGGCAGGACCAAAATGATAAAAATAAAAGATGGGGGTCGGACGTATACGTCCGACGGGGAATTCATTCCCCCGATCTTCCTCACCGCTCACGCGTGCAAAAACCGGCCGTTGCTGACCACCACCTTGTCCCGCTCCAGTACCCGCGCACGGAAGGCGGCGCCGCCTGCCTGCTTCCAGATCTCGGTGCGGATCGTCTCGCCCGGGAAGACCGGGGCAGAGAAGCGCAGGTCCATGCGCCCGAAGCGCGCCGGGTCATAGCCGCAGAGCGATTTCAGCAGCGCATGGCAGACCACGCCGAAGGTGCAGAGCCCGTGCAGGATCGGCCGGTCGAAACCGGCATCCCGGGCGACATCCGGGTCGATATGCAGCGGGTTGAAGTCGCCGTTCAGGCGATAGACGATCGCCTGCTCCGGCCGGGTCGGCAGGTCGAGCGTGATGTCGGGCGCGCCCTCGGGCTCCGGATGCGGCGGGCGGACCGGGCCCGACGGGCCGCCGAAGCCGCCATCGCCGCGCGCGAAGGTTGTCATCTCGAGCGTCGCGAGCAGTTCGCCGGTCTTCGCGTCCTTCACCTCGCGCGCGGTGTAGATCATGGCGCCCTTGCCGGCGCCGCGATCGACGATGCCGGTGACGCGGGAGGTGCCGATGACCTCGCCTTCGACCGGCAGCGGCTTGTGCAGGATCAGCGACTGCTCGCCATGCACGACCTTCACCCAGTCGACGCCGGAAGCGGGGTCGCGCACCCAGAAGCCGGGATAGCCCAGCACCACGGCAAGGCTCGGCAGGGCCTTCAGCCGCGGCTCGTAGAGGAAATCGAGCTGCGCCTTGTCCATCGGGTCCTGCCCGAGGCCGACCGAGAAATTATAGAGCGCCGTGTCCTGCCAGCGCAGCGTCTGGCGGATCTCGGGGATCGGGAAGTTGAGGAGCTTCTCGTACTCGATGGGCATCAGCGGGTTTCCACTTCGATCACGGCATCGGCCGCAAAGCAGCCCTGGCCTTCCGGCAGGACCAGCACCGGGTTCACGTCGACGGAGAGCAGCCGCTCCCCAGCGGCCGCGGCGAAGCCGGAGAGGTTCGACAGCGCCCGCGCCAGCGCCGGCACGTCGGCCCTGGCGCGGCCACGTGCGCCATCCAGCAGCGGGAAGCCACGGAGCGAGCGGATCAGGCGCTCGGCCTCCGTCGCATCGAAGGGGCAGCGGCGGAAGGCGACATCCTTCAGCACCTCAATGAAGACGCCGCCGAGACCGACCATGGCGACCGGTCCGAAGACCGGGTCGCGCAGGACGCCGAAGGCGATCTCGACCGCGCCCTTGATCTGCTTCGCGATCAGCACGCCCTCGATGCGGGCACCCGGCGCACGCTCCGCCGCGCGGGCCAGCAAGGTGGCGAAGCCCGCACGCACCGCGGCCTCGTCCCCGAGGTCGAGCAGCACACCGCCGATCTCGCTCTTGTGCAGGATGTCAGGCGACAGGATCTTCGCGACCACCGGGAAGCCGATGCGCTTGGCCGCGGCAACCGCGGCCTCGACATCGGCGCAGGCCGCCTCCGGCACCGCGGGCACACCCGCTTCGGCCAGGATGCGCTTCGCCTCGGCCTCGGTGGGCGTGGCCGCGGGGAGCGTCACCTGCGGCAGGGCGACCAGCGCGGCGGGCGCCGCCGCACGGGCGAAGGCGTCGCCGAAGCGGCCCATCGCGTCCAGCGCCACCACGGCGCGGCTCGGATCCTCGAAGACGATGAAGCCGTCTTCCTCATAACCCCTGATGTTCTCGGGCGGCGCGATGACCGACAGCACCCAGAGCCGATCGGGATGCGCCGCGCGCACCGCCGCCAGCTCCCGCTTCAACTTCGGCGCCGCGGTGGTGCTGCCGCCGACCTGGGTGAAGAAGGCGAGGATGGAGGCATAGCCGCCGGACGCCGCCGTCTCCTCCGCGAAGCGCCCGACGATCGCCATGTCGTTCAGCGCCTGCGCCGTGCAGTCGACCGGGTTGCGCGTTGCCGAGAAGCTGACGAGCTGCTTGAGGCGCGCCTGGGCATCGGCTGGCATCTCCGGCATCGGCAGGCCGATCTGTTCGGCCGCGTCCGAGATCAGCACGCCGGCGCCGCCCGAGACGGTCAGCACGCCAAGCGTGTTGCGGGCCGGGTAGATGCGCCTGGTCGCCGCGTAGGCGATGTCCAGCATCTCCTCCGTCGTGCGGGCGCGCACCACGCCGAACTCGTCGAGCACCGCCTGGGTCACCGCATCATCGCCGGCGATCGACGCCGTGTGGCTCTGCGCCGCGGCGGTGCCGAGAGCGCTGCGGCCGACCTTCATCAGCACGATCGGCTTGCGGTTGCGCCGCGCGAGGTCGAGGGCCGCGATGAAGCGATCGCTCTCCCGGATGCCCTCGGCATAGGCGCAGATCACCTGCACCTCCTCGGACTGCGCCATCCAACCGATCACCTCGCCGAGCGAGACGTCCGCCTCATTGCCGGTGGTGACGCAGACCGGCGTGCCGAGCCCGCGGGCGCGGGCGAGCGCGAAGAGATGCGTGCCGTAGGCGCCGGACTGGCTGGCGATGCCGATGGTGCCGGGGATCGGCCAGCCCTGCTCGAAGCTTGTCGAGAACATCGGGTAGAAGCCGACCGCCTGGTTGAAGAGGCCGAGGCAGTTCGGGCCCAGCAGCCGCATGCCATGCCGGCGGGCGGCCGCCACCAGCGCTTCCTGCGCCCGTGCGCCGGCCTCATCCACTTCCGAGAAGCCGGCGGTGAAGCAGATCGCGGTGCGGCAGCCCCGGGCGCCAAGCTGCTCGACCGCATCGAGCGCGGCGCTGCCCGGCACGGCGATGATGGCGGTGTCCGGCGCCTCCGGCAGGTCGGCGGGTGCGGCATAGGCGCTGAGCCCCTGCACGGTGTCGCGCTTCGGGTTCACCGGCCAGATGGCGCCCGCAAAACCCTGGCGCTGCATATAGGCGATGGGCCGGCCGCCGATCCGCGTCGGGTCGTCGGACGCGCCGATCACCGCGACCGAGCGCGGGCGGACCATGGGATCGAGGGCGGAGAAGTCGAGGCTGACGGTCGTGTGGCCCACAATGGGCATGACGTATCCCCTGGCGGAATATTCTTGTGGGCGGAGGGTGCGGCAGCCGCGGGATCGCGGCAAGACCCGAAGCACCGAAAACAGAAACAGGGCGGAGCTTTCGCTCCGCCCCTTTTCAGGCCTCAGGCGCCGGCGCAGCCTCCGGCTGCTTGGCTTGCGCGCTGTCGGGTGCGCACTGGCGGCAACTGTTGGTCGCGCGCGGGGCCGCATTCGCGGCCCCGGTCTGCATCGGCTGGCGCCTCGCAGCCCGCCGAATCCAGTGGCGGCCTATGGCCGCTTGGCCCTCGCCCTCCGAAGCCTTGGCGAAGGAGGGTCAGGCGCCCGGCGCGACCACCGAGCAGTCCCGATTGCCGCGCGAGCGGAGCCGGCTGCAGGCGGCTTCCGCGGCGTCGCGCGAGAGGCCGGTGACGCGGGCACGGTAGAGCCGTGTGCGGCCCGCCGCGACCGGCTGCACGTCGGTGCGGGAGCCCAGCAATGCGATCTGATCGCGCACCTGGCCGGCGGCGTTGCGGGCGACATTCTCGGAGGAGAAGGCACCGACCTGCACGCCCCAATTGGCGCGGCCGCCAGCGGTCGGGCGTTGGGCGGCCGGCAACGTGCTGGCCTGGGCGATGCCGGTCTCGGCCAGGGCGAAGTTCTCGGCCGGGTAGGACCAGACGCCGCCGAGGCGATAAGGCTGGCCCACCAGATACCGTGGCTGCGGG
>NZ_JAAGBB010000069.1 GCF_018129085.1 Plastoroseomonas hellenica
CGGCGGTCGCGGGCCGGGATGGGCCGCGCCGCGGCCGCCTCGGCCGGCATGGGCGGGGCGCTGAACCCCAAGACCTCCGGCGGCGCGCTGGCGGCGGCGAGCGATGCTCTGGGCGGCATTCGTCGGGATGCTGTCCTTGGCGCTCATGCGGTGGCCTTCGGCGACGTGGTGGGCGGCGTGGCACGGGCGCTCGGTGCCACCGGCCTGGTCGCTGCCCAGGGCGCGCTCCGCGGCCGGCTGCGGTCGCTCTGGGACCGCCCGGATGACGTGCCTGCTACGCCGAGCTGGGCCCCGGGCACTCCCGGCAGCAGCGGCCCCTGGTTCCCATCACCGATGCCCGGCGCACCCGCCTGGGTGCCGCAGCCCCCCGCGGAGCAATAGCCATGGCCGACAGCTTCACGCCGACCCTCAACCTGACCAAGCCGGAGATCAACCAGAGCATCAACACCTGGGGGAACAAGCTCAACGGCGACATGGACCTGATCGACCAGTTTGCGACGGAGACGGAAGCGGCGATCGAAGAACATGAGGAGCGATTGGATGCGGCCGAGCCGTTCCTGGTGCCGGTCGGCCTCATCGCGATGTGGAGCGGCGCAGAGAACGCGGTGCCGGCTGGCTGGGCGCTATGCGACGGCAGCAACGGCACGCCGAACTTGCGGGATAAGTTCATCATGGCGTCGGGCCCGACGCGGCCGGTCAACTCCACCGGTGGCGCGAATAGCGTCGCCGTAGCGACCGACGCTCAGGGCTTCCACGCACACACGGGGGTCACGGCACCCCACGCAATCACCGAAGGCCAGATGCCGAGCCACTCGCACGGGGTGTTCGATCCTGGGCATGGGCACGCCGCGCCGGGCGCCTACTTAGGACCTTATAACGGGGTCAACGCAGATTCGGGCCACGTCTCCGGCGTCAGCTTCTCGTTCTATACAGCCGGCCCCCTCCCCGCGGGCACTGGTATCTCGATCGCCGGGGCGGGCGGCAACCAAGCGCATGCGCACGGAATCGTCGCAGACGGCAACCATGCGCACAATGTCACCGTGCCGACGGTGCCCGTCTACTACTCACTCGCCTTCATTATGAAGAAGCCGGCGGCGTGACGCTCAGCCGTGGGTTTCGCCAGCCCTGAACCCCGTCGACGCGGACGGTAGGCACGGCGTTGCTGATAGCCAAAATCGCCGGACGCTCGACCTCCAGCTCCCAGCCGGCTCCCAGAAGGGTCTCCATCAGGCGCCCTTCGATCTGCCGCGAATGGGTGCCGACGACCAAGTAGGCGACCTTGGCATTCAGGGTATCGAGGGAGCCGGTGACGAGATCCGCTTCGCCGCCCTGGATGTCCACATGCAACAGGTCAATGCGGTGATGCGGCTCTGCGAGATCGCTTAGCGGCAGCATCGGCAGCGCGTCATATTTGCCGGATTGCACTGCTCCTTGGCGCTGCTCCTCACTCGCGCCGAAAATCGGCTCCAGCCCCCAGTGGGCTCCTGCCTGATCCTGGCGTGGGAACAGCGCGATCCCGGGCGCTGCGGCCGCAATGCCGCGGTGCAGGTCGAACTGATCTGGTGAGAACCAGTTCGCGGCGAAGGCCTCACGCGCGAAGCTGAGGTGGCCTTCGTCACCCTCCACGCCGATCAGATGCACACGCAGCCCGGCGCGCCGCGCGGCTGCCCCTGTGTTGTTCAGCCAGCAGGCCCAGCCGCATCCGAGCTCGATGGCCGTGAAGGTGTCCCGCGCGAGATCAACAGCACGAAGGGCTGCACCCCATTCCGCGATATCCGCATGCCAGGTGGCAGGGGTCGGCAGGCCCTCCACCTGTCCCGCTCTGCCGGCAAGCGATTCCGGCGCGAACTTGGGATCGATTGCGACTCCTAGGAAGTTCACGAGGTAGCCCGGACGCGCAGCGACTTCCGGCACCGCGTGCCGCTCCACCAGACCTTCGAGGAACAGGGGGGAATGGTAGTGGAAGAAGGGGCTTCCGCGCTCCTGTGTATACGGATGCGCTAGCCTGGTCAGCAGCTCGTTACGCTCGGCAATAAGGTTGCGACGTGATTGGTGGAGCATCCGGATCTGCGGGATTCGCAGCGCGGCCTTGATAGCGATTTCGCGAAAGGCGTTTCTCATGCGCGACGCACAATATCCAACTGCGCTCCGCCCGTCACCCTCGCCCTGATCATGAAGAAGCCGGCAGCGTGACCCTGGGTCTTCCGGTTGCCACAGCCCATCGCAGCTTGCGCCTCGTAAAATTCAGGGAAATTTCGCGAGCTCTTCGCTGACCGCCTGCCGGGGGTGCCAAGTACTGAGCCACCCATTTTCGAACAGATCTTTGCCGACGCTGATACGGAGGCCTAACGCATCGCGCGGCACTTAACGAGGACGGCTTCGCGTTGATCGACTTCCCGAAGCCGGAGGTATCTGGCGAGATGCCGGCTCCCCGGCTGTTTTCGATTGCCTCTCACCCCCGCCCTCTGGACAGGGATCGTGGAGGTGCCCGGAATGGCCACGACGACCCCGAACCTGGGACTGACGAAGCCCGACCCGAACGGCGACGACGACGCCTGGGCGCCGATGCTCAACGGCAATGCCGATATCCTCGACACGCAGGTGAAGGCGGCGCTCAACAACGCGGCGGCGGCGAATGCCAATGCCAGCGGCCGCGTGTCGAAGGCTGGCGACACGATGACGGGTGCGCTGACCGTGGCGCCAGCCTCCGGCACGGCGGCCAGCGTCGGGGCAACCGCGACCGGCTCCGCGGCAGCGGAGCTCGTCGCTGCTTCGGCGGCCGGCAACAGGGCCGGGGTGCGGTTCAGCACCGGCGCCAACGCCCGTTGGAAGATCGCGAAGGCGACGAACCCCGAGGCCGGCGGCAATGCCGGCAGCGATCTCGGGATCGTGCGCTGCGCCGACAATGGGGGGGAGATCGAGACCGCCATCGCCATCAATCGCGCGGATGGCGGCGTCAGCGTCACCCGGGGCCTGGCCGCCGGCGGCGGCATCGTCAGCAACCAGCACATCTCGCTCCGCGGCTATGACACGGTCGGCGGCACCGATTACGGCAAGGCCCTCTTTCTCAACGGGAGCTACGGAGCCCAGGACACCAGCAGCTACATGCAGCAGGTCCATGTTCCCGCCGTCTCCGCGTACATCCACATGATCTTCAGCGGCTGGGAATGGCGGTGGGACAATGCCGGCAACTTCTATACGCCGAGCAATGGCCTCAAGCCGGGCGGCGGCTCCTGGGCGGACAGTTCCGACGCGCGCGTGAAGGAGCGCATCGAGGCCTACCCGACCGGCCTGAACGCCATTCTGCAACTCTCCCCCAAGATCTATTCCTTCAAGGCGGAGACAGGCCGCGATCCGGCACGCCGCTTCATCGGCGCCATCGCCCAGGACGTCGAAGGCGTCATGCCGGAGATGGTCACCTCGGGCCGCCTGATCCTCGGCGAATTCGATCTGCCCGACGGCCGGATGATGGAACAGACATCGCTGCCCTGGGCGCTGGTCAACGCCGTGAAGGAACTGCACGCGATCGTCGAGGCGCAGGCGGCACGCATCGCGGCGCTGGAGGCGGCGCAGGCATAGGCCGCGGCGCGGTGACCGCGTGTGGCCGCATCCCTGAACCACCGCCGCGCGCATGGCGCGGCTCGCACTCCCCCATTCACCGCAGCGGAGGCTCCCGCATGACCCCACCCGTCGACGCCCGCGCCTTCGGCGCGCTGGAAGCGGAGGTGCAGCATCTCCGTGAGGAGATGGCCGACCTCAAGACCTCGGTCACCGCGCTGACGCGCCTGCTGAACGAGCTGCGCGGCGGCTGGCGCGTCGTCGGGCTGCTGGTCGCGACCGCGGCCGCGATCGGAGCGGCGCTCGCCTGGTTCGCGCGGCTGCGTTGATGGCGCCGCGATGACCCGCCCGCGCAAGCCGCCCATGGCGCAGAACCCGATCGTCGCGATGGCCGAGCGGCTGAGCGAGGCGGGAACGCGGCTCGCCTGCCTCGCCTGGATCAATGACGAGGGCCAGGTCGAGGTCGCGACGACCGAGGACATGTCGCCGATCACTGCGGTCGGGATCCTCTCGACCGCCGCGACCTGGCTCGCCACACCGGAAGGAGAGAGTGACGCATGACGCCCGATGCAGGCACCCGACGGGTGAATGACGCGACGCTCGCGCTGATCAAGCAGTGGGAGGGCCTCAGGCTCTCTGCCTATCGGGACGTCGCCGGGGTCTGGACCATCGGCTATGGCCACACCGGCGGCGTGCGCATCGCGCAACGCATCACCGGGGCGGAGGCCGAGGCGCTGCTGCGCCAGGACCTGGATCGCTTCGAAGCCGCGGTCGATCGGCACGTCACGGTGCCGCTCAACGACAACCAGTTCGGCGCGCTGGTCAGCTTCGCCTTCAATGTCGGCGAGCGCGCCTTCGCGAGCTCGACCCTGCTGCGGAAGCTGAACGCGGGCGACCATGCCGCGGTGCCGACCGAGCTCGCGAAGTGGAACCGCGCCGGCGGCCGCGTCGTCGCCGGCCTGGTCAATCGGCGCGCCGCGGAGGCCGGGCTCTGGGTGCGCGGCGAATATGTCGCGAGCAATACGCAGGCGGCGGCGCCACCGGCCGGGCCGGTCGCGGCCAATGCCACGCCGCTGACCATCGGCGGCGCGATCGGCGCGGCGGGGCCGGCGCTGGCGGCGCTGGTCGGGCTGCCCTGGCAGGCGGTGGCGGCGATCGCACTCGCCGCCGCGGCGGTCGCCGTCGCGGTGATCCTGAGCCGGCGGAGCGCGCCCGCGTGACCGCGTTGCTCGCGGCCTGGACCTGGTTCGCCGGGACCAAGGCCGGCCGCATCCTCCTCACCATCGGCGTGGCGGTTGCAGCGCTCGGCTACGCCTTCCTCAGCGGGCGGCGGCAGGAGCGCCAGCAGGCGCGCAACCGCGCCCTCGGCCGCGACATCGAGAACCGGAGGACCCGCGATGCGGTGGAGCGTGCTGTGGCTCGCGACCCTGACCCTGCTGAGCGCCTGCGCCGGGACTGGGCCCGGGATTGACGCCTGCGGCCCGTGGCGGCCGATCCTGGTCAGTCGGCAGGACACGCTGACGCGCGGGACCGCGGCGGGCATCCTTACCCACAACGAGACCGGGCGCCGGCTCTGCGGGTGGTAGAGGGTGCCGCGCGGCGAAGGCCTCGCCGCGCGACACCGATCGACGCCTCAGCCGTTGCGGAACGCGTAGGCGTAGCCGTTCAGCGCCGGCGCGCCGCCGAGATGGGCGTAGAGGATCCTGGAGCCCGCCGGGAAATGGCCCTTCTGCACCAGGTCCATCATCCCCTGCATCGACTTCCCCTCATAGACGGGGTCGGTGATCATGCCCTCCAGGCGGGCGCAGAGGCGGATCGCGTTCTTGGTCTCCTCCGAGGGCACGCCATAGGCCGGATAGGCGTAGTCCTCGATCAGTACCACGTCATCCTCCACCAGATCCTGGCCGAGCTCGACCAGATCGGCGGTGTTGCGGGCGATGCGCAGCACCTGCGCCTTGGTCTGCGCCGGCGTGCCGGAGGCATCGATGCCGATCACGCGGCGCGCGCGGCCATCCTTGGCGAAGCCCACGAGCATGCCGGCATGGGTGGAGCCAGTGACGGTGCAGACGATGACGTAGTCGAAGGCGAAGCCGAGGGCTGCTTCCTGCGCCCGCACCTCCTCCGCGAAGCCGACATAGCCGAGGCCGCCGAACTTGTGCTCCGAAGCTCCGGCCGGGATCGCATAGGGCTTGCCGCCCTTGGCCTTCACCTCCTCCATCGCCTCCTGCCAGGTGCGGCGGATGCCGATGTCGAAGCCGTCATCCTCGAGCCTGACATCGGCGCCCATGATGCGGCTGAGCATGATGTTGCCGACGCGGTCATAGACCGCATCCTCATGCGGCACCCAGGCTTCCTGCACCAGGCGGCACTTCATGCCGAGCTTGGCGGCGACGGCGGCCACCATGCGCGTGTGGTTCGACTGCACGCCGCCGATGGAGACCAGCGTATCGGCGTTGGAGGCGATGGCGTCGGGGACGATGTATTCCAGCTTGCGCAGCTTGTTGCCGCCGAAGGCCAGACCGGAATTGCAGTCCTCGCGCTTGGCGTAGATCTCGACCCCGCCGCCCAGATGCTTCGACAGCCGCTCGAGCTTCTCGATCGGCGTCGGTCCGAAGGTGAGCGGGTAGCGTTCGAATTTCTCGAGCATGTCTGCCTCGGCCTGGGATGAAAGGACGGCGGAGGCTATCCGCGATGCCATGAAAGGTGCTCTCGAATCTGAGTCGAAATTTCTCCCTGCTTCTGCATGATTGTGGCAAAAATTGCAGGATCATCCCGAAAATAGGCTTTTAAATGAGCGATTCCACCACACCGCAGGGGCTCGACCGGATCGACCTCAAAATCCTCCGGCTGCTGCAGGATGATGGCCGGCTCGGCGCGGCCGAGATCGCCCGCCAGGTGAACACCAGCGCCGCCACCTGCCACCGCCGCATCCAGCGCCTCTTCGCCGAGGGCTTCATCGCCTCCATCCGTGCGCAGGTGGCGCCGCAGCGCGTGGATCGCGGCACCTTGGTTTTCGTCGGCGTGGTGCTGGACCGCTCCACGCCCGAGAGCTTCGCCGCCTTCGAGGCCGCGGTGCGCGGCCTCGCCGTGGTGCTCGAGTGCCATGTGGTGGCCGGCGACTTCGACTACTTCCTGAAGATCCGCGCCCGCGACATGGTCGACTTCAACCGCCTGCACGGCGAGACGCTGATCGGCCTGCCCGGCGTGCGGCAGACCCGCACCTTCTTCGTCATGAAGGAGGTGGTGGACAATGCGCCGTTGAGCTTTTGAAGGCTTGCATCGCCCCATCGTCCACTGGACAGGGATGGCGGAGGTGCCGCGATGGCGATGCAGCCGATCAAACTGCCCCCGGGTGTGGTGAAGGCCGCGACGCCGTCGCGGGCGCGCAACCGCTACTGGGATGCGAACCTCGTCCGCTGGCGCGGCGACCACCTGCTGCCGGTCGGCGGCTGGCAGCGCAACACCGCCGAACCCTTGCCCGAACCGGTCCGCCGAATCTCCGCTTGGCGCGACCTGCAGGACATCTTCCGCATTGCGCTCGGCAGCGACAGCAGGCTGCAGATCCTGGAAGGCGCGACCGTCATCGACATCACGCCGGCCGATTTCGAGCCGACGCCGCCCTTCGTCACCGTGAGCGGCTTCGGCATCGGCCCCTACAATGCCGGCGCCTATGGCACGCCGCGGCCGCTGGCGGATGGGCGGCTGTTCGGGCGGCCGGTGATCTGGAGCCTCGATAATTTCGGTGCCAACCTGCTCGCGCTCTGCGGCAGCGACGGGCGACTGCTGCTCTGGGACACCACGGTCCTGCCGCTGCCGGCCAAGGTGGTTCCCGTGGCGACAGCGCCCGAGCACAGCATCGCCATGCTGGTGACCGAGGAGCGGCATGTGATGCTGTTCGGTGCCGGCGGTGTGCCCTATCGCGTCGCCTGGTGCTCGCGCGAGGACATCAACGACTGGGACTTCACCAATCCCACCAACAGCGCGGGCTTCTTCGACCTCTCGATCTCCGGCTTCATCGTCAATGCGGTGCGCGTGCGCGGCGGCGTGCTGATCTTCACCGACAGCGACGTCTGGCTCGCGCGCTATATCGGCCAGCCCTTCGTCTATGCCTTCGAGCGCATCGGCGAAGCCTGCAGCCTCTATGGTCCCTACAGCTTCGCCAGCAACAGCAGCGCCGTGATCTGGATGGGGCGCCAGACCTTCTGGGTCTTCGACGGCGGCGCGGTGCGGCCGCTGCCCTGCGACGTCGCCAATTTCCTCTTCGCGGGCATCGATGCCTTCGCGGGGCAATCGCGCGTGCATGCCGCGGTCAACGGCCTGTTTCCCGAGGCCTGGTTCTTCTACCCGTCGTCAGGCCAGACCGAATGCGATCGCTACGTGATCTGGAACTGGCAGGAGAACTGGTGGTCGGTCGGCGCGCTGCCGCGGAGCGCCATGCTGGCGGCAAGCGTCGCGCCCTATCCGGTGATGGCGGGCGCCGACGGCCACATCTTCGAGCATGAGAAGGGCTGGACCGCGGCCGGGCTGACCCGCGTCGGCGAGGTCTGGGCGGAGACCGCGAATATCGCGATCGGCGGTGGCGACCAGCGCATCGACATCGCCCAGGCGCAGTTCGACAGCGGCCATGGCTTCGCCGCGACGCGCATGCTGGCCTTCACCAAGGAGACCGGCGACGGCCCCGAATATGCCGAGGGTCCCTTCATGCCGAGTGCCGATGGCTGGACCGATTGCCGCTTCTCTGGCCGCGACATCCGGCTGCGCATCGAGGCGGCGCAGGACGGCGACTGGAGCCTCGGCGAGCTGCGATTGGACGCACAGCCGGGGGCAGGCCGATGAGGCTCGACCTGCCCGATCCCGGCGCCGGGCCGCATGCGCTCGCGCTGCGCCAGGCCTTCGACGCGCTGCGTCGCAGCTTCCTGGCACTCGTCTCCACGCAGGAGGCGGCGCCGATGCTGCTGCTGCAGGCGCCGGATCGCAGCGTCTGGCGCGTCACCATCAGCAATGCCGGCACGCTCTCGGCCGAGAAGATCCAGGGATGACCGAGGACGAAGCCCGCCTGCTCGCGAAGCTGGAGCGCGCGGTCGCCGAGGATGGCGGCATGACGACGCTCGCCGATGTGGTGGCCGCGATCCGCGAGGGCCGCGCGCAGTTCTGGCAGCAGGGCGACACGGTCGCGGTGACGGAGATGCTGCGCTACCCGCGCGGCCTCGCGCTGCGCCACTGGCTGGCCGCGGGCAGCATCCACGAAGGCTGCGCGTTGCTGCCCGCCATCGAGGACTGGGCCCGCGAACGCGGCGCGCGGCGCGCCGAGGCCCTGGGCCGCAAGGGATGGGCGCGGCTCGCGCGCCGGCACGGCTATGCGCCGCGCGCCACGCTGTATGTGAAGGAGCTTTGAGATGGGCGGATCCGCACCGAAGAACACGACCCAGACCACCGAGCAGAGGCTGCCGCCATGGCTCGATGCCTATGCGCAGGACACGCTCGATTTCTCGAAGGAGGTCGCCGATCGGCCGCTGCAGCAATATGATGGCGAGCGCATCGCCGGCTTCACGCCGGACCAGCTCGCGGCGCAGCAGGGCGTGCGCGGCATGCAGGGCCAGACCGGGAATTTCCTGCAAGGCCTCGCGGGCGGCGCCCAGGGTCTCGCCGGCTACCAGCCGCAGCAGGTCGCGGCGGGCACGCTGCCCGGCACCGACCTCGGCGCCTACATGAATCCCTATCTGAGCGCGGTCGAGACCGGCGCGCTGGCAGGGCTGGAACAGCAGCGCCAGACCGCGCAGAACAGCCTGGCCGATCGCGCGATCTCGGCGCGCGCCTTCGGCGGCAGCCGCCAGGCGCTGCAGGCGGGCGTCACGGACGCGACGGCCGCGCAGAAGGCGGGCGAGCTCTCCGCCCAGCTCCGCAGCGGCGCCTTCACCAATGCCCAGGCGATGGCACAGCAGGATCTGACGCGCGGCCTGCAGGCGGGGATGGCGAACCAGAGCGCCGGGCTCCAGGGCGCCGGGCTGAACCTGCAGGCGCTCGGCCTCGCCGGGCAGCTCGGGCAGAACGCGCAGCAGGCGAACTATACGGACATCGCGGCGCTGGAGGGTATCGGCGGGCAGCAGCAGCAGCTCGACCAGGCCAATCTCGACCAGAACTACGCGCGGTTCCTGGAACAGTGGAACTACCCGACGCAGCAGTTGCAGACGCGGCTCGCCGCCCTCGGCGGCACGCCCTACGGCGGCACCACGGTCAGCACGATGCCGCAGGCCGGCGGCATGAGCCCGGCGATGGGCGCGCTTGGCGGCGCGATGTCCGGGGCCGCGACCGGCGCCGCCGTCTCGGGGCCGGCAGCGCCCATCGGCGCCCTGATCGGCGGGCTGCTCGGCGCCGCCGGCGGGTATGCGAGCACCCGCCGATGAGCGGGATGATGTTCGACCCGGAATTGCTGAAGCTCTGGCAGGCGGAAGCGGCGGCCGCGATGGCGGCGCCGGCGGGCATGGACCTGGCGAAGTTCAACGCGCCTCCACAGGCGCTGCCGCTGCCTCCGCCACCTCCGGCCGCCGGCGCCACCGAACCGGACGCCGCGCTGCCGGGCACGAAGCCGGACGCGCTCGCCAGCGGCGGCCCGAAGGGCGGGCAGCCCATCGATCTGGTGGCGCTGCTGCGGGGCCTGGCCGGCATCGTGCCGCGGCCGGCGGCGTCAGGGCGGCAGGCGCCGACCGCCGCGCCGGCGCCGCCCTTCCATCGCCCGCAGGCGGGAACGCTGCCGATGCGTCAGGCGATACCAGGGAACCCCTATCTGCGGACGGCGGCACCGGGTGGGGCCGCGATCCGGCCACGCCGGCGTGGGCTGCTCGACGAGGGGTGACGGGAGCGCCGCCTCAGGCCAGGAGTTGGCGCCTCAGCAGCGCCTCAAGCCAATCGGTGAAGGCCTGCAGGCGGCGGGAGAGATGCTGGCGATGCGGGTAGAGCAAGGTCATCGGCATCGGCGCCGCGCGGTGATCGGGCATCACCTCGACCAGCTCCCCGGCATCGAGATGCGACTGCACGTCATAGGCCGGGATCTGGATCAGCCCGAGCCCCGCGAGGCAGCACGCGATATAAGCCTCCGCGCTGTTGACGGTGACGCGGCCGCGCATCGGCCGGCTCCGCCGCGCGCCGCCCTCGATCCATTCCCAGTCCTCGATCCGCCCGCTCGATGGCGAGGCGTAGTTGACCGCGTGATGCGCATCGAGATCGGCGGGCGTTTGCGGCACGCCATGCCGCTCGAGGTAGCCGGGGCTTGCGACATTGATCAGCGGCAGCGCGCCGATCGCACGGGCGATCAGGCCGGAATCGGCGAGGGTTCCGACACGCAGCACGCAGTCGACGCTGTCCTCGACCAGGTTCACCGCCCGGTCAGTGACGCCGAGATCGACGTCGATGCCCGGGTAGCGGTCGAGGAAATCCGGCAGCGCCGGGGCGATCACGAGCCGGCCGATGCGGCCGGGCACGTCGATGCGGAGCCTGCCCGCGGGCCCGGCCGCGTCCTGGCGGAACAGCCCCTCCATCTCCTCCGCATCGGCGGTGAGCCGAAGGCAGCGTTCGTAGAAGGCGGCGCCATCCTGCGTCGGCGCGACCTTGCGGGTCGAGCGGTGGAGCAGCCGCGCCCCGACCCGCGCTTCCAGCGCCTGCACCGCCGCCGAGACGGAAGAGCGCGGCAGGCCGAGCGTATCGGCAGCGCGGGTGAAGCTCGCGCATTCGACGACGCGGGCGAAGATGCGGAAGAGGTCGATCCGGTCCAAGCCTGCCACTTCCCGCTACGGCCGAGGCCGGGCGCGCGGGCCCGTTGTTCGTCCAGCCTGACATATGAAGCCAGAGACAGCGGCTTTATGACAAAATCCTAGACGATACCGTCAGCCCCCGAAAGGGCCGCACGGGGCGGCCCGCCTGAAGCAAGGGGCAGAAGCCATGGCCGATCACAGCATTGCGGGAAAGACCGTGCTCATCACCGGCGGCGCCAAGAATCTCGGCGGCCTGCTGGCGCGTGACCTCGCGCGGCAGGGCGCGAAGGCCGTGGCGATCCACTACAACAGCGCCGCCACCAGGCCGGCCGCCGAGGACACCGTCGCGGCGATCAAGGCCGCCGGCGCCGAGGCGGCGGCCTTCCAGGCCGACCTCACCACCGCCGGCGCGGTCGAGGCGCTCTTCGCCGATGCCATCGCCGCGATGGGCCGGCCGGACATCGCCATCAACACGGTCGGCAAGGTGCTCAAGAAGCCCTTCGTCGAGATCACCGAGGCCGAGTACGACGAGATGACGGCGGTGAATTCCAAGGCCGCCTTCTTCTTCATCCGCGAAGCCGGCCGTCATCTGAGTGACAACGGCAAGCTCTGCACCCTGGTGACCTCGCTGCTCGGCGCCTTCACGCCCTTCTACGCCGCCTATGCCGGCACCAAGGCCCCGGTCGAGCATTTCACCCGCGCCGCCTCGAAGGAGTTCGGCGCGCGCGGCATCTCGGTCACCGCGATCGGCCCCGGCCCGATGGACACGCCCTTCTTCTACCCGGCCGAGGGCGCCGATGCCGTCGCGTACCACAAGGCCGCGGCGGCGCTGTCGGCCTTCACCAAGACCGGGCTCACCGACATCGAGGACATCGTGCCCTTCATCCGCTTCCTGGTCTCGGATGGCTGGTGGATGACCGGACAGACCGTCCTGGTGAATGGCGGCTACACCACGAAGTAGGGCAGCGGTCGGCATCCTCGCCCGGCAGCTCACGCGCGGCTGAGCCCTGTCCGGGCGGACGGGCCAGCCGGCTGAAAGCGACCGTAAGTCTTTGAAAGGAATGGGCGCTACTGGGATTGAACCAGTGACCCCTACCGTGTCAAGGTAGTGCTCTCCCGCTGAGCTAAGCGCCCGCCCATGTGGGAGCGGCCTTCTAGGCGGGAACGCCGTGTCTGGCAAGCGGTCAGCCGCGCACCCCCCAGGAACAATATCGACGACGCTCCTGCCGAGGCGCCGCTTCGCGGATGACAGGCGCGCATGGCTGTGGTTTGAACGGGGGAACGATGGATCTGCCCCTCGACACCCTGTTGCCCTACGCCTTGCTGCGACCGGCGCCGCAGACCATGCCCCTCGTCCTGGCCTCCCCACACTCCGGACGCGAATATCCGGCAGCACTCCTCGATGCCTCCAGGCTCGACGCCCATGCGCTCCGCCGCAGCGAGGACAGCTTCGTGGACGAGCTCTTCGCCGCAGCCCCGCTGCAGGGCGCGCCGCTGCTCGCCGCCCGCTTCCCCCGCGTCTGGTGCGACGTGAACCGCGAGCCCTGGGAACTCGACCCCGCGATGTTCGACGGCCCGCTGCCGAGCTGGGTCAATACCGCGAGCCCCCGCGTCGGCGCCGGCCTCGGCACCATCGCCCGCATCGTCGCGAACGGGGAGCCGGTCTATCGCCGCAAGCTCGCCTTCGCCGAAGCCGAGGCGCGGGTGCGCGACGCCTGGCAGCCCTATCACGCAGCGCTCGCCGCGCTGATCGCCGAAACCCGCGGCCGCTTCGGCACCTGCCTGCTGGTCGATTGCCATTCCATGCCGGCGCATCCTCAATCCGGCCCCGCGCCCGACATGGTCCTCGGCGATGCGCATGGCACCGCCTGCGCGCCGCGCGCGACGCGGCTGGTGGAGGAATTCCTCACCGGCCTCGGCTATCGGGTGCGGCGCAACGACCCCTATGCCGGCGGCTATGTCACCCGCCATTACGGGCGCCCACGCGAGGGCCAGCACGCGCTGCAGATCGAGATCGCGCGCGGCCTCTACATGGACGAGGCACGGATCGAGCGGGCGGATGGCTTCGCGAGCCTGCGGCGCGACCTCAGCCTGTTGCTGGAGCACCTCGCCGCCACCGACTGGGATTTTTTAGGCAGTATTTGAGGGCCTCAAGCGCCGGCGCCGGCATCCGCCGGCTTGGCTACCGCGCTGTCAGGGCAGCATTGGCGGCGCCTGATGGTCGCGCGCGGGGCCGCATTCGCGGCCCCGGGGCATCGCTTCGCTCGCCCCGCATGAGCTGATGGCGGCCTACGGCCGCGGGGTGCGTCCCCTCCACAAAAAAAGATGGCGGTGCCCGAAGGCACCGCCAAGTTTAGGGAGGAAACGTCCAAGAAAGCAGGCGAAGCGGCGAACCGCCTCGCTGCCGGGACTGATTTAGGGCAGACATCATTCGCATGCAAGTGGTTTTTCGCATCGCAGCACTAGGCTGAGATTTTCGCAGGGGCTTGTTAACGAAGTGCCTGATCCGTCAGCAGACACAACATGTTACAGGCGATGCCGCAGCGCAGCATCGCGCGCCCTTCGAGGCCGAATCCGGGCAGTTAGTTCCGATAGTGATTTTATTCCGGGAGTGGCGTCTCAACCAGCGAATTCGTCTCGAATCGCGATACCGTGCTCATCGAGCGCCGGCACCGGCCCATAGGCGCGGGGGCCGTCGCTGAAGATCGCCGCCGGCGCCGCCACCTCCACCACGCCGCCCGGCGTCGCGACCGGCAGCCGCCGGAGCGCCGGGTGGCGCGCCAGGTCGGCGACCTCGTTGACGAAGCCATAGGCGATGTCGGCCGCCCGCAGACGCTCCGCGCATTCGGCGCGGGTGAGCTGGGCAAAGGTCTTCCCGACATGGGCATCGACCGCGGCGCGATTCGCGACGCGGTCGACGTTGCGGCGGAAGCCTTCCCGCTGCGGCAACTCGGGTTCGCGCAGGAAGACCTCGCAGAGCCGCGCCCATTCGCGCTCGTTCTGGATCGAGATCAGCACCAGCCCGCCATCCCTGGTCGCGAAGGCGCCATAGGGGCAGATCGAGGGATGGGCGAGGCCGATGCGCGCCGGCGCCTGGCCGGTGCCCTCATAGAACAGGAAGGGCACGTTCATCAGATCGGCCATGCCGTCGAAGAGCGAGACCGCGATGCCCTTGCCGCGGCCGGTGATGCCGCGCTCGATCAGCGCCTCCAGCACCGCGGCATGCGCGTTCATGCCGCAGGCGACATCGCAGATCGAGACGCCGACGCGCCCCGGCCCCTCGGCGCGGCCGGTGACCGCGGCGAGCCCGCTCTCGGCCTGCACCAGCAGGTCATAGGCCTTCATGGCGGCGTATTCGCCTTCCTCGCCATAGCCCGAGATGTCGACGGTGATCAGGCGCGGATGGCGCGCGCGCAGGGTGGCGGAGCCGAAGCCGGCGCGCTGCATGGCACCCGGGGCAAAGTTCTGGATGAAGACATCGGCGCGGGCGATCAGCCGCTCCAGCAGCGCGCGATCGGCGGCGTCACGGATATCGAGGGCGATGCTCTCCTTGCCGCGGTTCAGCCAGACGAAGTAGCTCGACTGGCCCTTGGCCGCGCGGTCGTAGCCGCGCGCGAAATCCCCTTCCCCGCGCTCGATCTTGATCACCCGCGCGCCGGCATCGGCCAGCCGCTGCGAGCAGACCGGGGCTGCGACCGCCTGTTCCATCGAGACGACGAGGAGACCGGTCAGGGGCTTTCCGGTGGGCATGGACGATCCTTGTTGCTCATGGGGAGAAGAGCGGCGCCACGGCGAAGACCGCGTCGACGCAGCGATCGATCGCTGCGAACACGCCGATCAGCACGGTCAACTGCGCCGACCGCTCCCAGCCGGAGATGCGCCCGCGCGCGATCTGCGCGGAAGCCGCGCGCCAGATGCCGACGAGCTGCCAGGTGAGCAGCAGGATGCCGGCGAGCATGGCGCCGGCCAGCGCCGTGCGTAGCGCCGCAGGGCTGGCCGCGGCCATGGCGCGCTCCACCGGCTCCCGCGCCAGCCGCCAGGCCAGCAGGACCACCAGGCCGAGCAGCACGCCATTGACCCAAAAGGCGACGACTAGCGGCAGGTCGCCGCGCCAGTGGCGGATGATAGCGCGGAAGGGCGCGCTCATGGGGCATCGCTCTGCGGGAGGAGGGCCGAGGTCAGCGGCAACGCACGCACTGATGGGATCCACAGTGCCGGCACGATCAGGCGCCCCGCCCCGCGCCAGGTCCGGTGATGACGTCGCGGGCCGCGATCAGGTCGAGCACCGCGAGCACGCGGCGTTCCAGCTCGCCACCCGCCGAATAATCGGCGAGCACCGCGCAGTGCACCCGCTTCTCCGCGATCAGCCGCTGCCCATTCGCCGCCCGCTGCGGATCATCCGGCGGAAAGACCGCGATGGAATGGCCGCCCTGTTCCCGGACCAGCCGGAAGCAGGGGATGTCGGTGTCACCGTCGCCGATGAAGACCATGTTCGGAAAGGGCACGACGCGCTGCTCGGGCGGCTGGAAGGCGTTCACCGCGCGGTCGTCGGCGAGGTCCATGGCGCCCTTGTTGATGCGGAACAGGAATTGCGTCTTGGTCGTGTAGTTCACCGCGACCGCGGCGCCGACCGCGACCCCCGACCCGTCATAGAGGAAGCCCGAGGCAAAGACGGCGTCGAGATAGGGGCGGATCGTGCTGCCCTCGATCATCTCCCGCAGGCCTGAGGAGATCACGTAGTGCTTCATGATCAGGCCGCGTGCCGTGCCGGCGGCGTTGATGCGCGCGAACCAATCCTCGACGCCGGGGAAGAGGTGGATGCCGCGGCCATGCTCCACCCAGTCCTGCCGGCGCATCGGCTCACGGGCGTGCCGTGCCTCCTCCAGCATCTCGTGCATATAGGTCAGGGTGCGGTCGCCCTGCTGTTCGGCGGCCAGCCGGTTCGACCGTTCCCAGAAGCGCGGCGGATCGATGCCGAGCTTCGGCAGGAAGACATGCTCCTGCATGTTGCCGGGTGCCAGCGTCCCGTCGAAATCATAGGCGATCGCGACGGTGGTGCTCATGCGCCCTGCTTCCCTTTCAGCGGAGCGTCCGATTCAGACCTCCGGGCTCTTCGGCCCTCCGGTCATCGGACACTCAATAACTCCGCGGCATTCCCAGCACATGCTCGCCCACGAAGCTCAGCACCAGGTTGGTGCTGATCGGCGCGACCTGGTAGAGGCGTGCCTCGCGGTACTTGCGCTCGATATCGTATTCCTCGGCGAAGCCGAAGCCGCCATGGGTCTGCAGGCAGGCCTCGGCCGCCGCCCAGCTCGCCTCGGCGCAGAGCATCTTGGCGATGTTCGCCTCCTCCCCGCAGGGCAGGCCGGCCTCGAACTTCTCCAGGCCCTTGCGCAGCAGCGCCTCGGCGCCGCGCATCTGCGCATAGGCCTTGGCGATCGGGAACTGCACGCCCTGGTTCTGGCCGATCGGGCGGCCGAACAGCACGCGCTGCTTGGAATAGTCCACCGCCTTCTCGATGAACCAGCGCGAATCGCCGATGCATTCCGCCGAGATCAGCATCCGCTCCGCGTTCATGCCATCGAGGATGTAGCGGAAGCCCTTGCCTTCGACGCCGACCAGGTTCTCCGCCGGCACCTCCATGTTGTCGAAGAAGACCTCGCAGGAATTGTGGTTCATCATCGTCCGGATCGGACGGATGGTGAGGCCATTCCCGAGCGCCGCCTTCATGTCGACCAGGAAGGTCGAGAGGCCATCGGTCTTCTTCGTCACCTGGTCGCGCGGCGTGGTGCGGGCCAGCAGCAGCATCAGGTCGGAATGCTCGGCGCGGCTGGTCCAGATCTTCTGGCCGTTGACGATGTACTTGTCGCCCTCGCGCTTGGCGAAGGTGCGAAGCGCGGTGGTGTCGGTGCCACTCGTCGGCTCGGTCACGCCGAAGGCCTGCAGGCGCAGCTCCCCGGTCGCGATCTTCGGCAGGTACTGGCGCTTCTGCGCCTCGCTGCCGTGCTTCAGCACCGTGCCCATGGTGTACATCTGGGCATGGCAGGCGGCGGCGTTGCAGCCTGAGGCATGGATCTCCTCAAGGATCGCGGCGGCGGCGGAAAGCGGCAGGCCGGCGCCCCCGAATTCCTCCGGGATCAGCGCGCCGAGATAGCCGGCCTCGGTCAGCGCGGTGACGAATTCCGTCGGATAACCGCGCCGCGCATCGAGCTCGCGCCAGTATTCGCCCGGGAAGCGGGCGCAGAGCTTGCGCACCTCCTCGCGGATCTCGGCATGGGGATCGGCGCCGGTCTGCGGCTGGTCCATTCGGGTATTCCTCCGTCGCGTCCGGATTAGGACCCGGTGGCCCGGCTGGCAAGCAGGGCGGCGGTGGTGCGGAGCCGCTGGGCCGGTCCGTCCCAGCCTGGCAGCACGCGCGGCGCCTCGCCCGGTGCCACCTTCAGCACCGCGAGCGCCGGCCCGTCCGATGGCGCGTGCAGCCGGGTGGCGAGCGCCGGCAGTTCTTCCTCCCGCGTCACGACGATCGCATTGGCGATGCCGCAGCCACGCGCGATGGCGGCAAGATCGGCGCCGGCGCCGGTATGGCTCGCCTGGCCGCCGGTCTCCTCATAGAGGCCGTTGTCGATGATCACGATGGTGAGGTTGGCGGGCTGCTGCAGCGCGACGGTCGCGAGCGCGCCCATGCCCATCAGCGCCTCTCCGTCGCCGGTCACGACGGCGACGGGCGTCTGCGGCTGAGCCAGCGCGATGCCGAGGCCCATGGCGACGGCGCCACCCATGGCGCCCCAGAGGTGGAAGTTGCGGTCGTGCTCGCCGCAGGCCGCGACGTCATAGGTCGGCGAGCCGAGCCCGGTGACGATGACGAGGTCGCGGCGGTCGGCGAGCAGGCGCGCCACGGCGGCGCGGCGATCGAGGGTGGCGGTCATGTGGAGCTCCTCAGAGCCGGTTTCGAATTGCTGCAGCAAAGAGCTGGCGAGGGATTTTTCGTCCGTGGTGTGGCGGGCGACGCAGCCGATGCTGGTTGCATCGGCGAGGAGACCGGCGCGCCAGGGGCGGAAAAGAGCCGCCAGATCACTCCGTGAACAGCTTGGCGCCGACGAGGCGCTGGGAGATCAGGACGGCCATGGCGTTGCCGCCCAGGAAGGCCATGCGCGCCGCGGCCGCGACGGTCTCGCCCGCCTCTTCCGGCCTCGTCGCGCGCAGCACCTCGACGCCCATCAGCCCGAACGCCGCCTCGACCCTGGAGCCCATCGGCACCTGCCAGGGATTCGATTCCGCCCATTCGCCGCGCATGGTCACCAGCATCAGCAGCGGGAAGGCGCAGACCTTGGTCAGCGACAGCATGTTGACGCAGTTGCCGACGCCGGAGGACTGCATCAGCAGCGCGCCCCGCTGCCCCGCGAGATGCGCGCCGGCGAGCAGCGGGATCCCCTCCTCCTCCGTCGTCAGCGGAATGGCGCGCATCGAGGGCTCGGCATGCACGGCGCGGATCAGGGCGGCGTGGCCGCCATCCGGCACATAGGGCACCTGGCGCACCTCGGCCTCTCTCAGCACGGCGAAGATGTCCTGTGGCCAGTCGCGTTGCATTGGCGTTCCCTCCAAGAGCGGATCGCCGGAGGGTGGAGTCACCCGGAGGCGTGAATCTGCTCGTCAAACAAACAGCATCCGAGAGGTATGGCGCGCCGCGAGGCTTCGCGGAATTCGAATACGTATATAGGCTGCATAACGGATTGCGATAGGTGAGCCATGGATCTCCGGCGCCTCAGAAGCTTTCGGGAGGTGGCGGCGGCGGGCTCGCTCAGCCGCGCCGCCGACCGCATGCGGCTGGCCCAGCCCGCCCTTTCCCGTCAGGTGGCACTGCTGGAGGCGGAGCTCGGCGCCCGGCTGTTTGACCGCCACGGCCGCGGCATGCAGTTGACCGAAGCCGGCCAGGCGCTGCTCGACCGCATCGAAGGGCCGCTCCGCCAGCTCGAGGCGGCGGCCGAGGAGGTGCGGGCGCTGTCGGGCGCGATCGCCGGGCAGGTGGCGCTCGGCATGATGCCGACGGTCGCGGCCGTGCTGGCGGCCGAGCTCGCCCAGGCGGTGGCGGAGGCGCATCCCGGCATCGCGCTCCGCATCGTCGAGGGTTACACGGGCCACCTGGTGGAATGGCTGCAGCGCGGCGCCACCGATGCGACCCTGCTCTACGGGCCGGCGGCCGACCTGCATCTTCGGGCACGGCCGGTCTTCACCGAGGAACTGGTGCTGGCGGGGCGGCCGGGCAGCCTGCCCGGCGCCACGGTGACGCTGGCGGAAGCCGCACGGCACCCGCTGATCCTGCCGTCGCGTCCGCACGGGCTCCGTGCGGTGGTGGAGACGGCCGCCGCCGCGGCGCGGATCGCGCTGCCGGTACGCTTCGAGGCCGACAGCTTCGCGGTGCTGAAGGATCTCACCGGCCGCGGCCTCGGCTTCGCGATCCTGCCGCGCTCGGCGATCGCGGCGGAGGCGGCAGCGGGCCGGCTCGGCATCGCACGGCTGCACCGGCCGCGCATCCGCCGCCAGGTGGTGCTGGCGCTGCCGCCCGGCCGGGCGCCGGGCCGCGCGACGGAGGCGGTGCTGGCGGTGCTGGAGGCGGTGATCCGCCGCCATGCCGAGGCCGGGGACTGGATGGCGGCGTGATACCGACGCCCTCTAACGCCGGGCGCCGCGCATTCGCGGCCTCGGACCGGTCAGGCGACCGGTCCGTTGGTATGATGCGCCATGGACGCCCTGGTGGACCATTGCTAGAGGGGCGGCTCATCGATGGCCGGCCACGCACGAAACCGGCATCTTGCGGAACAGGCGCCCGCGTCCGATGCGGCGGCCCGAGGCACAGGAGCCTGGATGCGGCCACTGCTGTGGTACTGGGGTCGGCGCGGCGGCGGCGCGCAATTCGCGCTCTGCCTCGCCCAGGCGATGGCGCCCGCCGGGCTGGCGCTCTCCGTCTCCCGCCAGGGCAGCCTGATCGAGGCCTTCCGTGCGGTCGCGGCGCCGCGGCAGGAGGTCGATACCTATGCGAGCCTTGGCGGCTTCCTGCGTGGCCTCGCCCGGGTGCCGAGCCTGACGCGGCAGCTCCGCCGCTTCGCGCAGGCGGAAGGCGCCGATGTCGTGATCTCCGCCATGGCGCATCCCTGGACGCCGCTGATCGCGCCGGCTCTCGCCCGTGCCGGCCTGCGCTACGTGCCGGTCGTGCACGATGCCTTGCCGCATCCGGGCGATCCCGCGCCGCTGATGCGCTGGCGGCTCGACCGGGAGCTCGCTTGCGCCAGCGCCGCGGTGGCGCTGAGCGAGACGGTCGCGACGGCCATCGCCACTCGCTTCCCACGCCTGCCGTTGATCCATCTGCCGCTCGGCGCGCATCTGCCCTTCGGCGTCGCCGCGGCCGAGCGGCGCTCTGATCTCGACGCTGCGGCGGCGGAGACGCGCTTCGACTTCCTCTTCTTCGGCCGCATCCGCGCCTACAAGGGGCTCGACCTGCTGCGCGACGCCTGGGTGATCGTCGCCGCGGCGCGGCCGGAAGCGACGCTCCGCGTGGTGGGGGACGGGAACCTCGATGCGGTGGCCCCCGGCCTCGCGGCCCTGCCGGGCGTCACCATCGAGCAGCGCTGGGTGCCGGACGAGGAGATGGCGGCCGTCATTGGCGCGGCGGGTGCGCTGGTGCTGCCCTATCGGGAAGCCAGCCAGTCCGGCGTGCTGCCGATCGCGCTCGCGCTCGGCGTGCCCGCGGTCGCGACCATAGTCGGCGGGCTCGGCGAGCAACTCCGCGACGAGGTCACGGGCCTGCAGGTGGCGCCGGAGCCGCGCGCCTTCGCCGGTGCGATGCTGCGCATGCTGGATCCGGAACGGCGGGCGCGCCTTGCCGCCGGCGCCAAGGCGGCCGGTGCCGCGCTGACCGACTGGGACCGGCAGGCGGCCGCGCTGCGGAAGGGGATCGCGGCGGCGCTGCGAGCCTCCGTCCCATGAACAGGAGCTTCTCCTTGCCCCTTTCGCCGCCGCCGGGCTGCCGCCTGTCCAGGACGACGCCGTGAGTGCCCTGCATCGCCTGTGGCGGCTGCTGCCGCCGCATCTGCGGCGTGAGGCGCTGTTCAGCCTGATGGCGGCGATCGCGCCGCGGCCCGCCGCCGCCGTGCCGGAGGCCAGCCTGCCGATCACCGTCGCCGGCTATTTCCGGGCCCCGAGCGGCCTCGGCGAGGGCACGCGCCGGCTGGCCGACATGCTTGAGGCGGCGGGGGTGCCGGTGCATCGCGCCGACCTGACGGCGGTGATGCGGCAGGGGCCGCCGGGACCGCCGCCCGAGCTGCCGGCGGATGGGCCCGGGACGCTGATCCTGCATGTGAACGGCCCGATGGTGCCCTGGAGCATGCGGGCGCTCGGCCGCCGCGCCGTCGCGGGCAAGCGGGTCTTCGCCTTCTGGAACTGGGAATTGCCGAAGCTCGCCGCCGACTGGGACCGCGGCTACCGCTTCGTGCACGGCATCCTCGCATCTTCCGACTTCGTCGCCGATGCCGTGCGTCGGCCGGGCGGCCCGCCGGTCGCGACGGTGCCCTATTACATCCCGGATCCGGAGCCGGCATCGATCACCCGCGCCGATCTCGGTCTGCCGGAACACGCCTTCCTGGCGCTCTCGATCTTCGACGCCAGCTCCTCGGTCGAGCGCAAGAACCCGGTCGCGGCGATTCGCGCGCACCGGCAGGCCTTCGGCGATCGCGCCGACCGGGTGCTGGTGCTGAAAACCTACAAGACCGGGATGGGCGGAGCGGCCTGGGCGGAGGTGCTGGCCGAGGCGGCCGGCGCGCCCAATATCCGGATCCTGGACCGGGAGATGAGCCGGCAGGAGGTCTGGGGGCTGATCCGCCTCTCCGACGTCTTCGTCTCCCTGCACCGCTCGGAAGGGATCGGGCTGTCGCCGGCGGAATCGATGCGCCTCGGGCGGCCGGTGATCGCGACCGGCTGGTCCGGCAACATGGATTTCATGGACGCGGCCTCCGCGATGCTGGTCGGCTACCGGCTGATCCCAGCGCAGGATCTGCGCGGCACTTACAGCGTGCCGGGCGCGGTCTGGGCGGAGCCCGACGTCGCTGAGGCGGCCGCCTGCCTGACCACCCTGGCGGAAGATCCGGTGCGGCGCCTGGCGCTCGCGGAGGCCGGGCGCCGGCGGGTCGCGCATCTCACCGCGCCGCTCTGCGGCCGGCATGCGCTGGAGGCGCTGGGGCTGGCGGGCGGCGGGTCGCGTCCGGGCTGAACGTCGCGGCGGGTTACCAGCTCGCCGTGATCCCTGTCCTAACCGCCTGCCTCCGCGCATCGCGCCTGCCAATAGGCCAGGACCGAAGCCAGCGTGTCCTCCCAGGGCACCACCGGCACCCACCCCAGCACGGCACGCGCCGCGGAGGCATCGCCCACCGTCCGCTCCACGTCGGTCGGGCGGAGCCGCGCCGCCTCGGTCTCGATCCGTGGCGCGATGCCAGCGAGCCGCAGCAGGTCGTCCAGCACGTCGCCGACCCGGCGCGGATTGCCGGAGGCGAGGTTGAATGCCGCCCCCGGAGGGCAGGCATCGGCGCGGCGCAAGGCGGCGACATAGCCGGCGCAGACGTCCCGCACGTCGAGGAAATCCCGCCAGCGGTCCAGCGCGCCGACCCGCAGCACCGGCGCCTGCTGCCCGGCCGCGATGCGCGCCGCTTGGCGGGCGAAGGCCGGGACGACGAAGGCATCGGTCTGGCCGGGGCCGGTATGGGTGAAGGGACGGAGCCGGATGGTGCGCAACCCGCGCAGCGCCATCTCGCCGAGGGCGAGATCCGCCGCGGCTTTGGATGCGGCATAGGGATTGGCCGGCCGCAGCGCCGCATCCTCCGCCAGCGCCACGCCGTCCTGGAAGGAAAGGCCATAAATCTCGGCCGAGGAGGCATGGAGGAAGACCGCCTCCGGTGCCGTCGCGAGCACCGCCTCGGCGAGCGCCAGGGTGCCCATCAGGTTGACCTGCCAGACCGGCAGCGGCGCGCGGAAGCTGTCACCGACCGCCGCGATCGCCGCGAGGTGCACCACCGCATCCGGCCGCGCCGCCGCCACGGAGGCGCGGCAGGACGCGGGATCGGCGAGGTCGAGCGGTACGGTCTCGTCCCAGCCCGGTGCGGCGTCGCCATGGGTGGCCGCGATCAGCCGGGCCCGCGGGAAAGCGTCGCGCAACGCGGCCCGCAGATGCGTGCCGACGAAGCCCGACGCCCCCGTGACCAGGAGGCGGCTCGGCTCGGTCACATCATGCGCCGGCGATGCCGGGCCAGGTCGGCTTCCACCATTTCTGCGATCATCGTCTCGAGGCTCGTGGCTGGGGCCCAGCCTAGCTTCTGCCGCGCCTTGGTGGAATCCCCCAGCAGCACATCGACCTCGGCCGGCCGCATGAAGCGCTCATCCACCGTCACGAATTCATTGTAGTCGAGGCCGACGCAGTCGAAGGCGATGCGGCAGAACTCGCGCACGCTGACGGTGCGGCCGGTCGCGACCACGTAGTCATCCGGCGTCTCCTGCTGCAGCATCAGCCACATGGCGCGGACGTAGTCGCGCGCATGCCCCCAGTCCCGCGTCGCCTCGAGGTTGCCCATCGGCAGGTCCTGGGCGAGGCCGAGCTTGATGCGCGCCACGCCGTCGGTGACCTTGCGCGTCACGAACTCGATGCCGCGCAGCGGGCTCTCGTGGTTGAAGAGAATGCCGCTCGAGGCGTGCAGCCCGAAGCTCTCGCGGTAGTTCACGGTCATCCAATGCGCATAGAGCTTCGCGACCCCGTAGGGGCTGCGCGGGTAGAAGGGCGTCCTCTCGCTCTGCACCGGCTCCTGGATCAGGCCGTACATCTCGGACGAGGAGGCCTGATAGAAGCGCGCCTTGGGGGAGGCGATCCGGATCGCCTCCAGAAGGTTATGTGCGCCCATCGCCGTCACCTGGCCCGTGAGCAGCGGCTGGTTCCAGGAGGTCTTCACGAAGGACTGGGCGGCGAGGTTGTAGACCTCGTCCGGCTGGATGTCCTGGAGGGCGCGGATGAGCACCGAAAGGTCGGTCAGGTTGCCATCGACCATCCGCACCTGATCGGCGATGCCGAGCCAGCGCAGCCGCTCCCCCACTACGTCCGCAGAGGCCGATCGCCGCAGCAGGCCGAAGACCTCATAGCCCTTCTCGAGCAGGAGTTGGGACAGGTAGGCGCCGTCCTGGCCTGTGACACCGGTGATCAACGCACGTGGCATGTGTGGTCCATATCCTGGAGGGTGAAAGAACGGTCTATACCAGACGCGCTGCGCGCGCGCCCTCTGCGGTTTCCATGCCCGCAATGCCGCGCGACCGCAAATCGCCGCCTCGTAGCCCCCGGAACATGCCTGCGGCAGCACGGCAACCCCGTGGCACAGGAGATCCGGTCAATGAGATGTGATGGCGAGCTACAGACGATTGTAGACAATCGATCGTCGGCTTAGCGACCGAGGATCTCCGTTCGCGGCGGAAACGCCAACTGCCATTCAGAGCCGCTGACCAGGGCAAGATTGGGATTATGGAACGGATCGGCGGCGCAGACATCCGCCCATCGCGTGCGCATGCGCAGCACTTCCTCCTCAAAGAATGCTTCGCGCTCGCCGGCGTAATGCGATCCGTAGGTCTGGGACTCGTAGTGGTGGAGTTCCGCCTGCGGGACATAGAGGATCTCGTGGCCGGCCTCCCCGGCCCGCAGCGCGAAATCCACATCGTTGAAAGCGCTCGGGTAATTCTCGTCGAGGCCGCCGAGGCGCTCATAGAGCGACCGGCGCACCAGCATGCAGGCCGCCGTCACCGCCGACAATTCCTGCGCGAGCACAGCCCGGCCCATGTAGCCGGCCTTCCTGGCCGGCAAGTGGCGATGGGCGTGATCGCAAAGGCCGGAGAGACCCATGATCACGCCGCCGTGCTGGATCGTGTCGTCAGGGTACAGGAGACGGGCGCCGACGATGCCGACGCGAGGGTCGTGGAGAAACGCGGCCATCCAGCGCAGCCAATCCCGCCGAATGGGCGCGACGTCGTCGTTCAGCAGCAGGATGTGCTCGCTTGTGAGGCCGGAAGCGGTGTCGTTGTTCGCCTTCGAGAAGTTGAACGCCCGCGCCTTCAACCAACGAACCGTCACATTGGGAAAGCGCTGCAGGAGCTCGGTCGCCGCCGCCTGGACCTCATCCAGGGGGTCGGGCTGCATGACAACCACCCGGACATCGAAATTCGGATGATCCGTGCCGGTGAGGATCTCCTGGATGCAGCGTAGGGACTCCGGCTTGCGAAGCGTGGATGGGATGATCGCCGTCACGCTCTCGCCGCCACCGCCATCCTCGATGCGGAAGGTGAGCGGCGATGTCGCGATCGGCAGGATGGCCGGTCCATGGCCGTCCAGATGCCGCTCGACGATGGCGGCGAGCACGTCGGGCGGAGCCACTTCGGCATCCGGTCGCCGGTGCGACAGGATATAGGGGATGCGGCCCGAAAAATGGCTGTCCCCGGCGCGCCGCCGCGCCAGCCAGACGCTCAGCCGCAGCTCCTCCGCCCAATCGGCGGCCGAGCCGTGGTCCAGGAGCGTCGAGCGCTTCACCAGCCAGAGGCCGCGCGAGAGCGTGCCCGACAGCATGAGGGCGTGATTGGGCGTCGGCTTCAGTTGCGGGTTTTCCCGAGCGCCATCCAGGGCGATGTGATCATCGTCCGTGATGGCGATCTCGGGACGCCCCAATTGCTCGAGCTGGCAGGCGGCCGTGCGCGTGGCGTGATGCGGCAGCACCTCGCCCGCTTGCAGGATGCCGATATAGTCGGCCCGCAGCTTGTCGATGGCATCGTGCGGCGCCATGCCCGTGGCCGGATCCAGGACCGCATATGCCGGATTTTCCGGCTGCACCGCGAGGCTGCGAAGCGTCGCCGCGAGCGCTGCGGAGGACGCATCCCGCGCGAACACCAGATAGGCGATCGACGCCCGGGCAATGTCCGGGCTGTTGCCGCCTTCGGGCCATGTATCGAAGAATTTGAGCCAGGTGCCGTAATCCCACCGCGCAGGCTGAACATCGCGGGCGGTGGTTGCCAGCAATTGCCGGAGGTGACGCGGCAGGGAAGCTGGCCCGGTGAAGGCCGACTGCAGGAACTGCGACATCGCCGGGCGTTTCGCACGAAGAAGAAGGCAGGCAGATGCCCGGACCCGGCCTATTGCCTGAACGCGCACCCCTGAACTGGCAGACACATCAATGCCTGTGTTTATAGAGAGCAGGCGCAAAGTTTCAGTATTATTTTGGATGAAAACAACCGCATCAAATGTATTCTTGAATATGCGCTGAAATTCACTATCTCCTTTCAGGAATATATTTCCACTCAAATTAAATCCATTTCTATCAAGAAGATTTATGTAAAATAAAGCACCTTGGCCATAGGCTGAGATGTCGGCCCTCACCAAACTCCAATTGCCACGCAAAGCTTCATCGATCGCCATAGTCTCGATCAGAACAGATCGATTCTTCACAAACTCTCCTTTTTAGTCTGGTTCCATTTCAGACGCTCTGACGGAGATGTCTCATAGGACACGGCGCCTCATGGACACGTCAACTCCTCATGTCCCCCATAGGTTGAGAAGCGACGAACGGAAGTGACGGCCCGGGGGGCGCGGCTGGGCAGTGACGGATTGGTGATGGGGCGGTGCTCGTCGGTGAGGCGGCGCCATTCGCCGGGCCGTGGCCTATCGCAGCCTTTCGGTGACGCCAATTCATTTCTTCGCAAGCCCTCCCCGCTGGTCAGCGCCTCAGCCTGGCCCTGTCGCAGCGAGATGGTGCAGCAGCGCGCCGGCGGTGCTGGCCCAGGGCACGGGGCGGAACTCGGCCCGGATGCGGGCCTCCAGCCCCGCGATCAACCCGGGCTCCTCGATGGCACGGCGGATCAGCGCCGTCGCCTCGGTCGCATTGTCGGGGTCGAAATAGAGGCAGAAGGGACCGCCCGCCTCCGGCAGCGACGCGCTGGAAGAGGCGAGGCAGGCCTTGCCGAAACCAAGGCTCTCGGTGACCGGCAGTCCCCAGCCCTCGTAATGGGACGGGAAGAGCGTGAAGCGGCAGCCGGCGTAGAGGGCCGCCAATTCCTCGTCGCTCGGGTCCTCGATGACGAGCAGCTTGCCGTCGAGGTCCCCGGAATTGCGGATCTGCCGCATCAGGTCGGTCACCATCCAGCCGATGCGGCCGGCGAAGATCAGCGTCGGCACCCGCTCCGCCGGCATCTCCTGCAGCAGGCGGCGCCAGACCCGGAAGGCCAGGGCGTGATTCTTCCGTGCCTCGATGGTGCAGACCAGGGACACATAGCTGCCGGGCGGCGGCAAGGCGCGCGCCGCCCGCCCGCCGGCGGGGGGCGCCTGCGGAAAGCCGGTTCCGACCGGGATCGTCAGGACCGGGCGCGCCAGCGGCAGGCCGGCGTGATCCGCCCAGGCCTCCAGGTCGCGCGCCGTGGATCGCGAGTTGGCCAGCACGCGGTCGGCGAGCGGAAGGCAGCGGCGGTGCCAGCGCGTGTATTGCTCGATCACGCCGGGCGCCACGTATTCCGGCTTCAGGATCGGAATCAGGTCATGCACGAGAAGCGCGAAGCGCAGGCCCATCTCCCGCTTCGCGCGCTCCACCATCGCGGCGCCGGCATCGGTCCACAGCGAGCCGAAGATGCAGAGCATGTCGCCGGGCTGCGCTTCGCCGTGCAACCACCGCCCGCCTGCCCGCCCCGGGGCGGCGCGGCGCAGCAGGCCGGGCGCCGCC
>NZ_JAAGBB010000070.1 GCF_018129085.1 Plastoroseomonas hellenica
GGGGGCGCGCGGCGCGGCGCCGGACGTGCCGCCTCCTCGGCGACGCCATCGAGGATCAGCGCGCGGGCTTCCTCGGGGCCCGGCGCCGGCAGCGGTGCCAGGGCAGGACCGGCGCCGCGGCTTTCGGTCTCGACCGTGCCGATGCGAAGCGCCAGCGGCCGGCGCGAGATCGCGGGACCGAGCGCCACGAAATGCCCGCGCTCCAGGTCTCGGAACTGCTCCGCCTGCCGGCGCTCCATGCCGAGAAGCTCGGCGGCGCGCTGCATGTCGATGTCGAGGAAGGTGCGCCCCATCAGGAAGTTGGAGGCTTCCGCCGCGACGTTCTTGGCGAGCTTCGCCAGGCGCTGGGTCGCGATGATGCCGGCGAGGCCTCGCTTGCGACCGCGGCACATCAGGTTGGTCATGGCGCCGAGTGCTGCGCGCCGCGCCTCGTCCGGCACCTCTCCGCCGGCCGCCGGGGCGAAGAGCTGCGCTTCGTCGACCACCACCAGCATCGGGTTCCAGGCATCGCGCTCCGCCTCGAACAATCCGCCCAGGAAGGCGGCGGCATGGCGAAGCTGGCGCTCCACCTCCAGCCCCTCGAGGTCGAGCACGACCGAGACGCGATGCCGCCGCACGCGCTCCGCCGCGCGCTGCAACGTTGCTTCCGAGTGCTCGGCGGCGTCGATCACCACATGGCCGAAGCGCGATGCCAGGGAGACGAAATCACCCTCGGGATCGATCACCGCCTGCTGCACCCAGGGTGCCGACTGCTCCATCAGGCGGCGCAGCAGATGCGACTTGCCCGAGCCGGAATTGCCCTGGACCAGCAGGCGCGTGGCGAGCAGTTCCTCCAGGTCCATGCGCGCGGGCACGCCGCCAGCGGCGAGGCCCAACTCGATCCCGATGGTCATTCTTGGTGCCGGGGGATGGTCAGGTCTTGGCCTTGTGGATCGGATCGATCCACGGCACTTCCTCGGGCTTCTCGACCGGCTCGATGTCGAGGTTCACCACCACCGCCTCGTTGTCCGAGCGCACCAGCACGCATTCCAGCGTCTCGTCGGTGCTGGCATTGATCTCCTGGTGGGGGACATAGGGCGGCACGAAGATGAAGTCGCCGGGGCCGGCCTCGGCCACGAATTCCAGCTTCTCGCCCCAGCGCATCCGGGCGCGGCCCTTGACGATGTAAATCACGCTTTCCAGGGCGCCATGATGATGGGCACCGGTCTTGGCATTGGCGTGGATATGCACGGTGCCGGCCCAGATCTTCTGCGCGCCGACCCGCGCCAGGTTGATCGCGGCGGCGCGGTTCATCCCCGGCGTCTGCGCCGTGTTCACGTCGAGGCTGTCGCCCGGGATCACCCGGACGCCGGTGTGCTTCCAGCCGTCCGGCGGCGATTCATGGCTGTGGTCATGCCCGTCATGCGGCATCACGGCGGCTCCTTGATCTTAGGGGGAGAATACCTCGCCGCTGTGTCCTGCGTCACCCCCAGGCCGGGATCAGTGCGTCCATGATGCGATCGACATCATCCATCGCGTTGTAGCCATGAAAGCTGAAGCGGATCCGCCCGCGCCCGTTCCAGGCGAGCACATTCTTCTCCCCGAGCGCCGTCACGATGGAAGCGGCCCGCGGGCTCTCCATGCAAACGCTGGCGCCATGCCGCCGCGGATCAGGCGGCGTGGTGCTCGGGATGCCCGCTTCGGTGAGGCGGGCGAGCAGCGCGGTGGTCAGGCCGTGCACATGGCGCTCCACCGCCGCCGTGTCCCATTGCCCAAGGAAATCCAGCGCCGAGCCCAACACATAGAGCGGCAGATGCGCGGGGTTGCCGCGGCAGAACCGCATGGCATCCGGCAGCAGCCCGAAGCCGGAGGTGTAGTCGAGCCGGCCGGTCCCCGGCGCGATCGAGTGCCAGCCGGCGGTGCGCGGCGCCCAGCCCGGCTGCCGTGCCCGGTTCCAATAGGCGGTCGCGATGCCGGTGGTGCCGAGATGCCATTTGTAACTGGCCGCGAAGGCGAAGTCGGCGATCTCGGCGCGGATCGGCATCCAGCCCGACGCCTGGGTGAAGTCCACCACCAGCATGGCGCCGACGCTGTCGGCCAGCGCCCGCAGCGCCACCAGGTCGGGGCAGGCGCCATTGAGGTAGGAGGCGGCGCTGACGCCGATCAGCCGGGTCCTGCCATCCACCTGTTCCGCCATCCGCTCGATTGAAACCAGGCGCACCTCCGGGACGGGGTGGAACAGGAAGGGCGCGACGACGGATGGATATTCGTTGGGCTCGAACACCACATTGTCGCCCGGTTGCCAGTCGAGGCTCTCGGCCAGCATGGAGACGCCTTCCGCAACCGAGGAGACGAAGCCGATGTCATCGATCTCGCAGCCCCAGCGTCCGGCCAGCAGCCGGCGCACCCGCAGCACCTCCGCCTCCTGCGCGGTGCGGCCCGGCGCGCCCAGGCCCTTGTCCCGCGCATAGGCCGCGAAGGCCTCCGCATGGCGCAGCAGGAAAGGCGGCTCGCCGCCGGCGCAGACATGCGCCGCACCCTCGGGGATCTCGAAGGCGGCGCGGGGGAAGAGCGGGGTCGCGGTCATGCCGGGGAGCATGCCCCCGCCTCGCTTGGCGGCCAAGCCAAGCAAGTGTATTCGAATCGCGGATGCTGACCCAGAAGGCGAAATACGCGCTTCGCGCGCTGGTCGTGCTGGCGGACGCTCAGTCCGAAGGCCCCCTGCCGATTCCGCAGGTCGCGGAGCGCGCCCGTGCGCCGCACAAGTTCCTGGAGGCGATCCTGCTGGAGCTCAGGCGCGGGGGCGTGCTGCGCAGCACCCGCGGCAAGGCGGGCGGCTATGCGCTGGCGATGGCGCCGGCGACGATCCGGCTCGGCACCGTCATCCGCATCGTCGACGGGCCGCTGGCGCTGATCCCTTGCGCCAGCCTCACCGCCTACCGGCCATGCTCGGATTGCGCCGACCCGGAGGCCTGCGCGATCCGGCGGTTGATGCGCCAGGTGCGCGACGCGACCGCCGCGATTCTGGACGACGCCACCATCGAGGAGCTGCGCGATACCCCATCGATGCTGGCGATGGCCGGTCAATAGGCGGCGGCTTCCGCGGCGGCAGCACGGTATTCGGCGATGAGCCGCGCGCAGAGCTCCGCCGCCGACGGCACGTCCGCAATGGCGCCCACCCCCTGCCCCGCCGACCAGATGTTCTTCCAGGCCCGCTTCTCGGTATTGCCGACATGGATCTCCGCCTTGGCGGGCAGGTTGTCGGGATCGAGACCCGCATTCTCGATCGAGGCGCGCAGGAAGCTGCCTTTCACCCCGCTGATCGCATCCGTATAGACGATGTCCTTGGCGCTGCTGGCGAGGATCATCTGCTTGTACTCCTCCCCCGCCATGCTCTCCCTGGTTGCGATGAAGCGGGTGCCGAGATAGGCGAGGTCGGCGCCCGCCAGGCGGGCGGCCGCGATATGGCGCCCGGTCGACAAGGCGCCGGCGAGCAGCAGCGTGCCATCGAAGAAGCTGCGCAGCTCGGTCAGGAAGGCGAAGGGATTGAGCAGGCCGGCATGGCCGCCGGCGCCCGCCGTCACCGCGATCAGCCCGTCGACGCCCGCCTCGGCCGCTTTTTGCGCATGGCGCAGGTTGATGACGTCGTGGAACACCAGCCCGCCATAGCTATGCACTTCCTGCACCAGTTCGCTGACCGCGCCGAGCGAGGTGATCACCAGCGGCACCCGGTGCCTGACCGTGGTCGCCAGATCCTGCTCCAGCCGGGCATTCGACTTGTGGACGATGAGGTTGACGCCGAACGGCGCCGGCGCGTTGCCGATCCGCTCCCGGATCTCCGCGAGCCAGCTCTCGTAACCCTCGTTGCTGCGCTGGTTCAGCGCCGGAAATGTGCCGAGCAGCCCGGCCTTGCAGGTCTCGACGACCAGGTCGGGGCCGGAGACCAGGAACTGCGGCGCGGCGACGGCGGGGATCGCGAGGCGGCCGCGCAGGGCTTCGGGCAAGGGCATCATCGTCTCTCCCAGGAGGTCGTAGGCTTCGTTTTGCTAAGGCGTTCATCAAGGTTGCCAGCCTGCGCCGGCCATGCCTAGTTTCGACGACAAGATACGCGATGCGCGCATGAGGCCCCGCACAAGACGGTGTCCGCGCCTCGCTGGGGGAAACGTATGGCAACTGTCGGCATCCGGGACGTCCGCAAGCGATTTGGCAGCGTGCAGGTGCTGCACGGCGTCAGCGTCGATATCGCGGACGGCGAATTCGTCGTGCTCGTCGGGCCATCGGGCTGCGGCAAGTCCACCCTGCTGCGGATGCTGGCCGGTCTTGAGAATATCTCGGGCGGTGAGATCGCGATCGGCGGGCGCGTGGTGAACACGGTGCCGCCGAAGGACCGGGACATCGCCATGGTGTTCCAGAACTACGCGCTCTATCCGCACATGACCGTCTTCGACAACATGGCTTTCTCCATGAAGCTCGCGAAGGCGCCGCGCGCGGTCATGGAGCAGGAGGTCGGGCGTGCCGCCAAGATCCTGGGCCTCGAAACCCTGCTGCAGCGCTTCCCGCGCCAGCTCTCGGGCGGCCAGCGCCAGCGCGTCGCCATGGGCCGCGCCATCGTGCGCAACCCGCAGGTCTTCCTGTTCGACGAGCCGCTGTCCAACCTCGACGCCAAGCTCCGCGTGCAGATGCGCAGCGAGATCAAGGAGCTGCACCAGCGCCTGAAGGTCACGACCGTCTACGTCACCCACGACCAGATCGAGGCGATGACGATGGCCGACAAGATCGTGGTGATGGAGCACGGCTATATCCGCCAGGCCGGCCCGCCGCTGGAGCTCTATGACACCCCGGCCAACCTCTTCGTCGCGGGCTTCATCGGCAGTCCGGCGATGAACCTGATCGAGGGCGAGATCCGCGACGGCGCCTTCCATACTGAGGACGGCACCGCCTGGCCGCTGCCCCCCGGATCGAAGGCAGCGCCCGGCCCGGTGGTCTATGGTGTGCGGCCCGAGCATCTCCGCCTCGACCCCCAGGGCATCGCCGCGACCGTGCAGGTGGTGGAGCCGACCGGCTCCGAGACCCAGGTGATGATGCGGGTCGGCGGCACGCCGCTGACCGGCGCTTTCCGCGAACGCGTCTCCGCCCGCCATGGCGAGGTGCTGAACATCACGCCGGAACCGGCACTCGTGCATCTCTTCGACAAGGGCACCGGCGAACGAATCTGATCGAACCGGCCGCATGCGGGGCCAACCCGCAGCGGCACAGATGAGGGAGAAGCGACATGACGAAGTTCACCCGCCGCAAGACGCTCGGCCTCTCGGCCGCGGCGATCGCGGCGATGGCCATGGCGGAGAAGGCCCAGGCCCAGGCCAGCGCCATCCCGGTCGCCGATGCGACGGCCCCGAACCTGCCGATCGAGCGCGGCGCGACATTGCGCATGCTGCGCCCGGTGCGTTTCGTGCAGCCGGACGAGGATACCTTCCGCGCCAACTGCGCCCGCTTCACGCAGCAGACCGGCGTCGAGGTGCGCGTCGATTTCGTCGGCTGGGAAGACATCACCCAGCAGACCGCGGTGACCGCGAACACCGGCGCCGGCCCCGACCTCATCATCGGCTTCAATGAATCGCCGCACGTCTATGTCGACAAGCTGGTCGAGCTGACCGATGTCGCCGAATACATCGGCAAGCGCTACGGCGGCTGGCTCGCGCTCGCGCAGAAATACGGCAAGCGCCACGGCACGAACAACTGGATCGGCCTGCCCTTCGGCGCCTCCGGCGGCCCGCTGGTCTGGCGCAAATCCGCGGTCAATGCCGTGGGCTTCGAACGCCCACCGGAGGACCACGCCGGCTATCTCGACCTCTGCCGCAAGCTGAAGCAGGCGGGCAAGCCGGCGGGCTTCGCGCTCGGCAACGCGGTCGGCGATGGCAACGGCTTCGCCAACTGGGTCGTCTGGTCGCATAACGGCTTCCTGGTGAACGAGGATGGCAGCGTCGGCGTCAACAGCCGCGAGACCGTCGCCGCGCTGACCTATCTGAAGGACCTCTACGCCACCTTCATCCCGGGCACCCTCTCCTGGGGCGATGTCAGCAACAACCGCGCCTATGCTTCCAACGAGTGCTGGCTGACGGCGAATGGTGTCTCGCTCTACTTCGCGCTGAAGAACGATCCGGCGACGCGCGCCATCGCCGAGGACAGCGAACATATGCTGCTGCCGAAGGGCCTCGCATCCAGCTCCCCGATGGCGGGGCTGACGCTGAACGCCATGGTGTTCAAGCATAGCCGCTTCCCGAACGCCTCCAAGGCGCTGCTGCAATTCCTGCTGGAGCGCGAGCAATACGACCCCTGGCTGCAGGCGAACCTCGGCTATTGGGCGCAGCCGCTCGAGGCCTATGGCCAGAGCGCGGTGTGGAACAGCGACCCGAAGGTTTCGATCTTCCGCGACACCATGAAGAACCCGTACTGGATCGGCTACAAAGGCCCGATCAGCGAGGCCTCCGCGCAGGCCAACGCGGAATACATCATGGTGCAGATGTGTGCCTCGGTTGCCTCCGGCCAGGCGACGCCCGAGCAGGCGGCACGTGAGGCCGAGCGCCGCGCCCAGCGCATCTTCCGCCGGCGCTGATCCGATCATCCGGGGCGGCGCCGCCGGCGCCGCCTCATGGAGGCCACCGATGTCCGCCACCACTGCCGCCGACTGGCTGAAGACCCGCCGCGACCCATCCTGGATCGCGCGGCTCTTCGACTACAAGCCGCTGCTCATCGTGCTCTGCCTGTTGCCGGCGGTCGGTCTGCTGATGACCTTCCTGACCTATCCGCTCGGCCTCGGCATCTTCCTCGCCTTCACCGACACCACCATCGGCCGGCGCGGCGTCTGGGTCGGCCTCGAGAATTTCGAGTACCTGCTGAGCGATCCGCTCTGGTGGAACGCGGTGTTCTACAGCGTGTTCTACACCGCGGTCGCGACCGTGCTGAAGTTCGGGCTTGGCCTCTGGCTCGCGCTGCTGCTGAACCAGCATCTGCCGTTCAAGAGCCTGCTGCGCGCGATCATCCTGCTGCCCTGGATCGTGCCGACGGTGCTCTCGGCCATTGCCTTCTGGTGGATCTACGACCCGCAATTCTCGATCATCTCCTACGTCTTCGTAGAAGTACTGGGATGGCGGACCACCAATATCGACTTCATCGGCAGCGCCTGGCCTGCGCGCTGGTCGCTGATCGCGGCCAATGTCTGGCGCGGCATCCCCTTCGTCGCGATTTCTCTGCTGGCCGGTCTGCAGACCATCTCGCCCTCGCTCTACGAGGCGGCACTGCTCGACGGCTCCAGCGCCTGGCAGCGCTTCCGCTTCATCACCTTCCCGATGCTGCTGCCGATCCTGGCGATCGTCATGACCTTCTCGATCATCTTCACCTTCAGCGACTTCCAGCTCGTCTACGCGATCACCCGCGGCGGGCCGGTGAACTCCACCCACCTGCTCGCGACGCTGGCCTTCCAGCGCGGCATCCCCGGCGGGCAGCTCGGCGAAGGTGCGGCGATCGCGGTGTCGATGATCCCCTTCCTCGTTTTCGCAACGCTCTTCAGCTACTTCGCCCTCGCCCGGCGGAAATGGCAGCAGGGAGAAGGCAATGACTGACGCCGCCGCCACCGCGGGTTCCAGCGCGGCCGCCAATGCGGCCTCCGCACAGCCGGAGCACATGGCCTGGGACAGCCGCGCACGCCGCATGGTGATGCTCTGGCTGCCGCTCGCCTGCTTCGTGCTGATCCTGCTGTTCCCGTTCTACTGGATGACGGTGACGGCCTTCAAACCGGACGCGGAGCTCTATGATTTCCGCGCGCACAACCCCTTCTGGATCAGCTCGCCGACGCTCAACCACATCCACAAGCTGCTGTTCGAGACGGCCTATCCCAAATGGCTGATGACCACGATGTTGGTCGCCGTCTGCTCGACCTTCCTGTCGCTGCTGTCCTCCACCCTCGCGGCCTATGCAATCCAGCGGCTGCGCTTCAAGGGCAGCCAGTATGTCGGACTCGCGATCTACCTCGCCTACCTGGTGCCGCCGTCGATCCAGTTCATCCCGCTGGCGGCGATGGTGCATCAGCTCGGGCTGTTCGACACGCCCTTCGCGCTGATCCTGACCTATCCGACCTTCCTCATTCCCTTCTGCACCTGGCTGCTGATCGGCTACTTCAAGTCGATCCCCTACGAGCTCGAGGAATGCGCGCTGATCGACGGCGCGACCCGGCTGCAGATCCTGCGCCAGATTACCCTGCCCCTCGCGGTGCCCGGGCTGATCAGCGCCGGCATCTTCTCCTTCACACTGTCCTGGAACGAGTTCATCTACGCACTGGCCTTCATCCAATCCTCGGAGAACAAGACCGTCCCGGTCGCGATCCTGACCGAGCTGGTGACCGGCGACGTCTACCAATGGGGAGCGCTGATGGCAGGCAGCCTGCTGGGCTCGCTGCCGGTCGCGATCTTCTATTCCTTCTTCGTCGACTACTACGTCTCCTCCATGACCGGTGCGGTGAAGGAGTGACAGCGTGAAGATCGAGCGCATCGAGCCGCTGATCGCGGATGCCGCTTGGCGGACCTTCTCCTTCCTCAAGATCACCACCGCCTGCGGCATCACCGGCTGGTCGGAATACAATGAGGATTTCGGCTCGCGAGGCCTGTCCGACGTCATTCGCGCCCTGGCGCCTGCGATCACCGGCATGGATCCCAGGCGCTCCGAAGCGATCGTCGCCAAGCTGCATGTGCTCACGCGGCAATCGCGGGGCGGCCTGAACCAGCAGGCGATCGCGGCGATCGAGAACGCGCTCCTCGACATCCGCGGCAAGGAAGCGGGGAAGCCCGTCCACGCGCTCTTCGGCGGCCCGGTGCGGGAGCGCATCCCGGTCTACTGGTCGCATTTCTCGACCTACCGCATCATGCATCGCGGCAAGGGCTTTCTGCCTGACATGATGGACTATGACGCGCTGGCGAAGCATGCGGCGGAGGTGAAGGCCGCCGGCTTCCGCTGCCTCAAGACCAATATCTTCCCGCTGCGCGACGGCGTGCTGACGCCCTTCAACCCCGGCTTCGGCCGCACCGGCGGCTGGCCGGAGCTGAACTGGGACAATGCGCTGATGGACGGGCTGGTGGACCAGCTCCAGGTGATCCGGGATGCCGTCGGGCCCGAGATGGGCGTGATGCTCGACACCAATTTCCACTTCAAGACCGAAGGCTATCTGCGGGTCGCCGATGCGGTGGCGCCGATCGGCCTCACCTGGCTTGAGGTCGACACCCACGACCCGGCCTCCCTGGCCTTGATCCGCGGCGCCGCCCCCTGTCCCATCGCCTCCTGCGAGACGCTGCATGGGCGGCGCGATTTCAAACCCTATCTGGAGCAATACGCGACCGATGTCGCGATCGTCGACGTGCCCTGGAACGGGATCGGCGAGAGCGTGAAGATCGCCGCCATGTGCGACGCCTATGAGGTGAACTGCGCCCCGCACAATTTCTACGGCCATCTCTGCTCCTTCATCAGCGCGCATTTCTGCGCCTCGATCCCGAATTTCCGCATCATGGAGATCGACATCGACAGTTGCCCGTGGCGCGACGAGTTCGTCACCGCCGTGCCGCAGATCGAGAATGGCGAATTCGTGCTGCCGACCGCCCCGGGCTGGGGCGCCGATGTGAACGAGGCCGCGGTCCTGGCAAGGCCGCCGAAGCGCTAGCGACGCGGCACGCATTTCACGCGTGCCGAGCGCCGATGGGCGCTGCGGGTGCGCGGCGTCATGCGAATGCCGTGCTCTTTGCACGACAGGTTTGAGGAGGCATGATCGTGCCAACGACCATGCCGGGTGCATAGGGGAGCGAAGACGTGGCGAAGTACAAGATCCTGACGCCGGCGGGCGCGTCATTCACGACCGCCGGTGGCGGTTATGACTACGAGATGGAGGCGCTCCAGAACATGGACGCCGAGATCGTCGAGTGCCCGGCGACCGAAGCGGGCTTCCTGGCCGCGGCCCGCGATGCGGACGCCGTCTATGCCAAGGGCATGCAGTTCACCAAGCCGATGATCGACGCACTGGAGAAGTGCAAGGTCATCTCGCTCGGCTCCGTCGGGGTCGATTCCGTCGATGTCACGGCTGCCACCCTGCGCGGCATCCCCGTCACCAACTGCCCCGACACCTTCATCGAGGAAGTCGCCGACCATGCGATGATGCTGCTGCTGGCGACGCATCGCCGCGCCATCGAGCAGGACCGCATGGTGCGCGAGAGCCGCTGGAAGGAAGGCCGGCCGCAGCTCCTGCAGGTTCCGCGCCTGATGGGGATGACGCTCGGCTTCATCTCCTTCGGCCGCGTCGCGCGCCAGGTCGCGAAGCGCGCCCGCGCCTTCGGCCTGCACATGAAGGCCTATGACCCCTTCATCCAGGAGATCGTGCTGTCCGACTACGGCGTGGAGCCGGCCAGCCTCTCCGAGGTGCTCTCCACCAGCGACTTCGTCTCGATGCACGTCCCGGCGACGCCGGAGGCGCAGGGCATGCTGACCGAGAAGCACTTCCGCCAGATGAAGAAGACAGCGATCTTCATCAACACCGGCCGCGGCCCGACCGTGGACGAGCCCGCGCTGATCAAGGCGCTGGAGGAGAAGTGGATCGCCGGGGCCGGGCTCGATGTCTTCCAGATCGAACCGCCGAATCAGGAGAACCCGCTGCTGCGCATGCCGCACGTCATCCTCTCGCCCCACAACGCCTCCGCCTCCGCCCGCTTCGATCCCGCTCGCAAGCGGCGCGTGGGACAGGAACTGGCTCTGGTGCTCTCCGGCCGCTGGCCGATGAGTTGCGTGAACCCGATCGTGCTGCCCGGGAGCCCGCTGCGACGCTGGCAACCCTATGCGATGGACCGCGGCCCGAATAGCTGATGCCCGACGCCGGGCAGGCCATCGCACGCGACCGCAAAGGAGAGGCGACGCGGCGCGACCTGCCTGAGGTCGCCTTTCACATCGTCGAAGGCGCGAACTGGGCGCATCTGCGCCGCGAAGGATTGAGAAGCGCGCGTGACCTGCTGGAGGCCAATGGCCTGCCGGCGGCATGCGGATGGCGGCAGGAGACCCTTATCCTGCCCGATGGCCGGGTGATCCGCGACCAGAGGCCCATGCCCCCAGCGGCCCTGGCGCGCTGCCTCGACGACGCGCTGTCACCGGATGACTGGTATGACCTCCTGAATGGCTGCGTCTTCTTCTGGCTGGACGAAGCGCGCGTCCAGCGGCACGCGAGGGCCCTGGCGAAACGCGACCAGATCCTGCTGCGGCTGGATGCCCGGCGGCTGGATGCCCGGCGGCTGGCCGCCGCCTATGCGCCGCATGTCAGGCTGAGCCCGTTCAATCTGGGCGCCGCGATCCGGCGGCCGGCCCGCCGCGGCCTGCGCACGCTCGTTCCCCTCGAGGATTGGCGCCGCGACGCCTGGAAGACCGAAGCACTGCACGGCATGACACCGCGCAGCCCCAGTCACGCCCCGGCCGAGATGATCGTCCTGACGGCGATCCCCGACCTGGACGAATTCGTCATGACGGCCGAGGCGCTGCCGGGCCGGGCGGGCTGAAGGCGGCCGCGATCTCGGCCAGCACCTCGGCTGCGATGTGGCGCGGAGAGAAATGGAACGGCTCCACCGCGCCGACGCCCGCCGCCCGCGCGATCTCGCCGGCAGCCCTTGCGGTCAAATGGCCGCGTTCCAAAGCCCGCTCCGCCTCGGCGGCAAGGAAGGGTGCTTCGATGAACAGCAGTTCGACATCCTGGACGAGCGCCGCGATCGCCAGGCGGTTGGCGGGCGTGTCGGCCACATCCGTCACGTAGCCGATCGCGCGCCCAGGCGCCGTCACCACCACGTCGCGCAGCTTCGACAGCGGCATCCGACCGCCGGGCGTCTCCACCTCCGCCGCGCCGGCCAGCACGGCGCCTTTCAGTGCCGTCACCCAGGGGCCAGTCCGCCAGCCGCGCGCGGCGATGACCTCGGCCCGCACCGTCGCCTGCATGCCCTCCTCAGCCCGGAAGCCAAGCACCGGGCCGTGATGCGCCAGCAGCGCCGCCCGCACGCGGATGCCGGGTTCGTCCAGCAGCACGCCGCCCGATGCGGAAGCCTCCGCCAGCGGTTCCGGCTCAAAACCCCTTTGCAGCGCGAACCGGGCGCCGCGCAGCACGTCATCCGCATGCAGCTCGAAAACCTCGAAGCTCAGCACCGGCACGATGCGGTCCACCAGGTCCCACTCGTAGCCGCGCAGCTTGTGCCCGATGCGCGTGATGGTTCCCGGCGGCCCGAACACCGCGATCCGGGCCTGTCGTCCGACGTTCACGCGCAGCAGCCGATCGAAGCCGATCAGGTGATCCATATGCGCGTGGCTGAGGAAAAGATGCGTCACCCGCAGCAGCGCCCGCCCGTCGAGCGCCGCCAGGTCGCCGGCATCGAACAGCATCGCCCTGCCCTGTTGTGGCAGGTCGAGCAGCAGGGCCGGATCACCCGAGCGGCCATTGACCAGCGCGGGGACCAGCCGATGCGTCATCCGCGCCGCCGCGGCGGTGGCGCGTGCTCGGCGAGCGGCGCCATGCGGATGTCATCCGGCCGCTGCGGCCCGCGCAGCCCGTCCATCACCCGGCCGGTGGCACCTGGCGCGATCTCCACCTGGGTCTCACGGCCCATGATGCGGATGGTGCCGATGTCCGGCTTGGTGATGCCGAAGCGCCGGCAGAGATAGGGGATCATCCATTTCGGGTCGGCATTGCCGGCGCGCCCGATCGCCATCCGGAACCAGGCCCCGCCGCTCACCGCATCGCGCGGCGGCGCGCGTTCACGTGTGGCATGCGGCGGCGCGCGCTCACCCGCGGCATGCGGCCCCGCCCGCTCACGCTCCCGCACCGGCGGCGGGCGCTGTGGCGTGATCTCCGACAGATCCTCGGGCTCCGGCAGCCGGGCACGGGCCATGCGGGCGAAAGCCGCGGCCACCGCCTCGGCGCCCCGCGCCTCGATCATCTTGCGGCCGAGCGCCAGATCGTCCTCCCCCGGTTCCTCGACCAGCACCGGGTCTTCCATCAGCCGCGCCTCGTCGCGGGTGCGCACCTCGGCCGCTGCCGGTGCGCCCGACCAGCTCGGCTCGATCCGCGCCGACTGGATCAGCCGCTCGGCGCGGCGGCGCGCCGGGAACGGCACCAGCAGGGCCGAGACGCCTTTCCGCCCGGCCCGGCCGGTGCGCCCGGAGCGGTGCTGCAGGATCTCCGGGTCGCGCGGCAGCTCGGCATGGATGACGAGGCCGAGATCCGGCAGGTCGATGCCGCGCGCCGCCACATCGGTCGCGACGCAGACCCGCGCCCGCGCGTCGCGCAACGCCTGCAGCGCGCGGTTCCGCTCGTTCTGCGACAGCTCGCCCGAGAGTGCCACCACCGCGAAGCCGCGCTCCTGCAGGTTGCCATGCAGGCGGTTCACGCTCTCCCGCGTGTTGCAGAAGACCATCGCACCCCGCGCCTCGAACCAGCGCAGCAGGTTGACGATCGCCTTCTCCATCTCGTTCGGCGCGCAGAGGATGGCGCGGTGCTCGATATCGGCATGGCCGCCGGCCTCGCCGCCCACCTCGATGCGGAGCGCATCCTTCTGGAAGCGCCGCGCGAGGTCCTGGATGGCCCGTGGCATGGTCGCGGAGAACAGCAGGCTGCGCCGCGTCTCCGGCGCCGCCGACAGGATGGTCTGCAACTCCTCCCGGAAGCCGAGGTCGAGCATCTCGTCCGCCTCGTCCAGCACCACCGTGCGGATCGCCGAGGCATCGAGGCTGCCGCGTTCCAGGTGGTCGCAGAGGCGGCCCGGCGTACCGACCACGATATGGGCGCCCTGCTGCAGCACGCGGATCTCGCGCCGGATATCCATGCCGCCGACACAGGTCGCGATCCGCGCGCCAGCCGGGCCGTAGAGCCAGGCGAGCTCGCGCGCCACTTGCAGGGCCAGCTCCCGCGTCGGTGCCACGGCGAGCGCCTGGGGCGTGCGGGTATGCGGCAGGCGTGGCGCGTCCCCGATCAGCTCGGGTGCCATCGCCAGCCCGAAGGCCACCGTCTTGCCGGACCCGGTCTGCGCCGAGACCAGCAGGTCGCGCCCCGCCTCCGCCGCCAGGACGGCGTCCTGGACGGGGGTGGGTTCGGCATAGCCGCGTTCGGATAGCGCGGCGGCGAGCAGCGGGTGCAACGTCGGAAAGGGCATGATCGGCGGGGCTTAGAGCAGATCGCCCTGGGGCGGAAGCGCCGGGAGGCGTGAATCTGGGGGCAGAACGAAGCCCCGCGCCTTCAGGCCATGCCGCGCCCGGGGCAGGCTCCTGCCCCGGGATGGCCGTCACGCGGGCAGTTTCGGTCTCTGCCCGCGCAGCCCGAGCACCGTCTCCAGCGCATGCCCGACGCGCAGCGCCATCGCATCCTCGAAGGGCCGCCCGATGATCTGGATGCCGAGCGGCAGCCCGCCCTGGCCGAAGCCCGCCGTCACCACGACGCCGGGCTGGCCGGTCAGGTTGAAGGGGATGGTGAAGTTCGGCCCCTCGAAGCTGGCCCATTTCGTCATCTGTTCGATCGGCCGCGCCTCGCCGGGACTGCCGGCGGTCAGCAGGATGTCGAAATGCCGCATCTGTTCCCCGACGGCATCCGCCAGTTCCCGCCGTCGCCGCTGCGCCTGGATGTAGTCGGCGGCCGACAAGGTCGCGGCGACGGCCAGGCGCTCGCGCAGGAACTCGCCATAGTCGCGGTAGCGCGTGCGCAGCCAGGGCTCGTGCACCGCATAGGCCTCGGCGGCCAGGATGACCCAGCCGGCGGCATTGAACGCCTGCAGCGACGGCAGGCTCGCCTCGCCGACCTCGGCGCCGGCCTCGCGCAGCGCCGCGGCAGCGGTGTCGATCGCCGTCTGCATGCCGGGGCTGACCGGCATGTCGGTCTCGTGGAAATGGCGGATGACCCCGATGCGCAACCCCTTCACCCCATCGCGGAGTCCGCCCAGCAGATCGGGCGCCGGGCGGTCGGCGGAGGAGGGATCGGCCGGATCATGCCCGGCCATCGCCTGCAGCAGCAGCGCGCAGTCCTCCACCGTCCAGGCGAGCGGCCCGGTGGTATCGAGGCTCTGCGCCAGCGGCAGCACGCCGGCGCGCGAGCAGAGCCCGTAGGTCGGCTTGATGCCGGCGGTGCCGCAGAGCGCCGCCGGCATCCGGATCGAGCCGCCGGTATCAGACCCGGTGCCGCCCAGGATCACCCCCGCCGCGACCGCGGCGCCGGTGCCGGACGACGAACCGCCGGTGAAGCGGGTGATGTCCCAGGGATTGCGGGCCGGCGGCCAGGGCAGATCGAAGGACGGCCCGCCCCAGGCGAATTCATGGGTCGCGAGCTTCCCCAGCGACACCGCACCGGCGGCCTTCCATTGCCGCACGGTCGCCGCATCCTCCTGCGGCACATGGTGCAGCAGCACGCGGGAATGGCCGGTGGTGACCACGCCCGCCGTCTCGTAGATGTCCTTGTGCGCGATCGGGATGCCGTCCAGCGGCCCGCGCTGCGCGCCCTTCATCCAGCGTGTCTCGCTCTCCGCCGCCGCGGCCAGGGCGGCTTCGCGCGTGAAGCGGATGAAGGCGTGGATCACCGGGTTCAGGCGCTCCGCGCGGTCCAGGCAGTCCCGCACCAGCTCGCGCGGGGACAATGTCTTCGCGGCGAAGAGGCGGGCGGCTTCGGCGATGGTCGGCGTGGTCACCGCTTCGGCTCCTGCGGGGCAAAGGTGGTGGCGGGCTCATGCGCGACAGGTCGATCGACGCGCACCGCGGCGGCGAAGCGGGCGGCATGGGCGGTGGCGGCGCGGATGCCCTCGGCCTCCGCTTCCGTCAGGACGATGCCCGCCCGCGCCATGGCGGTGTCGAAGGCGGGGCGGGAGAGAGGATCGCTCATGGCGTCGGTCCGCTGATGCTGCAGGTGCAGCATGGCGCAGCCGGGTTCAGCGGTGAAGCAGCGCCTGCGCAAGGCGGGTGCAGGCTTCCGCGAGCAGCGGCTCCGACTGTGCGAAGCAGAGCCTGAGATGCCCCTCCCCACCCAGGCCGAAGGCACTGCCGGGTGCGAGGCCGACGCGGGCGGACCGCAGCAGCGACTTCGCCAGCGCCAGGCTGTCGGTGCAGCCTTCGATCTGCAGGAACAGGTACGTGGCACCATCCGGCACCGGCACCGTCAGGCCGGGAACATCAGCCAGCATGCCCTGCGCGAGGTCGCGGGCGCGGCGATAGCGCGCGACGGTCTCCGCGACGAAGCCCTCGCCCTCCTCCAGCGCCGCGATGCCGGCCTGCTGCACGAAGCCCGGCACCGAGGACATGTTGAACTCGGTGAGCTTGGCCAGGGCGTCCATGAGCGCCGGTGGGGCGACGATCCAGCCCAGCCGCCAGCCGGTCATCGCCCAGGATTTCGAGAAGGAGTTCACCGAGACGACCCGGTCCTCCGGCGTCGCGATCGAGAGGAAGGATGGCGCTGCCGGCAGGTCGAAGGTCAGCCGGTCATAGACGTCGTCGGCCAGGATCCAGGTGCCGGTGCGGCGGCAATGCTCGAGGATGGCGCGCTGCTCGGGCTCGGTCAGCATCCAGCCGGTCGGGTTGCCGGGGGCGTTCAGCAGCAGCAGCCGGGTCGCCGGCGTCACCGCCGCGAAGAGGGCGTCGAGGTCCAGCGACCAGCGCCCGTTCGTGAGCCGCAGCGGCACCGGCGCGACCTCCGCCCCCAGCACGCGGGCGATGCCTTCCATGTTCGGCCAGACCGGCTGCGGGATCACGATCCGGTCGCCGGGCCCGAGCAGCGCCTGGCCGATCAGCATCAGCGCATTGACGCCGGAGGCGGTCACGCAGACCCGGCCGGCATCGACCGGCCGCCCGAGGCGGCCAAGGTAGTGTGCGATCGCCTGGCGCAGCGGGTCGGTGCCGAGGTTCGGCGTGTAGAAGGTGCGGCCCTCGTCCAGGCCGCGCTTGGCGGCGTCCCGGATGAAGCCGGGCGTCACCACATCGGGCTCACCGAACCAGAGCGGAATGAGGCCATCGATCCCGCGCCCGGCCTCCGCGACGTCGCGGATGCGCGACGCCGCGAGGCCGGCGACCGCCGCGCGCGGCCCGGCCTTCACTGCGCCGCCAGCACCGCGAGCAGCGCCTGGGATGCGGCGGCCTGGCAGGGCTCGATCACCGGCACCCCGGCGGCATCCTCGGCCGCCGCGCGATGGCCGGCCATGCCGGCGCAGCCGAGGATCACCACCTCCGCGCCGCCATCGGCCAACTCGCGCGCGGCGGCGCAGAGGCGGGCGCGGGGCGCCACCGGATCGGTCAGCACCTCCATGTCGAGGTTGAGCGAGACGGTGCCGGTATGCCGCGCCTCCACCCCCATCGCCTGCAGGGCGCGGCGGTGTCGGGGGCGGGATTTGTCCGTGAAGCCGATGATGCCGAAGCGCTCGGCCCGCGCCATAGCGGCGGCGATGGCGGAGCGCAGACAGCCGAAGACCGGCTTGTCGGTCGCGATCCGGGCCGCCTCGATTCCGGGATCGGAGACGCAGGCGATGACATAGGCGGCCGCCACCTCCCGCTCGATGACCCGGCAGAGCGGTTCGGCCACCGCATACCAGTCCCGCCAGGTCACGATGGCCGGCGGTCCCGAGGGCAGTGACACGACGTCGATGCGCGGCATCCCCGGCGCCGCGAAACGCGCCAGGGAGGCCGCGATTCCGGCCGTGCAGCTCGCGCTGCTGTTGGGATTGACGACGAGGATGCGGTCGCGGTCCGGGGTGCCCATGCAGTCAATCCTCCCAGCACCGCCCAAGGCTGGCAAGCCGAGCGGAGCCCGAAATGCTTGATCCTGGTGGCTCGCCCTTGTTTGATGCGCCCGCGCCCACAATTTTTTGCAGCGCAGCAATCACTGAGACCATAATCGCCGAGGCCACGATCCGGGCCATCCGGCGAAGCGCCGAGGAAGAACGCCATCATGCGCTGGGAACCCGTCCGCGCCCTGCCCGCCGCCAACGCCGCCGTGCCGAGCTTCGGCACCGTGCTGGCGCGCGGTGCCCGCAACCGCTGCCCGCATTGCGGGGAGGGGCGGATCTTCGACGGCTACCTCAAGGTCCTCAGCGAATGCAGCGTCTGCCACACGCCGTTCGGCGAACTCAGGGCCGATGACGCGCCGCCCTATTTCACGATCTTCCTGGTCGGGCATCTGCTGGTGCCCTTCGTGTTCTGGATCGAAAAGGCCTACCAGCCGGCAATGTGGCTGCACATGGCGGTGTGGCTGCCGCTCTTCACCCTGCTCAGCATGGCCGCGCTGCGCCCGATCAAGGGTGCCACGGTCGGCTGGATGTATCGGCTGGGCGTGAACGAGGAATTGGTCGCCGCCACCGTCCGGGAGACGCCGCGACCGGTGCCGCGCCCCGATGCCTGAACGGGCGATGGCGCAACAGGCGCCGCCGCGCCGTCCGGCCGAGCAGCGGGACCTGGTGAGGATCACCCTGCCGGACGAGACCCCGCTGCCCTCCGCCTATGCGGAGGCGGATCGCCGCCAGGCGGTGGCGGATCTGCTCGCCGCCAACCGCTTCGCGCCGCGTGAGATGGGCGCCGGCCCCTGGGGGCTGGCGCTCTCGGTGCGTGAGGGGCGCCTGGTCTTCGACATCCGCGACGCCGAGGACGCGCCGATCCATGCGATCGTGCTGGCGCTCGGCCCCTTCCGGCGCCTCATCAAGGACTACCACATGGTGGTCGAGAGCCATGAGCGCGCGGTCATGGAGAACCATGGCGAGGCGCGCGTCCAGGCCATCGACATGGGCCGCCGCGGGCTGCACAACGAAGGCGCCGAGCTGCTGGTCGAGCGGCTGCGCGGGCGCGTGGCGGTGGATTTCGAGACCGCGCGGCGCCTCTTCACCCTGGTCTGCGCGCTGCATCAGCGCATCTGAGCGTCCGATGACCGCGGGGCCGAAAGGCCCGGAGGTCCGAATCGGACGCGCCACTTGCTGAGGACATCCCATGGAAAGCCGGATCATCGCTTCGCCGAAGGCGCCGAAGCCGCAAAGCCCCTATGCCCAAGCGCTGGAGGTGAGCGGGGCCACCCGCCTGCTCTTCATCTCCGGCCAGGTGCCGGAGGATGCCGCCGGCCATCTGCCGGAGGGCTTCGAGGCCCAGGCGCGCCAGGCCTGGGCCAATGTGCTGGCGCAGCTCGAAGCCGCCGGCCTCGAGGTCGCGAACCTGGTCAAGGTGACGATCTTCCTGGCCCGCCGCGAGGACGCGATGGCGAATCGCGCGGTGCGGCAGGAGGTGCTCGGTGCGCATCAGCCGGCGCTGACCGTCATCGTCACCGGCATCTTCGACGCGCGCTGGCTCCTGGAGATCGAGGCCGTGGCCGCGGCATGAAGATCGATGGCGTCTCCTATCGCAGCGTCTGGGTCGATCCGGAGGATGGCTGGTCGGTGCGCATCTTCGACCAGACGCGACTGCCCTGGGCGGTCGAGATCCTGCGCCTGACCGATGAGACCGAGGTGGCCCAGGCCATCCGCAGCATGCAGGTGCGCGGCGCGCCGCTGATCGGCGCGGTCGCCGCCTATGGCGTGGCGCTGGCACTCAGGACCGATGCTTCGGCCGCCAGGCTGCGGCAGGCGGTCGCGATGCTGGGCGGAACGCGTCCGACCGCGATCAACCTGCGCTGGGCACTGGAGCGCATGGCGGCGGCGCTCGACAACCTGCCCGACGAGCAGCGCGTGGCGCGCGCCTATGCCGAGGCGGCGGCGATCTGCGACGACGATGCCGAGACCTGCCGGCTGATCGGCATGCATGGCCTGCCGCTGCTGGAGGAGGTCGCGTCCCGCAAGGACCGCGTGAACCTGCTGACCCATTGCAATGCCGGCTGGATCGCGACCGTCGACTGGGGCACGGCGCTGGCCCCGATCTACATGGCCCATGACGCCGGCATCCCCGTGCATGTCTGGGTGGATGAGACCCGCCCGCGCAACCAGGGCGCGGCGCTGACCGCCTGGGAGCTCGGCCGGCATGGCGTGCCGCACACCGTCATCGCCGACAATGCCGGCGGGCACCTGATGCAGCACGGCCAGGTCGATCTCTGCATCGTCGGCACCGACCGCGTGACGCGGCAAGGCGATGCCGCGAACAAGATCGGCACCTATCTGAAAGCCCTCGCGGCGCGCGACAATGGCGTGCCCTTCTGGGTCGCGCTGCCGCATTCGACGCTGGACACCAGCGTCTCGGACGGCGTGCGGGAGATCCCGATCGAGGAGCGCTCCGGGTCCGAGGTCACCGACCTGACCGGCCGCACGGTGGATGGGCGGATCGAGACCATCCGGGTGGCGGCGGAGGGCAGCGCCGCGGCCAACCCCGCCTTCGACGTCACGCCGGCCCGGCTGGTGACCGGTCTCATCACCGAACGGGGCCGCTGCGCGGCCTCCGAGGCTGGGCTGGCGGCGCTCTACCCGGAGAGGTTCCGGAGCGAGGCGCCGTAGGGCGGCATCGCCCGGAGGCGTTCGCCTTCTAGACGCCGCGGTGCGGCTGGCGGGGCTCGACCAGTGCGAGCCCTACGGTCAGCGCCAGCCCGCCGGCGGCTGCGAGTGCGGCCGCGGCCGAAAGCGACAGCTTCAGCGGCAGCAGCGTGTCCCCGAGCAGCAGCACGACCAGCAGCAGGTTCAACAGTAGCCCCGTGACCACGAGGCCGAGGGCGAAACGTGTCATGGCAGGAAGCCCCTCTGGCATGTCCTCATAGAACCCGAAGGCTTGGGCAGCCGAACGGCCCCGCTTTGGCAAGAACAAGGCACAGGATGCGGGCAATGCGTGCTCGCCATGCGGGCAATGCAGGACAAGCGGCGCATTTCATCCGCGCAAGGGCCGGTTGCCAGCCAGCACGGGCGGTGGGAGTGTCCGCGCCCGAACCAAGATCCCCAAGGGAGCCACTCGCCATGCGCAGGCTGATCGCCGCCGCCCTCCTTGCCACACCGCTGCTGGGGCTCGCCGTCCCGGACGCGCGCGCCCAGGCCCAGCCGCCGCTGCGCTGCGGCGTGGACGGCACCTTCGCCCCGCACGCCTTCCCGAGCCTCAGCGGCGGCGTGCAGGGCTTCCAGATCGATCTGTTCCGAGAAGTCGCCCGCCGCATGGGCCGCGAGATCACCATCGAGAGCGCCTCCTTCGGCGGTCTCATTCCGGCGCTGAATGCCGGCCGCTACGACTTCCTCTGCGCACCGACGACGGTCACGCGGGAGCGCGCGGAGAACCTGCTGTTCACCGAGGGCTATATCTGGACCGAACTGCAATTCGGCATCCGCCGCGGCACGCCGCCGATCCGCTCCGAAGAGGATCTGCGCGGCAAGGCGATCAGCGTGAACAAGGGCACGCCCTACGAAGCCTGGGTGCGCAACAATGCCGAGCGCCTGAACCTGACGCTGCTCGCCTTCGACACCCAGCCGGACGCGGTGCAGGCGGTCATCCAGGGCCGTGCCTATGCGAACCTCTCCGGCAACACGGTGGTGCGCTACTCAGCATCCCGCACGCCGCAATTCATTGCCGATTTCGTGCTGCCGGGCACCCGCTTCCACTGGGGCACGCCCTTCCGCCGCGACAGCGCCGCGCTGCGCAATCAGGTGGAGGAGGTCATCGAATGCATGAAGCGCGACGGCACCGTCGCACGCCTGTCGGAGCGCTGGTTCGGCAGCCGGCCGGGCGATGACCAGGCCGAGAACATCGTCTTCCCGGGCTATGGCCCCCCGGACCTGCCCGGCTACGACCCGACCCCGCACGAGCCGCGCTGCAGCTGATGGCTGATATCGTCGATGCGCGTGCCATCCACAAGCACTTCGGCCCGCTGCATGTCCTGAAAGGCGTGGACTTGACCGTCGCCGAGAGGGAGCTGGTCTTCGTGATCGGCCCGTCCGGCTCCGGCAAATCCACCCTGTTGCGCTGCCTGAACCGCCTGGAGGAGCCGACGTCCGGCTCCATCCTGGTGGACGGCATCGATATGCTGGACAAGCGGACGGACATCAACCGCGCGCGCCAGCGCATCGGCATGGTGTTCCAGTCCTTCAACCTCTATCCGCACATGACGGCGCTCGGGAATGTGGCACTCGCGCTGCGCAAGGTGCTGAAGCAGGGCCGCGCGGAGGCCGAGCAACGGGCCCAGGCGGCGCTGGCGCGGGTGCATCTGGCGGATCGGGCCGACCACTACCCGGGCCAGCTCTCCGGCGGCCAGCAGCAGCGGGTCGCCATCGCCCGCGCCATCGCGCTCGAACCCCGCGTGATGCTGTTCGACGAGCCGACCAGCGCGCTCGATCCGGAACTGGTGGGCGGCGTGCTGCAGGCGATGCGGGAGTTGCGCGAGGACGGCATGACCATGGTCGTGGTCAGCCACGAGATGGGCTTCGCCCGCGCCGCCGCCGATCGCGTCGTCTTCATGGCCGATGGCATGAAGCTCGAGGAAGGACCGCCCGGCCAGATCTTCGGCGACCCGCAGCACGAGCGCACCCGCGCCTTCATCCGCCAGATAGAACGGCATTGAAGGTGCGCCGCGCGTGAGCAACTGGGACCGCTTCCTCGATTCCTTCTTCAATCTGCGCGTCATGGCGGATCAGCTCCCCAAGATCGTGGACGGCTTCTTCCTGACCGTGGTGCTGGCGCTCTGCATCGTGGCGACCGGGCTCATCGCGGGACTGCTGCTCGCGGTGGTGCGCGCGCTCGGCATCCGGCCGCTGAACTGGCTGATCATCTTCGTGGTCGACCTGTTCCGCGCGCTGCCGCCGCTGGTCATCATCGTGCTGCTCTATTTCGGGCTGCCGGCGATGGGCATGGAGCTTTCGGGCTTCGGCGCCGCCTGGCTGGCGCTCTCGCTCGTGCTGATGGCCTTCGCGGAGGAGGTCTACTGGGCCGGCATCACCGCGGTGCCGAAGGGGCAATGGGAAGCGGCACGCTCCACCGGGATCGGCTTCCTCCCGACCCTCGGCGCCGTGGTGCTGCCGCAGGCGCTGCGCATGACCATCCCGCCGCTGACCAGCCGCACCATCGCCATCACCAAGGGCACCGCCCTCGCCTCCGTGGTCGCGGTGCCGGAGATCCTGGGCGCGGCGCAGGCCGGCGTCTCCTTCTCCTTCAACCCCTCGCCGCTGACGTTGGGCGCCCTCGCCTATCTGATCCTCTTCCTGCCCGTCGTGATCCTCGGCCGCTGGATCGAGACGCGCTTCGCGTGGAAGCGCTGACCATGCAGGACTTCGTCGAAGCCTTCCTCAATATCGAGATCGCCCGCGAAGCGGCGCCCATCCTCTGGCAGGGGCTGTGGCAGACGCTGCTGCTCTCGGTCATCGTGGTGCCGCTCGGCATCTTGGGCGGCATCATCCTGGCGCTGCTCTCGACCGTGCACAGCGCCTGGGTGCGCTGGCCACTTCGGGTCTGGACCGACCTGTTCCGGGCGCTGCCGCCGCTGGTGCTGCTGGTCTTCATCTATGCCGGTCTGCCCTTCGCCGGCCTCGAGATGGGCGCCTTCGGCGCCGTGGCGCTCGGCTTCTTCCTCAACACCGGCGCCTATTACGGCGAGATCCTGCGGGCCGGCATCGAGAGCATCCCGCGCGGCCAGGTCGAGGCGGCGCGTTCCACCGGCCTCACGCGCTGGCAGGCGCTCAGCCTGATCGTGCTGCCGCAGGCGGTGCGGAACGTGCTGCCGGACCTCGTCTCCAATACGCTGGAGGTGGTGAAGCTTACCTCCATCGCCAGCGTCGTGGCCCTGCCGGAGCTATTGTTCCAGGCGCGCCAGGCGCAGAGCGTGACCTACAACGCGACGCCGATCGTGGCGGCGGCCGTCGCCTACTTCATCCTGCTCTGGCCGGTGGTGCGGCTGCTGAGCCGGCTGGAGAACCGGCAATTGGCGGGGCGGTAGGAAGCAGTCGCCCCTTCTTAACTGCTGGAGCGTTGCCAGGGCCGCCGGTTTCGTTTCGGATCGGGAAAACCTGGAGTCGGAAATTCACCATGCGTCCAAGCCTGCCGCTTCTTGCAGTATGCTTCGCACTTCCTCTCTCAGCTTGCTCCCGGGACCCTCATCGGCCAGCTCCGGTGACGCTCCAGTACAGTCAGACCGTCAGCGCGGTCACGATGGGCAACGCTCCACTGGTGGCGGTGCGCTCACCCGCCGTGAACGACCGCGTCATCGGCCGGGAGCGCGCAAACTGGATCGGCCGCCAGGTGGGCGGCCTTGGCGGCACTTTTCTTGAGATGTCCTCTGATCAGCCGGTTGGGGAGGTCGTCGCGCGGGCCTTCGCTGACGGCCTCAGGCTGCGCGGTCTACTCGCCGCCGATGAGGCGCAGGCGCCATACATCCTGGCCATCACGATGCATCAGCTCGATGTCAGCCGCTATGGCCGCACCGAGGGGACGGCGGACTTCAGTTTGGTTCTGTCAGAGCGCGCAACTGGGCGGGAGATCTGGCGGGATCGCCATCGCATCCAGAATATCGAAGGCTCAGCCATGAGCCTTGCCGGAATGCCCATCATGGCGCAGGAAATCCGGGACTCAGCACTGCTCTCCATGAACCAGGCGGTGGACGCGCTGCTCGACAAGGACGAGTTCCGCGCTGCCCTGCGTCGTTGACGCAGGGCAGCGCGGCGCTCCGCTTAACCCGGTACCCGCGCGTGCCAGTCCGTCTCACGCTGATAGGCATCCGCCACCTGCAGGACCCGCCCCTCCGCGAAGGGCCGGCCGGCGAGTTGCAGCCCGATCGGCAGACCGCGGTCGTCGAAGCCGCAGGGCAGCGAGATCGTCGGCAGGCCGAGATAGTTGAACGGCCGGGTATTCGCCGAGACCGCCATGAAGCGCTGCCAGTTCGCCGGATCGGCATCGACGTCCGTCTCGGCCAGCGTCGGCACCCGGGTGCGCAGGGTCGGCGTCGCGACGATGTCGTAGCCGCCGAGTGCCTCGGCGCAGAAGCGCCGCAGCAGCGGGCCGCGCAGCGACAGCGCCTCCAGATAGTAGTTCGCCGGCAGGGCGTAGCCACCGAAGAGGCGCGCCGAGAGATGGACTGCGTAGTCCCCGGCGCGTTCCCGCATCCAGTTCGCGTGGATCGTGGCGCCTTCCACCCGGCTCACCACCGCGACGGCGGTGCAGACCGGGCCGAGCGAGGGCGCCGAGATGCGCTCCACGACCGCGCCGCGCGCCTTCAGGACATCGAGCGCCGCTTCGAACGCGGTGACGACCACGTCATCGGCGCCGTCGAAGAACCATTCCTGCGGCACCGCGATGCGCAGGCCGCGGATATCGCCGGTGAGCGCGGCCTCGTAGTCCGGCACCGGCTCCGGCGCGCTGGTCGGATCCTTGGGGTCCTGGCCGGCGATCACCGCCATGAAGCGTGCGGCATCGCGGGCGGTGCGGGTCAGCGGCCCGACATTGTCCATGGAGAAGGAGAGCGGCATCACGCCGGCACGGCTGACGCGGGTCTGGGTGCCCTTGATGCCGGTAACGCCGCAGATGGTCGCGGGCAGCCGGATCGAGCCGCCGGTGTCGGAGCCGAGCGCCGCATAGACCATGCGCGATGCCACCGCGACGCCGGAGCCGGAGGAGGAACCGCCGGTGCAATAGGGCGGGTTCCAGGGATTGTGGGCATCGCCGAAATGCGCGTTGTGCCCGGTTGGGTTCTGCGCGAACTCGGCCATGTTGAGCGTGCCGAGATCGATGGCGCCGGCGGCGTCCAGCCGTTCCAGCACGGTCGCGGTGACCTTGGGCACGAAATCGCGCCGGATCTTCGACCCGCAGGTCGAGACCCGGCCCTCCCGGTAATACATGTCCTTATGCGCCATCGGCACCCCGTGCAGCGGGCCGAGCGCCCCGCCGGAGGCGCGCTTGCGGTCCGCCGCACGGGCCGCTTCCAGCGCCTCGGCCCGGTCCAGCCGGATGAAGGCGTTGAGCGCCTTATCCTTGGCATCGATGCGCGCGATGCAGGCCTCGGCCGCGGCGAGCGCGGTCACTTCACCCCGCGCGATGGCACCGGCGAGGTCGGTCATGGAGAGCTCGGCAATGGCGGACATCACGCCTTCTCCTGCTCGGCACGGAGCGCGGCTTCGAAAGAGGCAGGCTCGTCCTCGAAGCCGAGCATGCCGCGCAGCGCTTCGAAGGCCGTGATCAGCGCCAGGTGATCGGCGAGGCCGGCGCGTGCCGCCTGGTTCGGTGCCGCGATGCCGTTCCACCGGTCGATCGCCGCTTCCATGGCGCTGGTATCCTCGGTCGTCATCCGCTCGTTCCCTTGCAGCCCTGTCGGACGGCAGGGTGGACCGCCGAGGCCTTCCCGCGAAGAGGTCACTGGACGCCGATGTAACAGCGCGGGCAGGCTGCGCCCGTGGTGCGGGCAGCCGGGGCCCGGTGCTGCATAAAACGGAGACAATCCATGCTTCCAAGAATCCTGACGCTCGCCACGGTGCTGACCAGCCTCGCCCTCCCGGGCCTGGCGCAGACGACGGCGCCCGCCACCCCTGCCCCCGCCGCCACACCGGCGACCCCAGCCACCCCGGCGACGCCCGCCGCCCCCGCCGCGCGGCGCCAGGCGACCCCGGCGCAGCAGGCCCAGCAGCAGCGGATGCGCGACTGCAACGCCCAAGCGGCTACCCAGAACCTCGCCGCCGCCGCGCGCCGCACCTTCATGCAGAGCTGCCTGTCCGGGCAGACGGCGGCGCCTGCCGCGGCCGCACCCGAAGCCGCGGCCACGCCGGCCCAGCGGCAGCAGCAGCGGATGCGCGACTGCAACGCCCAGGCCGGCACCCAGAGCCTCGCCGGCGCCGCCCGCCAGACCTTCATGCGGAGCTGCCTGTCCGGGGCTGCCACCACCGCGCCGGCGGCCGGGACGACGGCACCCGCCAC
>NZ_JAAGBB010000071.1 GCF_018129085.1 Plastoroseomonas hellenica
CATCGCCCCCGCGCCGAAGGCGGCGGCGAGGCGCGGCGACAGGCCGCGCGCATCGAGCAGCAGCGACCGCGCCTCCCCCATCGCCGCGGCCGCGCCGCCGCCGGCGCGTTCGAAATCAAGCGTCGTGACCCCCGCCCCGCTGCCCGCCAGGATCAGCCGGTCGGGACGGAACAGGGTCAGCGCCTCTCCCACCGCCGGGATGAAGCGCGCGAGCGCGATCGCCGCCGCGCAGCCCTCCGGCGCCGGGGCGCCTAGGGCAAGGGGCAGCGCGATCGCTTCCCCCGTCTCCGGCGGCGTGGCGCGGAGCGTCAGCTTGGCCATCAGCCTTCGTACTGGTCGGCCACCAGGCGATCGAGCAGGCGCACGCCGAAGGCGGATGCGCCCTTCGGCGTGATCGGGGTGTCCTTGTAGGCCCAGGCGGTGCCGGCGATGTCGAGATGCGCCCAGGGCTTGCCGTTGACGAAGCGCTGGATGAACTGCGCCGCGGTGATCGACCCGCCGGGACGGCCGCCGACATTCTTCATGTCCGCGATGTCGGACTTGATCTGCTTGTCGTAGGCATCGCCGAGCGGCATGCGCCAGAGGCCCTCGCCCGTCGCCTTGCCCGCGGCCTCGAGCTTCGCGGCCAGCCCGTCGTCATTGGTGAAGAGCCCGGCATGCTCATGGCCGAGTGCTATGATGATCGCACCGGTCAAGGTCGCCAGGTCGACCATGAAGCGCGGATCGTATTTCTCCTGCGCGTACCAGAGCACGTCGGCCAGCACGAGGCGGCCTTCGGCATCGGTATTGATCACCTCGATGGTCTGGCCGGAATAGGAGGTGACGACATCGCCCGGCCGCTGCGCGGTGCCGGAGGGCATGTTCTCGACCAGCCCGACCAGGCCGATGACATCGGCCTTCGCGCGGCGACCCGCGAGGGCTGCCATCAGGCCGATGACGGTGCCGGCGCCGGCCATGTCGAACTTCATCTCCTCCATGCCGCCGGCGGGCTTGATGGAGATGCCGCCGGTGTCAAAGGTGACGCCCTTGCCGACAAAGCAGAGCGGCCGCGCCGACGCCTTCTTGCCGCGTGCCGCCTTCGACGCCCCGAGCCACTTCATGACGACGACGCGCGGCTCCTGCGCCGAGCCCTGCGCGACGCCGAGAAGGGCGCCGAAGCCGAGCTTCTTCATCTCCTTGGGTCCCAGCACCTCGACCTCGACGCCGAGCTTCTCGAGCGTCTTGCAGCGCTCGGCCATCTCGGCGGGGAACAGCACGTTGGGTGGCTCGGAGACCAGGTCGCGGGCGAGGAAGACGCCGTCGGCAATGGCGGAGAGCGGGGCGAACTCGGCCTTGGCCTTCGCGGCGTCGCTGGTCGCGATGGCGATGCGCTCGGCCTTCGGCTTGTCCTCCTCCTTCTCCTTGGTGCGGTACTTGCCGAAGCGATAGGAGCGGAGCTTCAGGCCGCTGCCGAAGCGGGCGGCGAGGCCGGGGGCGAGCGCCTCGGCCGCCACCACCGCCTCGCGCTCGGCGGCGACCAGCGGCCAGGCGGTGCCGCCCAGGTTCTCGAGCGCTTCCGGGGTCACCTCCTCGGGCTTGCCGAGGCCCAAGGCGACGATCTTGCTGAGGCCGCCGCCCGGCGCCCAGAGCACCGCGGACTGGCCCTTGCGCCCCTTGAAGCCGGCGGCCTCCAGCGCCTTCGGCAGCCGGCCGTCGGTCGCCGTCGCCGCGGCCGCGTGCAGGCTGCCGCCCTCCCCGCCTTCCGGGACCAGCAGCACCAGGGCGCCGTGGCGCGGAAGGGCGGGTTTGACGAAGGCGATATCGGCCATGAGTCGCTCCTGAAGCGTGACCGCTGGGGGCTGGGGCAGCCGGAAGCGCTGATCACGCGATCAACACGTTGATTAGACCATGCTCGGCCAGCCTGGACCGAGCATGGTCCAGGTGCCGCGATTCGTTCGCTTGACAGGGAACCACGCCAGGGACGGGGTTGCCATAGGGGGCCGGGCGGCGCGAAGAGGGGGAATGCCCTCGATTCCCACCGATGCCGCCCTGCTCGACCTGGCCGTTTCGCTCGCCGAGCGGGCGGCGGCGGCGATCCTCGCGGTCAAGCGTGCCGGCTTCGCGGTCGAGCGCAAGCGCGACACCAGCCCGGTGACCAAGGCCGACCGCATCGCGGAGGCGCTGATCGTGGAAGGGCTGCGCGCCGCGGTGCCGGCGATCCCGGTGGTGGCCGAGGAGGAGGTGGCCGCCGGCATCGTCACTGTGCCGGGCGATGTCTACTGGCTGGTCGATCCGCTGGACGGGACCCGCGAATTCGCGACCGGGCGGCCGCATTACACCGTGAATATCGGCCTGGTGCGCGGCGGCCGGCCGGTGCTCGGCGCCGTCGCGGTGCCGGAAACCGGGGAGGTCTTCGGCGGGCGCGTGGGCGCGCCGGCCTTCAAGCGCGACGCGGCCGGGCAGCGCGCCATCGCGGTGCGGCGGCCGCCGCAGGAAGGGCTCGTCGTGATGGGCAGCCGGCACTATGCCGGCGATCCCCGGATCGCCGAGTTCCTGCAGGGACGGAAGGTGGCGCGGATCGAGAATATCGGCTCCGCGGTGAAGGTCCTGCGGGTGGCGGAGGGTGTGGCCGACCTGCATCCGCGCTTCGTGCCGACCATGGAATGGGATACCGCCGCCCCCCAGGCGGTGCTGGAGGCGGCGGGCGGGTCGCTCCGGCTCTGGGACGGCGGCGTCATGCCCTATGGCAAGCCGGGCTGGGAGAACCCGCCCTATGTGGTGACGGGGGCGGCGTGACCGCGATCCTGCGTCCGGACGAGTTGGATCGCGCCGCCGTGCTGCTGCGCGGGGGGGAACTCGTCGCCTTCCCGACCGAGACGGTCTACGGGCTCGGCGCCGATGCCCGGCAGGGACGCGCGGTGGCGGCGGTGTTCGAGGCCAAGGGCAGGCCGCATTTCAACCCGCTGATCTGCCATTTTCCCGATACCGATGCGGCGTTCGCGGAGGTGGTGCCGGACGAGCGGGCCCGGGCGCTGGCCGCCGCCTTCTGGCCGGGGCCGCTGACCCTGGTGCTGCCGCGGCGGGTGACCTCAGGGATCGACCTGCTGGCGGGTGCGGGCCTCGACACGCTGGCGGTCAGGGTGCCATCGCATCCGCTGGCGCTCGCGCTGATCCGCGCGGCGGGGGTGCCGGTCGCGGCACCCTCGGCCAACCGCTCCGGCCAGGTCAGCCCGACCACGCCAGCGCATGTGCTGGACGGTCTGGCGGGCCGGATCGCAGCGGTGGTCGATGGCGGGCCCTGCGATGTCGGTGTCGAGAGCACCGTCCTCGACCTGCAGGCCAGTGCCGTGCTGCTGCGCCCGGGCGGCGTGCCGGCAGAGGCGATCGAGGCGGTGATCGGCCGCATCGGCCGGCCCTTGCCCCGCAGCGCGGCCGAGGCGTCGCGCAGCCTGCGCTCGCCCGGCCTCATGGTCTCCCACTACGCGCCGTCCCTGCCGGTGCGGCTCGGCGCTGCTGATGTCGCGGCGGAGGAGGCGCTGCTCGCCTTCGGGGCGCCGCTGCCCGGCGCCGGCACCGTGTTCCAGCTCTCCGCCGCGCGCGACCTGCGTGAAGCGGCGGCCAACCTCTTCGCCGGCCTCCGCGCGCTGGATGCCGAGGGCGCGCGGCGCGGCCTTTCCCGCATCGCGGTGATGCCGGTGCCGGCGCATGGCCTGGGTGCCGCGATCAACGACCGGCTGGAACGCGCCGCGGCGCCGCGGCCGGGCTGACGCAGACCTCGGCTGTGCCGCGCTCCAGCGCGCCGATTGCACGTACGCAATACAGACCTTGCGATCTGCTTCATTGCCGTGCAAATTCGCACAGGCGAAGCTTCGGCCATCGAAACCCTTCCGGAGCTCCAGCCATGACGATCACCGCCACCCCGACCCCCGGCAAGCTGCTGCTCAAGCCGGCCGATCACACCCTGGTCATGATCGACTTCCAGTCGCAGATGGCCTTCGCGACCAAATCGATCGACCCCGTCTCCCTGCGCAACAATGCCGGGCTGGTCGCCGCCGCCGCCGCTGGCTTCGGTGTCTCCACGATCCTGACCACGGTCGCGGAGAAGTCCTTCTCCGGCCCGATGTTCGAGGAGGTGACCGCGCCCTTCCCCGGCAAGGCGCTGCTCGACCGCACCTCGATGAACACCTGGGAGGATGCGGCTGTCATCGAGGAGGTGAACCGCATCGGCAAGCCGCGCATCGTCCTCGCCGGCCTCTGGACCTCGGTCTGCATCGTCGGGCCGGCGCTCTCGGCGCTCGACCAGGGCTTCGAGGTCTATGTCATCGCCGATGCCTGCGGCGACGTCTCGGACGAGGCGCATGAGCGCGCGATGCAGCGCATGATCCAGGCGGGCGCGCGGCCGATCACCGCCGTGCAGTACCTGCTGGAGCTGCAGCGCGACTGGGCCCGCGGCGAGACCTATGACCTGACCACCGGCATCGCCAAGAAGTACGGTGGCGCCTACGGCATCGGCATCACCTACGCGAAGACCATGTTCGGCGCCCGCGAGGGCTAAGAGCCCGTTTGGGAATGGCTGCGGTGCGATCTGACGGCCCTTTTCCGCCCCTGCCGCACCGGCTTCCTCGCCGATGCAACCAGCATCGGCTGCGTCAGCCGCTACGACAGGGACGGAAAGTGCCTCGCCACCTCGCCACCGCCCCATTCCCAAACGCGCTCTGACATCCCGGCGCCGGGCCTGTTCCAAGGCCCGGCGCCACGCTTCTCGCTACCGTTCTGGGGATAGTGACCGCCATGACATCCGACACCGCAGCACACGCCAAAGCCGCGGGCGGCAGTTTCGCGCCGCTGCGCCATGCGGGCTTCGCCGTGCTCTGGGCGGCGACCATCCTCGGCAATACCGGCAGCTTCATGCGCGACGTCGCCAGCGCCTGGCTGGTGACGGATCTCGGTGCCGGGCCGGCCGCCGTGGCGCTGATCCAGGCTGCCGGCACGCTGCCGATCTTCCTGCTGGCGATCCCGGCCGGCGTGCTCTCGGACATCCTCGACCGGCGCCGCTTCCTGATCGCGATCCAGGTCCTGCTCGCCGCGGTGAGCCTGGTGCTGATGGCGCTGTCGCTGACCGGGGCCATGACGGTCTCCAGCTTGATAGCGCTGACCTTCGCCGGCGGCATCGGCGCCGCTTTGATGGCGCCCACCTGGCAATCCATCGTGCCGGAGCTGGTGCCAGCCCGGGATCTCAAGAGCGCGGTCGCGCTCAACTCCCTCGGCATCAACATCGCCCGCTCGATCGGCCCGGCAGCCGGAGGGCTCCTGCTCGCCTCAGCCGGCGCCGCGGTCACCTATGGCGCCGATGTGCTGAGCTACGCCTTCGTCATCGCCGCCCTGCTCTGGTGGCGCCGCCCGGCACGGCAGGATGATGCGCTCGCCGAGAGCTTCGCCGGCGCCTTCCGCGCCGGGCTCCGCTACGCCCGCGCCAGCCGGGAGCTGCATCGCGTGCTGCTGCGGGCGGCGATCTTCTTCGCCTTATCGAGCGCGGTCTGGGCGCTGCTGCCGCTGGTGGCGCGCAACCTGCTCGGCGGCGATGCCGGCTTCTACGGCATGCTGCTCGGTGCGGTCGGGGCTGGCGCCATCGTCGGCGCCCTGCTGCTGCCAGGGATACGTGGCCGGCTCGATGCCGATGGGCTGCTGCTGCTGGCCGCGATCATCACGGCCGGCGCCATGGCGGCACTCGCCCTCGCACCCCCGCAATGGCTGGCGCTGCTGATCCTGCTGGCGCTCGGCGCCGCCTGGATCATCGCGCTGACCACGTTGAACGGCACGGCGCAGGCGATCCTGCCCAATTGGGTGCGCGGCCGGGCGCTCGCGGTCTATCTCACCGTTTTCAACGGTGCCATGGCGGCCGGCAGCCTCGGCTGGGGCGCAGTCGCGGAGGTCGTCGGCGTGCCCGCCGCGCTGCTGATCGGGGCCGTGGCCCTATTCGGCGCGGCGCTGCTGCTGCACCGGGTCAAGCTGCCGGTCGGCGAGGCCGACCTCACGGCCGCGCGCCACTGGCCGGAGCCGCTGCTCGCCGATCCGGTCGCGCATGACCGCGGCCCGGTCCTCGTGCTGATCGAATACCGCGTGGCGCCGACGGATCGCACCGGCTTCCTGACGGCGGTGCATCGTCTGGCGGATGAGCGGCGGCGTGATGGCGCCTATGGCTGGGGCGTCACCGAGGATGCGGCCGATCCCGAGCGCATGGTCGAGTGGTTCATGGTCGAATCCTGGGCCGAGCATCTGCGCCAGCATCACCGCGTCTCCAAGGCCGATGCCGATCTGCAGGCGGAGGTGCGGCGCTTCCATTCGGGACTGGAGGCGCCGGTCGTGCGTCACCTGCTGACCAGCAGGCCGGGATAAGGCGAGCGATGCGAGGGGAGCGCCCCGGCTCGCCCTCTCTATCCACGCGGCCTCTGCCCTTCGATCAGCGGGCGCTGCGCCGCGATCTGCTCGGCCAGGCTGTCCATCAGCGTGCGGATGCGCGGCGTGTGGCGCAGATCGGGATGGGTCAGAAGCCAGAGATCGGCGGCATAGTCGGGCTCGGGCGGCGCCAACCGGACCAGGCCCGGCCATATGTCACCAACGAAGCATGGCAGGTGGCCGACGCCGATCCCGGCGGCGATGGCATGGGCCAGGCCGAGCACGGTGTCGAAGCGCCCGGCCAGGCGCTCGGGCGGCACGGTGCCGCGGGCGAAGCGCACCACGCGGAGCGCGCCTAGATTGTCGCCGAGGCAGACCCAATCCGCTTCCGCCACGGGATCGGCGGGCGGTGGCATTGCCGCGGCAGCATAGAGCGCCCAGGCGATGCGGGCGGCGCGGCGGCCGACCAGCGTCTCCGGCGGCGTGTCCGTCGCGCGCACCGCGACATCGGCGTCGCGGCGCGAGAGGTTGAGCGCGACATTGCCGACGACGAGGTCGAGCCGGATGCTCCGGTTGGCGGCGCGGAAGCGCGCCAGCATCGGCATCAGCAGGTCGACCAGCAGGCTGTCGCTGGTGGCGATCCGGACCTCGCCCGAGGGCGCAGGCGCCTGGCCGATCAGCCGCCGGGTGACCGCGGTGATGTCCTCATCGACGCGGGCGGCCAGCGCGGCCATTTCCTCGCCGGCCGCGGTCAGGGTGTAGCCGGTGCGGTGACGCTCAAAGAGCGGCATGCCGAGCAGGGTCTCGATATGGCGCAGCCGGCGGAAGACCGTCGAATGATCGACGCCGAGCCGCGCCGCGGCCGCGGGCAGGCCGCGCGTCTCCGCTACGGCATTGATCAGGCGGAAGTCATCCCAGGCGAGGGTTCGGGCCGCATCCTTCACGGGTCTCGTCCTGGCGCGGTCATGCCGAGCATCTCTCCAACGGGAGCCTGCGCGGCCGGCGGCGCGGGCTGCGCCACTGGCGGGCCTGTCCTCCTTAGATCAGTTTCCCGAGCCGCGGAAACGATAGGCACGCCAGCCTTCCATATGCCTTGTTTGAGCGAGCAGATTCACGCTTCCGGGCGATTCCGCCCCTCAGCGATCTGCTCTAGCCGTGGATGCGCACCGCGCCCCGCCGCCGCCAGGCGCTCATCTGCTCGGCGGAGGTATGGACATGCACTACCACCGGCCTGTCCTTGACCGCGAAGGCGCGGGCGATGCCGGCCTCCACCTCCGCCTCGCTGCGGATCGAGATGCCCTCCGCGCCGAACACCCGGCCCCAGTCGGCGAAGTCCGGGTTGGTCAGCTTCACCGCATTCTCATAGGGGCGGTTCGGATAGCGCACCTCGTGATGCATGCCGATGGTACCGTAGCGCTTGTTGTCCGAGATGATGATGATCGGCGTGCCGCCATACTGCATGGCGGTCGCGATCTCGTTGCCCGTCATTAGCGCGCCGCCATCGCCGCAGAAAGCGACGGCTTGCCGGCCAGGACAGCGCAGGCTGGCGGCGACTGCCATCGGCACGCCAGACCCCATGGCGCCGACCACGGAGGACAGGAAATTCTGGCCCGGCCGGAAGCCGATATAGCGATGAATGAAGGAGGAGAAATTGCCGGCATCCGAGCTGACCACCGCATCCGGCGCCAGGTGCTTGCCGATCTCGACGCAGACGGCGGCGAAGTTCACCCCGTCCGGCATGCTCTCCCAGTCCGGCGCCATCAGCCGGTTGTGGATGGCGTTCAGCCCGGCGACCCAGCCCTGGCGCTTCGCGGCATTGGCCGGCGCGCCGCGCTTCAGCAGGGCGCGGATCACCGCGGCCGGCTCGGCCGCGATGCCGAGCGTCACGTTGAACACCCGGCCGATCTCATTGGCATCGGGCCAGACCTGCGCCAGCGGAAGCTGCGGGTCCGGCGCGGTCGGGAAGCTGTAGGACTGGCTGACGGAATCGGTGATGCGCTCGCCCAGCGCCACCAGCAGGTCGGCCTTCTTCATCTCCGTGACCAGGTCCTTCGGCACGCGGATGCCCATGTAGCCGCCGTAGTTCGGATGGGTTGAATCGAAGAGCTGCGGCCGGCGATGGGTGGGCGAGACCGGCAGCACCCAAAGTTCCGCGAGTTGGCGCAGCTCGGCCAGCGTCTCCATCGATGCATTGGCCAGCGCCCCGCCCGCCCAGATCAGCGGCCGCTCGGCCGCAGCCAGCATGGCGGCGAGGCGGTCCAGATCCTCCTCCCGCGCGCCGCCGAAGACGCGCGGGCGGGGCTTCGCCATCGGCACCTCCGCCGGCTCGTCGAAGATATCCTCCGGCAGGATCACCGCCACCGGGCCGGCGGTGCCGCTTTCGGCGAGGTGGAAGGCGCGGGCGATCGCCTCGCTCGCCTGCTCCGGCTCGTTCACCTCGATCACGTCCTTGGTCACGTCGCTCAGGAACTTCGAATAGTTCTGCTCCTGCAGCGCGAGCCTGCCGAAATCCTTCCGCTCCACCTGGCCGCACAGCACGACGAGCGGCGTCGCGTCATGGAAGGCGGTGTGGAGCGCCACCATGGCGTTGGAGAGGCCAGGGCCGCGGGAGACCAGCAGCACGCCGGCGCGGCCGCCCTGCAAACGGCCATCGGCCACCGCCATGAAGCCGGCGCCCCCCTCATGCCGGCAGACCACCAGTTGCACCTCCGGCGCCTCGGTCAGCGCATCGGTCAGGCCGAGGAAGCTTTCCCCCGGCACCATCCAGATCTTGTCGACATCATGCGCGATCAGGCTTTCGGCCAGCAGGCGCCCGACGGTCTTGCTCATTCCGACATTCCCTTCCCTGGCATTCCGATCTTCGCCGGCGAGCGGCGCTATTCCACGCGGATACCGGCCTCCGCCACCACGCGCTGCCATTTCGGTACCTCCTCGGCGAGCCGCGCCGCCAGCACCTCCGGACCGGTCAGCAGCGGCTCGGTGCCGGCCGCGGCGAAGCGCGCCTGCACCTCCGGCAGGGCGCGCAGGCTGCCCAGCGCCGCCGCGAACTTGCCAATGAGCGCTGATGGCAGCGCCCGCGGGCCAGCGATGGCGTACCAGTTCAACGCGACATAACCGGGCACGATCTCATGGATCGCCGGCACCGCCGCCAGGCCGGGGACGCGATGCCCCGTCGCGACGCCGAGGATGCGGACGCGGCCGGCCTGCACATGCGGCAGCGTCTCCACCGTGCTCGCGAACACCATGTCGACCTCGCGGGCGAGCAGCGCCGTCATCGCCGGGGAGGCGCCGCGATAGGGGACATGGGTGATCTCCACCCCCGCGACATTGCCGAACAGCGCCCCGGAGAGATGGTTGGAGGAACCGACGCCGGAGGTGCCATAGGTGAGCCTGCCCGGCCGCGCCTTCGCCGCGGCCACCAGATCCTGGACGCTGCCGATATCGGAAGCGGCATGGACCACGAGCGCGGTCGGCACATCCGCCACCAGGCTGACCGGCGCCACCATCTCCCGCGGGTCCAGCCCCTGGCTCGGCTGCAGTGCATGGATGCTGGCGAGCGAGGAGCTGGTCAGCACGAAGGCGCTGCCATCCGGCGGCGACTGCACCACGTTGCGCAGACCGATGCTGCCGCCGGCGCCGGCACGGTTGTCGATGATGAAGGGCTGGCCCAGGCGTTCGCGCAGCAGTTCCGCCAGCAGCCGGCCGATGCTGTCGATCGGCCCGCCCGCCCCGAAGGGGATGACCAGCCGCACCGGCCTGTCGGGCCAGCTCGTGCTGCCGAGGGCCGGCATCGCGGAGAGCATGCCCAGCCCGGCGAGCAGCGCGCGCCGCCGCGGCATCAGCAGCGCCCGCGGGCGTGGCGCGCCGTTCCTGGACATCCTTCCCTCCGCCATTCTTGCAGCGATTAAACACCGCCCCCAGCAAAGGGGGAAATCCGGTGGCACCGGCGGTGCTCAGTCGTCGGCGAAACTGCCTGTTTCTTCAGCAGTACTGGCGCCACACGACCGGTTTTCCCGGCCCCATTCTTGCATCGTGCATACACGACGCACCGAAGAGCCCTGCCCGATGCCGCGCATGCTCGATGCCGATCCCGCTCCCCTGCCCATCGATCCCGCGCGCGCGGCGCTGATCATCATCGACATGCAGCGCGATTTCCTGGAGCCCGGCGGCTTCGGTGAAGCGCTCGGGAATGACGTCGGGCTTCTGGCGGCGGCCGTCGGACCGTGCCGGGCGATGCTGGATGCTGCTCGCGCCGCCGGCATGCTGGTGATCCACACGCGGGAGGGGCATCGGCCGGACCTGTCCGACGCGCCGCCGGCGAAGGTGATGCGCGGCGCGCCGTCGCTCCGCATCGGCGATCCCGGACCGATGGGGCGCATCCTGATCCGCGGCGAGCCGGGACACGGGATCGTCCCTGCCCTCGCGCCGATCGACGGCGAGCCGGTGATCGACAAGCCTGGCAAGGGCGCCTTCTACGCGACCGAGCTGGAGCCGATGCTGCGTCATCGCGGCGTCGAGACACTGCTGGTCGCGGGCGTGACGACGGAGGTCTGCGTCCACACCACGATCAGGGAAGCGAATGACCGCGGCTTCCGCGGCGTCGCGCTGGCCGATGCCTGCGCCTCCTACTTTCCGGAATTCCATGCCGCGGCGCTCGCGATGGTGAGCGCGCAGGGCGGCATCTTCGGCTGGGTCTCGGACACCACCCGCGCGATTGCGGCCATTGCTTCGGAGGAGAGAGCGGCATGAGTGCGACGACGACGCGCCCGGCGCTGTGGACGCCGGGCGACTGGAACGCGCTGTTCGGCTTCGGCACGAACATCCTGGTCAACCTGCTGGTGCTGACGGGGCTGCTGCGCTTCGTGCTGCAGATGCCGCAGGATGTGGTGTTCGGCCGCATCCTGCCGGCGGCCGGGCTGATGATGGCGCTGTCGACCGGCTACTACGCCTGGCTCGCCTATCGCCTCGCGCTGAAGACGGGCCGCAGCGATGTCTGCGCGCTGCCGTCCGGCATCTCGGTGCCGCACATGTTCGTCGTCGCGCTGGTGATCATGCTGCCGATCGCGCAGCGGACGGGCGACCCGATCAAGGGCTGGGAAGCGGGCCTCACCTGGGTCTTCATCCAGAGCTTCATCCTGATGATCGGCGGCTTCGTGGCCCCGGTGATCCGGCGCATCACCCCGCGCGCCGCGCTGCTCGGCACGCTCGCCGGCGTCTCCGTCACCTTCATCTCGATGCGCCCGGCGCTCGAGATGTTCATGACGCCGGCGATCGGCGTGGTCTGCTTCGGCATCGTCATCGCGGCCTGGTTCGGCGGCCTGCGCTATCCGCGCAACCTGCCGGCGGGCCTTGTCGCCATCGCCTTCGGCGCGCTCGTCGCCTGGGGCGCGGCGCTGTTCGGGCTCGGCGTCGGCGGGCGCAGCGTGACGGCGCTGCTGGACGGGCTTTCGACCATCGGCTTCTCGGTGCCGCTGCCGGCGATCGACCACCTGTTCGGCGGCTTCGAGTTCATTGGCATCATCCTGGTCACCGCGATCCCCTTCGGGATCTACGACCTGGTCGAGGCGATGGACAACGTCGAGAGCGCGGAGGTTGCGGGCGACCACTACCCGACGACGCGGGTGCTGACCGCTGATGGCGCGGTGTCGCTGATCGGCTGCCTGATGGGCAATCCCTTCATCAATGCGGTCTATATCGGCCATCCCGGCTGGAAGGCGATGGGCGGGCGCATCGGCTATTCGGCGGCGACCGGCCTGCTGGTGCTGGCGCTGACCTGGTTCGGCGTGGTGTCGCTGCTGCTTGATCTGGTGCCGGTCGTCGCGATCTCCCCGATCCTGCTCTACATCGGCATGCTGATCGGCGCGCAGGCGTTCCAGGAGACGCCGAAATCGCATGCGCCGGCCGTCGTGCTGTCGCTGGTGCCGCATCTCGCGGCCTGGGCGAAGACCCTGATCGACGGCGCGCTGGGTGCCGCGGGGACCAGCGCGGCGGCGGTCGGGATGGAGAAGCTCGCCGCCCTCGGCGTGCTCTACCCGGGGCTCGAGGTGCTGGGCGAAGGCGCGATCCTCTCCGGGCTGGTGCTGGCCGCGATCGCAGTCTTCGTCATCGAGCACGAATGGACGCGCGCCGCGTATTTCGCCGGCGCCGGCGCGGTGCTGACCTTCTTCGGGCTGATGCACGGGCCCGCGGTCGGCATCGCGGTGACGCCCGGCGTGGCGCTGGCCTATGCGGTGATGGCGGGCGGGCTTTTCGTCGTGGGCCGTGCACCGGCGATGTCGGTGCTGGCCGCGCCGAAGCCGGCGGAATGAGTCACGCGCCGCCTCGCCGGAGGACGGTGCCGCCTGCACCGCCGGCCGCCTGGAGCAGCACCGGGAGATCAATCAGAATCCCGTTCAGGCGAGATCGCCTGAACGGGTGACGAGTCTGGCAATACCCTCGGTGTCGTGGAGCCAGCTCAGGTAGCGCCGCACTCGGCGATCTGCCCCTGCTGGATCACGCGGTAGTTGCCGCGGGAAGCGACCGCACGCACGCAGAGCTGGTCCGAGTCGCGCCACCAGTACTGCGTCGCCCCGCGGGTCCTGGCCATGCGGAACCCGCGAGACGTCAGGATCGAGGTGTCGGCCATCCTGGTGCCCATCAGGTCGGACATTGCGGGAGGTGGCGCGGGTGCCGGCGCTGGTGCCGGGGCAGCCACGGGCGTCGGCTGGCGCGCCGGCTCGGCGCAGGCCATCAATCCGAATGCGAGGGCGGATGCACCCAGGAAGTTGCGAAACTTCATGACTGGAGTCTCCCCCGCTTATGATTGTGGATTACCCAGGGCCAACCGTTACACGCGGACCTGAACGGCGCCATCGGAAACTGATGCGCGGGCTGGCGTCCACCAAGCAAAGGCGGCGGAGCAAGCGCCCGGTACTCGCCACATGGCCCATGCGGTCAGCCATTCCTGTACCAACCCAGCCTTTTCGCTGTCGTCCATCATGATCTCGTGACTGCTGCGGCGGATGCCAGAGCTTCGACAGATCGATCGAATTCTGCGTCTTCGATGGCCATACGACGATGACGTGCTGGCGGCGCCGCGTGAGGAGCGCGGCGCGCCCGGACGGCCGCGCTCAATCCGTCCGCAGAAAGGCCGCAACGTCCCGCAGGAACTCGTCGCGGCCGCGCTCGGGCCGGTCGAGATGCACATAATGGGTCGCGCCGGGGATGGTGACCGCGCGCAAGCTGCGGGCGCTGGTGAGTTCGCGCTGCAGCCCGGCCACATCCTCCGGCCGGCTCCAGAAATCATTGCCGGAGCGCATGATGAGCACCCGCGCCGTAATCGTCGCGGCATCCCAGAGCTTGCGGCCGGAGGCGAGCTCGAAGGAATCGGCGATCGCGCCCATAGGCGCCCGGAATGCCGGCGGCGAGCGCTCGCCGGAGGTTGGATCGGACGCGAGTGCCGCGGCCTGATAGGCCGCCAGCACGGCCGGATCGCGCCATTGCGCCTTGTCCTCTTCCGGGATGGAGGCGTCCCAGGAGGGCAGCAGGGAATCCGCGGTGTTGAACGCGAAGGCGCCGGACCGCGCCGCGTCGAAGCGGCCGGGAACCCGGGGATCGGCGAGCGGCCCGCCGGCGGCGAGCCGCGGATGGCCGGCATGCGCGCCATAGAGCGTGTTGTAGAGAATGAGGTGGCTGACCTCACCGGGATGCCGGCTGGCATACATGCCGAGCCAGTGGCCGCCCGTCGCCCAGCCGAGGAGCGCCACGGCCCGGGCGCCCGTCCGGGCCCTGATGGCCGCGACCACGGCGGCGATGTCCCGCACGACCTCCTCCGAGCGGACCAGCGGCGCGCCATCCCGCGGCCCGTCCTGCCCGAGGCGGGTGGACGCGCCATAGCCGCGCGCGTCCATGACGAAGACGCGGTGGCCGGTCTGCGCGAGATCGGCAGCAAGGGAGCCCTGGGCGACCGGCAGGTCGAAGGAGGCGATGCCCGGCACGCGCGCCCCGTGCAGCAGCAGCACCGGCGGCAGGGCAGCATCGATGCTCCCGGCCACCAGTTCGCGCACAAAAAGCGCGATGCCCGCCTCGCCCGGGACGCGGAAATCCACCCTGCGGATCTCAGCCTGCGCCGACCCGACCATCGCCATCGCGGCCATGACCCCGGCCGCGAGAACCGTCTGCATCGTGGTCATTCTGACCTCTCCGAAGTCGCTGCTTCGGCGGTCAGGTCGGCACCCGCTTCGATATCTCAAGCGCCGGGTATGATATCATTCGATATGCGCGATATATCGAAGATCGAGCTGCGCCAGCTTCGGCAGTTCTGCATGGTCGCGGAGGAGTTGCACTTCCGCCGGGCCGCGCTCCGGCTCGGCATGGCGCAGCCGCCCCTGTCGCAGGCCATCGCGAAGCTCGAGGCCGAGATCGGCGCCAGCCTCTTCGACCGCTCGCACCGGCAGATCACCCTCACCGAAGCCGGAATCGCCTTCCGCGCAGAGGCGCAGCGCCTTCTCCTGCAGCTCGAGGAGGCGGTGGGCATAGCGCGCAGCGCCGAGCAGGGCCGTGTCGGTCGCGTACGGGTGACCTTCGTCGGCGCCGCGAGCTACGGTCTGCTGCCGCAGATCGTGCAGGCGCACCGCGCCTCCCATCCCAGGGTCGAGATCATGCTGCAGGAGCGCACGAGCGTGCAGCAGATCGCCAGCCTGCAGTCCGGCGAGGCCGATATCGGCTTCCTCCGCCCGCCATTCTTCGGTGCCTCGGATATCCGCTGCGAGACGCTGCTGCGGGAGCCCTTCGTCGTCGCGCTGCCGGAGGATCACCGGCTCGCCGCGCGGGACCGGCTGCAGCTCACCGAGCTCGCCGGGGAAGGTTTCATCATGTTCCCGGCCCATGAAGGGCCGAGCTTTCATGCCCGCATCATCAGCGCCTGCGACGAGGCCGGCTTCGCCATGCGGGTGGTTCAGGAAGCGGTGCAGATGCACATGATCGTCGGCCTGGTCGCGGTCGGCATCGGCATCGCGCTGGTCCCGGCGTCGCTGCGCAAGCTCGGCCGCGCAGGCGTCGCCTATCGCGACCTCGATCCCGGCCCATCCGCGCTCGACGCCGAATTCGCCATGATCTGGCGCCGCGGCGAGCCGTCCTCGGCAATCACCGCCTTCCTCGAAACCGCCCGCGCGGTCGCGCACACGCAGACGATCGCGATGCGGATGCCGCCGAGCCAGACGATGTGATCGCTCAGGGCACTGGGAAGCGGTTCAGGAAGGCACGGGCGCGCGGCAGGGCGTCGTGCAGGAATTGTCCGGGCTCGCGCAGCCACAGACGGTCATAGGTGCGGGACTTCGCTTCGGAGATCAGGACATCGGGCGGCAGCGAAACCAGCGTCGCCTGCCAGCCCGGCCACCAACGGCGCGCCTTGGCGACGCTGTGTGCCAGGAAGCGATCACGATGCGTGTAGCCATGGTAGTCGAAAATCCGCGTGCCGTCGGTGACGACAATATGGTTCCCGGAGAAGCCCGCATCGGGCTTCAGCCAGAATGCGCGGAAATCTGCATGGCGATAGCAGTCGAGGAATGCCCAAGCCAGGATGTGGCAGGCGCCGCAGGCGAAGAAGACGCGGTCCGGCAGCGCCCAGCGCTGCGCCGGGTCCCGCTTCTTCGCCTCATCAATCCGATACATCTCCTACGGTGCTCGGACCTGACGAACCCACGCCTTCACCGCCACAATCCGCGTGCCGCCAACCATTCCTGCACCAGCCCCGCCACCTCGTCGCTGTTCCTGTCCATCATGATCATGTGGCTGTTGCCGCGGATGCCGCGCTCCGGCAGGTCGACAACATCGACGCTGCCGCCCGCGGCACGCACCGCCTCGGCGAAGCGCACGCCATTCGCGCGGATCGCCGGCCAGCGCGCATCCTGGGCGATGTAGTCGCCATAGATCATCAGAACCGGGATGTTGCGGAGTGCGGCGACCTTCGCCGGGTCGCCGATCGTCGCGGGTTCGACGAGGACCAGCGCGCGCACCTTGTCCGGCCGTTCCTGCGCCGCGCGCCAGCCGAAGAGGCCGGCCTGGCTGTGCGCGACGACGACGCTCGGACCCACGCGATCGAGCAGCGCGAGATAGGCATCGAGCGCCAGCGCATCCGTCGTCGTGAAGCGCGGCACCACCTGGCGGACGAAGTTCAGGTAGCTCTCGCGGTCGGCCGGGAACTGGTTGCCTGGCAGCACCTGCTGGCGCAGGTAGGATCCGGGGCCGGCGCCGATGCGGAAGCGCTCGAAGGGATTGTCGACGGTGAGCGTCAGGGCCTGGCCGCCGGTCTGCTCGGGGATCTGGGTCCAGCCGGCGCGGCCGCGCTCCACCGCGTCGCTGACATAGATGGGCCAGCCGCGGCGCAGGAAGAAATGCTGCCAGCCCTCGCGCCCATCGGGCGTCGTCTCCCAGGTGACGCCGGTGAGCCCGCCACCGTGCCAGAGCAGCATCGGCGCCTGGCCGCGCGGGTTCGCCGGGATCATGTACTGGGCATACATCCCGCCCATCAGGTAGGTGCCGTTGGGGTCGACGCGGGCCGGGACGCCGCCCGGGGAGAACAGCACCTCCCGCACCGGCTGGCCGGTGACCACCACCTCCCGCCCGCCGACATGGAAGCTGCCCCAGCGTTCGAGGGCGATCGGCGGCGGGCTCTGCGCCACGGCGCCGGCGGCGGGCAGCAGCGCGGCGGCGAGGGCGGCGGCGCGGATGGTGTTCTGCATGATGGTTCTCCCCTGGCCGGGATCATGGCCCGATGCCGGGCCGCGGCAAAGAGCACCCTCTTGCGCATGCCGGGGATCCGCCCTTGGCTGGCGGTGATTCAGGGGACTCGTCCGCATGGCGGAAGCCGCACCTTCAAGCACCGTCACACCCACGCGGGCGGATCTCTTCTTCGGCTATGCGAAGATTGGCCTGCTCGGCTTCGGCGGCGTCGGTGCCTGGGCGCGGCGGGTGATCGTCGAGGAGCGGCGCTGGCTGACCGAGCGCGACTACGCGGAGGTGCTGGGCATCGGCCAGGTGCTGCCGGGCCCCAATGTCGGCAATGCGGCCGTCATGATCGGGCGCCGCTTCCACGGGCTGGCCGGTGCGCTGCTCGCGACCTCCGGCATCTATATCGGACCCTTCTGCGTGCTGATGCTGCTGGCCTGGGCCTATCAGACCTATGGCCAGATGCCGGCGGTGGCGCCCTTCATGCAGGGCATCGCGGCCGCGGCCGCCGGGATGGTGATCGGCATGGCGGCGAAGATGACCAGCAAGCTGCGGCCGCCGCCGGAGATGATCGCGGTGGGGCTCGCGGCCTGCGGCGCCGCCTTCTGGTGGCGGCTGCCACTGCCGCTGATCGTCGCGATCCTGGCGCCGGTTTCCATCGTCCTCGCGCATCGCCGGCTGCCGCCGGCGGTGCGAAGGGCAGCGTGATGGCTGTGTTCTGGGGCCTGCTCTCGGTCTTCTCCGTCATCTCGCTGCTCGCGATCGGCGGCGCCAATGCGATGCTGCCGGAGATGCACCGGCAATTGGTGGAGCTCCGCGGCTGGCTCGACGATGCGACCTTCAGCCAGCTCTATGCGCTCGCACAGGCGGCGCCGGGGCCGAACATCCTGGTCGCCTCACTGATGGGCTACTGGATCGGCGGCGGAGCCGGGCTGGTCGCGGCGACCCTCGGCATGCTGGTGCCCGCGGCCGCCATCGCCTGGGTGGTCGGCGGCGTGACGCAGCGGCTCGCGGGGCATCCCTGGCTGAAGGCGGTGCAGGCCGGCCTGGTGCCGGTCGCGATCGGGCTGATCCTGGCGGCGGGCCTGACCATGGCGGCGGCAAGCAGCGGCGGGCGCTTCGACGGGCCCGGGATCGTCTGGCTGGCGGTGACGCTGGTCAGCACGCTGTTTGTCTGGCGCACGGATTTTTCCCCGCTCTGGGTGCTGGCGGGCGGGGGCGTATTGGGTCTCATACTGGCTTCTTGATCGCCGGCAGGCAGCAACCCGTGCTGCAGACCCTTGGCTTTCGCGATCCATATGATGTGCTGACGACGTGTGTCGGGAGGGAATGACGATGACAATGCGGGTGATGCGCCGGGCGCTGCTCGGCTGGGTGGCGGCCGGGCTGCTGGCGCTGGCGCCGGCCGGGCTCTCGGCTGCCGAGATCCGGGTGATGATCTCGGGTGGCTTCTTCGAGCCCTTCCGCCAGATGGTGCCGCAATTCGAGCAGTCGAGCGGCCATCGGGTGGTGATCATCCAGGGCGCCTCCATGGGCAATGCGCCGGACGCGATCCCGGTGCGGCTCGGCCGCGGCGAGGCTGCCGACGTGCTGATCCTCGCCGCACCGGCGCTCGACCAGCTCATCGCGGCGGGGCATGGCGCGCCGGGCAGCCGCGTCGACCTGGTGCGCAGCCTGATCGGCATGTCGGTGCGGAGCGGCGCACCGCGCCCCGACATCTCGACCGAGGAGGGTTTCATCCGCGCGCTGCGGGAAGCACGGAGCATCGCCTATTCGGCCAGCGCCAGCGGCACCTATTTCGCACAGACGCTGATCCCGCGCCTGGGCCTTGCGGACGAGATCCTGCCCAAGGCGCGGCGCATCCTGAGCGAGCGCGTCGGCACGGTGGTGGCGCGCGGCGATGCCGAGCTCGGGCTGCAACAGGTGAGCGAGTTGTTGCCGATTCCTGGCATCGATTTCATCGGCGTGCTGCCGCCTTCGCTGCAGCAGGAGACGATCTTCTCCGCCGGCATCGCGGCGCGCGCGCAGGAAGCCCAGGCGGCACAGGCCCTGATCGCCTTCATGGCGGGACCGGAGGCGGTCGACGCGATCCGGCGCGCCGGGCTGGAACCGATCCGCTGAAGCACGCCCCCGGCATCGCCGGGGCTTGTGCATAGCCGGGATCGGCGGCCTGCTTGCGGGCATGGAGTCCCCCCCGCCCCCACGCCCGAGCAAGACCGCGCTGTTCCTGACCTACGGCAAGATCGGGCTGGTCGGCTTCGGGGGCATCAATGCCTGGGCGCGGCGCACCCTGGTCGAGGAGCGGCGCTGGCTGACCGAGCAGGAATATGCGGAGACGCTCGGCCTCGGGCAGGTGCTGCCGGGGCCGAACGCGCTGAACGCCGCGATCATGGTGGGCGAACGCTTCCACGGCATGGCGGGGTCGCTGATCGCGGCGGGCGCCATGTTCGGCGGGCCGCTGGTGGTGCTGGCGGGGCTCGCCACGCTCTATGACCACTACGGATCGCTGCCGGCGGTGGATTCGCTGCTCGGCGGCACAGCGGCGGCGGCGGCCGGCATGGTGGTCGGCACCGCGGCCAAGATGGCGCAGCGGCTGAAGCCGACGCTCGGGCTCTGGGCGGTGGGGCTCACCTCCCTGACGCTCTCCGGCTTCTTCCGGGTCCCCTTGCCGCTGGTGCTGCTGCTGCTCGGGCCGCTCGGCATCCTGGCGGCCTGGTGGGCGGGGCGGGCGCGCGAGCAGATCGCCGCAGGGCGGGAGCGCCCGGAGGCGTGAATCTGCTCGCCAGACAAAGGGGAAGAGCGCTTGAAACGGAGCGAAGCGGAGTGAGAGCGCTCTGATGCGGGACGAGATCCTCTGGCAGTTGGTGCTCGGCTTCGCGGCGATCAGCCTGGTCTCGGTCGGCGGCGGCATCGCGGTGCTGCCGGAGATGCATCGGCTCGTGGTCGAAACCCACCAATGGATGACCGACGCCGAATTCGCCCGCCGCTACGCCCTGGCGCAGGCGGCGCCGGGGCCGAACGTGCTGGTGGTGGGGCTGCTTGGCTGGCATGTCGCGGGCTGGGTCGGGATGCTGGTCGCCACCATCTCGATGACCCTGCCGACCAGCCTGCTGGCCTTCGGCTTCGCCAAGTTCCGCAAGCGCATGGCGGGCAAGGCCTGGCTGAAGGTGATCGAGCGGGGCCTGGTCCCGGTCGCCGTCGGGCTGATCGCCGCCTCCGGCCTGATCCTGGCGCGGGGTGCCGCGACCGGCTGGGTGACCGGGGCGCTGGCGATCGCCAGCACGATCTTCGTCTGGCGGACGAATTATTCGCCGCTCTGGGTGCTGGTAACAGGGGCGCTGGTGGGGCTGGCGATGGGGGTGTGACCCCGCACCGACGGCGGAACAACGTGTTCCCGCATGCGTCTGGGACACGAACCGATACACGCACCCGCTTGACCCCTTCCCCGCCCCGCGCCAACCCTCCGCGACCATGCCCGACACCCACGCCCCCGCGCCGCTCCCGGCCGCGCTGCTCTCCGCCCTCCAGGCCGTGCTCGGCCCCAAGGGGCTGCTGACCGATCCCGGGGACATCGCCCCGGCGCTGGCCGACTGGCGCGGGCTCTACCAGGGCGCCTCGCCCGCCATCATCCGGCCCGGCAGCACCCAGGAACTGGCCGCCGCGGTCCGGCTCTGCGCCCGGCACGAGGTCGCCATGGTGCCGCAAGGGGGCAACACCTCCATGGTCGGCGGCGCCACCCCGGACGAATCCGGCCGGCAGGTGGTCGTCTCGCTCGCCCGGCTGAACCGGATCCGCGCCATCGACCCCGTGGACATGACCATGACGGTCGAGGCCGGGCTGGTGCTGAAGGCGGCGCAGGACGCGGCCACCGGCGTCGATTGCCTGTTTCCGCTCAGCCTCGGCGCGGAAGGGACGGCGACGATCGGCGGCGTGCTGTCAACCAATGCCGGCGGCAACACGACGGTCCGCTACGGCAATGCCCGCGAGCTGATGCTGGGGCTGGAGATGGTCCTGCCCGACGGCCAGGTGATCGACGGGCTGCGCGCACTCCGCAAGGACAACACCGGCTATGCGCTCCGCCACCTCTTCGTCGGCGCCGAGGGCACGCTCGGCTTCATCACCGCGGCCGTGCTGCGGATGTTCCCGCGCGCGCGGGAGAACGAGGTCGCCTTCTGCGCGGTGCGCGACGAGGAGGCGGCGCTCGCCCTCTTTCGCCGCTTCCGCGACCGCGACGAGGGAGCTGTGCGCGCCTTCGAATATCTCTCGGGCATCGGCGTCGACCTCGCGGTCAAGCATATCGAGGGCGTGACCCTGCCGGTCAGCGAACGGGCGGACCACTACGTGCTGGTCGACCTCGCCTCCTCCCGCCCCGAGGCCGGGCTCCGGCCGCTGGCCGAGGCGGTGCTGGAGGAAGCGCTGGAAGCCGGCGAGGTGCTCGACGCTGCAATCGGCGAAAGCGAAGGGCAGCGCGCCGCCCTCTGGCGCATCCGGGAGGAGCATCCGGAGGCGCAGAAGCGCGAGGGGGCATCGGTCAAGAACGACGTCTCGGTCCCGGTCTCCAGGGTGCCGGAGATGATCCGGCGCTGCAGCGCCGCGCTGGCGGCGCTGATCCCGGGCAGCCGGCCGGTGCCCTTCGGCCATATGGGCGACGGCAACATCCACATGAACCTGGAACAGCCGGAGGGCGGCGACCCCGCCGCCTTCCTGGCGCGCTCCCACGACATCATGGATTGCGTGAACGAGATCGTGCGCGAATTGGGCGGCAGCTTCTCGGCCGAGCACGGGATCGGTCGGCTCAAGACCGACATGATGGAGAGCTGGCGCGGCGGCGCCGAGCTGGAGGCGATGCGCCGCATCAAGGCGGCGCTCGACCCCGCCGGGCTGATGAACCCGGGCAAGGTGTTGCCCTGATTTTGTCCTCAGGCGCCGGCGCGCGTTTTTCGTCGGCCTCAGACGCCGGCGCCGGCATCCGCCGGCTTGGCTTCCGCGCTGTCAGGGCGGCATTGGCGGCGGCGGTCGGTCGCGCGCGGGGCCGCATTCGCGGCCCCGGAGCATCGGCTTCGCCTCGCTCCGCAGGGATGGGTGGCGGCCTGCGGCCGCGGCTTTGTGTGCTGGCGCTCGTTGCAGCTCTGTTGCTCGGGGTCGCGCTGCCGGCGCCGGCGTGGGCGGCGCATCCGGCGCTGGTGGAGCTGCGGGTGGTGTTCCGGGAGGCCGGGGGCGCTAGCTGCGTTGGTGCCGGGGTCGCCATTCATCTCGGGCAGGGATTGTTCCTGACCGCGGGGCATCTGGTCGATCCGGGCCTGGCGCGGCGGGAAGGCTGCCCGGGTGCGGCGCTGGAGCCGGAACGCCCGCCGGTGCTGCTGCTCGGCGGCCGCCAGGTGCCGGCCGCGGTGCTGCGGCGGGTCGCCGGCGTCCCGACCGGGGATGCGGAGCCGGGCTGGGCCTATCCGGGCTGGCAGGACCTGGCATTGCTCCGGGTCGCGGTGCCGCCGGCCGGCATGGCCGCCCTCACCCCCTGCGGCGTCGACCCCGCACCCGGCGCGATGCTCCGGATCGAGAGCCTGCGGCGCGGGGCGCCGGCCGCCCTCCGCGCGCTGGAGCGCAGCGGCCGGCTGGGGCCGGCCCGGATCGACGGCACCATGATGGTGCTGGACGGGCCGCTGCTCGCCGGCGAATCGGGGGGGCCGGTGCTCGGGCCCGGCGGCTGCATCGCAGGCGTGATCAGCGCGCGGCAAGGTGATCCGGCCGGGCGGCTCGGCTTCGCGGTGCCGGCTGCCGCCATCCGTGCCTTTCTGGACAGGCAGTGATAGAGGGGCGCCGTGAATCGGATCGACACCTACCTCTTCCGCCAGCTTCTGCTGTCGCTGCTCGCCGTCACGGTCGGGTTGGCGGCGCTGGTCTGGCTGACCCAGTCGCTCCGCTTCATCGAGCTGGTGCTGGACCGCGGCCTGTCCCTGCTGGTGTTCCTGGAGCTCACCAGCCTGATGCTGCCCAATTTCTTCGCGGTCATCCTGCCGATCACCAGCTTCGTCGTGACGCTCTTCGTCTATGTCCGGCTCGCCGGCGACCGGGAGCTGGTGGTGATGCGCGCCGCCGGGCTGTCGCAATGGCGGCTGGCGCGGCCGGCCATGCTGCTCTCGGCGCTGACCGCGGTGCTGGTGCTCTGGCTGCAGCTCTATCTGGTGCCGATCAGCCACGCCGCCTTCCGCGCCTGGCAGTTCGAGATCCGCAACCAGATGGCCGGGCTGCTGCTGCAGGAAGGCGTGTTCAGCCAGGTCGGCAATGACATGACCGTCTATGCGCGGGAGCGCGACCGGGACGGCACGCTGCGCGGCATCCTGGTGCAGGATGCGCGGGAGCCGGGGGCACCCGTGACCATCCTGGCCGAGAGCGGCCGCATCACCCAGACCCCGCAGGGCCCGCGGGTGACGCTGCACAACGGCCAGCGCCAGACCGTGGAACGGAGCGGCAACCCGCCGGCGCCGCGCCTTTCGGTGCTGAGCTTCGCCGAGAACAGCATCGACCTGGCGCGCGCCACCCGCAGCGACGAGGTCCGCAGCCGCGACAGCCGCGAGCGCAGCATCGAGGAGTTGCTGAACCCCGATCCCGCCGAGGGCCTGCGCGAGCGGGAGATCCTGCGCTTCCGGGCCGAAGCGCACCAGCGCCTGTCGGCGCCGCTGACCGTGATCTCCTTTGCGCTGGTCGCCATGGCGGTCGGCCTCACCGGGCAATTCCGCCGGCACGGCGGCGGCGTACGGCTTTCGGTCGGCATCGGCATCGCGGTCGGGCTGCTCGCGGCGGGGTTGCTCGCCGGCAGCCTCGCGGCACGCGACAATGCCTATATCCCGCTGCTCTGGGTCCAGGCGCTGCTGCCGGGGGTCGCGGCGGTGCTCTGGCTCACCGACGGGGTCCAGGCGTTGCTGCTGCGCGGTCAAATGCGCAGCCAGATGCGTGCCCAGGCGCGCGGCCACGCATCGGCATGAGCATGGTACCGGCATGATCGCGGCCACCCTTTCGATCTACGTCGCACGGCGCTTCGCGCTGATGGTGCTGGTGATGCTGGTCGCCCTCTCCGGCCTCGTCGTCCTGTTCGACCTGATCGAGCTGCTGCGGCGGGCGGCGACGCGGCAGGATGTCGGCCTCGGGCTGGTGACGCAGATCGCGGCGCTCAGGGTGCCCTTCGTCTCATTGCAGATCCTGCCCTTCGCGGTGCTGATCGGCGGTATCGTCGCCTTCTGGCGGCTCGCCCGCTCCTCGGAGCTGATCGTGGCGCGTGCCGCCGGCATCTCGGCCTGGGGCTTCCTCTCGGCGCCGGTGCTAGTCGCGGTGCTGATCGGGACGCTGGCGACGACCGCCATCTCCCCCCTCTCTTCCATGATGCTGGCGCGGGCGGAGCGGCTGGACGCCGCCTATCTGCGCAACGCATCGGGCGTCACCGCGATCGCCGGCGGCCGGCTCTGGCTGCGCCAGTCGGACCGGGAGCAGACCGGTGTCGCCATCCTCTCCGGCACCCCGGCGCCGCGGCGGCGCGGGGCCCTGCCAGGCTTCAGCAGCTTCGAGCTGAACAATGTCAGCATCTGGCGCCTCTCGGCCGATGACCGCCCGATCGAGCGGATCGAGGCGCCGGTGGCGCGGCTGATGCCGGGCTACTGGGCGCTGGAGGGGGCCGTGGTCTTCCCCGCCGATCGCCCGGCCCTGCCGCCCCGAGCCATGGAACTGCCGACCGAGCTCACGCCGGTGCGCATCGAGGACAGCTTCGCCAGCCCGGATACGCTGAGCTTCTGGAACCTGCCGGCCTTCATCGGGCTGCTGGAGGACGCCGGCTTCTCTGCGGTGCGCCACCGGCTGCGCTTCCAAAGCCTGCTGGCGCTGCCGCTGCTGGCCGCCGCCATGGCGCTGCTGGCGGCCGGCTTCTCGATGCGCCATACACGGCGGGGTGGGACCGCGACCATGATGGCGGCGGGGATCGCCGCCGGATTCAGCCTGTTCATGCTCGACAGGATCACCAACGAATTCGGGCAGGCGGGGACGATTCCCGTGGTGCTCGCCGCCTGGGCGCCAGCCATGGCGGGGATGCTGTCCGCGCTGGCGTTGCTGCTGCATCTGGAGGATGGCTAGAGCATGATCCGTTCGCCAGCGCTCACGGAGCAGGTACTGGCCATTGTAGTGGATCGCGTGATTCAAGCTTTTCGGCCGATCCGGCCGCAGGCCATCACGCTCTAGGATCGGGGACGAGGGGACCGGGGGATGGGATGCAGAAGGCAGAGGCCGGCATTCGCCGTGCTGGCCGCCCTCGTGGCGGCCGGCCTGCCGGGGGCCGCGGCGCTGGCCCAGGGCCTGGTGCCCGAGGTACAGACGCCGGGTAGCATCGGCACGGTTCCGCCCAGCCCGGCGCCGCCCGCCGCGGCGCCGCCCGCAGCCGG
>NZ_JAAGBB010000072.1 GCF_018129085.1 Plastoroseomonas hellenica
CCATGGTCCAGATCGGCGCCAGGTCCTTCCTGCGCTACATGATCCAGCCCGTCCTCGACAGCTTCCACCGCGCCTTCCGAGAACAGTAACAGGGCTTTCAGGGCACGCAGCATGGGCGTGACACGCCATCGGCAGCCAGCCGCCACCGCCTCGAGATCGACCTCGATCGGCGCTGGTGGCCGGCGCGATGGGCCATTCCTGAAAGGGATGCCAACCAAGATGACGCTGTGGATCGACGTCGACGACCTGCTTGCCTGCTCGCGCGCTGCGCGCTCCCGCAATCCGCTGCAGTCGCAGGGTCTCGGCTCCGGAGCGTGTTCGGACCGGGAGAGAACGGCTACAAGCGTGGGCAGCATTTCCCTGTTCCCCTAGGAGGGCGAGCATCAACGTTCAAACCATGAGGCCGGACATTGCAGCCGACACGCTGCTGACCGGGGCGCAGTTCATCGACGCCTATGGCATTGCCATCGACGCCCCGGCGCTCGACGCTCGGATGGCGGCCGAGGGCATGCTGGGTTCCTTGCCAGGCTGGATCAACGGCCTGATGGCCGTGCGCAACTTTCTCGTCACGCCATTCGGCCTCAAGACGCCGGTCCCTGGCAGGGCAGGAACACCAGAGGTGATCGGCGTCTTTCCCGTCGTGAGCGAGTCGCCCGAGCGCCTGGTCGCTGGCTTTGACGACAAGCATCTGGATTTCCGCGTGGTCGTGGACGTCGCCCCGGCGAGCGGCCGCCGCCGCGTGACTGCGACGACCCTGGTGCGCACGCATAATCTCCTGGGCCGTGTCTATCTCGCAGCTGTGCTCCCGTTTCACCGCATCATCGTTCCCTCGATGCTGCGCCAACTTCTGAAGCCGCGACACTGACGGCGTCCGCCGAGGGCGGCGGCAGCCAGTGACAGGCTTCAGCGGACGGGCGCCCGGTCGCGACGAGCAGGCGCAGATCTTCCCGCTCGGGCGCGCCATGGTACCTCTCCGCGACATCGATGGAAGCGGCGTCGGCTGTTCCGCTCTGCGCCGCGCGGGATGCCGTCGGTGATCTGCTCATAGCGACAGATGCAGCTTGCCGGCCGCATCCTCCGCCGGGATGGCGCTGCAGATCAAAGCCTCTCCTTCCGCCACCGGGAAGGACGGCTTCGACCGATAGGTGACGGCGCCTTCCAGGATCGGGGTTCGGCAGGTCCCACAACTGCCGCTTCGGCAGTTGAAATCCGGCGACAGGCCCCGAGCCTCCGCGAGTTCCAGCAGGGTGCCGGTGCCGGGTTCCCAGCGCGCCTCCTTGCCCGATTCGGTGAAGAGGACGTGGACGGAGGCCGATGCAGGCGCCTTGAGCGCAGCCTCTTCACCCGCATCCGCCCGGCGCTTCAGGGAGGAAGGCCCGAACGCTTCGGCGTGAATGCGCGCGTCGGCGACATCCATGCCGCGCAGATCGTCATAGAGCGACTGCATGAACGGCGCGGGACCGCAGAGATAGAAATCGTACTGTCCGAAGGGCAGGTGCGATTGCAGCAGCGTGATGTCGACGTGGCCCGCGGCATCGTAGTCTCTGCCCGCGACAGCGCCGTCCGGAGAACTCAGCGTCCGGACCACGCGCAGCTTCCCCTCGCCAGCCTCGACCAACGCCGCGATCTCCTGATCGAAAGGCCGCTCGCCCACGGTCCGGGCCGACTGAAAGAGCCATGTCGGCCGCATGTGGCGCGTGCGCTTCCCCTCATCGACGACGTGGCGCAGCATCGCGATCAAGGGCGTGATGCCGACGCCGGCCGCGAGCAGAACCGCCGGGCGCCGTTCGGCCGCGTCGATGGTGAAGCCGCCGGCGGGTGCCCGCACATCGATAACATCTCCCTCCTTGAATCCATGCAGGTGGGTGGAGACGAGGCCCAGGCGCTTGACGCTGATCCGATAGCCACCGGCGGATGCCGGCGCCGACAGGGTGTAGCGGCGCTGTCGCGGCTCGGTTTCGCCGGGGAGCGTCACCCGGATCGGCAGATGCTGGCCGGCCTGGTGGGCGATGACCCCGGCGCCGTCCATGGGCTCGAGATGAAGCGAGCGGATGGTCGTGCTTTCATCGATAATGCGGGTGATGCGGAACGGGCGCCATTGCCCGGCGAGGGCGACCGCTCGGAGCCTGTCATCGGCCTCTCGCCAACTGCCGGTCATCAGCGAATTCGGCGACCGGCCGGCCTCCGTGAAGGTCCAGCGCAGCGGCATGCCCGCGGGACGGTGGACCACCTTCTCCGGTGCGAAACGCCACAGGCGTTCGGCGCCCCGAAAGGCAGCGATCTCCGGCGAGTCCAGGATGACCTCCGCGCGCCCCGCCATCTGCAGCATGTCGCCGGTCGCGAAGTCCACCAAGAGCAAGCCGGCCTTCGGGTTCACGACGAAATTGCCCAAGGTGTTGAAGAAGAGATTGCCGTCGAAATCCGGGATGGTCAGCACGTCATCCGGGCCGATGCGGACGAAGCCCGCCTTGCCGCCCCGATGCGACACGTCCACCTGCCGCCCGCCCGCCCCATGATCGACATAGGACGCGACGAAGAAGCTGTCCGCCGCCGCGATCATGTCCCGCGCGCGCCGGTCCAGGCCGTCGAGCTGGATCGCGGGCCGGCCCGGCGGTACATCCGGACCGCGCGCGAATGCGAAGTCGCGAAGATGGATGTAGCGGGGGCAGTTGCCGAAGCTCTGGTCGACCTGCACCGTGAATGCGCGCTCGCTGCTGCGGCGGATGTTGCCGTTCAGCCTGTTCCTGCGGCGCGTCTCCAACTGGATGCCGAGCATGCCGATCGCATCACCGTCCTCCATGCCGGCATCCGCGGGGTCCGCGGGATCGCGCGGCAGGCGGAGTTCGAGGGTCTGCGGATCCGGCGCCTGCATGAAGCCCGGCTTCTCCGCCCGCATCGTCGCCCAGACATCGCCGTTTCCATCGACGGCGCCGAGCACGATGAACGGCAGCATCGGATAGAAAACCCGGTGCTGCTCGGGCATGAACCTGCGGATGAATCGCCGCCCCGGCCCATCCATGCGTTCGGCCGCGCCGACGCTGCGTTGGATCGCAAGCTCGCCTTCATGCCAAGGCGATGCGACGATCTGCTCTGTCTGCGCCGACATGGCGGGCTTCCTTGCCGAGGTGATGGGGCGGAGGGTGATGGGGCGTCAGGCGCGCAGGCCCGTCGCGGTCTTCTGGAACGGGACGAAGCCGTCGAGGCTTTCGATGCGGGAAAGCCACGCGCGGACATGGGGATAGCCGGCCAGATCGACATTCCCTTCCGGCGCATTGACGACGTAGCTGTACAGGGCGACGTCGGCGATCGTCGGCCCGTCGCCGACGATGAAGGCGCGGTCCGTCAACTCGGCCTCGAGCAGCGCCAGGATGCGGTGCGCCCTGGCGATCACCTCATCGGCGCGGAAACTCGCGCCGAACACGGTGATGAGCCGGGCGGCGGCGGGGCCATAGGCGATCTCGCCGGCGGCGACCGACAGCCACCGCTGCACCTTGGCCGCCGCCGCGGCATCCTCGGGCAGCCAGTCGGTGCGGCCGCGCTTCTTCGCGACATAGACGAGGATCGCGTTGGAATCGCTGATGACGGTGCCGTCGTCGTCCAGGACGGGGACCTGGCCGAAGCGATTGAGCTTCAGGAATTCCGGGGATTTCTGGGCTCGGGCACCGAGATCGACCTCGACGAGCTCGAACGGTGTCCCGAGCAGCGACAGGAACAGGTGCGCCCGGTGCGCGTGGCCGGACAGCGGATGGACGTAGAGCTTCATGGCGATTCTCCTGGTCGGGGATCGGCGCTCGGCGGGCATGGTGCCCGGCGCAGCAGCGATGCCTCGTGGTCCGACCTACGTCCTTCCACCGGTCGGCGGGAGGCTGCTAATGTGAAAGGCTGACTACCATTTTATGGGAGGATGGGTGGACCGCTTCGATGCCATGACCGTGCTGCTGGCGGTTGTCGAACATGGCAGCCTCTCCGCGGCCTCGCGCGAACTCCGGGTGCCGCTGGCGACGATCAGCCGGAAGGTGTCCGACCTCGAAGCCCGTCTGAAGGCGCAGCTACTGACGCGCACGAACCGCAGGATCGTGCTGACCGAAGTGGGCCGTGCCTATGTCGAAGCCGCCCGCGAGATCCTCGCCCGGGTGGAGGAGGCGGAGAGGACCGCCGCGGGTGAGTACAGCGTTCCCAAAGGCGATCTCACCGTGACGGCGCCGATCGTCTTCGGGCGGCTGCACGTGCTGCCGATCGTCGTCGAGTTTCTGAAGCTCCACCCGGACATCAATCTTCGCCTGGCCCTGGGCGACCGCTTCTCGAACCTCCTGGAGGAGCCGATCGACACGGCGCTCAGGATCGGCAGCCTGCCGGACAGCGAGCTGATCGCGACGCGGCTCGGAGAGATTCGCCGTGTCGTCTATGCGGCGCCGGATTACCTGAGGCGGCACGGCAGGCCTGAGCATCCGCGCGATCTGCAGGACCATGCCTGCATCACCTTCGAGGGCGTCACCTCGGCCAGGTCATGGACCTTCCTGGACGGCAAGCGCGAGCTGCATGTGCCGATCCGCTCCCGGCTGTCCGTGAACACCGCCGAGGCGGCGATCGACGCCGCCGTCTCCGGGCTCGGGATCACCCGCGTGCTCTCCTACCAGGCCGCGAAGGCCGTCGCCGATGGGCTCCTCGTCGAGTTGCTGACGGCGTTCGAGCACGCGGCGTCGCCGGTGCAACTGGTCTATCTCCCGCAGCGGCCGCTCCCCCTGAAGCTTCGGGCTTTCCTCGATTTCGCGGCGCCGCGGCTTCGTGAGCGCCTTGCTGCGTGACCTGACCTGCGGCGCCTTCGCGACATTGCGGGCGACTATTCCGGCCTGATGTTCCTGCGCCGGATCAGCGCACCCCATTTCGCGCGCTCGGCGGCCGCATAGGGTCCGAACTCGGCCGGCGTGCCGCCCACGGGGTCGATGGCCAGCGGCTCCAGCCGTGCCTTGGTGGCGGGCGAGAGCATGATGCGGCGCATCGCCGTCCCAAGCTGCTCGATGATCGGCTCCGGTGTGCCGGCCGGGGCGAAGAAGCCGAAATCCGTGCTGGCCCGGTAATCCCGGAAGCCCTGCTCCGCGATGGTCGGGACATCCGGCGCCTGCGGGCTGCGCTCCGACCCCGAATAGCCGAGGGCACGCAGCGTGCGGTCGCGCAGATAGGGGATGGCGGTGACGCTGTCGACGAAGGAGAGCGTGGTCTCCTTCGCGATCACCGCCTGCACGCCCGCGGCGCCGCTGCGATAGGACACGTGCAGCCATCGGATGTCCGCCATGTCCTGCAGCAGCTCGGGCCCGAGATGGTTGGCGACGCCCGATCCCGCCGAGGCGAAGCTCAGCGTGCCCGGCGCCGCACGGGAGGCCGCCAGCAGATCGGTCAGGCTGCGGTGCGGGCTGTCCGGCGCGACACAGAGGAACATGGCGTTGCTCGCCAGCATGCCGATTGGCGCGAAGGCGGTTTCGTTGTCATAGGGCAGGCGATCGAACATCGCGGGCGCCATGGCGAAGGTGCCGTTCGGCACGACGCCCACCGTGTAGCCATCCGGCCGCGCGCGGGCGAGGAAGGTCATGCCCACCGTGCCGCTGGCGCCGGCGCGGTTGTCCACCACGAATTGCTGGCCGAGCGCGGTCGAAAGTTCCTGCGCGAGCAGCCGCGCGACGAAATCGGTGGAGCCGCCGGGCGCGAAAGGGACCATGACAGCGACGGCGCGATTGGGCCAGGCGGCCTGCGCGGAGACGCCCCGCGCGCCGAGGCCGGTCAAGCCCGCCGCGGAGGCGGCGAGAAGATGGCGGCGGTACAGGCTCATGGGCGTGTCTCCTCCCGATGACGGCCGATGGGCCGCGGATTGTCATTCCTGGACGCGCGAAGGCTATTGTACGAACTGGTGTGTTACAAGAAGCGGGAGAGGCTTCCATGACCGATGTGATCCTGCACGCCGCCGGCGCCTGGACCGGGTGCCAAGGGGGCGTGGTGACGCCGGCCGAGCTGCATGTCGCGAAAGGCCGCATCGCCTGGCTCGGTCGCCAGGGTGAGGGTCCGGGGCCCGCGGCCGCTTCCATCATCGATCTCGGCAACCATTGGCTGCTGCCGGGCTTCGTGGACGCGCACCTGCACCTCTGGGGCCTCGACCTCTCCGACCCCGCGGCCTTCTGGAGCTGGCCTTCCGCCTACCGCGCGGCGCGCGCGGTCGCCGAGCTGAAGGCCCTGCTCGACCAAGGCGTCACGGCGGTGCGCTGCTGCGGCGGGCCGCTCGGCCCGGCGCTGGCGCGCGCGGTGCGGGAGGGTGTGATCCCCGGTCCGCACATCGTCGCCGCGGGCGAAGCCATCTGCTCGCGCGCCGGCACCTGGGACCCTGCCGCCTGGCCGCTGCGCTGGGCGGAGGAGCTCGGCCTCTACGCCGACGGCGCGGAGGAGGTGCGGCGGCGCGTGCGGGAACGGCTGCGCGGCGGCGCCGATTTCATCAAGATCGGCGGCTCGGTCGGTGAGCACACGGACGCGCTGCGTCCCTGGGGCGACGACCCCGCCCGCTTGCGCCTCTCCTATTCGGATGAGGAGACGCAGGCCGCCGTGCAGGAGGCGCATCGCAACGGCCTCTGCGTCGCGACGCATGCGATTGGCGATGCCGCGGTGCGCCAGGCGCTGGATGCCGGCGTGGACAGCGTGGAGCATGGGCATGGAGCCAGCGAGGAGACGGCGCGGCGCATGGCCGACAGCGGGACCTGGCTGGTCCCGACGCTGTCGCTGCCGGCGCTCCGCGTGGAACGCGCGCCGCCGGCGGTCGCCGCCGGATGGCGCCGGCACCGCGCGGTGCAGCGCCACTCGCTCGCGCTCGCGCTGCGCCACGGCGTGCGGATCGCGGCGGGGACCGACTTCGTGGGGCATCCTCTCACGCCGCTTGGCCCCGACGCGATGGAGATGGAGCTGCTGGTCGAGGCGGGCATGACGGAGGAGGGCGCACTGCTGGCCGGCACCGTCAACGGCGCCGCCGTGCTCGGCATGGAGGGGCGCATCGGCGCGCTGGCGCCGGGGCTGGAGGCCGATATCGTCGCCCTTCCCGGCGATCCCCGCCGCGACATCGCGCTGGTGCGGCGCGTTGCCTTCGTCATGCGCGGCGGCGTGGTGTGGCGGCATGCGGCGGAGGCGGGCCGAGGCGCTATTCCGGCTTGATGCTGCGGCGGCGGATGAGGTCGCCCCAGCGCCGCCCCTCCTCGGCGAGATAGGGCGGGAAGGCCTCGGCCGACCCACCGATGACGTCGATCGCCGCGGCGTCCAGCCTGGCGCGGACTTCGGCGTTGTTCAGCGCCTCCCGCGCGCCGTCCGCCAGGCGCTGCACGATGGGCGCGGGCGTGCCGGCAGGGGCGAAGAAGCCGAAATCATTGGTGGCGTGATAGCCGGGCAGGCCGCTCTCGGCGAGCGCCGGAACATCGGGCGCCTTGCTGTTGCGTTCGCGGCTGGTGACCGCCAGCGCCCGGAGCTCGCCCGACTGCATATAGGGCAGCGCGGTGACCGCATCGATCAGCGCCGCATGCGTCTCGCGCGCCAGCAACGCCTGGGTTTGCAGCCCGCCGGAGCGATAGGGGACGTGGAGCATGTCGATGCCCGCCATGTCCAGCATCAGCTCCGGCGCCAGATGCCCGACCGTGCCGGTGCCCGGCGAGGCATAGGAGAGCCGGCCGGGTGCTGTCTTCGCCGCCGCGAGAAGTGCTGCGAAGCTGCCGATCCCGCTGCCGGCATGCACGCAGACGAACATGGCGTTGCTCGCCAACAGGCTGATAGGGCTGAAGGCCCGGTCATTGTCATAGGGCAGCGGGCTGAAGAGATAGGGCGCGACGGCGAAGGTGCCGGTCGGCGCGACGTCCAGCGTGTAGCCGTCGGGCCGCGCGCGGGCGACGGCGCCGTGGCCGACGGTGCCGGCCGCCCCGGCGCGGTTCTCGACCACGAAGGAACCGCCGAGCGTGGCGGAGAGATGCTGCGCGAGCAGCCGCGCCACGAAGTCGGTGGAGCCGCCGGGTGCGAAAGGCACGATGACGGTCACCGGCCGCACCGGGTAGGGCATGGGCTGCGCCCCGGCGGCGCCGGCGAGCGCCAGGCCCGGCACTGCCGCCAGCATCGCCCGTCTGCGGATCGCCCCGCCGGTCTCCCGGATCTTGTTCATGGACCTTCTCCCTCGCGTATGTCGTCAGGACGGCGGGTTGGGCGGGTGCGCGCCTTCCTCGATCAATTCGCGCAAGGCGCGGACCGCTGTGGCGTAGCCGCGGGCGCCCAGGCCGGCGATCACCGCGGTCGCCACCGTCGAGACGAGCGAGTGTTGATGGAGGGCATCGCGGCGATGGATGTTCGAGATGTGCAGCTCGATGAGCGGGCAGCCGACCATCCTGAGCGCGTCAAGCACCGGGATCGAGCGGAAGCTCAGGCCGGCGGGGTTGATGACGATGCCATCCGCGGGCTGATCGATGGCGTCGTGGATCCAGTCCACGAGTTGCCCCTCATGGTTGGTCTGGCGGAAGACGAGCCGGTCGTCGCCGGCGGCGTCGCGGCACATGGCCTCGACCTCCGCGAGGGTGGTGGAGCCGTAGATCTCCGGCTCCCGCCTGCCGAGGCGGTTGAGGTTGGGGCCGTTGAGCACATGGATCACGCGCTGCACGACATCGCCCCGCAGGCTGGCCGTGAGCGTCGGACGCCGCTTTGTCCCATTGCCGTTTCCCCAATGAGCTGCCGCGACGCTGGTCTCCGATCGACTGGAAGTCAACCTATGAAATCCGAATCATAGGATGATAAGAATAATATCTGGTATAATGAGGCGTGCTTGGCGGCAGCCGGGGCCCGGTGCACCCTATCGGTGGCTTCGGAGGCGGATGGGTGACGGACGAGGAATCGATCGGCGAGGCCGCGTATCGGCGGATCAGGGCCGACATCATCTTTGGCCGGCTGGCGCCCGGCCGGCGGCTGGCGCTCGACGGCATGCGCCAGGCCTATGGCGCGAGCATCAGCACCCTGCGCGAGCTGCTGGCCCGGCTGGCGGCCGAGGAATTGGTGACCGCCGAGGGGCAGCGCGGCTTCGAGGTGGCGCCGATCTCGGCCACCGACCTGCGCGAGGTCGCAGAGCTTCGCCTGCTGCTGGAGTGCCATGCGCTCGACCAGTCCTTCGCGGCTGGCGGGCTTGAGTGGGAAGGGCGGGTCGTCGCGGCGCACCACAAGCTCGCCGCCATGGAAAAGCGCCTGCTGGCGGGGGAGCCGGCGGAGCCCGTGCTGTGGAAGCGCTACGACTGGGAATTCCACCACGCGCTGATCGCGGCCTGCGGGTCCAAGGCGCTGCTGCAGGCGCATGCCGCCGTCTATGACCGCTATCTGCGCTACCAGATGGTGGCCGTGGTCTTCCGCGGCGCGGCCGCGGCGGAGGAGCATCGCCGGCTGCTCGACTGCGCCCTCGCGCGGGATGCGGCAACAGCGCGGGCGGTGCTCGCGGTGCATGTGAATGATTGTGTCGCACAGGTCCTCGACACCGGCGCGCTGGAGCCCTTCACCGCATCAGGCCCGGCAGCGGCCGAGAAGGACGCTGCGCCGCGCCGCAGAACCGGGAAGGCGGGTTGACCATCCGGCGCGTGCTGATCACCGGCATGTCCGGGACCGGGAAGTCCGCGGCAGTCCGGGAGCTGGCCGCGCGCGGCCATCAGGCCCATGACCTCGATACGCCGGAATGGTCCGAATGGGTCGTCGCCGATCCCGCGGATGCACTGACGCCGGCCGCGGGGAAGGACTGGGTCTGGCAGGAGGAGCGCGTCCGCGCGCTGCTGTCCCGGCCGGGCGAGGGCCTGCTCTTCGTCAGCGGCTGCGCCGAAAACATGGAGCGCTTCTATCCGCTGATCGACACCGTCATCCTGCTCTCGGCACCGCTCGCCACGATCATGGAGCGGCTCGCGGCCCGCTCCCTGGACGGCTATGGTCACATGGCGGAAGAGCGGCGGAAGGTGACAGACCTCATCGCGACGATCGAGCCGCTGCTGCGGGAATCCGCCGACCACGAGATCGACGCACGGCAGCCGATCGCGGCCACGGTCGATGCAATTCTGCGGCTGGCCCAGAGCGTGATGGCTTGAGGCGGAATCGCCGAAAAGTCTGAATCACGCGATCAAACGATGGGGCTGGAGCATGGTGTGTGAGCGGATGCGAACGCATCATGCTCTAGCGTGCTGCCGACGGAGGCCGTCGGCGTCGGGGAGGGCATGGTGGCGAACGGATTATCCGCCGGATCGGGGGTGACATGACCGGTGCGGAATTCAACGCCTTCTGCCGCGCCCTGCCCGCGACCACGCATGTGGTGCAGTGGGGTGGGGCAGATGTCTGGAAGGTCGGGGGCAAGGTCTTCGCGATCGGCGGCGCGCATGATGGCGTGCTCTGGGTCACCTTCAAGGTGAGCGGCATTGCCTATGAGGTGCTGAAGGACCAGCCCGGCCTGCGCCCCGCGCCCTATCTCGCGTCGCGCGGCCTGACCTGGATCCAGCACTTCGCAAAACCCGGGCTGCGCGACGCCACGCTGCGGGACCACATCCGCCAATCCCACTGGCTCATCGCGCAGGGGTTGCCGAAGAAGAAGCAGAAGGAACTCGGGCTGGAGACGGCGCCTCGACCGTGATGTCGAAATGCAGCACCTCCTCGCGGGTGCCGAGCTTCTCATAGAGCGCGATCGCGGGGTCGTCGCCGTGATCGGCCTGGACATAGATGACCCAGGCGCCGCGCGCCGCGGCGATCCCGCGGAGATGCCCGATCAGCGCCGTCGCGATGCCCCGTCGGCGATGCGCCGCAGCGACCGCCAGGTCGTAGATATAGAACTCACGCCGCATCCTCTCGAACTTCTCGAGCTCATAGGCGACGAGGCCGCCGATCACCTCCTCCCCCGCCATCGCCACGATCGCGACGACATGCTCCTTCGCGAGCAGGCCTTCGAGATAGGCGTCGGTCGGCGGCGCGCCGCCATAGGTCTCGGGCTCGCCGAAGGCATCACCGAACAGGGCGTTCAGCTTGCGCAGCAGCGGCACATCGGCGGCAGTCAGGCGGCGAAGCGTGGCGGAAGGGGAGGACATGGCTGGAGGATAGGGCATCTTGCCGCCGGGGCGCGACCGCAACGCTACCACAGCAGCTTGCCGACGCCCCCGTGGCAGTCGCATTCGAAGACATAGCCGCAGCGGCCGCCGAAATTCATCTCGGTATCCCTGTCAGGCCCCGCTTCGAGCTGCGCCACGAACCGCATCGGCCTGGCGCAGTGGTCGCAGGCTGGCGTCTCGTCATTATCGAGCCAGACGGGCGCGCCATCGATCTGCCCGAGCACGTCGCGCAGGCGTTTTCCTGCCTTCTCCCAGGTAGCACGCGCCGCTTCATAATTCTCGGCCTCGGCCGCCTCCACCCTGGCCCCGTATCGCGTCGGGCGTGAGACATCGCCCTTGCCGGGCAGGGACGCCGTCGTCAGGCCATTGACCCCCATGCAGATGACCTTGTTGGCCCTCCGGTTCGCTTCCCATTCCAGACAGACGCCGGGCCGGTTCTGGCACATGAACAGCGACAGCAGCCGCTCCGGCCGATGGCGGCGGATCTGGCCGAGGAACTGCATGTTCCCGCCGCAGACCTTGCAAGCGGGCCAGGCGAAGCCGGCCGGAACGGATGGTGCTCCACCGAAGCATGTCTGGTCCGAGGCCCCTTGGCCGCCGCGCCTGTCGACGATGAGCAGATCGATCTTCATGGCGATGCCTCACCTCGCTGCGGTGATGCCCTGCAGGCGCAGGGCCATGCGGAAGGATGTGCAGTCGAAGCCGAGCGCCCGATAGAAGGCCTGCGCCTCCTCGCGGTGCAGGGCGGTCGTGAGCTCGAGCGTATCGCAGCCCGCTTCCTCCGCAAGTGCGACGGTGGCTTCGACGAGGGCACGGCCGATGCCGTGCCTCCGCGTCGCCACGTCGACGACGAGCGTCGTGATGCGCGCGATTGGCTTCGGATAGAACAGCATCGGGGCGATATGCAGGGCGATGAGGCCGGCGGCCCGCCCCTCCGCTTCCGCGACAAGCGCCGGATCGGATGCGCGGTCCGGCGCCATGGCCAGGCGCCGGCCGATCTCCGCGGCGGAATGATCGAAGCCGAGCCCCTGCATGAGGCGCGCGATCGCGGGGGCATCCGCGGGCACGATCGGCCGGATCTGGACGGTGGACGACATGGCCTCTGCTCGGTCAGCTCCTGAGGCCAGGCGCTTCCTGGCCGGTGCGTGCCACATACTCGGTATAGCCGCCGCCATAGGCATGGACGCCTTCCGGCGTCAGCTCCAGCACGCGGTTGGAGAGCGCGGCCAGGAAGTGGCGGTCATGCGAGACGAACAGCATGGTGCCCTCGTATTGCGCGAGCGCCGTGATCAGCATCTCCTTGGTCGCCATGTCCAGGTGGTTGGTGGGCTCGTCCAGCACCAGGAAATTCGGCGGATCGTAGAGCATCATCGCCATGACCAGCCGCGCCTTCTCACCCCCCGAGAGCACCCGGCATCGCTTCTCGACATCGTCGCCGGAGAAGCCGAAGCAGCCGGCGAGTGCGCGGAGCGAGCCTTGTCCCGCCTGGGGAAACGCGTCCTCCAGCGCCTGGAAGACGGTGCGATCGCCGTCCAGCACCTCCATGGCGTGCTGGGCGAAATAGCCCATCTTCACGCTGCCACCGAGCGTCACCGTGCCGTCATCCGGCGGCGTCGCGCCCGCCACCAGCTTCAGCAGGGTCGACTTGCCGGCGCCGTTGATGCCCATCACGCACCAGCGCTCCCGGCGGCGCACCTGGAAGTCCAATCCCGCATAGATGCTCCGGCTGCCATAGCGCTTGTGCACCTGCTTCAGATTGACCACGTCGTCGCCGGACCGTGGCGCCGGCCGGAACTCGAAGGTCACCGTCTGGCGGCGCTTCGGCGGCTCCACCCGGTCGATCTTCTCGAGCTTCTTCACCCGGCTCTGCACCTGCGCGGCGTGGGAGGCGCGCGCCTTGAAGCGCTCGATGAAGTTGATCTCCTTGGCGAGCATCGCCTGCTGGCGCTCGAACTGCGCCTGCTGCTGGCGTTCGTTGATCGCGCGCTGCTGCTCGTAGAATTCGTAGTCGCCGGAATAGGCGGTCAGCGCTCCACCATCGATCTCCAGCACCTTGCCGACGATGCGGTTCATGAACTCGCGGTCGTGCGAGGTCATCAGCAGCGCGCCGTCATAATTCTTCAGGAAGGCCTCCAGCCAGATCAGGCTCTCGAGGTCGAGGTGGTTGCTCGGCTCGTCCAGCAGCATGGCGTCGGGGCGCATCAGCAGGATGCGGGCGAGCGCCACGCGCATCTTCCAACCGCCGGACAGCGCGCCGACATCGCCGTCCATCATCTCCTGGCTGAAGCCGAGGCCGGCCAGCACCTCGCGCGCCCGGGCATCGAGCGCGTAGCCGCCCAGCTCCTCGAAGCGTCCCAGCACCTCGCCATAGCGCGCGACGATCGCGTCGATGTCACCCGCCTGGTCGGGATCCGCCATGGCGGCTTCCAGCTCCTTGAGCTCGGTCGCCACCTCGCTCACCGGGCCGGCGCCGTCCATGACCTCGGCGGCGGCGCTGCGGCCGGCCATGTCGCCCACGTCCTGGCTGAAATAGCCGATGGTGACGCCGCGATCGATCGCCACCTGGCCTTCGTCGGGCTGCTCCTGCCCGGTGATCATCCGGAACAGCGTGGTCTTGCCGGCGCCGTTGGGGCCGACGAGGCCGATCTTCTCCCCTTTCTGGAGCGAAGCGGAGGCCTCGATGAACAGGATCTGCTTGCCATTCTGCTTGCCGATATTGTCGAGACGGATCATGCGCGCACGGGACCTGAGAGATTTCCCGCGCCCTTACGCCATGGGCCCCGTCCGCGGAAGGGTGTGCCGTCTGTCATCCGGCACCTGGCCAGTTCATCTCCGTGATGGCGCCGCCCCTGGCGCTTCCCGCCAGGCCGTAGGACGATCATCGCCGATCGCGCCGATGCCGCTCTCAAGACGGCCTTGCAGGACGGCGCGACGGATGAGGAAAGCGACCCATGAAAGGCATCGTCTTCACCGGCGACCGCACGCTCGAGTTGATGAGCTTCCCCGATCCATCGCCCGGCCCTGGCGAGGTGGTGCTGGAGATGAAGGCATCGGGCATGTGCGGCAGTGACCTGAAGCATTATCGCCGCGCCAAGGGATCGACCCAGAACAGCGGCATCCCCGCCGCGACGCACCCGGTGATCGCGGGGCATGAGCCTTGCGGGGTCGTCGTCGCGATCGGTGCCGGCGTCGCCACGCCCTCGATCCGCGAAGGTGCCCGCATGATGGTGCATCATTACCAGGGCTGCACGGATTGCGCGCATTGCCGCACCGGCTGGGCGCAGCTCTGCCAGCGTCAGGCGATCGCGGTCTATGGCAACAACAATGACGGCGGCCATGCGCATTTCATGAAGGTGCCGGCCTCGACCCTGGTGCCGCTGCCCGATGCGCTCAGCTTCACCGCCGGCGCCGCGATCTCCTGCGGGACCGGCACGGCCTATGGCGCGCTGCGGCGGCTCAACGTCTCCGGGCGGGACACCATCGCGATCTTCGGCCAGGGGCCGGTCGGCCTTTCGGCGACGCAGCTCGCGAAGGCGATGGGGGCGCGCGTCATCGCGCTCGACATCAACGCCAACCGCCTCCTGGCGGCGAGCCGCTTCGGCGCGGATGCGCTGGTCAACCCGCAGGAGGTGGATGCGGCCGAGGCGGTGCGCGACTTCACGCACGGGGTCGGCGCCGACTGCACGCTCGACACCTCCGGCAATGCGGCCGGGCGGCTGGCGGCGATGCGCTGCGCGAAGGTCTGGGGCACCGCTTGTTTCGTCGGCGAAGGCGGCGACCTCACCTTCGACGTCAGCCAGGTCATGCTGCGCAAACAGCTCTCGGTGATCGGGTCCTGGACCTTCTCGACCGTCGGCCAGGCGGAGGCCGCCGATTTCATCGTGGAGCGCGGCATCGCGGTGGACGACCTCTTCACCCATCGCTGGAGCCTGGAGCAAGGCGAGGAAGCCTATGCCCTGTTCGACCGCCAGGCGGACGGCAAGGGCGTCTTCCTCATGTGAGTACGGGTGGTTGCGGGAGGAGCCAGTCCCTAGACGCGGGTCTCACCCGATCGCTGGGATGGGCTCAGCCGCTTCCAAAGCCGGGTGGGCATGACGAGATCAAGGGACGCGCCAGACGCGCGGTTCCTCCCCCATATCCCGGATCGCCCACCCATGCCTCGTCTCGAGGATGCTCTTGCCTACGCCGCCTTCTCGCTGCTCGGCCTCGGAATCGTCCTGGGAGGCTGGGCCTTCTGGCTGGTCGAGAACTCGTTCCGCGGCGGCGATGCGCAGCGCCTGCTGCTGCTCGGGGCGGCGGCCTGCGCCGGCGCGGTCGCCAGCGTCGTGGTCTCGGCCAAGATGGCCGAGCGCCGGCTGCGGCGCGAGGAGCGGTCCGGCAAGGGCCGGATGACCTTCGACTGACCGTTGGAGCATGAAGCGCTCGCAAGCGCTCGCAAGCGCTCACGCCTCATGCTCCGGCGCCTTGTTTGATCGCGTGATTCAGACTTTCGGCGAGCCCGCCTCAAGCCATCACGCTCCAGTCCGGTTCAGCCCCGCCGCGCGCCCATATCAAGCGCGTCGGCGATGCCGTATCCCTCCGCCAGCGCCTGCAGCTTCGCCCAGGTCGCGTCCTCGATCGCGACGCCCTGCGCGCGGCGCTCGCGCTCGCGCCGGTGCTCGATCTCGCCGGGGTAGAGCACGCCGCCGCTGCCCTCGGATGGCGGCGTCGCCTTCAGGTAGCGCGCGAGATCCCCGACCTCGCGGCGGAACTCGGCGAGCGGGCGGAAGGCATCCACCTTGAAGACCGCCATGAAGCAACCGTCATTGTGCCGCCCGGTCGGCTCCACGCCGAAGCCGAGGCCGGTCAGCAGCCCGCACAGGATCTCCACCATGACGGCGAGGCCATAGCCCTTGTAGCCCTCGCCGGGGCCGCCGAGCGGCAGCAGCGCGCCGCCGGAGAGCTTCTGCGGATCGGTGGTGAGCGCGCCTTCGCTGTCCACCACCCAGCCCTGCGGGATCGCCTCGCCGCGCGCGGCGGCGAGCTTCACCTTGCCCATCGCGACCGCGGAGGTCGCCATGTCGATGAAGAGCGGCCCGTCGAGGTCGGACGGCACGGCGATCGAGATCGGGTTGGTGCCGAGCCGCGCCTCGCGCCCGCCGAAGGGTGCCACGGATTTGGGGGAGCGGCCGCTGTCGGCGGTGATCAGGCCGATCATGCCCGCTTCCGCCGCCATCAGCGGATAGCTCGCGAGACGGCCGATATGGCCCTGGCGGAACACCGTGGTCGCCGCGACATTGACCTGGCGCGCCTTGTCGATCGTCAGCCGCATGGCGCGTTCGTTGGCGACGTAGCCGAAGCCCCAATGGCCGTCGACGACGGTCGTGGTCGGTGATTCCTGCACGATCTCCCAGGGTGCGCCGGGGACGATATGGCCCGCCTTGATGCGATCGATATAGCCCGGGATCTGGATGATGCCGTGCGAATCATGCCCGGCGAGGTTGGCACCGATGCAGTGCCGGGCGACCGTCGCCGCTTCCTCCGCCGGCACGCCGGCACCGACGAGCAGGGCCTCGGCGATCGTCTTCAGGCGGTCGGCGGGGATGACGGGCATGGGTTTCCTCCAGCTCATGGTGCGGGCGGTGCCGGGCGCGGGACGAAGCGAGCATCGGACACAACCGGTGTCCGCGCCAGGGCATGGCCGCCCATCGGATGGAGGCTATCCGGCCGGCTTGGCGAGGCGCTCGAAGAAGCCCTGGTCGACGCGGCCGGCGTGGTGGGGCCTGCGCAACCGCACGCCTTCGCCGCCGCCATCGCCGGGGATGAACTCCACCCCCGCCGCTTCGAGGGCGGAGCGGATGAGGCCCTGCGTGCGCGGCTTGATCGCGCGGTGCCCGCTCTCGAAATGCAGCAGCGTCGCCATGGAGACACGCGCCATGGCGGCGAGGCGGTGCCGGCTGATGCCGAGCAGGCCGCGCGCGGCGCGGCATTGGTCCGACGTGAGATATCGCCGCCCGGACCACGCCGGCTGGATGTCGGATCCTCGAAGCCGTTCTGCCATGGCGATGCTCCCGGGCACGGCCGGGACCCAGACCCCGAACCGGCCGTCGCAGCGGCCCGCAACCGCCGCCGCATGTAATAACGTGAGACAGCGGTGGCGATTTCAGAGGGGCACGCAAATGTGCGGCCAGGATCGGGTGTCGAAATCGCCGGCATTCGCAATAGAGAGACATTGGTGACATTGACTGTATCGGCGCCCGCAGCATTCGTTAGCGATGCAGGCCGAGCCGCGCTCTCATGCCTCCACGATCGGCAGCGCGCTCGAGCGCTTCACCTGGCCGAGCGCGAAGCTCGATTCGATCGAGGCGACGCCATCGAGACGCGTGAGCTTGTCCATGAGGAAGCGCTGATAGGCCTCGAGGTCGCGGACCACGACGCGCAGCAGGTAGTCGCGCTGGCCGGTCATCAGGTAGCAATCCATCACCTCCGGCCAGTGCGCGATGCTGCTGGCGAAGCGGTCGAGCTCCTCCTCCCGCTGCCGCTCCAGCTTCACCGAGACGAAGACGCTCATCGGCAGGCCGAGCTTCGCCTGGTCGATCAGCGCCGCGTAGCCCTGGATGACCCCGGCCTCCTCCAGCATCAGCACGCGGCGCCGGCAGGGGGAGGGCGAGAGCCCGCAGCGTTCCGACAGCTCCTGGATGGTCAGCCTTCCATCCGCCTGTAGCGCCGCGATGATGCGGCGATCGGTCCTGTCCAGGCGATGTTCAGCCATTTTCCGCCAATCTTCTGCCCAATATGACCATCATTCGCCAAAATAGCCTGGTCTGGAAGCGTGTTTGGCCGAAAACGCCCTCGGGCCACCGCTAGGCTTCCGGGATCAACGAGAACGGCGTCCACCATGTCCGATACGCGGCTTCGCGCGCTTTCCGAGCTGGAGCGGAAGATCCTCTGGCTCGCCACCTGGACCATCCACAACGCCAACCACGTCCGGCCGAGCCTCGACGGGCTGAAGGTCGGCGGGCACCAGGCCTCCTCCGCCTCCATGGTCTCGATCATGACGGCGCTGTACCTCGCAGTGCTGCGGCCGGAGGATCGCGTCGCGGTCAAGCCGCACGCCTCCCCGGTCTTCCACGCGATCCAGTATCTGCTCGGCCGGCAGACGCGGCAGAAGCTCGAGGATTTCCGCGGCTTCGGCGGCGCGCAATCCTACCCGTCCCGCACCAAGGACAGCGATGACGTGGATTTCTCCACGGGCTCGGTCGGGCTCGGCGTGGCGCAGACGCTGTTCTCCTCGCTGGTGCAGGATTACGTGCGCGCCAAGGGCTGGGGCACCGGCCGTCCGGAAGGCCGTATGGTCGCGTTGATCGGCGATGCGGAGATGGACGAGGGCAACATCTTCGAAGCCCTGATGGAGGGCTGGAAGCATGGCCTCCGCAACACCTGGTGGGTGGTCGACTACAACCGCCAGAGCCTGGACGCCGTGGTGCGCGAAGGCCTGTGGTCGCGGCTCGAGGCGACCTTCCGCAACTTCGGCTGGGATGTGGTGGTGCTGCGCCACGGCACCCTGCAGCGCGCGGCCTTCGCCGAGCCGGGCGGCGAGCGGCTGCGGGACTGGATCGAGGCCTGCCCGAACCAGCTCTATTCGGCACTCACCTTCCAGGGCGGTGCCGCCTGGCGGAAGCGGCTGACCGACGACCTCGGCGACCAGGGCGATGTCTCGGCCCTGATCGAGCGCCGCTCGGACGAGGAACTGGCGCGTCTCATGGGCAATCTCGGCGGCCACGACCTGCCGACCCTGCTGGAAGCCTTCGAGGCGGCGCGCCAGCATGACCGTCCCGTCTGCTTCATTGCCTATACCATCAAGGGCGCCGGCCTGCCGCTCGCCGGGCACAAGGACAATCATGCGGGGCTGATGAACCCGGCGCAGCTCGACCTGCTGCGCCAGGCGATGCGCATCCGCCCCGGACATGAATGGGACCATTTCGAAGGGCTCGACGTCCCGCCCGAGACGCTAAGCGATTACCTCCAGGTCGTACCCTTCGCGCAAGGCGGCGAGCGGCGCCTCGTGGCGCCCGCGGTCGCAGTGCCTGAGGCGCTGACGCTGCCGCACCAGGCCAGCGCTTCCACCCAGCAGGGCTTCGGCCTCCTGATGCACGAGATCGCGAAGCAGGGCACGGCCCTGTCGCGGCGCATCGTCACGACCTCCCCCGACGTGACGGTCTCCACCAATCTCGGTGCCTGGGTGAACCGCCAGGGCCTCTTCGCGAAGGAGGAGATGGCGGACCTCTTCCGCGCCGAGCGCATCCCCTCGACCTTCAACTGGCGCTTCTCGCCGGCGGGCCAGCACCTCGAGCTCGGCATCGCGGAGATGAACCTGTTCCTGATGCTCTCGGCACTCGGCCTCTCGCACGCGATCAATGGTGAGCGGCTGATCCCGGTCGGCACCCTCTATGATCCCTTCATCGAACGCGGGCTCGATGCGCTGAACTACGCCTGCTACCAGGATGCGCGCTTCATCGTGGTGGCGACCCCCTCCGGCCTGACCCTGGCGCCGGAAGGCGGCGCGCACCAGTCGATCAAGACGCCGCTGATCGGCATGGCGCAGGACGGGCTCACGAGCTTCGAGCCCGCCTATGTGGATGAGCTCGCGGTGATGCTGCGCTTCGCCTTCGCGCACGTGCAGCGCGATGAAGCGCCAGGCCCGGACTCGCTGCTGCGGGACGAGGCGGGCGGATCGGCCTATCTCCGCCTCTCGACGCGCGTGCTGGAACAGCCGCGGCGCATGATGACGCCCGATCTCGCCGACGACATCCTGCAGGGCGCCTATTGGGTGCGGAAGCCGGGTCCGAATGCGCAGGTGGTCATCGCTTATGCCGGCGCGGTGGCGCCGGAGGCGATCCAGGCGGTCGGCATGCTCGCCGAGGATCGTCGCGATGTCGGGTTGCTGGCGGTGACCTCCGCCGATCGCTTGCATGCTGGCTGGACCGCGGCGCAGCGCCTCCGCGAAGCCGGCGCGCCCGGTGCCGCCGCGCATGTGGAGCGGCTGCTGGCGCCGCTGCCACCGCATTGCGCTATCGTCACCGTGCTGGACGGGCATCCCGCGACGCTCGGCTGGCTCGGCTCCGTGCATGGCCACCGCGCCCGGGCGCTGGGCGTCGAACGCTTCGGCCAGACCGGCACCATCGGCGACCTTTACAGGCACCACGGCATCGACGCAGCCGCGATCGCGGCCGCGGCGGAAGCCACGGCGCCCGGTCGGCCACTCCGTCTCCTCCGAAGGGCCTATTGAACTTCGCCGGCCTCCCTGGAGGCCGGCGAAATGCAATCACCCCGTGCGCAGGTTGAGCCGTTCGATGGTCTGCTGCTCGCGCGCCACCAGCTCGCGCAGGAAGGCGGCATAACCCGCGCTGTCCTTGTAGTCCGCGACCATGTCGTAGCGGTCGAGCGCCGCGGTGAAGCCGGGCTCGCGCATCGCGGCGGCGAAGCCGTCATGCAGCACGCGGGTGATGGCGGGATCGAGGCCCGCGGGTGCGACGATGCCGAAGGGCGAGGTGATGACCATCGAGGGATGGCCGAGCTCGACGAGCGTCGGTGCATCCGGCCAGCGGCGCAGGCGCTGCGGCGTCCAGACATGCAGCCATTGCGCCTGCCCGCCATCGACCATGGCGCCGAGCCCCGATCCGCCGGTCATGATGTCGAGGTGCCCGCCCAGGATCGCCTGGGTGCCGTCGGCATCACCGCGGAAGGAGACGTGGTTAAACTCCACCCCCTCCCGCTGCGCCAGCTCCATCATCGCGACATGCGGCGTGCCGTTGGCGCCGGTGTTGCCGACGGTGATGACGCCCGGGCGGCGCTTCGCTTCCGCCACCACATCGGCCCAGCCGCCGGGGAAGCGGCCGGCCTTGGCGACCGCGCCGAAGGTGTAGCCGGAGACGTGCAGCAACGGCGTGAAGTCGCGGAGCGTGTCATAGGGCATGCGTTGCAGGAACTGGATGCGCACGGCGGACGCCGGGAGCTGGGTCACCAGGTAGCCATCCGGCCGGGCGCGGGCGACCTGCTGCGGCCCGAGCGTATTGGCCGCGCCCGGCTTGTTCTCGACCACCACCTGCTGGCCGAGATGGCGGGACGCGCCTTCGGCCAGCGCCCGCAGCACGACATCGGTGGTGCCGCCCGGCGGGAAGGGCACGATCAGGCTGATAGGCCGGTCGGGGAAACGCGGCTGCGCCCGCGCGAGCGCGGGGGCGGCGATGGCGGCGCCAAGCAGCAGGCGGCGGGTGACGGGCGGCATGGGACGATCCTCGATCGGCTTCTTCTGCGCCGATCCTGTCGCGCCGGCGCGCGCCGCGCCAGCACGGTTTGCGCGCCGAGGTAACGAAGGGTTTCAGGCGATCGGCGGATCGGCCGTGACGGGCTAAGGGAGGACGGGACGCAGGCGCGGTCGGGGGACCGCGCGTGTGGAGGGGGAGTCCGGGCCGATGCTGCGTGCCAGCACAGGCACGCATACGCGTGCCGTCATGCTTTCCATCATCATCCTGGCTGCGCTGCTGGCGTTCGTGCCTCGGGACGCTGCGGCGCAGATCGGCAGCGGCCGTTACGCCGCTTTCCTGCAGGATGCGGATACCGGCGCGGTGCTGCTCGCGGTGAATGCTGACGAAGCTCGCTACCCGGCATCGCTCACCAAGATGATGACCCTCTATCTCGCCTTCGAGGCCCTGCAGCGCGGCCGGCTCGCGGAAACGACGCGCATCCGCGTCTCGCGCCACGCGGCCGGCATGGAGCCGTCCCGTCTCGGGCTTCGCGCCGGCAGCACGATCCGGGCTCGGGATGCGATCATGGCGCTGGTGACCAAATCCGCGAACGACGCCGCGGTGGCGCTTGGCGAGCATCTCGCCGGCGGCAGCGAAGTGGCTTTCGCGCGCATGATGACGCGCAAGGCCCGCGCGCTCGGCATGGCCAATACCAGCTTCCGCAACGCATCCGGCCTGCCGCATCCGGCGCAGGTGACGACCGCGCGCGACATGGCGGTGCTGAGCCGGGCGCTGATCCGCGACTTCCCGGGCCGCTACGCCTATTTCAGCGCCGCTCGCTTCGATTGGCGCGGCCAGAGCATGCCGAACCACAACCGGCTGCTCAGCGAATACGACGGCGCCGACGGCATCAAGACCGGCTATATCCGCGCCAGCGGCTTCAACCTCGCCGCCAGCGCCATGCGCGACGGCAGGCGCCTGGTCGCGGTCGTCTTCGGCGGCGCCAGCGGGGTGGAGCGCGACCAGCATGTCATGGCGCTGCTCGACCGCGGCTTCGCTGAGATCGGGCGCGACGCGCCGGCGGGCACGATGGTGGCGCGCCGGCGCGGGCCCAGCCTGGTCGCCAGCGCCAGCGCCGCCACCCTGGCGCCGCCGGTGCGGGAGACGGGTCGGGTCCGCGACAACCGCGCCCGCGCCGCGGCGATC
>NZ_JAAGBB010000073.1 GCF_018129085.1 Plastoroseomonas hellenica
CGGCCCGACCGGGCCGCCGCAAACGGCAGGAACAAAACAAGGAGACTGTCAGCCATGTCTCCGGTCCAAACTGTCAGTGATGTCCCCGGCTAGACAGGGGCTTCGCCCCTCCCGGACCCACCCCACCAGGAGGATAGATCCTCCTGGACCTGCCTCACTTGGTGCCCTGATGGCCAAGGGGTCACCCGGCGGAAGACGCCGGGTGACCCCTTGGCCATCAGGGCTCTAAAAGTGATCGGGGTGCAGGGGCCCTAGGCTCCTGCCGGGTGAGGTCTGGAGAGGGCGGAGCCCTCTCCAGGGACATCCGCCCCTACCTCGCCGTCTGGATCGCGGACCAGATGCGCTCCGGTGTCGCCGGCATGTCGACATGGGTGACGCCGAGCGGCGACAGCGCGTCGACGATGGCGTTCATGACGGCGGGGAGGGAGCCGGCGCAGCCGGCTTCGCCGCAGCCCTTGGCGCCGAGCGGGTTGGTCTTGGCGGGCACGGCGTGGCTTTCGAAGCCGAAGCTCGGCACGTCCTCGGCGCGGGGCAGGCCGTAATCCATGTAGGTGCCGGTCATGAGCTGGCCGTCCTCGGAATAGGCGACGCGCTCATAGATCGCCTGACCGATGCCCTGGACGATGCCGCCATGGGCCTGGCCTTCGACCAGCAGCGGATTCACGATGACGCCGAAGTCGTTCACCGTGGAATAGCGCACCACGTTGATGATGCCGGTGTCGGGGTCGATCTCGACCTCGCAGATATGGCAGCCGTTCGGAAAGGCCATCGGCGCCTGGTCGAAGACATGGCGTACATCGAGGGTCGCGGGCACGTCGTCAGGCAGGTTGTTCGCCCCGCGCAACCGGGCGGCGAGGTCCATGATGTCGATGCCGCGATCGGTCCCGGCGATGCTGAAGCGGCCGCGCGCGAATTCGATGTCGACGGGCGAGGCTTCCAGGAAATGCGCGGCGGCGGCGCGGCCCTTGTCGATGACCAGGGCGCTGGCTTCGACGATGGCGGCGCCGGAGGCCATCAGGGATTTGGAGCCGCCGGTGCCGCCGCCGGCGATCAGCTCGTCGCTGTCGCCCTGCAGCAGGCGGATCTTCTCGAAGGGCACGCCGAGCTCGGCATGCAGCACCTGGGCGAAGGCCGTCCAATGCCCCTGGCCGTAGTCGAGGGTGCCAGTGATGATGGTGACGCCGCCATCGGCTTCGAAGCGGATGCCGCCCTGTTCCTTCATCGGCGGCGCGGTGCATTCGAGGAAATTGCCGAGGCCGCGGCCGCGCAGCAGCCCGCGGGCCTTGCTCTCGGCGCGCCGCGCTTCGAAGCCGTGCCAATCGGCGACGTCGATCGCCCTGTCCATCAGCGCGGAGAAGTCGCCGCCGTCATAGGTGGAGCCGCTGGCGGTCGCATAGGGGAACTGGTCGGGGCGGATGTGGTTGAGCCGGCGCAGCGCGATCGGGTCCTTGCCCATCTCGCGTGCTGCGGTCTCGATCAATCGCTCCATGAAGTAGTTGCCTTCGGGGCGGCCGGCGCCGCGATAGGCGGAGACGGGCGTGGTGTTGGTCACCACGCATTTGGTCGAGACCTCTATCAGCGGCGTCTGATAGTTGGATTGGATGTTCTTGGTGAAATTCGCGGTGCCCATCATCGGGCCGACGGTCGCCAAGTAGCCGCCCATATTGCCATAGCTGGTCAGCCGGACCGCGAGGAAGCGGCCCTCGGCGTCCAGCGCCAGTTCCGCATTCACCTCGTGGTCACGGCCATGCTGGTCGGAGACGAAGCTGCCGGAGCGGTCGTCGGTCCATTTCACTGGACGGCCGAGGAGCTTCGCCGCGTGCAGGACGCAGGCGTATTCCGGATAGGCGCTCGCCTTCATGCCGAAGCTGCCGCCGACGTTGCCGGTCAGGATGCGGAGCTTGTCGGTCGGCACCTTCAGGATGTCGTTGGCGAGCTGGTTGCGCAGGCCGAAGACGCCCTGGCTGCCGACGCGCAGCACGAAGCGGCCGGTATCGGCCTCATATTCGCCGATGGCGCTGCGCGGTTCCATCGCGCAGACGACAATGCGGCTGTTGCGGATGGAGAGGCGCGTGACGTGGGCGGCGGTGTCGAAGGCTGCCTTGACGCGGGCGGCGTCGCCATACTGGAAGTCCAGCACGACATTGCCGGGGATGTGATCATAGAGCTGCGGCGCGCCGGGGGCCGCGGCGGCGGAGGCTTCGGTGACGGCATCCAGCGCATCAACCTCGAGCTCCACCGCCTCGGCGGCGTCGCGGGCCTGCATGCGGGTCTCGGCGACCACGCAGGCGACGGGGTCGCCGACGAAACGCACCCTGTCGGTCGCCAGCGAGGGGCGCTCGATATTGGTCAGCGGGCTGCCGTCGCGGTTCTTGAGCGGCACGGTGCAGCGCAGGTTGCCATAGCCGGCGGCGACGAGGTCTGCGCCGGTGAGGACCGCCAGCACGCCGGGCATGGCGCGGGCCGCCTCGGTGCCGATGCTGCGGATCACGCCATGGGCATAGGGGCTGCGGACCATCACGCACCAGGCCTGGCCGGGCAGCGCCAGGTCGTCGGTGTAGCGGCCCTGGCCGCGCAGCAGGGTCGGATCCTCCTGGCGCGGCACCGGCTGGCCGATGCCGAATTTCATGAAAGTGGGGTCGGGCAGATTGGCATCGGGCATGGGGAGGGGAGGCCTTGGCTGATCGCTGCGTTGCAGCAGAGGTTAGACCGCTCGGCGCTTCGCGCAACCCGGCGGGGCGCTTGACCGGCGCGTGGCGGCTTCAGAGCATGGGAAGATCGGATGGGAGGCAGGGCATGACGCTGGTGGTGGTCGGGTCCTACAACCGGGACCGAGTGCTCCGGGTGCCGCATCTTCCGGCACCGGGGGAGACCCTGACGGCGCATGGCGCCGATGCCTTCCATGGCGGCAAGGGCAGCAACCAGGCCGTGCAGGCGGCGCGCTGCGGCGGCGATGTGGTGATGGTCGCGGCACTCGGCCGGGATGCCGCCGGGGAAGCCGCGCTGGCGCTTTGGGCCGAGGAGGGCATCCGGGCCGCGGCCGAATATGTGGACGCGGAGACCGGGCAGGCGGTGATCCTGGTGGATGATGCGGGCGAGAACAGCATCGTGGTGCTGGCCGGCGCCAATGCAGTGCTTTCCCCCGCCCGCCCGGTGCACGCAGTGCAGAATGCGATGCCGCGCGCGGTGCTGGCCCAGCGCGAGACGCCTGAGGCCGCGACGGAAGCCGCCTTCGCCGCGGCGCGCGCACTCGGCGCCATCACCATCCTGAACGCGGCACCGGCGGGCGGGGTGCCGGGGGCGGCGCTGCTGGCGCTGACCGACCTGCTGGTGGCCAATGAGGGCGAGGCCGGCATCCTGGCTGGGGGCGGCACCGCGACGGAGATCGCGACAGGCCTCGGCGCGCGGCACCGCCTCGGCGCCATCATCACGCTGGGCGCAGCGGGCGCGGTGCATGCCGGGCCGGATGGCGCGCTGTCGGCGCTGCCTTCGCCGCGCGTCGTGGTGCGCGACACCACCGGCGCCGGCGATGCCTTCGTGGGCTGCCTGGCCGCCGCGGTCGCGGCGGGGCGCACACCGGCGGGCGCGATGACGGAGGCGCTGGCCGCCGGTGCGCTCGCCTGCACGGTGGCGGGCGCGGTGCCGTCCCTGCATCGGGGCGAGGCGATCCGCGCCCTGGCAGCGAGGCATTCCACCCTTTAGACTGTATCCAAACCGAGGGGGGAGACAGGTCATGATCGCACGCCGGCCGTTGCTGGCCGCCGCCGCGCTGGGCCTTATGGCGCCTGGCGTGCGTGCCCAGTCGGATTATCCGAACAAGCCGGTGCGTATCATCGTGCCCTTCCCGCCGGGGCAGGCGGCTGATATCGCGACGCGGCTGATCGCCGATGAGCTCTCCCGGCGCTGGCCGCAGCGCGTGGTGGTGGAGAACCGTGGCGGCGGCGCAGGGGTGCCGGCGCTCGAAGCGGGCGCCCGGTCGCCGGCCGATGGCTATACGCTGACTGCCGGCACCTCCGGCACGCTCGGCATCAATCCGGGCGTCATTCCGCGGCTGCCCTATGATTCGGAGCGCGACTTCGCGGCGATCAGCAACATCGCGATGGTGCCGCTGATCATCATCGCGCATCCGTCCTTTCCGGCGCACAGCATCGAGGCACTGATCGCCAAGGCGCGGGCGGAGCCGGGCAAGGTCGACGTCGCCTCGGCCGGGCCCGCGTCATCCCAGCACATGGCGGCCGAGCTTTTCGCCAATAGGGCCGGGATCCAGCTCAACATCGTGCATTACCGCGGTAGCGGTCCGGCGGTGACCGACCTCGTCGCCGGCAATGTGCCGGTGATGTTCGACAGCGTGGCGAGTGCTTTGCCGCATATCCGGAGCGGCCGCGCCAGGGCACTCGGCGTGACGGTGGCGCGGCCGGTGCCGCAACTGCCGGAGGTGCCGGCGATCGCGCAGAGCGGCATCGCAGGCTATGAGGCTGCCGGCTGGACCGGGCTGGTCGCGCCTACCGGCACGCCACCCGAGGTGCTGCAGCGCATCAACGCCGATGTCGTCGCGATCCTGCGGGAGCCCGCCATCGTGCAGCGCATCGGAGAGCTCGGCATGATTGCCGACCCAGGCACGCCGGCCGAGTTCGGTGCCTTCGTCAGCCGCGAGGTGGCGAAGTGGCGGGAGGTCGCGCGGCTCGCGAATGTGCGGCTGGATGGCTGACAGCCGCTGATCGTGGGAGGGCCGGCCCGATGCGCGCCGGGCGGGCAACGCCGCCCGACTTCCAGGCAATTGGCGCCTTGGTGATGCTCCATGAGGCATCATGCCGCTTGCAACCTGGTCGTGCCGCCCGCGAGACTGGCCGCGGGCAGGCGCCGGAAGCGCGCGCCCGGGGCTCAATCCGCAGGGAGACCGTCAGACCCATGCATCGCATCGCAACTTTTGCGCTGGGCGCCTTCGCGCTTGCCGCCAGCCTCGCCTTGCCGGCCGGTGCCCAGCAGCCTGCCGCGCCGGCCGGCACCGACACCGTCGCGGCCATCCGCGCGCGCGGCACGCTGATCTGCGGCGTCGCCCCATCCACCGCCGGCTTCTCCTTGCCCGATAGCCGCGGTGAATGGCGTGGCCTCGATGTCGACACCTGCCGCACCGTCGCCGCGGCGCTGCTCGGAGATGCGACCAAGGTGCGCTTCGTGCCGTCCAGCACGCAGCAGCGCTTCACCATGCTGCAGTCGGGCGAGATCGACATGCTGGTCCGCAGCACCACCTGGACCCTGGGGCGTGAGGCATCGCTCGGCCTCAGCTTCGCGGGCGTGAACTTCTATGACGGCCAGGGCTTCATGGTGCGGACCAACTCCGGCGTCACCTCGGCGCGGGGGCTCGACGGCGCCACCGTCTGCGTGCAGCCCGGCACCACGACCGAGCTGAATCTCGCCGACTACTTCCGCACCAACAACATGCGTTTCACGCCGGTCGTGATCGAGAATGTGGAGGAGCTGCGCGCCGCCTTCCGCTCCGGCCGCTGCGATGCCTATACCAACGATGCCTCCTCGCTCGCGGCCTTCCGCGCCGCCGAAGGGCCGGCCGGGGAACAGTATACGCTGCTGCCCGAGCTGATCTCGAAGGAGCCGCTGGGGCCGGTGGTCCGCAAGGGCGACGCCCGCTTTTTCGACATCGTGCGCTGGAGCCTCTTCGCCCAGCAGACCGCAGAGGAACTCGGCATCACCAGCCAGAACCTCGCGACCTTCAACGACAGCACCAACCCCGATGTGCAGCGCTTCATGGGCCGGAGCGGCGATCTTGGTCGGCAGCTCGGCCTCGACAATGAATGGGCGCAGCGCATCGTGCGCCAGGTCGGCAATTTCTCGGAGATGTGGGAGCGCAACATCACCCCGCTCGGCATCCCCAGGGGTGCCAACAACCTCTGGAACCGAGGCGGCTTGCACTACCCGCCGCCCATGCGCTGAAAGCGCATGGGCTGAGTTTTTTCTGGCCTCAGGCGCCGGCGCGCGCATTCGCGCGCTTGGCTTCCGCGCTGTCAGGGATGTGCTGACGGCGGCTGTCGGTCGCGCGCGGGGCCGCATTCGCGGCGCCGGAGCATCGGTTTCGCCTCGCTCCGCAGAAACTGGTGGCGGCCTGCGGCCGCGTAGTGCCGGCCCGGGGCGTCAGGGCGGCGGAGGGCCGACGCATTTCGCGTAGGCGTCCAGCACTGCATTCGCGTCGTAGGACGGCATCGCCGCGAAGGCATCCTTGAGGCCGAGTGCTGCGGAGGCGCGGAGGCGCGTGGCGGTGGCGCTGGTCATCAGCGGCTCCAGCCCGAGCTCGCGCAGACCCTCGGCCACGCCCTCCATCTCCACCGCGCGGCGCTCGGCATGCAGCACGTCGGTGCGCAGGCACATGTCCAGGAACTGGCTGAAGCTGGTGGCATCCATCGGGCCGCAGATGCCCTGCAGCGCCTGCTGCCGCACGCCGGCCAGTGACGCCGCGGTCATTGCCTCCACCACCAGCGCCTCAATCCCCTTGGTGACGACACTGCGCAGCATCTTCACGGCCGCCGCCGCGCCGGGGTCCGGCCCGGCCAGGTCGATCGTGAGCCCGAGCGGCTGGAAGGTCGCTTGGAAATCCTCGGCGCCGTCGCCGGAACAATAGAGCGGGACGCCGGGGCCGTAGAGGCTCACTGCGCCCATCAGATTGGCATCCACGAAGCGGCCGCCGCGCGCCTGCACCGCTTCCGCCACCACGCGCTTGGCGCGCGGGGTGGAGGCGTTGATGTCCACCACCAGTGTCCCCGGCCGCAAACCCGCCGCGATGGCCCGGCCGACCGGCAGCGCCGTCGCCACCACGACGGCGGAGAAGACGATCTCGGCTTCCGCCAGCAGCGCATCCAGGCTGTCGAGCAGCCTGGCGCCGCGTGTGGTCACGGCGTCCCGGAAGGCAGGGCTGTAGGGCGGACGATTGGTGGCGCCGTCGCAGAAGACCAGGAGCTCCGCCGCGTCCCGCGGGGCGAAGTGGTCACAGAAGCAGCGGGCCGCTTCGCCGAAGCCGACGAATCCGATGATGGGCCTCGTCATGGTGCCATTCTCCTTGGCCGCGGGATCAGCAGGGGCGCCGGCTAACGTCTAAATGAACCGGTTCATAGTATGGTTAGAACTGATGCCGCTGTCGAGGGGAACCGGGTCGCCAGCCGCAGCGGCGCGCCGAGCAGCGCCAGCGGAAGTCGGGCGATCCAGGCGTGCCTACCTGCTCATCCCGACGAGGCATGGATCGCCTTCGTGATCCGGAATGGAGACACATGAATTGAACCGGTTCATAAATCGTGATCAAGCGGGTCGCCCGCCGGTCCGCTGGCATGCAGGATGCGCCAATGGTCAAGGTGAAGCTTCGTGACGTCGCGGAGGCCGCGGGCGTCGCGGTTGGCACGGTATCGCGTGTCCTGAACCGCAACCCGACGGTCGCCGACCCGATCCGGCGGAAGGTCCAGGACGCGATCGCGGCGCTCGGCTATGAGCTCGATCCCGTCGCCCAGAGCATGCGGGGCGGCCGTACCCGCCTCGTCGCCTGCGCCATCCGCGACTTCGACATCCCCCGCTTCGGGATCTTCATCAAGGAGGCGGAGCAGGTCCTGCGGGCGCATGGCTACACCCTGCTGCTCTCGAGCACGACCAATCGCCCGGAGGTGGAGGTCGAGCTGCTGCGCGCCTTCGAAGGCCGCAAGGTGGACGGCGTGATGATGACCGTCAGCGACGAAGGCGATCCCGATGTCATCGCGGCCCTCGCTGCGGCGCGCATGCCGGTGCTGCTGATCGACCGCGACCGGATCGAGAGCGCGGACCGGGTCGTCGTCGATCACCGGACCGGGGCGGCGCTCGCGGTGGAGCACCTGCTGGGCCTCGGCCACCGCAGGATCGCCATGCTGGTCGGCGACACCAAGGCCTACCCGTCGCGGAGCCGCGTCCAGGGCTACCGGGATGCCTTCCTGGCGCAAGGCGCCGCGCCGATGCCGCACCTGCTGCGCGACCGCGTGCTGACGCCGGAGGATGCCTTTCGCGAGACCATGGCGCTGATGGGCCTGGCGGGGCCGCCGACCGCGATCTTCGTCGCGGCGATGGACATGCTGGGCGGCTGCATCCGTGCGCTGCGGACGCTGCATCGCGAGGTGGGCAAGGACGTGTCCCTCGTGGCCGGCGCGGATTCCGAACTGGCGGAGCTCCATGCGCCGCCGGTGACCGCCATCGCCTGGGACCTCGCCGAAATGGGCCGCCACGCGGCGACCATGCTGCTGCAGCGCATGGCCGGGGAGGCGGCCGATGCCGCGCGCTGCCTGACCTTGCCGACGCGGCTCACCATCCGGCAGTCCTGCACCGCCGTCGCTCCGCCGGCGGCCGGGGGCTGACCGAGATCCCTATTTCACGGCGCTGCGGGCGATCGGTGCGATGAACTGCGGCTCGGTGTCCCAGGGGAACAGGATCCAGGTGTCCTGGCTGACCTCGGTGATGAAGGTCTCGACCAGGGGCTTGCCGGCGGGCTTGGCATAGACCGTCGCGAAATGCGCCTTCGGCAGCAAGGCGCGGACGACGCGCGCCGTGGTGCCGGTATCGACCAGGTCGTCCACCACCAGCCAGCCGCTGCCGTCGCCAGCGGCGGCCGGCGTCTTGACCACCCGTGGCGCGCCCTTCGCCTCCTCGTCATAGGTGACGATGGAGACGGTCTCGATCAGCCGGCAATCGAGCTCGCGGGCGACCACGGCGGCCGGGATCAGGCCGCCCCGAGTGATGGCGACGATACCGGACCAGGGGCCGCGATCCAGCAGCCGCCAGGCCAGCGCCTTGGCGTCGCGATGCAACTGATCCCAGGTGACCGTGTAGTATTTCTCAGCCATTTAGAATAGCTTACCCCCATTCGGCACTCGTAGGTCGGGCTTCAGCAGCACCACGGCGTCATTCTCGTCCGGCACCCCCAGCACCAGCACCTCGCTCGGGAAGCCGGCGATGCGGCGGGGCGGGAAGTTCACCACCGCCATGACCTGGCGCCCGATGAGCTGGTCCGGGGCGTAATGGACCGTGAGCTGGGCGGAGGAGCGCTTCACGCCGATCTCGGCCCCGAAATCCAGGGTCAGCTTGATCGCTGGCTTCTTGGCCTCCGGGAAGGGCTCGGCATCGATGATGGTGCCGACCCGGATGTCGACCCGCTCGAAATCGGTGAAGGTGATGGTTTCTGCCATGACATGGGCTTAGCGGAGCGCCAGGCTGGAGGGTAGGGGCGTCTTGCCCGGGCGTGGTGGGCGTGACAGCTTCGGGTCAATCCTTGTTCCGGCCGCGAGATCAGAGAGCCCTGTCATGAAGCGCGATTTCCACCTTCCCGGCCGCAGTGCCGTCCATGCCGCGAACGGCATGGCCGCGACCTCCGTCCCCGCCGCGACGCTGACCGCGCTCGATGTGCTGCGTGCCGGCGGCAATGCGCTGGACGCCGCGATAGCAGCGGTCGCGGTGCTCGGCGTGGTGGAGCCGGAATCGACCGGCATCGGCGGCGACTGCTTCTGCCTTTATGCGCCCGCCGGGACTGGCAAGGTGATCGCCCTCAATGGCTCCGGCCGGGCGCCGGCCGGTGCGTCCTACGCGGCGCTGAAGGCCAAGGGCGTGGCGGCGCTGGAGCCGACCTCACCCCATGCCGTCACCGTGCCCGGCGCCATCTCGGCCTGGGCGACGCTGAACGCCGCCCATGGCCGCAAGAGCCTGGACGAACTGCTGCAGCCGGCCATCCGCTTCGCGGAGGAAGGTTTCTTCGTCACCCCCCGCGTGGCCTCGGACTGGGAGGCGGCGAAGGGCAAGCTCGCCAGGCACCCGGCGGCAGCCCGGCGCTTCCTGAAGGATGGGCAGCCGATGCGGCTCGGCGAACGCTTCGTCCAGCCGGAGCTCGGCCGCACGCTGCGCGCCGTCGCCGCCCGTGGCGTGAAGGGCTTCTACGAGGGTGAGATCGCGGCCGACATGGTGGCGACGCTGCGCGAGGCCGGCGGCACCCACACCGAAGAGGATTTCGCCCGCGGCGCCTCGGTCGCGGAATTCGTGACGCCGATCAGCACCAAATGGCGCGATGTCGAGGTGTTCCAGTGCCCGCCGAACGGCTCGGGCATGATCGTGCTCGAGATCCTGAACATCCTGAACGGCTTCGACACCGTGGCGCAGGGCCCGCTCTCGGCGGAACGCCTGCACCGGCATATCGAGGCCGCGCGGCTCGCCTATCGCGATCGCGACGCCTTCCTCGCAGACCCCTCGCAGGTGGATGTGCCGGTCGCGCATCTCACCGATCCCGCCTATGGCGCGGCGCTGCGCAAGCTGATCAGCGATGCCGGGGCAATGCCGGCGCTGCCGGCGCCGGGCAGCAGCGACCTCGCGAAGCACAAGGACACCGTCTATCTCTGCGTCGTCGACCGCGACGGCAATGCCTGCAGCTTCATCAACTCGCTGTTCGAGAGCTTCGGCTCCGGCATCCTCGCCGAGCGCGCCGGCGTCATGCTGCAGAACCGCGGCTATGGCTTCCGCTTCCAGGAAGGCCACCCGAACTGCATCGCGCCGAACAAGCGCCCGATGCACACCATCATCCCCGGCATGGTGATGAAGAATGGCGAGGCGATCATGCCCTATGGCGTCATGGGCGGACATTTCCAGCCGATGGGCCAGACGCTGTTCCTCTCCAATCACTTCGAGTTCGGTCTCGATCCGCAGGAAGCGATCGACCTGCCGCGGCTCTTCCCGCAGGCGGGCAAGGTGCAGGTGGAGCGCGGCATCCCGGGCGACGTGGTCGACCGGCTGAACCGGCTCGGCCATGACTGCGCACTGATCGACAAGCCGCATGGCGGCGGCCAGGCGATCCTGATCGACCGCCAGCGCGGCTCCCTCATCGGCGGTTCCGATCCGCGCAAGGATGGCTGCGCGCTGGGCTACTGAGGCGCACCACCGATCCCTGACCGCCATCCCATGACCAGCGAGTTGCCCTGATGACCGAACCCTGCGATCTCACCGCCGTCGAGGCGCGCCGCCTGATCGGCAGCCGCAAGCTCTCTCCGGTGGAGCTGCTGGAGAGCTGCCAGGCGCGGATCGACGCGGTGAACCCGGCGATCAACGCGATGGTGGCCGAGGATCGCGGGGCGGCGCTGGCCGCCGCCCGCGCGGCCGAGGCCGCGGTGATGCGCGCCGAGGAGCTCGGTCCGCTGCACGGGCTGCCGGTCGGCATCAAGGACCTGGAGGAGGTGCAGGGGCTGCGCACCACCTATGGCAGCCCGATCTTCCGCGACTTCGTGCCGGAGGCCGATTGCGCGATGGTCGCCAATCTGCGGAAGGCCGGCGCGGTCATCCTCGGCAAGACCAACACGCCGGAATTCGGCGCCGGCGCCAATACGCGCAACACCGTGTATGGCGCGACCGGCAATCCCTTCGATCCCACGAAATCGGCGGCGGGGTCGTCCGGTGGCTCGGCGGCGGCGCTCGCCGCCGGCATGGCGCCGATCTGCTCGGGTTCGGACACCGGCGGCTCGCTCCGCAACCCGGCGGCCTTCTGCGGCATCGTCGGCTATCGCCCGTCGCCGGGGCTGGTGCCGTCCGAGAAGCGCGGCCATGGCTGGTCGAACCTGCCCGTGCTGGGACCAATGGCCCGCAACGTGCCGGATGCCTGCCTGATGCTCTCGGCCATGGCCTCGGATGATGCGCGCGACCCGCTGGCCTATACGCTGCATGACCGTGCCGTGCGCGGGAAGTCGGCGTTGTTCTCGCCGCCGCGGCAGATCGACCTGGCCTCGCTGCGGCTGGCCTTCACGCCTGATTTCGGCATGGCGCCGACCGAGAACCATATCCGGGAGATCTTCGCGAGCCGGGTGGCGGCGCTGGCGCCGATGTTCGCGGCGGCCGAGCAGGCGACGCCGGATTGCAGCGGCGGCGACGAGGCCTTCGAGGTGCTGCGTGCCGCCGTCTTCCTGACCGCGCATAAGCAGAAGGTGCAGGAGAGGCCGCAGGATGTCGGCCCGAACGTCGTCGCCAATGTGGAGGAGGGGCTGCGCTACAGCCTCGACGACTACTCGCGGGCGGCAGCGGCGCAGACCCGCATCTACCGCGATTTCCAGCGCTTCTTCGCGCAGCACGACGTGCTGGTGACGCCGTCCATCACCATCAGCCCGCGGCCGTGGCGGGAGCTCTACCCGGCCGAGATCGACGGCAAGCCGACTCGGACCTATTTCCACTGGCTGTCGCTGGCCTACTACGTGACGCTGGTTGGGCATCCCGCGGTGTCGCTGCCGCTTGGTCTCGACCGCAACGGCATGCCCTTCGGCCTGCAGATCGTGGGCCCGCGTGGCGGGGATGCCTTCGTGCTTGGCGTCGCGGCGGCGATAGAGGCGGCGGTCGCCGGTGACACGACCCTGGCGCGCCCGGCGCCGGACCTCGCCAGGCTGAAGGCGGCGCCGCCGATCAGCGCCGCCGAAGCCTTCCGGACCTGGGGCTGAACCTCATCGGTCAGCGGTAGTAATAGCCGCCGCGCCTGTAGCCACCGTCATAGGCATAGCCGCGGCCGCCATAGCCGCCGCGGTGATAGTGGCGCGGGCGGTCATTGTCCGCGGCGGCGCCAGCGATCAGCGCTGCACCCAGCCCGACGCCGGCGCCGAGCGCCAGGGTCTGGCCCCAGTTGGTGCTGCCATCCGGGTTCTGGCAGGCGGCCAGCGCCAGGGTGGCGGACAGGGCGAGGGGGACGAGGATGCGACGCATGGGGGATACCTCCGGCACTGACGGCAGGATGGCCTCCGGTCGCGTCCGCGCCTGGGCGTTGCGATGGCGGATCGAAGGTGGTTTTGCGACGGTGCTGCCACAATGCGGCAGATTGCCATGATGTCAGGACGCGGAAACCTGGGGAGCCTGCCTGGTTGCCTTCAGGCGGTCCCGGTGGTCGGCACCGCGCCGGTGAAGGCGTTGAAGGTCTGCAGCGTATAAGTGTCCTTCACGCCGGCCACGGTCTGCACCTTCTCGACCACGAAGAGGCCGATGTCGCGGCCGGGCTCCAGGTAGAACTTCCCGAGCAGGTCGTATTGGCCGGAGATGGAGTGCATTTCCGACAGCTCCTCGATGGTGTCGGCCATCTCGCGTGCCACGCGATAGGCCTGACCCATGTCGCATTTGATCATGACGAAGATCGCCCGCATCGCCCCATCCTGCCTGTCGCGGCCGGAGAATGCCGCCGCCATGGTGGGCGCGTCCAGCATCGGACGCGGGCGAAACGGGCGGCCGCTGCCCAAGACCTATGCAGAAACCGCGGTCGGACACGGCGAATCCCTGCCAAGATGCTTGCGGCGACGGCATGCGCTTTGCTGTCCTGCTTGGCATGGACCTCGATCCCACTCCCGACGACCGCGGCGGCCCCGCCCAGGCGCTGCTCGATATCCGCGATATCAAGAGGCATTTCCCGATCAAGGGCGGCTTCTTCGGCGGCACGGTCGCGACCGTGCGCGCGGTGGACGGCGTCTCCTTCACCATCCGCAAGGGCGAGACGCTCGGCATCGTCGGCGAATCCGGCTGCGGAAAGTCGACCACCGCACGCCTGCTGATGCGCCTGATGGATCCCGATGTCGGCAGCATGATCTTCGACGGCGAAGGGGTCGCGGAGAACACCCAGTCCGGTGGCATCGCGCTGAAGGATTACCGGCGGCAGGTGCAGATGGTCTTCCAGGACAGCTATGCCTCCCTGAACCCGCGCCTGCCGATCGAGGACAGCATCGCCTTCGCGCCCAAGGTGCATGGGCTGCCGGACCGGGAGGCGCGTGAGCGGGCGCGGGAGCTGCTGGCTGCCGTCGGCCTCGCCCCGGCGCAGTTCGCCCGCCGCTACCCGCATGAGCTCTCCGGCGGCCAGCGCCAGCGCGTGAACATCGCGCGCGCGCTCGCGCTGCGGCCGCGCCTGGTGATCCTGGACGAGCCGGTCTCGGCGCTCGACAAGTCGGTGGAGGCGCAGGTGCTGAACCTGCTGGTCGACCTGAAGGAGAGCTTCGGACTGACCTATGCCTTCATCAGCCACGACCTGAACGTGGTGCAGTACATCAGCGACCGCGTGCTGGTGATGTATCTCGGCAAGGTCGTCGAGATGGGGCCGGTGGACGCGATCTATGACCGCCCGGCGCATCCCTATACCCAGGCGCTGCTCGCCTCCCGCCCCTCGATGGATCCGGGCAAGCGCCGGATGGAGCCGCCGCTGACCGGGGATCCGCCAAACCCGGTGAACCCGCCCTCCGGCTGCCGCTTCCGCACGCGCTGCCCCTTCGCGGAGGATGTCTGCGCGGCCATCGAACCGGCCTCCGCCGATCTCGGCGCGGGGCACCAGGCGGCATGCCACATGGCGCTGCCGGGCAGTGGGCATTCCAAAGCATTGCAGGTGGCAGCATGATGGCGTCCGATGGTCGGAGCGCCGGAAGGCGCGGAGAGCTGAATCGGCCGCCGCGAGCCGGAAGGCGAGCACAATGAGCGCCCTGCTCCAACAGGATGTGCCGACCAAGCTGGCGCCAGCCGGCGAGCCGCTGGTGCGGCTGCGCGACCTTTCGGTGCGCTTCGTCTCCCGCGATGCCACCATGCATGCGGTGAATGGCGTCGATCTCGACCTCTCGGCCGGCGAAGTGCTCTGCATCCTGGGCGAGAGTGGTTCCGGCAAGTCGGTGACCATGCGCGCGCTGATGAAGCTGCTGCCCAAGAGCGCGGTGGTCACGGGCGAAATCCGGGTCGCCGGCAACGACGTGCAGCGGATGAGCGAGAACCAGCTCCAGGAATTCCGCGGCAGCACGGTCGCGATGGTGTTCCAGGAGCCGATGACGGCACTCGATCCAGTCTACAGCGTCGGCCGGCAGATCGCGGAAACGGTGCAGCGGCACGAGGGCGTCTCCCGCGCTGCCGGCATGGCGCGGGCGCTCGAGCTGTTCGAGCTGGTGCAGATCCCTTCGGCCAAGCGCCGCCTCGCCGCCTACCCGCACGAGCTCTCGGGCGGGCTGCGGCAGCGCGCGATGATCGCGGTGGCGCTCGCCTGCCGGCCGAAGCTGCTGCTCGCCGACGAGCCGACGACCGCGCTCGACGCCACCGTGCAGATCCAGATCCTGCTGCTGCTGCGCAAGCTGCAGGAGGACCTCGGCATGGGCGTCGTCTTCGTCACCCATGACCTCGGCGTGGCAGGCGAAATCGCGGACCGGGTCGCGGTGATGTATGCGGGCCGCGTGGTGGAGGAGGGGCCGGTCTCGGCGCTGATGCGGTCCCCGCTGCACCCCTATGCGAAGGGCCTGCTCGGCGCGACGGTGCATGCCGGGCTGCGTGGCCATCGCCTGACCACCATCCCGGGCGCGCCGCCGAGCCTGGAGACACTGCCCGCCGCCTGTTCCTTCGCGCCGCGCTGTGCGGAGGCGGAGCCGGCCTGCCTTGCCGCCGTCCCCGCGGAACGCAGCCCGGAGCCGGGGCGCAAGGCGCGCTGCATACACGTCAGGGTTGGGTAAGGGGCGAAGTTCTCGCCCCGCAATGGGTTGCCGGCGGGTTAACCAAGTCTCATATACACGAATACGCGAGACAGGTGGCTGATGCGCTCGACGACCCAGATCGCCGCTTTGATAGTGATCGCCGGCCTGGGCGCGGGTTGGCATCTCTATGGCGAAAGGGTCGGGCTGCCGACGCCGCTCGGGCTGATGGGGCTGGAGGCGACGGCATCCACCGGCGGCGCGGCGCGGCAGCAGGCGCCGCAGGAACAGCCAGTGGTGGTGGCGCCGATCCGCGTCGGGCGGGTGATCGAGCGCGCCGAGAGCGTCGGCACCGTGCGCGCCCGTGAATCGATCACAGTCACCGCCAAGGTCACCGGCATGGTGACCGCCATTCCCTTTCAGGAAGGCCAGCGGGTCCGCAGTGGCGAGGTGCTCGTGCAGCTCGATGCGGCAGCGCTGCGCGCGGAGCTCGACCAGGCGCGCGCCCAGCATGACGACGCCCGCAACCAGATGGTGCGCGCGCAGCGGCTGCAGCCGGGCCAGACCATCGCGGAACAACGCATGGTGACGCTGGAGGCAGTGGCGCGGCAGGCCGCGGGCCGGGTGCGCCAGGCCGAGGCGCGTCTCGAGGAGCTGCGCATCTCGGCACCCTTCGACGGCCGGGTCGGACTGCGCCAGGTGAGCATCGGCGCCCTGGTGCAGCCGGGTACCGTAGTCACGACGCTCGACGACACCGAACGCGTCCGGGTCGAGTTCTCGGTGCCCGAGGTGCATCTGGCGCGGCTGCGCGTCGGGTCGGAAGTGCGGGCGGCCAGCGCCGCCTATGGCGACCGCGTGTTCAGCGGCCATGTCGCGGTGCTCGATACCCGCATCGATCCGGCGACCCGCAGCATCCGCGTCATCAGCGAATTCGACAATGCGGATGAGGCGCTGCGGCCGGGCCTGTTCCTCACGGTCATCCTGACCTTGGCCTCGCGCGAGAATGCGCTGCTGGTGCCCGAGGAGGCGATCGATCCGTTGGGCGAGCGCGCCTTCGTCTATGTCGTCCGCGACGGCCGGGCGCGGCGGCTGGAGGTACGGCTCGGCATCCGCCTACCAGGCGAGGTCGAGATCCGGGAAGGCGTCGCCGCCGCCGGCGAGCAGGTGGTCGTGCGCGGCATCCAGCGCTTGCGCCATGACCTGCCGGTGCGCGTGACCGAGACGATGACCCGGCCCGCGAGCTGAGGCCAGGCGATGGTCCTCTCCGACATCTCCATCCGCCGTCCGGTCTTCGCGATGGTGATGAGCCTGCTGCTGGTGGTGCTCGGCGCCTTCGCCATGGCGCGCATGCCGATCCGCGAATATCCCGCGATCGATCCACCCATCGTCTCCATCACCACGACCTATACCGGCGCTTCGGCGGCTGTCGTGGACAGCCAGATCACCGAGCTGATCGAAGCCGCTGTCGCCGGTATCGAGGGCATCAAGACCATCTCCTCCCAGTCGCGCGACGAGCGCAGTCAGGTGACGATCGAGTTCCGCCTGACGCGCAACGTCGATGCCGCGGCCAATGACGTGCGTGACCGCGTGGCGCGGGCGCTCGCGCAATTGCCGGAACAGGCGGATACGCCGGTGGTCGCCAAGGTCGACGGCGACAGCCGTCCGATCCTCTGGATCGCGCTGACCTCGGACCGCTTCTCGGCCATGGACCTGACCGACATCGCGCGCAACCGCGTGGTGGATCGCCTCGCGATCGTCGAAGGCGTGGCGCAGGTGCTGATCAATGGCGAGCGGCGCTACTCCATGCGCGTCTGGCTCGACCGGCAGGCGATGGCGGCACGCGGCCTCGCCGTGCAGGATATCGAGGACGCGATCCGGCGCGAGAATGTCGAGCTGCCGGGCGGACGCATCGAGAGCCGCGCGCGGGAGCTGACCGTCCGCACCGACACCCGCATGACCCGGCCGGAACAGTTCCGCCAGATCGTGGTGCTGCGTTCTTCCGGCGGCGCGCAGGTGCTGCTGGGCGAGGTGGCGCAGGTCGAGGTCGCGCCGGAGGACATGCGCGGCGAGTACCGGATCAACGGACGCACCGGCATCGGCCTCGGCATCCTGCGCCAGTCGACCGCCAATACGCTCTCGGTCGCCGATGGCGCCAAGGCGGAGATGGAGCGGATCCGCCCGACCCTGCCGGAGGGTGTGGACGTCGTCATCGGCTATGACGAGAGCCTCTTCATCGCGCAGTCGATCCATGAGGTGGAGCACGCGCTGATCATCGCGTTGGTGCTGGTGATCGGCGTCATCTTCCTGTTCCTGCGCAGCGTCCGCGCCACCATCATCCCGGCCGTCGCCATCCCGGTCTCCATCATCGCTTCCTTCATGGCGATGTCGGCGATGGGCTTCTCCATCAACGTGCTGACCCTGCTCGGGCTGGTGCTGGCGATCGGGCTGGTGGTCGACGATGCCATCGTCGTGCTGGAGAACGTCCATCGCCGCATCGAGGAGGGGGAGGAACCCCTGCTGGCGGCGCTGCGCGGGTCCCGCGAGATCGCTTTCGCGGTCATTGCGACGACCGCGGTCCTGGTTGCGGTCTTCGTGCCGCTCTCCTTCATGCAGGGGAATACCGGCCGGCTGTTCACAGAATTCGGCCTGGCACTGGCGGCCTCCGTCATCTTCTCCGGCCTGGTCGCGCTGACGTTGACGCCGATGATGTGCTCCAAGCTCCTGAAGGCGCATCAGGGTGAGAGCCGACTGATCCGCTGGACCGAGCCCTTCTTCGTGGGCATGAACGGCGCGTTGCGCTGGTCGCTGCGGCATGCGCTGAAGGCGCCGATCCTGGTGCTCGGCGGCGCCGGCGCGCTCTCCGCCCTGGCGGTGCTGCTCTTCATGGGGCTGCCCAAGGAATTCGCGCCGACCGAGGACCGGGGCGTCGTCATCATCCCGACCACCGGACCCGAAGGCGCCTCCTTCACCTATACGCTCGAGCATGTGCGCCAGATCGAGGACGTGCTGCGCCGTTATTCCGACAATGGCGAGGCGGCGGCGGTCTTCGCCACCATCGGGGGCAACCAGCGGCCAGCGGTCGGCAATGTGGGCAATGTCTTCCTCCGCCTCTCGCCCTGGAGCCAGCGCGAGCGCACCCAGCAGCGGATCGCCGCCGAGATCTTCCCGCTGGTATCGGCGATCCCGGGCGTGCGCGCCTTCGCGCTCAATCCACCTTCGCTCGGTCAACGTGGCTTTCAGCCACCGGTGCAGTTCGTCATCGGCGGGCCGGATTTCGAGACCCTGGTGCTGTGGCGCGACCGCTTCCTGGAACGTGCCCGGCAGAACCCGCAGCTCCTGAACCTCGACCACAACTTCAAGGAGACGAAGCCCGAGATCCGGGTGGAGATCGATCGCCGCAAGGCCGCCGACCTCGGCGTCTCGATCCAGGCGGTCGGCCGCACCATCGAGACGATGCTGGGCTCGCGCGAAGCCAGCACCTACGTCGTCGCGGGGCAGGAATACAAAGTGCTGATGCAGGCGCCGGAGGCCTCCCGCCTCACGCCCTATGACCTGCAGAACGTCTTCGTGCGCACCGCCTCCGGCGGGCTGGTGCCGCTCTCCAACGTGGTGACGCTCTCCGAGCGAGCACGGCCCCAGACCCTCGCCCGGGAAGACCGGGTGCGCGCGGTCACCATCACCGCCTCGCTGGGCGCCGGCTATTCGCTCGGCCAGGCGCTCGACTACATGGACGCGCTGGCACGGGAGGTGCTGCCGGCCGAGGCGCGCATCTCCTATCGCGGCCAGAGCCTGGAGTTCCGCGAAAGCTCCGGCGCGCTCTACGTCACTTTCGCCATGGCGCTGCTGGTGGTGTTCCTGGTCCTCGCCGCGCAGTTCGAGAGCTTCATCCACCCGCTGGTGATCCTGCTCTCGACGCCGCTGGCGCTGACCGGCGGGTTGCTGGCGCTGTTCGTCACTGGGCAGAGCCTGAACGTCTTCAGCCAGATCGGCATGATCCTGCTGATCGGGCTGATGGCGAAGAACGGCATCCTGGTGGTGGAATTCGCGAACCAGCTCCGCGACCGCGGCCTGAATGTCCATGATGCGGTGCTGGAGGCTTCGGTGGTGCGGCTGCGGCCGATCCTGATGACCTCGATCGCGACGGTGCTCGGCGCCGTGCCGCTCGCCATGGCGACGGGGGCGGGGGCGGAAAGCCGGCAGGCGCTCGGCGTCGTCATCGTCGGCGGGGTCACACTCTCCACCTTCGTCACGCTGTATGCGGTGCCGGCGCTGTTCCTGCTGCTTGCGCCCTTCACCAGGCCGATCGGCTCGGTCGCGGCGGCGCTCGCTGATCTGGAAGCGCGGCATCCGGCCGGCACCGGGCGGGACCAGCACGGGCACGGACAGCCCGCGGAATGAGGCTGCCCGACCCGCTGTCGGTGGCCGCGCGGATCAGCGCCTCCGGGGCGTTTCCACCCCGCGGCGATCTGCTCTAACCTCCGGCCCGTTTCGCAGGTCGCCGGTCGGGCGGGAGGAGCGTTGATGAATGAGATGAAGCGGGTCGCCCAGGCGCGCAGCGGCGGCAAGCTGCTGGCCGATGCGCTGGTGGCCCAGGGCGTGACGCATGCCTTCTGCGTCCCCGGCGAGAGCTATCTGGACCTGCTCGATGGCCTCTATTCCGTCCGCAACCGATTGCAGCTCGTCACCTGCCGTTTCGAGGCGGGCGCGGTCCATATGGCGGAAGCCCATGGCAAGCTGACCGGCCGGCCCGGCGTCGCCATCGTGACCCGCGGCCCCGGCGCCTGCCATGCCGCGATCGGCGTGCATGTGGCGCAGCAGGACAGCACGCCGCTGGTGCTGCTGGTCGGCCAGATCCCGGTCGAGGAGACGGATCGCGAGAGCTTCCAGGAAGTCGATTACCGCCGCATGTTCTCGCCGATCGCCAAATGGGTGACGCAGATCGACGACGCGAAGCGCATCCCGGAGATCATGGCGCACGCCTTCGACGTGGCGGTCAGCGGCCGGCCGGGCCCTGTCGTCGTCGCGATCAGCGAGGAGATGCAGAAGCACCTGGTCACGGTGCCGGATATCGGCCCCGCCGAGGTGCTGCCCCCGCATCCGGCACCGGAGGCGATTACCAGGCTCTCCGCCATGCTCGCCCGCGCGCAGCGGCCGCTCGCCATTCTCGGCGGCTCCGGCTGGACCGCCGAAGGCAGGAAGGCCATCGCGGACTACCTCATCGCCAATGACCTGCCGGTCGCGGTCTCCTTCCGCCGGCAGAGCCTGTTTGATGGCACCCACCGCAACTTCGCCGGCGACCTCGGCGTCGGCGCCGATGCCGGGCTGGTGGCACGGGCCAAGGAAGCCGACCTGATCCTCGCCATCGGCACCCGCCTCGGGGAGCCCGTGAGCCAGGGGTACACCCTGCTCGACATGGCCGGCGCCACGCCGATCGTGCATGTGCATCAGGAGCGGACCGAGATCGGCCGCGTCTATCGACCGGCGCTCGGCATCGTCAGCGACCTCAACGCCTTCGCTGCGGCTGCGCGCGCAACCCAGCCCGTCGCGAAGCCGGTCTGGGCCGATTGGCGCAAGACGCTGCACGGCCAGCGCCTGAAGCAGGCGGAAGCACCGGACTACGAAGGCCCGCTGAACCTCGCCCGCGCACTGCAGGCGCTGGAGAAGGTGCTGCCGGACGACACCATCTTCACGACCGACGCCGGCAACTTCGCCACCTGGCCGACCCGCTTCACCCACGTGAAGGAACGCCAGGACTTCCTCGGCCCGACCAACGGCGCCATGGGCTATGGTGTGCCCTCCGCGATCGGCGCCAAGATCACCTTCCCCGAGCGTCCCGTGATCTGCTTCGTGGGCGACGGCGGCTTCATGATGACCGGGCAGGAGATCGCGACCGCCTTCCACCATGCGGTGAACCCGGTGATCCTGGTCTTCAACAACCAGATGTACGGCACCATCCGCATGTACCAGGAGCGCACCTACCCGCACCGCGTCTCCGGCACCGCGCTGACCAACCCCGACTTCGCCAAGTTCATCGAAGCCTTTGGCGGCCATGGCGAGGTGGTGGAGACCACGGAAGAGTTCGTCCCCGCCGTGCAGCGCGCGCTCGCCAGCGGCAAGCCCGCGATCGTCGAGGTCCGCACCAACCCCGAACAGGTCACCAACCGCGCGACCATCACCGACCTGCGCGAACAGGCGGCCAAGGCGGGCGGCGCCGCGACCCCGTCCGCGCCGGCTGCCCGAACCCCGGCACCGGCGCCGCGCCGGACGACGCCGCGGCCGCGGTGAGGAGCTGTCCCGGGAAGGGGGTCCGGACCGGGGACATAACTGACAGCTTGGACTGGGGAGATGGCTGACAGTGTTCAGTCATGGGCGGGGAGGACCTGCCTGTGCCTTGGGGATC
>NZ_JAAGBB010000074.1 GCF_018129085.1 Plastoroseomonas hellenica
GCCTCGCGCTGCGGCAGCGCGGCCGCAGCGCGGCCGCTCGCCTGGCAGGCGGGGCTCGAGCCCGCGACCGGCGTCCAGGTCGCGTCCTGCCCGGTCGGCACCGTCGAGACCCTGGCGCGCGGCCACACCAACGTCACCCGCTGCATGCCGCTCTGATTTAGGCCTCAAACGCCGGCGCGGCCTCCGGCCGCTTGGCTTTCGCGCCGTCGGGTATGCTCTGGGCGCGGCTGATGGCGCGCGCGGGCCGCATCCGCGGCCTCGGCCCGCATCGGCTGACGCCTCGCGGTCCGACCTTTCGGGTGGCGGCCTGCGGCCGCGAGGTTGTTCGTCTCCGAAGGTCCGCGAAGGGACGGGGTTGCCTGTGGCGGTGACCTTGTCAGGCGCATCTGCAACCGAAACAGGCAGCCGGGCTGCAGCTTCCAGCGCGGCTTGCCGCGCGCCGGGGCAGGGGGTAGGTAACGCGCGGCTTTTCGGCCGCCCTGGCGCGGCCCTTTTCCGAAGAAGGACGCGGATATGGCCCGCAAGAAGATCGCGCTGATCGGCGCCGGCAACATCGGCGGCACGCTCGCCCATCTCATCGGCCTCAAGGAACTCGGCGACGTCGTGATGTTCGATGTCTTCCCGGGCGTCGCCGCGGGCAAGGCGCTCGACATCATGCAGTCGGGCCCGGTGGATGGCTTCGACAGCGCGATGTCCGGCACCGGCGACTACAGCGCGATCGCGGGCAGCGATGTCGTCATCGTCACCGCCGGCTTCCCGCGCATGCCGGGCATGAGCCGCGACGACCTCGTCTCCAAGAATGCGGGCGTCATCGCCCAGGTGGCGGAGGGCATCAAGGCGCATTGCCCGGATGCCTTCGTCATCGTCATCACCAACCCGCTCGACGCCATGGTGTGGGTGATGCGGGAGAAGTCCGGCCTGCCGCACAACAAGGTGGTCGGCATGGCGGGCGTGCTGGACAGCAGCCGCTTCCGCCTGTTCCTGGCGCAGGAATTCGACGTCTCGGTCGAGGACGTGACCGCCTTCGTACTCGGCGGCCATGGCGACACCATGGTGCCGCTGACCCGCTACTCCACCGTCGCCGGGGTGCCGGTGCCGGACCTGATCAAGATGGGCTGGACCACGCAGGCGAAGATCGATGCCATCGTTACCCGCACCGCCAATGGCGGCGGCGAGATCGTGAAGCTGCTGGAGAAGGGCTCCGCCTTCTACGCCCCGGCCGCCTCCGCGATCGCGATGGCCGAGAGCTTCCTGAAGGACAAGAAGCGCGTGCTGCCGGCTGCTGCCTGGCTCACCGGCCAGTACGGCATCGACGGCCTCTATGTCGGCGTGCCGGTGGTGATCGGCGCCAATGGCGTGGAGCGGATCCTGGAAGTCGAATTCACCCCGGACGAGAAGGCCGCCTTTGACAAGAGCTGCGGCGCCGTCCGCGAGCTCATCGAAGCCAGCCGCAAGCTGGTCGGCTGACAAGACCAGCACGCGGCCCGGGGCATTCCCGGGCCGCTTTCGCATCGCCGCCCCCGCGACGGAGACCGCCGCATGAATATCCATGAATACCAGGGCAAGGAGCTGCTGCGCCGCTATGGCGTCGCGGTGCTCGAAGGCCATGTCGCCTGGACGCCCGACGAGGCGGCGGAGGCGGCGAAGAAGCTGCCCGGACCGATCTATGTCGTGAAGTCGCAGATCCATGCCGGTGGCCGCGGCGCCGGCCGCTTCAAGGAAGACCCGAACGGCAAGGGCGGCGTCCGCCTGGCCAAGTCGGCCGAGGAGGCGCGCGCCGCCGCCGACGCGATGATCGGCAAGACGCTGGTCACCAAGCAGACCGGGGAGGGCGGCAAAGTCGTCTCCCGCGTCTATGTCGAAGCGGGCTGCGACATCGGCCGCGAGCTCTATCTCGGCCTGCTGGTCGATCGCGCGACTTCGCGCCTGACCATCATGGCCTCGACCGAAGGCGGCATGGAGATCGAGGAGGTGGCCGAGCACCACCCCGAGAAGATCCTGAAGGTCGCCGTCGACCCCGCCGCCGGCATCTCCGGCTTCCACGCCCGCAAGCTCGCCTTCGGCCTAGGCCTGACCGGCGGCCAGGTGCGCAATTTCGAGAAGTTCGTGGCCGCGCTCTACAAGGCGGTGATCGACCTCGACTGCGCGATCGTCGAGATCAACCCGCTGGTGGTCACCAAGGCGGGCGAGATCGTGGCGCTCGACGCCAAGGTCTCCTTCGACGACAACGCGCTGTTCCGCCACAAGGATCTGGAAGAGCTCCGCGACGACACGGAGATGGATCCGAAGGAGCTGGACGCGGTCAAGAACGACCTGAACTACGTCGCACTCGACGGTGAGATCGGCTGCATGGTGAACGGCGCCGGCCTCGCCATGGCGACGATGGACATCATCAAGCTCTACGGCTCCTCGCCGGCGAACTTCCTCGATGTCGGCGGCACCGCGAATGCGGCGCGCGTCACCGAGGCGTTCCGGATCATCACCTCGGACGCCAACGTCAAGGCGATCCTGGTCAACATCTTCGGCGGCATCGCCAAGTGCGACATGATCGCCAACGGCATCGTCGAGGCGTCGAAGAACCTGTCGCTCTCGGTGCCGCTGGTGGTGCGCCTCGAAGGGACGAATGTGGAGCTCGGCAAGAAGATCCTGGCCGAGAGCGGGCTCGCGATCATTCCCGCCGACAACCTCGCCGACGCCGCCCAGAAGGTTGTCGCGGCCGTGCAGGCCGCGCGGAACGGTGCCGCTGCCGTGAAGAAGGGGGCCTGAGCCATGGCCGTTCTCGTCGACGCCAACACCCGCGTCATGACCCAGGGCTTCACCGGCGCCCAGGGCACCTTCCATGCCGAGCAGGGCATCGCCTATGGCTCCACCTATGTCGGCGGCGTGACGCCGGGCAAGGGCGGCACCACCCATATCGGCCTGCCGGTTTTCGACACGGTCGCCGAGTGCATGGAGAAGACGGGCGCCAATGCCTCCGTCATCTACGTGCCGCCGCCCTTCGCGGCGGATGCGATCCTGGAAGCGATCGATGCCGAAATGCCGCTCATCATCTGCATCACGGAGGGCATTCCGGTGCTCGACATGGTCAGGGTGAAGCGGGCGCTCTGCGGCTCCAAGTCGGTCCTGGTCGGGCCGAACTGCCCGGGCGTCATCACGCCGGATGCTTGCAAGATCGGCATCATGCCCGGCCATATCCACCGCCGCGGCTCGGTCGGCATCGTCAGCCGCTCCGGCACCCTGACCTATGAGGCCGTGGCCCAGACCACGGCGGCCGGGCTCGGCCAGTCCTCCTGCGTTGGCATCGGCGGCGACCCGGTGAAGGGGCTCGATTTCGTCGACGTGCTGGCGATGTTCCTGAAGGACGACGAGACCAAGTCGATCATCATGATCGGCGAGATCGGCGGCCAGGCGGAGATCGAGGGCGCCGAATTCCTGAAGCGCGAGAATTTCGGCCCCGGCAAGCCGAACAAGCCTGTGGTCGGCTTCATCGCCGGCGCGACCGCCCCTCCGGGGCGCCGCATGGGCCATGCCGGCGCTGTCATCTCCGGCGGCAAGGACACGGCCGCGGCGAAGATGGAAGCGATGCGCGCGGCTGGCATCCATGTTGCAGACAGCCCTGCGGCGTTGGGTTCGACGATGGTGAAGGCCCTGGCGGGCTGAGATGGCTGCTCGAGCAGATTCACGCCTTCAGGCGTTCCGCCCTGCGGCGATCTGCTCGACGCCGCCATGCTGCATGCGCGAGGCTGGTGGGCTGCCCCGGTTTCGCCATGCATCCTATGTTAGGGAGCGCCGCCCAATGATCCCGGGCGGCGCTTTTCCATCGGGCCCCGCGGGGCCTTGCTGAGCTGAACACCGCCGGGCGCGGCAGATCCCGCCCGGCTCGGAGGAGATGATGGCCGGTATCGACATCCTGGCGACCGTGATGAACGGGGCAAACGCCGCCTTTCTCGCGGACCTCTACGCCCGTTGGGCGGAGAAGCCCGATAGCGTCGATCCCTCCTTCCAGGACCTCTTCGCCGCATTGAATGACGAGGCGCGGGCGGTGCTGATGGACGCCTCCGGCGCCTCCTGGGCGCCGCGTCCGCGCGGCGGCTTCGGCGAAGTGCCCGAGCCCGCGCCTGCCGTCGCCGGCAAGGGCCGCAAGGACGGTGCCAAGGGCGCCCCCGCCGCCGACCCCGAGGCAGCGCGCCGCGCCGTGCTCGACAGCCTGCGCGCGCTGATGCTGATCCGCAGCTACCGGGTCCGCGGCCACCTGCTGGCGCAGCTCGACCCGCTCGGTCTGCAGCAGCCGAAGGTGCACCCCGAGCTCGATCCCAAGACCTATGGCTTCACCGAGGCCGACATGGACCGGCCGATCTTTCTCGACAATGTGCTCGGGAAGGAGACGGCGACGCTGAACGAGATCCTGGCGATCTGCCGCGCCAGCTATTGCGGCTCGATCGGCGTCGAGTTCATGCATATCCAGGACCCCGAGCAGAAGTCCTGGATCCAGCAGCGCATCGAAGGCGCGCCCTGGCTCACGGCCTTCGACGTCAACGGCAAGCGCAAGATCCTCCAGCAGCTCACCGAGGCCGAGGGCTTCGAGGCGTTCTGCGCCCGCAAATACTCGACCACCAAGCGCTTCGGCCTGGAAGGCGGCGAGAGCACGATCCCGGCGATCCAGACGGTGGTCGAGGTCACGGCCGGCATGGGCGTGAAGGAGATCGCGATCGGCATGGCCCATCGCGGCCGCCTCAACACACTGGTCAATGTGGTGAAGAAGCCCTTCACCCAGGTGTTCAGCGAATTCCGCGGCTCCTCCTCCAACCCGGAGGACGTGCAGGGCTCGGGCGACGTGAAGTACCACCTCGGCACCTCGACCGACCTCGAGATCGCCGGGAACATGGTGCACCTGTCGCTGCAGCCGAACCCGTCCCACCTTGAAGCGGTGGACCCGGTCGTCGCCGGCAAGGTGCGTGCGCGCCAGGACATGGCGGGCGACACCAAGGGCCGCCGCAGCGTCATGGGCATCCTGCTGCATGGCGACGCCGCCTTCGCCGGCCAGGGCCTGGTCTATGAGGTGCTGGCGATGAGCCAACTCATCGGCTACCGCACCGGCGGCACGGTGCACATCGTCACCAACAACCAGATCGGCTTCACCACCGTCCCCGCGCACGCCTATTCGGGCCTCTACTGCACCGATGTCGCGAAGAGCATCCAGGCGCCGATCCTGCACGTGAACGGCGACGACCCGGAAGCGGTGGTGTTCTGCGCCCGCATGTGCGCCGAGTACCGCATGCAGTTCGGCGCAGACATCGTGCTCGACATCGTCTGCTACCGCCGCCATGGCCATAACGAGACCGACGAGCCGGCCTTCACCCAGCCGATCATGTATGCCCGCATCCGCGAGATGAAGACGACGCGGACGCTCTATGCCGAGCGCCTGGCCCAGCAGGGTGCGGTGCCGGCCGAGGAATCGAAAGCGATCAACGACGCTTTCATCGCCCAGCTCGAAGACGCCTTCCAGTCGGCGCAGAGCTTCAAGCCGAACAAGGCCGACTGGCTGGAAGGCCATTGGGCCGGCATCAAGGCCGCCGGCAGCGAGGGCGAGGAGCGGGACGAGCCGACTGCCGTCCCCACAGAGACGCTGAAGGAAGTCGGCGCCGCACTGGCGCGGGTGCCGGAGGGCTTCAACGCCAATTCGAAGATCCTGCGTCAGCTCGAAGCAAAGAAGCAGGCGATCGAGAGCGGGGAGGGCATCGACTGGGCGACCGGCGAGGCGCTGGCCTTCGGCACCCTGCTGCTGGACGGCCACCGCGTCCGCCTCTCGGGCGAGGACGTGCAGCGCGGCACCTTCAGCCATCGCCACGCCGTGCTGGTCGACCAGACCACCCAGGCCGAATACATGCCGGTCAACAACATCCGCGAAGGCCAGCCGCGGATGGAGGCGTTCAACTCCCTGCTGTCGGAGATGGGCGTGCTCGGCTTCGACTACGGCTATACGCTCGCCGATCCGAACACCCTGGTGCTGTGGGAAGCGCAGTTCGGCGACTTCGCGAACGGCGCCCAGGTCATCATCGACCAGTTCATCGCCAGCGGCGAGACCAAGTGGCTGCGCATGAGCGGCCTCGTGATGCTGCTGCCGCACGGCTATGAAGGGCAGGGCCCGGAGCATTCCTCGGCCCGGCTGGAGCGCTACCTGCAGCTCTGCGCGGAGCGGAACATGCGGGTCGGCAACATCACGACCCCGGCCAATTACTTTCACGCGCTGCGCCGCCAGCTCAAGGCGAACTACCGCAAGCCGCTGGTGCTGATGACGCCGAAGTCGCTGCTGCGCCACAAGCTGGCGGTCAGCCGGCTGGAGGATTTCGGCCCCGGCAGCGCCTTCCGCCACGTGATCCCGGAGATCGATGAGTTGGTGGCGCCGTCCGCCGTCAAGCGCGTCGTGCTCTGCACCGGCAAGGTCTATTACGACCTGCTGGCCGAGCGGCGCGATAAGGGCGTGAAGGACGTGGCGCTGATCCGCGTCGAGCAACTGCATCCCTTCCCGCGCATCAGCCTCGCCCGGGCGCTGGCACCCTATACCGGCGCCGAGGTGATGTGGTGCCAGGAGGAGCCGGAGAACATGGGCGCCTGGACCTATGTGGACCGGCGCATCGAGGGTGTGCTGAAGGAGCTCGACATCAAGGCCAAGCGTCCCGAGTTCATCGGGCGCGAGGAAGCGGCGAGCCCGGCGACCGGCCTCGCGAAGGTGCATGCGGCGCAGCAGGAAGCCCTGGTGCGCGAAGCGCTCGGGCTGTAATCGACGCTCCGGCGAAAAAGGCGAAGAACCGATGGCGACCGAAATCCTTGTGCCCACCCTGGGCGAGAGCGTGTCCAGCGCGACCGTGGCGCGCTGGCTGAAGAAGGTGGGCGAGAATGTCGCCGCCGATGAGCCGATCGTGGAGCTCGAGACCGACAAGGTGACGGTCGAGGTCCCGGCCCCGGCTGGCGGCGTGATCGAGAGCCAGGCCGCGGGCGAGGGCACCGAGGTCGGCCCCGGCGCCGTGCTCGGCACCATCGCCGCCGGCGCCGCCGCCGGCAGCAGCCCGGCCAAGCCCGCCGCCGCGCCGCAGCCGGCGTCCGCCGCTCCGGCCGCACCCAAGGTCGAGGTGCCGCGCTCCGCCTCCGGTCCCGTCGCGGTGCCCGGTGCGCCGTCACCGCATGCGCCGCTGCCGGCCGCGGCCAAGATGATGGCCGACAATGCCGTCACCGCCGAGCAGATCGGCACCGGCAGCGCCAAGGACGGCCGCGTCGCCAAGGGCGATGTGATCGCCTTTCTGAACCGCCCGGCCGCCGCCGGCGCCCCGGCCGCCGCCGCACCCCGCACACCGCGCGCGCTGGAGGATGGCGAGGAGCGGGTGCGGATGACGCGGCTGCGCGCCACCATCGCCCGCCGCCTGAAGGAGGCGCAGAACACCGCCGCCATGTTGACCACCTTCAACGAGGCGGACATGGGCGCGGCAATGGCGCTCCGCACCGAGTACCGCGACGTCTTCGAGAAGAAGCATGGCGTGAAGCTCGGCTTCATGTCCTTCTTCGTGAAGGCCTGCGTCGCCGCGCTGAAGGAATTCCCGGCGGTCAATGCCGAGATCGACGGCGACGACTTCGTCTACAAGAAGTTCGTCCATATGGGCATCGCGGTCGGCGGCCCGTCGGGCCTGGTCGTGCCGGTGATCAAGCATGCCGACCAGCTCGGCTTCGCCGATATCGAGAAGCGCATCGGCGATTTCGGCAAGCGTGCCCGCGACGGCGCGTTGAAGCTGGAGGAGCTGTCGGGCGGCAGCTTCACCATCACCAATGGCGGCATCTACGGCAGCCTGATGTCGGCACCGATCCTGAACCCGCCGCAGTCCGGCATCCTCGGCATGCACAAGATCCAGGAGCGGCCGATGGTCGTCGGCGGCAAGATCGAGATCCGCCCGATGATGTACCTGGCGCTGTCCTACGATCACCGGATCGTGGACGGGAAGGAGGCGGTGAGCTTCCTGGTCCGCGTGAAGGAAGGCATCGAGGATCCGCGCCGCCTGATGCTCGATCTCTGATCGGCTGCCACTCGTTACAGCACCGGCAGGGCGGAGCATTTCGGTGCTCCGCCCTTCCTGTATGGCTCCGCCCGACGTCATCCCCCGCGCGAGCAACCCAGCCCCCGGGTTACGGCAATGTCGCTGTCCCTTCACGGGGTGTCCAATCGGCATGACAGAGCCGGAGGGATACCGTGAGCAGCACAACCACAGGGGTCACCATCGCCGATCATGATACGCGCCGGCGCGTGATGGCGATCGTCGCCGGGTCCTCCGGCAATCTGGTCGAATGGTATGATTTCTACGCCTATGCCTTCTTCTCCCTCTACTTCGCCCATGCGTTCTTCCCGGCCGGCGACCCCACGGCGCAGTTGCTGAGCGCAGCCGGCGTCTTCGCCGCCGGCTTCCTGATGCGCCCGATCGGCGGCTGGCTGTTCGGCATGCTCGCCGACCGGCGCGGGCGGCGCTTCTCGATGATGCTGTCGGTGCTGATGATGTGCGGCGGCTCGCTGGCGATCGCCGTGCTGCCGACCTATCAGAGCATCGGCATCGCCGCCCCTGCGCTGCTGCTGCTGGCGCGCCTGGTGCAGGGCCTCTCGGTCGGCGGCGAATACGGCACCAGCGCGACCTACATGAGCGAGGTCGCGACCTCCCGCCACCGCGGCTTCTTCTCCTCCTTCCAGTACGTCACGCTGATCGGCGGGCAGTTGCTCGCGGTGCTGGTGGTAGTCGCGCTGGAGCAGAGCGTGGGCGAAGGCGCGCTGCGCGACTGGGCCTGGCGCATTCCCTTCTTCATCGGCGCGCTGGCCGCGCTGGTCGCCCTGTTTCTGCGCCGCAACCTGCACGAGACGAGCGACGCCGCGACGCTGCGGCGAAAGGAGGCAGGGACGCTCGGCGCGCTGCTGACGCATCCGCGCTCGGTGCTGGTGACGCTCGGCCTCACGGCCGGCGGCAGCCTGATCTTCTATGTCTTCACCACCTTCATGCAGAAATACCTGGTCAACAGCGTCGGCTACGCGGCGAACGAGGCCAGCGTGATGATGATGGTGGCGCTTCTGGCCTACATGGCCATGCAGCCGATCTTCGGCGCGCTCTCCGACCGTATCGGGCGCAAGACGCAGCTCATCGCCTTCGGCGTGCTCGGCACGCTCGCCACCATCCCGCTGCTGACCGCGATCGGCGGCAGCGGCGGCCGGCCGGTGCTGAGCGTCGGCCTGATCCTGGCGGCCCTTGCGATCGTCAGCCTCTACACCTCGATCAGCGGCGTGGTGAAGGCGGAGCTCTTCCCCGCCGAGGTCCGGGCGCTCGGTGTCGGGCTCTGCTACGCAATCGCCAATGCGGTCTTCGGCGGCAGCGCCGAATATGTCGGCCTGCGCTTCCGCGCCGAAGGGCTGGAAAGCGGCTTCTACTGGTATGTGGCCGGCATGATGGCGGTCGCCTTCGTCGCCATCCTCTGCATGCCGGACCCGCGGCGCCTCGGCCATATGCACCACGAGCCAGGGTAAGGGGCCACAGAGCGCCTTCCTTCGCGACGAGCGGGTCTGCCCGGCATAGTGGCGGATCGCACTCTTCCGAGGTTCTGAGCACGAACGCTCCGTCGCCCTGATAACGCGCGCCCACGTCTCGGAGTTGCAATCATTAAGAAACAACACGCATTCGTAAAAGTGTTTGGAGAAGAAAACGAGTAAGCTACCGCGTAACGATCGAGCTGAAGCCACCATGAGTCATATCGGTACGCCGCGGCAGATCAAGGCTGCGCTTGAGGCGGGATGGATGTTCCCGGCATCAATTGCCTCACCTTCGCCTTGGTCGATTTTGAATACAATCAGCGGTAGCCATGCTGCGACTATTGGCATGCTGAACGGTACTCGTTGGTTGGGTGCGGAACTGGTGGGAGAGCCATTCGGGCGGGCAGGGGTGCCCATCGTTCTGGCGAATGCGGCGACCGATCCGATCTATGGGGGCGGCGCCGTCCTGGGCCGCCGTCCGCCGCCACCGGGCGACGGCGGTGGCGGGATGACGCTGCCACATTACGCGGTCCCGGCGACCATTGTTGGGGCCATGGCCGCCAGTGTGCTCCAGCGGGCATCGGTCACCGAGCGCACGCAGATCGAGGCGGCAAGGCTGCGGTTCGGGCTCAGTCGCACAGAGGCTGCCGATATCCTGGCCGCGCACGCCTATGTCTGGGGCAGGGACACGGCGCCCAGGGTTTTCTGGATCGTGCCCTATTCTGGTGTACAGAATCAAAGGGTCGCGGAGGCGTTGATGTGGCACGAGCGTGCCAATCCAGGCACGCTGGGCCTTGCGATCCGCGGCCATCAAGCGGCTCAGGATGTCGTGCGGACCGTGGTTGCTCAGGTCGTGGCAGGCGCCGCGCCTACCGACGTACTTGTGTTGGATCGTATTTCTATTGTTCACGACAATCTCAGCACCAACAGTGACAGGGCTCGAACGGTTCTGGGACTTGCAAGTAATCAGCCGCAAAATCAGCTTTGGGCGGCTCATCACCTCATCCCCTTTGCTGTCATGGCGGGTCTTCCGGCGCCCGTTCAACTAGCTATTGCCAACGCTCGATGGGTGATTGACTCCGCTGAAAATCTGATTGCCCTGCCAGCAAACTGGCAAACATTCGGTAATGCACCCAATTTGCGCAGATTGCCTTATCATTCCAGCAAACATCCTATGTATAGCGCTGACGTTACGGCCTCGCTTTCTGTCATCATGCCAGCCATGCCGGTACCTGCCCTCCGTGCTGCACTATTGACTATAGAGCAGGCTTTCACCGCCCGACTCGTTGCTGGACGCTATCATGATCGGGTGCACTAGAGTGATGTCGCCTCGTGCTACTCCCCCTTCGCCAAGCGAGCCGGATATTGCGGGCACCATCCCGGGTTCGCCAACATCGGCCGAACGGGATCTGTCACCAGGAGCGCAGACATGTCGGTGAAACTGTGGTGTATGAGCTATTCAGGTGCGGTCGCCGAGTACGTCGATCGGCTCAGCGACGCGGAGCCTCCAGCATTTGAGCTGAAGAACCTGCGAGAAATTCGAGGCTACCTGGACTCCTTGGGGACAGTGGCCGGCCCTTACTGGCGCCATCACGTGCTGAGCACTGATTTGAGCGGCATGCCTCGTCCGCGCCTGCGTATCACTGATCCCGCTTTCGATATCAGCCTGTTCAACCGGGGGCTCAACTTTGTCTCAGCGCGCTTGGCGCAGGTGCTCGGTCTCGGCGATGATGTTATTCAGTATATAGACGCGGATTGCAGTGAATGCTCGGAGCCGGTCCGAGCGAAAGGCTATCGCGTGATCAATCCACGGGTCTTCGCCAACCCGATGGATCGGCAGCGGATGTCGGGGGTGTTCATCGACGTCCCGCGCCCTGATGGCAGCATCACACATATCTGGAAGCCAGATCTACCGCATCCAGCGAGGCCTGCGCCGCCGATTTACTGGCGCCAGGACTTTGTCCCTCCCGCGCCGCTATTCAGTGTCCCAGGCGCGCAGTGGACGCTCGTCACCGACGCCCTGGCCGACCAAGTCATGCGTGCCGGCTTCCCAGATGTGACTTTCATCGACTATGCCCAGGCAGGTGTCGTGTACCGCTCCGCGACAGACTGAAACGACCTGCGGCCACCACATGCGCGGCATCTAGCGCTTCGCATGGGGTCCCTTCGCTTGGCACCGTGCAGGATCGCAGATCCGAGGGTTGGAAGGGGCGTGGTATGGCCCGCCCCTTCCCCGGGCTCACGCCGCGACGCGGACCTTCAGCGGCATCATGATGTCGGTCAGCAGCTTGGCCGGCGGCGTTGTGCGCACGTCGTTCAGATATTCCTCAATGCAGGGCGCGTCCTCTGGCTCCTCGCCGCTCTCCGGCAGCCAGGTGCCATAGAGCGCGGCATAAGCACCCTCCAGCTCCGCATAGGGGCCCTGGAAGCGCAGCACCGCGACGCGGCGCTCCGGCAGCTCCAGCAGGCGGACGGCACCTTCGACCGTCGCATCCGCCGGCAGGGTGATGCAGGCCTGGCTGCGCAGCGCCGATGCCGGCACGCTCTTCGGGTCGTCGTGATAGATGCCGAACCAGCGCGTTGCGTCGTTGACGATGCCTTGCCCGCGGCCCCAGATCTCCAGCCGCTGGAACGCCTCGCCGATCTCCATATAGGGGCCGCGATGGTCCATGCCCGCGAGCCGAAGCCCGGGCAGGGTGCGGATGCTGACGTCGATCATGTCCTTGTCCTCCGATGGATTGCGCATCTGCATCGGAAGCCCGATCCCGCCTTGCGCGCGGTAGGCAGCCGGGGGCACGCCATGGGCGGCGCGGAAGGCGCGGGTGAAGCCCTCCACGCTGCCATAACCTGTCTCCCGCGCCACCGCGGCGACCGGCGCCGCGCCGCGCAGCAGCGTCAGTGCGGCGTGGTGTAGCCGGGTGCGGATCGCGGTCTCCGCCGGGGTCTCGCCCATCATGGCGCGATAGACCCGATGGAAATGGAAGGGCGAGAAAGCGGCCGCGGTGGCGAGGTCCTCGAGCCGCGGCGTCGCCTCCGGCCGGGACGCGATCAGCGCCGCGGCGCGGGCGATGCGCCGCGCGTAGTCTTCTCGGGTCCTCGCCTTGGCCGCCATCCGCGCCCCTCCATCCGATGCCCAATCACCCTGCCGCGCATCGGCTTGACGCGTGTTGCTGAGTTCAGTCGATCGACAATCCCAGGCGCGCCACCCACTCCCGCTCATAGGCCACGCGCTCCTGCGCGAAGGCCAGGTATTCGCGTGGGCCGAGATATTCGCGCGGCATGTCCCAGCGCCGGACGATGGCCTGGCTCGCCTCGTCCTCCCAGGCCTTGCGCAAACTCCTGTGCAGGATGTCTACGACCTCCGCCGGCACGCCCCGCGGCCCCACGATCCCGTAGGGCGAAGTGACCACCATGTCGAAGCCGAGCTCCTTCAGGGTCGGTGCGTCGGGGAAGCTCGGCAGGCGGTCGCGGGTCCAGACCGAGAGCAGGCGGAACTCCCCGCTTTCGACCTGCGGCCGCCAGGACTGGGCATCGGCCACCATGTCGATCTGCCGGCCGAGCAGTGCCGTCACCCCCTCCTGCGCGCCGCGGAAGGGCACATGCGTCATCTCCGCGCCGACCCGTGACAGCAGGTCTTCCATCGCGATGTGGTTGGAGGTGGCGATGCCGCTGGTCGAATAGGTCATGCGGCCGGGGTTGCGCTTGGCCGCCTCGAAGAATTCGGCGAGCGTCCGGTGCGGGCTGTCGCTGCGCACCGCGGTGCCGAAGGTGAAGCCCGAGAACTGCAGGATGTAGGTGAAGTCGCGCACCGGGTCCCAGGTCGGCTGCCGCGTCAGGAAGGGATGGCGCAGGATCGAGAGGTGGTGGTGCGCCAGCGTGTAGCCATCCGGCCGCGCCTGCTGCACCAGGAACTGCGCGGCGAGCGTGCCGCGCGCGCCTGGCCGGTTCTCGCTGATCACCTGCTGGCCGAGGTCACGCGACATGATCTCGAACATCGTCCGCTGCAAGGCGTCCAGCGACCCGCCCGGTGGCCAGGGCGTCAGCACCCGGATCGGCCGGTCGGGATAGCGCGCCTGCCCGAAGGCGGGGGCGGCGAGCAGGCTGGCGCTGAGGCCGAGCGTGGCGCGGCGGGAGAGTGCCTGCATCGCCGTCACTCCATCCTGAGGCCGAGGCGCTGCACCATCTCCCACTCATAGGCGACGCGCTGGACGACGAAGTTCTGGTAGCCCTCGGTGTCGAGATAGACGAGCGGCATGTCGAATTGCGCGCGCACCGCCGCATTCTGCGGGTCGAACAGCGCCACCTTCATCGCATCGTGCAGCACGCGCACCACGCCTGGATCCATGCGCGGCGGGCCGGAGACGCCATAGGGAGAGGTGACGACGACATCGATGCCGAGCTCCTTCAAGGTCGGCGCGTCCGGGAAGCGCGGCGCCCGCTCCGCCGACCAGACGCAGAGCAGCCGCATCCGCCCGGCCTCGACCTGCGGGCCCCAGGTGGAGCTGTCCGCGATGCTGTCGACATTGCCGCCCAGCACCGCCGTCACGCCCTCATTGGCGCCGCGGAAGGGCACGTGGACGAGCTCGATGCCGAGGCGCTGGCAGATATCTTCCATCGCGATGTGGTTGGAGGTGGCGATGCCGCTGGTCGAATAGGTCAGCCGGCCGGGATTGGCCTTGGCGAAGGCAACGTAGTCCGCCCATGTCCGATGCGGGCTGTCGGCATGCACCGCGACGCCGAACAACCAGCCGGTCATGCCGATGATGTGGGTGAAGTCGTTGATCGGGTCCCACTGCGGCGTCCGCACCAGGAAGGGCCGCCGCAGCACGGAGAGGTGCATCTGGCCCAGCGTGTATCCATCCGGCCGCGCTTCCCGCGCCAGGAAGCTCGCATGTAGCGTGCCGCCGGCGCCGGAACGGTTCTCCACCACCACCGGCTGCCCCAGCGAGCGTCCGCAGATCTCGGCGACGGAACGGAGCTGGCTGTCGGCGCTCCCGCCGGGCGGCCAGGGGATGATCAGCCGGATCGGCCGTTCCGGGAACCGGCCCTGGGCGATGGCGGGCGCGGCCAGCAGCCCGGCGCCGATCGCCAGTGCGCTACGCCGGCCGGTGACGAATCCACGCCCGCCCCTTGGCTGGGTCCTCTCCATCGCATTCCTCCCGCCCTTGCCGCCCCTTCCGCGGGGCTTGGATCGGCAGTCTAGGCATAGTCGGCCTGCGCGCGGGAAGGTTTCACGGACTTGCGCAAGGGGCCGGAGGGCGGCAGTTTCCGCCCGCGAATTTCACCCCGAGGAAGGTAGGCAGATGCCGGAAAGCTTCGATGTCATCGTGATCGGCGCCGGCCCGGGCGGCTATGTCGCCGCGATCCGCGCCGCGCAACTCGGGCTCAGGACGGCCTGCGTCGAGAGTCGCGAGACGCTCGGTGGCACCTGCCTCAATGTCGGCTGCATCCCCTCCAAGGCCTTGCTCCAGAGCTCCGAGCATTTCGAGGAGGCGAACCACAAGCTCGCCCAGCATGGCGTCACGGTGAAGGGCGTCTCCCTCGACCTCGCGCGCATGCAGGCGCGCAAGGGCGAGGTGGTGACCGCCAACGTCAAGGGCGTCGAATTCCTGTTCAAGAAGAACAAGGTTACCTGGTTGAAGGGCAAGGGCCGCATCGCGGCCCCCGGCAAGGTCGAGGTCGCCGGCGAGACCTATGACGCGAAGAACATCATCATCGCGACCGGCAGCGAGAGCGTGCCCCTGAAGGGCCTCGAGGTGGACGAGAAGCGCATCGTCACCTCGACCGGCGCGCTGGAGCTGGACAAGGTGCCGAAGCACCTGGTCGTGATCGGCGGCGGCGTCATCGGGCTCGAGCTCGGCAGCGTCTGGAAGCGCCTGGGTGCCGAGGTGACGGTCATCGAATTCCTCGACCGCCTGATCCCGACCATGGACGCCGAGCTCGGCAAGCAGTTCGAGCGCGTGCTGGCCAAGCAGGGCATCAAGTTCAAGCTGAAGACCAAGGTCACCGGCTCCAAACTCGATGCCAAGGGCGTGACGCTCACCATGGAGCCCGCCGCCGGCGGCGCGTCGGAGGAGCTGCGCGCCGACGTGGTGCTGCTCTCGATCGGCCGCCGCGCCTATAGCGAGGGCCTCGGCGCCCAGGACGCCGGCGTCGCGCTCGACGATCGCGGCCGCGTCGTGGTCGACGGCAAGTTCGCGACCAATGTGCCCGGCATCTACGCGATCGGCGACGTCATTGCCGGCCCCATGCTCGCCCACAAGGCCGAGGAGGAAGGCGTCGCGGTGGCCGAGATCATCGCCGGCCAGCATGGCCACGTGAACTACGCGGCGATCCCGAGCGTCGTCTACACATGGCCGGAAGTCGCCTCGGTCGGCGAGACTGAGGAGCAGCTCAAGGCCCGCGGCGTCGACTACAAGGTCGGCAAGTTCCCCTTCACCGCCAATGGCCGCGCCCGCGCCATGGCGGAGACCGATGGCTTCGTGAAGATCCTGGCCGACAAGACCACCGACCGTGTGCTCGGCGCCCATATCCTCGGCGCCGATGCGGGCACGGTGATCGCGGAGATCGTCACCGCGATCGAATTCGGCGCCAGCGCCGAGGACATCGCCCGCACCTCCCATGCGCATCCTTCGCTGAACGAGGCGGTGAAGGAAGCCGCCCTCGCGGTCGACGGACGCGCGCTGCATATCTGAGAGCGGATCGGGGAGGGCGCGGCCCTCCCCGGACGCCCCAGAGACGCGATCTCCTATGGAAGGCGGTCGGCCGGCGCGTATGATCCGCCATGCTGGCGCTGCTGGACAGCACCTATGCGGGCTGGGATGCTCGCCCGATGATCCATGTCAGCGCCGCCCTCCTGCACCGGCAGATCGTTGCCGTCTTCACCTGCTGGGGCATGGCCGCCGATGCCGCCGCCGCGGCCGCTGACGTCATGGTCGAGACCGATTTGAGCGGCGTCGATTCACACGGCATCGGCATGCTGCCCCATTACCAGCGGCTGTTCGCGGAAGGACGGCTCGACCCGAAGGCTGCGCCGGTGGTGCTGCGCGACAACCCCTGCATGGTGCTGGTGGATGCGCGGCATGGCCTTGGCCATGTCGCCGCCCTCAAGGCCATGGAACTCGCGATCGAGAAGGCGCGGCAATCCGGCCTCGGGCTCGCGGGCGTGACCGGTTCCAACCACTACGGCGCGGCCGGGTATTATGCCCGCATGGCGGCGGGGCATGGGCTGCTGGCCATCTCGCTGACCAATGCGCCGTCCCCGCTGCTGGTGCCGGTCTTCGGCAGGGAGGCGGCGCTCGGCACCAACCCGATCGCCTTCGCGGCCCCGACTGCTGCGGCGGAGCGGCCGGTGCTGCTCGACATGGCGACGACGACGGTGGCTTACGGCAAGGTCTCGATCGCCCGGCGCGCGGGCAAGCGCCTGCCGGAGGGATGGGCGCTCGACGCCGAGGGCCGGCCCGAGACGGATGCGGCGGTCGCCGCCGAGGCCAGGCGCCTCGCGCCGCTCGGCGGCAGCCGCGAGCAGGGTGGACACAAGGGCTATGGCCTGGCGCTGATGGTGGAGATCCTTTGCGCCACCCTGACCGGTGCCCAGGCATCCGCGCAGGAAACCGGGCACTTCTTCCTGGTGATCGATCCCGGCTTCTTCCGCTCCACCGATGCCTTCCAGGGGGATATGGCGGCGCTGCTGGCCCGGTTGCGCGGCATCACCCCGGTCGACCTGGCGCAACCCGTGCTGATCCCCGGGGATCCCGAGCATGCCGCGCTGGAGCGCCGCCGGGCGGCGGGCATTCCCCTAGTGCCGACCCTCGTCGAGGAGGTCCGGGCGGTCTGCGCGCAATGCGGTGCGCCCTTCCTGTTGGGCGACGGATCGGCATGAACCGGGAGGCCGTGGGAAATCCTCCACGCCGCCACGCACCTCACTCCTCGGAAGCGCCTGGCCCGATCGCCGCGACGACGGCGCGGAAGGCATGCAGCAGGGCCTGGTCCAGCTTGCCGCCCATCTCGACCATGATCGAGAGTGCGTGGTCCGGGGACAGCGGCGGCTTGTAGGCGCGGCGCTCGATCAGCGCCGCGTAGATGTCGCAGATCGTCGTCAGCCGGTTGAGGTCGGAGATCTCAGCGCCGCGGAGCCCGTCCGGGTAGCCGCTGCCGTCGAGATATTCATGATGGTGCCGGACGACGTCGAGCAGGCGGGGGTCGAAGCCGGGCTGGCGCAGGAGGAGTTCATGGCCGACGACGGGGTGCGTGCGCATCACCGCCATCTCCTCCGGCGTGAGCCGGTCGGGCTTGTTGAGGATATCCAGCGGCACCTGGGCTTTGCCGATATCGTGCAGCAGCGCCGCCTGCGAGAGCAGCCGCTGGTCCTGGTCCCGGAAGCCGAGCTTCTGCGCAAATGCCGCGGCCAGCCCCGCCACCAGCAGACAGTGCTGATAGGTGACGTCGTCGTGGTTCCAGACGACGTCGAGCCAAGTGCGGATATCCGCCTGCCGGACGGAGTCCAGGACGGCATCGCTGCCCTGCTCCAGGAGTTCGGGGCTTACCGGCTCCCCCGTCGCGGCGGCATCGAACATGCCGGAGAAGGCAAGGCCTGCCTTGACGATACCGACCCGCGCCAAGCGGCGGCGCCGCTCATCCAGGCGGCCGTCATCCTCCACCAGGCCGAACAACTCGATGAGCCTGGTGCAGAGGGCGTCGTGCGACCCGTCGATCTGGAGGATCTCGGTGGCGCCGATCGCCTGCGCCTGCATCGTCAGGTGGTGGTTCTTCTCGTGGATGAGGCACAGCAGGGGGTTGCCCGGGGCGTGCAGGCGGGACAAGGCCTCCCGCAGCCGGGTGACCGAGGCGACCCTGTTGAGGGCGACGTCGCAGATGGTGACGTCAGATGGCCCCGAATCCGGCAGCGCGGCTTCCAGGGGCACGACCTGACACGGTCGCACGAGGCAGAGATCCTGCCACAAGCGAACGCTTCCGTCCGGCCGGTCGGTCAATAGGAGCATCCCAGACAGAATGACGCGTCCGGGAGAGTGAAGCGTTAACATCTTCGCGTTTTTTTGGACATGTCCGGCGTCCTACGACGCTACCGACGCGACAGGGTTACAGGGCGGTTCCGCGCCGCTCGCCCCAGGCTGAGGTCAGCTCCCGGCGCGGATGTCGTTGGCGCGCACCACCTCGCCCCAGACGGCGCGGTCGTTCCCGAGCTTGGCGCGGTATTCGGCGGCGGTGCCGCCGGTCGCCTCGCTGCTCATCTGATCGAGCCGGGCGCGGATCTCGGGGCGCGTGAGGGCGGCATTCACCGTGCGGTTCCAGAACGCAACCCAGGTGGGGGAGAGGCCGGCGGCGCCGACCATCCCGTAATCCGCGGTGCCGGTGAAGCCGGGGAAGCGCTCCGTCATGGCCGGGACATCGGGAAACTGAGCGTTGCGCCCGGCCGATGCGAAGCCGAGCGGCCGCATCCGGCCTGCCTGGATGTAGGGCAGCGATTCCGGCAGCAGGCTGAAATAGAGGTCGACATTGCCGGCCAGCACATCGAGCAGCGCGGGCGTGCCGCCGCGATAGGGGACGTAGACCATCTGCGTGCCGATGGCGCCGTTGAGACGCGCGATCAGCAGATGGGTGATGGTGCCATTGCCGGAGATGCCGGCGGTCACCGCGGTCGGGCTGGTCCGCGCCCGGGCCACCAGGCTGTCGAGGTCCTGGAAGGGGGCGTCGCCGCGGGTGACCAGCACCGTCGGCACCCGCATCAGGGACGCGATCGGCGCGAGATCCCGATCCGGGTTGATCGGCAGGGTGGTGCCCGGGATGATCGGCGAGACGGCGAGGCCGAGATCGGGGGCCAGGCCCAGCGTATGGCCATCCGCGGGCGCATTGGCGACGGCCTGCAGGCCGATGAAGGCGCCGGCGCCCGAGCGGTTCTCCACCACCACATTGTGGCCGATGGCGGCCGGCAGCACCTCGGCCAGCAGCCGGCCGAGGATATCGACGCTGCCGCCCGGCGCGTAAGGCACGATCAGCCGCACGTCGCGCGTGACCGTCTGGGCCCAGGCCCCCGGCGCCGCGAAGGGCAGCGCCATCAGGCAGGCGATCAGGAACCGGCGGCTGAACGGGCGGGCATCCATTCGGAACCTCCTGTGCGGGAGAGGGATCCGGCGATGCCGAGCAAGAGCCGTGCCGCCGCCCTCCGCGCTCCACTACCGCTCCTTCATGTGCGCACCAGCGGGCAGCCGCCCTCGTTGATCGGACGGAAGGCGTCCTCCGGCCCGGTGGTCTGCAGCAGCTTGTAGTAGTCAAGCGGGCCGCGGCTTTCCTCCGGCCTCTTCACCTCGAACAGATAGGACGGATGCAGCTTGCGGCCGTCGGCGCGAATGGTGCCGGGACCGAAGGCATCGTCATCGCAGGGCATCGCCTTCATGCGCTGCACCAGCGCCGCGCCATCGGCCTTGGCCGCGGCCACGCCCATATCCGCTACGGCCTTCAGGTAATGCAGCACCGCGGCGTAGCCGCCGGCGTGGTTCATGCAGAGTGGCGCATGGTTGGTGGCCTGGCGCACGCGGCCGGCGAAGGCGCGGGTGCGGTCATTCAGGTCCCAATAGAAGGTCTCCGTGCAGATCAGCCCCTGCGCGACCTCGAGCCCCAGCGCATGCACGTCCGGCAGGAACATGAGCATGCTGGCGAGCTTGATGCCGCGGCGCGTGATGCCGAATTCCGCCGCCTGCTTCACGCAGTTGATCGTGTCACTGCCGGCATTGGCGAGGCCGATCACCTTGGCCCGGCTGGCTTGCGCCTGCACGATGAAGGAGGAGAAATCCGTGGTGCCGGGGAAGGGCGTGCGCACATTGCCCAGCACCCGTCCGCCTGCCTGCCGGACGAAGTTCGCCGTGTCGCGTTCCAGCGCATGGCCGAAGGCGTAGTCCGCGGTGATGAAGTACCAGCTGTCGCCACCCGCCCGCACCATGGCGCCACCGGTCGATCGCGCCAGCATCCAGGTGTCGTAGGTCCAGTGCACGGTGTTGGGCGTGCATCTGGTGCCGGTGAGATCCGAAGTGGCGGAGGAGGTGTTGAGGAAGACCTTGTTCTTCTCCCGCACGATCTCGTTCACGGCCAGCGCGACGGAGGAGGCGCCGCCATCCACGACCGCATCGACGCCGTCGCGGTCGATCCAGGTACGCGTGATGTTCGAACCGACATCGGCGCGGTTCTGGTTGTCGGCGAAGACCACCTCGATGGTGAAGCCGCGATTGGCGAACTCCGCCGCCGCCTGGCGGATGCAGGCGAGCTCGTTGGGTCCGGTCACGTCGCGATAGGTGCCGGAGAAATCGCAGAGCAGCGCGATGCGGATGGTGTTGGCGGCCTGGGCCCTGGCGCTCCGCCAGGGCAGGCCGCCAAGCGTGGCGGCCGCCCCTGCCTGAAGCAGGGTGCGTCGATGCAATGTCATGAAGCTTCCTCCCTGTGCCGCGGTCTGGCGCCGCTGATGCGAGGAAAGGCTACACGAGCCGGCGGCCCGGGCGGGACAATTTCTCCCGTTCCGGGCTAATCCGCCCGCGGATGCGCCTTCCGCCAGGTCTCCAGCAGCGCGGCGGCATCGACCGCTGTGTAGCGCTGCGTGGTGGAGAGACTGGCGTGGCCGAGCAATTCCTGGATCGCGCGCAGGTCGGCGCCGCCGCCGAGCAGATGGGTGGCGAAGGAATGGCGCAGCGCATGCGGCGTCGCATGCTCCGGAATGCCGGCGAGGCGCCGGTATTCGCGGAGCGAGCGCTGGGCTACCGCAGGGTCGAGCCGCGCGCCGCGTGCGCCGATGAAGAGCGGCGCGTCCGGCGCGGCACCGGCGCGATGGATGACCCAGGCGGCGATGGCGGTACGCACCGCCGGCAGCACCGGCACGATGCGTTCCTTGCCCCCCTTGCCGCGCACGCGCAGCGCCGCCTCGCTGCCTGGCAGGGGTGCGTCGCGCATGTCGAGCGAGAGCGCCTCCGCGATGCGCAGCCCGCAGCCATAGAGCAGCGTGAACAGCGCCGCATCCCGCGCCGCCTGCAGGGCGGCTTCCTGGTGCCGCCCGGCTTCGTAGCGGCTGCCGATATTGGCGGCGACATCGCGCGCGTCCTCGGGCGCCAGGGCGCGCGGCACCGGCGGCTTGGGGCGCGGCCCGCGCAGCCCGGCCAGCGGCAGCGCGGCCAT
>NZ_JAAGBB010000075.1 GCF_018129085.1 Plastoroseomonas hellenica
CGGCGTCGGCGCCGGCGGCACGAAGGCGGTGGCAGGCGCCGGCGGCGGCGGGGGTGGTGGCGGCGGCGGCGCGACCTGCTGGTTGCGCAGCGGCTCCGGCGCTTCCGGTTCCGGCGTCGGCGGTGTCGTCACATTGGGCGGCGCCGGCGTCGGCGCCGGGCGCTCGCCCTGGGCCTCCTGCGGGGCCTCGGCGGAGATCACCTCGACCGAGATGCCGACCGGCTCCGGTTCCGGGATGCTGCGCGACAGGGCGAAGAACGCGCCGATGACCAGGATCGCCACATGCAGGACGAGCGAAACCACCCCCCAGCGGGGCAGCGACCTGCCCTCGTTGAGCGGCACCATCGGCCCGTTCGCGGCGGTGGCGGACACGCGAGCCTTCCCCCCTCAGCGCGCCGGCGGCCGCGATGCGGGCTGCGGCGGTGCCGCCGGGCGCGGCTGTCCCGGGCGGGCGCCACCCTGGGGCGCCTGCGGCTGCGCAGCCGGCTGCTGCCCGGCCGGCTGTTCGGTGAGCAGCGCGACACGGGTGAAGCCCGCGGTCGCGATGGTGCCCATCACCTCCATCACGCGGCCGTAGTTGATGCCGCGGTCGCCGCGCACGAAGATGCGCCGCTCCGGCGCGCCCTGCGGCTGGTTGGCGAGGATGGCGCGGAGCTGCTCGACCAGGCCCTCGATCGGCACCTCGGTCTCCTGCAGGAAGATCTTGCCCTCGGTGTTGACCGAGATGGTCAGCGGCTCGGTCTCCTGGTTCATCGGCTGGGCATTGGTCTTCGGCAGGTCGATCGGCACGCCGACCGTCATCAGCGGCGCCGCCACCATGAAGATGATGAGCAGCACCAGCATCACGTCGACCAGGGGCGTGACGTTGATCTCGGCCATCGGGCGATAGCGGCTGCGCCCGCCCCGGCCACCGGCAAGCGGTGCGGCCATGGCGCGCTACTCCGCCGCCGCGGTCGCGGCCGGGCGCGCCGGCTGCGCCGCCGCCTGGTCCGCCTGGCGGGAGACGATGGCCGCGAACTCCGTCGCGAAGCCCTCGAGCCGCGCCGCGTAGCGGGCGAGGTCGGTGTTGATCTTGTTGTAGGCGAGCACCGCCGGGATGGCGGCGACCAGGCCGATCGCGGTCGCGAACAGCGCTTCCGCGATACCCGGCGCCACCACCGCGAGGTTGGTGTTCTGCATGCCGGCGATCGCCGAGAAGCTGTTCATGATGCCCCAGACGGTGCCGAACAGGCCGACGAAGGGACCGACCGAGCCGACCGATGCCAGGAACACCATCCAGCGTTCCATGCGCTCCATCTCGCGCCCGATCGTCACCGTCATGGCGCGCTCGACCCGCTCCTTCACGCCGGCGACCGCCGAACCCGTCGCGTTGGCGCTGCGCCGCCACTCGCGCATCGCGGCGCCGAAGACGGCGGCCAGCGGATGCAGGGGCTGCTCGCCCTCGCGCATGAAGAGCTCGTCGAGGCTGCCGCCCGACCAGAAGCGGTCCTCGAAGCCGTCGGCGGCGCGGTTCATCTTCCGCAGCGTCGTGACCTTCTCGAACACGATCGCCCAGACCCAGACGCTGGCGAGCAGCAGCAGGATCATCACGAGCTTCACGACCCAGTCGGCCTGCAGGAACAGGCCCCAGAGCGAGAGGTCGTGCGCCACCTGGGGCAGCGCGCTGGCGTTCACGGTACGGTCCACGCCGAACCCTCCTTCACAGCATTCGTCATGGCGCCGCCCCCAGGCTGGGACGCGCCTCCGCCGCCACGGACACCGCGGAGCGGAACAAGCCTCGCCATGGCTCGGGAATCGGCACCGGGACCAACCTGTCGCGATCGACGCAGACGAGCCCCACCACCAGCTTCGCGAGCCGCTCGCCGCCGTCGCGCAGAACCCCCTGCTCGAGCACGAGTTGCACCGGCGTGACGCGGCGGATGATCGTTTCGACCACCAGCGCGTCGTCGAGTCGCGCCGGGCGCCAATACTCCACTTCGATGCGTCGCACCACGAGTAACGCGTTGTGACGCTCGATCATCCATTGATGCGGCAGCCCCGCTTCGCGCAGCGATTCGGTGCGGGCCCGTTCCGCCCAGCGGAGATAATTCGCGTGATAGACCATCCCTCCCGCATCCGTGTCCTCGAAATAGACGCGGACCGGGAAGCGATGGGGTGGCATTTCCGTGGCCGTCATGAGGCATCGCCGGCGGCATCGGGGCTCGGGTCGGCACTCAGGAGATCGAGCTGCGCCACGACCGCGGCCGGCGGCGCCAGGCCGAGATGCCGCCATCCCGGCTCCCCCAGCATGCGCCCGCGCGGGGTGCGCAGCACCAGCCCTTCCTGGATCAGGAAGGGTTCGATCATCTCTTCGAGCGTATCGCGCGATTCCGCGAGGGCTGCGGCCAGGGTCTCGACCCCGACCGGGCCGCCATTGTGATGATCCGCGATGCGGCGGAGGTAGCGCCGGTCCATGGCGTCGAGGCCGAGGCGGTCCACCTCCAGCCGCTCCAGCGCGGCATCGGCCATCGCGCGGTCGGCAGGGCGGCCGGCGACGAGGGCGAAATCCCTGACGCGGCGGAGCAGCCGCCCGGCGACGCGCGGCGTGCCGCGGGACCGCCGCGCGATCTCCAGCGCGCCATCCTCGGCGAGCGCGAAGCGCAGCTTCTCCGCACCCCGCTTCACGATCAGCAGCAGGTCGGGCACGTCGTAGAATTGCAGCCGCAGCGGGATGCCGAAGCGGTCGCGCAGCGGCTGGGTCAGCAGCCCGGCGCGGGTCGTGGCGCCGACCAGCGTGAAGGGTGGCAGGTCGATGCGCACGGTGCGCGCCGCCGGCCCTTCGCCGATGATGAGGTCGAGCGAGAAATCCTCCATCGCGGGATAGAGTGTCTCCTCGATCGCCGGCTGCAGGCGGTGGATCTCGTCGACGAACAGCACGTCGCGCGGCTGCAGGTTGGTCAGGATCGCGGCGAGGTCGCCGGCGCGCTGCAGGATCGGGCCCGAGGTCGCGCGGAAGCCGACGCCGAGCTCGCGCGCCACGATCTGCGCGAGCGTCGTCTTGCCGAGGCCGGGCGGGCCGTAGAACAGCGCGTGGTCCATCGCCTCGCCGCGCGATTTCGCGGCCTGGATGAAGACGTGCAGATTGTCGCGCAGCGCTTTCTGGCCGATGAACTCGTCGAGGATCTGCGGCCGCAGGCTGCCCTCCGCCGCATCATCCTCCTGCCGCTCGCCGTCGGTGATCCTCATCGCGGCGCCAGCTCCTTCAGGCTGTCGCGGATCAAGGTGCCGAGCGGGGCTTCAGCGCCGAGGCGGGTGCGCACGCGGGCGACGGCGGCGGCCGCCTCCGGCCGTTTCCAGCCGAGGTTGATCAGCGCGGAAACCGCATCGCCCTCATCGCCCGGCGGCGTCGCGGGCGAGGCCTCGGTGCCGGCGCCATCGGCCTCCGGCGTCGCGCGGCCGACCGCCCATTTCTGCATCGCCGGCTCATCGATGATGCGGTTGGCGGTGGCGGCGCCGAGGCCCTTCACCTCCGCCAGCCGCTTGCGCTCCTTGCCCGCGATCGCGCGGGCCAGCGCTGTGGGGGCGAGGCCGGAGAGCACCAGCAGCGCCTTCTGCGGCCCGACCGTCTTCACCTCGATCAGCGCACGGAAGGCCTCGCGCTCCGCGGCATCGGCGAAGCCGTAGAGGGTGATGGCGTCCTGGCGCAGATGCGTCTCGACCAGCACCCGCTGCACGCCATCGCCAGCGGTCAGCCGGTCGAGCGTCTTGCGCGAGCAGGACAGCAGGTAACCGACGCCCTGCACGTCGAGGATGCAGCCCGCCTCGCTGGTCTCCACGACCTGGCCGGTGAGCAAACCAATCATGCGCCCCTCATGCCGGCACGTAGCCTTTCGCCAATGCGAGACGCGTCGCGCGGTGATGGGTGTGGCAGATCGCGATCGCCAGCGCGTCGGAGGCATCCGCACGCGCCAGCCGCGCGCCCGGCAGCAGGCGGCGCACCATGTCGGCGACCTGTTCCTTGGCGGCGGCGCCGGTGCCGACCACCGCGCGCTTGACCTCCATGGCCTGATACTCGGCGACCGGGATGCCGAAGAGCGCCGGCGCCAGCAGCGCGATGCCGCGCGCCTGGCCGAGCTTCAGCGCCGCGGCGGGGTTGCGGTTCACATAGGTGTGTTCGACCGCCGCCTCATCCGGCTGCCATTCCGCCAGCAGCTTCGCGAGCCCCTGGTGGAGCTGCATCAGCCGCTCCGCCAGCGACAGCGAGTCATCCGAGGAGATCACGCCGTCGCCGAGATGGCGCAGCCGGCTGCCATGGCTTTCCACCATGCCCCAACCGGTATGCCGCAAGCCCGGATCCAAGCCCAGAATCCGGGTCGGAACGGGTGCGCCCATCTCAGGCCGACAGCTTCTGCATCACCGCCTCGCTCACATCGAGATTGGCGTAGACCTGCTGCACGTCGTCATTGTCGTCGAGCACGTCGAGCAGCTTCATCACCTCCGCCGCCCGCTCCTCGTCGAGCTCCACCGTGGTGCTCGGCCACCATTCGAGGCGTGCCGATTCCGCCTGGCCGAACCTCTCCTCCAGCGCATCGCGCACCGGGCCAAGATCCTCGACCGCGGTCTCGATCTCATGCCCGTCCTCGCTGCTCTCGACATCGGCGGCGCCGGCCTCGATCGCGGCCTCCAGCATTGCATCGGCGGAGGCCGCGGCGGCCGGGTAGCGCACGGCGCCGTGGCGCTCGAACTGGAAGGCGACGGAATTGCTCTCGCCGAGCGCGCCGCCATGCTTGGCGAACATGCTGCGCAGGTCGCCCGCGGTGCGGTTGCGGTTGTCGGTCAGCGCTTCGACGATGATGGCGACGCCGTGCGGGCCGTAGCCCTCGTACCGCACCTCCTGGTAGTCCTCGCCCTGGCCGCCGGCGGCGGCGCGCTTGATGGCGCGGTCGATGGTGTCGCGCGTCATGTTGGCGACCAGCGCAGCCTTGACCGCGGCGCGCAAGCGGGGGTTCATGGCCGGGTCCGGCATGCCCTGCTTGGCGGAGACGCTGATCTCCCGGATGAGCTTGCCGAAGGCGCGCGCCTTCTTGGCGCCCTGGGCCGCCTTGCGGTGCATGATGTTCTTCGCGTGCGAATGCCCGGCCATGGCCGCGAGCCGTCCTTCCTGTCTTCAGATTCCGGTTGAGGAACACCTTATACTGGCCCAGGGCCGCTGACGCCACCCGCGCGGCCAGCAGGGCCGGCATACCCCCTTCCCGACGGCCGGCCGCCGAGGGCAGGATGCCGTCATGGACAATCTGCCCGCCTCCGACCCCTTCGCCGTTGCGACCCCGGAAGCACTTGCCGCCCTCTACGCGGCGCCGAGCCAGCGCGCGCTGGAGAAGGTGGTGCCGAAGCTGGATGCGACTGCGCGGGCCTTCATCGCCGCCTCCCCCTTCTGCATCCTGGCGACCAATGGCAGCCGCGGGCTGCACGCGACCCCGCGGGGCGACCTGCCGGGTTTCGTGGTCCCGCTCGAGGATGGCCGGCTGGCGATGCCGGACCGGCGCGGCAACAACCGGATCGAGGCGCTGCGCGACATCCTGGAGGATCCGCGCGTCGCCCTGCTCTTCCTGGCACCCGGCGCCAACGAGACGCTGCGGGTGAACGGGCTGGCGCGGCTGACCGCCGATCCCGCGCTGAAGGCGCGCTTCGCCATGAACGGGGTCGAGCCGGCGACGGTGATCCTGATCGACGTGCAGGAAGTCTACATGCAATGCGGCCGCGCCGTGCTGCGCGGCAAGATCTGGGCCGGGCGCGAGGCGCCGGCCGCGGTGCCGACCGCCGGCGAGATGCTCGCCTCCCATCTCAATGGCCAGGTTGACGCCAAGGAGATCGACGAGGGCTCCTACAAGCAAGCCATGAAGGTTTTGTATTAGGCCCTCTGAAGCCTCGGCGAAGGAGGGTCAGGGCGCCGGCATGGTCGGGCTGAGCGTGCCGCCGAGGCGGAGCGGCTCGGCCCGCTTCGCGAGGCCGGTCGCGTCGTCGGTCTCGACAAAAAGGCCGCAGACGGTCGCGTCGCCCTCGGCCGGCGCCAGGCGCTCGCTCGGCACCTTGCGCCAGAAGCGGAGCGCGGCGGCGCCCTTCTGCATGCCGATCACGCTGTCATAATCCCCGCACATCCCGGCATCGGACTGGAAGGCGGTGCCGCCGGCCAGGATCCGGTGATCGGCCGAGGGCACATGGGTGTGGGTGCCGATGACCAGGCTCGCCAGGCCGTCGAAGGAATGCGCGACCGCCTGCTTCTCGCTGGTGGCTTCCGCATGGATGTCGATGATGATGGCCTGCACCGTGCCGCCCAGCCGGTGCTTGGCGAGCTCCGCCTGGATGGCGCGGAAGGGGTCGTCCAGCAACTCCATGAACAGCCGGCCCATGGCCTGAACCACCAGCGCCCGCCGGTTCCCCGGCACCTCCACCACGACCGAGCCCTTACCCGGCGTGCCCGGCGGGTAGTTCAGCGGCCGGATCAGCCGCTTCTCCTGCTCGATGAAAGGAATGATTTCCTTGCGATCCCAGGCGTGGTTGCCGAGCGTCAGCACATCCGCGCCGGCGGCCAGGAAGGCGCGCGCCATCTCCGGGGAGAGCCCGAAGCCGTGGCTCGCATTCTCGGCGTTCACCACCACGAGGTCGAGTGCCAGCGCCGCCCGCAGCCGCGGCAGCTCCCGCTCCACCGCGTCGCGCCCGGCACGGCCGACCACATCGCCCAGGAACAATATCCTCATGCCATGGCGCCGCAGGCGATGAGCCCGGCTTCGGTCGCCACCAGCGTCAGCCGGGCATCGTGCGGCCCGGCCGGCACCTCCCGCACCTCCTGCGACGCGAAGGCGATGCCGATCGCCTTCGCGTCGGGCAACGCCGCCAGGGTGCGGTCGTAATAGCCGCCGCCATAGCCAAGCCGCCGCCCCGCCCGGTCGAAGGCGAGCAGCGGCACCAGGATGACCTCGGGCTGCACCGGCTCGCCGCCCTCCGGGTGGCGGGTGCCCATCGGGCCCTGGGCGAGCGCCTCGCCCGGCAGCCAGCGGCGGAAGATCAGTGGGTTGCCGCGCGGCGGGGTCACCGGCAGCGCCAGCCCATGCCCATGGGCGACCAGCGCCTCCATCAGCGGGCGCAGGTCGATCTCGCCGGGCAAGGGCCAGATGCCGGCGACCAGGGCGCCGGGCGGGATGGCAGCAGCGTCCAGGAGGTGGCGCGCCAGGGCGCGCCCCGCCTCGGCGGGGTCGCCGGCACCGGCGCGGCGGGCCAGCGCCATGCGCCGCGCCTCGCGCTTCGCCGCATCGAGATCGGGAATAACGTGCGGAGCCACCATGGCCGTTGGCGTCGAACCCTCCCAAGGCCTGCTTTGCAGGTGGGCACCAGATAACCGGACCAGGATCCGATCAGAGCCAGCTCCCGGGAGATGCTCATTGGCCCCGGGGGTTTACTTGCCTGTCGCACCGGGCAGCCCCGCACGGGACCATAGCTAGGGTGCCTCAAGGCTGCCGGCAATGGCCTCGATGCGTTCCGCCACCGCGGCGAGCCGCACCGCGAGCGCCGGATCGGGCTCCGCGGCCGGGGCCGGCGCGCCGGCGGGCGCCCCCGCCCGGAGCGCCGCCAGCTCATCGCGCATGTCGTAGGTCTCGTCGGCCAGCTGCAGCGCGGCCAGCACGAGCATGCGCGTCTCGCCGAGCTGCAGCCCCATCGCCTTCAGCGCGGCGACCCGGCGATCGACCTCGGCGGCCATCTTCTGGAGGTGCTGTTCCTGGCCGTCCTGGCAGGAAACCGGGTGGCTGTAGCCGCCGATGCGGACCGTGACCTGGGCCAATCGCTACTCCTGATCCTCGGGGGCGTCGCCTGCTTCCTGCGCCAGGGCGCCGCGCAGCGCGAGCAGCGCGGCATCCAGACGGGCGGCGAGTGCGGCGACCTCTGCCCGCGGCACCATGTCCTCCGCGGCGGCTTCGGCGGCGGGCCTGGGCGGCGCCGCGCGCAGCCGGGCGATCTGGCTGCCGAGGTGCTCCACCGCGGCTTCGAGCCGCGCCATCGCCATATCCATGGAAGCCACGCCGTCTCCGCTGCCGCTCACGCGTCCGATGCCACCCCTGACCAGGGCCCGCATCCCCTGCTGGACGCAGGGCGTGCGGGCGTGCTCAAGGCTTCGCATGGGGTCATGCACGGGTCAACAAATGACGGCCGCGCCACGCGCCGTCGTGGTGCACGATGCCGCGCAGGTACGGGCCGCCATCACGGCGGCCGGCGGCCGGCAGTTGCTGCTGCTCTCGGCGCCCGGTGCGGCGGGCAGCCTCGGGCCCGCCTGGTTCGCGGCAATGCTGGCCGGCCATGCGCCGGCGGCGATCGATTGCGGCACCGATCCCGGCCATGCGCTGGCGGCGCTGCGCTTCGGCTTCCGCCTCCTGGTGCTGGCCCCCGAGACGCCCGCCTTCGCCGCGGTCGCCGGCGCTGCCGCAGAATGCGGCGCCACGCTGCTGGCCGCGCGGCCGGAAGCGCTCGATCTCGCGGGCTGGGACCTGTCCCGCCCGGCGGCGCAGGCGGCGCTGGCGCGCTGGCTCGACCCGCCGCTTCCCCGGCCGTGAGGTGACAGCGGCGCAGCCTTGGGCTAGAGCCCGCGCCCGAGAGTTGAGAGCTTACGAGCGGGATTCAGGCCTCCGGGCCCTTCGGCAATCCCTCCCTGGCCGGCAAGAAAGGACACGCCATGAAGCTGACGCGTCGCGTGAAGGAAATCCTCTCCTGGTACGAGAGCGACAATCCCGGCACCAAGGCGAACCTCGCCCGCATCCTCATGGAAGGGAAGCTCGGCGGCACCGGCCGCCTGGTGATCCTGCCGGTCGACCAGGGCTTCGAGCACGGCCCGGCCCGCAGCTTCGCGCCGAACCCGGCCGCCTATGACCCGCACTACCATTTCGAGCTGGCGATCGAGGCCGGGCTCAACGCCTATGCCGCGCCACTCGGCCCGCTGGAAGCGGGTGCGGCCACCTTCGCCGGCGCCATCCCGACCATCCTGAAGGTCAACAGCTCCAACTCGCTCGCCAGCGCCAAGGACCAGGCGGTGACCGGCAGCGTCGCCGACGCGCTCCGCCTCGGCTGCTCGGCGATCGGCTTCACGATCTATCCCGGCAGCGAATACGCCTTCGAGCTGATGGAAGAGCTGCGCGAGCTCGCCGAGGAAGCGAAGTCGGTCGGCCTCGCCGTCGTCGTGTGGAGCTACCCGCGCGGCCCGAACCTCGACAAGGTCGGCGAGACTGCGCTCGATATCGCCGCCTATGCCGCGCATATGGCCGCCCTCCTCGGCGCCCATATCATCAAGGTGAAGCCGCCCACCGAGGCGATCAGCCTGGAAGCGGCCAAGAAGACCTACCAGGCGCACCCGATCGAGGTGCAGGATCCGGCGAAGCGCATCGCGCATATCGTGCAGGCCTGCTTCAACGGCCGCCGCCTGGTGGTCTTCTCGGGCGGCGAGGCCAAGTCGGCCGATGCGCTGCTCAACGAGGTGAAGGCGATCCATGCCGGCGGCGGCAATGGCTCCATCGTCGGCCGGAACGCCTTCCAGCGCCCGAAGGCGGAAGCGCTGCAGCTCCTCTCGAACATCATCGAGATCTACAAGACCAAGCCCTGATCCGGGTGGGGCGGCTCACGCCGCCCCGGGGGACGGCTCAGCCGCCCCGGGAATGTGGCCGGGGCGGCCGAGCGGCCGCTCCGGCATCACGCGAGGGACCATGGGGCGATGAGCGCCACCGATGCCGGCTGCAGGGTCTACCTCGTCACGCCGCCGGCGCTCGATCCCGCGCGGTTCCGTGACACGCTGGCCGCCGCCCTCGATGCCGGCGATGTCGCCTGCCTGCAGCTTCGCCTCAAGGACGCCGCGCCGGATGATGTGAAGCGCGCGGTCGAGCTGCTGATGCCGGTGGCCCACGCACGCGACGTCGCCTTCCTGCTGAATGACGACGCCAGGCTCGCGAAGGAGCTCGGCTGCGACGGCGCGCATCTCGGGCAGGAGGATGGCGACCATGCAGCGGCGCGGGCGCTGCTGGGGGAGGCGACGCTCGGCATCACCTGCCACGCCTCCCGCCATCTCGCGATGGAAGCGGGCGAGCTCGGCGCCGATTATGTCGCCTTCGGCGCCTTCTTCCCGACCGCGACCAAAGTCACGGAGCATGAGGCCGGGACCGACCTTCTGGAATGGTGGTCCGAGATGTTCGAGATCCCCTGCGTCGCGATCGGCGGCATCACTGCCGAGAATTGCGGGCCGCTGGTGCGGGCGGGCGCGGATTTCCTGGCGGTCGTCGGCGCGGTCTGGAACCATCCCGAGGGCCCGGCCGCCGGCCTGCGCGTGCTGAACGCCGCGATCGCCGCGGCCTGAGCGGCGCGCGGGCGGATCGCTCCAATGGACGAGATCACCTTCCACACCCGCCTGCATCGCCCGGGCACGCTGTTGGATGTCGGCGCGCATGACGGGCTGATCACGCTGCCCTTCGCGCGCCTGCCCGACAGCCGGGTGCTGGCCTTCGAGCCGCTGCCCCCTGCCTTCGCGCGGCTCGAGGCCGCGATCCGCACTGCCTTCGGCACCATCCCCCCGCATGTGACGCTGGTGCCGGAAGCGCTCGGCGACGCAGCCGGCAGCATCACGCTCGCGATGCCCGTGCTCGACGGCGTCGCGCAGGAGCAATGGGCGTCCACCGCCAAGGATTACGAAGGCTACGACCCCGCGCGCATCGCGGTCAGCCGCTTCACCGTGCCGGTGCGGCGCATCGACGATCTCGGCCTCACGGACCTCACGCATGTGAAGCTGGACGCCGAGGGGGCGGAATACGCCGTGCTGCGCGGGGCGCGCGAGACCCTGCTGCGCTGCCGCCCCGTGCTGACCATCGAGATCGAGGAGCGGCACCGGCAGGGCTCCACCTGGGCGGTGCCGGCCTTCCTCGACGCGCTCGGCTACGACACGGTCTTCGAGCTCGACGGCGCCTGGCATCCGATGGCGGCGCTGGATCGCGCGACCATGCAGCGCGCCTCCCCCGATCCTTCGGTGTTCGAGGCGTCCGACCCCTATGTCTTCGTCTTCTACGCGCTGCCGCGGGAGAGCGCGGCGGCGATGCTGGCGCGGTTCGAAAATCAGCCGATTCCCTGAAGACATTCACGGCGTCACCGGCTTGTCAGTTTGCGTCGCAGCATATCCGGGCGACGAAGGCATCATGGCCATCAGGCGGCGACAGGACGGCTGCTACTGCGTCGACATGGCGGGATGGGTCGACCCGTTCCGCCGCGAGGATGAACCGCGGCACAGGAGCATCCTCCGGCTGCTCGACCTGTTCCGCGATCAGCAGGGCGTCATCGCCGGCTTCCATTGGGCAGGGCCCGGCAATGACCGGCACTACGTCTGCTTCAGCGATGTCCGTGGTGCCGAATCCTTCGCGGCCTATGTCGGCATGGAGCCGGTCGTCACCGAATACGATGACGCCGATCCGGCCGGCCCGGCCAACGCGCGCCGCGGCCCGCCGGGCGATCCCGGCCGCCTGGAATAGCCGCAATCCGCCCGGCCGGCGGCGGGTGCCCCGGTCAGGCGGGCGCCGGCCCGGCCACCGCCTGGCGGCGTTTCTCCACCTCGAGCAGCACCTCGACGAAGGCCCGGACCTTGGCCGGGCGGTAGCGCGCCGGCGGGAAGACCGCATGGATGCCGCCGGTGCGGAGGCGCCAGCCCGGCAGCACGTGGACGAGGCGCCCGGACGCGATATCCGCGGCGACCAGGAAATCCGGCAGCACTGCGAGCCCGGCGCCGGCCGCGACCGCCTGGTGCACCGCCGGCGCCGCATCGATCATGATCGCCGAGCGGATCCGGATGTCGCGCCGCGCGTCATCGGCGCCGAGGAAGCTGCGCTGCAGCGTATCCCGATGCGTCGCATGCGCGACCCAGGGCAACGCCTCCAGCGCGCCGGGATCCTGCAGGCCCGCGATCGCCGCCGCGAAGCCGGCGCCGCAGACCAGCAACTCCCGGAAGGTGCCGATCGTTCGCGTCTGCAGGCTGGAATCCTGCAGCCAGCCGACCCGGACCGCGAGGTCGATCTGCTCCGCGACCAGGTCGAGCGTCCGGTCGCCGATCGACAGCGCGACGCTGCAATCGGGATAGCGGCGCGCGAAGGCGGCGACCGCGGGCGCCACGACCGCGGCCCCATAGTCGTTCGGGGCTGCGATGCGCAGCAGCCCCTGGGGCGATGACGCGGTCTGCTCCAGCTCCTCGAAGGCATCCTCGCACTGGCGCAGGATGGCGGCGCAATGTGCGTGGAAGGCGCGGCCGGCATCGGTCGGCACCACGCGGCGCGTGGTCCGCGACAGCAGCGTGGCACCCGCTTCCTGCTCCAGCCGGGCGACCTGCTCGCTGACCACGGCCTTGGTGACGCCGAGCTGCCGCGCGGCCGCGGTGAAGGACCCGCTTTCCACCACGGCGGCGTAGTAGACGAGCCGGCTGAGGGTGCGGGGCGCGCGCATCGCCATGCCAAGATGCCGGCGATTGTCTGCCATAGCCAGACATTCCGTCCGGTTTGTTCGTATTTCTCTGTCCCCAGCCCTTCCCTATCTCCCCGCGCAGGCGCGATCCGGCGACGGGCCGGCGCTGTCACCGCTTACCGGGAGGATCCCATGATCTCGTCGAGACGACTGGCGCTGACGTCGCTGGCAGCCGCAGGTGCCTATGCGATGCTCCCGGGGGCAGGCCGGGCGCTGGCACAGCCGGCAGCCACGCTGTCCTGGCGGCACCATCCCGCCGGGCCTTCCGGATTCTTCCGCGCGCCGGTCCTGCTGTCCGATGCATCGGACGCCATCCTGATCGATGGCGGCTGGACGCTGTCCGACGGCCGCGCGCTGGCCGAGGCGATCCGCGCGACCGGCAGGCGGCTCCGCATGATCTATGTCAGCCAGAGCGACCCCGACTTCTATTTCAGCCTGGCGCCGATCAAGGCGGCCTTCCCGGAGGCGCGCGTCGTCGCGGCACCGGAGACCCTGGCGGCGATTCAGGCCAATGTGCAGTCGAAGCTCGCCACCTGGGGCCCGCAGCTCCGGGAGAATGGGCCGCAGACGCTCGCCGACATCGTCATGCCGGAAGCACTCGACGCCCCGGCCCTGGAGCTCGGGGCCGAGCGCATCGAGATCGTCCCCGCCGCCGGCCTGCAGAATCGCCGCTATCTCTGGGCGCCCTCCCTGAAGGCGGTCTTCGGCGGGGTGCTGCTGTTCAACCGCGTGCATGTCTGGACCGCCGACACCCAGACCCGCGAAGCCCGGGCCGCCTGGGTGGCGACGCTCGATGAGATCGCCGCGCGCGACCCGGCGATCGTCGTGGCCGGGCACATGGCGCCGGATGCGCCGGTCGACGCCGCCGCGATCCGCTACACCAGGGACTACCTGCTGGCCTTCGAGGACGAGCTCGGCCGCGCCGCCGACAGCGCCGCGCTGATCGCGGCGATGCAGGCGCGCTACCCGGGCCTCGGCATGGGCATCGCGCTCGAGATCGGCGCCAAGGTCGCCAAGGGCGAGATGCGCTGGGGGTGACTAGAGCGTGATGACTTGAGGCGGAATCGCCGAAAAGTCTGAATCACGCGATCAAACAAAGTGCTGGAGCATGATGCGTGAGCGCTTGCGAACGCATCATGCTCTAGACCGACGCGGCGAGCCGTTCGGCCAGCCGCGCCGCCTGCGCGCGCAGCTCCGGCACCGCGGTCGCTTCCCAGAGCCGGCCGCGGGTGATCGGCCCGAGCAGATGCAGCCCCGGCACCGGCCGCGCTTCGGCATCCAGCACCTGCAAACCCTCCGGATCGCATTCGATGCCGAGAGCGAAGGCGTCGGTCGCGATCAGGCCGTCGGCGCGCAACTGACGGAGCGGCGGCGCTTCCAGCCATTCCTCGCCGGTGGCGGCGCCGCTGCCGGGCCCGGTGCAGAGCAGGATGCGCGCGACCGGCAGCGTTGCCTCCGCGCCGCCGCGCAGCCGGAGGCGGGCGACCGTCCCCTCCTCCGCCGGATCATGGCCGAGCAGCCGCGCGGCGCGGAGGCGCAACTGGCCATCGGCCATCGCTTCCCGCAGCACCGCCTTGGCGGGCGGCGCCACGCGGTGCCGATGCAGGTTCCAGAGCGTGCGGAGATGGCGCAGGAAGCGCGCCCGCTCGGCCTCCGGCCAGGCGCGCCACAGCGCCTGGTCGCCGGCCGCAGCGCGTCGATCACCGGCTGCCAGGGCACGCCTTCCGCCGCCGCGCGGGCGGCCTCGGCGCGCAGCAAGCGCAGGACGGCGCGCGGGCTGGCGCCCGGCTCCGGCAGGGTAAAGGCGTGCGGCCAGGGTCGCGGCTGCGGCAGATGCGCCAGCGGCAGCCAGCCATGGCGGGAGATCGCGTGGATCGGCCCGCGATGGCCGAGCGTCAGGCGCAGGCTCAGCAGCGTGTCGACCATGGTGAGGCCGGTGCCGACCAGCAGCACCGGCGCATCGGGCGGAATGCCGTCGAGCGCGCCGGGCGCCCAGGGATCGCCGCGCAGATGGGCATCGCCGCCGCGCGCCGGCGGCGGATTGCCGGTCGCCAGCACCACGGTGCGGGCGCGGGCGATCGGGCCGGCCTCGGTGGCGATCACCCAGGCATCGCCGTCCCGCGTCACGCCGCTGACCTCGGCCCGGCGATGCGTGATGCCGGCCTCGGCGAGGGTGGTGCGCAGATAGGCGCCGTAGAGGGCGCGCGGCAGGAAGGCATCGGGCGCCACGCCGTCGCTGAGCGGGCCGAGGGCGCTCGGCGGCTGTTCCCGCGCCCAGTCCAGGAAATGCGCCGGCGCATCGGGGAAGGCGCTCATGCCGCGCGCGGGAACGTTCAGCAGGTGGATCGGGTCGCGGGTGCCATAGGCGGTTCCCGGCCCGGCAATGGCCGCGCGTTCGACCAGCAGCAGCCCGTCTGCGCCGCCGCGACGTTGTGTGAGATGGATGGCGAGGAGGCTGCCGGAGAAGCCGGCGCCGAGGATGGCGATGTCGTGCTCGGGAATCGAAGGCATCCGACCAACTTCTGTCACCGTGCCCGAAGCCGCCAGCGAAATTCCCGTAACATCAGCGGCGCTGATCGAACTCCCGGTCCAGCAATCCCATGATGACGTCATCCTGCCAGACGCCGTTGACGCAGGCCGTTTCGGGTTGGCGCCCTTCCTCCACGAAACCGCATTTGCTGTAACAGGCGATCGCGCGGGCATTGCCCGCGAGCACGCGGAGCGAGACGCGATGCACGCCCCGCGGTGTTCCCTGCGGCACCGCGGCGGGCCGCCATCCATCCTAATCGTGGCGCCTCATTCAGGAGGTCCCGCCCCATGCTGACCGTCGCCGCCGCCCTTCGCATCTGCCAAGCCGTCGCCAGCGACCCGCGCTGCCGCGCCCGGATCCAGAACCATCGGCCCCTCCCGCAACTCAGCGGCTGGGGCATGGCCGGCGCCGCGCGCAACACCGCGATGATCCTGCTCGGTCGCAAGGCCGGCACGCCGGAGTTCGACCAGTACAGCTGCGTCGGCGTGACCGAGGCCACGACGGAGGCGATCAGCGCCGCCTCCGTCTCCGGGGCGCTGACCCGCCCCGGGCCGACCCTGCTGCCGGAGGTGCGGCACTCGACGGGCGTGTACCGGGTTGTGGACGGCACGCACCACCAGGCGAGCTGGGTCGTGATGACCGACGGCACTGACTACGTGTTCGACTGGCACGCCACGCTGGAGCTGCAGGACCCGCTCCTGTACCGCACGGCGGACTGGCGGCGGAACGAGAACCCGGTGCGGATGGCCGCCTTCAGCGGCTTCGACGCGTGACACCGTCGAGCCCATGCGTTGACTAGCAGGCCTTCACAGCGACAGCGGCAGCCACAGCACATCCTCGATCCGCCGCGCGCCGGCGGCCAGCATCGCCAGGCGATCGAAGCCCATCGCGATTCCGGCAGTCGGCGGCATGCCATGCTCGAGTGCGGCGAGGAAATCCTCGTCCACATCCCAGCCTTCCGCGTAGCGGCGACGGCGTTCCGCGACATCGACCACGAAGCGCGCGCGCTGCTCGGCGGCGTCGGTGAGCTCGTCGAATGCATTGGCGAGCTCGATGCCGGCGACGAAGAGCTCGAAGCGGAGCGCCGCGCGCGAGTCGGCGGGGTCGCGGCGGGCGAGGGCCGCCTGCGGCGCCGGCCAATGCGTGAGGAAACACGCGCGGTCGCGGCCGATCGCGGGCTCCACCCGTTCCAGCAGCAGGCGGAAGAACAGATCCTCCCAATCCTCGCCCTCGCGGAGCGGCGCGCCGGCGGCGGCCGAGAGCGCGGCGGCATCGCCCCTGCCCTCCGCCGTCACGCTGGCGAGCAGGTCCGGCACGCCGGCGAAGCGGGCGAAGGCCTCGGCCATGCGGAGCCGCTCGAAAGGCAGGGTCAGGTCGGTGGTGACGCCGTCATGGGCGACGCGCGGCGGGCAGACGGCGCGGAGGAAGGCCTCCGTCTCGTCCATCAGCGCATCGAAGCTCGCACCAGGACGATACCATTCTAGCATGGTGAATTCGGGGTGGTGGCGGGCGGAGACCTCGCCGTTCCGCCAGACCCGCGCGAGTTCGAAGACCGGGCCCGCGCCGCCCGCCAGCAGCCGCTTGATCGCGAGCTCGGGCGAGGTGCGGAGCCAGAACGGCACCTCCAGCCCCTGTCCCAGATGCGGCCGGAAGCGGGTCGAAAAGCCCATCAGGTGCACTTCCATCCCCGGCACCGGAACGAGCGCCGGCGTCTCCACCTCCCGGTAGCCGCGCCCCGTGAAGAAGGCGCGGGTCGCGGCGGTCAGCCGGGCGCGGGCATCGAGGAAGGGCAGGCGGTCGGCCAGGCGGTCGGGATGCCAGGGTGGCGTCTGGGGCATGGACGCAGCATGCCCCAAGGTTGTAGGTCGCGCCCACCATGCCCGACGGATCGCTCCCCCGCACCCTGCGCGACGCCGACGCGCTGCTCGCCGCCGGGCTGATCGGGGCTGAGCAGGCGCCGGCCATCGCCGCGGTCGCGGAGCGCTACGCGATTTCGGTGACCCCTGCCGTCGCGGCGCTGATCGGCGCGCCGGACGACCCCATCGCGCGGCAATACATTCCCGACGCGGCCGAGCTCGTGACCGCCCCGGACGAGATCGAGGATCCAACCGCCGATGCCCCCTTCACCCCGGTGAAGGGCGTCGTCCACCGCTATCCGGACCGGGCATTGCTAAAACCCCTGCTCGCCTGCCCGGTCTATTGCCGCTTCTGCTTCCGCCGCGAGGTGGTGGGCCCCGATGGCGGGCTGCTGACCGAGGCGGAGCTCGATGCCGCCATCGCCTGGTTCGCGCGGACGCCCCAGGTGCGGGAGGCGATCCTGACCGGCGGCGACCCGCTGATGCTCTCCCCGCGCCGGCTCGGCGAGATCCTGGCGCGGCTGGCGGCGATCCCGCATCTGGAGGTGCTGCGCATCCACACCCGGGTGCCGGTCGCCGATCCCGGCCGCGTCACGGCGGCGCTGGTCGCGGCGATGGACCTGGAGAAGCCGATCTTCCTCTGCCTGCATGCCAACCACGCGCGGGAATTCTCGCCCGCGGCACGGGCGGCGGTCGGGCGCCTGACCCGCGCCGGCATCCCGGTGCTGGGCCAGAGCGTGCTGCTGGCCGGCGTGAATGACAGCGAGGAGGCGCTGGAGGGGCTGTTCCGCGCCATGCTCTCGGTCCGGGTGAAGCCCTATTACCTGCACCAGCTCGATCTCGCACCCGGCACCGCGCGCTTCCGGGTGGCGCCGGAGCACGGCCGCGCCCTGCTGCGGGCGCTACGCGGCCGGGTCACCGGCCTCGCCTGGCCGACCTATGTGCAGGAGCTGCCGGATGGCGGCGGCAAGATGCCGATCGGGCCGGGCATCGCGTGACCGCCGGTCCGAGGAATCGCGTCTTCTGCGCCCACACGTTCTGATATCGGAACAGAAGTGCAGGGTTGTGCAGGGTTCTGCATTTAGACCGTCCGCGCGCGTGTACGTCTGAAATGGAAAACCCTGCACAACCCTGCACTCTCGAACCGGATCCGGAACGAGCATGTAGGGTCATGTAGGGTTTTCGATTCCGACCGTCCGCGCGCATGTACGGTCCAATGAGAAACCCTACACGACCCTACATCACGGACCCATGAGTCGGATCGCCAGCCCGGCGTGCCAAGGATCGAGGCCGCTGATATAGGCAGCCGCCCATGCTCCGCGTCACCGAACTCCGCCTGCCGCTCGACCATCCGGAGCCTGCCTTGAAGCAGGCGCTGCTGGCCCGCCTTGGCATCGCGCCGGCACGGCTGCGCGGCTTCAGCGTCTTCCGCCGCGGCCATGACGCGCGGAAGAAGCACGCGATCCAGCTCGTCTACACGATCGATGCCGAGGTGGAGGACGAGGCCGGGCTGCTGGCCCGCGACCCGCGCCTCTCCCCGACGCCGGACATGCGCTGGCAGCCCGTCGCCAGCGCGCCTCCTGGCTTCACCGAACGCCCGCTGGTGATCGGCGCCGGCCCCTGCGGGCTGATGGCGGCGCTCGCGCTGGCCCGCATGGGCTTCCGCCCGATCATCCTCGACCGCGGCAAGGTGGTGCGCGAACGCACCAAGGACACCTGGGCGCTGTGGCGAAAGGGCGTGCTGACGCCCGAGAGCAATGTGCAGTTCGGCGAAGGCGGCGCCGGCACCTTCTCCGACGGCAAGCTCTACAGCCAGATCAAGGACCGGCTGCACCACGGCCGGCACGTGCTGGAGGAGTTCGTCGCCGCCGGCGCGCCGGAGGAGATCCTCACCCTCTCCAAGCCGCATATCGGCACTTTCCGCCTGGTGCACATGGTCGAGCAGATCCGCGCGACCATCGAGGGCCTCGGCGGCGAATACCGCTGGAGCACCCGGGTGACCGACCTGCTGGTGGAGCAGGACGACGACGGCACCCGCCGCGTCGCCGGCGTGGAGACCGCGGATGGCGAGCGCATCGCCGCCCGGCATGTGGTGCTGGCGGTTGGCCATTCCGCGCGTGACACCTTCGCCATGCTGCATGCCCGCGGCGTTGCGATGGAGGCGAAGCCGCTCTCGATCGGCGTCCGCATCGAGCATCCGCAGGGGCTGATCGACCGCGCCCGCTTCGGCCCCTTCGCCGGCAACAAGACGCTCGGTGCCGCCGACTACAAGCTGGTGCATCACGCGAGCAATGGCCGCGGCGTCTATTCCTTCTGCATGTGCCCGGGCGGCACCGTGGTCGCCGCCGCGAGCGAGCCCGGGCGCCTCGTCACCAATGGCATGAGCCAGTATTCGCGGAACGAGCGGAACGCGAATTCGGCGATCGTGGTCGGCCTGACGCCCGCCGATTTCGGCGCCGAAGGCCCGCTCGCCGGCATCGGCTTCCAGCGGCATTGGGAGGAACGCGCCTTCGTCGAAGGCGGCAGCGACTGGCGGGCACCTGCCCAGCGCGTCGGCGATTTCCTGGCCGGAAGGCCCTCCACCACCTTGGGCGACGTCCTCCCCAGCTACCGCCCCGGCGTCCGCCCCGCAGACCTCACCCGCTGCCTGCCGGATTACGCGGTCGCCGCCATGCGGGAGGCCCTGCCCGCCTTCGCCCAGGATATCGCCGGCTTCGCCATGGAGGACGCGGTCATGACCGGGGTCGAGACCCGGACCAGCAGCCCGGTCCGGATCGGACGCGGCGTCGGTTTCGCCAGCCTGAACACCCATGGGCTCTACCCGGCCGGCGAAGGTGCCGGATACGCGGGGGGCATCTTATCCGCCGGGGTGGATGGGCTTCGGGTGGCGGATGCGGTCGGATGCGGGCTGACCGGCTTCGAATTGCCGGCGGAACGACGTTGGCGAGGCGGCGAGACCCAAGGCTGGGGATGACGCCCGGAGCCGTCGGGTTGCCCTCTCCCCCTTTCCCGCTGTATCCCCCTCCCCCATCGCGCGTGCCGGCTCCCCGGCGCGTGCCCGCTCATTTCCAATCACCGGATCCGGAAAGCCCACCCCATGGCGAAGATGCAGGCCAATCAGATGCGTGCCGGCATGGTCATCGAATTCGAAGGCCAGCGCTACACCATCCTCAAGCAGAACATCATGATCCCGGGCAAGGGCAATGCCATCATCCAGGTGGACATGCGCAACATCAAGTCGGGCGCCAAGAAGGATCAGCGCTGGCGCACCGCCGATGTCGTCGAGCGCCTGACCACCGAGGACAAGGAGTTCACCTATTCCTACGCCGATGGCGACAACCTGGTGCTGATGGATCCGGAGAGCTTCGAGCAGACCATGGTCCCGAAGGACATCCTGGGCGACCGCCTGCCCTTCCTGCAGGAGAACATGACCGTCAACGTCAAGCTCATCGAGGGCGAGCCCGTCTCGATGGACCTGCCGGAGACGGTGGTGCTGGAGATCATCGAGGCCGATCCGGTGGTGAAGGGGCAGACCGCCTCCTCCTCCTACAAGCCGGCCGTGCTCTCGAACGGCGTGAAGACCATGGTGCCCCCCTTCATCACGGCGGGCGAGAAGATCGTCGTGAAGACGGAAGACGCGTCCTACTACGAGCGCTTCAAGGGTTGAGATCGTTGCGCGCGGGCGCGTAGCGCCCGCCCCTCAGACGCCGGGCGGGCGGCATCCGCCGCCCTTGGCTTCGCCGGACTACCGGCGGGCCCCATTCGGGGCCTCGGCCGGGCCGCTGGCCCGTCCGCCAGAGCGTCTCTCTTTATGGTTAGGATCGGTCGGTAATGGCCCCCGTCTCCCCCCGCCTCACCCCCGCCATGCAGGTGCTCACCGCCGCCGTCACCAAGGCGGGCAAGCGCCTGCTGCGCGACTTCGGGGAGGTCGAGCAGCTCCAGGTCAGCGTGAAGGGGCCGGGCGACTTCGTCTCCCAGGCCGACCTCCGCTCGGAGGAGACGCTGCGCCAGGAACTCACCCGCGCACGGCCGAACTTCGCCTTCCTGATGGAGGAATCCGGCGTCTCCGGCGCCGAGGACTGGGAATGGCGCTGGGTGATCGACCCGCTCGACGGCACCACCAACTTCCTGCACGGCATCCCGCACTGGGCGATCTCGGCCGGCGTCGAGCGGCGCATCAGCCCGGAGAAGACCGAGCTCGTCGCCGGCTGCGTCTACAACCCGGCCTCCGACGAGATGTTCTGGGCCGAGAAGGGCGTCGGCGCCTTCCTCAATGACCGCAGGCTCCGCGTCTCCGGCCGGCGGGACATGCTGCAGGCGGTCTTCGCGACCGGCATCCCCTTCGCCGGCGTGCCGCGCAAGGCGGAATTCTCGGCCATCCTCAACCGCATCATGCCCCAGGTCGCGGGCGTGCGCCGCTTCGGCGCCGCGGCGCTCGACCTCTGCTGGACCGCGGCCGGGCGCTACGAAGGCTATTGGGAAATCGGCCTCAAGCCCTGGGACTGCGCGGCCGGCATCGTGATCCTGCGGGAGGCCGGCGGCGTCGTCACCGACCCCGATGGCGAGGATCCCTGGCCCTCCGGCAACATCGTCGCCGGCAACCCCAACCTGCACCCGAAGCTGCGCGAGATCGTGGCGGAAGGGATCGCGGCCGCCCGCACGGCGGCGCCGCGCGCCGGCTGATGCGGACCGCGGCGCTGCTCCTGCTGCTGGCCGCGCCGGTGGCCGCGCAGACGCTGCCCGACCCGGCG
>NZ_JAAGBB010000076.1 GCF_018129085.1 Plastoroseomonas hellenica
GTGGGCCCTCGCCCGGCGGCGCCTCCGGCGCGTGCAGCGCGCGCAGCGCCGCACCGAAGCCCGGCCAGGCTTCGCGCAGCAGCAGCGCCGGGTCCTGCCATTCGGGCAGGCCGGGCAGCGCCGCCAGCGCGGCCTCCTGCGCACGCGCGACCTGCGGCCACAGGAGGCCGGCGGTCAGCGGCCAGATCGGCTGCCATTCCGGGATGCGGGTCGGCGGCTCGATCAGCGGATCGGCATCGACCTCCAGGTTCCAGCGGCCGGAGAAGGCGCGCAGCCGCCCCGCGACGCGGCGTTCCTCGCCGATCGGAAGGCGGCGGGCCAGCGCCGTGCCTGCCCAGACGGCGCGCGAGAAGGAGATGATGTCCAGATTGTCATCGCCGCAGCGCGCCGCGATGCGCCAGGGGCCGCTGCGCGTGCGTTTCGGTTCGCCTTCGACGAGAAGCACCAGCGTCACCTCCTGGCCCTCGGTGGCGCCGTCGAGTCGCGTCAGCACCGGCCGGCGCTGGATGCGCTCCGGGAGGTGCAGCAGCAGGTCGAGCACGCGCTCGCCCCCTGCGGCTTTGGCCAGCAGGTCGGGCTTCTTCACGCCGGGCAGCGCAGCAATCGGTGCCAGCAGCGGGGCGAGGGGATCCGTCATCGGGCTGACAGCCATTCCATGCCGGCCTATATGCCAGCGGCTGACGTTTCCGCCGAGATGACCGAAATCACCGACCCCCGCCGCCGCCGCCTGCTGTTCCGTGCCCATCACCGGGGCACGAAGGAAACCGACCTGCTGGTCGGCGGCTTCGTCGCGCGCCATATCGCGACCTTCACCGCATCGGAGCTGGATGAGCTGGAGGCGGTGCTGGAACTGCTCGACGTCGATCTGGCGGACTGGCTCTCGGGCCGGCGCCCGATTCCGGACGAGGTCATGACGCCGATGCTGGCCCGCATGGCGGCCGAGAGCATGCAGCCCGGCGCCGGCCTGCCGCCCGGTTTCGCTCGCTGATGCCCATCCTCACGGTCCACGGCGCGCCGGAGGGCTATGACGCGCTGCTGCTGGCGCGGCGCCGGGCGGAGGTGGACGTCCCGGTCGTCCATGCCTGCCGCGACGATGCCCGCATGGCGCGGATGGCCGATGCGCTCGCTTTCTTCGCGCCCGAAGTCGAGGTGCTGCGCTTTCCGGCCTGGGACTGCCTGCCCTATGACCGGGTCTCGCCCAACCCGGAACTCGTGGCGGAGCGGGTCGCGACGCTGACGCGGCTGCTGGAGCCGGCCCGTGGCCCGCGCATCCTGCTGACCACCATCAATGCGCTGGTGCAGAAGGTGCCGCCGCGCGCCGCCTTCGCCGGCGCGACCCTGAGCCTCGCACCTGGCGGACGGCTGGAACCCGAGGCGCTGGCGCGCTTCCTGGAAGCGAACGGCTACGGCCGTACCGGCACGGTGATGGAGCATGGCGAATACGCCATGCGTGGCGGCATCTTCGATGTCTTCCCTGCGGGTCAGACGGACCCGGTCCGCATCGACTTCTTCGGCGACGAGGTCGAGAGCCTGCGCCGCTTCGACACCGGCACCCAGCGCAGCGGCGCCAAGGTGGAACGGCTGGTGCTGCGCCCTTCCGGCGAGGTGTTCCTGGACGAGGCGAGCATCGCCCGCTTCCGCGCTGGCTATCGCGAGCTATTCGGCAATGCGGCGGCCGAGGACCCGCTCTATGTCTCGCTCAGTGCCGGACGCAAGCACCCCGGCATGGAGCATTGGGCCGGCCTCTTCTACGATGCGATGGAGACGCTGCTCGACTACGCGCCGGGCGCCAGCCTCTCGCTCGACCACCAGGGTGAGGATGTGCTGACGGCGCGCTTCGAGATGATCGCCGATCACTACGAGGCGCGGCGCACGCCGGTGCGGGTTGCGGAGGGCGAGGTGCCGTATCGCCCGGTGCCGCCCGGCCGCCTCTATCTCGACCGTGCCGCCTGGCACGACATGCTGGACGACCTCCAGATCCTGCGATTCTCGCCCTTCGCCAAGCCGCCTGGCGAGCAGGGGATCGATGCCGAAGGCCGGCCCGGCCTGCTGTTCAGCGAGGCGCGCGCGGCCGGGCAGAACGTCTTCGCCGCCTATGCCGAGCACGCGAACGCGCAGGTGGTGCAGAAGCGCCGCCCGGTGCTGGCCGCCTGGACGCGGGGCAGCCGCGACCGGCTCGGCAACCTGCTGCGGGAGAACGGCGTCGCGTCGGAGGCAGCGGACGACTGGAAGGCGGTGCGCAAGCTGCCGGAAGGCGTCGTCGCGCTGGTGGTGATGGGGGTGGAGCGTGGCTTCGCCGCCCCCGGGCTTTCCGTCACCGGCGAGCAGGACCTGCTTGGCGAGCGCATCGCGCGGCCGCCGCGCCGGCGCAAGCGGGCCGACCAGTTCATCGCCGATGCGACCGAGATCGCCGAGGGCGACCTCGTCGTGCACCAGGACCACGGCATCGGCCGCTATGACGGCCTCGAGACCATCGAGGTCGCCGGCGCGCCGCATGACTGCCTGCGCCTGGTCTACGACGGCGGCGACAAGCTGTTTGTCCCGGTCGAGAACATCGAGGTGCTGTCTCGCTTCGGCACCGAGACCGCGGGCGTCGCCCTCGACAAGCTCGGTGGCATCTCCTGGCAGAACCGCAAGGCCCGCGCCAAGCAGCGCATCCAGGACATGGCGGGTGCGCTGATCCGCATCGCCGCCGAGCGCCAGACCCGGGAAGGCGTGCCGGTGGCGCCGCCGGAAGGGCTCTGGGACGAGTTCTGCGCCCGCTTCCCCTTCGCCGAGACCGAGGACCAGAGCCGCGCCATCGCCGACCTGCTGGAGGACATGGCGAGCGGCCGGCCGATGGACCGGCTGATCTGCGGCGATGTCGGCTTCGGCAAGACCGAGGTCGCGCTGCGCGCGGCCTTCGCGGTCGCGATGACCGGCGCGCAGGTCGCCGTCGTGGTGCCGACGACGCTGCTCTCCCGCCAGCATTTCCGTACCTTCTCGGCGCGGTTCGAGGGCTTTCCGGTGAAGGTCGCGCAGCTCTCCCGGATGGTGAATGCGAAGGATGCGGCGGCGGTGCGGGCCGGGCTGAAGGACGGCGCCATCAACATCGTGGTCGGCACCCATGCGCTGCTGGCCAAGAGCGTTGAGTTCGCCGATCTCGGCCTGGTCATCGTCGACGAGGAGCAGCATTTCGGCGTCGCCCACAAGGAGAAGCTGAAGCAGCTCAAGACCGATGTGCATGTGCTGACACTGACCGCGACGCCGATCCCGCGCACCCTGCAGCTCGCGCTCACCGGGGTCCGGGAGATGAGCGTGATCGCGACGCCGCCGGTCGACCGGCTGGCGGTGCGCACCTTCATCATGCCCTGGGACACCGTGGTGCTGCGCGAGGCGATCCAGCGCGAGCGCTTCCGCGGCGGGCAGATCTTCTGCGTCACGCCGCGGCTCGAGGACATGCCGCGCGTCGCGGAACGGCTGCGCGAGATCGTCCCCGAGGCGCGGATCGCGGAGGCGCATGGAAGGCTCTCGCCGACCGAGCTCGAACGGGTGATGACCGAGTTCGGCGACGGCAAGCACGACATCCTGCTCTCGACCAACATCGTCGAGAGCGGGCTCGACATGCCGGCGGTCAACACGCTGATCATCCATCGTGCCGACCTGTTCGGGCTGGCGCAGCTCTATCAGCTTCGCGGCCGCGTCGGGCGCGGCAAGCTGCGCGGCTATGCCTTCCTGACCTGGCCGGCCGCACACCGCCTCTCGCCTGCCGCGCAGAAGCGGCTCGAGGTGATGCAGACGCTCGACAACCTCGGCGCCGGCTTCACCCTCGCCTCCCACGACCTCGACATCCGCGGCGCCGGCAACCTGCTGGGCGACGAGCAGAGCGGCCATATCCGGGAAGTCGGCATCGAGCTCTACCAGCAGATGCTGGAGGAGGCGGTGGCGGATCTCCGCGCCGGTGCGGGCAAGAAGCGCGAGGATGAGGGGCGGGACTTCACCCCGAATATCGGGCTCGGCCTGCCGGTGCTGATCCCGGAGGAGTATGTGCGCGACCTGCCGGTGCGGCTCGGCCTCTATCGCCGCATCGGCGGGCTGGCTTCCGACCGCGAGATCGACGCCATGGCGGCCGAGCTCGCGGACCGCTTCGGGGCGCTGCCGCCGGAGGTGGAGAACCTGCTGCAGGTCGTCTCGATCAAGCGGCTCTGCCGGGAGGCGGGGGTGGAGAAGTTGGATGCCGGGCCGAAAGGCGTGGTCGTCAGCTTCCGGCATAACCGTTTCGGCAACCCGGCCGGGCTGATCGGCTGGGTGCAGGCGCAGAAGGGGGCCGTGAAGCTGCGGCCCGATCACAAGCTGGCCCTGCTGCGCGACATGGACCTGCCGCAGCGGGTGAAGGTGGCGCGCGACCTGATGGCCAATCTGGCGAAGCTGGCACGGCAGGCGAAGGCGGCCTAGGCGCCATGCATCGCCGTGATGTCCTGGCCAGCCTGCTGATCGCTGCCGGATGGCCGGCGCTAGCGGCGGACGAAGCCTGGCCGGGCACGGAATGGGACCGCATCACGCCGGAGGCGGCAGGCTGGCGGCCGGATCTGCTGGCGGAGGCGCGGGCCTATGCGCAGCGCGCCGGCACGGCGAGCTTCATCGTCCTGCAGCATGGGCGGATCATCGAGAGCTGGGGCGACATCACCAGCAAGCTGCAGCTCTATTCGGTGCGGAAGAGCCTGTTGAGCGCGCTGATCGGCATCGCGGTGCGGGATGGGCGCATCAATCTCGATGACACCATGGCGGCGCTCGGCATCGATGACGTCCCGCCGTCTCTGACGGAGGTCGAGAAGCAGGCGACAGTGCGGCAGTTGCTGCAGGCGCGATCGGGCATCTACCACCCGGCGCTCTATGAGACCGAGGGCATGGCACGCCGCCGGCCGGCACGCGGTAGCCACGCCCCCGGCCGCTTCTGGTACTACAACAACTGGGATTTCAACGCGCTCGGCACGATCTACGAGCGCGCCACTGGCACCACGATATTCCAGGCCTTCCAAGCGGAGATCGCCGGCCCGCTCGGCATGCAGGATTATCGGCCATCCGATGGTCGGAGCCTGGGTGGCGAGGCGTCCATGCACGCGGCCCATCCTTTCCGCATGAGCGCCCGCGACCTCGCCCGCTTCGGTCTGCTCTATCTGCGCCAGGGGCGCTGGCGGGACCGGCAGGTGGTGCCTGCGGCCTGGATACGAGAGAGCACCACGGCCTGGTCGGAGACCTATCTGCGGTCGGGCTACGGCTACATGTGGTGGACGGGGTTCCCGGACCGGCGCGTTACCATCATGAATCTGCCGCCGGGCGGGTTCTGGGCCGATGGGTCGCGCGGGCAGTTCGTCGTCGTCGACCCGGCTCATGATCTGGTGGCGGTGCATCAGACCGATGGCACCTCGGTCAGCGAACGGCAGATGGGCCATATCCTGTGGCTGATCCTGAACGCGGCGGGCGTCCAGGATCCAGGCGCCGACCCGGAGGCCGGCTGACCGCATTGGCAGACCGGCCTTCGCCGGCCTTAGCGGCGCTGAGAGTCAGATCCCTTCGACGAGTGCGACCTCCAGGAGCCGCTCCAGCACTTCGGGTTCCTGGGCGCCGGCGATGGCGTGGCGGCCGCCGATCACGAAGCAGGGCACGCCGTTGATGCCGAGGCGGTGGGCGCGGAGGTTGTCCGCATGCACGGCCTCGGTCTCCGCATGGCCATAGAGGAATTGCCGGGTGGCGCGGAACTCGAGCCCGATGGCGGCGCCGAGGGCCGCCAGGGTTTCGGTGGCGCCGATATCGGCGCCTTCCAGGAAATAGGCCTCGTAGAGCCTGTCCACCATCGCTTCCGCCAGCCCGTGCTGGGCGGCGAAGCGCACCAGGCGATGCGCATCGACGGAGGAGGGGATGCGGCGGATCCGGTCGAAGCGAAAATCGATGCCCTCCTGCCGGCCGACATCGGCGATCGCGGCATGCAGGCGCCGCGCGCGATCCTCGCCGCCGAATTTGCGCACCAGGTAGTCCTGCCGGGCGATGCCGTCCGGCGCGATATCGGGATTGAGCAGAAAGGGGCGCCATTGCAACTCCGCCAGCACGTCGGGCCGGGAGCGCAAGGCGCGCAGCAGCCGGCGCGTGCCGAGGAAGCACCAGGGACAGACCAGGTCGAAGACGATCTCGACCGTGATGCGGGCGCGAGGCGGGGACAGCAGGTTCACGGCCGCAGGATAGACCCGCCCGGGCGCGGTTTACAGCCGGCCAGGGCACGTGTAGCCTCCGAAAATCAAGTAGCGCATTTGCCAAGCGAATAATAAGCGCCGTCGAGCGAGGGGGGAACAGCATGGGCGGGCCGCTCGAAGGGCTGCGCGTGGTCGAAGTGGGCGTGGCGATGGCCGGGCCGTTCTGCGCCATGACGCTCGGCGATTTCGGTGCGGAGGTGGTGAAGATCGAGCGGGTCGGCGCCGGCGACGACAGCCGTTCCTGGCCGCCGCATTTCGCGGGCGCGATGGGCTACTATTACGCCTCCGCGAACCGCAACAAGCGCAGCGTCGCGCTCGACCTGAAGGCGCCGGACGGCATCGAGGTCGCGCGCCGGCTGATCGCTGATGCCGATGTGCTGGTCGACAACTACCGCATCGGCGCGCTCGCCCGCGCCGGCTTCGATTGGGCAAGCCTGCAGAAGCTGAACGAGCGGCTGATCTACTGCTCGATCAGCGGCTTCGGCGCGAGCGGCCCGCGGGCGGAGGATCCGGCGAACGACCTCTTCATGCAGGCCTATTCCGGCGGCATGAGCATCACCGGCGAGGAAGGCGGCGGCCCCGTCAAGATGGGCATCTCGGTCGCCGACATCGGCGCAGGCATGCTCGGGACCATCGGCGTCATGATGGCGATCGAGGCGCGGCATCGCACCGGGCGCGGCCAGCGCGTCGATACCTCCCTGCTCGAAGGCCAGATGGCGATGCTGGCGCATTTCATCACCCGCTTCTTCGCCTCCGGCGAGGTGCCGGGGCCCTCGGGCAGCGGCGCGCTGACCAGCCCGACCTACCGCGCCTTCAAGGCGGCCGATGACTGGATCGTCATCTCGGCCTTCAACCAGCGCATGTGGCGCGGGCTCTGCGCCGCGCTGGAGCGGCTGGATTGGGCAGAGGACCCGCGCTTCGCCGATGCGGCACGGCGGGTCGCGAACCGGCTGGAACTGATCCGGCTGATCGGGGAGGTCGTGGCGACGCGGCCGGTCGCCGACTGGGAGGCTCGCCTCAAGGCCAATGACGTGCCCTGCTGCCCGATCAACCGGATCGACAAGGTGGTCGAGGAGGAGCAGGTGCGCGCCCGCCGGATGGTCGAGGAGATCGCGTTGCCCGGCCTCGGCGCCGTACGGATGGCGGGACTGCCGGTGAAGCTGAGCGAGACGCCGGCCGCGATCGGCCTGCCGCCGCCGCGCCTCGGTCAGCACACCGCGGAGGTGATGCAGGGCCTCGGCTATGCGGAGGCGGAGATCGCATCGCTCGCGGCGCGCGGCGTCGTCGGCCTGGACGAGGGATGGCGCCGTGGCGACCAGCCGCAGCATGCCATTTGATCACAAGCATTCAGGAGGAACCCGGACATGGCGCTGCTGACCGAAGAGGCGCGCGCATTCATCGGAACCGAAAGCGAGCCCTTCTTCGCCTGCGACGCGGTGGAGCCCGGCGCTGTCAGGCGCTACGCGCAGGCGATCATGGACCCCGATCCCGCCTATGCCGATGCGGCGGCGGGCGCGCGCTATGGTGGTGCGGTGGCGCCGCCGATCTACCCGACCTTCATGTTCCGCACGCCCTTCGGCGCGCCCGACACCATGACGGAGCGCGCTGACGATCCGGATTACGACGGCATCGTCATGGGCGTCGGCAGCGGGCTGCCGGAGCTGCCGCTGCACGGTCTGGCCCTGCTGAACGGCGGCGCCGAGATCGAGTTCTTCGCTTATGCCAGGCACGGCGAGCGCGTGCTGCAGAAGTCGCGTTACGCCGATATCTACGAGCGCGAGACGAAATCCGGCCCGATGATCTTCGTCATCATCGAGACCGAGTTCACGACCGAGGCGGGCCAGCTTCTGCTGCGCGCGCGCAAGACCATCATCCGGCGGTGAGCGACATGCGCGAGAGGATCGATTTCGAGGATGTCGCCATCGGCGACCAGGTGGCGCCGCTCGCCAAGGGGCCGCTGACGACGCCGCACCTGATGCGCTGGTCGGCCGCGATGGAGAACTGGCATAAGATCCACTACGACAAGCCTTTCGCGATGGAGCATGACAAGCTGCCCGGCCTGCTGATCAACGGGTCGCTGAAGCAGCAGTTCATCGCCCAGCTCCTGAAGGACTGGGCGGGGCGCGCCGGCTGGGTCTGGCAGATCAAGTTCCAGTTCCGCGCCATGAACATCGTGGGCGAGACGCTCTCGATCTGGGCGATCGTGAAGGGCAAGCGGGAGGCGGCGGACTACGGGCTGATCGACCTCGATGTCGGCATCCGCAATGAGAAGGGGGTGGAATCGACACCGGGCTCGGCGGTGGTGGCGCTGCCCTATCGCGGCCGCGCGCCGGTGCCCTATCCCTTCGTGCCGCCGGCCGCCTGATGGACCCGGTCGCCGCCCTGCTGGCCGAGGCCCGCCGCATCGAGACGCCCTGCGGCGAGGGGCGCATGGTCTGGCATGCCTGGGGGCAGGGCGCGCCGATGGCGCTGTTCCACGGCGGCGTCGGGTCCTGGCGGCATTGGCTGCGCACCATCCCGGCCTGGAAGGGCAGCCGCCATTTGCTGGTGCCGGACCTGCCCGGCCTTGGCGAATCCGACCTGCCGCCGGAGCCCGCGGCGATCGAGACCGTGGCCGCGGTGGTGGCGAAAGGGCTGCTGTCGCAACTCGGTCCGAATGAGCAGGTCGACCTCGTCGGCTTCTCCTTCGGATCGACGGTCGGTGCGCATGTGGCACTGATCATCGGCGATCGGGCGCGCTCGCTCACCCTGATCGGCGCTGGCGGGCTGGTGCCGGCCAAGACGCCGATGATCCTGGAGAAGGTGCGCGGCAAGACCGGGGACGAGTTGCGGGAGGCGCACCGGACCAATCTCGGGCTGATGATGATCGCCGATCCCGCTGGCATCGACGATCTGGCGCTCGATCTCCAGGATTGGAATTCGCGGCACTCCCGTCTCGATACCCGGGCCTATGTCGCGGCGGGGGCGCTGCGGCGTGCGCTGGAGCGGCTGCGCGTCCCGGTGGACGCGATCTGGGGTGAGCGGGACCAGCTTGCCTATTGGGGCCTGCCGGAGCGGGTCGCGGCGCTGCGCGCGCTGCAGCCGGACGCCCGCGTCACAATCCTGCCCGGCGTCGGGCACTGGATCGCCTATGAGGATCCGGCGGCGCTCGATACCGTGCTGCATGACTATCTCGACAACCCGCGCCCGTCGCCGGGCGTCGCCTGAGCGGCCGATGGTCGAAGGGTCGGATGGCCCGGAGGCCTGAATCAGCGCTCCACATAAGGGAGACCATGCCATGGCACTCACCCGCGCGCTTGGCGCCTTCGTCGCCGGGCTCGACCGGAGGACCATCCCGGCCGAGGCCTTCCGCATTGCCCGCATGGGGCTGATCGACTGCGTCGGCGTAATGATCGCCGGCCGCGACGATGACGCACCGCAGATCCTGCGCCGGACGCTGCTACCCACTGGGGCGCCCACGGGCGGCGAGGCGACGCTCTATTTCAGCGATCTCCGCGCCCCGGCACCGGAGGCCGCCTGGATCAACGGCACCGCGGCGCATGTACTCGATTTCGACGACGTGTCGCTGCGCGGCCATCCCTCGACCGTGCTGGTGCCGGCGATCATGGCGGAGGCGGAGGCGCTGGGGTCGTCGGGCACCGACATCCTAACCGCCTATGTCGCGGGCTACGAGGTCTGGGCCGAGCTGATCCGGCGCGAGCGCGGCATGCTGCACAGCAAGGGCTGGCACCCGACCGGGGTGCTCGGCGCCATCGGCGCCGCCGCGGCCTGCGCCAGGCTGCATGGGTTGGATGCGGAGCGCGCGACCATGGCGATCGCGCTCGGCGCCTCACAGAGCGCTGGCTTGATGGCGAATTTCGGCACCATGACCAAGCCCTTCCATGCCGGGCGCTCGGCGCATTCTGGCCTGATGGCGGCGCGGCTGGCCAAGGCGGGGTTCACCGCGTCCGCCGATGCGATCGAGCATCCGCAGGGCTTCCTGAGCGCCGTCTCGCAGCATGGCGAGGTGGATCGCGAGAGTGCCGCGACCATCGGCCACCAGTTCCGCATCCTGACCGAAGGCCTCAGCATCAAGAAGTTCCCGGCCTGCTACTGCACGCACCGCGCGATCGATGGCGCCTTGGAGCTGGTGCGCGGAAACAGCTTCGGCGCCGATGACGTCGCCAAGGTCGAGGTGCATATCAGCGACCGCTTCGCCACCATTCTGCGCAACGCCAAGCCGCAGACCGGGCTGGAGGCGAAGTTCAGCATGCAGTTCGCGATGGCCGCCTCCGTCATCGCCGGCCGCGTCGGCCTGCCGGAGCTGACCGATGCCTTTGTGCGGCGCCCTGATGTGCAGGCCCTGATGACGAAGGTGCAGGTGTTGCCGAACCAGGACTACGACCCGGAAAGCCCTTCCGGCTCCCGCTTCGACAAGGTGGTCGTCACGCTGAAGGATGGCCGCGTCATCGACGGGCCGGAGATCCGCCGCGCCCGCGGCCATGCGACGATCCCGCTTTCCGACGGCGAGCTCTTCGAAAAATTCCGGGCCTGCCTCGAGGTCGGCGGCGAGGTGGCGCGCGCTGAATCGCTGTTCGACCGCCTGCTCGCGCTCGATACAATCCAGGCCCGCCAGATCGCCGCCGCCGCCTGATGAAGGGTTGACCCTGATGGCGGCGAGCCGCGAGGCTGGTCGCCCATGGCCAAGAAATCGCTTGAGTTCCGGCATCTGGAGGCGTTCCGCGCCATCATGCGCAGCGGCACCGTCACCGGCGCCGGGGCGATGCTCGGCATCTCCCAGCCGGCGGTGAGCCGCCTGCTGTCGCAGACCGAGGCACTGGCCGGCTTCCCACTGTTCGAGCGGGTGCGCGGCCGGCTGGTGCCGACCACCACCGCCCAGGCGCTGCACGAGGAGACCGAGCGCGTCTTCATCGGCATCGAGGAAGTGGCGGCATTGGCGGAGCGGCTGCGCGCGCAGTCGCCACGCCGGGTGGTCATCGCTTCCTTGCCGACCTTGACCCTCACCCTGCTGCCGGCCGCCGTGGTCGCCTGGCGGGCCGAGGGGCGGCGGGAGACGCTGTCGATCCATTCCCGCGCGGCCGGCGGCGTGCTCGGGCTGGTGGCGTCCCGGCAGGCCGATCTCGGCATCGGCGTCAGCGTGCCGAACATCCCGGGCGTGCGCTCCTCACCCCTGATCCGCACCCGTGGCTGGTGCGTGATGGCACCCGGCCATCGCCTGGCGGCGAAGCCCGTGGTGCGCGCCGGGGATTTCGACGGCGAAGCCTATATCGCCCTGTCGCGGGAAGAGGGGCGCCAGGCGCTGATCGAGGAAGCACTCCGCGGCAGCGGGGCACGGCCGCTGGAATCGCTCGAATGCCGCATGACCGCGGGCGCCGTCGCCATGGCCGCGGCAGGCCTCGGCATCACCATCGCGGATTCCCTGGCGGCCTCCGCCTATCTCCACCAGGGCCTGGTGCTGCGGCCCTTCGAGCCGGCCGTCACCTTCCACTACCATCTGATCTGGCCGGAGGAGGTGCGCGACACCTTCGGTCGGGCGGTGCTGGCGCAAAGCATCCGCAACGCGGCGCGCGCGGTGGTGGACCGGGTCGCGGCGCAGGTGGCGGCATCATAAGCCGAAGCACCACCTCATAACCGATTGGTATGGAGTGGCGCCGCGTATACATGCGAGCCTGCCTGTCGCATGACTGACACATCCGGCCCTTTCGCCCCTGGCTTCGTCGAGCGCCCCTATTGGTGGGACGCCGCTCCTCCGACCCCCGCGGAAGCGCCGCTGTCCGACAGTGTCGAGGTGGCGATCATCGGCGGCGGCATCGCCGGCCTCTCCACCGCGCTGGAGCTGGGGCGCAACGGGGTGAAGGCGCTGGTCATCGATCGCGAGGCGATCGGTTGGGGCGCCTCCTCCCGCAATGGCGGCGCGCTGAGCGGGGCGGGCGGGCTCGGCAAGGTGCGCTCCGACCTGGTCGAGGCCTTCGGCGCCAAGTTCGTGGCCGAGCTCGTCGAGGAAGGCGAATCCGCCTTCGAGAATTTCGAGGCGCTGGTCGCGCGGGAGGGGCTGGACTGCGACTTCGTCCGCTGCGGCCGCTTCGTCGGCGCCCATGCCCCGAAGGCGATGGAGGGGCTGAAGCGCCGTGCCGAGCTGGTCAATGCGACCGGCAGCGAGCAGGCCTTCCTGATCCCGCGCGAGCGCGTGGCCGAGGAGATCGCGACCGACCGCTTCCATGGCGGCATGGTGCTGCACCGGGCGGGGTCGCTGCATCCGGGGAAATACGTCCGCTCGCTCGCCCAGGCGGCGGCGCGGCAGGGCGCCACGCTGATCGGGGGCGTGGAGCTCCGCGGCTATCGGCGCGCCGCCGATGGCGCCTTCGCGCTGGAGACCAGCCGCGGCCCGGTGCGGGCGCGGCACCTGATGCTCGCGACCAATGGTTATACCGGCGGCGCCACGCCCTGGCACCGGCGGCGCCTGGTGCCGGTCGCGAGCTACATGATCGCCACCGAGGAGATCGGCGAGGAGCGGGTGCGCCGGGCGCTGCCGAAGCTGCGCGTCTACGGCGACACCAAGAAGGTGCTCTACTATTTCCGGCCGTCGCCGGACTATCGGCGCATCCTGTTCGGCGGCCGCGCGAGCTTCGTCAATGCCGACACCCGGCATTCGGCGGAGACGCTGCACCGCTTCATGGTCGACCTGATCCCGGACCTGGCCGGCGTGAAGCTCACCCATTCCTGGAAGGGCAACGTCGCCTTCGCCTTCGACATGATGCCGCATGTCGGCGTCGAGGACGGCGTTCACTACGCCATGGCCTGCAACGGCAGCGGCGTCGTGACCATGACGCATTTCGGCCAGGTTGCGGCGCAGCAGATCCTGGGCGGGTCGAACCGGGTCTCCGCCTTCGCGCGGCTGAAATTCAAGACCGTTCCGCTCTATGATGGCAGGCCATGGTTCATGCCCTTCATCGGCATGGCCTATCAGCTCCGCGACCGGCTCGACGGCTGGCGCCTGCGAGAGGGACGGTAATGGGCGCGCATCCCTACTTCACGGCCAAGGAGTTCGCGCTCCGGCTGCTGCGGCTGAAGGCACGGATGCGCGCGGCCGGTGTGGCAGTGGCGCTGTTCGACGAGATCGAGGCGATGACCTGGATCTCGGGCTTCGGCAGCTCCGCCAATCGCTGGCGCTGCGTCGCCATCCCGCTGGAGGGCGAACCCTTCTTCCTGATCCGCGCGCTGGATGCCTCAGTCTGCCGGGAGCGGAGCTGGATCGCGGATGTGCCGACCTATCGGGACTGGGAGGATCCGATGCCGGTCCTGGCCGCGGCGCTCGCCGCGCGCGGACTGGATGGGGCGCGGATCGGGCTCGATTTCGACAGCTACGGCATGTCGGTCGCCCGCTTCGCGGCGATGCGGGCGGCGCTGCCACGGGCGGAATTCGTGGATATCGGGGCGGTCGTGGCGGAGCTGCGGCTGATCAAGTCACCCGCCGAGATCGCGCTACTGCGCCGCGCCGCCGGGATCGCGGATCAGGCGCTGCAGGACGCCGCCGCACTCTGCATCCCCGGCGCCAGCCAGCGGGATGCGGCCAAGCGCGCGCAGATGACCTTCGTCGAGATGGGGGGCGATCCCTATCGGCCGGGCCCGATCACCGCCGGGCGCGGCTGGGACTTCCTGCACGGGCATCTGGGCGACGCGCCGCTGGCCCGCGGCGATGTCGTGCATATCGAGCTGACGCCCCGCATCCACGGCTACAGCGCCCGGGTCATGCGCTGCGTGGTGCTGGGCGAGCCGGAACCGGAGCGCAGCCGCGCCGCGACGCTGCTGGCCGAGCTGCAGGACCGGCAGATCGCCGCCTTGAAGCCCGGCGCGATCGCCGCCGATGTCGATGCCATCCTGCGCCGGGGCGTGATCGAGGCCGGGCTTCGCGACAGCTACGACAACATCACCGGCTATACGCTCGGCCTCTACGGCGATGCCGGGCCCCGCACCAGCGACTTCACGCGCATCCTGCACCCCGAGGCGAATTGGGCGATCGAGGCGGGGATGGTGTTCCACATCTACGCCTCGGCCGGTGGCGCGGCGCTGAGCGAGACCGTGCTTGTGACCGAGAACGGGCCGGAACTGCTGACGCGCCTGCCGCGCGGCCTGTTCGTGAACCCTTGAGCGGGACGGACGCGCGTCCCGACTTGCCGACCGAGCCCGCTCAAGGCGCCGCGACAAGCGCCAGGCGGGCGAATGCCACACACGGCCAAGCGATACAGAGGGGCACATCATGACAGACGACCTGAAACTGCCGCGCCGCCTGCTGATCGGCACCGCCCTCGCTGCGCCGGCGACCATCGCGCGCCCCGCGCGGGCGGATGGCGAGGTGATCGTGCGCACGCCGGGCGGCGCCTATGACGACGTCATGCGCCGGCATGTCTACGATCCCTTCACCCGGGAGACGGGCATCCGCGTCACGGTCGTCGCAGCGACCGCGGCCAAGCTGATCGCAATGTTCCGTGCCAACAATGTCGAGCTCGACCTGATCGACACCGGCGACGCCCAGCTCATGACCTTGGAAGGCATGGGGGCGCTGGCGCCGATCGCCTATGATCGCTGGCGCTGGTCGAAGCCCGAGGACGTGACTTCGGAGGTCAAGCTGCCCTATCGCGTCGGCAACTTCACCTACGCGACCGTGCTCGCCTACAACCGCGAGAGCTTCCCGGGCGACAATCATCCGAAGTCCTGGGCGGATTTCTGGGATGCCGGCCGCTTCCCGGGGCCGCGCATGCTGGCCGATATCGCGAGCGCCTCGGTGAATCTCGAATTCGCGCTGCTCGCTGACGGGGTGCCGAAGGACCAGCTCTACCCGATCGACCTCGACCGCGCGCTGCGCTCGATGAGCCGTATCCGGCCGCAGATCCGCCGCTTCTGGGACACCGGCGCGCTCTCCGCGCAGATGCTGTCGGACCGGGAAGTGGTGCTGGGCTCGATCTGGAACGGGCGCCTGCAGACGCTGATCGATCGTAATGCGCCGCTCGCCTATACCTGGAACGAGCACATGATCCAGGTCCAGGCGCTCGGCATCTTCAAGGATGCGCGCAATGTCGAAGGCGCGCAGCGGCTGGCCGACTTCATGATGCAGCCGCAGGTCCAGGCCGGCTATGCGAAGGCGCTGATCTACGGCCCGACCAATGAACGTGCCTTCGACCTGCTGACACCGGATGAGCGCGCGCGCATGCCGGGTGGCGAGAATTCGCGTCGCAGCGGCTTCTATCAGAACATCGTCTGGTGGCATGAGAACCGCGAACGCGTGACGCGCGCCTGGTCGCGCTGGGTCCTGCGGTGAGCGCGGGTTCCGTCGCGCTCGAGGCGGTCACCAAGCGGTACGGGTCGGAGGCGGTGGTGGCGGGCGTCTCGCTCGCTATCCCCGAAGGCGAGTTCTTCACCCTGCTAGGCCCCTCCGGCAGCGGGAAGACGACGACGCTCTCGATGCTGGCCGGTTTCGTGGTGCCGGACGAGGGCCGCGTGGTGATGGGCGGGCGCGACATGACGCGGGTGCCGCCGCGCGGGCGCGGCCTTGGCATGGTGTTCCAGAACTACGCGATCTTCCCGCATCTGAACGTCGCGGAGAACGTCGCCTTCCCGCTGACCGTGCGCGGCGCGCCGAAGCCCGAGGTGACGGCGCGCGTCGCCGAGGCGCTGGCGATGGTGAAGCTGACCGGCTTCGAGGCGCGCTACGCGCGCCAGCTCTCGGGCGGGCAGCAGCAGCGGGTCGCGCTGGCGCGCGCCATCGTCGCGCATCCGAAGGTGGTCCTGATGGACGAGCCGCTCGGCGCGCTCGACAAGAACCTCCGCTACCACATGCAGGTCGAGATCAAGGAGATTCAGCGCCGCCTCGGCATGACGGTCATCTATGTCACCCATGACCAGGAGGAGGCGCTGACCATGTCCGACCGCATCGCGATCATGGATCGGGGACGGATCGCGCAGCTTGGCCCGCCGCGCGAGGTCTACGAAAAGCCCGACGACAGCTTCGTCGCCGCCTTCCTCGGCGAGGCGAACCTGCTGCGGGCGCGGCGGGACGGGGAGGTGGTGCGCGGCCCGGGCGGCGCCGTGCTGGCCACGAGTGCGGGCACGCCGCCAGGCGGTGAGGCGCTGCTCTTTGTCCGACCGGAGAAGGTGAGCGTCGCCGCCGGGTTGGCGGAGGTGCTGCCGAACCATCTGCCGGGACGCGTGCTGCACGCCTCCTTCCTCGGTAATATCGTGCGCTACGCCGTGGAGGCGGGGGATGGCGCCACGGTGCTCTGCGATGCGGCCAACGGCGCGGGGGCGGTGCTGCATCAGCCCGGCGACGCGGTGACGCTGAGTTGGCGCGCCGAGGACAGCCGGCTGCTGGCAGGGTGAGACGATGCCGCTCGGACGTCTCCCCGCCTGGCTGCTGCTGGCCCCCGCCCTGGTGCTGCTGTTCGGCGTCTTCCTGATGCCGATCGGCTGGTTCCTGGTCTCCTCCCTCCGCGAGCTCGGGACGCTCGCCGATATCCGGGAGGAGATGGAGGCGGTGCTGTTCTCCGACACCATCGGCCGCGTCATCCTCAACACCAACGGCATCGGCGCCGTGGTGACGCTGCTGGTGCTGCTGATCGGCTATCCCGTCTCCTACGCGCTGTCCCGCGCGCGGGGCTTCGCCTTCACCCTGATCCTGCTCTGCATCGTGCTGCCCTACTTCACCAGCACCATCGTGCGCACCTATGCCTGGATGGTGCTGCTCGGGCGGAACGGGCTGATCAACCAGGTGCTGCTCGGGCTCGGCCTGATCGGGGCGCCGCTGGACCTGCTCTACAACCGCACCGGCGTCGTCATCGGCATGACCTATGTGCTGCTGCCTTACATGGTGCTGACGCTCTATGCCGCGATGAAGGCGGTTGACCCACGGCTGCTGCAGGCGGCGGAGGGGATGGGCGCCTCGCCCGGGCAGGTGTTCCGGCGCGTCTTCATGCCGCTGACCCTGCATGGCGTGGTCGCGGGCGTGCTGATCACCTTCATCCTGGCGATCGGCTTCTTCATCACGCCCGCGCTGATGGGTGGGCCCGCCGACATCATGATCGCCATGCTGATCGAACGCGAGGTGGAGCTCACGCAGAACTGGCCGACGGCCGCGATGATGACCATCGTCCTGCTGGCGGTGACGCTGATCCTCTACGCCGTCTACAGCCGCTATGCGGAGCCGGGGCAGGGGGAGCTGCAGCGATGATGGGACCGGTGTTGCGGGCGACCTTGCTGAAGGCGCTGGTCGTCCTACTCTGCTTCGGGCTGCTGGCGCCGATCATCATCGTCGCTATCGCCTCCTTCAGCGGCGATGGCTACCTGAAGTTCCCGCCGGAGAGCCTTTCGTTCCGCTGGTATGAGCGGTTCCTCGGCGACCCGCGCTGGCGCGCGGCGATCCTCAACTCGCTGTTCATCGGCGTCATGACCTCGGCGCTGTCGACGCTGGTCGGCTTCCTCGCCGCCTATGCGATGGTGCGGGGGGAATTCCGCACCAAGCGGGTGCTGGCGTCGCTGCTGCTGACGCCGGTGATCGTGCCGCATGTGATCACGGCGGTAGCGGTCTACTTCCTCTCGGCGCGCATGGGGCTGGTCGGCTTCCGGCCCTGGATCGCGGTGGCGCATACCGTGGTCGCGCTGCCGGTGGTGCTGGTGATCCTGCAATCGGCGCTGCGCACCGTCGATCCGGCGCTGGAGCGGGCGGCGATGGTCTGCGGCTGCACGCGCTGGGGCGTGTTCCGACGCGTGGTGCTGCCTCTGGCGCTGCCAGGTGTCGTTTCCGCAGCGCTCTTCTCCTTCCTGACCTCTTTCGACGAGCTGGTGATTTCGCTGTTCCTGGCCGGCATCCGGGCGGAGACGCTGCCGGTCCGGATCTGGAACAGCCTGCTGCTGGAGGTGGAGCCGACCATTGCCGCGGTCAGCACCCTGCTGATCGCGGTGACCGCGGCGGCACTGGCGATCGATGCCGCGATCCGGCGGTTCCGGGGCGGCGGGGCGCTGCCGGCGCGGTGACGGTTCGCCGCCGCCGTTTCAGCGCCGCGGCGGCCAGTCCAGCTTCGGCTCGGCCCGGCGGTTCTCCGATGGCCAGGCGGCGGGCGGGGGCACCGGCGGGGTCATGCGCGGCGCAGCGGAGGGGCGGGGCGGGGCGACCGGCGGTTCCACCCAATCCTCCTCCACCACGCGGCCGCCGCTGCGCGGGCGCGGCTGGTCCTGCAGCCGCAGCGGCAGGGCCCGGAGTTCCGCGCGCAGCTCCTCGAGCTGCGCCTCGATCTGGTCCAGCCGGCCCTTCACGCCGAAGACGCTGAAGGGCATCAGCAGGAAGGCGAGGGCGGCGAGCGCCAGCAGCAGCAGAAAGATCAGCCCGACCCAGTCGGGCAGGCCGGGAATGGCCAGCTTCGCAGCCAGATCCTGAAGTATCTGCGGCATGTCAGCCCCCAGTCACGCTCATGTGCCGAGCGACGGCCGGGCCATCCTCGCGGCGGCCGATGACGAAATCATGGCCTTTCGGCTTGCGCGTGATGGCGTCGAGGATCGCGGCGCGCAACCCCTCCTCGCCGATCGCGGGATCGCGCAGCGGGCGCCGCAGATCCGCGGCATCGTCCTGGCCGAGGCACATGTAGAGCGTCCCGGTGCAGGTCAGCCGCACCCGGTTGCAGCTTTCGCAGAAATTATGGGTCAGGGGGGTGATGAAGCCGATGCGCCGGCCGGTTTCCCGCACCGTGAAGTACCGTGCCGGGCCGCCGGTGCGGTAGTCGGTCTCCTCCAGCGTCCAATGCTCCATCAGCCGGGCGCGGACGCGGGAGAGCGGCAGGTACTGGTCTGTGCGGTCGCCGCCGATATCGCCCATCGGCATGGTCTCGATCAGGGTCAGATCGAAACCATGCTCCCCGCACCAGGCGAGCATGCGGTCGTATTCATGCTCGTTGACGCCCTTCAGCGCGACGGCGTTGATCTTGACCGCGAGGCCGGCGGCCTTGGCGGCGAAGATGCCGTCCAGCGTCGCATCCAGCTTGCCCCAGCGGGTGATCGCGGTGAAGGCCGCGGGGTCCAGCGTGTCCAGGCTGACATTGATGCGGCGCACGCCGGCGCCACGGAGGTCATCGGCCAGCTTCGTGAGCTGGCTGCCGTTGGTGGTGACCGTCAGCTCCTTGAGCCCGCCTTCGCCAAGCCGGGCGCCGAGGCTGCGGAAGAGCTGGATGACGTTCTTGCGCACCAGCGGCTCGCCGCCGGTGAGGCGGATCTTCTCGACACCGAGGCCGATGAAGGTGCCGCAGAGCCGGTCCAGCTCCTCCAGGCTCAGCACCTCGGCCTTCGGCAGGAAGGTCATGTCTTCCGCCATGCAGTAGACGCAGCGGAGGTCGCAGCGGTCGGTGACCGAGACGCGGAGGTAGCTGATCGGCCGGTTGAAGGGGTCGATCATCGGCGGGAACCGGTACGGGACGGGGCGCGCATGGCGCTGATTTGGTCCGTCCCCCCCGGCATTGGCAAGGGCTTCCTCAATCTGCATTGCCCCTCAGGCGCGTCGGGCCGAAGGCACGCCTCCGGCGTGACGCATTCGCGGCCTCGGACCGATCGAGCGACCGGTCCGCCATTACGCGAGGAGGGCGAGGCAGCCCGCCGAGATCAGCATCCCGAAGGCGAAACGGCGATACCAGCGTTCCGGGACCACATGGAACAGCCGGGCGCCGATCGGCACCGCGACCAGCATCAGCGGCAGCAGCAGGGCGGTGCGGAGCAGCACGGTCGCGTCGATGATGCCGCCGACCAGGGGTGGGATCACCGAGACCACGGCGATGGTGGCGAAGAACAGAATCAGGTTGGCGCGGTGCTCCCGCGCCGCTTCCCGGCCGGCCAGCAGATAGAGGATGACCGGGGGCCCGCTCATGCCGGTGGCCCCCTTCATGAGGCCGGAGACGGTGCCGATCGCGAGGTTGAGCGGCAGCGGCCGGCTGCCGTGGTAGCGCCAGCGCGACATCAGGGCGAAGCCGAAGACCAGGACCAGGCCGCCGATCACCCGGCGCAGCAGGTCGCCATCGGCGGTGAGCAGGATATAGGCGCCGATCGGGGTGGCGACGGCCGCCGCCGCGCCGATCGGCAGGATCACCTTGTGATTGGCCTCCCGCCAGGATTTCGGCAGGAGCTGGACGGAGACCAGCATTTCCATCAGCAGCAGGATCGGCACCCCCGCCCGCGGCCCCCAGAGGGCGGAGAAGATCGGCGCCAGCAGGATGGCGGTGCCGAAGCCGGCATAGCCGCGCATCAGCCCGGCGACGATCACGGCAAGGGCCGCCGCCGCCAGCCTCCAGGTCAGGAGACCGGCGAGGATCGCCTCGATTTCGGGGGTCATGCGCGGGGCAGGTCCACCACGTCCAGGGTGACGACCGCGGTATTGATGAGCAGTTTGCCTGCATTCTCGAAATTCACGGTGACGCGTTCCCCCACGACCGACTGCACCTGACCGACGCCCCAGTCGGGCCGGTCCGGGTGGCGGACGCGCATGCCGGGTTCGATCAGGCTGGGCATGACCTCACATCATTGCGGTTTTGTCAGGAGCCGATCCGAGCATACCGGCTGCCCGCTCGCCGCGCACCCGGGCGGGGCCCGGCGGGAGGGGAGCCGCTCGGACTTTACCGAATCTTCGCCTGAAGCAGCCGAGATTGATGGCAACGCTGGCGCGGGGACTACGATGGACGATCTTCTGGCCGACTTCCTGATGGAGACCAACGAGGGCATTGCCGCCCTCGACGGCGCCTTGTTGCGGCTCGAGAAAGTGCCGAACGACATGCCGACCTTGGCCGAGGTGTTCCGCCTGGTCCATACCATCAAGGGCACCTGCGGCTTCCTGGGCCTCGGCCGACTGGAGAAGGTGGCGCATGCCGCGGAGAACGTCCTCGGCTCCTATCGGGACGGCAGCCTGCGTGTCACCGAAGGCGGCATCAGCCTGATCCTGAGGGCGCTCGACGCCATCCGCGCCATCATCCGGGGGCTGGAGGCGACCGGCGCCGAGCCTGCCGGCGACGACGCCGCGATCATCGCAGCGCTGGACGCGGCCTATGCGGGAGAGGAGGCGCCTTCCGCTGCCGCCCCGCCCACGCAAGCCGCCCCTGCCATGCACGCCGCCCCCGTCGCGGAGGCCGCTCCGGCCGCGCCACCGGCTCCCGCCGCCCTGCC
>NZ_JAAGBB010000077.1 GCF_018129085.1 Plastoroseomonas hellenica
GGCGGCGTGGGGGCGGGGGCCGGCGGTGGCGCGGCTTGCGTGCCGCCGCCCGGCCGCTGCGGCGGGGGCAGGGTGCCCTGGGTGCCGAGGGAGGATTGCCCCAGGGCCGGCGCGCCGATGCCCGCGATGAGGAGGAGAACCAGGAGATGCCGCATGGGGCATGGTCTCCCCCACGCCACCCGCCGCGGTCAAGCGCCCTGCGATAACGGATGGTCAGAGGGTGACGATCTGTCCCGCACCGACCGCGGCGAGGAAGGTCGCGACCCCGGCGCGCTCCACCCCGGCGGCGAGGCCCGCCTCGCGCAGGCCCTCGGCGGCGAGGCCCGCCTCGCAGGCGATCATCCGGACGCCGAGCTCACGCGCGGCCGGCAGCAGGGTCGCGATGCCGGCGACGCCCCGCGACACCAGCAGCGCCTCGCGCGGATCGGCGGCCAGCAAGGGGTCCGCCAACAGCAGCCGGCAGCCGGCATTGGTGGCGAACAGCGTGACGTCGCGCCCGAGCGCCGCCGCGCCGGCCGCTATCACCAGGGCGTAATGCGCACGCTCATGCCCGCCGGAGATCAGCAGGATGCCGAGCGCGTTCGCCGGGCGCGCGCTCACGCCGCGCAGACCGGCGCGGGCTCGGCGATGTCGCGGATCGTCGGCTGCTCGCCGCAGAGCGCGCAGGCTGGGTCGCGCTTCAGGCGCACGGTGCGGAAGCGGGCATCGAGCGCATCCCAGAGCAGCAGGCGGCCGGCCAGCGTCTCGCCGATGCCGAGGATGAGCTTCATCACCTCGGTCGCCTGCAGGGTGCCCATGACGCCGGTGACGGCGCCGAGCACGCCGGCTTCCGAGCAGCTCGGCACCAGGCCCTCCGGCGGCATCTCCGGGTGCAGGCAGCGATGGCAGGGGAAAGCCGTGCCGCGATGCGACTGGAAGACCGAAAGCTGCCCCTCGAAGCGCAGCACCGCGGCCGAGACCAGCGGCCGGCCGAGCAGGTGGCAGGCATCGCCCAGCAGGAAGCGCGTCGGGAAATTGTCGGTGCCGTCGCAGGTGATATCGTAGCGCGGGATCAGCTCGCGCGCCGCCGCCGCATCCAGGCGCCGCGCATGCACCTCCACCACCACCTCGGGGTTCAGGGCGCGCAGCGTCTCCGCCGCGCTGTCGGCCTTGCCGCGCCCGATGCGCGCGGTGGTGTGGGCGATCTGGCGCTGGAGATTAGAGAGCTCGAGCGTGTCGTCATCGATGATGCCGATGCGCCCCACCCCCGCCGCCGCGAGATAGAGCGCGAGCGGCGAACCGAGGCCACCCGCCCCCACCACCAGCACCGACGCGGCCCTGAGCTTCGCCTGCCCCTCGGCGCCCACATCGGCGAGCAGGATGTGGCGCGAATAGCGGTGCAGCTCGGCATCGGTGAAGTCGAGGTCCATGGCCCAGCATATGGGCGCGGGGTGGGGGAGGGCGCAAGCCAGGGGGCTCTGCCCCCTGGACCCCCGCCAGGAGCATAGATGGTCGACGTATACGTCGACGGACCTGCTTCACTTGGTGCCCTGGTTGGGAAGGGGTCACACCGCGCGGTCGCGCGGTGTGACCCCTTCCCAACCAGGGCTCTAAAAGTAAACGGGGTGCAGGGGCCTGTAGGCTCCTGCCGGGTGGGGACCGGGGAGGGCAGCGCCCTCCCCGGGCACGCCCTACGCCGCCGCGCGCATCACGCGCGGCCCGAGCAGGGCTGCGGCGGCGGTGGTTACCAGGATCGCCAGCCCGTGCCAGACCAGCGCTTCCAGGGCCGCGTCCAGATGATGGGTCAGGACCAGGCCGACATTGGCGATCGAGGCCGCGGCCAGCCCGCCGAGCGCCGCCACTGGCACCGGCCGCAGTGGCGCCGCGTGCCGCCCGAGCCAAGCCATGGCGAGCGAGAGCGGCAGGCCGAAGCCGAGGATGAAGCCGAGGCAGGGGAAGCTCCAGGTCAATTGCAGCCCTTCGGGGCCGAGCCGCGCGAAGTCCTGCAGGCAGCCCCAGCCGAGATCGGCCAGCCAGAAGCCGAAGGCAGGCAGCGGCAGCAGGGCCCAGCGCGGGTCGCGATCGGGGAAGGAGAGCTGGAAGGCGGCGATCGCGGCGAGCACGCCGGTCAGCCCGGCCGCCGCCATCTGCCTGAGGTCGGGCCCCGCCGCGAGCCGCGCCGCCAGATCGTGGCGCAGCCCGAAACAGGCGACCGCGAGCGCCACGACGATGACGGCGATCGCGAGCCAGCGCATCGCCAGAGTGCAGGGCCCTGGCAGGGGCCGGACCGGCGCCAGGCCGCGCGAGAGTTCCGCGATCAGCTCCTCGGTGCGCATCACGTCCCTTCCCCGCCACCCAGGCGCTTGCGGAGGCTGTGCAGCGCCCTGTGGGTGGCGACCTTCAACGCCCCGACGCTGAGGCCGGAGCGGGCGCTGGCCTCGGCCAGCGAGAGTTCTTCGATCTTCGCCAGTCGCAGCGCGGTCGCCTGGGATGCCGGCAATTCGCCCAGCGCGGCGCGCAGCTCGGCCCGCGCCAGGCCGCGCTCGGCCTCCGGCACGGTGGCACTGGCGATGTGTTCCGCCGCCTCGATCTGCACCTCGCGCGCGGCGCGGCGGCCGCGGCTGCGGCCGCGGTCCAGCGCCCGGCGCTCGGCGATCGCCGCCATCCAGGGGGTGAAGGGCCGCGTGGGATCGTAGGTGGCGCGCACGCGATGCAGCGTCAGCAGCGCATCCTGCACGGCATCCTCGGCCTCTGCCGGGTCGCGCAGGCGGGCATTCGCGATGCCGCGGAGCAAAGGCAGGATCTCCCGCAGCAGCCGGTCATAGGCACGCCCGTCGCCCGCCTGGGCAGCCATCATCAAGGCCGACCAGCGCGTGTCCCGCGCCTCTCGCGCCTCGGCCTTCGCGGCATCCGGCGGCATCGCCCATCCTGGAAAGCGGAGTGTGGTTCCCGACATGGCGATGCTAGCCCGCCCGCAGCGCGGAGGCGACCGGGGGACGTCGCGCCTCCAGCCACTGGGCAAAGAGGGCCATCGCGACGGCGCCGGAGAGCACGAGGACCGGATCGATCCAGGCCGCCTGGTCGGCGAAACGACGCAGCAGCACCGATACCGCCTCCGACAGGAACAACCCGACGCAGAAGACCTGCAGGCTGTGGCGCCCGATCAGCGCCAGCGCATGGCCGATGACATTGCGCATCCAGGGCGCCTCGCGCGGGATCAGCACTGCGCAGAGATAGGCGAGCGCCAGCGCATGCAGCAGCCGGGCCGGCGCCAGCACCTCCTTCCCCTGCACCGCGAGCGCGGCCCAGGCGGGGCCTGCGATCACCCCCTCATCGATCATGCGCGCCCAGAGCCCGGCGGCCAGCGCCAGCGCCGCCAGGGCGATGAGCGCCGGGTGCCGCGGCGCGGCCCGGCCGGTCAGCAACCCGCGCCGCCCCGCGAAGGCGCCGATCATGAAGATGAGCTGCCAGGCCAATGGGTCGAAGGCGATGCCGCTGGCGATGCCCGGGGTTGCGGCCCATCCGAGCTGTGCGGCGCCGTAGAGCAGGAGGGAGGGCAGCAATGCCCAGGCACCGATCCGCTCCACCAGCCAGAGAAAGGGCGCCAGCAGCGCCATGCAGGCCACGAAGACCGGCAGGATGCCCATCTCGGCAGGCTGGTAGAGCATCGCCGCCGCTGCCGGAATCGCGAGGCGTGGCATCTCGAACAGGAAGCCCCAGCCGAGCCGCAACGCTTCCCCGGACACGTCGAGCGTGCGCTCCAGGCCCAGGATGAAGGCGGCCATCAGCAGAAAGACCAGCAGATGGGTGCGCCAGAGGCGGACTGTGCGCGTCAGGATGTCGGCCCGGGCCGTCGCGACACCACTCCGCGCCGCCTTCAGCGTAAAGACGGAGCCGAGCAGCAGGCCGGAGAGCAGCACGAACTGCTCCGAGCTGTCGGAAACGCCCCAGGCGGCATGGATGCCCCAGGCCATGACGCTGCCGGCGCAATGCGCGACGAAGATCGAGACCTGCATCCAGCCGCGCAGGATATCGAGGCGCAGGTCGCGTGGCGGCCGAATCAGGGTTGCCTTCGTCTGGTGCGGCCGATTCAGACCTTCGCGCCATTCGGCGCTCCGGTCATCGGACGCGCTCATGTTTGTCTGGTGCGGCCGATTCAGACCTTCGCGCCATTCGGCGCTCCGGTCATCGGACGCGCTCACGCCGGCACCGCCACGCCGCGCCCGGTGACGCGATGGAACAGCGCGAGGAGCTGGTCCCGCCGCAGCACCGCGACCAGCAGCCCGGCCGCCCAGGTGACGCAGGCTTCCCTGAACAGCACGCCGCCATCGCCATAGGGATCGATGCCGAGCGGGCTGACGACATGGAAGAAGATGGCGCCGCTCATGACACCCATCGCCAGCAGCCCGCCGAGGCCCTGGGTGCGCGGGATCAGCACCAGGACGGCGGCGACCATCTCCATGATGCCGACGCCGATGCGCATCACCTTCTCGTGGCCGTGGAAGCCGAGCCAATCGGTCAGCACGGTGAAGAGATGGACCGAGCCCGGATTGCCGGTGAGCTTGTACTGCTCGTAGTGCAGCAGCTCCCAGGCGATCCAGAGGGCGGCGAGCCAGGCGAGCAGGCGCAGGTGGCGAAGCGGCGACGCGGTCACGGCGATCTCCTCTCGGGTCGTCCTGGCCTTCGCCGCCGCGTAGCCATCGGTTACGCGCCCCCTCCCGCAGCATGCCGCTTTGCGGCAGGCTTCCTGCCGGCATTGCGGAGAAGCGGGTGATGACGGATGCGGAGATCGAGGCCCTGGCCAAGGCGCGCGGGCTGGAGCGCGCCTGGCGCGATCACCCGGCGGATGTGCGGGAGGCGGTGATCCAGGCCGCCCGCATCGGCGCTGCCTTCACCCGCCCGGCCGATCCCGCCGCCGAGCCGATGCCCGCGCATGCGGTGCGCCAGTCTTGAGCGCACCTTTCACGCTGGCGACGGCGGCCGAAGCGATCGCCGCGAAGCGCCTTTCACCGGTCGAGCTGCTGGCCGATTGCCGTGCTCGCAGCGAGGTGCTGCAGCCGAAGCTGCACGCTTTCGTGCTGGAGCTCTGGGACAGCGCCGCGGCCGATGCCCGTGCCGCGGAGGCCGAGATCGCGCGGTCCGGCCCGCGCTCGCCGCTGCATGGCGTGCCGGTCGGGATCAAGGACATCATCGACCTCGAGGGGCAGGTGACGACCTGCCATTCGCGCATCCTGCTCGACAACCGCCGCGCCGCGGATGCGGCGGTGACGGCGAAGCTCCGCGCCGCCGGCGCCATCTTCCCCGGCAAGCTCGCGACGCATGAATTCGCGATCGGCGGCCCGGCCTTCGACCTGCCCTTCCCGCCAGCGCGCAACCCCTGGAACCCGGGGCATCACCCCGGCGGCTCCTCCTCCGGCTCCGGCGCCGCGGTGGGCTCGGGCCTGCTGCCGGCGGCGCTCGGCACCGATACCGGCGGCAGCGTGCGGCATCCGGCGAGCCATTGCGGCATCGTCGGGCTGAAGCCGACCTATGGGCTGGTGTCGCGGCGTGGCGTCTTCCCACTGGCCTTCACCTTGGACCATGTGGGACCGATGACCCGCACGGTCGCCGACAACGCCATCCTGCTGAACGCCATCGCCGGGCACGACCCTGAGGACCCCGGCAGCGCCGCGCATCCGCCCGAGGATTTCGCCCGCGATCTCGGCCGCGGGCTGAAGGGGTTGCGCATCGGCTTCGTCCGGCATTTCCACGAGACCGACCAGCCCGCGCATCCGGAGATGGCGGCGGCGCTGGAACAGGCCGCCCGCCTGCTGGCCGCCGAGGGCGCCCTGGTGCGCGACGTGACACTCCCGAGCCTGAACGAGTTCGCCGGCGTCAACCGCACCATCCTGACCAGCGAAGCCGCCGCGACCCATGAGCCCTGGCTGCGCGAGCGGCCCGGCGACTACGCCCATGTCACCCGCCGGCGCCTGCTGCCCGGCCTCTTCATCACCGGTCCCGACTACGTGCAGGCGCAGCGCCGGCGCCGCCAGCTCGTCGCCGCGGTGGAAGCTGCCTTCGCGGAGGTCGACCTGCTGCTCACCGCCAGCTCCATGGATCCGGCCTGCCGCATCGACGACGCGGCGGAGGTGGAGCGCACCTATCCGCGCCAGGCGCGCACCCCCTTCAACGTCACCGGGCATCCGGCGGTGACCTTGCCGGCCGGGCTCTCGGCCGATGGCCTGCCGCTCTCGATCCAGCTCGTCGGGCGCTATTTCGGCGATGCGGCGCTGCTCGGTGCGGCCGCGGGCTATGAGCGGGCGGCGCCCTGGACGCTGCCGGCCCTCGGCTGACCGGAGGGAGGGGCCGGGCCGCTGGGACGGGCCGGCCTCCCCCGTAGGGGTCCCAGTGTCCCAGCAGTGTTTTCGGGCTGGGACAGCGCATGCGGGCTGTCCCAGACTGTCCCAGCTGCGAAACCCAGCTCATGCCTTGCTGGGACGCCGGGACAGGCCCCGCAGCGTCCCAGCCGTCCCAGTGCGCCCACCCGTGCTGAATCGCGATCCCGCCCAGCACGGATTGGCACCCCCCGGACAATTCCGCCCCGTGGCGATCTGCTCTATCCATCCTGGATGCCGAGGGACCAGGAAACCGCCATGCTGCCGCTCGCCGGGATGAAGATCGTCGAGCTGGGGCACTACATCGCCGCCCCCTTCGCCACCCGCCTGCTCGCCGATCTCGGCGCCGAGGTCATCAAGGTGGAACCGCCGGAGGGCGATCCGGTCCGCGGCTGGGGCAGCGCCGTCGACGGCAACCCGGTCTGGTTCAGCGTGCACGGGCGCAACAAGCTCTCCGTCACGCTCGACCTGAAATCGCCGGACGACCGCGCCAAGCTGCTCCGCCTCTGCGGCCGCGCCGATGCGCTGGTCGAGAATTTCCGACCCGGCTACCTGGAGCGCATCGGCCTGGGGCCGGAGGCGCTGCACGGGGTGAACCCGCGCCTCGTCATCGCGCGCATCTCCGGCTATGGCCAGGACGGGCCCTATCGGGACAAGCCCGCCTTCGGCGCGATCGGGGAGGCGATGGGCGGGCTCCGTCACCTCACCGCCAATCCCGGCCAGACGGAATTCCCGCCGCCACGCTGCGGCGTCTCGATCAGCGACGACCTGGCCGGCATCTATGCCGCGCTGGCGCTGGTCTCGGCCTGCTGGGGCATCAAGGGCAATCCGGCCGCGAAGGGCCGCATCGTCGATGTCGACCTCGTCTCCTCGGTCTTTTCGCTGATGGAGGGCATGCTGCCGGAATACGGGCTGTTCGGCTGGGTGCGGCAGCCGCAGGGTGCTGCGATCAAGACCGCGGCGCCGACCAACACCTATCCCTGCGCCGACGGCAAGTGGCTCTGCATCGCCGGCAATTCCGACCTGATCTTCCGCCGCCTGATGACGGCGATCGGCCAGCCCGGCATGGCCGCGGATCCGCGCTTCGCCAACAACGCGCTCCGCTGCGAGAACGTCGCCGAGCTCGACGCCGCGATCGCCGCCTGGACGCGCGGCGTCCCCGCCGCCGAGGCCGAGGCGGTGCTGGAAGCGGCGGAGGTGCCGTGCTCCCGCCTCTATGACATGGCCGATTGCGCGACCGACCCGCATTTCCGCGCCCGCTCGATGGTGATGGAGGTCGCGGACCCGCTGCTTGGCCGGGTGCTGCATCCGGCCGCGCCCTTCCGCTTCGACGGCGTCAGCCCGGAGGCGATGCTGCGCTGGACCGGCCCTGCCGCCGGCGCCCACAACCACCATGTCTTCGGGGAATTGCTGGAGCGCGATGACGTGAGGCCAATGGCCGGAACGCCTGAATCGCGCGACCCACACGCAGGGCAGAAGGACGCCTGAGATGCACGACACCGTCACCATCAGCGAGGTCGCGCCACGCGACGGCCTGCAATCCGTCGGCCCCTTCCTGGCGACCGAGGCGAAGATCGCGCTCGTCGCCGCACTCCATGAGGCCGGGCTGCGCCGCGCCGAGATCGGGTCCTTCGTCTCGCCCAAGGCGATCCCACAGATGGCGGATACACCGGCCGTGCTGGCGGCGGCGAAGCGGCTCCCGGATTTCGAATGCACCGTGCTGGTGCCGAACCGCCGCGGCTTCGAGGCGGCGCTGGAGCATCGCCCGCACCGCATCGGCCTCTTCATGTCGGTGACCGAAAGCCACAACAAGGCCAATGTGAACCGCACGCGGGAGGAGAGCTTCGCCGACCTCAGCGCCATCACGCGAGAGGCGCTGGAGCAGGGGTTCAAGGTGCGCTTCAATCTCTCCTGCTGCTTCCACTGCCCCTTCGAGGGCGTGGTGCCGGAGGCGACGACGCTCGACTGGGTGGGCCGCGCCGCGGCGCTCGATCCGAACATCGAGATCGCGATCTGCGACACCACCGGCAATGCGGCGCCGGACCAGGTTGGCCGCATCTTCCGCCAGGCGATGGCGAGCTGGGGCGACCGCTTCGCCTTCCACGGGCATGACACCTACGGCATGGGTGTCGCCAATGTCGCGGCCGCCTTCGCGGCGGGCTGCCAGGTCTTCGACAGCGCTGCCGGCGGCATCGGCGGCTGCCCCTTCGCGCCGGGTGCGACGGGCAATGTCGCGACCGAGGACGTGGCCTGGCTGTTCAAGCGCATGGGGATTGCCACGGGGATCGACATCGCGGCCCTGCTGAAGGCGGCCGATGCCGCTGCCGCGGTGCCGGGCGCGGTGCCGGGCGGACGGCTCCGCGCCGTGCCTGCGGTGAGGAATATTTAGATTTAATATTGCCCTCAAGCGCCGGCCTGTTCGCGGCCGCGGCCGGCATCGGTCATGAGCCTAGCGTTTTCCTCAGCAAGGCAAAGAAGCCGTCGGCATCGAGGGTTTCGAGCAGCCGCGCATTCGTGGGCTGCCGCAGGCGGCCCCAACGGTCGATCACCGTCCGTCCGCGCGATGGGCCCGGCCCGAGATCCACCGCCACATGCACCTCCCGCGTCGTGAAGAGGTGCGGCGCGACCAGCCAGGCGACGGCGCAGGGGTCGTGCAGGGCATGTCCCGCGCCGCCGAAACGGCGCGAAGGCGGCACGGCCGCCATGATGTCGCAGGCCGCGCGGAGGGGGGCGCCGCCACCCGATGCCCGCAGGGCGGCGATCCGCGCCGGCGTACAGAGCGCCTGCGCGGTCAGCTCCAGCGTTGCCAGCGTGACCGGGCGTCCGCTCGCCAGCAGCATGGCCAGCGCCTCAGGGTCGGCGAAGGCGTTGAATTCGGCCGCGGGGGTCCAGTTGCCCTCGGCCCAGGCGCCGGACATCAGCACGATCTCCGCGACCCCCTGGGCGAGCGCCGGCTCGGTCGCCAGAGCGAGGGCCAAATTGGTTGCCGGCGCGATGCCCATCAACGTGATGCTGCCCGGCTGAGCCGCGCGCAGCACCGTGCGAATGGCGTCCGCAGCGATGCCGGGCGTGGCGGGCGGGCCTTCCGGCAGCGTCAGGCCTGCCAAGCCGTCATCGCCATGCACGGCCCGTTCGGCGGCGAAGGCGCCGAGCAGCGGCCGCGCCGCGCCCGCGACCACCGGAACCACGCGCCCGCCCAGCCCGACCAGCGCACGCGCATTCGCCAAGGCGCGCTCCAGCCTGACATTCCCGCCGGCGACCGTCACCAGCCGCACATCGAGCTCCGGCGAGGCCAGGGCCAGCAGGAAGGCAATGGCGTCGTCGGTGCCGGGGTCGCAGTCGAGGACGACAGGGCGGGGCGGCGGCATGCGCACTCCGTTGCTGCAGCGCCGCCAAGATGCCACGCTGCGGCTCCCTCGACCAACTGGCCTTCCCATGGATTTCTGGCAGGACTTCGTCGCCACACCGGCCCCGGCGGGGCCCTGGCGGGATCGCTACCCGGCGCGCATGCCGGATGGCACCAGCCTGATCCTGCCGCTCCGCGATTATGGCGAGATCGGCGTGGCCGGGCTGATCGCCAACCAGGCCTCCTTCGCCGTGCTGCGCAGGCTGGCGTGCTGGATGGCAGACGCCGCGGCACCGCTGCAGCCGGACGTGGTGGTCGGCATGCCCAGCCTCGGCCATGTCTTCGGGCCGCTGGTCGCGGAGGCGCTCGGTCACAGCAACTGGGTGGCACCCGGCTATTCGCGCAAGCGCTGGTATGACGAGGCGCTGTCCGTGCCGGTCGCCTCCTCCACCGCGCCGGCGCCGCGCGCCTTGTGGCTGGATCCGCGCATCCGCCACCGCCTGGAAGGCCGCCGCGTGCTGCTGCTGGACGATGTGATCTCCAGCGGCAGCTCGGCGCTCGCCGGGCTTGCGCTGCTGCAGCGCGCGGGCATCCGCCCCATCGCGCTGCTGGTCGCGATGGCGCAGGGCGATCGCTGGCACGCAGCCTGGCCCACCGAGATCCCGGTGCGCGCCGCCTTCGCCACGCCGCTCTTCGATCGCGCCGATGGCGGCTGGGTGGAGCGGCCCGGCACCGCCCCCCTGGCTACCTGCCCGCTGATGCCGCAAAGGGATGCCGCGTAATCGCGCCGCGTCAGGCGGATCTCGACGCGGCGGAATCCGCATCGAGGAAGAGCGGCTTCGCCCCAGGATCGACCGCGATGCCCGCCGCGCGAAGCGAAGCGAGCAGCTCCGTCTCCGGCAGCCGGAGATAGCGGACGAGCAGTTGCGCATAGAGACCCATGAAGACAGCGCCATGGCCGTCGCCCTCACCGTCATGGGTGCTACTCATCGCATGGGCGATCTCGTGCAGCAGCACCCAGGACGGGAAGACTTGCGGCAGCCGGATGCAAAGCCGCGTGGCATCGCCGAGGCATCGCCGCGCCTGGGGCGGCAGCGTCTCCGCCCGCGGCGGGTAGCGCAGCCCCTGCTCGGCCCAGATCGCATCGATCATGCCCTGGGCGGCCGCGAAACCCACGCTGCCGGGATCACGCGGCGCGACCACCCGATCCTCCCAGGCATAGACGCGGCCGCGCTGGGCGTCGCGCGCCGTCAACTCCCAATGAGTCCGCCGCGCCCGCCCGCGACCGGCCGGCCGAGGTTCACCCGGTCCCCCGCTGCCTGGCCCTGCCGGAAGGCGGCGCCGTGGCCGGCAAGGCGCGTCCAGCCGCCGGAGGTGAGCCGGGTGCCGGTCTCGCGGAAGGCGTCCTCGACCACCTGGTGCTTGACCACCATCAGCGCGGTGCCGGTGGAGCGCTGCGCCGCCACCCGCTGCTCCCGCTCCGCATGCATCCGGTCGAGCCGGTCCGCGACCCGGATCGCCATGCCCTGCTGGAAGGCGGTGGAGGCGCGGCGCAGGAGCAGGCCGGCCAGCGCGGGGCTGCGTTGCCGGTAGGCCTGCACCTCATCGCGGATCGCACGGTCGATCACCTCATAGAGGTAGCGGGCGAGGGCCGCATCCGCCTCGAAGCCGAAGAAGACATAGCAGGGCTCGCCATTGTCCCGTGCCAGCCAGACCTTGCAGTCGCAGAACCGGGCGATGGAGGGAACGCAACTGTCGATCGGGCGGCGCTTCTGGCCGCCCAGCGGCACCTCCACCTCGACGCAGCGCGCCGCGCGGACATCGATCTCCTCCATCGAGAGGGCGTAGCGCTCGAGCAGGCGGCCCACCATCTCGGCCGCCGCCATCGCCTCCGCCTCCGTGCAGCCGTTGGACACGGTCCTCTCGGCCAAGGCCTTGATGCGGGCCTTCACCTTCTCAAGCTCATCCGATTGGCTCAGGGCAGCCCCCCTTCAAGAAACGCCGCCCTGAGATGGGCAGGGACCCGGAACCCGCAATCCCGCGCCGTGGCCTACCCGATCGGCTACTTCCACATCGATATTGCGGAACTGCAGACAGCCGAAGGCAAGAGGCTCGATCCACTCCAGGAAATGTCGGGACTAAACATCTAGGCCAGCCAGTCCGGCGGAATCTCGATCAGCGGCTGCTCCGGCCGGGCCGCCAGGTCATCCAACAGCGCCAACGCCTGATCGGGGACCAGGCGCTTCAGCTCGGGCGCCTCGCGCCAGCGATCCCAGGGCGATGTCTCGCGGCCGTTCAGCACGTAATGGTCGCGCAGCACATTCACCTTCACGAACCACAAGCCCGTCACATCGCCATGGCCGAAGGCGCTGGGGGCGGCCTCCGCCCGGCGGCACGCCTGCCACGCCTCTCCCGCCGAGAGGAAGAAGCGGCGCGGCACATCGGCCGCATCGAAGGCGATCCGGTTCCTCTGCCGCAGCATCCCGTCGATCTGGGCATCGCTCAGGCGCCATGTCCCGGCCTTCGCATCCCAGTATTCGCAGACCCAGTGATCTTCCCATTCCCCGGCGAAATAGGCCGCGAAGCCGCAGCGCACGCGAGCCGGAACGCCCTTGCAGCGCAGGAAGCCGCAAAGCAGGAGCGCGAAATCGCGGCAGGTTCCGGCGGATCGCCGCTCGGCCGGCCGCCATGCCTGAAGGGGCTGCGGGTCTCTCCTCAGCACATCCTCCAGCCGCTCCGCGACCGGCAAAGTCCGTCGCGCCGATGCGTCGAACTGCGTGGCGTCGAGGCCGTATTCCCTCACCCAATCGGCGTGCAGGAGCACGCCCTGGATGATCCCGTTGAGCGGCCCGATCCCGACCGGAAGCGCTGCGATCGCATCGGCATGACGACCCGGATCGGACATCGGGCTTTGGGCGATCCAGCGTTCCGCATCTTCCATCCAGGTGATTCCATCCGAACAGGATCTGCTCTGGCAGCCCTTCAATCCGCCGGCAGCCAGACCGAGAATTTCGCGCCGGAGCCTTCCTGGCTCTCGATCGAGAGCTGGCCGCGGTGACGGATCACGATGTGCTTCACGATGGCGAGGCCGAGGCCGGTGCCGCCGGCATTGCGGCTGCGCCCCTTGTCCACGCGGTAGAAGCGCTCGGTCAGGCGCGGGATATGCTCCTTCGGGATGCCAGGGCCGTCATCCTGCACGCTGATGGTCACGCCGCCGCGGGCGGCGGGCGCCACGGTCAGCACCGCCTCCCCGCCCTCGCGGCCATGGCGGACGGCGTTCTCCACGAGGTTGCGCATCACCTGCGCGATCTGTTCGGCATCGGCCGGCCGCGCCACCGCACTGTCCGGCAGGTCGAGCACCAGCCGCACGCGGCGGGCGGCCAGGATCGGCGCCAGCGCCTCGGCTTCGGCGCGGGCGATCTGGGCGATATCGGCGCTGCCCTTCGGCGCCTGGTGCTCGATCAGCTCGATGCGGGAGAGGCCGAGCAGGTCGTCGATCAGCCGCCGCATGCGCTCCGCCTGCTCGGCCATGATGCCGAGGAAGCGGGTGCGCGCGGCGGCGTCATCCTCGGCCGGGCCGCGCAGCGTCTCGATGAAGCCGATCAGGCTCGCCAGCGGCGTGCGCAGCTCATGGCTGGCATTGGCGACGAAATCGGCGCGCATCCGTTCCACCGCACGTTCGCGCGTGCGGTCGGAGAGCACCAGCATCAGCTCCCCGCCATCGGCGAGCGGCGGCGCCATCGGGATGACCTGGGCGGCGAGCTCGCGCGCCACCGGCACCGGCAGCATGATGTCGGCGCTGCAGGGCGCGCCGTCGCGGAGCGCCTGGTCCACCGCATCGGCCAGCACCGGATGGCGCAGCAGCGCCGCCGCATCGCCCGGCCGCGGCGCGGTGCCGAGCCCGAGCACGCGCCGCGCCGCGTCATTGGCGCGCAGCAGCGCGCGGTCGGCGGAGAGCACCAGCAACGGGTCGGGCAGGGATTCGATGATGGTCGCGTCCGACCGCCGCAGCCGCTCCACCAGCTCCCCGCGCTCGGCGAGGCTGCGGGCCAGGCGCGTCACCCGGTCGGCCACCTCCCGCACCGCCGGCAGCAGCTTGGTGTCGTCGAGCAGTGGCACGTCGATCCGCCGCTCGGCGCCATCCAGCCGTTCCGCCAGCCGAAGGAGGTTGCCGAGCCAGAGCCGCGCCACATAGCCGGCGCCGAGCAGGGTGGCGCCGAGCGCCGCCAACCCCGGCCCCGGCGCCAGATGCCCTGCCGCCATCAGCGCCAGCAGCGCCACACCGGGCACGCCCCCGATCAGGGCGGTCGAACGCAGCCAGCGGATCGCCGGCGGTCTCGGGCCGAGCACCGACGTTCAGAAGCCAGCGACGCCGGGCATGGGCGCGGGGTCGATCACCGTGGCATCGCCCGAGGGCTCCATCCGGAACAGCGCCAGCCCGCGCAATGCGGTGCCGTCCTGCATGAGGCGGATCGGCCCGTCGGCGCCCGCGAAGACATCGCCGCCGGCGACATCGCCATTGTTGCTGACGACCGCCCTGGCCGCGATGCCGGCCGCGTCATAGGCGACGCCGGCGAGCCGCGGCGGGCGCTGGCCGAAGGCCGATTCGAAGCGCTGCTCGAACCGGCTGCGGGCCCGCGGGTCTGGGGCCGCGAAGGTGGCGCCCTGCAGCGCGGCCTCGTTCGCGAGCCCGCCATCCTGCGCCCAGAGCGCATGTCCCAGGATGCGCAGCGGCGGCACCGGCAGGCCGCCGGCCACCAGCCCCGCCGCATAGACCCGGGCGGCCGGCCCGGCAAAGCCGATGATCACGGCGTCCAGCCCCTCCGGCCCGACGGTCGCCGCGAGTTCGCGCGCCGCGGCGCCGGGTTCGTTGCGGGCCGGGTGCAAGGCGATGGTGGGCGGCGGCAGCGAGAGCTCATTCGCCACCTCCCGCAGGGCCTGGGCCAGGGCGCGGCCGAAGGCATCGTCCCGCGCGCCGAGGCCGATCCGACGCGCCCCGGCACTGGCGGCGGCCCCCACCACCCGGCGGACCTGCTGGGCCGGGGTGACGCCCATCGTCCAGATGCCCGCGCCGCCCTGCGCGGCATCGTTGGTGAAGGCCAGCACCGGCACCCGGGCGCTTCGCGCCGAGACCGATACGGCCGAGGCCTCGGCAGCGGTCAGCGGCCCCACGATGATGCGCGCCCCGTCGCTGATCGCACTCCGCGCCGCTTCCGCCGCGCCGCCGGTGGTGCCGCGGGTGTCCTGCAGGACGAAATCGACGCCGGGGTTGCCATTCTCGAACAAAGCGAGCTCCGCCGCCTGCTGCATGGCACGCCCCAAGGCCGCCTGCTGGCCGGAGAGCGGCAGCAGCAGGGCGACCCGGGTGCGCGGCGGCTCCGGCTGCGCCTGGAAGGCGAAGCCGGTCTGCGGCCCAGGTCGGGGTTGCCCTCCGCAGGCGGCCAGCGCCACAAGGGCGAGCAACGCAAGGGAGCGGCGCATTGGACGAAGCTGGGTCAGCAGGGACAGCGGCCTCACAGGCGGGGGATCCTCCCGTTGCTCCGGCATCGCTGCCGGGTCTCATTCTCGTCGCGACGCCGATCGGCAATCTCGGCGACCTCTCGCCACGCGCCCTCGACACCCTCCGCACCGCCGACGCGGTGCTTTGTGAGGATACCAGGGTAACGGGCGCGATGCTCGCACGGCATGGCGTTTCCGTGACCCTGCTTGCTTTGCACGACCACAATGAGGGGGCGCAAGCCCCCCGGCTCGTCGAGCGCTTGCTGGGCGGCGCCCGGCTGGCGCTGGTGTCCGATGCCGGCACGCCGCTGGTGAGCGACCCCGGCTACCGGCTGGTCAGGGCCGCGATCGCGGCCGGCGTGCCGGTCGGCGCCATCCCCGGGCCGAACGCGGCGGTGATGGCGCTGACGCTCTCCGGCCTGCCGCCGCATCCCTTCCTGTTCCTGGGCTTCCTGCCGGCGAAGGCGGCGGCGCGCGCCGCCGAGATCGCGCGGATCGCGGCGGTCGAGCGCGCCGGCCTTGCCGTCACGCTGATCCTCTATGAAGCGCCGCATCGCGCCGCGGAGGCACTGGCCGCGCTCGCCGAAGGGCTCGGCCCCGGCCGCCCGGCGGCGCTGGCCCGCGAAATGACCAAGCGTTTCGAGGAAGTGCGGCGCGGCACCCTCGCGGCCCTGGCGCAGGGCGCGGAGGCCGATCCGCCACGCGGCGAGATCGTGCTGGTCGTCGGGCCGCCTGAAGCCGGCCTCGCCGAGGCGGCGGCGGAGGCGACGCTGGAGGACCAGCTCTCCGCCGCGCTCGCGTCCGGCCTGTCGGTGCGCGACGCCGCCGCGATGGTCGCGGAGGCGACCGGCCTGCCGCGCAAGCAGGTCTATGCTGCAGCGCTCGCCCTGGCCGCGCGCTGAAGCGCCCCCCTGATACAAACGGCACGAGTGTTTTACTCGTGCCGAGCGCCCGAATGGGCGCCGCCGGTAGTCCGGCGAAGCCAAGCTGCGCGGATGCGCAGCGCCCGGCGACTGAGGGGGTGTTGATCGCTCTTCGATCAACACCGCCGTATCAGTGGCTGGCGCCGTCGAACTTCACCGGCGACAGCGCATCGGGATCGACGCCTTCCAGGCAGCGGACATTGATCGCGGCCATCGGCGTGCCGTCCGGCAGCGCGCCGCGGGTGAAGGAAGCGACGCCGCAGGTCGCGCAGAACAGATGCTGGAGCACGCGCTTGTTGAAGCGGTACTCCGTCAGCCGGTCCTCACCCTGGAGCAGGGTGAAGCGCGTCGCCGGCACGAAGCTGAGCATGCTGCCGCGCATCCGGCAGAGCGAGCAGTTGCAGGTGATCACCTGCGCCAGGTCGCTCTCTGCCTCGAAGGCCACGGCACCGCAATGGCAGCCGCCCTTCCATGTCCTGGTCTCGGCCATCGGTCCCTCCCGGTTCGCCGCACTCTATCCCGTTCCTCGCCCGCCGGGAGGGATCACCTCGCCAGGAGGTCGCATTCCCATTCTTGAACAAAAAGGGAACATTGGCCATTATCCGCGGCCAAAGCGCGGGGATCCCATGTGGAGCAGGACGGAAGGTCGGGGGCGCGACATCATCTTCATCCATGGCTGGATGATGGATCACCGCGACGAGGTGCGGACCTATGAGCCCATCTTCGCCGGCGCGGCGGGCTGGCGGCGGCACTATTTCGACCTGCCCGGCATGGGCCGCAGCCCGGCGCGGCCGGACATCCGGGACATGGACGGCATGCTGGCGGCCCTCCTCGAGGCGATCGACGCCCTCATCGGCGGCGGCCGCTTCCTCCTCGCCGGCACCTCGGCCGGGGGGTATCTGGCCCGCGGCGTGGTGGCGCGCCTCAGCGCGCGCATCGACGGCCTGTTGCTGCGGGCGCCGCTGGTCATCCCCCCGGATGGCTGGCGCGATGTCGATCCGGTCAGCCCGATCCTCAGCGATGCCGCGGCCCTGGGTGCCGTCCCCGAGGCCGAGAGAGCGGCGCTGGGCGAGGTCCTCGTCCAGACGCCCGCCTATATCCGGGCGCTGCGCGAGAAGATCTGCGACGCCGTCGCCCCGGCATCGGCCCTGGCCGATGCCGCCTTCCTGTCCCCGATCCGGCAAGACGCCTGCCGCTACAGCTTCTCCTTCGATCCTGACGCCGTGCGGGTCCTCTTCCCCGGCCCCAGCCTGGTCGTTGCCGGCCGCCATGACGACAGCGTCGGGTATCGGGATGCGTGGCGCCTGGCGGGGAAGCTGCCGCGATCGACCTATGCCGTCATCGACCGGGCCGAGCACGGGCTGCCGATCGACCAGCAGGACCTTTTCGCGGCCCTGGTGCGCGACTGGCTGGCGCGCGTCGCGGAGGCGCGGCCCGGGCCTTGAGAACCCTGCGCCGGCGCTTTTTTCAGCGCAGCAGGGCTGGCAGCATGGCATCGAGGCGGAGGCGCCCTTCGGAGGTGGCGACCAGGCGCGAGCCTTGCCAGGCGAGGTAGCCTTCGGCGAGGCAGGCCTCCAGCATCGCGGCGTCCACCGTCTGCGCGAAGGGCAGGGCGCTGCGCGCCTCGACGCGCGCGGGGTCGATGCCTTCGGCCAGCCGCAGCCCCATCAGCAACGCCTCCCGCGCGCGGTCGGACGGCGACAGCGTCTCCTCCTCGGTCACCGCATGGCCATCGCGCTCGACGCGGGCGAGCCATTCCTCGGGCCCGCGGTGCCGCCGCGCCGCGAGCATCGCGCCATCCAGCAGCAGGCGCTGATGCGCGCCGGCGCCGATGCCGATGTAGTCGCCATAGCGCCAGTATTGCAGGTTGTGCCGGCTCTCGGCGCCTGGCCGGGCGTAGTTCGACACCTCATAGGGTGCGAGGCCGAAGCCCGCCGCTTCCTCTGCCGTCGCGACATAGAGGCGTGCCGCATCCTCATCCTCGGGCAGCCGGAAGTCGCCGCGCGCGTATTGCGTCGCGAAGCGCGTCCCGGGCTCGATCGTGAGCTGGTAGAGCGAAAGGTGGTCGGCCGCCAGCGCCAGCGCCCGGCGCAGCTCGGCCCGCCAGGCGGCCTCGGTCTGGCCGGGCCGGGCATAGATCAGGTCGAAGGAGAGGCGCGGGAAAATACCGCGCGCCAGCTCCAGCGCCGCGATCGCCTGGGCGGCATCATGCTGGCGGCCGAGGAAGCGCAGCGGCGCCTCCTCCAGCGATTGCACGCCGAGCGAGACGCGGTTCACGCCGGCCGCGGCGAAGTCGCGGAGCTTCGCGGCCTCGACGCTGGTGGGATTGGCTTCCAGCGTGATCTCGATGTCGGGTGCCGCGTCGAACAGCGCCCGGGCATCGGCGATGAGGTCGGCCACCGCCTGCGGCGGCATCAGGCTCGGCGTGCCGCCGCCGAAGAAGATGGAAGCGAGCGGCCGGCGCCCGACCCGCGCCGCTTCCCGCGCCAGCTCCCGCCGCAGCGCGGCGCCGAAGCGCGCGCCGTCCACCCGGTCCCGCACATGCGAGTTGAAGTCGCAGTACGGGCATTTCGAGGCGCAGAAGGGCCAGTGCACATAGAGCGCGAGGGGTTCCATCGCAGGTGATCTAGGCTTTCCAGGCTCCGGGCGCCACGGCCGCCCGGCTGACAGCACCGGATCTTGCCGCCATGATCCGCGCCGCAGCGGGGAATGTACGATGTCGGAACAAGGCGGGTCGGTGGAACGGGTGCGGGCGGCGCTGCTGGCGGCGGGGCATCCTGACCGCATCGCGGCCTTCCCGGACGGCACCCGCAGCGCCGCCGATGCCGCTGCCGCGGTCGGCTGCGCCGTCGCGCAGATCGCCAAATCCATCGTGTTCCGCGCGGGCAGCCGGCCGGTGCTGGTCGTCGCCTCCGGCACCAACCGGGTGGACATGGCCAAGGTGGCGGCGGCGACGGGCCTTGCCGTGAAGCGGGCCGACGGCGCCTGGGTGCGCGATGTCACCGGCTTCGCGATCGGCGGCGTCGCGCCAGTCGGGCATCTGACGCCACCGGTCGTGCTGCTCGACCGCGACCTGCGCGCGCATGACCGGCTCTGGGCCGCTGCGGGATCGCCCATGCATGTGTTCGAAACCGATCCGGAGGCGCTCCGCCGCCTGACCGGCGCCGATTTCATCGATGTCGCCGAGGCCGCGTGATGGCGCCGAAGATCGCGGCGCTCTACGGCGCCCTGGCCGGGCTGCTGTTCTTCGCCCTGACGCTCGGCGTCTTCCAGGCCCGGACGCGCGCCCGGGTGATGATCGGCGACGGCGGCGACCGGACCCTGCTGCGCGCCAGCCGCGCCCATGCCAATTGCGCCGAATATGTGCCGATCACCCTGCTGCTGCTGGCGTTGGCCGAGATGACCGGCGCGCCTGCCCTGCTGCTGCATGCCGTCGGGATCGCGCTGCTGGTGGGGCGTGCCATCCACGCCTTCGGCATCCGCCAGGAGCCGGAGCCCGTCATCTTCCGCATGATCGGCATGGGGCTGACGCTGGTCGCGCTGACCGGCGCGATCCTGGGCGCGGCATTCGGCGCATTCAGCTAGCTGCGGGATCCCGCATCGTCGCGAGGATCGCGCCGCCCACGGCCAGGAAGACCAGCACCGTCGCCATGCCGGCGCGCTGGCTGCCGGTCGCCTCCGTCACCGCGGCAAGCACCGCGGGACCCAAAAAGCCCGTCACCCGGCCGGACAGCGCGAAGAGGCCGAAATGCGCCGTGACCTCGTCCGACGGCGCCATCCGCGCCATCAGCGCGCGGGACGCCGCCTGGGCGGGGCCGACGAAGATGCCGAGCAGCAGCGCCAGCACCCAGAACACCACCTGGCCCGACGCGAGCACCAGCGCGGTGCCGAGTGCGACCAGCGCCGCGAGCGCGATCAGCACCGTGCGGCGCGAGCCGATCCGGTCCTCGATCAGGGCGAAGAGCGCGGCGCCGAGCCCCGCCGTCACGTTCAGCGCGATGCCGAAGATCATGATCTCGGTGAAGGAGAGGCCGTAGACGCCGGCCGCGAAGATCGCTCCGAAGGCGAACAGCGTGTTCAGCCCGTCGGTGTAGAAAAGCCGCGCCACCAGGAAGCGGGCCAGCGCCGGGCGCCGCGGCAGCGCCCGCAGCAGCGCGCCGACCTCCGCGAGGCCGGCGCGTGCCGCCTGGCCCCAGGGCGGGCGTTCGGCCGCCGGCGGATCGGGCAGCACCGCCAGCACCGGCCAGCCGAAGACCAGCATCCAGGCCGCGACCACCAGCGCCGTCGCGCGCAGATGCTCCGCCGCGCCGCGGTCGAGCCCGAAGGGCGGATGCTCCGGCATCGCGAAGCCGAGCGCGATCGCGAGGCAGCAGAGCCCGCCGGCATAGCCGAGGCCCCAGGCCAGGCCGGAGACGCGCCCATAGCGCGCCGGCGTCGCCACCAGCGGCAGCATGGAATTGTAGAAGACGGTGCCGAGCTCGAAGCCGATGGTCGCTATGCCGACCGCGACGAGCAGCAGCGGCGCGGAGGCCGGCACCGGTGTCGCGAACCAGACCAGCGCCGTCGCCGCCGCGGTCACCACGGTGCAGAGGAACAGCATCAGCCGCCGCCTGCCGCCGGCATCGGCTACCGCGCCGGCGACCGGCGCCAGCACCGCGATCGCGATGCCGGCGAGCGTCTGCATCCAGCCCCATTGCGCCTGGCCGGTCACCGGATCCGGCGCGATCCCCTGAGTGAAGTAGGCGGCGATCACGAAGGTCGAGACCACCGTCGGAAACGCCGAATTCGCCCAGTCGTAAAGCGCCCAAGAAAGCGCTTTACGAGTCATATGGAGTCCTCAGGCGCCGGCGGCCGCATCCGCGGCCTTGGCTTGCGCGCGGCCGGGTGCGCACCCGGCGCGACGGTTGGTCGCGCGCGGGCCGCATTCGCGGCCTCGGTCTGCATCGGCTTCGCCTCGCAGCCCGGCCTTTCCGGTGGCGGCCTGCGGCCGCGAGAGCGCTCGCCAAGGTCCATGCCGCAGGTCAGACCAGCGTCGCCAGGGCACGTGCCGCCACGGTGACGCCGGCGAGGTCGGCGCTCGCGGCCGCGTCGCGCGCCAGCGCGGCCGCCGCTTCGGC
>NZ_JAAGBB010000078.1 GCF_018129085.1 Plastoroseomonas hellenica
GCATGCCGGTCGAGGCCATGGTCCAGATCGGCGCCAGGTCCTTCCTGCGCTACATGATCCAGCCCGTCCTCGACAGCTTCCACCGCGCCTTCCGAGAACAGTAGGAGACGGGCGAAGCCATTCCTTCATGCCGGTGCGGCGGCCATTCTCCGGCGCACCATCACCAGCAGCGTGCCGACGATCATCAGGTTGAGCATCCCCGCGGCGGCGGCGTTCGCGAAGCTCAGCGTGTAGCTGCCCGTCAGGTCGAAGAAGGCGCCGCCCTGCCAGCCACCGAAGCCGTGGCCCAGCCAGGCGAAGGCGAGGATGACGCCCATCAGCATGGCGCGGCCCTTGGCGGGCGTCAGGGCACGGGCGGTGACCAGCACGCCGGTCATGACCCCCGCATAACCGAAGCCATAGACCGGCGCGAAGACGTAGAAGAGCGAGAGGTCGCTGATCTGGGTGAAGGCGAAGACGCCGACCGTCTGCCAGAGCGAGGCCACCATGTAGGACGGGATCGGGCCGATCATGTCGGCCAGCCTGCCGAAGGCGACGCGGCCCGCGATGGCGGCGATGAGCATGACGAAGAGCACGCCACCGGCATCCGGCGCCGAGATGCAGTAGCCCTGGATGAGCGGCACCAGGTGCATCAGCGGCACGGACATGCAGGTGCAGCAGAACAGCACGGCGGCGCTGAGTGCGAGCACCACGAAGCCTGGCGGCAGCGGCGGCGCCCGATCGGCTGGCGCCACGCCGCCGGGGTGGCGCGATGCCGGCGGGTCCCGCATCAGCAGCGCCAGCGGGACCAGCGTCGCGAGCGAGATCAGGCCGAGCGCCAGCATCGCCCCGCGCCAGCCCAGCGCCTCGATCAGGAAGGCGGCGGCGAAGGGCACGCCGCCTTGCCCGATCGCCTGGCCGGCGGAGGCGATGCCGATGGCGAGCCCAGCGCCCACCGGAAACCAACTGCCGACGATGGCGATGACCGGCGCGAAGATGGCACCGCCGCCGAAGGCGCCGGCGAGGAAGAACAGCAGGTGGAATTGCCAGAGCTGATCCGCCCAGGCCGCCGCGGTGACGCAGGACCCGACGGCGAGTGCGGCGACCAGGCAGACGGTCCGGATGCCCAGGCGGTCGGCGACCGCGCCCATGACGATGCCACCGAAGGCGATGCCGATCAGGCCCGCCGTGTTGATCAGTGCGATCGAGCCGCGCGACCAGCCGAATTCCCGTTCCATCGGGATGAAGAAGACCGAGAGGCCGTTGACGAGCTGCCCCATGACGATCGCGAGCATCGCCGCCGCGGCGGCCACGATGACCCATCTATAGGCGGGGCTGGCGGCAGGGCGTCCCAGGTCGGTCATCGCAATGCTCCCCGTCGAAAGAGCTGTCCCCGCGCGGCGCAGCGCGGGCACAGCCCATGGGCGCATGCGTTGCAGCGCGCATGCCAGTCCGGACTCTGTACCCCGGCAGGCGCCGCCCCCCCTGTTACCGGGGGCACAGGCCGTGACGGCGCGGCTGATGGCATCGTGCGACGGCGCGGCTGAAGACATCGTGCGGCCGGCGGTTCCGTGCCATAGAGGCCGCGGTCGCCGCGGCGCGCCCGTGCGCCTCTGAAGGAGGGCGAAGCCCATGTTTTCGGTTGGTCAGTGGGTCTACCACCGGGACGGCCGCCGCAGCGGCAAGGTGCTGGAATGCGACGGGGACACGGTCTTCATCGAGCAGGACAACGGCGCCGAGCTGGATTTCAAGGCCAGCGACCTGACCGCGACGCCGCCCGAGGGCGCCTATGCGCCGGGAGGCAAGCCCAAGGCCTATGCCATGGCGGAGCGCATCCTGACCGCCGCCGATATCACGCCGGAGCATGTCCGGGTGCTGGGCATCATCCCCGCCCGCACGGTCCAGGCGGTTGCGGCGCTGTTCGAGCGCAGGCCCACGGCCGGAAGGTTCAGCGCGCTCGACACCGCCCAGAAGTTGAACATCATCGCCGAGATCACCGCCGTTCCCTACCGCACGATGCGGGAGTTCAGCGACCGCGCCGGCGAGCTGGGCCTCAAGATGGGCAAGGGGCTGGCCGACAGCCAGAAGCGGGCGGGCTGACGGCGCGACGGCGTCATCAGCAGAACACCCAGGGCCCTCATGGTCCCGGGGCCGAATCGCCGGCACCCGGCCGCCGGAGCGTCGCGCCGAAGCGCACGCTGTCAGCGCGGTAGAGGCCCTGGGTGAGGCAGGCGATGATGCCATCCGCGCGCCGCAACACCCGGCGCAGCTCGCCCAGCGGCGATCCGGTCGGCACCCGCAGCAGCGCCGCGACCGCGGCATTGGCGGCGCCGAGGGAGAAGCCCTGCTGCAGCTCCGGCAGCTCGGGGCCGGCCAGCTCCTCCAGCAAGGTCATCGCCATCCCGGCGTCGAAGCGGGCGGGGGCGCGGTCGTAATAGCGGCGGTCGACATGCAGCTCGACCACCGCATAGGGCTCGCCGGCGGGGTCCGCATGCACGCGGCGCATCCAGCGGTAGCGGGCGGCGGGCGTGCCCTCCCCCGCCGCGACCGGCAGCGCGGCGCCGTCGACATCGCCCGCGTCCAGGATGCGGGCGGTGTTGCCGCGGATGGCGGCCGCGAGCTGCGGCCAGCCGAGATCGAGCGCGAGCTGCGGGCGGCGCGGCGGGCCGGCGGCGACATAGGTGCCGCTGCCCTGGCGCGCCTGCACCAGCCCCTGATCGGCCAGCACCGACAGCGCCTGGCGCACCGTCACCGGCGCCACGTCGTATTCCGCGGCCAGCGCCGCGATGGTCGGCAGCCGGTCGCCGGGGCGCAGCCGGCCGGATGCGATCCCGCTCCGCAGCGCGCCGGCGATGCGGTGGTAGATCGGCCGCGTGTCCGGGCCGGGATCCAGGGTCGTGAGCACGCTCATGCCCGGGTTCTACCCGGCGCCATCAGGTGCCGGCAAATGGATCGATGGTCCGCCGGGAGACCAGCACAATCTGGCTTGCGAGTCTGCTGCATGCCCAGCACAATCCTGTAGTACCTTAGGAGATGCCGCGATGCCCCCTGCCCTTCGCGGGGCCGACGCCCTGGTCCGGACGCTGGAGCGCGCGGGCATCGATACCGTCTTCAGCCTCTCCGGCAACCACATCATGCCGGTCTATGACGCGGCGTTCGGCCGACCCATCACCCTGCTGCACACGCGGCACGAGGCGGCGGCGGTGCACATGGCCGATGCCTGGGCGCGGCTGACCGGCGAGGTCGGCGTCGCGCTGGTCAGCGCCGGCCAGGGGCATGCCAATGCCGTGGGCGCGCTCTGCACCGCGCTGGCGGGGGAGACGCCGCTGGTGCTGCTCTCCGGCCACGCGCCGCTGAATGAGCTCGGCATGGGCAGCTTCCAGGAGCAGGACCAGGCGGCGCTCGCTGCACCCGCCGCCAAGGCGGCCTGGGTGGTGCAGTCACCCGGCGCGGTGGCGGGCGAGCTGGCGCGCGCCATGCGCCTCGCCGCCAGCGGCCGCCCCGGCCCGGTGCAGCTCAACCTGCCGAGCGACGTGCTGGAGGGGTTCTGCGGCATGCCGGAAGCGGCGCTGCCGGCCGAACCACCGCCGCCGGAGCCGGCCGCACTGCCGCGCATGCTGCGCGCGCTGGCGGACGCGGCGCGGCCGCTGGTGCTGGCACCGCCGGCGCTGGCGACGCCGCAGGGCCGGGTACTGCTGGCGCGGCTGGAAGCCGCGCTCGGCGTACCGGTACTGGCCATGGAAAGCCCGCGCGGCGTCAACGACCCGGCGCAGGGCGCGCTGGCAGAGCTGCTCGGCCAGGCCAACTTGATCCTGCTGCTCGGCAAGGCGCTGGACTTCACGTTGCGCTTCGGCGGCCCGCCCTTCGCGGCCGATGCCGCCTGGATGGTGCTGGAGCCGGAAGCCGCGCTCCGCGACCGCGCCGTGCGGCTGCTCGGTGCCAGGCTGGCCTTGGCCGCGGCGGCCGAGCCCGCCCGCGCCGCCCGGTGGCTCGCCGGGGGTGCCGCGCAGGCCGGGATGGGCAGCGGCCATGGCGCCTGGCGCGCGGCGGCGCAGCGCCTGCTCGGCGTCCGGCCACCATCCTGGAACGATGCGGCGGATGGGCTGGACGGCGCCCTGCACCCGGTCACGATCGGCCGCGCGGTGCAGGACTTCTTCGACCGTCACGGCGGCGTGCTGGTCGCCGATGGCGGCGAGTTCTCGCAATGGGCGCAGGCGCTGGTGCGGGCGCCGGAGCGGGTCATCAACGGCCCGGCGGGCGCCATCGGCCCATCCCTCCCCTTCGCGATCGGCGCCGCCGTGGCACGGCCTGGCGTGCCGGTGGTGGCGATGCTCGGCGACGGCACCTTCGGCTACCACATGGCCGAGTTCGAGACCGCGCTGCGCCATCGCCTGCCCGTCATCGCCGTCATCGGCAATGACGGCCGCTGGAATGCCGAGCATCAGATCCAGTGCCGCAGCTACGGCGCCGATCGCGCGCATGGCTGCACCCTGTCACCCGACATCCGCTACGACCTGGCGGTCGCGGCGCTCGGCGGCCATGGCGAGTTCGTCACCCGCGCGCAGGACTTGCCCGCGGCGCTGGAACGCGCCCATGCCAGCGGCCGCGCCGCCTGCGTGAACCTGCGGTTGCTGTCGCTGCCGGCGCCCACGATCCGAACGGTCGGCTAAGGCGGCACGGCCCCTGGTACGCGGCTTGCACCGCTCCTGGGCCGGGACGCGCCCGGTCCAGGAGAAGGAAACCGCGATGATCGACATGGCCGACCTGCCCGTGCAGCTCCCCGCCGCACCGGCCAGCCCCGCCGCCGCGCGGGCACGCTTCTTCAACTCGGGCAATGCCTTCAACATCAAGCTGCCGCCGGTGCCCGCCGCGGATTTCGCCGCCGTGCTGGCGGCGGCCGCGGCGCCGGACGCGCCGACCGGGCTGTTCGCCTGCGACCAGTCGGGCGCGATGGGCTGCGCCTTCCCCGCGACCACGCCGCTGATGCTCGCCCGCTATGCCCGGATCCGGGAAGGCGATGCGCTGGCGCTCGCGCTGCACGCGACGGGGCTGATCGCCTATGTGCTGCGCGGCGCGGGCGCGATCGCGGGGCCGGAAGGCTTCGCCTGGGGCGCGGGCGATGTTGTCCTGCTGCCCGGCGACCGCCCGGTGACGCTGCGGGCCGCGACCGACGCGCTGCTCTGGATCGTGACGAATGAGCCGATGCTGGCACTGGACGGCGCGCGCCCCGGCCCGGCGGCGGTCGCGCCCGTCCACTATCCCGCGGCGGAGATCGAGCGGCAGCTCGCGCTGCTGGCCACGACGACGACGAACCCGGACACCTCCGGCCTCGCGCTCATCTTCTCCTCCGATACGCTGGAGGCGGGGCGGAACATCGCGCCGACGCTGACGCTCTCGCTGAACACCTTGCCGCCCGGGGAGGCGCAGCCGCCGCACCGGCACAACTCCGCCGCCATCACCCTGGCGCTACGTGGCGAGGATTGCCATTCGCTGGTGGCCGGACAGCGCTGCCCCTGGACGGTCGGATCCACCCTCGTCACCCCGCCGGGGGAGCCGCATTCGCATCACAATGGCGGCGGCGTCGGCGCGCGCTTCCTCATCGTCCAGGATGGCGGTCTGCATTACCACGCGCGCACGATGGGGTTCGTCTTCCTGGGGCAGCAGACGGGCTGAACGGCGGGCGCGGCCGTCAGCCGCGCCGGCGCGATCCCGTGGCGGGCACCGCGATAGGCTGCAGGATTACCCGCGTCACGCCCGCATCGCGCATGCGCAGATCCTCCGCGACCCTCGGGCTGACGTCGACGATGCGGCCGCGCGCATGCGGGCCGCGATCCCGGATGGTCACCACGGCGCTGCGGCCATTGGCGAGGTTGGTTACGCGCGCCACCGTCCCGAGCGGCAGGGTACGGTGGGCTGCCGTATCGGAGTTCGGGTCGAACCGCCCGCCTGCGGCCGTCCGCCGCGTGCTGAACCGTGGCGCGTAGTAGGAGGCCATGCCCTGCTGTGGGCGTGCGGCCGCCTGCGGGGCCTGGCCGGCCCGCGGGCGATGCTGGTTCTCGCGCTGTGCCTGATCGCGCGCCGGCCGCGCCTCGGCGCCCGGAGCCGCGCTCAGCGCCACGGCCAAAATGGCAGCGCCGACGGCCAGCACCAGACGTATCTGGCGCGATGCGGAACCATCCAGGCGGCACTGTTCGGTTGGGCGCATGCTCCCTCGCGAGGCTGACCTCGACTGAAGGAACGACGCGGCTCGACGAAAGTTGTCGCCGCGGCTCAGGAGGTCAGCGGCGCTGCCGCGCCGAGGCCTGGTTTGCGCCCGTGCCCGAGCCGGTCCGACGTCCGGCCTCAGCCTTCCAGTCGCACATTGGCGACGCGCGCCACCTCGCGCCACTTGGCGATCTCGCTCTGGATGAACTGCGCGAACTGCTCCGGCGTACCGGGGTCGGCGATGGTGCCGGATTCCGCCATGCGGGCGACGACCGCCGGGTCGCGCAGGATCGCGACCACATCGGCGTTGATCTTGCGCGCGACCTCGGCGGGCGTGCCGGCGGGCGCCACCAGGCCGGACCAGCCCATGGCCGCGTAGTCCGACGCGACCGTCTCCGCCACCGTCGGCACATTCGGGAGCTGCGCCAGGCGCTGCGGTGTCGTCACGGCAAGCGCGCGGACGCGTCCCGCCTGGATCTGCGGCAGCGCGCTGGTGGTGCTGTCGAACATCAGCTTGATGTTGCCGGCGACGAGGTCCGTCATGGCCGGCCCGCTGCCGCGATAGGGAACATGGACCATGCTCAACCCGGCGCGGTACGCGAACAGCTCCGCCGCCATGTGCTGCGCCGTCGCCGGGCCGGCGGAGCCAAACTCCTGCCCCGGATTGGCGCGTATATGCGCGACCAGATCCTGCACGGTAGCCACGGGAAAGGCGGGATTGACCGCAATCACCAGCGGCACGAGGACGAGATTGGTGATCGGCGTGAAGTCGCGCTCGGCGTCGTAGCGGATGCCCGGCAGCACCGAGGGGTTCACGCCCAGGGTGCCGGAGGTGCCGACGCCCAGCGTATAGCCGTCGGCGGGTGCCCGGGCGATGGCCTCCATGCCGATCGCGCCCGCGCCGCCGGCCCGGTTCTCCACCACGACACGCTGCGGCCAGCGCTTGGACAGCTCGTCGGCGACGATGCGGGCGAACACATCGGCCGCCTGGCCCGGCGGAAACGGAACGATGACGCGCACCGGGCGGCTGGGGAACTCGCCCTGGGCGCGCGACGGGCGAGGTGCGGCCGCCAGCCCTGCCAAAGTGGCCACGGCGGCGCGGCGGCTGATGCTCTGCTTTGTCGGATCCATTTTTTCCTCCCTCCCAATCCGCTACCCGGCTTGGCGACGGCGTTCAGGTTCGTGACGCACCGATCTTGTCGATGACAGCGCGGCCGGTTTCGACGGTGCCGGCCTTGCCGCCGATATCCGGCGTGCGCAGGCCGCCGGCGAAGGCAGCATCCACCGCGCCCTCGAGCTCGGCCGCCGCGTCGGACCAGGCCTGCCCGCCGCCACGCTCGCCCAACCAGTCCAGCATCAGCGCGGCCGACAGCAGCATGGCGGTGGGGTTCGCCAGCCCCTTGCCCGCGATATCGGGCGCGGTGCCGTGGGAAGGCTGGAACACCGCGTGGTTGTCCCCGATATCCGCCGATGGCGCGAAGCCCATCCCGCCCACCAGCCCGGCGCCGAGATCGGACAGGATGTCGCCGAACATGTTTTCGGTCGGCAGCACGTCGAAATCCCAGGGGCGTCGGATCAGGTCCAATGCCATGGCATCGATATAGTGGTGCGAGGCCACCAGGTCGGGGTGCCGCTGCGCCACCTCGTCGAAGACGCGGCGCATGAAGGCGAAGCCGGTGAACACATTGGCCTTGTCCACCAAGGTCACCACACCCGGCCTGCCGCGCCTGGCGGCACGCCGGCGCGCCAGGTTGAACGCGAACTCGGACAGGCGCTCGGTGGTGGCGCGCGTGATCACCATGGTGTCGCGCGCTTCGCGGTCGTCGATTATCTCGCCGCGGCCGCGCGCGGCGAAGAGCCCTTCGGTGCTCTCGCGCAGGATCACCAGATCGATCTGCGCAGCGCGCGGATCCGCCAGCGCCAGGGGCACGCCGGGCAGCGCACGGATCGGGCGCAGGCCGGCATAAAGGCCGAGCCGAAAGCGCAGATCGAGTTGCGGCGCGATCTCGGTGCCATCGGGGTAGCGGATGCCCGGCCAGCCCATGGCCCCGAGCAGGATCGCATCCGCCTTCTCCGCACGCGCGAAGGTGGCCTCGTCCATGGCGGTGCCGGTGTCGCGATAGGCGAAGGCGCCGGCGCGCAGCGTCTCGAACGACAGGCCGAGGCCATGGCGACGCGCCAATGGCTCCAGCACGCCGACGCAGACCTCGGTGACCTCCGTGCCGATCCCGTCCCCCGGCATCAAGGCGATGTGCAACGCATTGCGACTTACAGCCATGCAACTCCGCTCCGTTCAATCAGGGCTATCAGCTCCTCACCGCTGCGGCGACGATGCAGGCGATACATCTCGCGCGCGCTCTCGCTGTCGCCGGCCATGACGGCCTGCAACACGGCGCGGTGCTCTGCGGTGCTGCGCTCCGGCAGCGGACGCTGGTGCAGCGTGAACATGCGGGCCCGGTGCGACTGGTCCCACACCTGCATGATCATCCCGGCCAGGCGCCGGTTGCCGCAGAGCTCGGCCAGACCGAGATGGAAGACCTCGTCCGCCGCCGCCCAGGCATGGCGATCTTCCTTGTGCAGCGCCCTTTCCATCGCAGTACAGGCGTCCGCGAGCGGCGCAAGCTGCTTCGCCGCCAGGCCGCGCCGGGTGAGCAGTTCCGCGGCCGCAGGCTCGAGGCTGTTCAGGACCTCGTAGATCTCGCGCATGTCAGCAGGGGTGACGGCGGTGACGCGCATGCCATGGCGCGGGGTTATCGTCACCAGCCCGTCCTGCTCGAGGCGGACCATCGCTTCGCGGACGGGCGTGCGGGAGAGGCCGAGTTCGGCCGCCAGCTCGCTTTCCAGGCGTTGAGAGCCCGGGGCCAGGGCATTGTCCAGGATCAGCGCCTTGAGCCTGGCGTAGGCAAGGTTCGCGGCCGTGGCAGGACGGTCAGCGTCGGCGGCCCATTCCGAAGATGTCGCGCCCTGCACAGCGTGCTGCCCACCCGCCGCACGCGACGCCCTCGGCTGCCGGGCTCGCGCCGGCAGCGGTGGTATCGGCTCATGGGCCCGGGTTCCGGGCCTGCCAGGCAAGCGAGCCATTCGGCGGCCCTCCAGTCTCGCAGCGGCTGAGGCGTGGGCAGCTTCAGCCCACAGCGAACCAGCTCATCCACATACGCATTCATTTGCGTATGCATTATGTGCGGCGCGACCAGGGACGTCAACGGCTGGCACCGATCGAGAGCCGACATTCACCCGGATCAGATGAGGGCAACTTCGCGCCCGTCCCGGTCATGGGCGGGCGGTGCGCCGGTGCGGCGCCGCCGCGGCCAATCCGCTCCCGATCTCGAAGGCCCGGCGCAGCGCCCTCTCCCGGGATGGCGGATCGGAATGCAGCAGGAAGTCCGACCCCACCACCGGCGCGCCGCAGTAGCCGAAGATCCCGTGGTCGATCTGCGTCCGCATGGCATCGGCATAGCCACGTCGCGCATAGGTCCCCTCATCGGCGCCGCCGATGCCGACAAGTTGCACCGCCAAACGGCCGAGCATCTTTACCGTGCTGCCCTCCGGCACGTCGTCATAAGCCCAGCCCTGGGTGAAGACGCGGTCGATCCACCCCTTCAGCAGTCCAGGCAGGGACCACCAGTAGACCGGATAGACCAGCACCAGCAGGTCAGCCCGGTCGATCCGCCGCTGTTCGGCGAGGACGCTGGCATCGGCGGGGCCGCGGCGTTGGAACAGCCCGATATCCGCGGCCGTGAAACGGGGATCGAAGCCTTCCGCCGCGAGATCGGCCAACTCGCTCGTGTGGCCCGGATGGGCTTCGATGCCTGCGATCACCTGCCGCGCGACCGCATGGGTGAAGGATGCAGCGTCGGGATGCGCTGTAACGACGAGGGCATGCATGGCGTGGGCATCCTCTGGCTGGTTGGCTCGGAAGGGCGAGTGGTATATACTGTTAGTAGGTTACCTTTGGTAGGTTCCGTGTCAAGCGTGCCCACAACCCCGCCGATGTCTTTTCCCCCACGCCGCCGCCTGGCCCGCGAGGACCGGCACGCGCAGTTGATCGACACCGCTCGGCGCCTGGTGCGGGAGGAGGGGACGGATGCCTTGACCCTTGGGCGGCTCGCCGAGCAGGCGGGCGTGACCAAGCCCGTGGTCTACGACCACTTCGAGACGCGGAATGGGCTGCTGGTCGCGCTCTATCGCGACTACGACGCGCGGCAGACCGCGATCATGGATGCCGCGCTGGCAGCCTGCGCGCCCACTCTCCCGGCCAGGGCAGAAGTCATCGCCTCAGCTTACGTCGGATGCGTCCTGACGCAGGGCCAAGAGATCCCTGGCGTCGCGGCTGCGCTCGTCGGCGCCCCGGAGATGGATGCGTTGAAGCGCGGCTACCAAGCCAGCTTCATCGCCAAGTGCCGCGCCATTTTGGAACCCTTCACCGAGGGTGGCAGCCTCGCGCTGGCCGCCCTCTGGGCCATGCTGGGCGCGGCGGACGCCGTGTCCGATGCCTCGGCGCGCGGCGAGATCACCAAGGACGAGGCGGTGGAGGAACTCCTTCGCACCATCCTCTCCATGGTGGAACGCGGGCGGCCAGACCCGTGAATGCAGGCTCCACGAGGCGTCCGCTCGGCGCCCATGTCGGCCACTAGGCCGTCATGGACGTCATCCTTCAAGCGCTCCCAGATGGCAGGGGAAGCGGCAGCGCCGGATGTGTTCAGGACGGAGCGATCGCGGCTTCGCGCCGGGCGTGGTTCATCTCCGTCCGCCGTGCCCCCTCGCACAGCCACGCAACGAAGCACTTGACGCGATCGTCGGTGCGACGCGCGATAGTCCAGCGCACGACATGAGCCCGATTGCACGGCAGTGATTGATGCACGGGCAGGACGCGGACCAGACGACCATCGGCGAGCGCGTCATGCACGAGCAATGTGCGCGCCAGGACAACGCCGGCGCCCTCAAGCGCCGCCGCGATGGCGGGACCGATGCTGGCAAAGCGCAGACTTTCTCGGGGATGTGGCGGCAGGCCCAACCGCTCCAGCCAGGCCGGCCACGACCACTCAGCGCTGGTGGCTCGGCCGGCGGGACCTTTGTGCAGCAGGGGGAGATGGCGCAGAACGGCGGGATCGCCAGGGACAAAGCTCGCCGGCAGCAGTGACGGGTGGCACACCGGGAACACCTGCTCCTGGAACAGCGGACGCTGGGTAGTCGTGGCGTGCAACTCCGATACGGGCAGCCAGTGGATGCGCACGTCGAGGCCCGCGACCTGGTCGGGGGCTTCGCTTTCGACGACCACCAGTTCGATCGAGAGTTGCGGGTGCCGATCAGCGAGATCTGGGAGCCGCCGCAGAAGCCAGTTGTGCGCGAGCCCGGCCCCGATTCCGATGCGCAGCCTGCCCGGGCTCGCCGCCGACAGGCAACGCGCGCGCAACTCCGCGATCTCCGACAGGAGGTCCGCCAATCCGTCGGCGAGGGATTGCCCGGCCGGGGTCGGGGCGAGGCCCGCGTTATGGCGGAACAACAGAGGCGTTCCCATGAAATCCTCGAGCCTGCGGATGCGGTGGCTGACAGCACTTTGAGTGACGCCGAGCTCCGCGGCAGCGCGGGTCATGTTGCCAGTGCGCAGGGCTGCGCTGAAAGCGACGAGGGCATCGAACGGCGGCAACTGCGTCATTGGAGCATCGTGAAGCAAATTCATGGAAAGATGAATGCTTAGCGCTCCGCAGACGCGGAAAGGCCGGATACGACATGCGGCAGCCAACCACTGGAGAACGGCATGTCCGCCACCGACAACAAGGCCTTGATGCAGGCGATTTTCTCCCGCCTCGAGCAAGGAGATCGCTCGCTGCTGCAGCAACATACTGCGGAGGAATTCCGCGTCGTGGTCATGGGCCGCTCCTCGTGGTCGCAAACCGTGACAGCGGACTCTCTGCAGAAGTATCAGGCCTATGTGCGTGCGCGCTTCGGTGGATCCTGGCGGACCGTGGCCGAACGATTCATGGCGGACGGAGACCTTGTGGTCGTGGAGGCAAGGGGCGACAATTACGCAACGTCGGGTGAGCGCTACGACAACCAATACTGCCTGGTCTATCGCTTCGAGGGCGGCAAGATCGTGGAGATGCGTGAATACATGGACACCGCGTTCTGCGAGCGTGTTCTTGGACATTTTCCGAGCACGGTGTTGGACAAGCAATAGAAACCAACGGAAGAAACTACCTATCAAGATTGTGTCCCGGGCCTTCACGATCGGCGGCCGCCTTTGACAACACCGCAGAATTCAGGATTTGTGCGACGCCGTTGGGAGCCGCCCAGCCGCCGCCACACTGGCTGGTCCAGTGCCTTGCCCGCGATGTCCCACAGCGCATGCTCGATGCCGCTGATCGCCGCTATGCCGACGATGCCCAGGCGATAGTAGCTGTGCTTCTGCATCGCACGGCAGGCCTGCGCGACGTCGCGCGGATCGCGGCCGTGGTCCCAAAGTCCTATGATGACCATTTGACTTTGCGCCGGCCGGCCGCCAGCCTTTCCTGACATGCCGGGCCGCCAAGGAGCCCGTGGCGGGAGGAATGAACCGGATGGTCCAAGGAAGACTGGGGCGGGCGCTCCGCGCCTCGCTGCTGCTGGCCCTGCCGCTGCTGGCGATGCTGCCGGCAGGGGCGCTCGCGCAGCCGACATCGGCCCGGCCGGTCCGCATGTTCGTGGGCTTCCCGCCCGGCGGCTCCACCGACATTTTCGCTCGCGCGCTGTCGGACGAGCTGTCGCGCAGCTGGTCGGTGCCGGTGGTGGTCGACAACCGCGCCGGCGCCAATGGCGTCATCGGGACGGAGGCGCTGACCAAGGCGGCGCCCGATGGGCAGACGCTGATGTTCATCATCTCGTCCCACGTCACCAACCGCGCGCTCTACCCGCATCTGCCCTATGACCCGATCGCCGGCGTAACGCCGCTCTCCCTCGTCGCGCGCACGCCGCTGATGCTGGTGGCGAACCCGCGCTTCCCGGCGCGGACCCTGCAGGACGTGCTGCGGCTCGCCCGCGAACAGCCCGGGCGGATCGATTACGCCTCGCCCGGCCAGGGCTCCGTCCAGCAGATCGCGATGGAGCTGCTGGCCCGCATGGCCGGCGTGCAGTTCAATCACATCGCCTATCGCGGCGGCGCGCCGGCGATGACCGACCTGATCGGCGGCGTCGTGCCGCTGTCGGTGCTGACCACGACGCAGGTGCTGGCCCAGGTGCAGAGCGGCGCGCTGCGTCCGATCGGCGTCACCACCGAGACCCGTTCACCGCTGCTGCCGGAGGTGCCGACCATCGCGGAATCCGGGCTGCCCGGCTACCAGGCCGATGTCTGGTTCGCGGTGGTCGGCCCGGCCGGCATGCCGGCGCCGCTGGCCTCGCGCATCGCCACCGACATCGCCCGCGCGATGACGGTGCCGTCGGTGCGCGAACGCTTCACCTCCCAGGACGCGACGATCGTGAACGGCTCGCCAGAGGATCTGGCGGCGCTGATGCGCGCCGAGGATGCCAAATGGTCCCAGGTGATCCGGGACGCCAATATCCGCGCTGAGTAAGGACGCTCATTATGCCGAAGATCGCCGCCGTCGAGGTCTGTATCGCGCGTGTTCCGCTCGACCGGCCCATCAACTTCTCCACCCGCCGGGTGACCGCGCGCGAATACTGCCTGGTCCGCGTGCGGGCGGAGGATGGCACCGCCGGCCTCGGCTATTGCTACGCCGTCAACACGGCGGGCCGCTTGCTGTTCCACGCGGTCACGGATGCGCTGGCGCCGCGCCTGATCGGCGATGACAGCCATCGCGTCGAAGGGATTTGGCAGGACCTCTACCAGGACACGCTGCTGCTCGGCCGCACCGGCGTCGTCATGCGGGCGCTGAGCGCGATCGACATCGCACTCTGGGATCTCAACGCCCGCAGCGCCGGGCTGCCGCTGTACCGCTATCTCGGCGCCTCCGTGCTCGATCGCGTGCCGTCCTATGGCAGCGGCGGCTATTACTGGCCGGGCAAGGGCGACGCGGAGCTGGCCGAGGAGCTGCGGGCCTTCGTCGCGGCCGGCCATCGCGCGGTGAAGATCAAGGTCGGCGCCCGCGGCCGCAGCCCGGCCGAGGAAGCGGCGCGGCTGCGCGCGGCGCGCGACGCCATCGGCCCCGACATCGCCCTGATGCTGGATGCCAACAACGCCTGGCCGGACCTGCCGACCGCGCTGCAGTTCATGCGTCGCTTTGAGCCGATGGATCCCTATTGGATCGAGGAGCCCTTCCTGCCGGATGACATCGACAACCACGCGGCGCTGGCGCGCGCGACGCCGGTCCCGGTCGCGACCGGGGAGATCGAGGCCGGGCGCTGGCGCTTCAAGGAGCTCTTGGACAAACGCGCCGCGGCGATCCTGCAGACCGACGCCACGGTCTGCGGCGGCATCACGGAATGGCGGCGGATCACGGCGACGGCGTCGAGCTACGGCGTCGCCACCTCCCCCCATGCCTGGCACGACGTGCATGTCCATCTCGCGGCCAGCGCGCCGAGCGTCAGCTATGTCGAGTTCATGCCGGACGACCATGTGGTGAATTTCCGCCGGCTGATCGACACGCAGCTCGTGCTGGACAAGGGCGACCTGCTGCTGCCGCGGACGCCCGGCCTCGGCTTCGACTTCGATCCGGAGGCGATCGCGCGCTACGGCGCGCGGGACATCGGCGGTGAAGGGATCTGGCGGGTGGTGAGAGAGCCGGGCTAGGGCGAGGCCGCTCAGCCGGCGTCGCCGGCTTCGGACCTGATGCGGGCCATGCCGGCCTCCAGGTGGTCGCGCATCGCGGCCCGCGCGGCCTCGGCATCGCCGGCCGCGATGGCGTCGCGGATCCGCGCATGTTCGGCCAGCACCGCGTCCATCCGCCCGCGCCGCTGGCTCCGCCGGTGCGACAGGCCGATGCTGTCGTTCAGGTATTGCTGCAGGAAGGACAGGAACTCGCCGAACAATGGATTGCCCGCCGCATCGGCGATGCAGCGGTGGAAGCGCAGATCCTCCGCCATCGCGGCTTCGCCTTCCCGGATACGCTGTGCGAAAGCCCCGAAGGCATCGGTGAGCCGCCGCATCGCGGTGCGTCCCGCCCGCCGCGCGGCGAGGGCGGCCGCCTCCGTCTCCACGCCCAGCCGCAGTTCCAGCACCCGCAGGACCAGCGCATTCCCGGTCAGGCCGGGCGCGATGCGGAACGGCCGCGCGGTGCCGGACACATAGGCGCCGGAGCCCTGGCGGGTCTCGACCAGCCCCTCCGAGCGCAAGCGCGCCAGGGCTTCGCGCACCACGGTCGGGCTGACGCCATAGGTGCTCGACATGTCGACGATCGTGGGAAGCTGGTCGCCCGGCGACAGACCGGCCTCGGCGATGTGGCGCTGCAGCGCCTCGGCGACCTGATCGGTCAGCTTCGGGGCCGCCGGCAGTTTTCGGCGTGACGACAAGGGTTCGCGCACCTCTGGATGACCTGCTCGATGCTGTCTCGTGCCGGCAGGGTACCGGTTCCGGTTCCGGCGCGTCGAGCGACGGGGGCGCCATGCTCCCCGCGCGCCGGCCGCGCGGCATCCCCCCTGGTCTCCTCCATCCCGCTGGGGCTTACTGGGCCGGAACGACAGGCAATGAGGGAGTTCCGTCCATGGCGACCACCGTCAAGCAGATGCTGGCCGATGCCGAGGCCGTGGTGCCGCGCATCAGCGCCCAGGAGGCGGTGGCGCTGCATGCCAAAGGCGATGCGGTGTTCATCGACCTGCGCGAACCGCCCGAGCTGACCGCATCCGGCAAGGTGCCGGGGGCGCTGGCGATCCCGCGCGGGCTGCTGGAGTTCCGCGCCGATCCGGAAGGCGCGTCGCGGGACCCCTCGCTCGCCGCCGGCAAGACAGTGATCACCTATTGCGCGTCGGGCGGGCGCGCGGCGCTCGCCGGCAGGACGCTGCGCGAGCTCGGCTACGGCGATGTCCGCAACCTCGGCGCCTTCAAGGACTGGGTGGCCGCCGGGGGCAAGGTCGAGCCGGTCTGAGCCGGCCGACGCGTCGCCATCGGGCGCCTGGGACAGGACCCGATGCACTGGCCCCTTCTCGCGGCCGCCATGCTGGCGATGCTGCAACCGGCGCTGCTCCGCGCGCAGCCGGGGCCACGGCCCTGGCACCCGCAGGATGCGCGGGAGGAGCGGATCTGCCGGAGCTTCGGCTATCCGCCATCCGATCCCCGCTGGCCGGAGTGCCGCCGGGCCGCGCGCCGCTTCGATGCCGACCTGCCGGGGATGACGCAGGAGCTCCGCGCCATCGCCGAATATTGCCGGGTCACCCGCCGCGGCATCCTGACCCCCGCCTTCCCGGAGTGCCTGCTGGCCTGGGACGACCGGCGGAGCTTCTGCGACCGGCCGCCGCCCGACCTCTCGCCCGAGGCGCTGGCCGGCCGCCGCCGCTATTGCGGCCTTCTGGGCGGGGGTGGTGACCGCGTGGATTAGAGCCTGGTTACTCGACGCTCGGGCGCAGGGATCACGCTCGAGCACCCAATGGCATACACTACGATGTCAACACGTCTTGGTTGCAAAGTTACTGTCCGACACCCGCAAAGGGGGAGATACTGGGTTCATTGTCATCCCTGAACGAGGTTGTCATGGCCCAGGTCACCTTCAATCTCTCGCAGTCGTCGCTGTCATCGGGATGGGATCCCGATGCGGCGCATGACGCCTACTGGCAGCGCTTCGCCGCCGGCTACAGCTACGAGGTGGTGGGCGGCGACGGCACGCTGCACGACAGCCTGGGCGCCGACGACCCCGCCACCGGCGGCAGCGCCAACAGCTTCCAGTCCGATGCCGGCTCGCTCGATCTCGCGCCGACCAATTTCCGGGTCGATGTCAGCCTCGACTGGCTGGACGCGACGACGGCGCGGCTCGCGCTCGATGCCGCCTGGAACTCGATCAAGAACATCGAGGTCGACGATTTCTCGGGCGACACGCTGATCCTCGAGAACTGGGTCGATGTCTGGGTCTCGCTCGAGCGCGACACGGACCAGGAGGTGCGCGTCGACGGCGCCAAGCGCGGCGAGGTCACGACCGGGTCAGGCGACGACACCATCTGGATCGGCGTCGACAGCAACAGCGGCGACTGGAACAACATCATGAAGATCGCGACCGGCGACGGCGCGGACATGATCACCGTGACGGTGGCGACCCGCGACTACAGCGGCTCCGCCTTCCAGGCCGTCTACGATCCGTCCTGGACCCATTCCGTGATCCTCGCCGGCGCCGGCGACGACGTGATCACCGGCGGCCGCAGCACCGAGATCGTGGATGGCGGCAGCGGCGAGGACAGGGTCATCCTGCACGGCCCGCGCGATGCCTATGACATCATCGAGGCCGGCGCCATCGTCACCGTGATCGACACCCGCGCCGGCGCGGCCAACCGCGACGGCACCGATGTCCTGACCGGCATCGAGTTCCTGCAATTCGACGATGGCGTGCAGGCCCTGTCGGGCGCGGCCGACACGGACGCGTTGCTGGCGCAGGCGACCGCGCCGTCCGAGTTGCAGCTCTTCGGCTAGAATGTTCCCGGCTTGGCCGCGTTCAAGCGATTCCGCCTGGACGCGTGCCATGCGGCGCGATGGATCAGGCGGGCTCGCCTGGACGGGTGGCGCGAGGCCTCCCGGCCCAGGAGAGTCCCGGTCCCTCAGTTCCCGTCATTCCGGACCGTCGGACCGGGACCGCCAGGCGCCTCATGGCCGCCGCGCGCCTCGTCCTCGGGGCCGACGGCGGAGCCCGCGTCCGGCGCGGCCTTCTCCTGCTTCCTCGCGGCCTTCTCCTTGGCCTTCTCCTCCTTGGCCTTGACGCGTTGCGAACGTTCGAAGTTGTAGTTCGGCTTGCGCAAACAGGATCTCCCGCGGTTTGAAGCGTGCCGATCGGCCAAGGGATCGGCCCGGCACCCTTCAGGTGTCCCTGGAGAATAGACGGGACAGACCCGGACCTGGAAGCACAGGTCGATCATGAAGCCCGGAGGCGGGGCCGCGGCGGCAGGGCATCCGCCTGACAGGGGTGCCTTGATGCATAGAGGGTCGCGGCATAGGCTGCCGCCATGGCCAAGCCCCTCCATGCCCAGCCGCCGCCGCCGCGCGTCGATTTCGCGTCGCGCGACTACTGGGCCGGCACCATCAAGATGGGCCTCTCCAAGTTCTTCATCCTGCGCGTGCTGCATGACGGGCCGATGCATGGCTATGACGTCGCCCGCGCCGTCGAGCGCACCACCGGCGGCTGCTGCTCACCGACCGAGGGTACCATCTACCCGGTGCTGCGGGAGTTCGAGACGGGCGGCTTCCTCACCGCCGAGGCGACCACGGTCCAGGGCCGCCAGCGCCGCGTCTATACCCTGACCGAAGCCGGGCGCGACGCTTTCCGGGTGGCGCTCGATGCCTGGATGGAAGCGACGGCGGCGCTGCGCGACACCGGCCGCGCCTTCGCCGCCGTCGACCGGGAACGCGCCAAGAGCTGCCGCTGATGCGCCCCTTCACGCGGCTTCGCACGCCTTCTTGCATCGATGATCGATGCATCGAGGACCACGCCATGCCGGCGGAGGGCAGGCGGTGAACGGCCGCGCCGCCGGCGCCGCGGCGGTCTGGGCGCTGGGGGCGACCCAGATCATCGGCTATGGGACGCTCTACTACGCCTTCAGCATCCTCGCCGCGTCCATCGCCCAGGACCTGAACTGGTCGCTGGAATGGGTCTACGGCGCCTTCTCGGCGGCGCTGCTGGCCGGCGGGCTGCTGGCGCCGATCAGCGGCGGCTGGATCGACCGCTTCGGGGCGGGGCGCGTCATGGTGCTCGGCTCGGTCACCGCGGCGCTGGCGCTCGCCGGAATCGCCCTCGCGCCGGATCGAGCCTTCTTCGTGCTCGGCCTGGTCGCGATCGAGGCGGTCTCCACCCTCGTCCTCTATGACAGCGCCTTCGCAGCCCTGGCCCAGATCGCCGGCCAGGACGCGAAGCGGCGCATCGGCCAGCTCACGCTGATCGGCGGCTTCGCCTCGACATTGTTCTGGCCGCTGACCGCCTGGCTGCTGGACTCCCTCACCTGGCGGGAGATCTATCTCCTCTTTGCGGGCCTGCACCTGCTGCTCTGCGCGCCGCTGCACATGATGCTGATCGCGCGCCGGCGCGGCCCTGCCCAGGAACGTGGCGAGCGCGCCGTCCCTGCCGGCCGCGAGGTCCAGGGCAGCCTGCCGGAGGCGGCGCGGCGGCGGGCCTTCCTGCTGCTGCTTGCCGGCTTCTCGGCCGGGGGCTTCGTGCTCTCGGCGGTGCTGGTCCATATGGTGCCGGTGCTGGGCGGGCTCGGCCTCGGCGCCGGGGCGGTCCTCGTCGGCAGCCTGTTCGGCCCGGCGCAGGTGCTGGGCCGGCTCGTCAACATGGCGTTCGGGCGCGACCTCCCCTCGACCCGGCTCGCGGTCCTCTCCGCGGGCCTCCTGCCCGCCGCCATCGCGCTGCTGCTGCTGACCGCGCCCTGGCTGCCGGCGGCGCTGCTCTTCGCGGTCATCCTCGGCCTCGGCTCCGGCCTCGTCAGCATCGTCCGGGGCACGGTTCCGCTGGAGCTGTTCGGCAGCCGCGGCTATGGGGCGATGCTCGGGAAGATCACCGCGGTGCGGCTGGTGGTGACCGCCGGGGCGCCCTTCGCCTTCGCCCTGCTGCTCGAACGGGCCGGGTCGGCGGCGGCCCTCTGGGGCATGGCCGCGATCGGCCTCATCGGCATGCTGGCGCTCCTCGCCCTGGCGCGGCTCGCCGCGGCGCCGGCCGTGACGGCGGCCGGCGCCGCCGGCGCGGAACCGGAAAGCGCCGCCCGATGAGCGCATCCGCGGCAATGCCGCCCGGCACGACCCGGGTCGTCATCGCGCTCGGCACCGCCCAGACCCTCGCCTGGGCCTCCTCCTACTACCTGCCGGCGATCCTGGCGGCGCCGATGGCGCGCGACATGAGCCTCTCGCCCGCCTGGATCTTCGGCGCCTTCTCGGCGGCGCTGGTGCTCTCGGCGCTGCTCGGACCCGCGGTCGGCCGCGCCATCGACCGGCGCGGCGGGCGCGGCGTGCTGGCGCTCTCCAACCTGGTGCTCGCCGCCGGGCTGGCGCTGCTCGGCGTCGCGCCGGGGCCGATCGTCATGGCGGCCGCCTGGCTGGTGATCGGCCTCGGCATGACCATGGGCCTCTATGACGCCGCCTTCGCGACCCTGGCGGGGCTCTACGGGCGCGCCGCGCGCGGGCCGATCACCGGCATCACGCTGCTCGCCGGCTTCGCCAGCACCATCGGCTGGCCGGTCTCGGCGCTGCTCGAGGACGCGATCGGCTGGCGCGGCGCCTGCCTCGCCTGGGCGGCGGCGCATCTCCTGATCGGCCTGCCGCTGAACCGGCTGCTGGTGCCGCCGGCGCCGCCGCCGGAGCGCAGCCCCGCCGCGGCCGATTCCGGCG
>NZ_JAAGBB010000079.1 GCF_018129085.1 Plastoroseomonas hellenica
CGGCCTCCTGCTCCGCGGCGGTGACCGCGCCGGCGGCGGCGATCCGGGCCGCGTGGGCCGCGGCGCGCTGGGCTTCCGCCTGCGTCAGCGCATCGCGGGCGGCGAGCAGTGCCGTCTCGGCCTCCACGACACTGCGTTGCGTCTCGGCCAGGGCGGCTGCCGGCACCAGGGCGGCCGTCGCCGCGTCATGCTCGGCGGCGATCCGGGTATGGGCCTCCTCGGCCCGGCGGACGCGCTGCGCCGCGGCGGCAAGGGCGGCTTCCGCCTGGCTGGCCTGAGCGGCGGCGGCGGCGGCTTCCTCGGTCGCACGTTCCGCGGCACGCTCCGCCTCGCGGGCGGCGTCCTCGGCCAACGCCAGCAATTCGCGCGCCTCGTCGAGGCGCTGCGGCAGCCCGGCCTCGGCGGCGGCGAGGGCCTGGTCCTCCTCCTGCAACCGCCGCGACGCGCCGGCAGCGTCCTCGGCGGTGCGCTCGGCATGGGCCAGGTCGCGGGTGATCTGTTCCAGGCGCTGGGTCGCGGTGGCGAGTGCCTCCCGTGCGCGGGCCTCCTCGCGCTCCAGCCCTTCCTGCTCGATGCGGCGGCGCTCCAGCGCCGTGCGCGCCTCGGCCTCGGCGGCGCGCGGTGCGGGCAGGGCCTGCTCGGCCTCGTGCAGGCGGATGGCGGCGGCCTCGGCCTCGGCCTCGGCCTGGCGCACGGCGTCCTGCGCCGCCTGCTGGCCATCGCGTGCGGCGTCGAGCGCGGCGGCGGCGCGCGCGGCCAGCAACGACAGCCATTCCCCCTCGGCCCCACGCACCAGGCCGGAGATGTTGCGATAGCGATTGGCCTGCCGGGCCTGGCGCTGCAGGGACTGGCGCTGCTGGTCGAGGCCGCCGAGCAGGTCCTCGGCACGGGCCAGATTCTGTTCGGCCTGGCGCAGCTTCAGCTCCGCCTCATGCCGGCGCGCGCGCAGGCCGGAGATGCCGGCGGCTTCCTCCAGCACCTGCCGGCGATCCTCCGGCTTCGCCTGGATCAGGGTCGCGACCCGGCCCTGGCTGACCATGGCCGAGGAGCGCGCGCCGGAGCCGATATCGGCGAACAGCGTCTGCACGTCGCGGGCGCGGAGCTCACGCCCGTTCACCCGGAAGGCCGAGCCCTCGCCGCGCGCGATGCGGCGGGAGATCTCCAGCTCCGCGACGCTCTCGTTCGGCGGCGGCGCCAGGCCGGCGGCGTCGTCCAGGCTCAGCGTCACCTCGGCCATGTTGCGGCCGGGGCGGGCCGCGGTGCCGGCGAAGATGACATCCTCCATCTCGCCGCCGCGCAGCGACTTGGCGGAGGTCTCGCCCATCGCCCAGCGCAGCGCCTCGACGACGTTGGACTTGCCGCAGCCATTCGGGCCGACGATGCCGGTCAGGCCCGGCAGCACATCCACGTTGGTGGGCTCGGCGAAGCTCTTGAAGCCCGCGATGCGGATGCGGGACAGCGTGGCGGCGCGCCGCTCGATCGGCGTCAGCGGCGCCTCGGCCTCCGGCGTCTCTTCGGTGCCGAGGTTGCGTGCCAGGCCGTCGTCGGGCGCCGTCATGCTCAGCGCGCTGCCTCGGCTGCGAAGCGATCATAGGCGATGGCGCCGGAGACGCTGCGGTTGCCGCCGAAGACGAAGGTCGGCGTGGCATTGACGCGGTGCTCGCGCTCGCCGGCCAGGCGGGTCTCGAGCACGGCGCGCTTCAGCTCGTCATCGGCCCAGGCGGCGTCGAAGGCGGCACGGGCCATGCCGGCGAGGGCGGCGATGCGGAAGACCTCCTCCTTGTTGTCGACGCCGCGCGCGAAGGCCCAGCGGTCCTGGGTCGCGAAGAGGGCGGAGATATAGCCCTCATAGCTCGCGACCGGCAGGGCACGGGCCACTGCCGCGGCGGAAAGGGCCAGCGGGTCGAGCGGGAAGTCGCGCCACACCATCCGGACCTGGCCGGTCTCGACCAGCTCCTGCTTCACGCGCGGCCAGGTCGTCTTGTGGAAGTCCGCGCAATGCGAGCAGGTCAGCGAGAAATACTCGATCACCTCGGCCCGCGCATCCGGGCGGCCGGCGGTCCGGGGGGCGAGGCGCGGATCCTGACCCTGGGCGCGGGCGAGGCTCGGCACCAGGGCGGCGGCGAGAAGATGGCGACGTTGCAACATAGACGGCAGTCTCCGGTCAGGGCGGCGAGAAGGATACCGCGACTCGCGGGGGCCGCTCAGCCCCTGGTCCGATAGACGCCGCGGGCCAGCTTTTCCAGCGCGGCGCGCAGGGGTTCGGAGCGAACCTCCGTGAGAGAAGCCGCGACTCGTGCTGGAAGCTGGGGTTCGGGGCGGGGCGGGGGAATCGCCGCCTGGCGGGGCGCTTCCTGCACGAATCGGAGCCGTTGCACCGGCGTGCCGCCGAGATGGGCGTTGATGCGGGCGATCAGTTCGGGTGCGAGATGGGTCAGCTCCATGGCGATGGGGCCGGAGCAGGCGAGCGTCAGGGTGCCGGCGGACAGGCGCTTCGGCACGCTGACGGCAGCGAGCGCCGGCCCGATGACCGCCGGCCAGTCGGCCATCAACTGGGCGCCGGCCGGGCTGCGGCGCTTGAAGGCCGGGCGGGTCAGCCGGGGCAGGATCGCACCCAGGGGGCGCGGGCCGCCGAAGAATCGGTCATTATCCGCCGTCATGCCACCCGCCGACCTCCTTCTCGTCTGGTATGACCGCCACCGCCGCACCCTGCCCTGGCGGGGTGAAGCCGATCCATACCGCGTCTGGCTCTCCGAGGTCATGCTGCAGCAGACCACGGTCGCGGCGGTGACGCCCCGCTATGTCCGGTTCCTGGCCCGATTCCCCGATGTCGCCGCCTTGGCCGCGGCCCCCTGGGAGGCGCTGGCCGAGGAATGGGCAGGGCTCGGCTACTACGCCAGGGCCCGCAACCTGCATGCGGCAGCGCGGGCAGTGGTCGCGGCCGGGGGCTTCCCGTGCAGCGCGGCCGGGCTCGCCGAATTACCGGGCATCGGGGCCTATACGGCCGCCGCCGTGGCGGCGATCGCCTTCGGGGAGCCGGTGGTGCCGGTCGATGGCAATGTGGAACGGGTGACGGCGCGGCTCTTCGCCGAGGCGGCGCCGCTGCCGGGGGCCAAGCCCAGGCTGGCCGCCCTGGCGGCGCGCTTCATGGAGCAGCCCGCTGCCCGCGCCCGGCCTTCGGATTTCGCCCAGGCGCTGTTCGACCTCGGCGCCACCCTCTGCACGCCGCGGCGCCCGGCCTGTGCGCTCTGCCCCTGGTCCGGGCATTGCGCCGCGGCGGCGCAGGGCATCCAGGAGAGCCTGCCGGCCAAGGCTGCGAAGAAGCTGCGGCCGGTGCGGTATGGCGTGCATTTCCTGCTGCGCGACACTGCAGGGCACATGCTGCTGCGCCGCCGGCCGCCGGAGGGACTGCTCGGCGGCATGCTGGAAGTGCCGGGCACCCCCTGGCGGGACGCGGCCTGGACACTCGCCGAGGCGATGCCCTTCGCGCCGGCGGCCCTGCCCTGGCGCGCGGCGAGCGGCGAGGCGCGGCACGGCTTCACCCATTTTGAGCTGCGCATGCGCCTGATGCTGGCCGAGGTTCCGCGCCTTTCGGACCGCGCCGGCTTCGAGGTCCATGTCGCCGGGGCGGCGGTACCGACCGCCATGCGGCGCCTGCTGGCGCTTGCCCCCGCCTGCCCGGCCATGCGAGAGGCGGGTTGATGACTGACCGATCGCAAAGGAGCCGCCCCATGGCCCTCGCCCTGACCGCCCCCCGCCAGGGGCTGCGCTTCGCCGGCCTCGTACTGCTCGGCTCCGCGGTCCTCGCCGCCTCGGCGCAGATCGCGGTGCCCTTCTGGCCGGTGCCGGCGACCATGCAGAGCCTCGCGGTGCTGCTGCTCGGCGCCTTCGGCGGCGCGCGCTTCGGCGTCGCTTCGGTGCTGCTCTATCTGGCCGAAGGGGCGATCGGGCTGCCGGTCTTTGCCAATGGCGCCGGCGGCATTGCCGCCCTGGCCGGGCCGACGGGCGGCTATCTGATCGGCTTCCTGCCGGCGGCCTGGATCGCCGGGCAGGCGCGCGGCGGCTGGCTGCGCAGCGGTGCAATGCTGCTGGCCGCGCATCTGGCGCTCTTCGTGCCGGGCCTGCTGTGGCTGGCGAGCTTCGTCGGCGTCGAGCGGGCGCTGATGGCCGGCTTCGTGCTGTTCATCCCCGGCACCGTGGTGAAGACGGCGCTGGCGCTCGCCGCGCTGCGCGCGGCGCCGGCCGGCTGGCGCCAGTAGCACAAGAGCGCCACGCGCGCCGTGCGCACGAATGAGTGCCCGGCCGGAGGCCGCCAGTTCCTGCGGAGCGAGCGCAGCGATGCTCCGGGGCCGCGAAAGCGGCCCCGCGCGCGACCAACCGTTGTCGCTAGTGCGCCCTGACAGCGCGCAAGCCAAGCACGCGGATGCGTGCGCCGGCGATTGAGGGCGAAAAATAGAGGGCGAAAAATTAAACTCCGCCGGCGATCTCGGTGCGGAATTCGTCGATGACGCGGAGCCGCCCGTCGCGGCCGAGCACGTGCCAGAAGGCCCAGCCATTGCAGGACGGCGCGTCCTGCACCGCAGCGCCGACCTTGTGGATCGAGCCCGTCGCGGTGCCGCAGCGCAAGGTGCCGTCGGCGCCGACCAGTGCCTCATAGCGTCGCGCGCGGTCGTAGAGGCGGGAGCCGGCCGGCACCAGGCCGCGCTCGACCAGCACGCCGAAAGGGATGCGTGGCTGTTCGCGTTTCGAGGGCAGGGTCTGCGCCGCGCTTTCGCCGATCGGCTCGATGGCGGCGAGGCGCTGCTTGGCGGCCTCGGCGTAGATCGGCTCGCGCTCGATGCCGATGAAGCGGCGGCCGAGGCGCTTGGCGACGGCGGCGGTGGTGCCGGAGCCGAGGAAGGGGTCGAGCACCACCTCGCCCGGCGCGGTGCAGGCCATGATGACCCGGTGCAGCAGTGCTTCCGGCTTCTGGGTCGGGTGGACCTTGACGCCCTTGACGTCGCGCAGGCGCTCGGCGCCGGTGCAGAGCGGGATGAACCAGTCGCTCCGCATCTGCAGGTCGTCGTTCAGCGCCTTCATGGCGGCGTAGTTGAAGCGGTACTTCGATTCCGGGCCGCGCGCCGCCCAGATCAGCGTCTCATGCGCATTGGTGAAGCGCCGGCCGCGGAAATTCGGCATCGGGTTCGCCTTGCGCCAGATCACGTCGTTCAGGATCCAGAAGCCGAGATCCTGCACCGTGGCGCCGAGGCGGAAGACGTTGTGGTAGGCGCCGATCACCCAGAGCGTGCCGTCCTTGCGCAGCACGCGGCGCGCTTCCGTGAGCCATTCGCGGGTGAAGGCGTCATAGGCGGCGAAGTCGTCGAAGCGGTCCCAGGCATCGTCCACCGCGTCGACCAGGCTGTCGTCCGGGCGCCGCAGCTCGCCCCGAAGCTGCAGGTTGTAGGGCGGATCGGCGAAGATCGCGTGCACGGATGCCGGCGGCAGGCTGCGCAGCATCTCGATGCAATCGCCGACCATGATCTGGTCGAGCGGCAGGTCCAGCCCGGTCCCCAAAGCGCCTATCCCCTCGGCCCCCCGGGGCCCTGCAAGTCATTAGAATCGCAGGCGCGACTCCGCGTCAAGCGAAGCGAAGGACAGCCTGGTCCACGGGCGCGAAACCGCGGCGGTGATGCGGGGATGGGCCATGCTCGGCGAGGGCCGCGCGATGCGCCGGGGTCGGGTAGCCGACATGGTTCGCGAAGCCATAGGCGGGCCAGCGCGTGTGCAGCCGCCGCATCGCGCGGTCGCGCGTCACCTTGGCGAGGATCGAGGCCGCCGCGATCGAAAGGCTCGCGGCATCGCCGCCGATCACGCATTGCGTGGCGCAGGGCAGGGAAGGCGCCTGGTTGCCGTCGATCAGCGCGAGGTCGGGCGCCGCCGCCAGGCGCAGCACCGCCCGGCGCATCGCGAGATGGGTCGCGGCCAGGATATTGATGCGCCCGATCTCCACGCTGCTCGCTGCGGCGATGGCGAAGTCGAGCAGCCCCGCCAGCGCCGCCTCGCGCAGTGCGGCGAAGGCGATGTCGCGCGCTTCGGGAGATAGCCGCTTGCTGTCGTCGAGCAGCCTTGCCAATCCCGCGCGCGGCTTCTTCCGGAACACCACGGCGGCGGCAAGCACCGGTCCGGCGAGCGGGCCACGGCCGGCTTCATCGACGCCAGCCACGCGGCCCCCATGGCGGAGTTCCAGAAGGTAGTCAGGCACCCAGTCGTCCCCCGGGCCGGCGATTCGGCCTGGGGCGAACTTAGCAGCCGGGGCGCTCCGTGCCTCCCCCGCCGAAGCAGCTCTCAGAACAGCGCGAGTTGCGCCTGCGGTTTCGCCTCCGGCTCCGGCACGCGGAACTGGGTGCAGTCGAGGCCGGTCCAGCCGATGACACCCGAGACCTTCGCACCGCGCCCGGCCGGCCCCAGCCCGTAGCGGCCGAGCGCCAGGGTGAAGCGCTTCGCCAGCAGCTCCGCATAGGGGCCGGTGCCGCGCTGGCGGATACCGAATCGGCTGTCATAGAGCGCGCCGCCCCGCATCTCCCGCACCAGCGCCAGCACGCGGCCGGCGCGGTCCGGCATGTGGTGGTTCAGCCAGGCCTCGAACATCGAGGCGATCTCGAGCGGCAGGCGCAGCGCGACATAGCCGGCGTGGCGGGCGCCATGCTTCGCCGACGCCTCCAGGATCCGCTCCAGCTCGATGTCGTTCAGCGCCGGGATCATCGGCGCCGCCAGCACGCCGACCGGCACCCCGGCATCGGCGAGCGCCCGGATCGCGGCGAGCCGGCGCGCCGGGGTCGCGGCGCGCGGCTCCATGACGCGGGCGAGCTTCGGATCCAGCGTCGTCACCGAGAGGCAGACATGCACGAGGTTGCGCGCCGCCATCCGCGTCAGGATGTCGAGGTCACGCAGCACGCCGGCCGATTTGGTGACGATGGTCACCGGATGGCCGAAGCGCTCCAGCACCTCCAGCACCCGGCGGGTGAGCTGCAGGGTGCGCTCGACCGGCTGATAGGGATCGGTATTGGCGCCGAGTGCTACTGGGCGCGGCGTGTAGCCGGGCTTGCGCAGCTCCTTCTCGAGTAGCGCCGCGAGCTCCGGCTTGAACATCAGCCGGGTCTCGAAATCGAGGCCGGGCGAATAGCCGAGATAGGCGTGGGAGGGCCGCGCATAGCAATAGACACAGCCATGCTCGCAGCCGCGATAGGGGTTGATCGAGCGATCGAAGCCGATATCCGGGCTGTCGTTCCAGGCCATGGCGCTGCGCGATTTCTCGGGCGTCAGCGTGGTGGGCAGCGGCGGGAGCTCGGCGAAAGCCTCCTCCAACGTGCCCCAGCCATCATCGAAGGCCTCGGCGGCGGCGCGCTCGTAACGGTTGGCCGGATTGGTGACCGAGCCCCGGCCGCGTCGCGCGCCTGAAGGCATTGCACCGCAGGGCGTCTCTTGGATGAAATCGCTGTCGAGACCGAGGCTGCCGTCCGGCATGGGAGTTCTCCATCCGTTCTCGTCGATATCAGCCAGCGGAGGCAGGGAAGTCAAGAACAATAAGGGAACATCGCCGAGAGCACAGACCGGGCGCGGCAGCCGCACCGCACCCGAATCCGCGGCCGCAGGCCGCCACTGATTCCTCCGGGGCGAGCGCAGCGATGCCCCGGGGCCGCGAATGCGGCCCCGCGCGCGACCGACAGTTGTCGCCAGAGCAAACCTGACAGCGCGAAAGCCAAGCGCGCGCATGCGCGCGCCGGCGCCTGAGGCTTACAAATTCTCTTTCAATCTTGGCATCAGCTCGACCAGATTGCAGGGGCGGAAGCGGGCATCGAGCTGATGGACCAGGATGTCGTCCCAGGCATCCTTGCACGCGCCGGGCGAGCCCGGCAGGGCAAAGAGATAGGTGCCGCCCGCGACGCCGCCGATGGCGCGCGACTGGATCGTGGAGGTGCCGATCTTCTGGTAGCTCAGCATCCGGAAAAGCTCGCCGAAGCCGATGATCTCCTTCTCCAGCACCCGCGCGAAGGCCTCCGGTGTCACGTCGCGGCCGGTGATGCCGGTGCCGCCTGTGGTGACCACGCAATCGACCTCGGGATCGGCGATCCAGGCGCGCAGGATTGCCTCGATGGCATCGGCCTCGTCGCGCTCGAGGCGGCGGGCGGCAAGCCTATGGCCGGCAGCCTCGATGCGCTGGACCAGCGTGTCGCCGGAGCGGTCGGTCGCGAGGTCGCGGGTGTCGCTCACGGTCAGCACCGCGATGTTCACGGGCAGGAAGCTGCGGCTTTCGTCAATCGGCATCGGCTGGCTCCGGTCTTTGACCCACAATGTGGGCCGCCGGGCGGCGAGAGCAAATCCGGATCGGATCGTCGGAGGGCGGATGCCCGGAGGCGTGAATCTGCTCCGGCAAACACTGGAGCAGATCGTCGGAGGGCGAACGCGCCCGGAGGCGTGAATCTGCTCCAGCAAACAAAAATCAGCGCGCCTCGCTCCGCTGCAGCATGGCGAGGATGTCCTGCGTCGAGGCGAAGCGCGGGAAGGCGCCGGCGGCCAACGCGTCGAGGCTCGGCGCGGGCAGGCTGAGCCGCGCGGCGTAGGCCCAGGAGAAGGACAGCACCCGCCGCACGAAATCCCGCGTCTCGTCGATCGGGATCGCTTCGATATAGAGGAAGGGGTCGTCGCGATGCGCGGTCGCGGGCTGCCAGCGCAGCACGCTGCCCGGGCCGGCGTTGTAGGCGGCGAGCAGGCGGATCAGGTTGCCGTCCACGCTCTCATGCCGGGTCAGGTGCAGCAGGTAGCGCTGGCCGAGCTCCAGCGACAGGCCAGGCTCGTGCAGGCGCTCGATCGCATCGCCCGCGAGTGTCGGGTCGTTGGTGATGAGGCTCGCGGTCTCCGGCATGAGCTGCATCAGCCCGCGTGCCCCGGCGCGGGAGATCGCGGTCGGTTCAAAATTCGATTCCTGCCGCGTCATCGCATAGAGCAGCGCCGGGTCGATGCGGAAGCCGCCCTCCGGTGACAGGCGCGGCATCGGCACGGTCTGCGCGATGCCGCCGGCCGCCGGTTCGGCCCCGGGCAGCCGTTGCGCGAGCTGGCCCGCGAGATGCTGCAGCCCGGCATGGGATGCGACCTGGTGCAGGGAGCGCAGCAGATCGGGATTGCGTTCGGCGCGCGGATAGAGGCGGCGGAGCTCGGCCTCCGCCCGCGCCCGCTGGCCGACCTGCAGCAGCGCGAGTGCGCGCCAGCCGGCGGGGATCGCGGCGATCTGCGCGGCGTCGCCGGGATCCGCCGCTTCCCGGCCGCGGCCAAAGCCGGGGTCGAGGCCGAGGGCGCGGCGCGCCACCTGGCCGTAGAAGCTGCGCGGCGCCTCCGCGGCGCGCAGCATCCAGGGCACGTAGAGCGCAGGCTGGCGCGATCGGACGGCGGCGCGGGCGGCCCAGAAGGCGGCGGCGGCGCGCTGCGCGGGCGTCGCCTCGCTGGCCTCCGCGGCGGCCTGGAACAGCGGCAGCGCCTGAGTGAACTCGCCGAGCCCCCAGGCGGCGAGCCCGGCGACGAAGCCGGCACGGCCGGAGGGATCGCCTGTGCGGGCGAGTGCCGAGGCCAGCGCCAGCGCCTCCGCATCGCGGCCGGCGCGAAAGGCGGCGGCCGCGACCTCCGCCCTTCGCGCCATGGCCGGTGCGGCCGGGCGCGCCGGTTGCGGCGGCCGGGCGCTGGGCGCCATCTCGGCATCCGGCGACAGGGCGCGGACCACGGGCGGGCTCGGGATCGCCTCGTTCGGACCGGCGGTGCGCACCAGCAGGGCATGGATTTCGGGCGCATCCGGCTGGTCGCCATACCGTGTTAGCCAGCCGCGCAGCGCATCCAGCCCGGGATTCTCGGCGCCCTCGCGCAGCCAGCGATGAGCGAGGATATGGCCAAGCAGGCGACGGTCGGAGAAGCGGGCCTGTTCGCGGATCGCCCGCGCATCCTCGCCGCGCGCCTGGAACTCGAAGATGCGGCGCAGCCGGGCCGCGGCCGCCTCCGGCAGCGGTTGCGGCAGGCCAGCGACCGGGGGCGCGCCTTCGCGGAACGGAATGGTTACAGCGCCCCGCGGCGGGTCCTGGGGACGGACCGACCGATCCGCGGTCGTCTGGTTGGCCCGTTGCGCGCCGGCCGCCTGGGGGAGGGCGAGCCAGCACGGGAGCCCGGCCAGGGCCGCGAGGGCCAGGGTCGATGCTCGCAGGGCCATGGGGCAGAGCGCGCGCATGGCGGGGTGGAGATACCGTTCGGACCCCCTTTGTGTCGAGGCCAGATCAGTCAGGGAATCGTTATGATGTGACCAGCGTCACGTTCCGGACAGTGCTTTCGACAAGGTGATCAGGCAGATACCAGTATCATTCGGGGCCGCATCAATTCGCCATGAGCGCCGCGCGCAGCATCAGCAGGTCTGCCCAGGCGTCGCGCTTGGCGATCGGCGTGCGCAGCAGATAGGCTGGGTGCAGCGTGGCCAGCACCGGCAGTGGGCCAAGTCCCGGCACCTCGATCTCCCGCCAGCGGCCGCGCAGCCGGGTTATGCCCTCCTTGCTCCCGAGCAGGCCCTTGGCCGCGGTGCCGCCGAGCAACACCAGGCGGCGCGGGCGGACGAGCGCGATGTGGCGCAGGATGAAGGGCAGGAAGAGCGCGATCTCGGCGTCGCTCGGCGTGCGGTTGCCGGGTGGGCGCCACGGTAGGATGTTGCTGATGTAGACGTTCTCGGCCCGGCTCAGCCCGATGCTCGCCAGCATGCGGTCGAGCAGGCGGCCGGACTGGCCGACGAAGGGCTTGCCGAGGCGGTCCTCGTCGGCGCCGGGCGCCTCGCCCACGAACATCAGGCCGCTGCCGGGGGTGCCGTCGGCGAAGACCAGGTTGGTCGCGGTCTCCCGGAGCGGTGAGCCGTCGAAGGCACGGATCGCCTCCCGCAGCTCGTCGAGCGTTCCGGCTGCGGCGGCCATGGCCGCGGCGCGCGAGGCGACCGGGGCCGCGAGGGCGACCGTTGCGATCGGCGGCGGGCCGGGCGACGGCGCGGCGGCCCCACCGATCTCGGGCGGGGCGGCGGGACGCAGCGGCACGGGCGCGCTGAAGCGGTCGGGCGGCGCATCCTCCAGCGCCTCCTCCGCCCCCCAGTCGAGCTGCAACCGCAGCGCTGCCAGCAGCGCCTCGCTCTCCGCGTCCATGCGTCCCCTTGACCATCCCACGCGGGGTTCCGCGCCGGCGGGCGAGAGGCTACATGCGAAGGGCAAGCGGAGGAACCCGGCCAGCATGAGTGACGCGGAACAGCGCGAGAGCATGGAATTCGACGTGCTGATCGTGGGCGGCGGCCCCGCCGGCCTCGCCGCGGCGATCCGCCTGAAGCAGCTTGCGCCCGATGCCGCCGTCTGCCTGGTGGAGAAGGGCAGCGAGATCGGCGCCCACATCCTGTCGGGCGCGGTGCTGGAGCCGCGCGCGCTCGACGAGCTGATCCCCGACTGGCGGGACGACCCGCCGGCGCTGGCGACACCGGCCGGCGATGACCGCTTCATGCTGCTGACCGAGAAGCGCGCCTTCCGGCTGCCGACGCCGCCGCAGATGAACAACCACGGCAACTACATCGTCAGCCTGGGCAATGTCTGCCGCTGGCTCGGCGCCCGTGCCGAGGCGCTCGGGGTCGAAATCTATCCGGGCTTCGCGGCATCCGAGACCATCATCGAGGACGGCGTCGTGAAGGGTGTCGTCGCGGGGGTGATGGGCATCGCCAAGGATGGCGAGAAGGGGCCCGACTACCAGCCGGGGATGGAGCTCCGCGCCAGCTACACGCTGTTCGGCGAGGGCTGCCGCGGGTCGCTGACCAAGGGGCTGTTCGAGCGCTTTGGGTTGCGGGACGGCGTGGCGCCGCAGACCTTCGGCCTCGGCATCAAGGAACTCTGGGAGATCCCGAAGGAGAAACACACGCCCGGGCTGGTGTGGCACTCCACCGGCTGGCCGCTGAAGTCCGACACCTATGGTGGCTCCTTCCTCTACATGCTGGGGGAGAACCTGGTCTCGGTCGGCTTCGTCGTCGGGCTCGACTATCCCAATCCCTGGCTCTCGCCCTTTGACGAGTTCCAGCGCTTCAAGACCCATCCGGCGGTGCGCGGTTTCTTCGAGGGCGGCAAGCGCATCGCCTATGGCGCGCGCGCCCTGAACGAGGGCGGGCTGCAATCAATCCCGAAGCTGGTCTTCCCGGGCGGCGCGCTGATCGGCGACACGGCGGGCTTCCTCAACGTGCCGAAGATCAAGGGCACGCACACCGCGATGAAGTCCGGCATGCTGGCGGCGGAGGCAGTGGCCGCGGCGCTCGGCGCCGAGACGCGGCCGCCGGTGCTGGACAGCTATCCCGAGGCGCTGCGCGCGAGCTGGGTATGGACCGAGCTGTCAGGCGTGCGCAACATCCGCCCCGGCTTCGCGAAGTTCGGCTTCTGGGGCGGCATGGCCAATGCCGCGCTCGACACCTACCTCTTCCGCGGCAAGGCGCCCTGGACCATGGCGCACCACGCGGACAACGCCAGCCTGAAGAAGGCGTCGGAGGCGCCGCGCATCGCCTATCCGAAGCCGGATGGCGTGCTGACCTTCGACCGGCTGTCCTCGGTGTTCCTCTCGAACACCAATCATGAGGAGAACCAGCCGGCGCATCTGAAGCTGCGCGATCCGTCGCAGTGGAAGGGCGTGAACTGGGATGCTTTCCGCAGCCCGGAGAGCCGCTACTGCCCGGCCGGCGTCTATGAGGCGGTGGGGCCGGAGGCCGAGCGGGAGCTGAAGGGCACCCCGGACGCCGAAGCGGCCGGGCCGGGCGCCGAGACCAGCGCCGGCAATGGCGGCGTGCGGCTGGTGATCAACGCGCAGAACTGCGTGCACTGCAAGACCTGCGACATCAAGGATCCGGACCAGAACATCGACTGGTGCACGCCGGAGGGCGGCGGCGGTCCGAACTACATCGGCGGGATGTGAGGCGCCTTGGTGCGCGATTTCGTTGCGCAGCAGGTGCGAAGCACGCTTAGCTGGCCGTCCCAGCCGCCGGGGAGGGACGACCATGCGCCGTATCGCACGCTTCGCTTTCAGCCTGTTTGCCGCCCTGGCGCTGCTCGCGCCTTTCGCCTTCGCGCAGAAGGACGGTGGCGGTCCAGGCACCAGCACCTATCGCGACAGCTCGGGCCGGATCACCGGCACGGCGGACCGCGGCACCGGCGGCGGCACCACTTACCGTGACGGCTCGGGCCGGATCACCGGCACGGCGGATCGCGGCACGGGCGGCAGCACCACCTTCCGCGATGGCTCGGGCCGGATCTCCGGCACGGCGGAGCGCAGCGGCAGTGGCACCACCTTCCGCGACAGCTCCGGCCGGATCACCGGCACGGCGACGCGCGACAGCACCGGCGCGGTGACCATGCGCGACAGTTCCGGCCGCATCACCGGCACCGAGACACGCGACAGCACGGGCCGCGTCACCATTCGCGATGCCAGCGGCCGGATCACCGGCACCCGCTGAGCGCCGCCGCCCCTTCACGCGCGGGCCGGGCCGGGGCAAGAGGGGGTTCCACGCCCGAAGGACGCATCCCCATGGCCCAGGCCGCCCCCGCCGGTTTCCAGCACGGCATCACGCTGGATGCCGCGATCACCATCGCCCGTGAGACACTCGCGAAGGGGCGGGAGCTCGGGCTCGCGCCGCTCACCGTCGTGGTGCTGGATGGCGGCGGCCATCGCAAGGCGCTGCTGCGCGAGGATGGCGGCTCTCTCCTCCGGCCGCAGATCGCCGAGGGGAAGGCCTATGGCGCGCTCGCCCTCGGCTTCGGCACGCGGGAACTGGCGCGGCGGGCCCAGGCGATGCAGGGCTTCATGAATGCCCTGTCGGACCTCGCCGGCGGCAGCGCGGTGCCGGTACCAGGCGGCGTGCTCGTGAAAAGTGCGGATGGCACGGTGCTTGGCGCGGTCGGCGTCTCCGGCGATGCCTCGGACAAGGACGAGGTCTGCGCCGTGGCGGGTATCCGTGCCGCCGGCCTGACGCCGGAAACCGGCGACCCGCTCTGAAGCATTCAGCCTGGCGGGCATCTTCTTCCGCTCGGCCGAACGGCTTTACGGCGCGGCAGGGGAATAGCATTCTCTCGCCGCGCCATTCGGGAAACATCCATGCTCCGCATCCACGGCATTCCGCGCTCGCGCGCCTTCCGCTGCATCTGGGCGGCGGAGGAAGCGGGGCAGGCCTACGAGATCATCCCCGTCGATCACCGGACGGATGTGCGGACGCCGGAATTCCGCGCCGTCAATCCGAACGGCAAGATCCCGGTTCTGGTCGATGGCGACCTGACGCTGTTCGAGAGTCTGGCGATCAACCTGCATATCGCCGGCAAGGCGGGTGCGCCCCTGCTGCCCGGCGGCGACGACCATGCGCGGACCCTGCAATGGGCGCTCTGGGCGGTGACGGAGGCCGAGCCGCAGGCGACGCTCTGGAGCTATAATACCGTCAGCCGCCCTCCAGCGGAGCGCGATCCGGCACTGGCGGCGGCCGGGGCCGAAGGGCTGCGTGCCCGGCTGGCGGTGCTGGAGGCGCAGCTCAATGGGCGCGACTTCCTACTGGGCGGCGGTTTCACCATCGCCGACTGCAACTTGGCCGGCGTGCTCTACAGCCCCTGGTTCAACAAATTCCCGATGGACGATCTGCCGCGCGTCGCCGCGTGGCTGACCCGCTGCCTGGAGCGGCCCGCGGCGCTGCGCGCGCGGGCGCTGCGGGAGGCCTGAAACGCAGACGGCGGCTGGGGATTTCCGGCCGCCGCTGCAATCCGTCTATCGGATCCGTTCAGCGCCAGACAAGTTGCTGGCGCGAGCAGGTCTCGATGCCGCGCCGCTCGACCGGCTGGCCGTTCATGAAGACGACGCGGACATCGGCGTTGCAGCCACGGCCGAGGGGCAGGTTGATGAACATGCTGCCGCCCGGCTGCAGCACGTTGGCGCCCAACCGGTCCGGCCCCCAGTTCCGGTCGGTGGACAGCGAGATGTAGATCTCCCGGATCGTGGTGCCGGTGCCGTTGACGAAGGTGAAGGATGGATTGCCGCCGCTGGGCACCTCGCCGATCGCGGCACCCGGCCCGCCGCCGCCGCCCACATAACCGCCACCGCCGCCGCCGAAGGCGATGCGGGAGAGGTTGCAGGCATTCACCTGCATGCGGCGGTCCTCGGCGCCGCCCTGGTAGCGGACCCGGACATCGAGCAGGCAGTCGCCGAAATTCGGCGTCACCCAGACCTGCTGGCCGGGCGGCAGCACGCCGGTGCCGAGGATGTCCGGCCCCCAATCCTCGAGGCGCGAGGGGGAGACATAGGCCTCCATGATCGTCTGGCCGGAATTGTTGACCAGGTAGAAGCGATTCTGGGCCTCGGCCGGTGCCGCCCCCATCGCCATTGCGGTCAGGGCGAGAAGCCCGACCAGAAAAGCCCGCATGCGCATGTGACCTCCGCCTCTCAAGCAGGTCCCGTTCGGATGATGTCATCCGGACCGGTGGGATGTTCGCCAAAACAAATGGCCGGAACATGGTGCGTGCGCCGAAGCGCACGGCCGTGTTCCAACGATATGGAACGACGCTAGACCAGATCGGCACGGATTGGAATCAACCGTGTGCGAAGCTGCGTGAGGCTGCCCGGACCTACTCCGCGGCCGCGCTCCGGGGCTGCCCGGCGTCACGCAGGCGGATCGCCTCCGCCAACACCCGCTCGGCCGCGACCGGCTTGCTCAGCAGCGCGGTCGGGCCGCTCCGCCGCAGCTCGGCCAGGGCCGCCAGCGTGGTGTCGTGCGCGTGGCCGGTGAGCAGCAGGGCCGGCAGGGCGGGATGCGCCGCGCGCGCGGCGGCGAGCAGCGCGAGGCCATCCATGCCCGGCATCGCGACATCGGTCACCAGCACCTCCGGCGGTTTCGCCGCGGAGAGGCGGGCAAGGGCGGCCTCGCCGCAATCAGCGGTCTCGACCTGGGCACCGCGGTCACTGAGCTCCTGGGCCAGGATCTCGCGCAGCGCCGGCTCGTCATCGACCAGCAGCAGGCGCGGCAACGCAACCCCGGCGGCAGGCAGGCCGGCGCCTTCGTCGGGATCGGCGGATAGCGGGGCGGATGCCGCCGTATCGCGTGGCAGCCATAGCGTGACACAGGTGCCGCGGCCGGGCGCGCTGTCGATCGCGAGCCCGCCACCGGATTGCTCGGCGAAGCCGCGCGCCATGGAAAGGCCGAGCCCGGTGCCCTTGCCAGCGGGCTTCGTCGTGAAGAAGGGCTCCATGGCATGGGCGAGCGTTGCCGCGTCCATCCCATGCCCGGTGTCGGTGACTGAAAGCCGGATATAGGCGCCGGGCGGCAGGCCGGCCGGGGCGGGATGCGCGGCGTCGGCCGCGAACACCGCCTCGGCCGCCGCCAGCACCAGCTCCCCGCCCGCGGGCATGGCGTCGCGCGCATTGACCGCGAGGTTCACCAGCACCGTCTCGAGCTGGCCGGGATCGGCGAAGAGGGCGGGCGGATCGGCGGGAACATCCAGCCGCACCGCGATGTTGGGGCCGATGGTGTGGGCCAGCACGTCGGCGATGCCCTCCAGCAACGGCCGCGGGGCCACGGCGCGGGCGCGCAGCTCGTCGCGGCGGGCGAAGGCGAGGAGGCGGCGCGTGATGTTGCCGCCGCGCTCCGCGGCATCGACGATCATGGCGGCGAGGCGGGCGACGGATGCGGCCTCGCCCGGGCGCTTGGCGATCAGCCGCGCACCGCCCACCACCGCCTGCAGCACGTTGTTGAAGTCGTGCGCCACGCCGCCGGCGAGCTGGCCGAGCGCCTCCAGCTTCTCGGCCTCCGCAAGGCGGCGCTGCAGCAGGCGGTTCTCGGTGACGTCGCGGCCTTCCTGGATCAGCAGGGTGACCGCGCCGCTGCGCGGATCGCGCACCGGCTTGAGGGTGAAGTCGATGACGGCGTTGCGGCCCTCGGCGTCGCGGATCTCGGCCTCGTAGCGCAGGAACTGGCCGGCGGCGGCTTCGGCGATCGCGGTCCGCAGATGCCGGCGGGTGACGGCATCCTCGGGCCACCAGGGGGCTTCCCAGAGCGGCCGTCCCACGACATCCGCCTCCTCGGCGCCGATATAGTCGAGCGCGGTGCGGTTGGCCGAGAGCAGCGTGCCGTCCGGCGAGAGCAGGCTGATGAACTGGAACTGCGCGTCGAAGACGCCGCGCAGCCGCGCCTCGCTCTCGCCGAGCTGGGCGGTGCGCTCGGCCACCAGCTCCTCGAGCTGCGCCTCGGTGCGCGCCGCCGCCTCGCGCGCGGCGACCAGCTCGGAGATGTCGGTCGAGGTGCCGAACCAGCGCAGGATCTGGCCGCCCATGTCGCGGAAGGGCTCCGCGCGGCTCAGGAAGCAGTGCCACTGGCCGGCCGCGCTGCGGTAGCGGTGCTCGATCGTGAAGGTCTCGCCGGTTTCGATCGCCGCGGCCCAGGCCTCGGCGGTGGCGGCCGCGTCCTCAGGGTGCAGCGCCGCGTGCCGGTGCTCGCCGGCGATGCCGGCGGGAAAGCCGCTGAAGTCATACCAGCGGCGATTGAGATAGATGGTCCGGCCGTCCGGGGTCGCGGTCCAGACGATCTGGGGCATGCGGTCGACGAGGGCGTGGAACTGCGCCTCGGCGGCGATCAGCGCGGCCGCCTCGGCCTCCGCCTCGGTGGCGCGGCGTTCCGCCTCGGCGCGCTGCTGCCCGGCGCGGCCGGCCTCCAGCAGCGCGACCCGCATCTGCTCGAGCTCCGCCGTGCGTTGCGGCGGCAGCGGCGCCGGGCCCGGCGTGCCGGTCAGCAGTGCGCCCGCGTGCTCGGCAAGCGCCCTCAGCGGCGCGGAGAGGGAGCGGCCGAGGACCAGCGCCGCCAGCGCCGCCACCAGCACCAGCATCAGCGCGGCGAGGGCCATGCGCTCCAGCGGCGCCCGCCAGGCGCCGTCGAAGCGGTCGCGCGGGACGGCGACCTGCACGGTCCAGCCGCCGCGGCCGAACGGTGCCTGGCCGACCATCGCCCGGGTGCCGTCCGGCAGCCGACCCTTGACCAGCGCCGTGCCCTCGCTCGGCAGCGGGCTGTCCGGTGGCACGAAGCCCTGGGGCAGGCCGAGGGCCGGTGCCGAACGCCCGGCATGCGCGATCACGATGCCGGCGGCATCGGTCACCACCACCTGCACATCCTCTGGCAGCGGCAGCGAGCGCAGGATATCGGCCAGCCGTTCCGGCCCGATCCTGAGGCGCAGCATATGGGTCACCTGGTCGTCGCGCAGCACCGGCGCGAACAGCGGCGCGGTGAAGCCGCTGCCCGCGGCGTCGATGTCGGGCGCATCGGCCAGCACCGCCCGGCGTTCCGCGAGCGCGCGGTCGAAGGCCGCGGAGGGGCCGAGGCGTGCGGGCGGGGCACTGGCGCTGGTTTCGAGCAGCAGCCGGCCATCAAGGGCGGCCAGCGCCACGGAGCCGTGGAAAGCGCGGCCCACGGTCACGGCCTGTCGACGGAAGCCCTCGAGGTCGCCGCGGTCGATCAGGGGCGAGGCGGCCAGCGCGTCGAGCGCCCCGATCGCGGCCTGGATGTCGCGGTTGAGGGCGCTCGCGGTCGTCTGGGCACTCTCGCGCAGGGCAGCCTCGGCCTCGTCGCGGTAGCTGTGGCCGAGTTGCCAGACCGCGAGCACGCCGAAGCCGAGGGCCGGCAGCGCCACGGCGAGCACTAGCGCGACGAGCTGCGTGCGCAGCCCGACGCGGAAGCGCAGCCCTTGAGATGCGGACCGACGACTATCCGGCAAGCCTCTGTCCTCGTTGTCTTGCCGCAGCGTGATCGCGGCGGCGTGAGTTTAGCCCGGACCGCGCGCGAGGGCGACCATCGCCTTTCGAATGCGTGAGCGGGAGTGATGCGGATCCGTGATGGTTCCTGCATGGGCCGCGCCGGGGATCGCATCCTAATATCGCCGGATGGCGACGGAATCGATCCTGGTGCTCGGCGCGGGCGGGCATGGCAAGGCGGTGCTCGACCTGCTGATGGCGGGGCGCGCCTGGCGCATCGCCGGCGTCGTGGACGCGGTGCCACGCCTCGCCTCGGTGCTGGGCCATCCGGTGCTGGGCGATGAGACGCGGCTCGCGGCGCTGCGGCAGGCGGGGGTCACGGCGGCGCATCCGGCGATCGGCGCCAATGCAGCGCGGCTGGCAGCCGCGGCCCGGCTGGCGGCGACGGGCTTCGCCTTGCCGGCGCTGATCCATCCGGCGGCGGTGATCGGCGCGGCGGCCGTGGTCGAGGAGGGGGCCGTGGTCATGGCACGGGCGGTGATCGGGCCGGAGGCGCGGATCGGGCGGCTCGCGCTGGTGAACAGCGGCGCCATCGTCGAGCATGACTGCGTGCTCGAAGACGCGGCGCATGTCGGACCGGGCGCGGTGCTGGCGGGCGGCGCGCGGGTTGGCGCCGGGGCCCTGATCGGGGCCGGCGCGGTGCTGGCGCCGGGTGTCTCGGTGGGCGCCGGCGCGATGGTGGCCGCC
>NZ_JAAGBB010000080.1 GCF_018129085.1 Plastoroseomonas hellenica
GCCGCCCCGGGCCCGGCCTGGGCCGCCGGCGGCGTCATGGTGCGGTCCATGGGACGCGCCGCGTTGGGCGCGGTCTGGGTTGGCGCCGGCGCGTCATAGGTGCGGCTGCCGCGGCTGCCCGAGGAGCCGCGCCCGCCTGGGCGCGCATCCGCGATTGCGGGGGCGAGCACCAGAGCCAGCGCCGCGAAGGCGGCGAGGAAGAAGGCGGGACGGGAAGGGGACATTGGGGATGGCGTCTCCGGCGGGGCTTTCGTTACAGGGAATATAGGATACGGCCATGCAAATTGCGATGGCTTCAGAGCCCGTTTGAGAATGGTGCGGAGGTGGGCTGGCGAGGGATTTTTCGTTCCTGTCGTGTCGGGTGACGCAGCCGATGCTGGTTGCATCGGCGAGGAGGCCGGCGTGGCAGGGGCGGAAAAGACCCGCCAGCACGCCCCGCAGCCATTCTCAAACGGGCTCTCAGGCCACCGGCGGGGCGGCGGGCAGGCCGAGCGTCGATACTACTAAGCGCCCCGCCTCCTCTGGCGATACCGCGCCGGTGTCGATCGTGAGGGCGGAGGCCGGCATCGCCGCTTCGCAGGCCGCCATGTCGGCGCGGATCCGCCGCAGCAGATCCAGGGACCGCAGCTTGCCGAAGGCGGCGCGGCCAGGGTCCACCAGCCGCCGCTCCTGCTCCGCGTCCGGGAGCGTGAGCCGCACGAAGTCGACACGGCCGCCGGCGGTCGCCACTGCCGCCAGCGCGCGCTCCGGGAACCCGGGCGTCACGGTCGGCTCCGGTGCGAAGGTGAAGATCAGGGATTGGCCGGCAGCGGCGGCCTCGCCCAGCACCTCCAGCCAGAAGCGCTCGCGCAGGCGCACGAAAGGCTCGGCTCCGAAGGGAAAGACTGCGGCGACGGCATCGACGACCAGATGATTGTGGAACACGGGGAAGCCGGTCAGCGCTGCGATCTCGCGCGCGACGGTCAGCTTGCCGGCGGCCGGCGGGCCATGCAGGAAGACCAGGCGCATGGCATCACCGCGCCCGCTTCGCCGCCTCGGGCACCATGTCGGCGTAGACCGCGGCCGCCCAGGGCCTGGCGGCGGCGGCGACGTTGCGGAGGTCGTCGGGCTCCAGCCCGGCGACGAACTCCTCAAGGCTCTCCTCGTCCTCGTCCCAGGCGGCGGCGGCGTCGATCACCACCGCCATGGCTTCCAGAGCGGCGTCGCCGAAGTCGCCCGGGCGCAGCAGCCCGGCATCCAGCAATTCCGGCACCTGATGCGCGGTGACGATCGCCAGCGTCGCCGTCGCTTCGGCGTCACCCGCCCGTCCCTCTGCCAGCGCCGCCAGGGCTGCGACCGCCTCCGGCAGCATCGCGGCCGGCGGGCGTTCCCAGGGGTGCCCGCTCATGCGCCGGCCAGCGTCAGGCCATCGACGCGGATGGTCGGCGCGTCGGTGCCGCGGCGGAACTGCAGGTCGCTCGCCGGCATCATGTTGCGGAACATGTCCTGCAGCCGCCCGGCGATGGTGATCTCGCTGACCGGTTCGGCCAGCGCGCCGTCGCGGATCATGAAGCCGGCAGCGCCGCGGCTGTAATCGCCGGTCAGGCCGTTGACGCCCATGCCGATCAGGTCGGTCACGTAGAGACCCTCGGCGATGTCGCCGATCAGCTCGCCCGGCGTCACATGCCCAGGCTCCAGCCAGAAATTGGTGGACGCGGGCCCCGGCGGCCCGCCGGTGCCACGGCTCGCATGGCCGGTGGAAGCGAGGCCGAGCTGACGGGCGCTCCGCGTATCGAGGATCCAGGTGGTCAGCACGCCATCCGCGACGATGGCGAGCGGCGCGCCGGGCTGTCCCTCGCCGTCGAAGGGGCGGGAGCGCAGCCCTCGCGGCCGCAGCGGGTCGTCGCGCACCGTGAGCCCGGCCGCCAGCACGGGCTTGCCCAGGCTGTCCTTCAGGAAGCTGGTGCCGCGCGCCACCGCCGCGCCGTTGATCGCGCCCGACAGGTGCCCGAGCAGCGAGCCGGAGACGCGCGGGTCATAGACCACCGGCAGCCGCGCGGTCGCAGGCCGGCGGGGGTTGAGCCGCGCCACCGCCTTCTCCGCCGCGCGCTTGCCGAGCATCGCCGCATCCTCGAGGTCCGCGAGGTGGACCGCGACCGAATGCTCCCAGTCGCGTTCCATCCCGGTGCCGCTGCCGGCGACCACGGAGATCGCGGTCGAATGCGTGCTGCGCACGTACTGATCGGCGAAGCCGTTCGAGGCCACGAGCGCGATGGTGGCGCGCGACCAGCTCGCGTCGCCGCCCTCGCTGTTGGTGATGCCGGGGACCGCGAGCGCCGCTTCCTCGATTGCGGCGGCGCGTTCGAGCAGCGCCTCGGCGGAAGGCTCGATCCCGTCGTCGAGGTCGAGCGGCTGCTGGGCGAAGCTGCGCGCTTCGGCGAGGCCGGCGAAGGGATCCTCCGGCACCACCCGTGCCATCGCGACCGCGCGCTCCGCCAGGGCCGCGAATTTCCGCGGATCGGCGTCGGTCGAGGAGATGATCGCCTGCCGCTGGCCCACGAAGACGCGCAGCCCGATGTCGAAGCCCTCCGACCGCTCGAGCTGCTCGATCTTGCCGAGCCGGCGGGAGACGGAGAGCGAGGCGTTCCGCACCAGCAGCGCATCGGCGGCATCGGCGCCGGCCTTGCGGGCTTCCGCGATCAGGCCAGAGAGCGTGTCGAGTTGGCTCATGCGGCGAGGGTCTCCGCGATCGCGGCCACCCCCGGCACCTGGCCGGCGGGGCCCATGGTGGCGAGCGTCGGACGCCCGCGGAAGGCAGCCGCCGCCGCCTGCTGCACCTGCTCCACGGTCACCGCCGCGATCTTCGCCTTGGTCTCCTCGACCGGGATCACGCGGCCATGGATCTGGATCTGGCGCGCGAGCTGCTCGGTGCGGCTGCCCGTCGATTCCAGCGACATGAGGAGGGAGGCACGTAGCTGCGCCTTGGCCCGGGACAGCTCCTCCTCCGTCACGTCGCGCTGCACGCGAAGCAGCTCCTGCAGCGTCACGGGCATGAGTTCCGCCGCCTCCTTCTCTCCGGTGCCGGCATAGATCTGCAGCATGCCGGAATCATGGAAGGGCGTGGCGAAGGAATAGACCGAATAGACCAGCCCGCGCTTCTCCCGGATCTCCTGGAACAGGCGCGAGGACATGCCGCCGCCGAGCAGCGTCGAGAGCAACTGGGTCGGGTAGTAGAGCGCGTGCCCATAAGGCACCGAGGGGAAGCCGAGCACGATGTGGACCTGGTCGAGGTCGCGATCCTCCCGGAACTCCCCGCCCTCATAGCGCGCGGGCTCGGGCGGCGGCGGGGCGACGGCGGGCAGGTCGGCGAAATGCTCGCGCACCAACCCGACCAGGACATCGTGATCGAGCGCGCCGGCCGCCGCGACGACCATGCGATGGGGGCCGTAATGGCCGGTCATGTAGCCGGTCAGCGTCTCCCGCTTCATGCCCTTGATGCTGTCCTCGGTGCCGAGCACCGGGCGCCCCATCGGCTGCTGCGGATAGGCGGTGTCCTGGAAGTGATCGAAGACGATGTCATCAGGCGTGTCGTTGGCCTGGCCGATCTCCTGCAGGATCACCCCGCGCTCCCGCTCCAACTCGTCCGGCGCGAAGGTCGAATGGGTCAGGATGTCGCCGATGATGTCGGTGGCGAGCGGCAGATCCTCCTTCAGGACCTTGCAGTAATAGGCGGTGCTCTCGCGCGCCGTGTAGGCGTTCAGGTGGCCGCCCACATTCTCGATCTCGCGCGCGATCGCGGCGGCGTCGCGCTTCTTCGTGCCCTTGAAGGCCATGTGCTCGAGGAAGTGGGAGACGCCGTTCTCCGCGGCGCTTTCGTTGCGCGTGCCGGCGCCGACATAGGCGCCGAAGGAGGCGGTCTCGACGCGCGGCATGGCTTCGCTGACCACGGTCAGGCCATTCGGCAGGGTGGTCAGGCGGACGGCGTCGGACATGAAGCTGTGGGTTCCCTAGAGCACCAACGTCTCCGGCCGGTATCGGCGAAGACGGGAAGCGCGGCCAAACCAGAACGCTAGACCATGATAGCCCTGGATCGAAGCAATCTTGGCTAGTTGCGCCGGGCATGGGCGCGGACGGCCGCCTCGATGCTGCCGAGGTCGTTCGGCAGCACGGTGAAGCGTTCCTCCCGCTCATATAGGTCGGCGAGGCGCGGCGGCAGAGGGGGGCGGATGCCGGTCGCGCGTTCCACGGCATCCGGGAATTTGGCCGGGTGGGCGGTGGCGGCGACCACCACTGGCAGCCCGGCCGGTGCCAGGGCCTTGGCCGCGGCGCTGCCGATCGCGGTGTGCGGGTCGGCCAGGTAGCCGCTCTGCCGGTGGAGGCGCCCGATCTCGGCCAGCGTCCCCTGGTCGTCGAGGGCGAAGCCCTGAAACAGCGCGGTCGCCTGCTGCCAGGCGGCGTCCGGCACCGGCATCCGGCCCTCGGCGCGGAAGCGGCGCATGGTCTCGGCGGTGGCGCGGGCATCGCGGCCGAGCAGCTCGAACAGCAGCCGCTCGAAATTGGAGGAGACCTGGATGTCCATGGACGGCGAGAGGGAGGGCTCGACCTCCCGCGCGGTCATGTCGTTGGACGCCAGGAACCGGGCCAGGATGTCGTTCCGGTTGGCGCCGACGATCAGGCGCGGGATCGGCAGCCCCATGCGCCGCGCCGCCCAGGCGGCCAGCACATTGCCGAAATTGCCGGTCGGCACGCTGAACGCCACCTCCCGGTCCGGCGCGCCGAGCGCGAGCGCCGCATAGGCGTAGTAGGGGATCTGGGCCGCGACCCGGGCCCAGTTGATCGAGTTCACGGCTGAGAGCCGCATCTCCGCCCGGAACGGGACATCGGCGAACATCGCCTTCACCAGGTCCTGGCAATCGTCGAAGCTGCCCTGCACCGCGATGTTGCGGACATTCTCCGCCGGCACCGTCGTCATCTGCCGACGCTGCACATCGCTGGTGCGGCCTTCGGGATGCAGGATCACGATGTCGATGGCCGTGCGGTCGCGGCAGGCCTCGATGGCGGCCGAGCCGGTGTCGCCGCTGGTCGCGCCGACGATCGTCACCCGCTCCCGCCGCTTCTCCAGCACATGGTCGAACAGCAGCCCGAGGAGCTGCATCGCCATGTCCTTGAAGGCCAGGGTGGGGCCGTGGAACAGCTCCAGCGCGAAGGTGTTGGTGTCGGTCTGCACCAGTGGCGCCACGGCGGGATGGCCGAAGCCGGCATAGGCGCGCTGGGTCATGGTGCGCAGCGTCTCGAAGGACAGGCTGTCGCCGATGAAGGGGTGGATGATCCGCGCGGCGAGTTCCGCATAGGGCAGGCCGCGCAGGCCGCGCCATTCGGCGGCGGAGAATTCCGGCCAGGCCGCAGGCACGAAGAGCCCGCCATCCTCGGCAAGGCCCGCCAGCAGGACGGCTTCGAAATCACGGGGGGCGGCTTCGCCGCGGGTGGAGATATAGCGCATGGGGGGCGGACCCTAGATCAGTTCCCGATCCGGTGAAATCACCGGATCCGATGACACTTTGCCGGAAGGCCTGCCGTGCCGGCCAATTGACCGGAGCGGCGGTACGGCTCAGCAAGAGCGGCATGACGGACGATCCCCGGCGCCACGCCCCGGCTACCCAGCGCAACCGTGACGCCATCCTGGCGGTGCTGCGCCGCCATCTGCTGGCGAGCGGGCTGCTGCTGGAGATCGCCAGCGGCACGGGCGAACACGCCCTGCATTTCGCCGCGGCACTGCCCGGCATCACCGTCCAGCCGAGCGACCCGGATGCCGGCGCCCGGGCCAGCATCGACGCGCATGCGGGGGCCGCGGGCCTGGCGAATATCCGCCCGGCGCTGGCGCTCGACGTCACCGGCGCCTGGCCGATCGACCGCGCCGATGCGCTGCTCTGCTGCAACATGATCCATATCGCGCCGTGGGAGGCGACGCCGGCGCTGGTCGCCGGTGCCGCGCGGGTGCTGCCGCCAGGCGCCCCGCTGCTGCTCTATGGCCCCTTCCTGCGCGACGGCCGCCACACAGCGCCGAGCAACGCTGCTTTCGACGAAAGCCTGCGCGCGCGGGATCCGCGCTGGGGCGTGCGCGACCTCGACGAGGTTATCGCGCTTGCGGCGGATTTCGATGTCGAGGCGATCGAGGCGATGCCGGCCAACAACCTGACGGCGGTATTCCGCCGCCGGTAACCCTTGGCTGTTTCGGCGAGCCTCGTCACCCGCTCAGGCACCGAACGGGACCTGACTCTACCCTAGCACGTCGAGGACGATCTGCCGGATCTCGGCCGGGGTGAGGCCGCAGGGTTCGGGCCACTTGGCGGCCTGGACGGCGGGCAGTGGCATGGTGGGTGTGCTGAGAAATAGGGAATGCCGCGTATCGGCATCCGAACGCATTTGAGTGAGTATGGTCATGACGTGCGGCCGCATCCGCGTGCGGGCGGCCGAAAGACTCCTTGTTGGTAGGGATTGAGATGGCGGCCACATCGGCCATGCCATCGGGCCGTTCGCGCAACGTATCGCGCCGGCCGGACGCCGCCTTCGCCCGAGGGCGAAGGCGGTGCCGTCACGGATGGGACACCGAGGCGCCCATCCGAAATCAGGTCTCGCGAGCGAGACCTCAGTCGAGCTTCAGATTGCAGGCCGAGACCTTGCCGCGGTCGCCGCTCTGAACGTCGTAGGAGAGCTTCGCGCCTTCGCGCAACTCCTGCAGGCCGGAGCGCTGCACGTCGGAGATGTGCACGAACACATCACCGCTGCCGTCGGAAGGCTGGATGAAGCCGTAACCCTTGGTGGCGTTGAACCACTTCACGGTGCCATTGGCCATGGGATATTCCATTCAAGCTTTGGGTGCCACCGCGCAGGAAGGCACGGCGGATCAAACTTCGGGAGGGAGCGGGCAGCGGGCTCGGCGCTCGATCACGAGCTTGGAGAGCAGGCCGAAACCAAACAAAGCTGACGAACACTGATATAGAGCAATCGGGCCGAGATGCAAGGAAATAGAATCAGCGCCGCCCTTCGAAGTCGATCCGGGGGTCTACCAACGTGTACGTGAAGTCGCCCACGATCTGCATCACCAACCCGAGAAGGGTGAAGATGTAGAGCGTCGCGAACATCACCGGGTAATCCCTCCGGATCGCCGATTCGAACCCCAGCAACCCGAGCCCGTCGAGCGAGAACACGATCTCCACCAGCAGCGCGCCGGTGAAGAGGATGCCGATGAAGGCGGAGGGGAAGCCGGCGATGATCAGCAGCATCGCGTTGCGGAAGACATGGCCGTAGAGCACGCGCGTCTCGCCGGCGCCCTTGGCGCGCGCGGTCACCACGTATTGCTTGCCGATCTCGTCCATGAAGCTGTTCTTGGTCAGCATGGTCAGCCCGGCGAAGCCGCCGATCACCAGCGCCAGCGTCGGCAGCGCCATGTGCCAAGCGTAGTCCGCGGCGCGCTCCCAGAACGGCCAGCCGCCGCTGCCCGCCGATGCCAGTCCGCGCAACGGAAAGATCTGCCAGAAGCTGCCGCCCGCGAAGAAGACGACCAGCAGGATCGCGAAGAGGAAGCCCGGAATCGCGTAGCCGACCAATACGACGCCGGATGTCGCGACGTCGAAGCGCGACCCGTCGCGCACCGCCTTGCGGATGCCGAGCGGGATCGACACCAGGTAGATGATCAGCGTCGACCAGAGGCCGAGCGAGATCGAGACCGGCATCTTCTGCAGGATCAGATCCACCACCGGCCGGTCCTGGAACAGCGACCGCCCGAAATCGAAGGACAGGTAGCCGCGCATCATCTCGAAGAAGCGGACATGCGCCGGCTTGTCGAAGCCGAAGGCGCGCTCGATCTCAGCGACGACTGCGGGGTCGAGGCCCCGCGCACCGCGATAGCTGCCGGAAGGGCCTTCGTTGCCGCCCTGTTGGCGCGGTGTCTGCCGCACCTCGCCGCCGCCTTCGCCGGTGATGCGGCCGAGCGTCTGACCCTGGCCGCGGATCTCGGCGATCATCTGCTCCACCGGGCCGCCGGGCGCGAATTGCACGACGGCGAAGTTGATCAGGATGATGCCGAACAGCGTCGGCACCACCAGGATCAGGCGGCGAAGGAGGTAGGCGGCCACGGCGCTACTGCTGCTGGACGGCGCGCCGCCCTTCTTCGACCGTGCCGACCCGCGCCGCCTCGATCCACCAGGTGTCGAGCCCGAGGGCGTAGCGCGGGTTGCGCGGCGGCCTGCCGAACTTGTCCCAATAGGCGATGCGGAAGGTGCGGCTGTGCCAGTTCGGGATGACGTAGTTCTGCCAGAGCAGCACGCGGTCCAGCGCCCGCGTCCGCGCCACCAGCGCGTCGCGGTCCGGCGCGTTGATCACCTGCTCCACCAGTTGCTCCACCACCGGGTCGCAGATGCCGGCGACGTTCTGGCTGCCATTCTCCCGCGCCTTCTCGCAACTGAAGAAGTCGCGCTGCTCATTGCCGGGCGACAGGCTCTGGGGAATGACGTCGATCGTCATGTCATAGTCGAAGGCATCCATCCGGACCTGGTACTGCGCCGGGTCGATGGTGCGGACGCGGGCGGTGATGCCGAGCCGTTCCAGCACCTGCACATAGGGGAGGGCCACCCGCTCATAGCTCGGGCCGTTCAGCAGGATCTCAAACTGGAAGGGCTGGCCCTGGGCGTTCGCCAGGCGCCGGTCGCGCACCGTCCAGCCCGCCTCGCGCAGCAGCACCAGCGCGCGGCGCAGCGCATCGCGGTTGTTGCCGGAGCCGTCGGTGACCGGCAGCTTGTATTCCTCGGTGAAGAGTGCCGGCGGCAACTGCGCCCGGAAGGGTTCCAGCACCGCGAGCTCGGCGCCCTGCGGCAGCCCGCTCGACGCCAGGTCGGAATTCGAGAAGTAGGAGGCAGTGCGGGTATAGCTGCCATAGAACAGGTTGGCGTTCATCCACTCGAAGTCGAAGACCTCGATCAGCGCGCGCCGCACCCTCGCATCCTGGAACAGCGGCCGGCGCAGATTCAGGACGAAGGCCTGCATACCCGTCGGAAGCTCGTGCCGGATCTCGTCGCGCTTCACCAAGCCGCGGCGCATCGCCGGAAAGTCGTAGCCGGTCGCCCAGTCGCGGGCGATGTTCTCGGTGCGGAAGTCGATCTGCCCAGCCTTGAAGGCCTCGAAGGCGACGGTGTTGTCGCGGAAGTACTCGTAGCGGATGACGTCCCAGTTGTTGGTGCCCCGCATCACCGGCAGATCGCGGCCCCAGTAATCCTCGACGCGGCGATAGACGATGCTGCGCCCCGGCTCCTGCCGCTCGATGCGATAGGGGCCGGAGCCGAGCGGCGGGTCGAGCAGCGGCCGCGCGAAATCCCGCCCTTGCCACCAATGCTTCGGCAACACCGGCATCTGGCCAAGGATCAGCGCCAGCTCGCGGTTCTCGTTGGAGCGGAAGCGGAAGACGACGCGCTTCGGCGCCTCCGGCACGCATTCGGTCACGTCGCCCCAATAAGCGCGGTAGAAGGGCCGCCCGCTCTGGCGCAGCGTCTCGAAGGTCCAGACCACGTCCTCGGCGGTGACCGGGCGGCCATCATGCCAGCGCGCCTGCTCGTGCAAGGTGAAGGCGACCCACATCCGGTCGGCCGGCAGCTCGATGCCCACGGCGAGATGCGCGTATTCGCTGCTCGCCTCGTCCGGGCTCGGCTTGAGCAGGGTGTCGTAGATGTTGGTGATGCCGACCGCGGGGGTGCCGCGCAGAATGAAGGCGTTGAGGCTGTCATAGCTGCCGAGCGCGGTCAGCACGATCTCGCCGCCTTTCGGCGCATCCGGGTTCACCCAGGGCCAATGGGGGAAATCCTTCGGCAGCGACGGCTCGCCGAGCAGCGACAGCGCATGGGTGCGGGTGACGCCGTCGGCGTCCGGGCGCCCGGCAGGGGTGGCGGCGAGGCCGGTGCCGAAGGGTGCGAAGCCGAGGGCGGCCTGGAGGGCGAGGAAGCGACGACGGTCCATGGCGGGAGAGTGGGGGTTCGCCGCGGGCGCCGCAACAGCCGGGAAGGCTTTGCCCTCCCTGCGTCGTGCCGCTACCGCAGCAGTGCGATCGCCTCCGCCTGCAGGGCCGGATCGCCGACCGCCAGCACGTCGCCGGCGGCGCCGAGCTGCAGGGGCGCGCCGGTCCAGTCCGTCACCCGGCCGCCGGCGCCTTCGATCACCGGCACCAGCGCCGCCCAGTCCCAGGGCTTCAGCCCGCTCTCGGCGATGATATCGACCAAGCCAAGCGCGATCAGGCCGTACCCGTAGCAATCGCCGCCCCAGGTCACCCGGCGCGCGGCGCGGCGCAGGCGGTCGAAGCGTGGGCGATCGCCCTCGGCGAAGAGGTCCGGCGCGGTGCAGGACAGCTCCGCCTCGGCCAGCCGGGCGCAGGGCCGGCAACGCGGCTGGCCGCCCATCGGCGAGACGAAGCGTGTCGCCTCGCCGGAAACCCCTGTCCAGCGTTCCCTGGTCACCGGCTGGTCGATGATGCCGAGCACCGGCACGCCCTTGTGCAGCAGCGCGATCAGCGTGCCGAACAATGGCCGCCCGGTGACGAAGGCGCGGGTGCCGTCGATCGGGTCCAGCACCCAGACCCATTCGGCATCCACCCGCTCCGGCCCGTATTCCTCGCCCCAGATGCCGTGTTGGGGCAGCGTCTTCGCGAGGAATTCCCGGATCGCACGTTCGGCGCCCTTGTCGGCCGCGGTGACCGGGCTGGCGTCGCCCTTGGCCTCGACCAGCAGGGCGGAACGGAAAAGGGGGCGAATGACCGCCCCCGAGATCGCCGCCGCCTGCTCGGCCGCCGCCAGATAGGCCGCGGGGACGGCACCCATCAGGGGGCCGGCGCGTTCGGGCTGATGCTGCGCAGATAGGCGATGACATCCGCCCGCTGCGCATTGCTGGTGATGCCCGCGAAGGCCATGCGGGTGCCGGGTACGCCGCTGGCCGGGCGGTGCAGGAACTCGTTCAGCGCCTCATAGCTCCACTGGACGCTGGCCTTGCCGCGCATCGCGGGCGAATAGTTGAAGCCCTCGGCATGGGCATGGTGGTTGCCGACGATGCCGTAGAGGTTCGGCCCGACGCGGGCCGGCCCACCCTCGTTGAAGGTGTGGCAGGAGGAGCAGAGCCGCTGCGCGAGCTGCTGGCCGTTCTGCGGATTGGCGTTCGCCAGCAGCGGTGTGATCGGCTCCAGCGCCGGGGCGGCCGGGGCACCGGAGGGTGGCGGCGGCGGCTCGCCGATCTGGATCGCGGCCTCATGGAGCTGGTGCGGATGGACGAGAAGCTTGCCGAGGAAGCCCGCCAGCCCGAAGACCACGCCGGCCGTCAGCACCGCGGCGAAAATCTTGTTCGTACCCAGGGCATCCTTGCCCGTACTCGTCGACGCCATCCGGATCCGCCCTTCGCGACCGCAGCCAAGTGGCGGGGCCAGCGACCGGGCTTTCGCCCAGGCGCTGCCTCGCCTAAAACGCGCCGGACCATATAGACCACGCTGCGCCGCGGCAACCCGTCCGGGGCCGCCCGGCGCCTTCGGAAACCCTGGCTTTGAACCCCATCATCCTGATCCCGGCCCGCATGGCCTCGACACGCCTGCCGGGCAAGCCGCTGGCCGATATCCACGGCAAGTCCATGATCGTGCATGTCCTCGACCGTGCGCGGGAAGCGGGGCTCGGCCCGGTCGCCGTCGCCGCCGGGGAGCCCGAGATCGTGGCTGCCGTGCGCGCCGCCGGCGGCACCGCCGTGCTGGTCGCCGATGATGTGCCGAGCGGCACCGACCGCGTCCACCGCGCCCTCGCGACGCTGGACCCGGAGGGGAAGCATGATGCGGTGATCAACCTGCAGGGCGACCTGCCGACCATGCCGCCCGCGCTGCTCGTCACCTTGCTCGGCGCCCTGGCCAGTGGAGAAGCGGATATCGCGACCCTCGTCGCTCCCGTCACCTCGGCCGAGGAGGCGGCCGCCAGCCAGGTCGTCAAATGCGCCTGCGCCTTTCCGGACGGCGCCGCCGTCGCCCCCGCCCTCTATTTCAGTCGCCACCCGATCCCCTGGGGAGAGGGGCCGCTATTCCATCACATCGGCGTCTATGCCTATCGCCGCACCGCGCTGGAGCGCTTCGTCGCTCTCCCCGCCTCGCCGCTGGAATTGCGGGAGAAGCTGGAGCAGCTCCGCGCGCTGGAAGCCGGAATGCGCATCGTCGCGGCCCGGGTGGACCACGCACCCTTCGGGGTCGATACCCCGGACGATCTCGAACGCGCCCGCAAGGCCTTGGCAGGACATCACTGATCCCATGAGCATCATCGCCTTCCAGGGCCTCCCCGGCGCCTATTCCGATCTCGCCTGCCGCGCCGCCTATCCGGGCTGGACCACGCTGCCCTGCCCTTCCTTCGAAGCGGCGATGGCGGCGCTGCGCGAAACCCGTGCCGACCTCGCCATGCTGCCCTGCGAGAATTCGCTCGCCGGCCGGGTGCCGGACATCCACCGCCTGCTGCCGGAATCCGGCCTCTCGGTGATCGGCGAGCATTTCGAGCGTGTGGAGCACTGCCTGATGGCGCCGAAGGGCGCGACGCTCGCCACCATCAAGCGCGCCCACAGCCATCCCGTGGCACTCGGGCAGGTGCTGAACATCCTGCGCGAGCTGAACCTCGCCCCGGTGATCGAAGCCGATACCGCCGGTGCCGCCGCCCTGATTGCGGAGCGCGGCGGCACCGAGGACGCCGCCATCGCCAGCGCGCTCGCCGCCGAGATCTACGGGCTCGAGATACTGCGCCGGAATGTCGAGGACGCGGCCCACAACACCACCCGCTTCTATGTCATGGCGCGGGAACGCCAGGATGCGCCGGTCGACGCGGCCGACACCGTCACCAGCTTCGTCTTCCGCGTCCGCAACCTGCCGGCCGCGCTCTACAAGGCGCTCGGCGGCTTCGCGACCAATGGCGTGAACATGACGAAGCTCGAGAGCTACATGCTCGACGGCCATTTCACCGCGACCCAGTTCCTCTGCGACGTCGACGGCCATCCCGAGCAGCCGGCGCTCCGGCGCGCGCTGGAGGAACTGGCCTTCTTCTCGAAGGAGCTGCGCATCCTCGGCGCCTACCCGGCACACCCTTATCGCCGCGAGACGGAGCCCGCGGCGGAATAATGCCTCAAGCGCCGGCGGCCGCATCCGCGGCCTTGGCTAACGCGCTGTCAGGGCACGCCCGGCTCGGCTGATGGTCGCGCGCGGGGCCGCATTCGCGGCCCCGGGGCATCGCTGCGCTCGCCCCGCAGGAATTGGTGGCGGCCTCCGGCCGCGGGGTGTCTGCGGCGAACTAAGAGTAAAGCCGCTTTGTTTCGGTTTCGATGACCGTCTCCAGGCGCTCCATCAGGGCGGCGCGCGGCAGGCCTGCCGGCAGCGGCGGCAGGATCGCGACGATGATGGTGCCCGGCTGCTTGTGGAAAGCGAGGCGGCCCCAGTAGCGGCCGCTGTCAGTCGCCACCGGCACCAGCGGCGCGCCGCTCGCCATCGCCATGGCCGCCACGCCCGGGTGGTAGAGCGCCCGTTCCCCCGGTTGGGTGCGCGTACCCTCGGGGAAGATCACCACCTTGCGCCCCTCGGCCAGCACCGCCTGGCTGTTCCGGACCATGCCGCGCAGCGCCGCGGCGCCACCGTCCCGCTCCACCGCGATATGCCCGCAGCGCCGCGCCAGCGCGCCCCAGAGCGGCAGGTTCATCAATTCCTGCTTCAGCACATAGGCCGGGCGGTCGACCACCAGCAGCCAGATGATGGTGTCGAAGGTCGACTGGTGCTTGGCCGCGATGATGGCGGCCCCCGGCGGCAGGTGCTCCCGCCCCTCGATCCGCGCGTCGATGCCGCAGATGACGCGCAGCAGCCACAGCACCGCCCGTGCCCAGGCGCGCACATAGGCGTGCAGGCGGGCAGGCGGGCCCAGCAGCAGGACCTGTCCCAGGACACAGGTCAGGGCGGTGAAGGGGAGGAAGATCAGGTTGAACAGCAACGAACGCAGGAAACGCATGAACCATCCTTCAGCCGGCGCAGGCGCGGGCCCGTCCGGAAATCGTCAGCGCGGGCGGCGGTGACGGGACCACATCCTCAGCGGTCCCGTGCATCGCCGCGCACCGGCGTGAGCGAGGACAGCCCCGCCTGTGCCAGCAGCCATTTGGCATATTCGCCGAGCAGGAGCGACCATCGCCGCGCCCAGGGCAGCGCGCCCGCCGCCGCCAGCCGGGCCGGCAGGACCGGATGGGCGACCAGCCGCACATCCGGCAGCACGCGGCGCATTTCGAGCAGCGCCCGCGGCATGTGGTAGCCGGCGGTCACCACCCGGATGCTGTGCAGCTCCTCGGCCCGGACCCAGGCCGCCGTCTCCGCGGCATTGCCGCGCGTCGTCGCCGCCGCGCGGCCGACCGTGACCCGGGCGGCGAGCGGTGCCGGGTCGAAACCCGCCGCCTCCGCGATGTCGGCGAAGCTGGCGTTGCGATGCGCGCCGGTCACCAGCAGCCGACGCGCCCGATCCTGCGCGAGCAGCCGGAGCGCGGTCTCCACCCGTTCGGCGCCACCGGTCAGCACGACGATGCCGTCGGTCTTCTCCGCCGGCGCCTCCGGCGCCGCGGCGACATGGCCCTGGAACCAGAGGAAGCCGCCGAACAACGCGGCCAGCACCGCCGCCTGCACGGCCGAGAGCAGCAGAAGCAGGCGCCTTCCGGGAGTGCCCGTCCGATTCACGCCTTCGGTGCTCGGCGGTTCCGCCGCCTGCGCCCTATGGCGATCGGACGCGCTTGCACAGAGGCCCGTCCGATTCACGCCTTCGGTACTCGGCGGCTCCGCCGCCTGCGCCCTACGGTGATCGGACGTGCTCACGGCAGCCGCGCCAGCCATCGCCGCACCACCGCCTGCGCTGTGAGCCAGCCGATCGCTGCTGCCGCCAATGGCACCAGCGCCAGGTCGATCCAGGGCACCCGGTCCCAGGGCAGGCCGCCGAGGCCCTCTGTCGGCACCGCGTCGCCGAAGGGCTGCGCCAGCCGGGCGAGCACGAAAAAGGCCGGCACCGCCAGCGCCGCGCCTGCCGCCCCGCCGCCGAACGCCAGCGCCGCCGCCCGCCGGGCGAAACGGCCGGCGATCTCCGACCCGGTCGCGCCAAGCTGGTGCAGCACCAGCACGCTCTCCTGCCGCGCCGCAATGCCGGTTCTGACCGCGACGGCCACCACGGCGACCGCGATCAGCACCACCAGCGCCAGCGCCGCCAGCGCCATGCCGCGCACCCCCCGCGCCAGCGCCGCCAGCCGCGCCACCCAGACGCCATGCGCCTCGGTCACCGCACCCGGCACCGCCTCCGCCACCCGGTCGCCGATCAGCGCGACATCGGCGTTGAGGTCGCGCAGCCGGACCTCGATCACCCCGGGCAACGGCAGCGCCGGCTGATCGCCGAGCCAGGGCCGCAGCAGCTCGGCCATGCGCTCGCCATCGACCGGATTGGCCTCCGCCACCTCCGGCATCACCGAGAGGACGCCGAGCGCCAGCGCCATGCGGGTCAGCGACGGCTCCGGCACCTGGACGGTCACCGCCGATTCGGCACCGCTCCGCCAGCGCTCCGCGAAACCGTCGGCGGCCCGCGCGCCGGCGAAAGTCAGCGCCGCCAGCAGGGCCATCGCCGCGATGAGCGCCTGCAGCAGCCGGTCCGACATGGCGCGCCGCAGCCCGAGCGGATCGCGGGCCCCCGCGCGCCGCCGCGCCCGCTCAGCCCTCGTCATGGCCACGGATCCGCCCGCGTTCGAGGCGCATGGCCGGCGCCGGGAAGCGCTGCACCAGATCCTCGCTATGGGTCGCGATGACGATGGTGGTGCCGAGGCGGTTCATCTCCGCGAAGAGCGCCAGCAGCCGCCGTGCCTGCGACGCATCGACATTGCCGGTCGGCTCGTCCGCCAGCAACAGGGTCGGGCGGCAGACCACCGCGCGGGCGATCGCCGCGCGCTGCTGCTCGCCCCCGGAGAGCTCCTCCGGCCGCGCATGCGCCCGGTGATCCAGGCCGATCCAGCGCAGGATCTCCGCGACATCCTCGGCGATCACCGATTCCGGGCGGCGCCCCAGGCGCAGCGGCAGCGCGACATTGTCGAAGATCGAGAGGTGCGGCAGCAGACGCAGATCCTGGTGCACCACACCGATCCGCCGCCGCAATTCCGGCAGGGTGCGGCGCGGCGCGGCGCCGGTGCCGACGCCCAGCACCTCCACCGCGCCGCGGGTCGGGCGCAGCGCGGCGTGCATCAGCCGCAGCAAGGAGGTCTTGCCGGCGCCGGAGGGACCGAGCAGCCAGGTGAAGGAGCCGTCGTCGAGCGCGAGCGACACCCCGCGCAGGACTTCGGCGCCGAGCCCGCCGCCGGGGGCGGGATAGGCCAGGCCGACCGCATCGAATCGGACCACGGGGCCGGAACGCTCCATGGGCCATCCATGGCATGGCAGCTAGGCACGCCTCAACCATCGGTGGGTGGCCGCCTTGGGCTTGTGCCGGCAGCGCCACCTGTCCACCTTGCAACGCATGCGGATCGCTTGCCCCGACTGTGCCGCCGAATACGATGTCCCCGACCATCTGCTGGTCGGTAATCCCCGCGCCATGCGCTGCGCCCGTTGCGGCCGGGTATGGACGCCAGCACCGCTGGACGAGGAGCCGCCGCCACCGCCCGAGCCGATGCCGGAAGAACCCCCGGCCGAACCACCCCCGCCCGAGCCGCCGCCAGCCGAGCCTGCCCCGCCGCCGCCCGCCCCGGTGCGGCGCACTGGGCTGCTCGTCGCCTGGCTGGTCACGGTCGCGGTGATCGTCGGCACGGTCGTCGGCGTGGTGACGCGGCGCGACGATCTGGTCCGGGCCTGGCCGCCCGCCGAGCGCGCCTACCGCGCGGTTGGATTGTAGACCTCAAGTCCTGGGACGGCCGCGCTCAGAATTGCCTGAGCAGGCGGTCGATATAGTCGAGTTCCGTCGGCGGCCGCTCCCGCTCCGCACCGCGGCGGCGCAGCTCCTCCTGCAGGCGGCGGGTGCGCAGCACCTCTGCCTCCTCGGGCACGCGCGTGTCGGAGCCGTTGTCCTGTGCGCCCGCGGTGTCGCGCTGGCGGCGGCCGAGCGGGTCGCGGCCCTCGCCCTGCTGCTGGCCCTGCTCGCCTTCGCCACCGCCCGGCTGCTGGCTGCCTGCGGCATCCTGCGACTCGCCGTCCTCCTCGCCCTCCTGACCCATGCCCTGGCGCTGCATCTGCTGCGCCATCTGGCGGCCGCCTTCCATCAGCGCCCGCATCGCCCGGCCCTGGGCGTCGCGCGCGTCGCGGCCCTCGCCCAGATTCTCCCCGGCCTCGCGCATCGCCTGGTCGGCGCGGCCGAGGCTTTCCGGCACCTCGCCCGTCAGGTCGCCAAACTGCTGCATCAGCTCCCCGAGCGCGCGGCGCAGCGCCCGCTGGCGGCGGGCATCCGCGGCGGCGTCCGGGGTCGCCTGCGCCTGTCCCTGCGGCGGCGTCTGGGGCTGCTCGCCCGGCCGCTGGAAGGGCTGCTGGAACGGGCGCTGTGGCTGCCGGCGCTCGGCACCGGTGCGGCGATCGGCCTCCTCGGCGCGCTGCTGGCCGCGGTCGAGCATGTCGCCCTGGCGCCGCACGAGGTCCTGCACGGCGCCCATCTGCTGGCGGCCGCGCTGCTGGCGCTCCTGCCGCTGGCGCTGCTCGGGGCTCGCGACCCGCCCCTCCTCCAGCGCCCGCAGCATTTCCTCGAGCTCGGCGAGCTCGCGCTGCGCGTCCTCCGTGCGGCCCTCGCGGGCCGCGTCGCGCATGCGCTCGGTACGGCGGTCGAGTTCGCGCCGGTCCATCAGTCGGCTGCGCGGGTCGAAGGGCATCGCCTCCGCATTCTGCTGCTGCAACCGCTCGGCCAGCGCCTCCAGATGGCGGCGCACCGCTTCGCGCAGCTCCTGAATGCGGCGCTCAAGCTCCGCGCGCTGCTCGGGCGTGGTGTCCTCGCTGCGCTGGGCTTCGTCGAGCGCCTCGCGCAGCGCCTCCCGAGCGGCGGCGAGCGCGCGGGCGGTACGGTCGGCGCGACCTTCCTCCAGCGCGATCGCGACCTCCCAGAGCATCGCCTGCACCTCGTCCACAGCGGCCGGGCGTCGGTCGCGCTGCAGGCGATGGCGGGCGGAGCGCAGCGCCAGGAAAGTACCGGCATCATGCTCGAAGGCCTCCGGCGCCGCGGCGATGCGATCGAGCGCGCGCCAGGCCGGCTCCCGTGCCGTCGGGTCGACCGACAGCGCCTTGCGTAGCGCGATCACCGCCTGCGCCACGGGATGGTTGAAGCTGCGCTCGGGGAGCGTCAGCGTGACGCTCTCCGACTGCCCTTCTTGCCCGGCGCCGTCGCGCGCAGTCAGCCGGACGCTCACATCGAGCCCTGCCCAGGGATGCGCGGACAAGTCCGGCTGCGCCGCGCCCTGTGCGGTGCGGGGATTGCCGCCGGGCAGCGGGATGTCCAGCCGGTGCGGCTCGGCATCCGGGCGGGCGGCCAGGCGGATCTCGGCCCGCAGCGCCGCGACGCCCCAATCGTCCTCGGCCCGCCAGGGCAGCCGTATGGTGAGGCCGCGCTGCGCCCGCGCCGGCGGTTCGGTAAAGAGCGCCCGGGGCGGGGCATCGGCCTGCACGGTGACCGTCCAGGCCGCGATTTGCCGCCCGTCGCGGGTCAGCCGCAGCCGCCCGCCGCGCTCCAGTACCGTCTCACCCACGAAGCTGGCGCGATCCAGCGAGCGCATGGCGACCTCGTTGGAATCGAGCGCCAGCGACGGCGCCTCGCCGACGCCGCCGGACAGCGAGACCTGCAGCCGGCTGCCCTGCGGCAAGGTCACGGCGCCACCTTCGGACGCCAGGAAGACCGGCGCGGCACCGGTATAGGCGGGTGGCGTGGCCCAGGCCTCGACCCGCATCACCGGCGGCGGGGCGGCGGCGGCGAAGCCCGGCTCGAAGGCGCGGCGCAGGCGTTCGCCGGTGCTGTCGCCGGCCATCACCAGCGCCGCGAAGACCGCGAGGCCGAGCCCGGCCCGGATCGCCCGCGGATCGCGCGCCGCGAGCCCCGGG
>NZ_JAAGBB010000081.1 GCF_018129085.1 Plastoroseomonas hellenica
CCCCAAGGCACAGGCAGGTCCTCCCCGCCCATGACTGAACACTGTCAGCCATCTCCCCAGTCCAAGCTGTCAGTTATGTCCCCGGTCCGGACCCCCTTCCGGGACAGCGCTACCCCCGGGCCGCCCAGAACATCAGCCACTTCGCGGGCCAGGCCCAGAGGATGCCGGCGAGCGCGAAATAGAGGATCTGCAGGGCCCAATGGGTCTGGAGCACCAGGTCCGCCAGGATCATCACGGCCGCGACGTAGAGCAGGAAGCCGAGGATGCCGGCGATGCTGGCAATGGCGGTGCGGGACATGCGGGCCACATCGCATGGCGGGCCGGGCCCGCCAAGCCGCTGCCCCTTGGCACCAGGCGCCCGGAGGGGCAGAAGGCGCGCGTCCCGCCGCAGTCCGGAGGCCATTGCGCATGACCGAGCCCTTCGACCTCAAGGCCCATATCCGCGGCATCCCGGATTTTCCGAAGCCGGGGATCCTGTTCTACGACATCTCGACCCTGTTGCGGCATGGTCCTGCCTGGCGGGCGGCGGTGGCGCAGCTTGCGGACGCGATCCGCCCGTACAAGCCCGACATACTGGCGGGGATCGAGAGCCGCGGCTTCCTGGTGGCAGCGCCGCTGGCCCTTGAGCTCGGGCTCGGCTTCGTGATGATCCGCAAGCCGGGGAAGCTGCCGGGGCTGACGATCGGGCTGAACTACGCGCTGGAATACGGCACCGACCGGGTCGAGATGCAGGCGGATGCGGTACCGAAGGGCGCCCGCGTCGTGGTGTTGGACGATTTGCTGGCGACCGGCGGGACGATGGCGGCCAGCATCAACCTGCTGCGCCAAGCGGGCGCGGTAGTGCCCTGCGCGGCGGCGCTGATCGAGCTGAGCTTCCTCGAAGGCCGCAAGCGCCTCGACGTGCCGGTGGAGACGCTGGTGCGCTACGAGAGCTGATCGCCGCAGGGCGGCATCGCCCGGAGGCGTGAATCAGCTCGCGCATGACTTACGAGAGCTGATCGAGCCGCAGCGCCATCAGCAACTCGTCGACGTCGCGGCCGCCGACGCGCAGCGCCCGGGGCTCGCGGCCATAGGCGGTGAAGCCGGCCGCTTCATAGAGACGGATCGCGGCGGCATTCTCGGCCGCGACCGAAAGCCGCAGCTCCTCCACCAACCCGCGCGCCGCAGCGATGGCGTGCCCGAGGAGTGCCGCGCCAAGGCCGCGTCTGCGCGCCGCCGGGCGCACATAGAAGCCCCAGATCAGCACCTTGTGGCGCAGCTTCGGCGCCTCCTGCGGCCGCAGCCCGATGACACCGTCGAGCGGGTCTCCACCGGCGGCGAAGACATGGCTGCCGGCCAGGCGCTCCGCGAACCACGCGAGGGGCTGCGCGCCCTCGATGTCAGCGGAGGCGCCGAAATTCTCCGGGCACCGCTCCAGCGCTTCCAGGCGGATCGCGCGATAGGCGGCGGCATCGGCGGCGCCGAGGCAGCGGATCATCCCGCCAGCGCGGCCGGCTTCGGCCCGCCGGCCATCCAGTCGAGTAGCTCGACCGTGTGCACGGCCGGAGTCGCGCCGCCGCCGAGTTGCGTCAGGCAGCCGATATTGCCCGACGCGATCACGTCCGGCCGCAGCCGCGCGATGTTGCCGAGCTTGCGCTCCTTGAGCTGTCCCGCGATCTCCGGCTGCAGCAGGTTGTAGGTGCCGGCGCTGCCGCAGCAGAGATGGCCTTCCACAGGCTCCTTCACCTTGAAGCCGGCGGCCTTCAGCAGCGCCTTGGGCTCTGCGGTGATCTTCTGGCCATGCTGCAGCGAGCAGGCGGCGTGATAGGCGATGGTGAGGCCGGGTGTCGCGCGGCTCGGCGCGTAGCCGAAGCGGGTCAGCACCTCGCTGATATCGGCGGCCAGCGCCGAGACCGCCGCGGCCTTCTCGGCCAGCGGGTCGTTGCGGAACATGAAGCCGTAATCCTTGACCGTCGTGCCGCAGCCGGAGGCGTTGATGACGATTGCATCCAGCCCGTCGCCTGCGATCTCCCGCGACCAGGCCTCGATATTGGCGCCGGCCAGGCGCATCGCCGGGTCGTGATGGCCCATGTGGTGATCGAGTGCGCCGCAGCAGCCGGCGCCCTTCGCGACCACCACCTCGATCCCCATGCGGGTCAGCAGCCGGATGGTCGCCTCATTGATCGAAGGCGAGAGCACCTGCTGCGCGCAGCCGGCGAGCAGCGCCACGCGCCCACGCCGCGGCCCTTCCGCCGGATGCACTCGGGCGCCTTCGGTGGGCGAGGGGGAGGGCACCCTGGCCGGCGCCAGGCGCAGCATCGCCCGCAGCCGCTGCGCGGTCATCGACTGCCCCGGCACCAGCCGCGCGAAGGGCCGTGCCAGCCTGGCGCCAACCAGCGCCATGCGGAAGCGGAAGGGGTGCGGCAGCACCAAGGACAGCACCCGCCGCAGCAGGCGCTCTGGCAGTGGGCGACGATAGGTCTCCTCGATATGCTGCCGGGCATGGTCGAGCAGGTGCATGTAGTGCACGCCCGAGGGGCAGGTCGTCATGCAGGAGAGGCAGGAGAGGCAGCGGTCGACATGCTTCACCACCTCCGGCGTCGCCGGCCGGTCGTTCTCCAGCATGTCCTTGATCAGGTAGATGCGGCCGCGCGGGCTATCCAGCTCATCGCCCAGCAGCACGAAGGTCGGGCAGGTCGCGGTGCAGAAGCCGCAATGCACGCAGGTGCGCAGGATGCGGTTGCTCTCCGCCGTGTCAGGGTCGCGGAGCTGTTCGAGGGTGAAGTGGGTCTGCATGGGGCCTTGCGCGTTTCACCCAGAAGATAGGCGCCGCGTATGGTCTCGCGCTAGTCGGCGGTCACCCGTGCTTCCCGCGCCACCTCTCCCCACATCGCGTCCTGCGCCGCGATGGCGGACGCCAGCTCCGTGCGGGTGGAGCCGACCGCTTCCGCCCCGAGCTCACGCAGCCGGGCGACAACCATCGGATCGCGCGCCACGGCGATGGCGGCGGCCTCCAGCGAGGTGGCCAGCGCCTCGGGCAGGCCGCGCGGCCCCATCAGCGCCAGCCAGGTCTCGGCGACCACGCTGGAGACCGTCTCGCTGATCACCGGGATCTCCGACGCCAGCGGCGAGCGCTGCGCGGAGGCGAGCGCCAGCGCCCGCGCCCGGCCGTCGCGCGTCGGCGGCAGGCCAGTGACGACCGTATCGACATAGATCTGAATGGTGCCGGTCAGCAGGTCCGGCAGCGCCGGACCGGTGCCGCGGTAATGCACCACGGTGCATTCGGTGCCCATGGCGCGCATCAGCAGCGCGATGGTCAGGTGCTGGGTCGTGCCGGCCCCCGGCGTGCCGCAGGCGACCGGGCCGGCGCGGAGCGCCGCGCGCAGCCCGGCGATGTCGCGCGCCGGGAATCCCGGCGCGGCGAGGACGACCACCGGGATTGCCGCGAAGCGGCTGATCGGCGCCAGGTCGCGTAGGGGGTCGAAGGGCATGCTGCGGTAGATGTGCCGGTTGATGACCAGCGGCCCGGCCGGCACGGCGCCCAGCACATTGCCATCCGGCGCCGCCTTGGCGACCGCATCGGCCGCCAGGTTGCCGCCGGCGCCGGTGCGGTTATCGACCACCACCGTCCGGCCCAGCCGGGCCGCGAGGCCTTCGGCCATCACCCTGGTCAGCAGGTCGATGCCGCCGCCGGGCGGGAAGCCGACGATCAGGCGGATCGGTGGCGCGCCCTGCGCCTGGGCGGCGGCCGGCGCGAAGGCGAGAAGTGCGGCAAGGGCGGCGATGGGCCAGCGTGGCACGGCGTTTCTTCCCTGTGACGATTGGCATCAGCTTCGGGGTCGCGGTGGGGTGCGGTCAATCCGGGTTGCGGCCGTGCTGCAGCGCACTCCGGGAAGGCTCGGAAATATCGCGAAATGCATCGCCCTTTTCCTGCCCTTTTGTCGCCCCGCCGCGGACGTGCGGCACGGCTCCCATCGCGGCATCGATGGCCAGGGGAGGCCCTGCGATGGATGAGACCCGGACGACCGAAGCGATGGTGACGCAGGCACGGCCGACACGCCGCCCCGCGCCGCGCACTGCGCCGCTCTGGCCCGCCGTGCTCGCCGCCTGGATCGGCAGCGCCGCGCCGCCTCTGCCGGCCTCGAGCCTTTCGACCCCCGATCAGCCCGCGGAGACGCGGCCGCGGGTGTGATGCCTCCAGACAAGCGGCCATAGGCCGCCGCGGGCTTCTGCGGAGCGAGGCGAAGCCGTTGCTCCGGGGCCGCAAATGCGGCCCCGCGCGCGACCATCAGCCGCCGCCAGCGCGCCTGACAGCGCGGAAGCCAAGCACGCGGATGCGTGCGCCGGCGTCTGAGGGCCTCTATAGCCCCCGCTGCAAGAGCCGCCCGGGGCGGGCGCCGGTGACGCCCTGGCCGTGGACATAGGCGCTCTCGCCGTTCACCCAGGTCTCCAGGATGCCGTCGGCAGGCTGGATCGGATCCTCCCAGGTGGAGCGGTCCTTCACCGTCGCCGCATCGAGCAGCACCAGGTCGGCGAAGGCGCCGGCCCGGATCGCGCCGCGATCGGCGATGACGAAGACCGCGGCGGGGCGCGCCGTCATCTTGTGGATCGCGGTCTCGAGCGTCATCAGCGACAGCTCCCGCACGTAGTGGCCGAGCACGCGCGGGAAGGTGCCCCAGAGGCGCGGATGCGGCTGCTTCGCGAGCGGCCCGCCATCGCTGCCGATCATCGACAGCGGATGCGCCATGATCCGCCGGACATCCTCCTCCGCCATGTTGTGGAAGATGCCGGAGGCCGGCAGAAGCCGGTCGCGCGCTTCCTTCAGGCTCACGTCCCATTCCGCCGCGAGGTCGGCCAGCATGCGCCCGGCGGCTTCGGGATGCGGCAGGGAATTGGTCACCTGCACCGGCACGTCCGGTCGCGGCTCCCGCGCCGCGAGCGAGGTGGAGGCGGCGGTATAGGGATAGACGTCGAAAGCGACCGGATGCCGCGCCGCGGCCGCCTCGATCATCGGCAGCGTCTCGCGCGAGCGGCCGTGGTTCTCCGGCATGGCACATTTGTGGTGGCTGATGACGATCGGCGCGCCCACGGCCTCGCCGATGCGGAGCGTCTCCTGGATGCTGTCGAGCACGCCGTTCGCCTCGTCGCGCATATGCGTGACATAGAGACCGCGATGCGCGCGCAGCGCCTCCGCGATCGCGATCACCTCCTCGGTCGGCGCGTGCTTGGAGGGCGGATAGAAGAGGCCGGTCGAGAAGCCGGCAGCGCCTTCCGCCAGGCTCTCGGCGAGCTGGCGGCGCATCACCTCCGCCTCGGCATCACTCGCGGCGCGCTGCGTCTCGCCCTGCATGGCGCCGACGCGGAGCGACATGTGCCCGATCAGTGCCAGCGCATTCACCGCCGGCGGCTCCCGCCGCAGATGGTCGGCGTATTCGCCGAAGCTGCCGAATTTCCACCATTCCGGCGCGCAGACCTGATCGAGCGGCGCCGGCGGCCGCGTCGCCATGCGCACCGGCGAGAGGCTGATGCCGCAATTGCCGACCACGACGCTGGTTACGCCCTGGGACAGCTTGCAGCACATGCAGGCCGCGCCCTGCAGCACGATCTGGTCGTCATGGGTATGCGCATCGATGAAGCCGGGCGCCAGCACGCGGCCCTCGGCCCGAATTTCCCGCGCCCCGCTCGCGGCGCCGAGGTCACCGACGCCGGCGATCCGGTCGCCTTCGACCGCGACATCGCCCCGGAACCCGGGCCCGCCGCTGCCGTCGATGATGGTGGCGTCGCGGATGACGAGATCGCAGCGGAGCGCCATGCTCCCTCTCCCTCTGATGAAACCGCCGGGAGCATGGGGCAGGGTGGCAGGGCCGGGAAGAGTGATTGACGCGGCAGGCGCGGTGTCGAACCATCCCGCAACCGCCGGAGCCCGAGCCCGCCATGGTCGCACCGCCCAAGCTGTCTCGCCGCGCTGCTTTCACCACCGGCGCCGTCCTGCTCGCGGCGCCGCGCCTCGCCGGTGCCCAGGCCGCACGCCCGCTGCGCTTCGTGCCGCAGGCCGATCTCGCGGTGCTCGACCCGGTCTTCACCACCGCGACCGTCACCCTGACGCATGGCCACATGGTCTTCGACACGCTCTACGCACTGGACGAAGCCTATGCCGTGCACCCGCAGATGGCCGCAGGCCATGTGGTCGAAGGCGACGGCCGCGACTGGACGATCACCCTTCGCGAGGGCCTCAGCTTCCACGACGGGGAGAAGGTGCGCGGCCGCGACTGCGTCGCCTCCATCCGCCGCTGGGCGGCGCGCGACATGTTCGGCGCCGAGCTGCTCGCCGCCATGGACGAGATCTCGGCACCCACCGACCGGACCATCCGCATCCGCCTGAAGCGTCCATTCCCGCTGCTGCCGCGCGCACTCGGCAAGGTCACCTCCGCCATGCCGGCGATGATGCCGGAACGCATCGCGGCGACGCCCCCGGAGCAGCAGGTGACGGAGATGATCGGCAGCGGCCCCTATCGCTTCCTGCCGGAGGAACGGCTCGCCGGCGTGCGCGTCGCCTATGCGCGCTTCGAGAACTACCTGCCGCGCGAGGAACGCTCCAGCCGCACCGCCGGCGGCAAACGCGCGCATTTCGCGCGCGTCGAATGGCATGTGCTGCCCGATGCCGCGACCGCTGCCAACGCGCTGATCACCAATGAGGTGGACTGGCTCGACTACCCCTCGACCGACCTCGCCCCCGTGCTGCGCCGCAGCCGGGACGTCGAGGTGAAGGCGGCCGAGGAACGCTCGATCAGCGTCCTCCGCTTCAACCACCTGCACCCGCCCTTCAACAACCCCGCCATCCGCCGCGCGCTCCTCGGCGCCGTCGACCAATCCGCCTTCATGACCGCCGCCTTCGGCAGCGAGCCCGGCCTCTGGCGCGAAGCCGGCGTCTTTCTCTCCGGCACACCGATGGCGAGCGACGTCGGCATGGACGCGCTGCGCGGCGCGCGCGACATGGCCAAGGTGCGCCGCGACCTTGCCGCCGCCGGCTATGCCAATGAACGCGTGGTGCTCCTCCAGGCCAATGACTTCCCGTTGCTCCGGGCCCTATCCGAAGTCGCCGCCGACATGCTGCGGCGCGCCGGCATGAATGTGGATGTCGTCGGCGCCGACTGGGGCACCATCACCGCCCGCCGCAACAGCCGCGAACCGGTCGAGCGCGGCGGCTGGAGCGTCTTCTGCTCCGGCTTCGGCGGCGCCGGCATGCTCGACCCCGTCTCCCATCTCGGCCTGCGTGCCCACGGCACCCGCGCCTGGTTCGGCTGGCCCGACAGCCCCGCCCTGGAACAGCTCCGCGCCGAATGGATGGCCGCCCCCGACGAGGCCGCACAGCAACATATCGCTCGCACCATTCAGGCCCGGTTCTGGCAGGACCTGCCCTACCTGCCGCTCGGCGAATACTCCCGCATGACCGCCTACCGCCGGAACCTCACCGACATTCCCGTCGGCTTCCCGAGCTTCTGGAGCATCCGCCGCGTGTGAGGGTGTCCCTGGGGAAGGCTCCGCCTTCCCCAGACCCCATCCGCCAGGAGGCTGGAGCCTCCTGGACCTGCTTCACTTGGTGCCATTGCTGGCGAGGGGGTCACCCGGCGTCTTTCGCCAGGTGACCCCCTCGCCAGCAATGGCTCTAAAAATGATCTAGGTGCAGGAGCCTTAGGCTCCTGCCGGGTGAGGTCTGGAGAGGGCAGAGCCCTCTCCAGACCTCACCTCGGAGGCGCCGAGGAGGCCCGGATGACGAGGGTCGGGCGCAGCAGGACGGCGGTGCCGCGGGTGGGCGGTGTGGTCCGGTCATCGAGGGCGCGGAGCAGCAGGTGGGCGGCTTCCCGGCCCATTTCGGCGTGGCCGATGCGCACGGTGGTCAGCGGTGGTGCCACCATGTCCATCATCGGCATGTCGTTGTGGCCGGTGACGGAGACGTCGTCGGGCACGCGCAGCCCGGCTTCGGCGAGCACGTCATAGGTGCCGAGGGCGAGCAGGTCGTTGGCGCAGGCGAGGGCGGTGAGGCCGGGGTGCCCTGCGCGGAGCTGCCGGGCGGCGGCGGCACCGGCCGGGCGCGAATAGGCGGTGGCGGGGGCGATGGCGCTGGCGTCGAGGCCATGGGCGGCCATGGCGGCTTCGAAGCCGCGGCGGCGGAGGGCGCCGGTCGAGAGGTTGGGCGGGCCGGCGATATGGCCGATGCGGCGATGGCCGAGGGCGACCAGGTGTTCGATGGCGAGGCGGAGGCCTTCCTGGTCGTCGGAGACGACGGCGGGCGCGCGGGCTTCGGCTTCGGTGCGGTTGATCAGGACGACGGGCGTGCCGCGGGCGAGGCAGCGGGAGACGACGGGGTCGTCATGGCCGGCAGCGGTCGCGAGCAGCAGCCCGTCGACGCGGCGGGAGGCCATTTCGTCGGCCAGCGTGACGGCGCGGGCCGGATCGTCGCCGGGATCGGCGACCAGCAGGGCATAGCCGCGCCCGGCGAGCACGGCTTCGGCGCCGGCGAGGATCGGCGCGAAGACCGGGTTGGCGATGCCGGGCACCAGGGCGCCGATGAGGCGGGAGCGGCCGGTGCGGAGCGCGGCCGCAGCAGCATCCGGCCGATAGCCGAGGCGGGCGGCCTCGGCGAGTACCCGCGCGGTGGCGGCCTCCGCCACCAGGTGGCGGGTTTCGGGATTGAGGGCGCGGGAGACGGTCGAGAGATGCACGCCGGCGGCTTCCGCCACCTTTTTCAAGGTGGGTGCGGCGGGGCCGGAGGCGGGCGGGCTGGGCGGGGAACCGCGACGGGTGGCGCTGGGCATTCTGCAAAGCTTTGTAGCACGAAACTGGTCACCGGAATGGTCGCGGAGGCGTGACGGCGAACCCGTTGACCCTCTCGGGCCACAGGACTACAAACGTTTGTACAAACGATTGCAAGGAGGCGCGCCGTGATCATCGACGGCCAGGAGAGCGTCACCGTCGCCGTCAGGGGGGCCATCGCGAGCACCCTGGACCCGCGGCTCCGCGAGGTGATGGATGCGCTGGTGCAGCATCTGCATGCCTTCATCCGGGATGTCCGGCCCACCGAGGCGGAGTTCGAACACGGCCTCGGATTCCTGGCTGCCATCGGCCGCGCCTGCACCGACACCCATAACGAGGCGGTGCTGTTCTCCGACGCCATCGGCGCCTCGACCTTGGTCTGCCTGCTGAACAACGGCCAGGACGGCGCCACCGAAACCGCCGCGGCGCTGCTCGGTCCCTTCTGGCGCGACAATTCGCCGGCCACGCCGGATGGCGGGTCGATCGTCCGCAGCGCGACGCCGGGCGCGCCGCTCTTCGCCCGCGGCAGCGTCCGTGGTCCGGATGGCGCACCGGTGGCCGGCGCCCGGGTCGACGTCTGGCAGGCCTCGCCTGCCGGCATGTATGAGAACCAGGATCCCGCGCAATCCGACATGAACCTGCGCGGGCGCTTCGCGACGGATGCGGAGGGGCAGTTCCGCTTCACCTCGGTCCGCCCGGCCGGCTACCCGGTGCCGACGCATGGGCCGGTGGGTGACATGCTGCGTGCGCAGCAGCGCCACCCCTATCGCCCGGCGCATCTGCATTTCCTGATCCACAAGCCCGGCTTCAAGACGCTGGTCACCCAGGTCTTCGTCGACGATGACGAGCATCTGGAGAGCGATGTGGTGTTCGGCGTCACCCGCGCCCTGGTCGGCGGCTTCGAACGCCATGACGGGCCGGCACCGGGCGGCGGCGCGGGCGAATGGTTCTCGCTCGACTACAGCTTCACCCTGGAGCCGGGCGAGGCCCGGCTGCCACGGCCACCGATCGCGTGATGACCCGCATGGATCTATCCGGCCGCGTCGCCGTCATCATCGGCGCTTCCGGCGGCATCGGCTCCGCCACCGCGCGCGCCTTCGCCGATGCCGGCGCCACCGTGGTCGCCACCTGGCGCGGGGACCAGGCCGGCGCGGAAACCCTGGTCGAAAGCCTCGCCGGTGGTCCGGCGCGTGGGCACCTCGCGCTCCCCGCGACGATCGAGGAGACGGCGACGCTCGTGGCCCTGGCCGCGACGGTGGAACAGCGCTGCGGCCGTGCCGATGTGCTGGTGAACAGCTCCGGCTTCACCCGCGCGATCCCGCATGGCGACCTCGATGCGCTCGACGATGCGATGATCGACCGCATCTTCGCCGTGAACTGGCGCGGGCAATTCGCGGCGATCCGCGCCTTCCGGCCGCTGCTCGCGGCCGGCGGCGACGGGCTGGTGGTGAACGTCTCCTCCATCGCCGGCCTCAACGGCGCCGGCTCCAACATCGCCTATGGCGCGGTGAAGGCTGGCATCGACGTGATGACCAAGTCGCTGGCGCGCGCGCTGGCGCCGGCGATCCGCGTCATGGCGGTCTCGCCAGGCATCGTCGATACCGGCTTCGTGCCGGGTCGCGATGCCGCGGCCAACGCGAAGATCGCGCCCAGCATCCCGCTGCAGCGCGTGGCGACGGCCGAGGATGTCGCCGGCGCCATCCTCGCCTGCGCCACCCTGCTTCCCTATTCGACCGGATCGACCGTCCTGGTGGATGGCGGCCGGGCCCTCGCATGACCCGTTCGCTGATGCTCACGGGTCATGCTCGGATTTTGTTTGATCGCGTGATTCAGACGTTTCGGCCGCTTCGGCCTCACGCCATCACGCTCTGACGGAGAGTTCCGATGCGACGCATGCGCGACGAGGTGATCATCACCTGCGCCATCACCGGCAACCTGACGACGCCGGATCAGACGCCGCATCTGCCGATCACCCCGCAGCAGATCGCCGACAGCGCGCTGGAGGCGGCAGAGGCCGGCGCCGCCATGGTGCACCTGCATGTGCGCGACCCCGCGACCGGCAGGCCTTCCATGGAGCTCGGCCTCTATCGCGAGGTCGTGGAGCGGATCCGCGCTGGGAATTCGGAAGTGATCGTCAACCTGACGACCGGCCCAGGTGGCCGCTTCGTGCCGGGCGCGGAGGAGCCGCGCCTCGCCGGCCCCGGCACCACCCTGACCACGCCGGAGCGCCGCACCGCGCATGTCACCGCGCTGCGGCCGGATGTCGCCACGCTCGATCTCAACACCATGAATTCCGGCGCCGAGGTGGTGATCAACACGCCCGGCAGTGTCCGCCGCATGGCCGCCGCGATCCGCGCCGCCGGCAGCGTGCCGGAGATCGAGCTCTTCGATTCCGGCGACATCGCCTTGCTCGCCGATCTGCTGCGCGACGGGACGCTAGTGGGTCCAGTCCTCTGCTCCTTCGTCTGCGGCGTGAAATACGGCTTCCAGCCACTGCCGGAGACGGTGCTCTACGCGCGTAATCTGCTGCCGACGGATGCCGAGTTCACCGTCATCGGCATCGGCCGCGCCTGCTTCCCGATGGTCGCGCAATCCGTGCTCGCCGGTGGGCATGTCCGCGTGGGTATGGAGGATGCCGTCTATCTCGACCGTGGCGTGCTCGCGCCCTCCAACGCGGCGCTGGTCGAGAAGGCGCGCGGCATCGTCGAGAGTCTGGGCGCCCGCGCCGCGGCGCCAGCCCGCGCGCGGGAGATCCTCGGCCTGGCGCCGGCGCGCGCGGCCGCAGCCACTGCCGCCTGATCCGATCACTCAGGAGAAGTCCGAATGTCCGCGACCCTGAACACCCGTCCCACCGCCGGACTGCACGGCAGCCCGGCGCTGCGCGTCCATGCGAAAGCCGCGGGCCCCGAGGCGCTGGAGCTGATCCTGGAGGACCGCGCCGCAGCGCCACTGCCGGAAGGTGCCTGCCGGATCGAGGTCGCGGCCGCCGGCGTGAACCCCTCCGACGTCAAGGCGACGCTCGGCCTGATGCCGAAGGCGGTCTGGCCGCGCACACCCGGCCGCGACTATGCCGGCACCGTAGTGGACGGTCCCGCGCAGCTCCTCGGCAAGCGCGTCTGGGGTTCGGGCGGCGAGCTCGGCATCACCCGCGACGGCACCCATGCGCGCCACCTGGTGGTGGACGCGGCTGATGTCAGGGAGGTGCCGGCCGGCATGGCGCTGCGCGAGGCCGGTGCGGTCGGCGTGCCCTTCGTCACCGCCCATACCGGCCTCACCGAAGCGGGTGGCGTGAAGTCGGGAATGACCGTGCTGGTGCTCGGCGGCAACGGCAAGGTCGGGCAGGCGGCGACGCAGCTCGCCACCATGGCCGGCGCCAAGGTCATCGGCGTGGAGCGCACGGCGGAGCCCTATCGCGGCCACGCCAATGGCCCCGTCACGCTGATCGGCACCGATGCGGGCGACGTCGCGGAACAGGTGCTGGCGCTGACCGGCGGGCATGGCGCCGACATCGTCTACAATACTGTCGGCAGTCCCTATTTCGATGCGGCGAACCGGGCGCTGGCGCATGGCGGCACGCAGATCTTCATCGCGACGATCGAACGCGTGGTGCCCTTCGACATCCTCGCCTTCTATCGTGCGCGGCACCGTTACGTCGGCGTCGATACCCTGGCGCTCGACAGCGGCGACTGCGCCGCGGTTCTGGATGCGCTGAAGCCGGGCTTCGAGAGCGGGGCGCTGTGCCCCTTTCCGGTGCCGGACGATCATGTCTTCGCGCTTCGTGATGCCGCGGCCGCCTACCGTGCCGTGCTGTCCGGTACGCGGGAACGGGTGGTGCTGGATCCTTCGCTGGACTGACCGGAACCGACGAATGGGAGGACAAAAAAGATGAAGAAGCGGAGCCTGATCGCCGCCCTGGGCGCGGTGCTGTTGGGCCTGCCGGACCTGGCCGGCGCGCAACCGGCCTGGCCTCAGCGGCCGGTCACCATGATTATCCCCTTCGCGGCCGGCGGCCCGACCGACGTGCTCGCCCGGGCGCTGACGGAGCCGCTGACGCGGGATCTCGGCCAGCCCGTGGTGGCGGAGAATGTCACCGGCGCGGGCGGCACCATCGGCGCTGCCCGCGTCGCTGCGGCGCGGCCCGACGGTTATACGCTGCTGCTCGGCAATATCGGCCTCGCCACCTCCGTCGCGCTCTACCGCCGCCTGCCATACGATCCCGCCGGCTTCGAGACCATCGGCCTGATCACCCCGGTGCCGATGACCCTGATCGCCCGGCCGGGCCTGCCGGCGCAGACCCTGCCGGAACTGCTCGCCTGGGCGCGGCAGCGCGGTTCGGAGGTCAACCTGGCGCATGCCGGCATCGGCTCGGCGAGCCATCTCTGCGCGACCCTGCTGCGCTCCATCACCCGCATCCCGATGACCACCGTGGTCTTCCGCGGCACTGCGCCTGTCATGACCGAGATGATGGCCGGCCGCATCGACCTCACCTGCGATCAGACCACGAATGCCATGCCCTATATCCAGGACGGGCGGGTCAAGGCCTATGCCGTGACCACCGCAGAGCGTCTCGCCGCCCTGCCGGACGTCGCGACCATGGCAGAGGGCGGCCTGCCCGATCTCCAGGTGACGATCTGGCACGGGCTCTACGCGCCGCACGGCACGCCCGCCGCGGTGGTCGAGCGCATCGCCCGTGCGTTGCAGGCGACCTTGCGGGACGAGACGGTCGGCCGGCGCCTGGCCGATCTCGGCAGCGCGCCGGAGCCGCAGGAGCGCGTCACCCCGGCCGCGCATCGCGCGATGCTGGATGCGGAGATCGCGCGCTGGCGCCCGATATTGCAGGCCGCCGGCGAATTCGCGGATTGAGCCTGGCTGACCGCCTCAGGCGTCCGGTTCCTGCCGATCTCGGCCTGAGAGCGGCATGCGGGTGACGCGGCGGCGCTACGCCGCAGCGCCGCCGCCTACCTCATCGATCGTCTTGCCCAGCGCGTTGTCGGCGATGAGCGGTGTCTGGAAATACTGCAGCACCGGCTCACTGCCGTAGGTACGGCGCACCCGCTCGAGCCAGGCCACGTCGCGCGCCCGGCGAGCGGTCTCCATGCTGCACCACAGAGCGTCAGTCACCCACCTTGTCATAGACGCCAGCGTAAAGCTGCTCGATGACCCAGCTGCATGCCGCTTTGATGTCACTCTCCACCGTATGGAAATGCTCGATGCCTTTGCCGCCGATCTTGCCGTGCCCATGCGGCGGTTCGCCATCCTTGACCCTGCCGCTGTAGTCGTACCAGAACCAATGGTTCTTTTTCGGACGTTTGCCATATCCGTTGATAGTCAAATGAGCCGGATTATAAGCTTCACCACTCAGGTTTACGTGGCATGAGCACCACTGTCCACCGTTCCACCCCGGGCAGGAAACATCGAAACTGTAGATGAGCTTGTTAATCCCCGCCTCAGGAAAGCGAATAGTTGTTCGGCCCTTGACGATATCGTCGCCGTCACAGAGGGTTTTGTAGTTCTGCTCAAATCGCCTCCAATTTATTGTGCGTGGATCTTGCGACTTCATCGTGTCACTCATGATCCCCTCCCGTTTGCGTTGGTTACAACGGAAGCGTCCTTAGCTCGATATCGCAACGAATGGTACGCACGAGCCCGTGAGGGACAGCCGGAAGTTGCGGAAAGGTCAGACCAACGGACCGGTCGCTCGCCCGGTCTAAGGCCGCGAATGCGGCCCGCCGGTAGTCCGGTGTCACGCCGGATGCGTGCAAATTCGCACGACGCCAAGGGCGGCGGATGCCGCCCGCGTCACGCCGGGAGGCGTGCCTTCGGCACGACGCGTTTGAGGGCCTTGATCGGTCAACGATCAAGGCCGTGGGTATCAGATGGTCGCCGAACTCGACCGGAATGGGCGATGCCCTCCGCGTCGCCGCCAGAGCTGGTTGAGTTTGAAGGCTAGGCCGCCCGCATGCGTCCGGGATTCAAGATGCCGGCCGGATCCAGCGCCGCCTTGACCCGGCGGGCGATGGCCGCGAGCGGCGGCGGCTCCGGCGGGATCACGGCGACCGCGGCGCGGAGCGCATCGGGCGCGCGGAACAGCGTGAAGGTGCCGCGATCCGCGGCATGCATCACCGCGGCATGGGCGCCCTCGGTCGCCGGCCCCGCGATCCAGATCAAGCCCCCACCCCAGTCGAGCAGCAGCTTGGCGTCGAAGGCGGCGCGCAGCTCCGCCGCGACCCGCGGGCCTTCGGTCGGCTTCACCGAGACGCGCCAGATGGCATCGGAAGGGGCGGCGCCGAGCGGCGTGGCTTCGCGCACGGCGAGCCAGAGGGCGCGGCTCTCCGCATCCGGGACGATCTCGGCATCGCCGAATTCGGCCAGTGTCTCGCGCAGCTTTTCGCTGCGATAGGCGACGCTGTCCGAAAAATCCTCGATGCGGAGCAGAGCGCGGGGCGCATCCGCGAGCAGCGCGGCGCCAGTGACGCCGAAGGGGCTGCCGAGCCCGGCCGAGAGCACGCGGCGGCCGGTCTCGAGGTCGGGCACCGGCAGCGAGAGGGTCGCGGAGGCCTCCGGCGCCGGCAGCACCTTCAGCGTTACCTCGGTGATGATGCCGAGCGTGCCGTGGCTGCCGGCGAGCAGCTTGCAGAGATCGAGGCCGGTGACGTTCTTCAGCACCCGCCCGCCCGAGCGCAGCACCTCGCCGCTGCCATTGACGAAGCGGATGCCCATGACGTGGTCGCGCATTGCGCCGCCGCTGATGCGGCGCGGGCCGGAGAGGTTGGCCGCAACCGCACCGCCGATGGTGGGCGCCGCCTCCACGCCCATCAGCGTGGTCAGATGCGGCGTCTCGGCGATGAGCATCTGACCCTTGGCGGCCAATGCCGCCTCGATCTCCGCGAGCGGCGTGCCGGCGCGGGCGCTGATGATGAGCTCGGTCGGGCGGTGCAGCGTGATGCCGGAGAGCGCGCGGGTGGAGATGGTCCGGGCCGCCTGCACCGGCCGCAGCATGGCGCGCTTGGTGCCGGCGCCTTCGACCGCGATGGGTTCGGCGTGCCTGGCGGCCTCGGCCACCAGGGCTGCGATCGCCGCCTCGTTGCCCGGCGTCAGCGCGGCGCTCACGCCGCATCCTTCAGCGGGAAGACCTTGGCGGGGTTGAGCAGCCATTGCGGGTCGAAGGCGGTCTTCACCGCGCGCTGCTGGTCGAGCTCGGCCTCGGTGAACTGCACGGTCATCAGGTCGCGCTTCTCGATGCCGACGCCGTGCTCGCCGGTCAGGCAGCCGCCGACCTCGACGCAGAGTTTCAGGATATCGGCGCCGAAGGTTTCCGCCTTGTGGAAGCTCTCAGGGTCGTTGGCATCGAACATGATCAGCGGATGCAGGTTGCCGTCGCCGGCGTGGAAGACATTGGCGACCTGCAGCCCGTATTCCGCACTCATCTCCCCGATGCGCTTCAGCACGCGCGGCAGCTCGCCCGTCGGGATGGTGCCGTCCATGCAGAGATAGTCCGGGCTGATGCGCCCGACCGCGCCGAAGGCACCCTTGCGGCCCTTCCAGATCGCAAGCGATTCCTCCGGCGTCTGTGCGACCTTCATGCTGATCGGATCGAAGCGCGCGCAGATGTCGCGGATGCGGCCGAGCAGCGCATCCTGCTCGGCGACGCTGCCCTCGACCTCGATGATCAGCATCGCCTCCGCATCCAGCGGATAGCCGGCATGGGCGAAGGCTTCGCAAGCATGGATGCAGGGGCGGTCCATGAACTCGAGGGCGACGGGGATGACGCCGGCGCCGATGATCGCGTCCACGGCGGCGCCCGCGACCTCGATGCCGTTGAAGGCGGCGAGCATGGCGCGCGCGCCTTCCGGGCCGCGCAGGATGCGCACGGTGACCTCGGTCACCAGGCCGAGCTGCCCTTCGCTGCCGGTGACGATGCCGAGCCAGTCATAGCCGGCGGCGTCCAGATGCTCGCCGCCGATGCGGATCACCTCGCCCTCGATGGTGACGAAGGTGAGGCCGAGCAGGTTGTTCGCGGTGACACCGTATTTCAGGCAATGTGCGCCGCCCGAATTCATCATGACGTTGCCGCCGATCATGCAGGCGAGCTGGCTCGAGGGATCGGGCGCGTAGAAGAAGCCGTCGCCGGCGACCGCCTGGGTGATGCCGATATTGGTGACGCCGGCTTCGACCACCGCCAGGCGGTTTTCGTAATCGACCTCCAGGATGCGGTTCATGCGCATCAGGCCGATCACGACAGCATCGGCCAGCGGCAGGGCGCCGCCCGAAAGGCTGGTGCCGGCGCCGCGCGGGATCACCCGGACGCCCTCCTGGTGGCAGTAGCGCAGCACGGCGGCGACCTCCGCCGTCGTGCGCGGCAGCACCACCGCGAGCGGCGGCTGGCGATAGGCGGAAAGCCCGTCGGTCTCATAGGGCTTGAGGCGGATCGCCTCGCCGATCACGCCGTCGCCGGGCACCAGCGCCCTGAGGGCCGCGATGATGGCATCGCGCTTGGCGAGGATCCCGGGCTTCGGGTCGGGCAGGCGGATCACGGCGCAACTCCCTGAGCGTGATCGGTTGAGGCGGAATCGCCGAAAACCGTGAATCGCGCGATCAAACTTCTGGACGCAGCGGGAAGATGCGGTGCCGGACCCGGCGCGACAAGCGCGCGGTGCGGGCAGGGATGTGCTGAACGCAGAAACGCCGCCGGGGGAGCCCTAGCGGCGTGGTGGACTGTGATCCCAGAAGGTTGGAACCGGGGGGCCTGCGCTCCCCGGACCCCGCTATGCTCGCGGGGCTAAATCGGCTTCGCCGATTAGCCCTGGCGAGCCTTCAACCGCGGGTTCTTCTTGTTGATCACATAGACGCGGCCATGACGGCGCACGACGACGCAGTTCTTGTCGCGGATCTTGGCGGTCTTGAGGCTGTTGCGGATCTTCATGACGGCAGTCCCAAAGCGTGAAGGCTTGAGGCCGGCTTGGCCGAAAAGCCTGAATCGCACGATCAACACGGTTCCGGAGCATGGTTCGTGCGCGAGCGAACGGACCGTGCTCCGGGGAGGGCGTCGTTTATGGGCGCGGCGCGGCGCTGTCAACCGCCGAGGCGCGATTCGATCGCCGCGAGCGCCGCCCGGTCCAGCCGGAGCGCCCGGCCAAGCTGGTCCAGCCAGGCGCGCTCCTCGGCGCTGATCTCGCCCGCGGCGGCGAAGGCGGCGGCGTAGATCTGGGCGGCCTGCATGGGGTCCCGGGCCTCGGCCGCCAGCGCCGCGGGCGTCAGCGGGCTGTCGAAATCGGCCAGGACGAAATCCCGCTCCGCCGTGGTAAGGCCGGCGCCGTCGAGCTGGGCGGCGATGGCCTTCCGCTCCTCGGCGTCTATGCGCCCGTCGCCGCGGGCGGCGGCGATCATGGCGCGGATCATCAGCAGCGCCTCCGCGGTCTCGGCCTCCGGCTCGGGCGGGGGTGCGGCGGGCTTCGGCGACCAGGGGGAAGCCGCGGGCGCAGTCGCCGGCACGCTGCCATGGCGGGTTGACGGCGGGACCGGCGCGGGGGCGCGCAGATCCGGCACCGGGCGCGTCGGACGGGGCTCCGGTGCGGAGGCGGGGGCACGGGTCGCCAGCGCCTCCGCTGCCGCGGTCGCCAGCGTC
>NZ_JAAGBB010000082.1 GCF_018129085.1 Plastoroseomonas hellenica
GGCACCGGCAGCGCCGCCAGGGCGACCGGCGTATTGCGCCCGCCGCTCCTGCCACGCGGCTCGGGGACCGGCAGCGGCGCGGTGGCAGCGAGGGCGGTGCCCGCGAAGCGCCCGCGGCGCGGCGGATCCGGCATCGGCGCCAGTTCCGGCGCTTCGTCGCGGCGCGATTCGGCGAGGCGGGCGGCGCCTTCCGGCGTCGAGCCGTCGGGGATTGGGTCCATGCGGACCACCGCGCCCGGTGGCGGGACGGCGATGCTCGCCACCTGGTAGCTGGCGGATCGCGGCGCCGAGGCGCTGTCCACCGGCTCCATGCGGATGACCGGGCCGGGCGGCAGCTGCGCGACTTGCACGTTCGGCGGCGGCGCATCCATCTGCTGGCGGCGCTGTTCGCGCAGCGCCAGCATGGTGCCCTGGTTCATGCGGCGCGGACCGGGCGGGATGCTGGTCGGGATATCGGCCGCAGCATAGACCTCCGGCGGCGCCCGGCGCGTCGGGTGCGCATCTGCGATGCGGGGGCCGATGCGGGCGACGTAGTTGCGCGTCTCGGTCGGCAGGCCGCGGCTGGCCCAAAGGTAATCCTCCAGCCGCCGCGGGCCGGCATTATAGGCCGCGAGGAAGGCGGGCGACCCGTAGAGGTCGTACATCTCCCGGATATAGGCGGTGCCGGCCATGATGCTGTCATAGGGGTGGTAGGCGTCGTCGCCGAGATTGTAGCGGCTGCGGAGCTCCGCATAGGTCTGCGGCATCACCTGCATCAGGCCCATGGCGCCGACCGGGCTGGTCGCGGCGGCGCGGCCGCCACTCTCCTGGCGCATCACCTCGCGGATCCAGCGTTCCGGCACGTCGAAGCGCTGCGCCGCCTCGCGAATGTAAGGCCCCCAGGGATCGGAGGGCGGACCGGGCGGATCGTAGCTGCGCGAATGCGCCGAGCTGTGGCGCGATCCGGTGCTGCTGTTGTTGGTTGCACAGCCGGCGAGTGCCGCAGCAAGCGCCATCATCGCCAGCGGCCAGATGCGCCTGTGCCGAGCGCCGCCCCTCTGCGAAGGATCCATCCCCTCGATCTCCCCTGTGTCGACGCGGTCAGCGTCCCCCGCTGGCCTCGCGACTCCCCGATCGTCCTGACCCCGTGCCGGCCCGCCATCCATCCCCCGACGAATGGCGAAGCCCGCAGCCCGGCACTTGGCGCCGGTCTTCAAGCACTACACGAAGCTTATGCCACAAGCCCTAACGGAAGGCTCGTGGGCGGGTCAAGCATAGCGCTTGGAGAATGGCGGATTCAGGGCACATCATCGCGATGGCGTCGCCATGGAATTTCCATTATCCCGGCGCATTCCCATCTTGTTCGGAGCGAAGGCGCAATCATCAGCCGTCGCGATCGCGGAGCCTGCCTCATGATGCCTTTGAGCCGCCTCCTGCCCCTCTCCGTCCTGCTGCTGGCGAGCAGCCTGGCGGCCTGCGCCCCGGCGGCCCAGAACAGCACGGTCAGCGCCTATGCGGTCGGCGCCCAGGGCTACGTGACCTATGGCACCATCGTCGGCATGCGGCCGGTGCAGGTGACCGGCACGCGCAGTGGCCTCGGCGTCGGCGCCGGCGCGATCGCCGGCGGCCTGGTGGGCAGCACGGTCGGCCGCGGCTGGCGGGCCAATACCGTGGGCGGCGTGGCCGGCGCGCTGATCGGCGGCCTTGCCGGCGCCGCGATCGAAGAGGGTGTAACCTCCGGCCAGGCGGTCGAGTTCACCATCCAGGAGGATGGCGGGCAGCCGATCGCCGTGGTGCAGACCAATGAGTTGGCGTTCCAGGTCGGTGAGCGCGTCGCGATCTCCCGCACCGATCGGGTGCGCCTGAGCCGCGCCGCGGTCCCGCCGCCGGGAAGCGGCGGCTATCCGCCGGGGCCGGGGGCCTATCCGTCCGGGAAGTAAGCTGGCGGCGACGCCATCACTTTGTTTTGAGACCGCCGCTTAGCACGCGTTGTTTTGCACCGCAGCACTTGCACCACGCGCACCTTCTTGCCTTTCTGCACGCGCCGGTTGTTGCTGCATCGCACATTGGCGCACTTGTCCTGAACCACGCCCGCGATGCGGCGTGCCGGAGCCGGGTATCCCATCATGACCATCCTCTTGACCGGCGGCATGGGCTTCATCGGCTCCGCGGTTGTCCGGCGCCTGCTCGCCACCACGGACGAGACGGTGGTGAACGTGGATTGCCTGACCTATGCCGCCAGCCCCGAGAGCCTGGGCAAGGCCGCGCAGGATCGGCGCCACATCCACATTGCCGCCGATATCTGCGACGCGGAAGCGATGCGCACCGCCTTCGCGACTTGGCAGCCATCGCGGGTGATGCACCTTGCCGCTGAGAGCCATGTCGATCGCTCGATCGATGGCCCGGCTGCCTTCATCCGCACCAATGTCCTCGGCACCCAGGTGCTGCTCGAAGCCGCGCGCGCCCATTGGAACGGGCTGACGGGCGCGGCGCGCGAGGCGTTCCGCTTCCACCACGTCTCGACCGACGAGGTGTTTGGCGCGCTCGACCATGGCGCGCCCCCCTTCGACGAGCACACCCCCTACGATCCGCGCAGCCCCTATTCGGCTTCCAAGGCGGCATCCGATCATCTGGTGCGCGCCTGGCAGCACACCTACGGCATGCCGAACTTCGTCTCCAACACGACGAACAACTACGGCCCCTGGCAATTCCCCGAGAAGCTGATCCCGCTGGTCACGCTGAACGCGCTCGAGGGCAAGACGCTGCCGGTCTATGGCGACGGCTCCAACGTGCGCGACTGGCTGCATGTCGAGGATCATGCGGAGGCGCTGGTGCTGGCGCTGTTCCGCGGCGAACCGGGTGCCACCTATTGCATCGGCCCGCGGCAGGAGCGGAGCAACCTGCAGGTGGTGCGGGCGATCTGCGCCACGCTCGACCGGCTGCGGCCGGACCCCGCGGGCTCCCGGGAGCGGCTGATCACCTTCGTGCGCGATCGGCCCGGACACGACCTCCGCTATGCCATGGATCCCAAGGGCGCCGAGGCGGCGCTCGGTTGGCATGCGAAGCATGATTTCGAGAGCGGGCTCGACGCCACCATCCGCTGGTACCTCGACAACGAGGCCTGGTGGCGGCCGATCCGCGACAAGCGTTATGCCGGGCAGCGGCTCGGCGGCTAGAGCATGATACGTTCGCCTGCGCTCGCGCATTACGCTCCAGCTTATTGTTCGATCGCGCGATTCAGACTTTTCGGCGATTGCGCCGCAAGTCATCGCGCTCTGGGAGTGACGGCATGAAGGGCATCCTGCTCGCCGGCGGATCCGGCACACGGCTGCATCCGATGACGCTGGCGGCGTCGAAGCAGTTGCTGCCGGTCTACGACAAGCCGATGGTCTATTATCCGCTCGGCACGCTGATGCTGGCGGGCATCCGCGACATCCTGCTGATCTCGACGCCCCAGGACCTGCCGCAGTTCCAGCGGCTGCTGGGTGACGGATCGCAATTCGGGATACGGCTGAGCTATGCCGAACAGCCGAAGCCCGAGGGCATCGCCCAGGCCTTCCAGATCGGCGCCGACTGGATCGGCGGCGAGCCCTGCGCGCTGGCGCTCGGCGACAACATCATCTACGGCGACGGCCTGCCGGCGCAGCTCCAGGATGCGGCGGCGCGTAGCGCGCGCGGCGAGAGCACCATCTTCGCCTATCGCGTCGCCGACCCTGAACGCTACGGCGTCGCGGAGTTCGATGCCGCGGCGCGGGTTCTCTCGATCGAGGAGAAGCCGCAGAAGCCAAAGAGCGACTGGGCGGTGATCGGCCTCTATTTCTACGACGCCAGGGTGACGGAGCTGGCGCGTGGCCTGGCGCCCTCGGCACGCGGCGAGCTCGAGATCACCGATCTCAACAAGCTCTATCTCACCGATGGCTCGCTGCGCGCCGAGCGGCTGGGGCGCGGCTCCGCCTGGCTGGACGCGGGAACGCCGGCATCGCTGCTGCAGGCCGCCCTCTTCGTGCAGACGGTGCAGGAGCGGCAGGGGCTGCAGGTCGGCTGCCCGGAGGAGATCGCCTTCGCCATGGGCTTCATCGACGCGCCGGCGCTGACCAGCGCTGCCGCGGCGCTCGGCAAGACGGCCTATGGGCAGTACCTGATCCACCTGGCGAAGGAGGCCGCCGAGGCATGAAGATCGAGCGTTTCGCGATCCCCGGCCTGATCCTGCTGGAGCCGGCCCGTCACGGCGATACGCGCGGCTTCTTCTCGGAGGTCTTCAACCGGCAGCGCTTCGCCGAGGCCGGCATCCCGACCGAGTTCGTGCAGGACAACCACTCGCTCTCGCGGGAGAAGGGCGTGGTGCGGGGGCTGCACTTCCAGATGCCGCCGCATGCGCAGGGCAAGCTGGTGCGGGTGCCGCGCGGCGCCGTGCTCGACGTCGCGGTCGATCTGCGCATGGGCTCGCCAACCTATGGGCGGCACGAGGCGGTGGTGCTCTCGGCGGAGAACTGGCGGCAGCTCTGGATCCCGCCGGGCTTCGCCCATGGCTTCGTGACGCTCGAGCCGGATACCGAGATGCTCTACAAGGTCGACGCCTTCTACAACCGCGAGGCCGATCGCTCGCTGCGCTGGAACGACCCGGTGCTCGACATAAGCTGGGGCATCTCGGAGAGCGAGGCGATCCTCTCCGAGAAGGACCGTGCGGCACCATTGCTTGCCGATCTCCCACCCGCCTTCCGCTGGGAGGGCTGAGATGCGCCGCATCCTCGTCACCGGCCAGGGCGGGCAATTGGCGACCGGGCTCACGGATGCCCTGCCGGCACGGGATTTCACCCCGTTGCTGGTCGGCCAGCCGGATTTCGACTTCGTCGATCCCGCGGGCGTCGCGCGCGCCTTCGCCGCGGCGCGGCCGGAGGCGGTGGTGAACTGCGCCGCCTGGACGGCGGTCGACGCCGCCGAAGACCAGGAGCCGGCGGCCTTCCTGGCCAATGCGCTGGGCCCGGCGCAGCTCGCGGGACTTTGCGCGGCGGCGGACATCCCCCTGATCCAGGTCAGCACGGATTACGTCTTCGACGGCGCCAAGGGCGCACCCTATGACGAGGCGGATCCGCCGGCGCCGGTTTCGGCCTATGGGCGGACCAAGCTGGCCGGGGAATGGGCGGCGCTCGCCGGCAATCCCCGGACCTTGGTACTGCGCACCGCCTGGGTGCATGCGCCGGTCGGCCGCAACTTCGTGGACACGATGCTGCGCCTCGGCGCCGAGCGGGAGGAGTTGCGCGTGGTCGCCGATCAGCGCGGCGCGCCGACCGCGGCCCCCGACCTCGCTGACGCGATCGCCGGCATCCTGGCGGTGATCCGCGACGCGGGCTGGCAGCCGGCCCACCGGAGTGTCTTCCATGCGGTGAATGCGGGGGAGACCACCTGGCATGGCTTCGCGGAAGCCATCTTCGCGATGGCCGGCGGCAAGCGGCCGCGCGTGGTGCCGATCGCGACCAGCGACTATCCCACCAAGGCCCATCGCCCGGCCGATTCCCGCCTGTTGACGCGGAAGCTCGCCGAGGTCTTCGGCGTCACCCTCCCGTCCTGGGAGGATGGGCTGCGGCGCGTCCTGGCCGCGCGTGGCTGACCGGACGCACGCTTGAACCGGCCGCGGAACCGGCCGGAGAATGGGCGATCGAGGCAGGGCACTGCCCTGCCATCTCCCCAGAGAAAGCCCGGTACCGATGCCTGACACCACCCTTCCCGCCGGCCTGACGCGCGATGCCGCCGATGCGCGACCGTTGCACGCCATCCGCCCCGCCGCGCTGCCCGGCTTCCTGGAGGGGTTGCCGACCGCTCAGGCGAGCTTCCTCGCCGCCATGGGCTTCGCGGCCAAGGCCGGCGAGACCGCGCTGCTGCCCGGCGAGGCCGGCATTGCCGGCGCCGTGCTTGGCCTCGGCGACAGCGAGGCGCCCTGGCCCTGGGGTGCCGCACCGCTCGGCCTGCCGGATGGCAGCACCTGGCGCCTGGTGGATCCGGCACTGGGCGACACCGCAGCGCTCGGCTGGGCGCTCGGCGCCTATCGGTTCGGACGCTACAAGCCGGCGAAGCGCCTGCCGGCGCGCCTGGTGCTGCCACGGGGCGCCGAGCGCGGCGTGATCCTGGCCGAGGCGATGATCCGGGCCCGTGACCTCATCAATACCCCCGCGGCCGACCTGGGCCCGGCCGAGCTTGCCGACGCCGTGCGGGGTGTCGCGGAGACCCACGGCGGTCAATTCAGCGTGATCGAAGGCAAAGCCTTGCAGGACGGGTTCCCGGCCCTCCATGCGGTCGGCGCCGGCAGCCCCCGCGCGCCGCGCGTCGCCATCCTGGAATGGGACAGCGGCGTGCCGGGTGCGCCCCTGGTGGCGCTTTGCGGCAAGGGGGTCTGCTTCGATACCGGCGGGCTCGACCTCAAGCCCGCCGCCGGCATGCTGCGCATGAAGAAGGACATGGGCGGCGCCGCGATCCTGATCGGGTTGGCAGAGGCGGTGATGCGCACGCGGCTGCCGGTGCGGCTGCTGCTGCTGGTCGGCGCCGTGGAAAACGCGGTTTCCGGCACCGCCATGCGGCCGATGGACGTGCTGCGCACCCGCAAGGGCCTGACCGTCGAGATCGGCAACACGGATGCCGAGGGACGTCTGGTGCTCTGCGATCTGCTGGCTTTCGCCGCCGAGCGCCATCCCGCGGCGGTCATAGATGCCGCCACCCTGACCGGCGCCGCCCGGGTGGCGCTGGGGCCGGATCTGCCGGCGCTGTTCTGCAATGACGAAAACCTCGCAAATCTCATCAAGTGTGGCAGCGAAGCCTCGCATGATGGTGTTTGGCGGCTGCCATTGCATTCCGATTACGATTCGTGGCTGGACAACACGGCCGCTGATCTGTGCAATGTTGGAACAAAGCCCATGGCGGGTGCAGTGATCGCAGCATTGTTTTTGCAGCGCTTCGTTCCACCTGGCCTGCCCTGGGCCCATCTGGACGTCTATGCCTGGAACGACGGGCATCGGCCGGGCCGCCCGGAGGGCGGCGAAGCCCAAGCCCTGCGGGCGCTGCATGCGGCTCTTGCGTTGCTGAATGAGGACAAGATCGAGTCGCGGCCCCAATAAGCGTATACGAGACGTGCAGGGAACTTTCCGCCCCGTCAGCGGTTTCCGGGATCGGTGCCGGTTCTGTCGGTGGCTATCGTAACGACGCCTTCCCAGGGTGTGGCCGCAACGAGGGCGGCACCCCAGGAGGCCAGAAAAGGATAGGCAACATGCCCATTCAGACCAATCCCGACCAGCTGGTCGGCATCATGCGGGACACGGTGGTGGCGCTGGTGCGCCGCGACGGGCCCGATCTTTCGGCGCGCCAGCTTGGCGTCTTCCTCACCGTCTATCTGAACGACGGCCCGCACACGGTCCGCGGCCTGGCGGCTGAGCTGAACGTCTCCAAGCCGGCCATCACCCGCGCGCTCGACCGGCTCGGCGAGCTCGACCTCGCCCGCCGCAAGGTGGACCCGATGGACCGCCGCAGCGTGCTGGTGCAGCGCACCGTGAAGGGCACGACCTTCCTGCGTGACATGCGCAGCATCATGGTGGAGGCCGAGGCCAACACCCGCGACGTGCACATCCAGGAAGCCGCCAACGCCGAAGTCTCGGCGCCGGCCGCCCGCCGCGCGATGTGACCGCCCGGACCCGGCGCCGCATGGTGCCGGGGTCCGGGCCGGGTTGCTGCCGCCGGCTGGAGCATGATCCGTTCGGGATCAGGCTCCAGGCGTCGTTCGATGGTGTGATTCAGACTTTTCGGCCGAACCGGCCTCAAGTCATCACGCTCAATACCCCGCGGCGAAGTCCACGAGGTTGATGGGCACGCGCCCTTCGCGGACGCGTCGGATGTTCTCGACCACCTGGGGCGCCGCGCTCTCGGGGATGGTGATGCTGGCCGCGTGCGGCGTCATCACGACCCTGGGGTGCGTCCAATAGGCATGCTCGGCGGGCAGGGGCTCGGGCTGGAAGACATCCAGCGCGGCACCGGCGACGTGCCCCTGATCCAGGGCCGCGAGCAGGTCTGCATCCACGACATGCCCACCCCGGGCACCGTTGATCACGAAGGCACCACGCGGCAGCAGCGCCAGCAGGCGGGCATCGATCACGCCCCGCGTCTCCGGCGTCAGCGGCAGCAGACAGACCAGGATGTCGCTCCGCCGCGCCAGAGCATCGAGGCCGTCCTGCCCGTGGAAGCTCTCCACCCCCGGTACGGTCTTCGGGCGGCGCGACCAGCCGCCGACCGGAAAGCCGATGCCGGCGATCAGCTTCGCCGCATGCGATCCCAGCTCCCCCAGTCCCAGGATGCCGACGCGGCGCGCGGCCGTGACCGGCGCCTCCAGCTCCTCCCAGACCCGATCGCGCTGCTGCGCGCGGTATTCCAGGTCCTGGCGGTGGAAGCGCAGCACGTTGAGCAACACCCATTCGCCCATCTGCGTCGTCAACATGGTGTCGACGAGGCGTGCCACCGGGATGCCTGGCGGTGGTCCCGGCGGCCGCAGCAGATGGTCCACGCCCGCGCCCATGGAGACGATGAGCTTCAGCTTCGGGTAGCGCCTGAGCTCGTTCATGTCGTGCGAGGTCCAGCAGACCGCGACCTCGATCTCTTCCGGCGGGCCGGACTCCGGGAACATCCGGATCTCGAGCGTGGGATCGACCGCGAGCAGGGCGTGGCGCCAATGCTCCATCAGATGCGGCTTCATCGACAGCAGGATGGCCATACTCAGCTCCCCTTCACGCGCTGCTCTTCGCTGGAGCGCTCCTGCTCCACCTGCACCACGAACTCCCGCCAGCGCTCCCGCCGCGCCGCCGCGAGTTCCCGCCCATCCGGCAGCTTGGCGTAGAGGCTGAGCACGCCCTGCGCCCAGAGCGCGTCCATATTGGCCTCCCGCGCCAGGGCATAGGCGGCGGTGCGGTCGAAGACGCCGTCCTTCACGCGCGGATGTACCTTCGCGAGCCACCACCAGACGCCGACAGCGAGGATCGCGGCGCCGAGATAGAAATGCACCAGGGCGGTCGCGCCGAAGCTCGCCGCCAGGATCAGCGCGGCGGGCCAGACATTCTCCCAGGTCCGATAGACCGGGCTGCCCGGTGAGTTCATGCGGCGGATATGCACGCCGAGCTTGACGGCATCCGCATCGAGCAGCGCCTTCAGGCGATCCAGTTCATTCACGATGCGACGGGCGCTCCCTGTACCGCCGCCAGATCGAAGGCGGCGGCCATCAGCGCCCGCGTGTAGGGCTGTTGCGGGGCGGCGACAACCGCCTCCGCCTCCCCTTCCTCCACCACGCGCCCATCCTTGAGAACGATGATGCGGTGCGCCATGGCGCGCACGACGCGCAGGTCATGGCTGATAAAGAGATAGGCCAGGTGGTGCTTCTCCTGCAGCGCGCGCAGCAGGTCGACCACCTGCGCCTGGACCGAGACGTCGAGCGCCGAGGTCGGCTCGTCCAGCACCAGGAAGCGCGGCTTCAGCACCAGGGCGCGCGCGATCGCGATGCGCTGGCGCTGGCCACCGCTGAACTCGTGCGGGTAGCGCTCGGCGGTCGCGGGGTCGAGGTTGACCTCCTCGAGCGCCGTCGCGACCGCCCTGGCGCGCTGCGCGGCGGTCAGGCCGGGCTCATGCACGGCCAGCCCCTCGCCCACGATCTCGGCCACGCTCATGCGCGGCGAAAGGCTGCCATAGGGATCCTGGAAAACCACCTGCAGGCGCCGGCGCAGCGGCCGCATGGCGCCGCGGTCGAGATCCTGGATCGGCCTGCCCTCGAAGAGGATGCCGCCCTCGCTGCGCTCCAGCCGCAGCAGCGCGAGGCCGAGCGTGGTCTTGCCGCTGCCGCTTTCGCCGACCAGGCCAAGCGTCTCGCCCTCCCGCACCGAGAGCGACACGCCGTCGACGGCGCGCACCGTCGCGACCACGCGGCGCAGCACGCCGCGGCGCACCGGGAAATGCACCTTCACATCCTCGCCGCGCAAGATCTCCGGCGCGCTGTCCGCCGCCGGTGCCGGGCGGCCGCGCGGCTCGGTCGCCAGCAGCATGCGGGTATAGGGATGCGAAGGCGCGGCGAAGACCTCCGCGACTGGCCCCTGCTCCACCGCCTCCCCATCCTTCATCACCACGACCCGGTCGGCGTGGCGGCGCACGATCTGCAGGTCATGGGTGATGAGCAGCATGGCCATCGAGAGCTCGCGCTTCAGCCGCGCCAGCAATTCGAGGATCTGCGCCTGGATGGTGACGTCGAGTGCCGTCGTCGGCTCGTCCGCGATCAGCAGCTTGGGATCGTTGGCAAGCGCCGCCGCGATCATCACGCGCTGGCGCTGGCCGCCGGAGAGCTGGTGCGGATAGGCACCGAGCCGCGCCTCCGCCTCCGGGAAGCCGGCGCGGGTCAGGAGTTCCACGACGCGGGTCCTGAGGGCCGCGCCGCGCATCGGCCGATGCAGGGTCACCGCCTCCCCCACCTGGCGCCCGATATTGTGGAGCGGGTTCAGCGAGGTCATCGGTTCCTGGAAGACCATGCCGGCGACGCCGCCGCGCAGCCGCTGCAGATCCCGCTCCGGCGCGCGCAGCACATCGGTGCCATCGAGCGTGATGCCGCCCGCCGGATTGGCGCCACCGGTCGGCAGCAATTGCAGGCAGGACAATGCGGTGACCGACTTGCCGCTGCCGCTTTCGCCCACCAGCGCCACCGTCTCGCCGGCGTCCACATGGAAGGAGACGCCGCGCACCACGGTGTTGCCGCGGAAGGCGACGGAGAGGTCGCGGACATCGAGAAGCGCCATCTACCGCGACCCTCCGGGGAGCTTCCGCGGATCGAAGGCGTCGCGCACCGCCTCGCCCACGAAGATCAGCAGGGTCAGCATGCCGCCCAGCACGACGAAGCCGGTCATCGCGAGCCAGGGCGCCTGCAGGTTGTTCTTGCCCTGGTTCACCAGCTCCCCCAGCGAGGCCGAGCCGGGCGGCAGGCCGAAGCCGAGGAAGTCGAGGCTTGCCAGCACCGTCACCGAGCCCGAGAGCGTGAAGGGCAGGAAGGTGAGCGTCGCCACCATCGCGTTCGGCAGGATGTGCCGCGCCATCAGCCGCAGATCCGAGACGCCGAGTGCGCGCGCCGCGCGCACGTAGTCGAGGTTGCGGCCACGCAGGAACTCCGCCCGTACCACGCCGGTCAACCCCATCCAGGAGAAGAGCAGCAGGAAGGCGAGCAGGACCCAGAAGCTGGGTTCGATCACGCTCGCCAGGATGATGAGCAGGAAGAGCTGCGGCATGCCCGACCAGATCTCGATGAAGCGCTGGAAGATCAGGTCCACCCGGCCGCCATAGAAGCCCTGCACGGCGCCGGCGGCAATGCCGAGCACGCTGCTGATGACCGTCAGCGTGAAGCCGAACAGCACCGAGATTCGGAAGCCGTAGATCACCCGCGCCAGCACGTCCCGTGCCTGGTCGTCGGTGCCCAGCCAGTTGCGCGCCGAAGGTGGCGAAGGCGCCGGCCGGCCGAGATCGCGCACCACGGTGCGATAGGCATAGGGGATCGCCGGCCAGATCGCCCAGCCGCGGGAAGCGATCTCCTGCTGCAGCGTCGGGTCGTGCCAGTCGGCATCGGTCGGCAGGCCGTCGGACAGGACGTCGCTCTCGGCGTAGTCGACCAGCGCCGGAAAGAAGAAGCGGCCGTCCACGCGGGCCAGAAGGGGCCGGTCATTGGCGACGAATTCCGCGAACAACGTCACCAGGAACAGGACGGTGAAGATCCAGAGCGACCACCAGCCGCGCCGGTTGGCGCGGAAATTGGCCAGGCGCCGCTGCGTAATCGGGCTCAGCCTGCTGCGCGCCGGGACGGCGGCCTGATCGGCGGTCGCTGTGGTATCGGGCATTGCTACGATGGACCGGCCCCTGCTGACATCCTGGCCCGCAGGGCCAACCGGCCCATCATTCCCACAAACGCCGGGATTTCCCCAGCGCCATGTGGCGCGCCCCGGCTATTCATCGCGCAGCGGGCGGGCCATGAGCCGGGCGATCGCCTCGGCCAGGGTGAGGCCCCCTTGCAGCAGCTCCGCCACCGCCTCGCAGATCGGCAGCTCCACGCCCGCCGCCCGGGCGCGGGCGACGAGCGCCGGGGCCGTCGCCACGCCCTCCGTCACGCCGGCCCGCGCTGCCAGCACATCTGCCAGCCGCTCCCCGCGCCCCAGCGCCAGGCCGAGCGACATGTTGCGGCTGCCGACACCGGCCGTGGTCAGCATCAGATCGCCGAGACCGGAGAGCCCGGACGCGGTCTCCGCCCGGCCACCGAGCGCCAAGGTCAGCCGCGCCAGCTCCGCGAGGCCACGGGTCACCAGCGCGGCACGGGCATTCTCGCCGAGGCCGGCACCGATCACCGCGCCGGCGGCGATCGCGATCACGTTCTTGGCGGCGCCACCGACCTGGGCGCCGATGGCATCATCATTGCCATAAAGCCGAAAGACCGGGCCGGAGAGCAGGGCCAGCGCAGTCGCCCGCAGCCCGGGATCGGCGCCGGCCACGACCGCGGCGGCAGGCAGGCCGCGCGCCACCTCATGCGCGAAATTGGGGCCGGTCAGCACACCCGCCACGGCGCCGGGCCACGCCTCGGCCAGGATCTCGAGCGGCAGGCGGTGGGTGTCCCGCTCCACCCCCTTGGCGCAGACCAGCAACGGGACGGCGATCGCCGGCAGCGCGGCGAGCGTCGCGCGCATCCCCTGCACCGGCACTGCCAGCAGCGCCAGCGCCGCGCCCGCGAGCGCCGCCTCGGCATCGGCGGTGACCTGCAGCGCCACCGGCAGCGGGATGCCCGGCAGGTAACGCGCATTCTCCCGCGCTGCCGCGATCGTCGCCGCGCGGGCGGGGTCGCGCGCCCAGAGCACGCCCTCCCCCCCCGCACGGACCGCCTGCACGGCGAGCGCCGTCCCCCAGGCCCCGGCCCCGATCACCGCGATGCGCGCCACGCTCCTATTCCTCCGCGATGCGGGTCACGGCGACGCCCTGCCCGGCCTCGCCATCGCCGAGGCGCTCGAGCAGCGCGGCCAGGATGGTGCGCGCCGCATCCTCGAAGCCGAAGGGCGGGTTCACCACGATCAGGCCGCTGCCGTTCAGCCGCTGCGGATCGGTCGGCTCGCGCAGGAACAGCGCGCAATCGAGGATGTCGCGCACGCCGCTCTCCGCCAGCGCCGCGTGGAAGGCGCGCACCGGCGCGCGATGCTTCACCGGATACCAGGCAACCAGGATGCCGGCACGAAAGCGGTGGTTGACGCGGCGGATGCCGGCGGCGAGCCGATCGAATTCGCCGTCTTCCTCGAAGGGCGGATCCATCAGCACCAGGCCGCGCTTCTCCGGGAAGGGGCTCAGCGCGCCGAGCGCCTCATAGGCGTCGCGCCGATGCACCGCGACCTGCGGATCGCGTGCAAAGAGCGCGCGGAGCGCGGCGTGATCCTCGGGATGCAATTCATTCGCCACCAGCCGGTCGCCTGGGCGCAGCAAGGCGCGGACCAGGACCGGCGACCCCGGATAGTGCGCGGGGAAGCCGCCCTCCCGCAGCAGCGCCGCATAGTCGGCGAGCGGCCCTTCGGTGATCCCGGCCAGCCGCGCGGCACCGCGCAGGGCTTCCCCGGTGCGCGTCGCCTCCGAAGCCGCGAGATCATAGGTGCCGCGGCCGGCATGGGTATCGAGCACGGCGAAGGGCGTGGCCTTCCGGGCCAGGGCGCGCAGCAGCGCGACCAGCAGCACATGCTTCAGGCAATCGGCATGGTTGCCGGCGTGGAAAGCGTGGCGATAGTTCACCCGCGCGGGTTAGAGCAGCACGCGCCGGGCCGCAACCGCGTTACACGGCAGCGGCCAGTTCTTCGCGTGTCATGAAAGGCATCTGCGCCCAGAAGCCTGCGCGCTCATCCCGCATCTTCTTCAGCCAGCCCTGCACCCTGCCATCGGGGCAGACCGTTTCACCGGTCTCGCCTTGGTTGGACGGGTAGCGGCGCACCTGCGGGTTGGTGAAGCTGTGCCCGACGCTGGGATGGCCGAGGACCTCCATGCCTTCGTTCGCCCAGCAATTCAGATCCTGAGCCATCTTGTAGGCATAGCCGCCCGGCGTCGCGCAGGAACAGGCGAAGAGCACCACCTTCACCCAGGGCTGGCCATAGTACCAGATCGCGTCGGTGAGGTCGCCACGGCTGGCATTGTCGAAGCCCGCAGAAGCGAGGCCGCCCTTCCAGCCATGCCCGAAATAGATGATCGCGTCGTACCACTGGCTGCCGGCACCCTGCTGCATCTTGTCGAGAATGCTCTGGCGACGCTGCTTGGCAGGCGCGTAGTTGTCGAACTTGAAGGTGACGACCTGCTTGCCCATCCCCTCATACATCTTCTTGTAGATCGACATGCCCGGATGGAAGGCGCCGATCGCATCATTCTGCGGCGGCTCATTCTCCTTCGGCCGCATGTTATGCATCGGCGCGAAGACAAAGCTCTTTTCCGGGGGCGTCATGGCGATCACCTCGCTTCGTGATGCCGTTAGTTTGCGGGACCGGTCAGCTGCATGGCAGTGACGACGGTCACTGCGAAACCGCGGCGGCGATCTCGTCCTGCGTCAGGCGCCCAGGTGTGGAACGGCGCCTATTGGCCCGGTGCCCCGCGAAGCTCTTCCAGCGGCCAGCGCGGGCGCGGCGCGTGGCCGAGCGTGTCGACAAGCCCGCGGTTCAGTCGCTCGATGCCGGCCCAGGCGATCATCACCGCGTTGTCGGTGCAGAGGCGGATCGGCGGTGCGACCAGCGCGACGCCACGCGACGCCGCCACCCCCGACAGCGCCGCGCGCACGGCACCATTCGCCGCGACCCCGCCCGCCACCACCAGCGCCGTCGCCCCCGGCAGCATCGCCAGCGCATGCGCCGCGCGGTCGGCCAGCACCGCGGCGACCGCTGCCTGGAAGGACGCGGCGATATCGGAGGCCGCCGCATCACCCTTCGCCACCCGTTGCGCCACCGCGGTCTTGAGCCCGCTCCAGGAGAAATCGCAGCCATCCCGCCCGAGCAGGGGTCGCGGCAGCGCTACCCGCCTGGCATCGCCGGAGGCTGCCAGCCGCTCCAGATGCGGCCCGCCCGGCCAGGGCAGGCCCAGGATTTTGGCTGCCTTGTCGAAGGCCTCCCCCACCGCGTCGTCGAGCGTGGTGCCGAGCCGCCGATAGCGGCCGACGCCCTCCACCGCCACGCATTGGCAATGCCCGCCGGAGAGCAGCAGCAGCAGGTAAGGGAATACCGGTGCCCCGCTTGCGACGATGCCCGGGATCCGCGCCGTCAGCGCGTGGCCTTCCAGGTGGTTGATCGCGAGGTATGGCAGGCCGCGCGCGATCGCGATGCCCTTGCCGAGGCCGGCGCCCACGATGAGCCCGCCGATCAGGCCGGGGCCGGCGGTGGCGGCGACCGCGGCCAGCGCATCGAAGCCGATCCCCGCCCGCGCCATCACCCGCGCCACCATGGCAGGCAGGGCTGCAAGGTGGGCGCGGGCGGCGATCTCCGGCACCACGCCGCCGAAGCGGGCGTGTTCCGCCTCCTGGCTCAGCACCGCCTCGGCCAGGATGGTGCCGTCGCCGCGCAGCACCGCGGCGGCGGTCTCGTCGCAGCTCGATTCCAGGCCGAGCACAAGGCTTTGTCCGCTCGCGTGATTGAGACTTTTCGGCCCATCCGGCCTCAAGTCATCACGCTCGTCGGCTGCATGCTGCGGCGACATGGCCGTAACGGTTCCTTCAACGCTTTCGTCAACGCCCGGCGGGTTCTATGACGCCGCCATGTCGCCCGATACCCCCCACCCGGCCGCCGTACGCCCGCACCGCCCCAGCCTGCCGCTGCGCGTCGGCACCCGCGCCTCGCCGCTGGCGCTGGTCCAGACCCGGATGTTCCTCGACCTCGTCACCCGCTTCTGCCCGGTGCTGCGCGACGTGAAGGCTTTCGAGGAGCATCAGATCACCACCTCCGGCGACCGCATCCAGGACCGGAAGCTGGCGGATATCGGGGGCAAGGGCCTCTTCGCCAAGGAGATCCATGAGGCGCTGGCCGATGGCCGGGTCGATTTCGCCGTCCATTCCCTGAAGGACCTGGAGACGGAGCTGCCGCCCGGCATCGTGCTCGCCTGCACCCTGAAGCGGGAGGATGCGCGGGATGCGGTGATCCTCGGCCAGGGCTGTGCCGCACCGGACCCGAATGACCCCTGGGGCGCGATCCCGGCCGGGGCGCTGATCGGCACCTCCTCCGTCCGCCGCCAGTCGCAGCTCCTGCACGCGCGGCCGGACCTTCGGGTCGCGATGATCCGGGGCAATGTGCAGACCCGGCTGGGGCGGGTGCGGGCGGGGGATTTCGCCGCCTCGCTCCTCGCCTATGCCGGGCTGAAGCGGCTCGGCCTCGCGGCCGAGGCCGGGGTGGTGCTGGATGCGGATGCCATGGTGCCGGCCGCCGGCCAGGGCATCGTCGGCGTCACCGTGCGCGCCCGCGACACCGAGCTGCATGAGCTGCTCTCCGGAATCGAGGATCCGGAGGCGCGCGCCGTCTCCACCGCGGAACGCGCCCTGCTGGCGGCGCTCGACGGGTCCTGCCGGACGCCGATCGGCGGCCATGGCCGCCTGCTGCCGAATGGGGAGCTGCATCTGACCGGCCTGGTGGCGCGCGCCGATGGCAGCTTCCTGCTGAAGCGGTCCCTGCACGGGCTGGCGGCGGATGCGGTGCGGATCGGGCGGGAGCTCGGCGAGAGCCTGCGCGCGGACAGCCCACGGGACATCTTTTCCTGACGGCGCCGCCTGGCGTCCTCATCACCCGCCCCGAGCCCGGCGCCGCCGAGACGGCGCGCCAGGTCGCGGCGCAGGGCTGGACGCCGGTGCTGGCGCCGGCGCTGCTGCTGGCGCCCCGCCCCACGACCGCACTCCCCCCGGCCCAGGCGCTGCTGCTGCCGTCCCGCGCCGCCGCGCGCGCCCTGACGCCCCGGGACAACCCAGACCTCCCGGTGCTGGCGGTGGGCGAGGGCACCGCCGCCGAAGCGCGGGCCCAGGGTTTCGCGCAGGTGACGGCAGCGGATGGCGATGCCGCCTCCCTCACCGCCCTCGTCGCCGCGACCCTTCGGCCGGCGGCAGGCCCGCTGCTGCTCGCGGTCGGCGAAGGCTACAGCACGGCGCTCGCCGCAGCCCTCAGGGCCCTCGGCTTCAAGGTGCTGCGGCGGGTGGTCTATGCGGCGACGCCCGCCACCGCCCTGCCGCAGGCGGCGCTGGCGGCGCTGACAGCCGGCAGGGTCGGCAGCGCTTTGTTCTTCTCGCCGCGCTCGGCCACGATCACCGCCGCGCTGCTCCGCGACGCCGGACTTGCCGAAATTTGCATGACAATCGAGGCACTTGCCCTCAGTCCCCGGATCGCCGCGGCACTCGCACCCTTCCCCTGGCGGTGTATCCGGGCCACATCACAGCCCAACCCGGAGGCGCTGCTGGCGTTGCTCGGGCACCGGACGCCGTCAGACTAGTTTTTGATCGCGTGATTCAGGCTTTTCGGCCGATGTCAGCCTCAAGCCATCACGCTCAGAGGGACCTGCGATGACCGAGGCCGAGACCAAACCTGTCCCCCCGGCGCGGCGTCCCGACCCGGCAGTGCTCGCCCTGCTCGCCTGCGGCGCGGTGCTGGTGCTGGCTGTCGTCTGGCTGCTGGCGACCCCGCGCCCCGTGCCGGGCGGCGATCCGCGAACCGTCGCGCTGGAGGAGCGCCTGGCGGCGCTCGAGGCGCGGCGGCCGCCGGACGCCCCCTCCCTCACGCCGCTCGAGCAGCGCATCGCCGCGCTGGAGGCCCACGCCCCGGCGCCGCCCGATGCGCGTCCGGCGGTCGAACGGCTGGAGCAACGCCTGGCAGCCGTCGAGGCACGCCCCACGCCGGATCTCTCCGGCCTTGCGTCCCGCGCTTCGGTCGCGGAACTCGCATCCCGGATCGGCCCCGGCGCCGACCGCCTCGCCGCGCTCGAATCCCGGCTGGCAAATGCCGAGGCCGCGCAGGCACGGCTGGCGGCGCTGGAGAATCGGCTGGCCGCCGCCGAAGCGGTGCAGCCGCGCATCGCCGCACTGGAGGCTGCCCAGGCGCGGGTCGCGGCGCTGGAAGCGGCGCAGGCGCGCGTCGCGGATGTCGAGGCGCGCGCCCGGCGCCTGGCGGCGCAG
>NZ_JAAGBB010000083.1 GCF_018129085.1 Plastoroseomonas hellenica
CCGGGCGCTGGCCGCGGCGCTGCCAGTCCCGGCGCTCGCCGCGCGGCCGCTCGCCTTGCGGGCGGTCACCCTGGGGCCGATCCCCTTGCGCGCGATCCCCCTGGGGGCGTTCGCCCTGCGGCCGGCGCGGCCCGCGGTGATGGTGCTGGCCCTCGTTGCGCGGCAGCCCGATGCGGGTCGGCGTCGGCGGGCCGTGATGCCCTTCCGGCAATTCGCCGCCAGGCATCAGGCGGAAGCCCATCGCCTCCAGCGCCGCCGGCAGCGCATCTGCCTTCAGCCCGAGCCGGCTGGCGAGGTCGCCCGGCAACATCGCCGGGGCCCGGCGGGTCAGGAAGCCGATCTCGGCCGCGATTCGCTCCGCGACGTCGAGGCGGAGCAGCACGCCCCCCGCCGGCAGCCAGCCCATCGCCTCGGCGAAGCCCGGCGGCCAGTCGGCCGGCGGCTGGATCGCGACCAAGCCGCCGCCCGGCAGCGACGGCGTCTCGATATTGCGCAGCAGCGCCCAGAGCTGCGCGCGCAGCGCCATCGCCTTGGGCTTCATCACCTCCGGCAGATAGAGCGCGTAGCGTCCGGCGCGCACGCCGATCGCCTTCAGCTTCTGCCGCAGTTCCGGCGTCACCACGCGCTCGGTCGCGCCGGGCGCCAGGCCGAGCGATTCGCGAAGCTGGTAGGCCGGCCCACGCAGCGCGCCTTCCTCGGCCGCCTTCGCCTCCACCTTGGCGATGGCGCCGAGCTCGCGGCCGATATGGCTTTCGATCCAGGCGGCGAGGCGGGTGCGGATGCGTTCCCGCTGGGCGCCGTCCAGGAACTCGGTCGGCAGCACCTCGATCTGCGGCCTCGAAGCTTCGGGACCGGGTCGCAGCCGGGCGATCTCGGCGGCATCGCCGAGGCCGGCCGGCGTGTTGAAGCCCGGATGATAGGTCCAGGTGATGCGGTTCGCTGGCGTCAGCGCGAAGGCCTCGTCCTTCGCCTGCTCCAGCGCGGCGACGCGGCGCGGGATCTCGGACGTGAGCGCACGGCGGGCGGCGCGCAGCACCAGCTTGCGCTGTTCCTCGTCCTCGCTGCCGGCCTCCGGCTCGAAGGCGAAGCCCAGTACCTTGCCGACATTGTGGCCCTCGACCACCACCTCGCCACGGCGCGTCACCGCGGAGAGCAGCTCCTCCGCCGTGTCGTCCAGCCGGCGCATCAGATGCGCGGCGCGGCGGTCGACGAAGCGCGCGGTCAGGCTCTCGTGCAAGGCATCGGACACCGCGTCCTCGGCGCGCCGCGCCTCGGCCTGGAACTCGGCGGCATCGGCCACCCAGTCGGCACGGGCGGCGATGTAGGACCAGACGCGGATCGAGGCGAGGCGGGCCATCAGGGTGTCGAGGTCGCCATCGATGCGGCCGAGACCAGCGATCGACTGCGTCACCCACTCCTTCGGCAGTGCGCCGTCGGTCGCGAGATGGGTGAAGATGCGCGCGGCCAGCTTGGTGTGGCTATCATCCGCCAGCTTCCGGAAATCCGGCACCTGGCAGGCTTCCCAGAGCAGCCTGACGCGGGTGCGGCCCTCGGCCAGGCGCTGCACCTCCGGGTCGCGCGACAGCGCCTCAAGCGTGATGTGGTCGGTCGCGTCATTGCCGCGCGCGAGGCCGGGCTGCGGCGGCGGCAGCGCCAGCGAGCCGAGCAGCGCGTCGAGGGAGGCGAAATCCAGCTCCGAGTTCCGCCAGGCGAGCTGGCTCAGCGGCTCGAAGGCGTGACCCTCGATCTTGCCGACCATCTCGTCGTCGAGCGGCGGGCAGTCGCCGGTGACGCCGAAGCTGCCGTCGCGCATGCCGCGCCCGGCGCGGCCGGCGATCTGTGCCGCCTCCTGTGCCTCCAGCGCACGCACGCGATGGCCGTCGAACTTCTGCAGCGCCGCGAAGGCGACATGGTCGACATCCATGTTGAGGCCCATGCCGATGGCATCCGTCGCCACCAGGAAATCGACCTCGCGATTCTGATAGAGCGCCACCTGCGCGTTGCGCGTGCGCGGGCTGAGCCGGCCCATCACCACCGCGCAGCCGCCGCGCCGGCGCCGGATCGCCTCTGCGATCGCATAGACCTCGGCGGCGCTGAAGGCGACGACGGCGCTCCGCGGCGGCAGCCGCGTCAGCTTGGCCGGGCCCGCATAGGTCAGTTGCGACATGCGGGTGCGGGTATCGAACTCGATGCCCGGCACCAGGCGCGTCAGCAGCGGACGGATGGTCTCGGCGCCCATGAACATGGTCTCGACCATGCCGCGCGCGTTCAGCAACCGGTCGGTGAAGACGTGGCCGCGATCGGGGTCGGCGCAGAGCTGGATCTCGTCCACCGCCACGAATTCGGCGCGGCGGTCGAGCGGCATCGCCTCCACCGTGCAGGCGAACCACTTCGCCTCGGGGGGGATGATCTTCTCCTCCCCGGTGATCAGCGCGACATGGCGCTCGCCCTTCGCGACCACCATCCGGTCGTAGTTCTCGCGCGCCAGCAGGCGCAGCGGGAAGCCGATGATGCCGGAGGCATGCGCGAGCAGGCGCTCGATCGCGAGATGCGTCTTGCCTGTATTGGTGGGGCCCAGCACGGCGCGCACGCGCGGCTGGAACATCTGGAAATTCGTCATCGGGGGGGTGTGGTCCGCCATGCGGGGCAACGCGTCGCACGGGCGGGCGCGCTTGGCAACCGGCGGCCGTCCGGGCGCTTCCCAAGCCATGCCCGGTCGGGCAGGGTGCGCGCCCCGTGCGCACCGCCCTGCCTTTCGCCCTGCTGCTCTCCGCGATGTTCGCGGCGATCGGCACGACGATGCCCTTCTTCCCACCTTTCCTGGCGGCGGCCGGGCTGTCGCCGCAGGGAATCGCGGCGGTGCTCTTCGCGGGATCGCTGGCGCGGCTGATCTCGGGCCCGGTCCTCGGCCGGGCCGCGGATATCCACGGCCTGCGGCGGGTGCTCGCGCTTTGTGCATTGCTGGCCGCCGGCTTCCAGGCCGGCTTCGGCCTGCTCGCCTGGGAGGTGGAAGGGCTGCTCATCGCGCTGATGGCGCTGCAAATCCTCTACAGCATCGCCGTCGCGCCGGTCATCCCGCTCAGCGAAAGCCTGACGGTCGCGGCGGCCCGCGGCGGCGCCTTCGATTACGGACGCGTGCGCAGCGTCGGCAGCTTCGCCTTCATCCTGGCTTCGGTGCTTGCCGGCTGGCTGGTCCAGCGCTTCGGCATCGGCGTCATCCCCTGGGTCGTTGCGGCCGCGCTGCTGATCGCCGCCGGCGCGACGCTCATGCTGCCGGTGAGCGCGGCGCGCAGCCCGCACCGCGGCAGCCTGCTGGCGCCGCTCCGCATCCCGATCTTCCGGCGGCTGCTTCTGCTCTCGGCGCTGATCCAGGGCAGCCACGCCGCCGCCTATTCCTTCGGCGCCATCCACTGGGCGGCGGCCGGGCATTCCCCGGTGGTGATCGGCCTGCTCTGGGCCGAAGGCGTGGTGGCGGAGATCGTGCTCTTCCTCTTCGCCAAGCCGGTCGCCGCGCGGCTCGGCTGGCGGGGGCTCAGCATGCTGGCCGCCGCCGCCGGGCTGGTGCGCTGGGCGATCATGGCGGAGACCACCTGGCTGCCGGCGCTCGTCATCTCCCAGGCGCTGCACGCCTTGACCTTCGGTGCCCAGCACCTGGTCGCGATGCGGCTGTTGTCGGAAGCGGTCCCGGCGAATGAAGCGGGTGCTGCGCAGACCTTGCATGCCTCGCTCGGCAGCGGGCTCGCGATCATGCTGCTGACGCTGCTCTCGGGGCAGCTCTATGCCGAATGGGGCGGCGCCGTGTTCTGGGCGATGTGCGCGCTCTGCCTGCCGGCCTTGCTGCTGGCGCGCGGCCTGAAGGAATAGGCGGCCTCCGTGGACCGCACCACGCGGCGCCGCACCGCGACCGTGCCGGCGGGCAATGCCGCGAAGACATCCTTCTCCGCTTCCGCGATCGCGACGCCGGCGAAGCGCGCCGGCCACAGCGCATGGCCGGCCGCTTCCCAGAGCCGCGCGGTCCGCAGCAGGGGGCGCGCCCGGAAGGGCGGGAAGAACAGCGCGCTGTCGCGCCGCTCCACCCGGAACAGGTGCCGCGCCAGCAGCCGCCCGAGCTGTCCCGGCGAATAGGGCTGCCCGTGGCCGAAGGGCGTGCTTTCGTTGTGCGCCCAGAGGCCGCGCCGGTTCGGCACCACGACCAGCAGCCGCCCGTCATCCTTCAGCACCCGCCAGGCCTCGCGCAGCAGGCGCCGCGCATTGTCCGCCGCCTCCAGCCCATGCACCAGCAGCACCCGGTCGAAGGCGAGGTCGGGGAAGGGCAGCCGCTCCTCCTCGGCGACCAGCGTGGCGCAGGGGCCGGCGAGCGGCCAGGTCGCGGGCGGCGCGAGTTGCGCCGGCGCCAGCGACAGGCAGCAGCGCGCCTGCCCACGCCAGAGCCCGAGATAAGGGGCCGCATGCCCGATCCCGAGCACCGCCTGGCCCGAGAGATCCGGCCAGAGCGCGGCCAGCCGCTCCCGCAGCAGCCGCCCGGCCAGGCGGCCGGTCGGGCGCGCGTAGAACTGGGCGAATCCGTAAGGCCCGTGGACGTCGACGCTCATGCTTCCGATATAGGGCGGGAGCAGGTCCGGATGCACGGCCAGAGCGCGTGGTCCCGCCGGATCGGCGCCGGCCGCTCAAACCGCCTTGAGCGGGTTCGCGCCGAAGGCCTCAGGCGTGTAGATGCTCTTACCTTATGATCGCGTGATCCAGACTCCGGCCGGAGCGGCCCCGGGTCGTCACGCTCGGACCTCACCAAGGGACACCGCCGCATGACCCTCTCCGTGACCGCCATTCCCTGCCTCAAGGACAACTATGCCTGGCTGCTGCGCGGCAGCGACGGCACGGTCGGCCTCTGCGACCCGGGCGAGGCCGGGCCCGCGGTCGCGGCGGTCGAAGCGGCCGGCGGGCGCCTCGACTGGATCCTGCTGACCCATCACCACGGCGATCACATCGATGGCGTGGCCGGCGTCAAGGCGCGCTTTCCCGATGCCAGGATCGCCGGCGCGCTGGCCGACATGCACCGCCTGCCCGCGCTCGACGCCACGCTGCGGCCGGGCGAGGAGTTCAAGCTCGGCCGGGCCAGGGCGGAGGTCATCGACACGCCGGGCCACACCCATGGCCATATCGTCTTCCACTTCCCCGACGACCGTATCCTGTTGGCCGGGGATACCTTGTTCAGCCTGGGCTGCGGCCGCCCGATCGAGGGCACGGCGGAGGAGCTGTTCCAGTCCATCCAGCCGCTGAAGGCGTTGCCGGACGCGACGCTGATCTGCTGCGGCCATGAATACACCGCCGACAATGCCCGCTTCTGCCTGAGTATCGAGCCGGACAATGCCGACCTGCAGGCCCGCGCGGCCGAAGTCGCGGCGCTGCGCGCGGCGGACCGCCCGACGGTGCCGACGACGCTCGGCGATGAGCGCCGCGCCAATGTCTTCCTGCGCGCCAAGGATGCCGCCACCTTCGCCGCCTACCGGGCCGCGAAGAATGCCTTTCGCTGACGCGGCCCGCCGCGCATGACCGACCTGCGCGATCCCGCATCGGCCGCGGAAGCGGTGATCGCGGCCCTCGGGCTGGCGCCGCATCCTGAAGGCGGCCACTACCGCGAGATCTGGCGTGACATCCCCGCGGCCGGCGGGCGCGGCGCCGGCACCGCGATCTATTTCCTGCTGGCGGCCGGCGAGCGCAGCCATTGGCATCGCGTCGATGCCGCCGAGTGCTGGCACTGGTATGCCGGCGCGGCGCTGGACCTCTCGCTGACGACGGGATCGCAGGCGGTGGAGACGCGGCGGCTCGGCCCCGATCTCGCCGCCGGCGAAGCGCCCTTCGCGGTGGTGCCGCCGGGGATCTGGCAGGCGGCGGTGAGCCTGGGGCGCTGGACCCTGGTCGGCTGCACGGTCAGCCCGGCCTTCGATTTCGCCGGTTTCGAGCTGGCGCCGGCCGGCTGGCGGCCCGGATGAGCGACGCCGCCGCCTGGGATCGCCGCTACGAAGGTGAAGGTTTCACCTTTGGGGCGGAGCCGAACCTGCATCTGCAGGCGCTCGCGTCACGGATCAGGCCGGGGATGCGGGCGCTGGCGCTGGGCGATGGGGAAGGGCGGAACGGCGTCTGGCTGGCCCGGCAGGGCTTGGCGGTGACCAGCCTCGACTGGTCGCCGGTCGGCGTCGCCAAGGCCCGCGCGCTGGCGGCCCTGCAGGGCGTCGCCCTCGACGCCCGGGTCGCGGACCTGACGAATTGGGATTGGCCGGAGGCCGGGTTCGATCTGGTCGCCTGGATCTATGTCCACCTGCCGCCCGCGGATCGCGACCTGGTCGCGGCCGCGGCGGTGCGCGCGCTGGCACCGGGCGGGCTGCTGGCGCTGGAGTGCTTCTCCCCGGCGCAGGAGGGGCGGCGGAGCGGCGGGCCGAAGGAGGTGGCGCTGCTCTGGACCCGGGCGATCGCCGAGGCGGCCTTCGCGGAGCTCGAGGTGCTGGAGCTTTTCGAAGGCGCCGTGCTGCTCGACGAGGGGCCGAAGCATCAGGGCCTGGCGGAGATCGTCCGGGGCCTTTTCAGGAAGCGCGTGCCGTAGCGGCCAGCCAGCCGCCGCCGGCGACCAGCGCCAGCGCGGCACCGATCCGCCAGGTCAGCGCGCCTTCGCCGGCCGCGACCAGCAGCAGCGTGGAAGCGACCGGCACTGCGTAGGCGAGGGTGCCGAGCAGCCGCGGATCGCCCCGCTTCATGCCGAGGTCCCAGAGGAAGAAGGCGGCGCCGACCGGCCCGGCGCCGAGCAGCCCGAGCGCCAGCCATTGCCGCGCGCCCGGCGCCACCCAGGTCTCGAAGAGGAGATGCGCGAGGCCGGCGAGCGCTGCCGTCGCCAGGCAGAAGCCGGCCACCGCATCGGTCGGCACGCCGCCCAACCGCCGCGCGGTGACGGAATAGAGCGCCCAGACCAGCGCGCAGCCGAGGGCGGCCAGGAAGCCCGGCAGCGCGGCGGGATCGAGGAAGCCGGCGCCGCCGCCCACCAGCAGCGCGCAGCCGGCGAAGCCGAGCGCCACGCCCGTGAGCCGGCGCGGCCCCAGCCGCAGCCCGAGGATCGGCGCCGAGAGCAGCACGATCAGCAGCGGCCAGAGATAGTTCAGCAGGTTCGCCTCGACCGGCGGCGCCAGGGCAAGGGCCGTGAAGTAGAGCGCGTGGTAGCCGAAGAGCCCGCCGATGCCATGCGCCCAGGCGAGCGGCCCTTGCGCCAGGGCCCGCGCCTGCCCGCGCGCCAGCACCACCGCAAGGCCCAGCGCGCCGCCGATCGCGAAGCCGATCGCGGTCACCTGGAGCGGTGGCACCGGCGCGGTCAGGCGCGAGAGCAGCGCGAGGAAGGCCCAGAGCGCGAGTGCGCCGAGGCCCGCGAAGGTTGCATGGCGGGGGGTCACGGCTGCCTCTTGCGGGTGGCGGCGGCGCAGCGCAAGGGGCGGCATGGATTGCTCGCCGCCATCCCCCGAAGGCCCGGCCCGGGCCGCCGCCGCAGCCGGCCTCGACGAGGCGATGCTGGAGAAGCTGGTGCGCGCCTTCTACGGGCTGGCGCGGCAGGATGCCGAGATCGGCCCGATCTTCCAGCGGGTCGCGGACTGGGAGCACCACATCGCTCAGATCACCGCCTTCTGGTCATCGGTCGTGTTCGGCAGCGGTCGCTACCGCGGGCGGCCGATGCAGGCGCACGCGCCGCTCGGCCTGACGCCGGCGCATTTCGCGCGCTGGCTCACCCTGTTCGAGCGGACGGCGCGCGATCTCTGCCCGCCGGCCGGTGCCGCGCTGTTGATCGATCGGGCACGGCGCATCGCCGCCAGCTTGGAGGCCGGACTGACGCCGCTGGGTTGAAGAGCGTGACACTTCGACAATCTTTCTCTCGCCTTCGTGACACGCCTTGCTGCATTGCGCTGCTTTCATGCCGATTGCCACAACTCCTGCGCTAGAAGCTGTATTGTGGAGAGATAGGAATCGGAGGATCGGTGCGTCATGGAAACGCAGCCGGAATTCGAGGCCGCGGCCTTCGCCGACCACCTCGTGCTGATGGTATTCGTACTGGCTCTGGCGATGCAGTGGCTCATGCACCGCATCACCAAGCGCTTGTCCGATTGGCGCATCGTGTTGCCGGTGGCGGTCGCCGCGACCGTTTGGGCGGCCGTCGGCTGGATGCTAGGCGGCGGGCAGGGGGTCTTCACCTTTCTGGTCGGCCTTGCCTTCAGCCTGACCCTCGCGGTGCTCGATGAGCGGACGCGGCAGGAGCAGATGCAGCACCCTGCCCGCAGCCGCGAGGACAGCATGCGCTTCAGTTGAGGCGCATCGTCAGGCCGCCGCGCCGGGTAGCGGCCGATAGGGCAGCGGCGCCATTCGCGTGCCCCAGTAGGTAACATCCTTCCAGACCCCGTCACGGACATAGGGATCTTCCGCCCAGGCGGCACGGGCCGCCGCGTCGCTGGCATGGGCGGTGACCGCGATGGACCCGATCATCCGCGTCCCGCTCTCGTCGAGGATGGCGCCACCAATCGTCAACTGGCCTGCCTGCGCCAAGGGGGCGACCCGATCCATATGGGCGGTCCGCGCTGCCTGGCGCCGCGCCAGGGCTTCGGCATCGGTGCCATCGAAGGCGATGGTGATGGTGTGGGTGCGGCTGGTGGGCGTCGGCTCGCCCGGCTTCGGCAGCGGCCGGTAGGGCAGCGGCGCGATGCGGAAGGGATGCACGGTCACCCGCTGCCAGACCTCCCCCTGCGCGAAGGGCTCGGCCGCCAGATAGGCATCGAGCCCGGCGCGATCCGGCACCTCGAGGATCATCAGGGACCCGACCGAGCGCCAATCGGGCGTGAACAGCGGCACTCCGAAGGCCAGGCGCCCGGCCGCCGCCCATTCCGTGATCACCGCCAGATGCCGGTCCCGCGCCGCCATCCGTCGCGCCAGCGCCTCTTCATCCTCGCCATCAAAGGCAATCATCGCATAACCCATGGAAAACCTCTCAGGGGGATGCTCGAAGGGGGAGCCGCATCGCGGCTCCCCCTTCGAAACTAATACATGTGCTGCCCGCCATTGATGGACAGGGTGGAGCCAGTGACGAAATCGGCGTCGTCGGCGGTGAGGAAGAGAACGCCGCGGGCAATGTCCTCGGCGGTGCCGAGGCGGCCGCGCGGGATCCGGGCAATGATCTTCTCCAGCACCTCGGCCGGCACGGCGCGCACCATCTCGGTGTCCACATAGCCGGGCGCGATGGCATTGACGGTGATGTGGGCGCGGGCGCCTTCCTGCGCGAGCGCCTTGGTGAAGCCATGGATGCCGGACTTGGCCGCAGCGTAGTTCACCTGGCCGTATTGGCCGGCCTGGCCGTTGATCGATCCGATGTTCACGATGCGGCCGAACTTGCGCGCCGTCATGCCGTCCCAGACCAGCTTGCAGAGATTGTAGCAGCCGCCGAGGTTGGTATCGATCACCGCGTCCCACATGTCGCGCGTCAGGCGCTTCATCACCGCGTCTCGGGTGATGCCGGCATTGTTGACCAGGACCTCGACCGGACCGTGATCCGCCTCGATCTGGCGCACCGCCACTTCGCAGGCGGCAAAGTCCGAGACGTCGAATTTATAGCAGGGGATGCCGGTGCGTTCGGTGAAGGCGCGGGCAGCCTCGTCATTGCCGGCATAGGACGCGACGACCTTGCGCCCCGCCGTCTGCAGCGCCTCGCTGATCGCGGCGCCGATGCCCCGCTGGCCGCCTGTGACGAGTGCGACGCGTGCCATGAATGGCCTCCTCCCTGTTCGGAACCCGCCATCAGCCTAGACCCTGTTCCACCCTGCGCCGCAAGCGAGAAGCGACGTGCGCTTCATGAAAACGCGCAGTGCGGTGCAGCGACCTGGAACGCCGCCGCTTCAGGCGCGGCGCAGCAGGAACAGCGCCTGCTGTCCGAACAGGTTGGCAAGGCGGATGCTGCGCTTCCAGGGCGCCTTCAGCCCGCGTTCGTCCACCGCCAGCCATTGCTCGACCACATAGCCATCCATGGCGCAGAGCGCGAAGAAGTCGGCGATGGTGCAGGGGTGGATGTTGGGCGTCTCGTACCAGGGGCGCGACCAGGTCTCGGTATCGGGCATGCGGCCGGTGGCGAGCAGCCGCCAGCGCATCTGCCAATGGCCGAAATTCGGGAAGCTGACGATCGCGTGCCGGCCGATGCGCAGCATCTGGCGCAGCACCTCCCGCGGGCGTTCCACCGCCTGGAGGGTGCGCGAGAGGATGACGTAGTCGAAGGCACCGTCGGGGTAATGCGCGAGGTCACTGTCGGCATCACCATGGATGACCGCGAGCCCGGCGGCGACCGCGCGCGTGGCTTCCGCCATGTCGATCTCGATGCCGCGCGCGTCGGCACCCTTTTCGCGCGTCAGATGGGCGATCAGCGCGCCGTCGCCGCAGCCGATGTCGAGCACCCGCGTTCCCGGCGCGACCATCTCCGCGATCAGGCGGAGGTCGAGGCGCATGTTCTTGGCGACGTAGCGGATATCGGCAGGGGCGTCGGGCATGACGGGGCTGTATAGCGCCGGCGCGCGGGCCGCGCGACGGCGCTCGCGTCGCTGACGCGCGGCATGGCATGATCCTGAGGTGGAACGAGAGGGTTGGCACCCATGCGATCGCTTCTTGTCCTTGTGCTCTCGCTGTGCGCTGGGCCCGCTCTCGCGCAGGGTTTCGATGGGACCTGGAACGGGCGCCTGCGCTGCGATGCGCTGAACCAGCCCGGCCAACGGCCGCTCGACACCGCCATCCTGGTCACTGTCGCGAATGGGCGCGCGACCTTCCGCCGCACCGTCCTCAATCCCGCGGATGGAAGCCCAACCGGCATCGTGGAAGTGGGAGAGGGGCCGGTCGGCACCGATGGCAGCGTCACCCTCGAGGGCGGTGCCAACGGGCCGCGCTACACTTACACGTCGCGCTATGCTGGCCGCCTCAGCGCCGCGCGGGGCTCCGGGCAACTCTCAGGCGCCCAGGACTGGGCGGCCACTGGCGCCGTGAGCGGACAGCGCCGGCCCTGCACGATCGGGCTTCGGCGGGCTTCCTGAAGGGCTGCTTTCAAACCCCGACCCGCTCCGCGGCACCCCGCAGGAAGCCGCCGAGGGCGCGATGGAAATCCGGCTCGTCGAGCAGGAAGGCGTCGTGGCCCTTGTCGCTCGCGATCTCGACGAAGCTGACATTGGCGGCCGCGGCATTGAGCGCTCGCACCAGCGCCCGGCTCTCGCTGGTCGGGAACAGCCAGTCGGAGGAGAAGCTGGCGACGAAGAAGCGCGTCGGCGTGCCCCGGAAGACCGCCGCCAGGTCGCCGCCCTGCTCCGCCGCCAGGTCGAAGAAGTCCATCGCACGGGTGATCGTCAGATAGCTGTTCGCGTCGAAGCGGCGGATGAAGGTGCTGCCCTGGTGGCGCAGGTAGCTCTCCACCTCGAAGACATCCTCGAGAAAGGTCAGCGCGCTGGCGCCGCGCAGCCGCCGGCCGAACTTCCGGGTCAGCGCCTGCTCGGACAGGTAGGTGATGTGCGCGACCATGCGCGCGACGGCCAGGCCGCGCGCCGGGATGCGCCCCGCGTCTTCCCAATAGCGGCCGCCCTTCCAGTCGGGATCGCCATGGATGGCGGCGCGGCCGACCTCATGGAAGGCGATGTTCTGGGCGCTGTGATGGGCGGCGCAGGCGATCGGTGCTGCGGCAAAGACCGCGTCCGGATAGGTCGCCGCCCATTCCAGCACCTGCATCCCACCCATCGAGCCGCCGACCACCGCCAGCCAGCGGATGATGCCGAGCTCGTCCATCAGCTTCTTCTGCGCGCGCACCATGTCGCGGATGGTGACGGAGGGGAATTCCGTCCCCCAGGGCCGGCCCTGGCCGCGCCCTTCGGCATCGGTCATCTCCTCGGGCGGGCCGGAGCTGCCCATGCAGCCGCCGAGCACATTGGCGCAGACCACGTAGAAGCGGTCGGTGTCGATCGGCTTGCCGGGGCCGACGATGTTCTCCCACCAGCCGGGCTTGCCGGTGACGGGATGCGGTTCGGCAACATACTGGTCGCCGGTCAGCGCGTGGCAGATGAGGATCGCGTTGCTGCGCTCGGCGTTGAGGCGGCCATAGCCACGCCAGGCGACCGCGAGCGGTGCCACCACGGCGCCGCAATCCAGCGCCAGCCCTTCCGCGTAGAGGCTCTGCGCGTGCGTGAACTGCGGAAGCGGGGTTGCGGCCTGTGACATGGGATGCGGCGTCCTTGCCGGAGGATTAGGGCGCGCGACCCTGGCGTGCAACCGGAGAGCCTGCCTCGGAAAGGCCGCGGTCGGTCTGCCGGCCCTTTTCCGTCCTCCGGCGCGCCAGTCAGCGTGCTTGGCCAAACATCTTCACCCACCCGGGCCGTGCCCGAACGGGATCTGCTTGGGCCGATGCCGGCAGCATTGGCTGTGCCGCCCGGCACACCAGAGACGAGAAATCCCGCGACAGCCCGCCACGCCCCTGTCTCAGACAGACTCCTAGCGGCTTGGCGCCGGGCGCGGGCGCGTCTATTGCTGGTCCCCATCCCTTGCGCAGCACGATGCCCGACACAGCCCAGCCCCCTCCCGACGCCTTGTCGAGCCCCGCCGCCTCCACGGAGGAACTCGCGGCGCTCAGGGCCGAGATCGATACGCTCGATGACCAGCTCCACGCGCTGCTGATGCGCCGCGCCGGCATCGTCGCCCGCCTCGGCAGCAGCCGGGCCAAGGGTGAGGGGCCGGCGCTGCGCCCCGGGCGGGAAGCCGCGATCCTCCGCCGCCTTCTGGACCGCCACGCGGAGCCTCTGCCGCGGGCGGCCCTGGTGCGTCTTTGGCGAGAGATCTTCGCCGCCTCCACCGCCATGCAGGCCAGCTTCTCCGTCGCCGCCGCGGTGCCGCCCGCCCGTGGCGAGCACGTCCTGCACCTGACCCGCCAGCATTTCGGCGCCGATACCCCGATCCGCCCGATGACCACGGCCGGCCAGGCGCTCGCCGCGGTGCTCGCCGGCGAAGTCGCGGTCGCCACCCTGCCGGCACCGGAGCCCGAGGAGCCAGAGGAGGCCGCCTGGTGGGTGCGCTTCGACACCCAGCACCTGCAGGTCACCGCGCGGCTGCCTTTCCTGATGGATCCCGGCGGCGCCGGCGTGCTGGTGGTCGCGGCCACGCCGCCGGATGCCAGCGGCCGCGACCGCAGCCTGCTGCGCATCGAGCTTGCCGGCGACCTGTCGCATGCGCGGCTGACTACCCTGCTGCAGCAGGCGGGGCTGCCGATGCGCGGCCTGATGATCCGCCGCAGCGGCGCCGAGCCGGTGGCACTCGCCGAGGTCGAGGGCTTCATCGAGCTCGATGACTCGCGCCTCGCGGCACTCGCCGGGCTGCATGTGCAGCGCCTCGGCGCCTATGCCGAGCCCGAGCCGGCCTGATCCCGCTGCCGCACGCCTGAGAATCCTTCGCAAGATCTTCCGCACCGAGGTGCAGTTTCCATGGCAATGCTCGCGCCGCGCCCGTCCATCCTTTCGGTCGAGCCCTATGTGGGCGGCGAATCGAAACTCCCGGGCGTCAACCGGATCATCAAGCTCTCCTCCAATGAGGGCGCCTTCGGCCCGCCGCCTGGCGCGGTCGCCGCAATCCAGCGCATGGCAACGGAGGCGCATCGCTACCCCGACGGCGGTTCCAAGGCGCTGCGCGAGGCGATAGGCGCGCGCTTCGGCCTCGATCCCGCGCGCATCGTCTGCGGCAATGGCTCCGACGAGATCCTGGGGCTGCTGATCCTCGCCTATGGCGGTGAGGGCACCGAGATCGTCATGTCGGCGCATGGCTTCCTGATGTACGACATCACCGGTCGCTGGGCGGGCTGCCGCATCATCAAGGTGCCGGAGCGCGACCTGACCGCAGATGTGGATGGCCTGATCGCGGCCTGCGGGCCGCGCACGAAGCTGGTCTTCCTGGCCAATCCGAACAACCCGACCGGCAGCATCCTGCCGCAGGCGGAGGTGGACCGGCTGCGCGCCGCGCTCCGCTCCGACATCATGCTGGTGCTGGATTCCGCTTACGCGGAGTACGTCGACCGTCCCGACTACGACGCCGGCGCCAGGCTGGTGGATGCCACCGGCAATACGGTGATGACGCGCACCTTCTCGAAGATCTTCGGGCTCGGCGGCATGCGCGTCGGCTGGGGCTATGCCCCCGCCGAGGTCGTCGATGTGCTGAACCGGGTGCGCGGGCCGTTCAACGTCAATGCCGCGGCGATGGAAGCGGCGGTCGCCGCGCTGGCCGAGCCCGGCTGGGTCGAGAAGAACGTCGCGCACAATGCCGAATGGCGCCTGAAGGTGACCGAGGCGCTGACCGCCACCGGCATCAAGGTCTGGCCGAGCCAGGGCAATTTCGTGCTCGCCGATTTCGGCACCGCCGATCGTGCGAAGGCGGCCGACGCGCATCTGAAGTCGCGCGGGCTGATCGTACGCATGATGGGCGCCTATGGCCTCCCTTCCTGCCTGCGCATCACCATCGGCACCGCCGAGGAAAACGGGCTGCTGACCGAAGCGCTCGGCGCCTTCATGGCAGGCATCCGTGGCTGAGCCGCTCTTTCAGCGCCTCTGCATCATCGGACCCGGGCTGATCGGCAGCTCGATCCTCAGGCTCGCAAAGGAACGCGGCGACATCGCGCGCGTGCTCGTGACGCATGCCCAGTCCGAGACGACGCGGACCCGCGTCGCGGAGCTCGGCATCGCCGATGTGGTGGAAGCCGATCCGTCGCGCGCGGTCGCGGGCTGCGATGGCGTGATTCTCTGCGTGCCGGTCGGCGCCTATGCTGGCGTGATGGCGAAGATCGCGCAGCATCTGGCGCCCGGCTGCATCCTGACCGATGCGGGCTCAACCAAGGGCAGCGTGGTGCGCGACCTGCTGCCGCTGCTGCCGGCGGGCGTGCACCTAGTGCCCGGGCACCCAATGGCCGGCACCGAATTCTCCGGCCCCGATGCCGGTTTCGCGACGCTGTTCGAAGGCCGCTACACCATCCTGACGCCGCTGCCGGGCTGCGATCCGGCTGCTGTCGAGACCGTGGCGGAGCTCTGGCGCCGTGCCGGCGCGATGATCGAGACCATGGATCATGCGACGCATGACAAGGTGGTCGCCATCGTCTCCCATTTGCCGCACCTGATCGCCTTCACCATCTGCGGCACCGCGGACGACCTGGCGGAGGAGACCAAGGAAGCGGTGCTGAAATTCGCCGCCTCCGGGTTCCGCGACTTCACCCGCATCGCCGCGAGCGACATCGCCATGTGGCGCGATATCTTCCTGAACAACCGCGAAGCGCTGTTGGAGATGCTGGCCCGCTTCTCCGAGGATGCGCATGCGCTCGGGCGGGCCGTGCGCTATGGGCAGGCGGAGTTCATCGAGGATCGGATCAAGCGCGGCCGGAAAGTCCGGCGCGACCTGATCGAGCGGAAGCAGGCGTAGTACTTGGCCTCAGGCGCCGGCGCGCGCATCCGCGCACTTGGCTTGCGCGCTGTCAGGGCGCACTGGTGACGGCGGTCGGTCGCGCGCGGGCCGCATTCGCGGCCTCGGTCTGCATCGGCTGCGCCTCGCAGCCCGGCCTTTCTGGTGGCGGCCTGCGGCCGCATCGTGGCTGCGCGAGGTGCGTCAGGCCGCCCTGCGGAACGCCCCTTCTTCGACCTCCAGCCGCCGCACGCCGACGACCTGGGCGAGGTTGCCTTCGACCAGGTGCACCATCTCCGCCGGCATGGCGGTGAGCGTGAACTCCACGCGCAGGCAGTCGCCCTCGCGACGGGATGTCATGAGGTCAGGCGTCAGATCGCGCTTGGCGAAGGGCATCAGCAGGCGCGGCAACAGGCCGGGTTCGGCATCGGCCAGCACGCGAAATCGCGCGGCGAGGAAGAGCGTATCGGACATCGGGGAGAACCTTCGGATCGGAATGGACGGGCAGCGAAAACCCCGGCAGCGCAGCGGGTCCCGAAGGACCGCTTCAGGCGGCCGGGCCAGTAATTCGCATGCCTTTCCGAGCGAAGGTCATGACGGCAGCCTAACGCGGCCGCTGCGCCGCGTCCATGCTCAGCTCGCAAGGCAGCTCCGCACGGGCGCTCCCTGAAGGTGGGGTCCGGGGCATGCCTCCATGCCTCGGCGGAGGTCCAGGAGGCAGCGCCTCCTGGCCCGCATCAGGCCGCGCTGCGCGACGCCAGCCGGGCCGGCGGCGCGCCCCAGGCGATGGTCCCGGCCGCGCCGCAATGGGCGCAGTCGGGCTTCCAGGCGTCATGCTCGGCCCCGCAATCGGTGCAGCGCCAGCGCGGCTCGCTGGCTGCCTTGGCGGCCTCGCGCAGCCAGCGCGCCTGGGCGCCGCGCGCTTCCGGCGTGTCGCCCAGCTCGGCCTCTTCGAGTTCGGCCAGCAGCAGATAGGCGCGGCGATCGGCATCGGCGCCGGCGATCAGCGCCTCCAGCTCCGACCGCGCCCGGCCGGTCAGCCCTGCGGCGAGTGCCACGCCGGCCATCAATAGCCGGCTTTCCGGATGGTCGCGGGTCGCGTGGATCAGGTCCTCCACCGCCTTCACCCGCGCCAGCGGATCCTCGACCGGCGCGATCCAGGCGGCGCCGAGATCGGGGTGCGGCGCCCGCGCCCAGGCCTCGGCCAGGATCGCGCGGGCGCGGCGCGGGCTGCCCTGCGCGGCAAGCCGCGCGGCATGGGCGATCGCCGCCGGGGCGAAGCCGGGATCGGCCTGCACCGCCTGGCGCTCCAGCGCCGCGGCCTTGTCCGGATCGGGCTCCTGCGACGCGGCGGCGAGTGCCAGCGGCGCCAGCGGCGTGCCCTTGGGGGCGAGCGCCAGCGCTTCCCGCCAGTCGCGGGTGCGGCTGGCGAGCAATTGCCGTTCCTCCCGCAGCCAGGCGGCGCCGGGCTGGGCCAGCTCGGCCTCGCGCGCCAGGCGCTGCGCCTCCGGCCAGTCTTCCCGCTGCATCGCCTGGCGCAGCAATCCGCGCAGGCCGAGGAAACGCGCATCCTCGCGCTTCGCGAGCAGGCCGAAGACCTCAGCGGCTGCCTCCTCGCGGCCAGCGAGGCGCTCGGCCTCAGCCGCCAGCAACAGGGTCTGCGGCGTGTCGCCGAGCAATGCACGGGCGCGGCGCACCTCGTGCCGGGCGCCGTTCGCGGTGCCGGCGGCGAGTGCCACCAGCGCCCGGGTCACCGCCGCATCGCCATCGGCACGGCGACGCAGCGCCCGGCTGGCGCTGAGCCGCCCGGGCAGGCGCCGCAGCCAGGCGATCAGCGCCAGCAGCCCGTGCAGCAGCACGAAAGCCGCGATCAGCAGCAGCATGGCGACGGGGAAGGAGACACCGACCCAGGCGTCGCCGACGCGGATCTCGACCGACCCGCCGACCCTGGCGAGCCAGAGCGCCAGCGCAGCGCCGCCGGCGAGGAGGATGAGCAGCCCGAGCGCACGGCGCATCGCTTCAGCCCGCCGCCAGCGTGCCGAGCGCGGCGCGCGCGGCGAGCAGGGCTTCGGCATCGCCGATCCAGCGTTCCATGCCGCTCCGCGCCGGCGGCGGCAGGCGCTTCAGCCGCTCCACCGCGCCGGCGATGTCGCCGGCCTCCAGGCTGCGGCGGGCGCGCTCCAGCTCGGCCGCCACTTGGTCGCCCCAGACCACCTCCTCGCCGCGGCGGACGGTGACGAGGCCGGAGAGCCGCGCGATCGCGCTGTCCACCACGCCCTGACCCTCGCGCGCCGGCTCGCTCGCCGCACGGGCGGCGCGCGCGGCATCCTCGAAGGTGAGCCGCAGCCCCGCCTCGGTCGGCGGCGCGGCGCTGGCGAAGCGGGTGAGTGCGGCCGGCGCCTCGGGCAGC
>NZ_JAAGBB010000084.1 GCF_018129085.1 Plastoroseomonas hellenica
ACCTCGTACGGCCCGATGGCTTTGTGCGCTGCGCCGAAGCGGTCGGCATGTCGGATGCGCTGGATCTCGCGGTGACCGAGCGCGTCTTGCAGGCGCTATCCACGTCCGCCGCATCCATAGCAGTCAATCTGTCAGGTCTCTCGGTACAGAGCCCGGAGTTCCGCGACGCGCTGCTCGGCATGCTCGACGCAGCGCCCGCGATTCTCCCCCGTCTTCTGGTGGAGGTCACGGAGTCCGTGGAGATCGAGAATGAGGCCGAAGCTGCACGCACGCTCGCGGCGCTGCGCGAGCGGGGCGTGAAGCTCTGCCTCGACGATTTCGGGGCAGGTGCGGCCGCCTTCCGCTACCTTCGAGCGTTTCGCGTCGACTGGATCAAGATCGACGGCACCTACGTCACGAACGCGGCGCGCTCCGCCCGGGACCGGGCATTTATCCAGTCGATGGTGACCCTCTCCGTGTCGGTCGGCGCCAGGGTCATAGCGGAGCGCATAGAGACCGAGGCGGAGGCAGCCCTCATGCGGAACCTTGGCGTGCATTGCGGACAAGGTTGGCTTGTTGGCCGCCCTGCGCCCCTGCCGCGCGCAGCGGCAGCGAAACGCGAAGGCGTCAAGGAGACCTGGGTGTAGGCCAGCGGCGCTCAAATTGCCCACCCGTCCTCTGAGGTGAGTGGTGAATGCGGATACCTTGGGCAGTCCGGGCACTCCCAGCGGGGCCACATCGCCGGACCGGCTGGTGGTGCCAAGCTGCAGCGGCGCGTATGCAATGTGATTATTATCTAGCTCAACTGTATGGTAGAATCTCGTGTGCCGGTGATCCCCGGGCCGAGAGATGACGGTCATCCGTCCGCTCCCGTTTAGACGGATGGAGCGCAAATGTGCCCGACACTCCCGTGAACGCGACCGTTCTGCTTTTGGCAGAAGACGAGGCGGTCCTGCAGACTGTGCTTGAAGCCGCGCTATCGAGTGAGGGATTCAGCGTCGTGCCGGCGAGTAGCGGCGTAAAGGCAATGGCTGAACTGGACAGGGATGACGCCCGATTTCAGGGTGTAATTGCCGATGTGCGGCTCGGGAAAGGCCCGAGCGGCTGGGACGTTGGGCGCAGAGCGCGAGAGGTCTTTCCCGCCGTCCCCGTGATTTACATGACCGGTGACAGCGCACATGAATGGTCGGCACACGGCGTGCCCGAGAGCATCGTTCTCCAGAAGCCGTTCGTGCCCGCTCAGCTGATCACCGCGATTGCGACGCTTTTGAATGAGGCGGGTACGGCTTCGGCCGCGAGCGACGCCAGAGCGAAGTCGGCGCCGACGTCTGAGGGCTGAATGCTCGGCCGCCGATCGTCGCTCATCGCTGTGCCCCCTTCCTTGTACGCCTCGCTTTTGATCGCGCACCATCGGCCGCGCGCTTGGCGACTAGGTCCGGTGCCGCCCGCGCCGGACTGCCTCGCCGGGACCGCGACGTGATGCGAGCGCTTCGGACCACGGGCGCTTTACAGATCGCCTGCGCCGGCCAGGGAGGTGTGTCCTACGTGGGCCTGAAAAGGCCGGTGATGCTATTCGGGGGCGTCCGATGCTCACTAGCATGACGCAGGGGACCGCGCGTCGTGCCCAAGCTATGCGCGAGCGCTTGCCTGCAGATCGTCTGATCGAAGGACGTCGCCCGGCACAGGCTTACCGAAGTAGTAGCCCTGCGCCTCATGGCAGCCTTCGTTCATCAGGAAGGACACCTGCTCGGCCGTTTCGATCCCTTCCGCGATCACCCGCACACCGAAGGCGCGGGCCATGCCGAGGATCGCGCGCACGATCGCCTCGGAGAAGGGGAAAACGTGCTGCAGGAGCGGCAGCGGCAGACCATCGCCGCGCAGGCGCCGCGCCGCTTCTATCTCCCCCTGCGCTCCTCCTTCTGAAGAGTTGGCCTATCCTGCAGCCGCGGATCACTGAGATTCACCGACCACCGCTCTTGATCCCTGTGCGGCGCGGGTAGCCATCGATGCTTGCTCTCACAGAAGATCACTGGCCCGCAGAAGCGGTCGCTCCCGCCACCCGGCTTCCGCCGTGCCGAGTCAAGTCGTGCGAGAGCGGAGATCGTGACGCAACCCACGTCGTCCGCGGCTGGCTCCGCAGGAGTAGTATCTCAGCTACGGCCGTCTCACGCCTGTTGATAGCGTGCAGGCGCCGCGCTGCACTTTCACGGCCGCGATCTCGTATCGCGCGGCCAGCGGTGCGGCCCGTCCACAGCCGTCGGAGGCGGGCGTCCAGACGTCTGATCTCACCTGGCGCAAGCCTTCGGTGTTCTCGGGGAACCCAAAGGCGCTCCAGCGACGGAGCCCAGCGGCGCAGGGTTGCGAGATTCCACAGTAGGTGTTGAGCATTGTCATGGGGGTGATGGAATATGTGCGTTCGAAACCCGCGGGTGGCCACCTCGCTTCGGTATGGCAGCCGCTGGAGCCGGAAGTTTCGGATAGAGGTCTGAGCGGATGTCGGAGTTCCTGCGAAGGCGCCATGCCTGCGTGATTCTGGGGATGCATCGCAGCGGGACGTCCGCCCTGGCGCAACTGCTTGCCTCCCTGGGCGCGGATTTGCCGGTGAATCTCAATCCGCCGGCGCCGGACAATCCTGAAGGCTACTTCGAGCCGGCGGCGCTGGTGGCGATCCATGACGAATTGCTTGCCGCTGGCGGCAGCGCCTGGTTCGACCTGAAGCCCTTCGCGGTTGGTGCGGTGCCGCGCGAGCAGGCGCGCGAGCTGATGGAGGCCATGGCCAAGGCCCTCCATGAGGATTATGCGGCGGCCGCGCTTCCGCTGATCAAGGACCCGCGGATGTGTCGTTTCTTCCCACTCTCGCGCGAGATCCTCGCCGTGTCGGGATTGGACTGCTCCGTGGTGCTGGCTCTCCGCCATCCCGCGGAGGTCGCCGCCTCGCTCGCCAGCCGAGACCAGATGTCGGCGACCTATGCCGGCCTGCTCTGGGCGCGTCATGTTATCGGCGCCGAGCGTGACAGCCGCGACGTGCCGAGAATGACCGTCTGCTACGGGGACCTGATGGCGGATTGGCGTCCGATCGCCGCGCGGATCAGACAGCTGCCTGGACGATGGAGCCCGTCCGATCCGGAGCGGGCGCCGTTGAAGCCGGAACTGCGGCATCACAGCGGCCTGAATGCCGCCGCTATGTTCGGCGGCAGACTCGGCTCCCTGCTGGACGAACTCCACGGCGCGCTGGCGGCGCTCGCTGTCACGGACGGCCGGGAGCAGCACGCGCGTATCGACGCCGCCGCGACCGGCGTGCTCGCCGCCGCAGTCCCGGAGGCACGACTGCTCGAAGCGGAGTTCCTACATCGCCGGCTCGCCACCGGGAATCCGCTCTGGCGGTCGAGTGATCCGCGGGCCGATCGCCAGGCGATCGCGGCGCTTTTCGACAGCCTGCACGCCGGAGGAGAGCGGGACGCCCTATCATGAGTGAACGGGTCGGATTGTTCGTCGCTGGCGTGCAGAAGGCGGGGACGACGAGCCTCGACGCCTATCTGCGCCTGCATCCTGCTCTCGCCGGCCCGTCGGTGAAGGAGACGCATTTCTTCGACGACGAGAGCATGACCTGGGACGCGCCCGCATATGAGCGCCTCCACGGCTTCTATCCGCCGTTTCGAGACGAGACATTGCGGTTTGAGGCCACGCCGGCGACCAGTTTTTGGGCGCCGGCGCTGGGGCGGATCCGCCGATACAACCCCTCGGCCCGGATCATTCTTCTGCTGCGCGATCCCATAGCGCGGGCTTGGTCGCACTGGTCAATGGAGTTCCACCGCGGAGCCGAGACGCTCCCCTTTTGCGATGCCATCAGAAGCGGGCGGCAGCGCTTCGCCGGTGCGCCGCTGGGGCCGGAATGGCGCGACTATTCTTATGTTGAGCGCGGGCTCTATCTTGGTCAGGTGCGGCGGGCTCTAATGCTCTACCCGGAGTCCCAGCTCCTCTTTCTTGACTCGCAATCGCTGTTGAACGATGCCGCCGGCACGCTCGCACGGATCGCGGACTTCGCCGGCATCGCGCCTTTTCCCGCGGTGCCGGAAATGCGGGAAAGACAAAATCCCCGGCATGGTGCGGCGCCTGATCCACGCGATGTCGCCCTCCTGAAGGACCTCTTCGCCGAGGACGCTCGAGAGGCGGTCACGCTCGCAGGCATTGATGCCGATCACTGGCCGACGCTGCGCGCCGATGCCTCTCCTTCGCCCTGCATCTGAGGTGCTGCGTGCGCGAGATGCGCCAGCGCTCCGCAGCAGGCGACGGGAAGCAGGAAGAGGTAGCGCACGTCGCAGGCGATGCCGATGAGGGCAAATGTCGCCGTAAAGGCCAGGGCAGAGGCCAGCATCGCGAGGACGGCCATGTCCCCGGTGCGGCCGGCTTTCCTGAGGCAGATCAGGCCGGCGAGCACCAACGCGATGAGCACCCAGGTCGCATTCACGAAGAGCGGCGTCTCGAACCACCGCGCTGCATATGTGTACAGTGCGACATCCTGGGGCCGAACCTCGCGTTCGAGGCCCAGCGCGGCGAGGGCTGTGTCGGGGCCATCGACGCCGAGCCACACCGGTAGGCAACGCCGCACGTCGGGAGGTGCGACCATCCATCGGAACACCGCGGCGCGATGCTCTAACCAAGCGAGCGGGTTGTCCCGCACCATGCGCCACCAATGGCCCGGCACACGGTTCATTTCCCTGAAGTAGGCCGCGACCTCACCGTTGCTCATCAGCGAGTCCACGCGGCTGGGGTCATAGTCCCGTCGGAAGGCGGTGACGATGTGCTCGGATTCCGGTGAGGTCACCGGCGAAGAGGGGAACGGTGGCCCGCCATTGGCGATTATTCCTGCTACGTCATACCGGTGCAGAACTGTCAGCCCCCACGACATGCCGCTGCCGATCGGCCGCGCCGCCGTCACTTCAATTGCGGCGTGTGTGGCGAAGTGGGCCCCCACGGCCACCAGCGCCCAGACCAGCGCGTGAGTTGCACGGCGCCGCATCGAATAGGGAGCAGGCATCATCACGCCAAGGGCGACCGCCGCGAACAACCCGACGATCAACCCGTTCTGCCGTGCCGAGGCTGCTAGCGCCCCCAGGATGGCGGCCGAAGCGACCAGCGCGATGCGGGCGCGCGGCCTATCCGATCGCTGCGCCAATATGAGGCAGGTGAAGGTGCTGAGCGACAGGTTGGCGAACAGCACATCCTTCCAGACTGTACCTTGGTAGACCAGCAACAGCGGGGTGACGAGTGCGAAGATGAGCAATGCGCCGGCCAGCCAGTTCATCGCGCTGCGTCGCTCGGTGCCGCCGACCAGCACGCATAGCGGGACATAGAACAGCGCTGAGGAGAGAACGAGGTAGAGCGCCGTGCCGGGCACGATCTGATCGAAGAAGCCGAGCAAAGCGGACATGAGCGGAGGATGCGCCCCGGCGTAGGCGCCGCTCCGGCCCTCCAGAAGCTGAATAACGGAGTCGAAGGAAAGCTGACCCGGGGCGTTTAGAGCGAGCGACACCAGCCACGTCAGCAGGATCAAGCAGCGGAGCATGTCGACCCCGTTCCGTCCACCGCCTGAGCGCGCAGATCGCTTCCCCCGGCGGGCCATGCGAAAGCCCTGTGGTTCCGGGAGCGGCTATGGAAGGGGGTTGATCCCGGTTGGTGGACCGTAGCGACGGTCCGCAGGGAGGTCTGTGGTTCCATGAGCGCCGCCTCCTGCGGGGCCTGAGCTAGGCGTGGATGCGGCAGCAGGGGGCTCTCCGGCACGCCGCGGCACTCACCGACCAACAGCATCGCGCGCCGCGCAGCGTCCAAGCGTGGCAGTGCGGGCCTCGGTCATCCGGGTGTGTTCGCGAGGGCTGCGAAGCCGGCGCCCGTCATGGCGAATGGATCGGGAATGCGTGCCCGCAACAAAGCGTCGCGCCTCCATCGACGGCGCTGGTCCCGCGGGATCGGCTGTCCGTCAGCATAACGCCCGAATGCCCACCAGTCGGAGGGGAGGCCTTCCGGCGCATTCTGCGCGAGGGCGTTGGCATACCAGGCCATGAGCTCGTCCAGTGCGCTCCCTGACGAAGCATGGCGTTCCAGCATGGCGCGGCCGACAGCGGAGAACTTTGTGAAATGGAAGAACCGAAGGGGCACGCCGGCGGCCCGGACGGTGCCGTCCTGCGCGATCTCCAGCGGTCGCCGACCGAGATTCCAGCTGGCAACATTGTAGCCGGGGTCCCGCAGTATGTAGCTGCCGGGAAAGAACACCGGCACGTGGTCGCACCAGCGCTGGTCCGTGAACAGGCCCGCCGGGATATCGTCAATGCAGTGGTCGTAAAGGCGGTCCGCCCACCAATGCGCGAAGCGGCGCCCTTCCGCGCTCCCGGAGACACCGACGAACCCAAGATTGTAGATGCCGTGCTTGAGCGCGCCGATCTCGTGGTCCAGCACGGCGGACGCTGACGTCTCCGGCTCGAGGAGATGCGGTGTGAGCACGATGTCAGACTTCGAGAGATGCTCCACGGCGGCGTTCAAAGGAGCGAAGACCGCGATGTCTGGATCGAGATAGAGGACGCGCTCTGCACCCTCTCCCAAAATGTGAAGAAGCATTGCCCCCTTCACCGCAGTGCAGGCTTCGACGACCTCGTGGCCGAACAGCCATGTGCCAACATCAGGAATCGCGAGGCTGTCCACCGGCAGCACATGATCGAATGCCCGCTCGATCGGCTTCACGGTGAAGCCTGCTGGAGGACGATCGACCAGGCAGAGCCACAGCACCCAATCGGGGTGATGACGGCGCAGGGTCTGGGCGAGCACGACGGCCCGGTCGGCATAAGCGAGCGAGGCTGAGGTGAAGCAGTGCACGGCACCTTCAACCATTGCCGCGCAAGCTCCGCTTCCTCGCCTCGGCGCTGCGGGCGAGCAACCATTCGGCGCTGGCGCCGGCAAAAACGAGGAGATGGCGAGCACGGTGGGCATCCGCTAGCAGATCGCGCAGTCCGTCGCCGGCAAACAGCTCCTCGAGTGCCGCTTCATCCGTGGCCGCGTGTCCTTGCCGTGGCGTGTTGTCGACGATGGCGCGCCAAACATTGCCTGATCGTGGATGCGTAATCACCAAGGCGCCTCCGGCGATGGCCTCGTGCGTGGTGAAGGAGAAGGTCTCAAAGCAAAGCGACCAGTTCACCACGACGTCGACTTCTTCGACGAAGACGGCGTCCGCCATCGCGGCCTGACCACCAGGGCCCACTCGGACCGGAACGTGACGGACATGCGACGTCAGCGGCAGCGCCTCGTCCATGCCGAGCTGCAGGAATTCATACCGCCCGTCGGCCGAAAAGCGCTCGGCGAGGCCGGCGAAAATATGCCAGCCCTTGTGAAAGGCACGCGCGCCCAGATGCGCGATGCGCAGCCTTTTGCGTGTGGGACGCGCAATCGGCGGCGTCGGCAGCGGCATCAGCAGGGCGGGTGGAAGGACCCCGGAAAGCTCCACCTCGATGCCTACATGACGTTTCCAGAAGTCGAGCGCGAGTTCGGATGGCGCCAGCACACAAGGGGAAGCGGCCTCAAAGAAGGCGTGGAGGCGCTTCACATGGCCCGGCCGGCCGGCACCGTGCACGCAAACCATGCATGCCGTCGAGCTTGCCGGCGGCGCACCGCAGAAGGCGATGTCGTTGCGCAGCAGGGCGGGACTTTCGCAGATCGTACCGAAGTCATGCAGCCAGAACAGCATTTGGCGCGTCCTGATGGCCTCATGGAGCGCCTGGACCTGCTCCGGAGCATGCCCCGAGAGGTGATGGACGATGCTTGCGAGCGCCGCGCTTTGCCGACCCAGTGCCTCGCAAACCTCAAGGAGCGTGCCGAAAGCGGCTGTGCCCATCAAAGTGCCATCGAGGCGCACCGAAAAACACGCCGATGGGTCGGGATCCGCCAACCGGTTCCCGGTCCTGACCGGTGCAAGATGCAGATAGCCCAGGCCTTCCGCCGCAAACCCCAGCTGCTCCGCATGGATAACGTTCTGCGCTCCGCCGCAATTCGCGGCATAGTCGTCGTGACTGAAACTCACCACCAAGGGGAACCGCGAAATTCGGGCGAGAATGTCGCGCGCCTTGGTGATGGACGGGCAGTCGGGCGGGCCAAACGCCTCGGTTCGGCGGATCCAAGCCGCGGCCAAGGTCGGCCGCCACACGGGTTCCTCGATCTGAGGCTCCGTTAGCGGCTTTTTATCGGCTTCAATCCCCCCGTTTATGGAATGGCTTGAGGCGCGATGATGACGACCAGGCCGCAACGGACGCTCATATGCAAGGAGATGATCTTCGATCGCTTCGATCGGGACCGGCGAATCCGGCGGGATCATCGCGCGCCAGTTCACCGCCTCGGGGATACGCTGGGGATTGCGCAGCACTAGTTCCGTCTTGAGGAACGGAAAGCCGCAGCGCCGGACCAGCATGCCGGCGAAATAGTGCACGGGGTTGAGCGGCAGGTCGAGCAGCTGCCGGCGCAGCGTCAATGGCCCGCCGTGCCCGCCCGCAAGCCACCTGTTCTCCGGCAATGCGGCGAACAGGGCGGCCAGATCCTCTTCGGACCGCAGCAGTTCGCTCTCCAGATCATCGTAGCTCCACAGAGCCGCGACCCGGTGGCCCCGGTCGCGCATGTACTCACTCAGCGCGATCTCGAAGCGCTGCACCACGAGCCGCTTGCTGGCGCTGAGGCGCGCCGACCGCAAGAACGAGACAACATCCGCAATCACCGCTTCGCCGCGCGCCAGAAGGAAATAGGATTGTAGATGAGGCGCGTACTGCACCCCGTCGGTCATGCCGAACAGGCCATCGCCGCCGCTCCGCATGCGCGCGAGCGGCTGGTCGAGCGGATGAAGCGGGCCGAGTATGGAGTCGTTGACGAGCAACAGCTCGTCCACCTGCTCGCAGATTCCAGGGACAAGCGTCAGGGCGTCGACCCACGCACCGAAATCGAGCCCGAAATTTCGACGATGGACGGCAAGCTCGACGACGTCGGACATTCGGGCGAAATCCGCGTCGTGGAAGTGTGGCGACGCGGAGACGAAGACGACCCGGAAGCCCAGCCGCGCATACTCGCGCAACTGGGCCAGGATCATGTCACTGATCCCCGAATGGGGGGAAAAGTGCGCATAGAGGGCGAGGGATCGCGCCTGGCCTCGCGGCTTACCGTTGTATAGGCGCAGCAATCGGCCTTCGGCGCCGGCCCAGCGTTCACGCGCGTCAATGCACGCCGTGCGGCACGAGCCCGCCAGAAGCGAGAGGCAGGACGCGGCTCTTGCGAGCGAGGAGGATAGCAGCCGGTGCAGGCGCCGCTTCCGCTTCGGCGGGCGGCGCACACGAAACGGCCTGTCGCTCAGGTCGGCCAGTGCACCTAGCCGTTGCGGGTCGCCCGCCTGGCGCGATGGCGGCATCGGTTCGCTGGGATTGCCCATCAGCTCAGAAGCGCCGCAGTGCGATCGCGTCTGTGGACTTCAGAAATGATCTTCAAGGAAGAAAAGGCATTCATCTCAGGATGGATAGGGGACGCTGCGAACAGAAACAACTCACCTACCTACAGGGCCTGTCGTTTGTCCAGTGATGTCGTTGCGCGTTTCGGGACGGGGAGAGCGTCAGGTAGTGTTGATACCTTCGGGCCGGTGTCGGGGCCGGTGCGCCGCCTCGCCGTCGCCCGGTCGATCGGAGGCAGTGATCTCGGCATCGCCGGCGTTGGCGGTGACGGCTCGCGGGCCCGCGCAGCGCCGTTGTCGGACTCGGTTGAATCCGCTACCAGCGCGATGGCGGTGCCGGATTGGGTCATTGTACAATGGATCAACTCAGCAGGTTGGAAGAGGAGGCGGTTTTCATTCTGCGGGAGACCGCAGCCCTCTTCCGGCGCCCGGTCATGCTATACTCGGTGGGAAAGGACTCCTCGGCGCTTGCCCATCTGGCTGCAAAGGCGTTTTTGCCAGCCAAGCCGCCGTTTCCACTGCTTCATGTTGATACAACTTGGAAGTTTCGCGAAATGATTCAGTTTCGCGATCGCTTTGCTGCTGCTCTCGGTTTCGATCTTCTGACGCACGTCAATCAGGAGGGGTTGGACGACGGAATTAGCCCGTTTTCCGTCGACGCGAGCACATACACCCGTGTCATGAAGACCGAAGCTCTCAAGCAGGCACTTGAATCCGGCGGTTTTGACGCCGCCATAGGCGGAGCACGCCGTGATGAAGAGAAAAGCCGCGCGAAGGAGCGGATCTTTTCGCTCCGGAGCGCGAGGCACGGCTGGGACCCGCGCAGTCAGAGACCGGAATTCTGGAGGTTGACCAATCCGCACCTCCGCACTGGAGAGACAATGCGGGTTTTCCCGTTGTCGAACTGGAGCGAGCGCGATGTCTGGCGCTATACGCTGGCCGAGGGCATCCCGGTCGTGCCCCTCTATTTCGCTCGTTCGCGGCCAGTCGTGAGGCGTGCGAATGCTCTGATCGTCGTCGATGATGGCCGATTTCCCCTTGAGCCGGGCGAGGTGCCGGAACAAAGATCCGTTCGCTTCCGGTCGCTCGGCTGCTACCCGTTGAGCGCCGCGATTGAGTCGCGAGCTTCGACGGTCTCGGAGATTGTCGCAGAGCTCGATGCTACAACCACTTCGGAACGGCAGGGAAGGTTGATCGACGGAAAAGGCGCTGCTTCAATGGAGGCCAAGAAGCGCGAGGGCTATTTTTGAATCCCCTCAGCGCAGCCTACGCCGCCGCGTTCGGGGCGACCGAGCCGGCATCGGTCAGCAGGCGCCCCCCCGCGCTCCGCGTCCTGACCTGCGGTGCCGTCGACGACGGAAAATCCACGCTCCTCGGCCGTCTTCTTTACGAAGCAGGCGCTGTCCCGGACGATCAGTTTGCCGATCTCAGATCGGACTCCCATGACTATGGCTCTGTTCAGGGCGAGGTCGACTTCGCGCTTTTGACGGATGGCCTCGAAGCGGAGCGCGAGCGCGGCATCACGATCGATGTCGCCTACCGGTACGTGTCGACCATGCGGCGGGACTTCGTCTTTGCCGATACCCCCGGCCATGAGCAGTACACCGCCAACATGGCGACAGGGGCTTCGCAGAGCGAAGTGGCCATCATTGTAGCCGACGCCGTGCGCGGATTGCGGGATCAATCCTATCGCCATGCCGCGATCTGCAGCACGCTCGGCATCCGACACGCTGTACTCGCTGTGAATAAGATGGATTGCGTCGAATTCTCACGGCAGCGCTTCGAGCAAATCGCAGAAGCATTCGCGCCGGCGGCAGCTCGTCTGAATCTCGACTGCACCGCCATTCCGATTTCTGCACGCTATGGCGACAACGTCGTGAAGCGCAGCGCGAACATGCTCTGGCACCGCGCGCCAACGCTGCTGGGGCACCTCGAACGCATTCTCCCGCGTCCAAGCGCAAATTCGTTGGGGCTGCGTCTGCCAATTCAAGGGGTCTGGCGAGACGCAGCCGGGGGCCGGTTCTATATGGGTTCGATTGCGGCAGGTCGGCTGTCGCGAGGGGATATGATCGTGGCTGCGCCAAGCGGCGCAGAAGCCGCGATTGCAAGCCTGTCTGGCGCAGCAGGGCCAACCGAAGGCGCCGATGCTGGGACGCCGGTCGCCTTCACCCTGACACCCGAGATCGATCTTGGCCGTGGTGATCTCCTATACGCCAGAGGCGAGGAACTGCGCTCTGCCGATCATTTTGAGGCCAATGTCATCTGGTTCGGCCGGGGAGCAATGTGCAGCGGGCGGGACTATGAACTGCGGCTTGGGATCAGGACGAGCCCGGTAACTGTGACGGCCATCCGTGGGAGGCTCGATGTCAAAACCGGCGAGTGTCTCGAGGCGACAGAGATCCGACGCGACGACATCGCGATCTGTGATTTGGCGACACCTGCGGCGGTCGCGTTCGATCCCTACGCTGTTTGTTCAGCGACGGGGAGCTTTCTGCTGATTGACCGGATCACGGGAGACACCGTCGCTGCCGGCATGGTTGTCCGCGCGCTCGACCGCGGCAGCGATGTTTCCCTCCAGAAGCTGACAATCGGTCGAGCGGCACGCGAGAAGCTGCTCGGGCAGACTGGCGCGGTCGTCTGGTTCACAGGCCTATCGGGCGCTGGGAAATCGACCATCGCAGACGCCGTTGAACGGAAGCTTCACAGCCGGCGCACGCTGACATTCCTGCTCGACGGCGACAATGTTCGACTTGGCCTCAATCGCGACCTCGGCTTCACGGACGCGGATCGCGCCGAGAACCTGCGCCGCGTCGCGGAGGTCGCGAGATTAATGGTTGATGCTGGCCTGGTCGTATTGTGCAGCTTCATTTCCCCATTCGCACGGGAGCGAGCGATGATCCGCGAGCGCCTAGCCGACGTTCGCTTCCTCGAGGTTTTCGTGGATGCGCCGCTCGCGCTCTGCGAGCGCCGTGATCCCAAGGGCCTTTATGCGAAGGCGCGCCGCGGCGAGCTGCGCAATTTTACGGGCATTGATTCCCCGTATGAGCGGCCGGTGTCGCCCGACCTCGTCCTCGACAGCAGTGCGCTGGAGGCCGACGCGCTGGCGGATCGCGTGTTGGAAAGGCTCATCGAGCCTTCCAAAGCGATGTGAGGCGTCCCCCTGGATGCTCCACGCTCTTGCCGGCCACCTCTCCGGCCTTGTCGCAGCGCAGCCATACCAGCCCCTACAGCCGCCGCCGTCAGCCTTTTCCGAGCACACGCATAGGGAGCGATCCGCTCTTCGCCGTCAGCTCGCAATCCCACGCCATCTCGCATGCGTGCAGCGGCCCGTGAGCCCTTCCCGAGGTGTGGCTCCTTGTCGAGTGAGCCGCCGCGCAGCGCTACGCGGAAGGCTGCCAGGTCGGCCACTGACCTTAAGGGCTCCTGTGCTTGTCCTCAGTCGTGAGGCTGCATACGCTTCACCCGGGGAACCGCAGGTCTGGTGCGAACGGAACGAGCGGACCAGCTACACGACGCGTCATAGAGCCATCGAGCACCGCAGGGCCACCGATGAAGAATCCGTACGCTGACGCGCTTGCTGCCGTACGGGTCGCCGTGGTCATTCCGTGTTTCCGCGTGAAGGCCAGGGTTCTGCCAATCATCGCGCGGATTGGACCGGAGGTTGAGGCGATCTATGCGGTGGACGACGCGTGCCCTGAGGGATCAGGTGCCTTTATCGCCGAGCACGTGAACGACCCGCGCGTGAAGGTGCTGTTCCACGCAGAGAACATGGGCGTCGGCGGCGCGACGATGACAGGTATGCGTGCCGCGGCGAATGGGGGCGCCGATATCATCGTGAAGATCGACGGCGACGGGCAGATGGATCCGGCGCTGATCCCGGACTTCGTCGGCCTGATCGCCGCGGGTGAGGCAGATTACACAAAGGGCAATCGCTTCTTCGAACCGGAGAGCGTCGCGCGCATGCCCGCCGTCCGACTGATGGGCAATGCCGGTCTGTCGTTCCTCACCAAGCTCTCGACCGGTTATTGGCATACGATGGACCCGACCAACGGCTATCTCGCTATCCATGCGAGCCTGGTGGCGTTGCTGCCGATGGAGAAGATCGCCAAGCGCTATTTTTTTGAATCGGATCTCTTGTTCCGACTGTCTATTCTCACCGCCAAGGTGGTCGACATTCCGACGGTCGCGCGCTATGAGGACGAGTGCAGTGGGCTCGTCCCGCACCGTGAGATACTTCCGTTTCTCGCCGCTCATCTCCGGAATTTCGGCAAGCGGATCCTCTACAACTATTTTATCCGCAACTTCAGTGCCGCCTCCGTAGAGCTCGTACTCGGTGCCGGGCTGCTCTTATTTGGCTTGGTGTTTGGCCTCTCGAAATGGGGCACCGACAATCCTGCATCGGCCGGCACTGTGATGCTGGCGGGGCTGCCGGTCATTGTCGGCTTTCAGTTGCTTCTCGCGGCGTTGAACTACGACATCCAGTCGGTGCCGCGCACGGCGATGCACCCGCGGCTGCGGGCGTCCATTTGGAATGGGTACTTTCTGCGCCGGGATTGCGAGTGACAGGTTGCGCCGGCGAGGTCCATGCGCGGCGTTGGATGTGCTGATCTGATACGGATCAGGCGTTTTGTCCACGGCGTGCGCCGCCAATGCCGTCCGCCGAATACGGATCTCCAGATCGGGCGTCAAAATCATCATCGTCTTCGAAACAGCGCCATGCTGTTGGCCGTCCGCATGAGGGCGGTTCGGCGCCGTCGCGATGATGTCGAAGCGCACCTCCTGGCTAAGCCTCAGCATCGTCACGCGGCGACGGAGTGGCTACGCACCGGATCCGCATTCCTGCACAACCAGTTTTGGCCGGATGACGTACGATGCGCCACGCGGTTGGCCTCAGATCCGGCGCGCCTATGAGAACGCGCGGTGGCCGTAAGCTTGGGCAAACGCGTCGCTGACTGACAGCATTCGCATGCCGCGAGCGTCAGCGTGATCTGGCATAGCCTGCCATCCGCCGAACCACCTGGCACACGATCCGCAACCAGACCCCTGAAGCCGAAAGCCCCGTCTCCCGGTGCCGGTGCGAACCGAGCGCCTGGGTGGCACCTGTCGGCAGGCGATCGCCTAACTCCCTGCTTTCGGCACTCCGATGCAGGCAGTGCCTGCACCTGCGCCTGATAGGAGCTGACACCGGCCATCCGGCTCAACCCACGTCTGATCATGCAGGCGGCCCGCAGCCTGGGCCCGTAGGAGCCGCTCCCCGGCGCGTGCTGGGTAAAGCCCGGGGAGGCGCGGCAGTACTCGGTGGTTCTTGTTTGGCTTCGAGCAGGCCGCTTCCGCTGACCTGCCGGCTCGCACAGAGGGGAAAACCCGAAAGCCTGACCAGCGTTGAATCGGCCTCGCATCGGAGGCGGGTCATGGCCAAGACGTCGGCCAAATCGATGACGACGACGAAGCGGGTCGCGCGGCGCACAGCGCCGCAGGGCCCTGGTGTCATCGGCTCGGCCGAGCTTGTGGGCGCCAGGCGAGTGCCAATGCCAGGCTTCGTCGAGCCGGCCCTGGCGACGCTGGTCAAGGCGCCGCCTGTTGGCCCCGCGTGGATCCACGAGGTTAAGTTCGACGGCTACCGCCTTCAGGCGCGGATCGAAGGGGGGCGGGTGACGCTGCTGACGCGAAGTGGCCTCGACTGGACCGAAAAGTTCGGCGATCGCTTGACTGGCGCTCTCGCGGCGTTGCGGGCAGAGCGCGCCATTCTTGATGGCGAGTTGGTTGTCGAAGATGGAGAGGGCCGATCGGATTTTGCCGCTCTCAAGAAGGCCCTGGGCGAGGGCAGCACCGAACGCATGCTCTACTATGTCTTCGATGTGCTTTATCTCGATGGCTATGACACGCGGGTACTGCCACTGACCCGCCGACGCGCTCTGGTGGATGAGCTGCTCCGTGAGCGGGCGGACCCGATCCGATACAGCGAAGCATTCGATGATCCCGGCGCCGCCGTCTTGAAGCACGCCTGCCGGCTCGCGCTTGAGGGTGTCGTGTCGAAATCATGCGACCATCCCTACCGCTCGGGCCGTGCTGGGATCTGGGTGAAATCGAAGTGCTCCTCCCGACAGGAACTCGTCATCGCCGGCTACGTCCCGTCGACCGTTTCCCCATCAGCGATCGGATCTCTTGTCTTGGGGGCCTATGAGCAGGGTCAGCTCAAGCATGTCGGGCGGGTGGGAACAGGCTTTACGCAGGCCATGGCACGAGACCTTTATCGGCGCCTCGAACAGCGGCGCGCTGAGCGCAGCCCATTTGCTGGCCGGCTGCCGGTCGACGCTCGGCGGAACGTACGCTTCGTCCGGCCGGATCTGGTCGCGGAAATCGAGTTTCGCGGCTGGAGTGGTGACGGCCTTCTGCGGCACGCCTCCTATCGCGGGCTGCGAGAGGACAAGGATGCCCGCGAGGTGATGATCGAGCTCCCGCAGCGCCTATCAAACGTAGAGCCGGTCAGAACGCGCTGCGAACCGCCATGAAAGCCATCGACCCGCACGGCAATTTCGTCGACACCGACCAGGTTTGGTGGTGGCAGCTCCCTGACAGCGCGAGCCCGGCCGAGGTACGGCAGGCTTGCTATCGGAATGCGGTCGCTGAGGTCGCATGCGCGAGTAAGGTTGCCGAGGTGCGCGGGGCTATCACCGAGGTTCTCGCCGCCTATGCATGGGTTGTCCAGCGCGAAGGACGCAAGGCACCTCGCAAGCGTGGCGAGCTCCGCGTGCACGCATTGCTCGACTGGGCTCTGATCAATCGAGACTCAGACGTGCAGAAGGCGTCCGACCGCCTATGGCGTGAGGTGCTCCGGCATCATCGGGCGGAGTGGGAAGCCGAGACTCGAACGCTCATGGAGCGCTGGAATGATCCTGCTTCGCCGCTCCACGGCCTGCGCCGACGGATGCAGGGCGACGGGGAGGAGGGGTAAGGAGGCGCGATCTGCGCCGCATGCCTTGCATCTGCGGTATGGCGGACGTTGAGAAGGAGCCTTGGCACTTCGTCGAGGCCCAAGACCCGGCTGGAAGCCGCAATGCCTCCGAGCTGGACATGTCCCGAGCAGGTCTGGTGACGGCTTGACCGAGCGCACGCGTGATCAGGGTTCGCGCCTGGCGGTAGGCAAAAGCGGGATCCCTTGCGGCGAAACCGCTGCGGCCCAGGTCATTTTGGCTGCCGGCAGATCGCGTCCCAGCGCGGCAAGCACACCGGCATAAGATTGCCGCACTCATCTTGCCGCCGGTGAATTCCCGCGGCGGTATACAAGTTTACGGAGGTGCAAGACTCCTGTCCTTACGCTGCTCGCGTTCAGCAAGCCGCAGTGGTGCTTATGATTCGTTCGATCCAGCTTCGTCTTATCGTCGGCTTCGCCGCCGTGGCACTGTTCGCCTGTGTCGGTCTGTCGGCCTGGTCGTGGCTGCAGATGGAAGCGCGGCATTCCGCAGCGGCCGAGGCGGCGTTGGAGGCGGGCCGGTCCGCTCTCGGACGAGCCTTGGACCTTGAGCAGCGGCGCCAGCTTTCGATCGCACGCAGTCTCGCCGTGCTGGAGCCTGTCATCCGCGCGGTCGCGACCGCCGACCGCACGGCCACCCTGAATGCATTGGCTCCAAGTTTTCAGGCGCTGCATCAGGCCAACGATGCCACGAATGTCTCCGTGGTACTCCCCACAGGCATCATCCTCATCCGCGCTCATCAGCCCGACACCTTCGGCGACGACGTCAGCGGCCGGCGGCAGGACATGATCGCCGCGATGCGGGAAAACCGGGAGAGCACCGGCATCGAACAGTTGCCGGCTGGTCCGGCGGTCGCCGCGTTGGTGCCGGTCCGCCAGGACGGCCGCGTGGTCGGTGTCCTCAACATAGGCACGGTCTTCAACGCCTCGCAGCTGAACCGGATACGCGCCGAGACCGGCCTGGACATCGCGATGCATGTCGTGCGGGGGGACGGCGTTCGCACGGTTGGCGCCACTGAAGGCTACCGGCGCGTCGCCAACGACGAGGAGCTCCGGGCAGCCCTGGCGGGGGAACGTGTGTCGCGCCATGGCAGCCTTCAGGGACGGCCGATGATGCTCCGCCTCGTCAGACTGGAGAACTCGACCGGGCAGGCCGTCGCGGTCGCCGAGATCCTTCTGGACCGCGGCGCCGCGGAGGCGGAGGCCGCAGGAGAGCGGGCCTGGATGGCAGGGCTGG
>NZ_JAAGBB010000085.1 GCF_018129085.1 Plastoroseomonas hellenica
GACCGCCGCGCACCGCCACCCGCCGCGCCGCCCGCCAGCGCGCGCGCCCCGACCCGGTCCAGCCGCCAGGCGCCGAAGGCCGCGAAGCCATAAGGTCCCGCGCCGAAAGGGCGGGTGCTGCCGGTGACGGGCATCAGTCGAGCGCCACCTGCAGCGCCGCCGGCTCGAAGCGGATCGCGTCGCCGTAATCGACCGTCTTCGGCAGCGGCGTCACGAAGCCGCTCGCGGGGTCCGTGAGCTGCGCATAGGCCAGCATGTTGCCGCCGGTCGCCGCATCGAACAGCGCGAACCAGCTCACCATGCCCCAGCCGCCGCTGCCGGCGACCGGGAACAGCACCGTCGCGTCATTGCTCGCCGTCCAGCGGCCGCTCGCGCCATCCAGGACGAAGGCGAAGCTCGCCGGCTGGCGCGCATAGGCGGCGCCGGTCACCTCCGTCCCGCCACCGGTCTCGCCGGGGGCCGCGGTGAAAAGCGCGACGTGGATCCCCGCCGGCTGCGGAAAGGCGGCGCCGCGGAAGACATGGCGGATCAACTTCTCCTCGAGGTAATTCGTGAAGCCCGGCATCAGCGGAATCCCCTGCGCACGCGCCGGAGCGGCCCGCCGCTGAAGCGGGCCGCCTCCGTCGCTCGGTTGCGGCTGTCGATGCGGTCCTTGTAGAGGCCGGCCCAGGTGGCCAGACGCGCATCGTTCTTCAGATACGGCTCGGCCTGCATCAGGCTGCCGTAGAGATAGGCGGCGCTGTCCTCGGCCAGCAGCCAGTTGCTCGGCACATCGGCGCCAAGCCGCGGCAGCTTCTGGAAATAGACCATCTCGATGGTCACCGGCTGCACCGGCAGCGGGAAGAATTCCAGCACGGTGCCGGCCACCGCGTAGTATTCCGGCACGCCCGCCGCCGCCGGGCCTTCGGGCGACAGCACGTCGAAGGGCCAGCGGCCGCCGCGCAGCGCCTGGATGTGATCCAGTGTCGTCAGCACCAGCGGCCGGTGCCGGCCCTTCGGCGTCAGCCGTACCGCTTCCAGCCAATCCTCCGGCAGCACGACGGGTTGGTCGGCGATCAGCGCATCGACGTAGCGATGCATCCGCCGGTCGCGCAGCTTGCCGTTGATGTCGTCCTCCGCAAGGCGGATGAAATCCGGGATGCGGTCGGTCAGGTCGCGCCGGTTGAGCCAGGATGCGATGCTCGCCTGCAGCTCGACATAGGTCGACAGCGCCATCAGATGCGCCCCCCGGCCACGCGGAAGGCCCGGTTGTCCCCGTCGTTCAGCCAGCGGCGCCAGGCCGCCTTGTCGTTCATCCATCCCTCCCGGATCGCGCGGTCGACCACCGCCAGCGGCACCCGCGCGGCGAGCCGGAAGGGGCGCCCGCGCTGGTCGAGCTCCGCGTCGCGCCGGTTGGCGGCGAGGATGGCGTCGCAATCCTGGTGGGTGACGAAATGCATGGCGCCGCCCTGGCGGCTTTCCGTCTCCGCCGGGTTCCACACCAGGGTGCGGATGATGCCGCCATGCTGGTCATAGATGTGCCGCTCCGTCGCCATGCTGCATCCCCGAATGCGGAAAATGTGGCGGAGGGTGCATCGCCCTCCGCCATTCGCCTCACGGCTCGTCGGCCGCGGAAGGCGCGATGTCGGCGATCTTGAAATGCGCCGCCTCGTTCGAGACCTCGAGCCCGTATTCCGCGACCAGCATCCGGGTCTCGGCATCGCCGATCTTGGCGATCTCCTCGGTCTTCAGCCGCCGGTAATAGGCGACCTTCGCGTATTCCGGATCGATGCCGAGCACGGTGCGCGGGCGCTGCCAGCGCGACGGCACCGCCTTCAGCTCCCCGAAATCAGAGAGATAGAAATCCGCCGCGGCGACGATCTCGTCCGCGTCGATCTTCACGCGGCTGTTGGCGCGCCCCGCGAAGCCGGAAAACTTCCGCTTCGCATAGGGCCCCATCATCAGCAGCGTCGGCTCGCCGCCATTCTCGTAGGTCTCCTGGATGGCATCCGCCAGCAGCGCCTCGGTGAAGGCGCGCAGCGTGCCGTCGGTGACCGCGGCGGTCTCGCTCGCCGGGTTCGCGCCCCCCGCGCCATAGGACGCGTTGGTCGTGATCCAGTGCTCGAAGGCGCGGGTCGCGCGCGCGGCCGGCGTGGTGTCGTCGCCATTCGCCCGCGCCTGCTCGCCGACCAGGATGCTCTCCATGTCGCGCAGCAGCGCCTTGCCGTTCAGCGCGATCTGGTGCGCCATCTCGCCCCGCTTGCCGGCGGCGTCGGCACTCTCCTGCGAGCCGGAGACCGTCGCGTCGCGGGTCGAGATCTGGCAGATGTTGGACCGCCGCACCGTCGGCTGCGCGACGGAACGCGACAACTCGAACCCTTCCTCCTTGCGGTTCGCCTTGTTCACGGCCGGCAGGGTCTCGGTCTGCCAGTCGAACTGGACATTGGTCGCGTTGCGGGTGCCGACCGCCGTCATGAAGGGGCGGTCGGTCGGGTCGATGTTGTAGATGGCGTTCGCCAGGTCCTCGCGGTTGCCCTTGGCGCCATAGGTGGTGAAAGCGTTCGTGACCTTGGCCATGGCCGGTCTGTCTCCTTTGAGCGTGATGACTTGAGCTAGAGGAGTTTTTCGATCACCGCCTGCGCGTCGCGCAGGCTGTTGGACTTCGCCAGACGCTGCTTGGCGCGCGCGAGGTCGGTGCCCTGCCGCGGCCCAGGATGCTGCGCACCCGGCCGCGCGGAGGGCGATGCCGGCCTCGGCGGCTGCGGAGTGAGGCGCTTCTGCATGGCCTCGTCGTATTTCATCGCCTTGTAGAGGACGACGACGGCGCGGTGATCGGTGACGGAGGAGAGCTCCTCCTCCGACCAGCCGAGCCCGCGGCCATACTCCCGCACCTTGATCCGGTCGGTGTTGCGGCGTTCCTTGTCGCGCCAGGCGGGCATCGCCTGCACGAGAAGGTCGCCTTCCTGGTGGAGCTTCGCGCGCATCTCGCCATCGGTCGCGATCGCTTCCGTCGCGCGGACACGCTCATACTCCTGCCGGGCCGCTTCCATGCGGGACTGGCTTTCGCGCCATTCCTCGCGCTTCAGCATGTAGCAAACCGGGTCTTCCTCCTTCAGGCGCGCCCAATCCGGCTCCGGACCCTGCGTCTGCTGGATCTGGAAGGCGAGAGCCGGGAGGAGCTGCGCGTATTGAAGGCGCTCCTGCCGCACCGCGGACGCCTCGCCATCGAATGCCCTGCGGTCTTCGGCGAGCGCCTGCGTCTTGCGCGTGTAGTCGGCCTGGCGGAGATAGCCGCGGGTCACTTCCGCCAGCGGCAGCCGCTGCGCCTTGCCGTCGATCTCGACGGTGACGAGCGTCTTCGCGGGGTCGGGCTCCGTGGTGTCTTCATCCGTCTCGGCCGGGGGATCCTCGGGCTCGATCTCGACCTCCGGCTCCAGCTCGGGGCCTTCGGCGTCGATCGGCGTCTCGCCGTCGGGTCCGGGGTGCTGCGCCTCGGCTGCATCAGCCTTGGCTTGCGATGTCCGCGGCGCCGCCGCGGCACCCGGTTCCCCGCTGTCGCGGGCCAGGAGTTCGGCGATGCTGGATGCCGCGGTTTCCACGTCGGTGCCCTGGGGCGTGTCGGGCGTGGTGGTGATGTCGGACGCCATGTCAGCTCCTGCTCTTGCGTTGCAGTTCGAAGCGGAGGTTGCGCTTCGCGATGGCCGCACCCGCGGCGGCCGCCGCGAGATCCGCGCGCAGCGCATCGAGGGCGCGCAGCATCAGGAAGGCGGCCTCCCGTTCCTCCCGCCCATGCGCGGGATCGGAGTGGCGGATCTCTGCCAGGCAATGCGCTTCGAGATTGGCGAAGGCGCGCTGCAGGCCGGGATGATCGATCGCCGCGCGCGCCTGGCGCGCGGCGGCATCGGCTTCGGTGAGGATGGTGTCGGCGCTGCGGGTCATCGCTGTCTCCACCCCTGCGCCTATCCAGAGCAGGGGGGAGGGATGCAAGCGGGAAGTGGGGGATTCGAGGCGACGGAAAGCGGTTCTGCGCGAGAGAGCCGCCATGCGCAGCGGGGATGTTTTTTCATGGCGATCATTTCCTTTCCCGTGTGAGCCTGTGTGGCGTGTGGGTCTGCACGGGATCGGGGGTGCCGATGGTCACCGAGAACAGCGCAGCGCAGCTGGGCCGGGCCTTGGGCTCCGGCACCCCGGTCGCCCCGCCGCCCGGGCCGAAGCGCTGGCCGGCCTGGTACTTCAGCCTTGCCGATGCCCTCTCCGCCGCACGGGCGCCGGTCCTCGCCGCCTCAGCGTATTTCGCCGTCGTCGCGCTGCCCGATCAGTCGGCTGAAGCGGCGCGCATGATGCTCGACTGGCATTGGTTCTCCCTCATCGTCGGCGTCGTCCTCTGGGGAGCGTTCTCCGCCTACCTCGCCATCACGCTCGCGGCGATGGCGAGCCGCGCTTTCCGGATCGACTCCAAGGCGCGCGCGCTGGCCGCGCCCGTGGTGCAGAAGTTCCTGATACTGCTTCTGTTGGCAGCACCCTTCCTGGCCGGCTTCTTCGCGCTCGGCGGCCACCACATCATCGGGAGCGTGGTCTCGCCCCTGCTGGAACGGGAGACGTGGACGGAGCTTCTGGCGCAGGTGGCGATGGAGCGGGTCCTGCGGCAGGAAGCGCCGGTGTCGATGGCGCGCGCATTCTTCGCCTTCATCCTCGATTCGAACGTCTTCGTGTTCCTCTACAGCCTCGTGGAAGTGGCGTTTCGCGGCTTCGCGATCCTGATGCTGGCGATCTACTTCGGTCTTCCGACGATCGTGATTGCCTTCGTGCTGCTTTATGGGGCGCTGGCAGGCTTGGCGAATGCGCTGGCCTGGATTCTGTCGCGCCTCGGCATCCGGGCGCGCCGCCTCGATCCCGCCTGGCCGGTCGTCGAGGTCTTCGACCATCACTTCCTTGATCTGCACGGCGAGAAGCTGGAAGGGGTCGCGGTCACGATCGGCGTCCTCTTTCTGATATGGACCATTGGCTGGGGCGTCGCGGAGTACCTGTTCGGCATCTATGTCGAGATCCCGACGCTGTTCTTCCTGCCGATCTGGGCGACGGCGCTCTGCGCTGCCCTGATCGGGCTGGTCTGGCTGTCGGCGCGCTGGCACGTACCGGTCCTGGTGCCCTGCCTGGTCTTCGCGTCGCTGTGGTCCTGCGCCGATATCAGCGACAACCACGACATCCGGCACCGGCTGGTCCCGCAGCTCGCCCAGGCCGCCCTGCCGATCCCGGGCGGGGATGGTGCGAGGCCGCCAGGGCGGGCGCAGGTCGATGCGGATCCCCGGCGGCCGCTGACCGACACCTTCCGACTATGGCTGGACCAGCGTGCCGACATGGCGCGCTGGCACCAGGCGGGCCGGCCCTTCCCGGTGCTGCTCGTCGCCGCGGAGGGCGGCGGCGCCCGCGCCGCCTATTTCACCGCGCTCGTCATGGAGGAGCTGCGGGCCCGCTGTCCGCGCCTGCTGCACCACACCTTCCTGATGGTGGGCGTCTCCGGCGGCAGCCTCGGCTCCGCCCTGGTGGCGGCCTCCGCCCAGGCGGCGCCACCCGCCCCCGGTCCAGGCTGCGAACCGCCAGGTGCCGCGCCGGCGGAGGCGCGCGGCGCCGCGGCCGATGCGGCGCGTGTGCTGGAAGCCGATCTCCTGTCCCCGCTGGTTCGCGGCACGCTCGTCTCCGACCTGCTGGCCCGGCTGATCCCCTGGGACTGGCCCTACATCTTCGGCGGCGGCTGGCTCCGCCGGAGCTGGAACTGGGCGGTGCGCGAGCCCTTCACCGACATCACCGACCGGTCCCGGTACCTGGAGCGCGCCGTCGATCGCGCCTGGCGCGATCGGACCGGGCGGACGCTCGACCAGCTCTCCTTCGAAGGCGTCTGGGAAGGGACGCGCGGCGATGTCCCGGCCTTCGGGGCTGACCACCATGCTCGATGTGATCGACAGCCTGCGCGACATCGCGCGGGAGCGCCGGGTGGCGCTGGCGATGCTGCGCATCGAGAACAGCCGGGCGACGACGAACCCGTCCAATGTCGCGGGCGCGGCGCCGGAGCTGCCGCCGGGGTCGCTGGTGGAGCTCGCCTCGCCGGCGCGCGCCCTGATGGCGACGCGCTCGGCACGGGCCGAACAGGCGCGGGCGGCGGCGCAGCGGGTGGTGCAGCTCTCGCGCCAGGCTTGCGCGGCGGCGACCGCGGCGCTGCCCTGCGTCGATATCCGAGAGGTGGCGTTCGCGCTGTCGCCAGGCTGCGTGCCGATCCCGCTCGGCTGGTCGCTGTCCGACGAGGCCCGGCGGGACATGCAGAACCAGCTTCTCGGCAAACCCGACAGCGGGCGCCGCGTCTGCGTCAGCCGCGGCGCGCCTGGGCGCGCGCAGAACCGCCTGGCGCTCGACATGGTCCAGCGCCTGCTCGCACCGCCCTGACGGGCCGCCCTGACGGGCTGCCATCGCCCGCCGGACCGTCGACCGTGCGTCACGCTTGGTGTTGCACGTCCCGGAATGCACGCATCGTCGCGTTGAACGCGCGGATCGCCTCCCTCGGCAGCATGGTGAAGGTCGGGCGGAAGCCGGGGCCGGGCGTGCAGCCGATGATGATCTCCTCCTCGCCGCGCTGAAGGTAGCGATTGCGGCCGCGTGGGATGCGACGATCACGGGCTCCGGGGGGATCGCTCCAGACCATGCCGACGATGCGGAACTCGCGGAATACGCGTGAAATATTGCCGCGCCTGATCCAACGGCGGCCGCGGTAGAACTGCGGCAAGCGCTGCCGCAGCATCCGGATTTGCAGCGTCGGCGGCTCGTCCATGAACATGGGGTAGTAGGGGATCGTGGTCGGGTTCCTTCTCATGCAGCCACCCTAGCAAACAGCGTCAACCCGATCATCCCGGTGGCCGCAGGCTCAGGGTTCCGTGGAAGGCGGGTCGCCGCCCAGCAGGCCGGCCGCCGTTCCGGCGCCGAGGAGGCCCGCCGGCGCCGCGCTGTTGAGCCCCAGGATGCGGCTGAGGAAGGGATGCGTATTCACGACGGAACGCAGATAGGCCGCCGCGGCCGGCGCCTGCTCATTAATCCAACGCGGGTTGCGCAGATAGGCGGACACCGCATTCGCGAAGAGCTCCTTGTCGTAGGTGAGGCTCTCGGGAGAGTAGGGGATGTGGCCTCGGTAGAGCCTGGCCAGCTCGCTGCGGGCCTGCGCGGGCAGATCCGGCCTGAAGCGGGGCATCTGCATATGGATCGGATGACCGATCTCATGGGCGACAGTCTCTCCTCCGACAGGTTCTCCTTCACGGATGCGGATCTGAATCCTGTCGCGGATCGCCTGGGCCCGCTCGAGAGGATCCAGATTGGCCAGGCTCCGTTGATCCGGCACTCTGAGGGATGCGACACCCAGGACATGATCCTGGAACTCCGCCGCCGGCCGGATGCGGACCCCGCGACCGGCGAGCAGCCTGGCGACCGCCTCGATATCCTGTGGCGGCATGGCCAGGTAGGAGCCATCCTCCAGCCGGCCTGAGCGATAGGGCGCGGTGATCGGACGCCCCTCCTGATCGGTGTTCATCCGGCGCGGGTTGAGGATGGCGGCGACCATGGCCTCCTCTTCCGGTGTCGGCGTGTGTGGCGGGGGAGGCAGCGGGGACGGTGTCCCCGCCTCCGGGCGGCCGGCGAACAATGCCTCTTCGCCATCGGCCGGCGCCGCCGGAACGGGCGGCCCGCCGCGGTCATCGCGCAGCGCGGCCGGGTTGATGGGAAGCCGCAGACCTGTGCCGCGCGGCGGCGCTGCGGGCAGCGCGGCGGCGGCCACTTCTTCCTCGCGCGGCATCGGGCCAGGCGGTGGCTGGTTGTGGCCGATGCCCGGACGCCTGGCAGCCTCCCCGCCCTCGCCGGTGGTACGCGGCGCCGCCTCGATCCGTCCGCCCCAACCCTCGCGCCTGGCGCGCGCGACGCCCACCTCGGCCGCCTCCGCGCCGCGCGCGGCGGCTGTCGCGGCGCGCCTGGCGATGCGATCGACCGGGCCAGCCTGTGCTTCATTCGGATCGCCCAGCAGCAGGCCGGCACTGGCAAGCGCGACGCGCCACGGCAATGGCATGGGAATGGCTGTCGCCGCCTCCACCGCCACGTCACCCGCATTCTGCGGCGCCAGGAACGCCGCTGCCGTGCGCACCCCCTGTCAGGGCGCGGGCTGGCGCGTCGCCTGGACGCGTTCGCGAAGCGCCAGCAGGCCTGGATGGACGGGATAGGGCAGATCGAGGGGGTCGACCTCGCGGCCCAGCAATCCGGTCATCGCATTCTCCCCAGCAAAGCGTTGAAGTTCGGATTGCCTGCGAGGCCCGCCGCGCCGTAGCGCGGCATCACGCCCACCTGCTGCAGCCGTGCCAGCGTCGTGGGCTGCATGCCGTAGCCGGGCGGTGCGTAGCTCGGCAGGCCGAGATTGGGTACCGGCGGCAGGCCGCCGCTCGCGGGCGGGGCGCCCGGCGCCGGCGCTGCCGGCAGCGGCTGCATGGCGCCGATGACCGGTGGTGCGGTCGGGAAAGCGCCGTAGTTGTAGGACGCGACCGGCGCCTGCGGCGCGGCGCCTTGCATGGCGCCGCCGGCGACGAAGCTGCGCGGGGTCTGGTCGATCGGCGCGGTCAGCGCGCTGCGCCAGGCCTCGCGCTGCGCGGCGCGCGGGTCCGGCCCCTGGGGCAGCAGCGAGCCGAGATAATTGGCGAGGCCGTAGCCGCCATTGTCGCCATTGCCGTCGCTGGTGCCATCCGGGCCGCTGCTGTTGCCGTGGCCATCGGCGGCGCCACTGTCGCCGTGGCCGTCAGCCGCACCGCTGTCGCCATGACCATCGGCGCTGCCGCCGGCACCACCATCCGCACCGTCGCCGCCATCACCGCTGTTGTCGAAGGCCGGCACGCCGGCCGGGCCGCGCAGCGGCCGGCCGTCGCGCGTCAACCCGCCGCCGCGCGCGCGCAGCAGCGCCGCTTCCTCCGCGGTGATGTAGGCCAGGTGATGCGGGGTGCCGCGCACGGAGGTGCGCCGCGGCGCGGTCACCTGGCCGGTGGGCTCGGCGTCGAGAAGACCGCGGCGCTTCATGGACCGTCGCCCTCCGGCACGGTCTCTGCCCTCAGGGGCAGGCGTGCGGCGTCCGAAAGGCTGACATGGGACCGATGCCCGATCTGATGCGCATCGGCCCGCGCCCTTTCGCCCCCGCCTAGCGGGGGAAGGGACAGGCGCGTGCCCTGCAGCCCCCGTGCGGGTGATTCAGACGCCGGTACATCGCAGGCCACTCGACCGCCAGAACCTCCCTCCAGCCGATTGCCAAAATCCCGCGGCGCACGCTGTAGGCACTCATCATTCGTGGCGGGTGCGAATATCGGAGGTGTGGCGAGATGTTGCCCCTCGGCGTCCACTTGACCTGGCGGAGATGCTGCGGCGCGCGCTGCCGGGCCATGCGTTCCAGGAGCGTCGGCCGGGGATGCGATCGCAGGGGGTGATACCGGAAGAACTGGCGGCGCATATGCGGGAAATCCATACCCAGGATTGTAGCGGGAACGAGCCGGATTCGCACGTTCATTTCGGCGCGCGACGCCCCGGTCGGCGTCGAGCAATGCGCGGTGTTTCATGGGCCATCTCCCTCCGGCTGATCCAGCAGACCGACGCCGACCCCAGCCCCCAGCAGTCCGAGCGGGAACAGCGAATTCAGTTGGAAGAACTGCGACAGGACAGGATGTTTGTTGACATGCCGACGCAGGAGAGCGGCGGCAGTCGGCACCACCATCCGCACCGGCCCCGCCACCGCTATCACCGCTGTTGTCGAAAGCCGGCACACCGGACGGGCCGCGCAGCGGCCGGCCGTCGCGCGTCAACCCGCCGCCGCGGGCGCGCAGCAGCGCCGCCTCCTCCGCGGTGATGTATGCCAGCAGGTGCGGCATGCCGCGCACGGAGGTGCGCCGCGGCGCGGTCACCTGGCCGGTAGGCTCGGCGTCGAGAAGGCCACGGTGCTTCATTACGCTTCTCCCTCCCCTGCACCCAGCAGTCCCCCACCAGCGCCCATCATCAGACCGGCCGCTCCCTGCAATTGGAAATAGCGGGACAGGAACGCGTCCTCATTGACGTGCCGCCGAAACATCGCCGCGGCGTCCGGGGCACGCTCCCATATCAGTCGAGGGTTCCGCAGGTATGCCGAGAGCCCGTCGGCATAAAGCTCGTTGCGCTCCGCGGCACTTCCCTGGCGCGCGCCACCAGCGGAAAACTGGCGGCCCAACTGCTTCAGGGCGGCCGATGGAACCCGCGCGGCCCCGGTCTGCATGGTATGGACGCCGTGGCCCACCTCATGCATCTCGACGCTATCGCCGCGCGTGCCACCCTCACGAATCCTGGCGGATGCGCGCGCCGCCGTCTCTTCGCCGCGCGCGGCCCAACCCGGCGACGGCAGGAGATATTCGCCCTCCACCCTGCGGCCCCGAACGCGCGGGAATTCACTACCGGGAACGTCCCGCTGAACGCCGCGTCTGGCAACGTAGTCTAGTAGATACTCACGTGCCTCTGGTGGAAGCGGCGCATAACTCCCATCACTGGCTCGCCCTGCGCGCCACGGCGCCGTGAGATGACGCCCCTCGGGGTCCACAGCGGGGAACGCAGATGCATTGGAACCCTCTGGCGGGCCAGGCGGTCGAGGAGGGGCGGCCGAGGGATCGCGTAGAGGGGCTGATGCCTGCTCATGAGTAGAATTGTACTGGACTGCCCTCGCATTTGCACGCGCGACCGGCCGGATACCGCCGGCAAAACCGAGCACGAACATGGCTTCATCAAGCCGCCGCTGAGCCACGTCCGGGTGGACATGTTCAGGCTCACCAGGGAACCCGGCCAGCAGGTTCCGCACCGGCTCGCCAGGCCGCATGTCCGGCGACGGCAGCGTCAGCGACGGCCCCTGACGCTGCGGTCGCAGAGCCGCCCTTCTCTCGGGGCTGACCTCATAGGCCGCCAAGCTTTCAGCCATCCGAGCCGGCAGGATATTTCCCGGTCGCCGATGAGGGGTGCTCTCATCCGGTTCCCGGTCCAACAGGCTTGTCATTGCCTTGCCTTCCAGATGCGCGCGCGCAGCAGCGCCGCCTGCCCGGCGATGTAGGTCAGGCGATGCGACACGAGCGCGACGCGGGGCGTCGACCCTGTCGCCGCGCATGGTGGATCGGCCGCCGAGGAGGCCGGGGATGGTCATGAGGCTGCTCCTGATCGGCGTCCGACCATGCACGATGCCAGTCACTCGCGCGCTTGCTCCTCAGGGCCAAGCAGGCCCTGTAGTGGCCCCATGCCGGCGATGCCAGCAGTGCCAAGCAGGGGGATTCTGTTCCGCGCATAGAGCGACAACACTTCAAGCGGCGACATTCCTATGGCCTGCGCGGTGACCGAGATGCGGTCGTCCAGAATCTGCGTCGCCGTGCGGGCCGGACTCGCGAGGCCAGTGTCACCGCCGTATTGGCGCCACATCACCCCTTGGGCCTCTGTCGGCGTGATTCCCGCCCGTCGCGCGAACTCCGACGTGCCATCGTTGTAGATGAGATAAGTGTCGCGCAGAGCCTGGCCATCGACATGGCGGACAGGCGGGGCCGTGACCATCAGTTGACGCAGATCCTGAGCGTCCATGCCGAGGGGCGGCGAGCCATTCGGCCCCGACCGGTAGGCGGCCTGATATTGCTCATAGCCCGCTCTTGTCCTGAAAGCTTCTCGCGGCAACTGGCCGGGATGGAGATCATTGAAGATCATGTTCTGGGCGCGGAAATTGTGGACATCGACAGGCACCGCGCTGAAGTCGCCGCTGAGGGAGCGCGCGTAGGATCCGATCTTCGGCGCCCGCGCCAAGGATGCGTCGCCGCGCAGCATGGCCTCGAACAGCTGGGGATGCTGGCCGTAGATGATATGGAACCCGCTGCCGGGACCCGTCGCGCTGCGCACCGCGTCCGCGAGCGACGCTCCGGGGGACAGCAGCACCTGCTGCTGTCCCAGCAGCGCGCCGCTGCGTAGATTGGTCACGGTATCGCTGCGCAGGCTGGTCGCCGCGAGCCTCCTTGCTTCCAGCAGGGTTCGATCCAGCGCCTCCTGGGGCGTGAAGCCCAGGCTCGTGACAAGCCGATCATAGAGCGGCCGCATGTTGGAGAACTGGGCAGCCATGACAAGCTCGCGCTGCTGGGGGGTAAGATGCCCTACCGGCTCGCCGCGCAGCGCGCGGGGGACAACAGGACCTATGTCAGCCAGGATCCGGTCGACAATCGGACCGATATTCTCCGCCACGATGGAGAACGGATTGGCAGGAAGCTGGCCACCCGCCAGGAGCCGCTGGTCCGGGCTCAGCGCGGCCCGCAGATCGTGAGCCGCACGCTGCTCTACGCCTGGCAGGCGCTCGCCTGGCCTTGGATCCGCGAGAACGGAGTCCTCGCGGCGCGGCTGAAGTTGCTGGCTCTCCGGAAGCCCGCTCTGCCTGCTGCGAGCGCGCAAGATCTCCTCCCCCAGCCTCTCGGCCTGCTCTCTGTCAGAGGCTATCAGGCGGGGCGGGGTCAGATCATCCTCCGGCCTGGCACCGACGGGCCCGTTCGGCGATGCGGCGCCCGCGGGAGGAGGCTCTGGCGTCGTATCGCGTGGCCTGGAGGCCTCGGGCACGGCGCCGGATGGATTCTCAGGTGCTAAGGCCTGCGACGGCGGGGTGGCGGGTTGCGGCGCCGCAGCGGGTGAAGTGGTCGTTGTTGTCGGAGCTTCTTGAGGCACTCTGCCGGGTAGCGCGACCTCCTGGCCCGGCATGGGGCCGGTGGGCGGATGATCGTAGCCGACGCCCGGACGCTGAGCGGCCTCGGCGCCCTCTTCGGCGGCGTGTGCCGGCGCTCCGGTCCGTCCGCCCCAACCCTCCCGCGTCGCGCGGGCGACACCCGCTGCGGCATCTTCAGCACCGCGCGCCACAGCATTCGCGGCACGGCCGACGATACGGTCGATCGGGCCGCCCTGCGCCTCGCTCGGATTGCCGAACAGCAGGCCGGCGGTGGCAAGGGCGACGCGCGCCGGAAGCGGCATGGGGATGGCGGTCGCCGCCTCGAGCGCAATGTCGCCGGCGTTCTGGGGAACCAGGAACTCTGCGATCGTGCGCGTGCCCTGCCAGGGTGCCGGCTGACGGGTCGCGCGGGTGCGCGCGGCCAGCGCCTGCAAGCCGGGGTGCACCGGATAGGACTGCCCGATGGCGTGCAGTTGCTCCTCCCAGCTCGGCATGGCCGAGCGACCGGTAGCGGGCCTGGGCCCGAGGAGGCGCGCGTCGTACTCCTCATCGGACAACGGGTAGGCAGATGGACGCGCGCTGCTCATGCCTGGGCTCCGGACTGCGGCTGGGATGGGGGCGGCGGCGCCATCGCCGCCGCCGGCGGCAACCGCTCGCGCTCCAGCAGCGCCAGGATCGCCGCCAGGTCCACCGGTGCGCCGTGCTTCAACTGCATCTCATAGGCGCGCAGCAGGATGTCGGCCTCGGCGCGGTCGCGCTCGCGGTCGTCCTCGCGCTCCGCCTTCCAGGCCTCCAGCCGCTGCGCCTCCAGCTTCACCTGCGCATCCAGGCGCGAGGTCGCAATCCGCGCTTCCGCCTCCATGCGGCCGTTCTGGATCTGCGCCTGCGCCAGCGCCGCGCCGGGGTCGGGTGCGGCACCCTGGCCGCGCGCCTGCTGTGTCTTCTGCCGGAAGGCCATGTCGTCGGCCGCACCCGGATCGAGGAAGAAGCGGTTCGCATCCTTGTAGCCGCCGAGGCGCACGATCTCCGCCAAGGTCGCGCGCAACTGGCGGATGGTGACCAGCGGGTTGTCCGGCCCGATCGTCGTCAGGATCTGCTGCTGCTGTTGCAGCACCATCATCAGGAAGGCCATGCGCTGGCTGTCCGGGCCGCGGCCGAGCGCGACATTGACCGAGACATCCATCTCCGCGTCCCAGACCCGCGGATCGATCTCCACCCAGCGCCCGCGCAGCCGCACCATCCGCGGCCGGTCCTGGTGGCGCACCAGCGCCCGCAGCACGCCGCGGAACACCTGCTTCACCAGGGTCTCGGCGAGCGTCCGCGCGATCATCTCGACGCGCTCCTGCGACGCCTCAATCGTGTTCTGCACCGCGACCTTGGTCGCCGATTGCAGCGCCTCGGGGTCGAGGCCGCGGCTCGCCCGCGTGATGCCGGTGCGCTGCGCCTTCACCTCGTCCACATAGGCCAGCACGCCCATCGCCTCGGCGCCGACGAAGGGCAGGTTCAGCATCTGCACCGCGCCCGGCGTCTTCATCCGAATGATCGCGCCGCGCTCGTTGTTGGCGACGTCGTCGAGGTTCACCTGGCCCTCGACCACGGCCATCTTCGGATCCAGCGCCTCCGCCAGGCTGTCCATGACCGAGCGCAGGATGCCGGTCTTCAGGTCCTGCAGATCGAGCGTCTGGTCGGCGATGGAGCTGCCGATCACCCGGTGCGGCTGCCGCACCGGGGAGCCGAGCGCCATCGGCACCTCCGGCACCACCTCGTCGCTCAGCACCAGCTCGCAGTCATCGCCCACGGTGCAGACGCGGTGCAGCTCCGCGATGCCGTCGCCATCGGCGTCGCAGCGGATGAAATGCTCGATGTGCAGCACCCGCCAGGCGCTGCGGTCGATCGAGGACTGGTCGAAGGGCAGCGCCCGCGCCGGGTCGCGCTGCGTCGCTTCGTCGTTCAGCGCGAAATCCGCCTCGGCGGTCGCATGGCGGGCGAGCGTCTCGACATCGCCGGCGCCGCGCGCGACGAGGTCGGAGATCCGCTCCAGGCTGCGATGCGCGCAATAGCTCGCGCCCTCGATGTCGCGGGCATCGCGGGCGATGATGAATTCCTCGGGCGGCACCGCCATCAGCCGCAGCACGCCGCGCCGCACCGTGCGCCGCACGCGGAGGTCGATCGCGATCGAGAGGGGATCCGGAAGCCCGACCATCCCCATGGCGGGCAGTGCGGGTGGGGCGCCGGCGACAGGCGGATTCCCAGCCGTGCCGCCGGGCGCCCCTGCCGCTGCCGGTACCATTGCTCCCGGAGCGGCACCCGCAGGGTAGGGCGCCGATCCTTTCACGGTGGTTTCCGTCTCGACGCGCTCCAGCACCTCGATGGCGGGATCGGCGAGCAGCCGCGCCTCGGTCAGCGGGTCGAGGCCGGTATAGTCCAGCTCCTCCACGCGCACCGCCTCGTCCCACCACCATTTCACGATGCCGGTCTTCTTCAGCAGCGCATCATGCACCGCATCGTGCAGCGTCGCGAACCAGGAATTGCCGTCGGCATTGATGCAGTAGCCGACATAGTCGGTCATCTGCTCCGCCATGGCCTCGTCCTCCGGGCCATGCGGCACGAATTCGACGACGCGCTCGCCGGAGGTGAAGATGCGGATCAGCCCGGGCAGCATCTGGTGCACGATGTCGGCGACCTCGCGCGCCACCACCGTGCTGCGGCCGCGCAGGTCCTCGGCCTGCTCCCGGCGCTCCTGCCGGTCGTGGATCAGCCCGTCATAATAGTCCTGCGCGCGCTGGCGCTCCGGCGCCTGGTGGCTGTCGATCGCATCCGCCGCATCGGCGTAGCCGCCGCGCACCAGCGCGCGGATATCCTCGGGCGTAAGCGGCTCGGGGCCCGCGGCCTCCAGCGCGGCGGCGTCCGGCGCCGCGGCCGGCGGGCCCGCATCCGGTGCCGCGAGGATGGCCTCCGCCGCCGCGCCCAGCGCGGCGCGCATCCCGCCCAGGACCTTCGGCGGCAGCACCGCCACGATGTCACCAAGCCTGCTGCGATGCTGTGCTGCCACGCGATGATGTCTCCCGCACCGATCCGGCTGTCTTGGCGGCTATCCAGAGCGGGGCAGGGCGATGCAAGTCTCTTGTCCCTGTGATCTCGCGCACAGGGCGTGCGACCCCGCCGCGCTTCCGCCTGGAAGCGGGCACCGGCTTCATGCCAGCTTGCCGCCGGCGCGGGAGGCGACGATGCCTGACGACAGCAAGACTCCACCGGATGCCCAGCCGGCCGAGTTCGGCCAGTCGTCGCCCCCCGCGCCTCCATCGCATCTCCAGCAGCCCGAGCGCTGGCCCGCTTGGTACTTCGCGCTGACCGATGCGCTGAGGGCGGCGCGGGCGCCGGCGATCACCGCGATCGCCTACATCCTCGTGGTCGGCCTTCCCGACCAGAGCGCGGAGGCCGCGCGCATCATGCTGGGCTGGCCCTGGTACTGGGCGATCGGCGCGGCGCTGCTGTGGTTCGTGCTCTCGCTCTACCTGGCCCTCAGCCTCGCCGGCCTCGCGGAACGCGCCCTCGGCATCCACCACCAGGCGGACGGCGTGCGCAACGCGCCCTTCACGCAGAAGACGGTGATCCTCTTCCTGTTCTCGGCGCCCTTCATCGCCGGCTTCCTCGCACTCGGTCCGATGGACCTGCTGGCCGGCGACACCACGGTCTGGGACCACCAGCGCGGCTCCGTCATCTACCTGCCGCTGGCGCTGTTCGGCATCCTCGCGCTGTCCGTCCTGTTCCCGCTGCTGCTCGCGATCCTCGATGCCATCCTCGTCGGCATCCGGCGGGAGAGGGGCGAGACCTTCGCCTGGGCGCGGGCCATGCTCGACTGGACCTGGCTCCACGCCGGCGCCTGGTCGGAAGGCATGACCTTCGTGGCGGCGATCCTCTTCCTCGCCTGGGTCATCGGCTGGGGCAGCCTCGAATACCTCTTCGGGCTCTATGCGGAGATCCCGACCCTGCTGTTCCTGCCGCTCTGGGCGACCGCGCTCTGCGCCGGCCTGCTGCTGCTGGTGCGGCTCTCGGCGCGGCGGCGGGTGCCGCTGCTGGTGCCGGCGCTGCTGCTGGCGCTGTTCTGGTCCTTCGCCGATCTCAGCGACAACCACGAGATCCAGCATCGCCGGATCCCCGCCGCCTCCATCGCCGCGGCGGCGCCGATGGAGGCTGACCTCGCCTTCGCGCTCTGGCTCGAGGCCCGGCGGGACGAGATTGCGCGCTGGAACGAGGACGGGCGGAGCTTCCCGGTGCTGCTGGTCGCGGCAGAAGGCGGCGGCGCCCGCGCCGCCTATTTCTCCGCGCTGGTGCTGGAGGAGCTGCGCGCCCGCTGCCCGCGCCTGCTGCGCCACACCTTCCTGATCGCCGGGGTCTCCGGCGGCAGCGTCGGGGCGTCGCTGGTGGCGGCCTCGGCTGCGGCGCCGCCGGTGCGCCCGCCGCTCGCCG
>NZ_JAAGBB010000086.1 GCF_018129085.1 Plastoroseomonas hellenica
ATGCCGGCACCCTCCAGGCCGGCGCTACGAACACCTTCAGCCCGGCCTCCGCGGTGACGGTCGCATCCGCCGGCACGCTGGCGCTGGCCGGCTTCGACCAGACCGTCGCGGGGCTGACCAATGCCGGGCTGGTCACGCTCGGCGGCGCGCCCGGCACCCGGCTGACGGTCGCCGGCAACTATGTGGGGCAGGGCGGCATCCTGGCGCTGAACACCTTCCTCGGCGGCGACAGCTCGGCCTCCGACCGGCTGGTGATCCAGGGCGGCACCGCGACCGGCGACACCCGGATGCGCATCACCAATATCGGCGGGCCCGGCGCGCAGACGGTCGAGGGCATTCGCGTCGTCGAGACCCAGGCCGGCGGCACCACGGCGGCGGGCGCCTTCCGCCTCGACACCCGTGTCGCCGCCGGCGCCTTCGAATACCGGCTCTTCCGCGGCGGCAGCACCAGCGCGCAGGACTGGTACCTGCGCTCCTTCTCGACGGTACCGGTGACGCCGGAGATACCGGGCACGCCGGAGGTGCCGGGCACGCCCGACACCCCCGTGCTGCCGACCGGCCCGGCGATCCCGCTCTACCGGCCGGAGGTGGCGCTCTACGCGCCGATCGCCGCGATTGGCCGGCAGATGGGCCTCGCGACGCTCGGCACCCTGCATGAGCGCGTCGGCGAGCTCGACAACATCCGCGACCTCGCGGGCTCCCGCCCCTACGCCAACGGCGCCTGGGCCCGCGCCTTCGGTCAGCGCACCCGCAACCGCTGGGACGGCACCGTCGACAGCCGCGCCACCGGCAACCTGATCGGGCTGCAGGCGGGCTTCGACATCCTGCGCACCCAGCCCTATGCCGGCGGCCACCGCGACCATGCCGGCGTCTATGTCGCCTACACCGACTACAACGCGCCGAATGTGTCGGGCTTCGCGCTCGGCCAGCATCAGCGCGTCGGCCGCCTGCTGATGAGCGGCCCCTCGGTCGGCGCCTACTGGACCCATTTCGGTCCGAGCGGCTGGTATGTCGATGCCGTCTTCCAGGCGAACTGGTTCGACGTGAAGGCGAGCTCGGATTTCGGCACGGCGCTGAACACCAATGGCGTGGGCTACACGGCCTCGCTGGAAGCCGGCTACCCGATCCGCTTCGGCGGCGGCTGGCAGGTGGAGCCGCAGGCGCAGATCATCTGGCAGAGCGTCTCGGTGGACCGCTCGCGCGACCTCTTCTCCAGCGTCGACTGGAACGAGGATGACGCGGTGACCGGGCGGCTCGGCGCGCGGCTGCAATACACCGGCCGTGACGAACGCACCCTGTGGCAGCCCTATGCGAAGGTGAACCTGTGGCACGCTTTCTCGGGTTCTGACCGGGTCACCCTCGGCAACAGCGCGCCGATCGAGAACCGGTTCGGCGAGACGGCGCTGGAGGTCGGTGCGGGCATCACCGCGCGGGTCAACCAGACGACCAGCTTCTACGCCCATGCCGACTACCGCTGGTCGTTCGGCGGCGACAGCCGCCAGACCGCCGTGCAAGGCGCCATCGGCATCCGCTTCAACTGGTGAGGCGTGCCGAGCTGCTCCGGCCGTCGTGGAAGGTCAGCCGCGACGCTGTGGCGGCGGTGCTTCGGGCCGGGGCAGGTCCCGATCGGGCGGCGCTGCCCGATCGGTGAAAAGCCTCACCAAAGGAAGGGCCGGGTTGATGAGCGCGAAGGAACGCGAAGCAAAACCGGTCCGGCGTCATCAAACGGACATATCGGGAATAGCCTGTTGCCGAGCTGCAACATGCACGTGACTTCCGCAGACACACCGAAATATTAACCCGGCAGAACTTTTCATTCGGTTGAATCGCAATATTATTGTCAACCGAAACGTGTATTCACGGGAAAAGCTCAATGAAGATGGTTGTGGGCGGCAGGGCTGCGGTCATGGGGACCAGCCAGAAAGCAAGACTTCTCGCGGGCGCCTCCTGGGCCGCGCTGGCCGTCGCCTGCTGGCTCCCCCCGGCGGCATCGGCCGCCGACTACCAGGCGGACAGCGAAGCCGCGCTGCGCCTGGCCATCGCCCAAGCCAATGCCGATCCCGATCCGGCATCGACCATCACGCTGACCGGCCATGTCGTGGTCACTGACCCGACCGCCCTCGGCGCGGCCGCCAAGCCGCTGACCATCGCGACCGGCGCCTTCACTCTGTCCGGCCTCACCGCGACCACCATCACCGGCACGGGCGGCAACGGCGCGACCTTCGTCGGCGGGCCGGTCGTCATCCAGGGCATTGTCACCGGTGGCGCCGCCGCGGTCGTCGATGGCGCCGGCACCGGCGGCATCGGCGTCACGCAATCCTCGGGCAGCATCACCAACAACGGCCAGGTGACCGGCGGCCAGGGCGGGAACACGACCTTCGTCGGCCCGGCCGGGCAGACCCCGGGCGTGGGCGGCGCAGGCCTGTCGGCCACCGGCAGCACGATCGTGAATGCGGCGACGGGCGGCATCATCGGCGGCGCCGGCGGCACCCTCGATATCCAGGGCGTCCCCACCGGCGGCGTGGCCGGCTTCGCCGGCGCCGGCGGCGTCGGCGCGATCATCAGCGGCGGGTCGCTGGACAACCGGGGGGGAGGGCTCATTCAGGGCGGCGCCGGCGCCACTGTTCTCAACGCAGTGTCGGCGAACAACATGACCGCCGGCGCGGGCGGCGCGGGCCTGTCGGCCACCGGCAGCACGATCGTGAATGCGGCGGCGGGCGTCATCATCGGCGGCGCCGGCGGCACCCGCGATCTCGAGGGTACCGCCACCGGGGGCTTGACCGGCAACACCGGCGCCGGCGGCGTCGGCGCGATCATCAGCGGCGGGTCGCTGGACAATGAGGGCAGGATTGAGGGCGGCGCCGGCGGCAATTTCCTCAACGCGGCATCGGCGGACAACATGTTCGCCGGCGCCGGCGGCGCCGGCGCCCTGATCACCGGCGGCACGCATCTCAATGCCGGAACCATCGCCGGCGGGCTGGGCGGCCTCGGCAACAACGCCGGCGGTTCCGGGCATGGCGTCGGGGGTCTCGGCCTTTCCCTGACCGATGGCCTGCTCGTCAACTCCGGCAGCATCACCGCGGGCAATGGGCAGGCGGGCGGCGGCACCAATCCCAATTCCGGCAGCGCCGGCGGCATCGGCGTGGTCCTCGCCAACAGCACGATCGAGAACCGCGGCACCATCACCGGCGGCAATGGCGGCGGCGGCACGGCCGCCGGCGCAGCGGTGACCGGCACGGGATCCAGGGTCATCAACAGCGGGATCATCACGGCCGGCGTCAGCGACCTCGGCGTCCGCGCCAATGCCATCACCTTCAGCGGCGGCGGCAATGTGCTGGAGCTGCGTGACGGCTCGGTGATCACCGGCAATGTCGTCGCGGGCGCCGGCGACACGCTGGCCCTGGGCGGCGCCACGAATGGCAGCTTCGCGGTGAACCAGATCGGCCCCGCCGTGCAGTACCGGGGCTTCGGCGCCTTCGAGAAGACCGGCACCGGCACCTGGACCCTGACGAACACCACCACCACCGTCACCCCCTGGACCATCACCCAGGGCACCCTGGCCCTCACGGCGGACGCCGCCCTCGGCCCGGTCGCCGGCGCGCTCACCTTCAATGGCGGCACCTTGCGCTTCGATGCCGGTTTCGCCCTGGCGGCGGCGCGCGCGGTCTCCATCGCTGCCGGCGGCGGCACGATCGACACCAACGGCTTCACCACGACGATCGCGCAGGTCATCACCGGCACCGGCGCGCTGACCGTCACCGGCCCCGGCACCCTGATCCTGACCGGCGCCAACACCTATGCGGGCGGCACCATCCTCACCCAGGGCACCTTGGCCGTCGCCGCCGACAGTGCGCTCGGTGCCGCGACCGGCGCGCTCACCTTCAATGGCGGCACCTTGCGCTTCGATGCCGGCTTCGACCTCTCCGCGACGCGCGCCATCGGCATCACCGCGGCCGGCGGCACGATCGACACCAACGGCATCACCACCACCATCGCCCAGGGCATCACCGGCCTCGGCGCGCTGACCGTCGCCGGGCCGGGGGGGAGCCTGATCCTCACCGGCGACAATACCTACACCGGCGGCACCACGATCAATGCGGGCGTCCTGGTACAGCTCGGCACCGGCGGCACCAGCGGCAGCATCGTGGGCAATGTCCTGAACAACGGCACGCTCGCCTTCAACCGCAGCGACGCGCTGATCCTCGCGGGCGCCATCTCCGGCAGTGGCGCGGTGCGCCAGGAAGGCACCGGCACCACCATCCTGACCGGCGAGAACACCTATACCGGCGGCACCACCATCACGCAGGGCACGCTGCAGCTCGGCAATGGCGGCACGTCAGGCAGCATCCTCGGCAATGTCGTCAACAACAGCCTGCACAGCCTGGTCTTCAACCGCAGCGACACGCTGGTCTTCCCTGGCGTCATCTCCGGCATCGGCGCCGTCCGGCAGGAGGGGACGGGCACCACGGTGCTGACCGGTGCCAACACCTATTCCGGCCCGACTTCGGTGAATGCCGGCGTGCTGCGCGCCGGCGCCACGAACAGCTTCAGCCCGGCCTCCGCGGTGACGGTCGCATCCGCCGGCACGCTGGCGCTGGCCGGCTTCGACCAGACCGTCGCCGGCCTGACCAATGCCGGGCTGGTTTCGCTCGGCGGCGCGCCGGGGACGCGGCTGACCGTCGCCGGCAACTACGTGGGGCAGGGCGGCATCCTGGCGCTGAACACCTTCCTCGGCGGCGACGGCTCCGCCACCGACCGGCTGGTGATTCAGGGCGGCACCGCGACCGGCGACACGCGCGTCCGCATCGCCAATGTCGGCGGCCCCGGCGCGCAGACCACCGAAGGCATCCGGGTGGTCGAGACCCAGGCCGGCGGCACCACGGCGGCCGGCGCCTTCCGGCTCGACACCCGCGTCGCCGCCGGCGCCTTCGAGTACCAGCTCTTCCGCGGCGGCAATGCCAGCGCCCAGGATTGGTACCTGCGCTCCTTCATGATCCCGGAGACGCCGGGCACGCCGGAGGAGCCCGGCACGCCGGACCAGCCCGGCCCGGCGATCCCGCTCTACCGGCCGGAGGTGGCGCTCTACGCGCCGATCGCGGCGATCGGCCGGCAGATGGGCCTCGCGACCCTCGGCACCCTGCATGAGCGGGTCGGCGAGCTCGACAATATCCGCGACCTCGCGGGCTCCCGCCCCTACGCCAATGGCGCCTGGGCGCGTGCCTTCGGCGAACGCACCCGCAACCGCTGGGACGGCACCGTGGACAGCCGCGCCACCGGCAACCTGATCGGGTTGCAGGCCGGCTTCGACATCCTGCGCACCCAGCCTTACGCGGGCGGCCATCGCGACCATGCCGGCGTCTACGTCGCCTACACCGACTACAACGCGCCGAATGTGTCGGGCTTCGCGCTCGGCCAGCATCAGCGTGTCGGCCGCCTGCTGATGAGCGGCCCCTCGGTCGGCGCCTACTGGACGCATTTCGGTCCGAGCGGCTGGTATGTCGATGCGGTGTTCCAGGCGAACTGGTTCGACGTGAAGGCGAGCTCGGATTTCGGCACGGCGCTGAACACCAATGGCGTGGGCTACACGGCCTCGCTGGAGGCGGGCTACCCGATCCGCTTCGGCGGCGGCTGGCAGGTGGAGCCGCAGGCGCAGATCATCTGGCAGAGCGTCTCGGTGGACCGCTCGCGCGACCTGTTCTCCAGCGTCGACTGGAACGAGGATGACGCGGTGACCGGCCGGCTCGGCGCACGGCTGCAATACACCGGGCGCGATGCGCGCACGCTGTGGCAGCCCTACGCCAAGGTGAACCTGTGGCATGCCTTCTCGGGCAGCGACCGGGTCACCCTCGGCAGCAGCGCGCCGATCGAGAACCGGTTCGGGGAGACGGCGCTGGAGGTCGGCGCCGGCATCACCGCGCGGGTGAACCAGACCACCAGCTTCTATGCCCATGCCGACTATCGCTGGTCCTTCGGTGGCGACAGCCGCCAGACCGCCGTCCAGGGCGCCATCGGCATCCGCTTCAACTGGTAGGCGTGCTGACCGGCGCCGTCCGCGGACGGCGCCGGCAGCGGGGTGGCGGCGTTCTCTCAGGGAGGTTGCGCCGCTCTCTCCTGTGTTCGCTTGATGAACGCCGCCATGAGCGAGAGTGCTGGTTCGGCGTGCGTCTCCAGCAGGAAATGCCCGCCGTCGAAAATATGCGCCTCCATGCGCGGCAGATCCTGCATCCAGGACAGCGTTTCGGCGATATCGAAGAACGGGTCGTGACGGCCCCACAGCATGAGCGCGGGCGGCTGCCATTGCCGGAGATAGCCGGCGATCGCATCGAAACGCGCGGCGTGGTTGGCATAATCGGCGATGAGCGCGCGCTGGGCCTGCATGCGGCCGGGCAGATTCATCACCCGCCAGTCCTCGACCCAGGGTTCGCCTCCGATCGTGGCGGCGACATCCTCCGGCAGGCCGCCGGTATATTGCTCGCGCGTGAATTCGGAGGTCAGGTGGACGGTCGCGGCCGCTTCGTTCTCCCTGGTCGGTTCCGACCAGAACTTCAATGTGGCATCCCAGAGCGGGCCGAAGCCGGTTCGATGCGCGTTTGCGTTCTGGATGATGAGGCCCGAAACCAGCTCAGGCGCGTGCATCGCGATCCGGAGGCCGACGGGCGCGCCGGAGTCATGCAAGTAGATGAAGCGGCGCCCTATCGCGAGGTGATCCAGCAATTCGGCAATCGCGCCGGCGAAGGCTGCAAACGAAGCCGTCGGCAGAACGTCGGATTGGCCGTGGCCAGGCAGATCGGGCGCGACCACATGGGCGACGCGAGCCAGGCCAGGGATCACGCCGCGAAATGTTCGCGATGAGCTTGGGAAGCCGTGCAGGAGGAGCAAGGCGGGGTTCGATGGATCGCCCGCGGTGACGTAGGCGAGCTCGGTTCCACCGGAGAGACGCATCCGGTGTCCTGCAGGCTTGCCCATGTCAGGCCCCCGTCTCAGCTTCCGGCGTGGCGTCTCAGCGCGACGGCCCGATGTAATTGCCTCTGGGCTCCTGGTCGCGGCGCGGCACGCCGGGCCGGCGCCGGCGATCCTCCTCTTCGCGACGACGGGCGTCCTCGCGGTGGCGCCGTTCCTCCATCCGGTATCGGTCGCGCTCACGCGCGTCCCGCTCGGCCTCCCAGCGCCGACGCTCGCGTTCGTCCCGCCATTGGCGTTCCTCCCGCCGTTCGTAGCGGCGCTCCTCCCGGCGGTCCTGATTGTCGTTGCCCAGGATCTGGCCGACGATTCCCGGCAGGTCCTGCGCCCGCGACGGGGCGGGCGATAGCGCGGCCGCACTTCCGGCCAGCACGACGCCGAGAGCCAAACGCCTGATCCTCGGAGACATCCGTGACATCAGCATGACCCGGCCCTTTGCTTATCTTCTTCGTTCTGAACGCCGCAGCCCGGTCCGGAGTTCCCTTGCGGCCGGCCAACGGCCGCCGCCCTTCACGCCTGTCCCGCTCGGCGCCGCCGTGCCGGCCTGGGAAGAGCCGCCGCCGGGGCGCTCCACTGCGCCAGGATCGCCGCGGTATCCGCCTCCCACTCGTCACGCCGCTCTGCCATCACCGCCTGCCACAGCAGCACCACCGCCGCGGCGACGATGGCGGCGGGATGCAGCATCGCCGGCTCCAGCACCTCCTGGCGGGCGCGTGGTGTCTTCGGGATCTCGATCGACCTCGCATCCCTCGTCGCCGCCAGGAATTCGCCGATGGCGATGAGCGCGGCGGCCTCCACCCGATCACCGACCGCGCGCGAAGCGACCGCCACGAGCGCGTTCCGCTGCGCGACCTGGCGCACGACGCCGAGCGGTGCGCCGGCCGGCAACTGCGACCAGTGCAGGACAGGGTCGGCCACCATCATCGTGGCGGCCTGCCATCCGTGCGGGCATCGCGCAGCACATGCATCGCGAGCGACAGGGCCTCCCGCAGGTCCGGCGCCGGCAAGGCGGGGTGCAGCGCCCTGGCGAGCATCAGGGCCGTCTCCTGGGCCGCGGAAAGCGTCGCTCCCGCGGCCAGTGCTTCCTCGATGGTCGTCGCAAGCTCCCCAATCAGCCCAGGCGTCAGCCAAGCCGGGAGCGTCGCCGCCCTGGCGGGCGGATCGAAGGGCATCGCATTCCTCCTGTCCGTGAACAGAAGGGGAACATAGGCATCGCCCAGGCGCGGAGTCGAGTCGCTTTTCCGGTGCTTCCGTTCGTGGAACGCGTGCTGGCCCCGCGCGCCGCGGCGCGCGGGGCTCCCGCGTCAGTGGCGGTTCGCCGCGGTGATGAAGGCCATGGCGGGGAGGTCCTTGTAGGCCGCCTGGTCGATCGACCGCATGAAGGCCGCACTCGTATGCGCGTCGTGCAGCTTCATGCCGACATGCGGCATCGTGATCAGCGGGCCGATATGGCGGCCGGGCGCGCGGCTCACCGGATCCCAGTTGACCCGGAGGTTCACGCCCTTGTCGAAGCGCTTCGCGGCGCGCGATCCGCTGAAGGCCCGCCCCGCCGGCGGGGCGTTGTAGGTGATGAAGGGCAGGTCGCACTCCACCCCCACCACCTGCGCCAGGAAGCCGCCCAGGGAGTGGCCGGCCACCAGGATGAAGGCCCCCTTGTACTGCCACTGCAACTGCCTGGCGTATGTGATGCAATCGCTCGCCCGGTCGACGGTCATGTTGAGGCCGATCTGCACGTCGTCGACCTTCCAGTCCTTCCCGCCCTTCGATCCGCGGAAGCTCAGGATGAACATGTCCTTGCCGACATTGTACTTGTAGATCCCGGCGGAGCCGCCGCCGGCATCGCCTTCCTTGGCCCAGCCCAGCCGGTCGTTGTTCTTCGGATCGAAGAAGCCGCCGAGCATCGTGAAGCCTTCGAAATCATTGTTCTTGTAGATCGCCTTCGCCGCTTCCGCGGTCTGACGGACAGTCATGTAAGACATGTTTGTTCCCCGTAACCAGTTCGAGCTCGCCGGGAACCTACGCCGGGTCGAGCGGTTTCGAGACACCTGGCGTGGCGACCGCGTGCGGAAGCCTGAGGAATTCCAGTGAATTCCGGATCGCGGGCCGGCGCGGCTCGCAACGGCCCCCCCCTGCTGGCGCAAGGCGTTCCGGGCCGGGATACTGCGGGCCATGCCCGGCACCCCGAATCGCCCCGCCGCCGATCGGCTCGAGACATCGCTCTATGCCGCGGTGAAGCGCCACCTCGAAGGGCTCGGCTTCGTGCCGAAGGGCGAGATCTGCGGCTGCGACATCGTCGCGATCCGCGTCGCCGATGATCCGTTCCTGGTGATCGTCGAGATGAAGCTGAGCTTCACCCTCGAACTCGTCCTCCAGGCCGTCGACCGCCTGCCGATGGCGGACGAGATCTGGCTCGCGGTGCGGGCGAGCACGCGCGGGCGGGACCGCGACGGCCGCGTCCAGAAGCTGTGCAGGCTGCTGGGGTTCGGCCTGCTGCGCGTCTCCGCGGGCACGGGCAGGGTGGAGGTCCTCGCCGAGCCCGCCCCCTACCGCCCGAGGCTCAACGAGCGGCGCCGCAGCCGCCTGGTCGATGAGCATCAGCGCCGGCAGGGCGACCCCGCCCGCGGCGGCTCGACCCGGCAGCCGATCATGACCGCCTATCGGCAACGGGCCTTGGCCTGCGCGGCCGAGCTGCGCGATGGCCCGCGGCCGGTGCGTGCCCTTCGCGCGATCGCGGAGGACGCCGCCGCGATCGTGCTGCGCAACGTCTACGGCTGGTTCGAGCGGGAGCGCCGCGGCATCTATCGCCTGACCCCGGTGGGACGGGCCGCCCTGTCCGGTTGCGCGCCGTCGCCCGCGGCGATCGGCGAGGCCCTGGCGACAATCCCGGTCTGAGGGCTGTCCTGCCATAGACGAACGAGGGTCGCCAAAGTCGTTAATGGTGCCTTAAGTAATTTATCGTCTTTGTTACTCTCGCGCTATGTCGTGAATTCACAAACCTTATCCTTGCGCGCAAGCTGATCGCGATCGGCGCCCAAGGCAACCCGGTCCAACGCCGAATAAGGAACGTAAGGATGGCACCCGCTGCTATGCGCGCGGAGCTTGCTGCTGTCGGTCTACATGGCCTAGGCTCCGGCCGACGAAACGCGACGAACCTGGACAATTGGATGGCGACCAAGGACTACATGGTGGTCACGATTCAGGGTCTGAAGGGAGCAGTCCGGTATCTCATCGTCGAGCGTTCGGCGGACGGTGAGAGCGAGACCTTGCTGTCCCATTCCTTCGAACGCCTGGAAGACGCCCTGAAGATGAAATCGTCCTTGGAAGCCAAGGCGGCGGACAGTGGGGCCGACGAGTAGATCGCCCGGTCGCTTCGGGTTCGGCCGTCAGCAGGTCGGCGCCGCCCCGCCCACAACCGCGAATTGCACCTCGCAGAAGAGGACGCGCGCACGCTCATCCGCGCCCAGCCCCTGCGCCTGGCACCACTCTCTGAATTGCTCGGGGTCGATGATGACGCGCACCGGGTAGAAGCCGCGGGCGGCTGCCTGCTTCTTCTGATGGGCGGCGGATTTCAGCCAGTCGTCATAGCTGCCGGGAAAGCTCTCGCCATCCGCCATGAGCAGGCGGATCGCCGCATAGGCCTCGCGCTGATACCAAGCGACGCCGGCGATCTGGGGTATCGCGACTGGCTCCACCATCCTGCCTCCGCCGGCGTACCCGCCCGGCCCTGCGATGAGGCGCACAGCGCAAAGATCATCGTCGCCGACGATGCTTGGCCGCATCGCGTTGCCGCCCCGGAAAGCGCGATGCTGTCATCAAAAAGTAAAGCAGGTGTAACGGGATCTACCCCAAGCGCCGCACATCCGTGAGCCGCCCGGTCACGGCCGCGGCGACGGCGGTCGCCGGTGATACGAGGTGGGTCCGCGCACCCGGGCCTTGCCGCCCTTCGAAATTGCGGTTCGAGGTGCTTGCGCAGCGCAGGCCCGGCGCGACCACATCCCCGTTCATGGCGATGCACATGGAACAGCCGGGCTCGCGCCACTCGAAGCCGGCTTCCCGCAGGATCCGCGCCAGGCCCTCCTGCTCCGCCTGCCGCTTCACCAGGCCTGACGCCGGGACGACAAGCGCCCGCACGCCCGGCGCCACCTTGCGCCCGGCAGCGACGGCCGCGGCCTCGCGCAGGTCTTCGATGCGGCCATTCGCGCAGGAGCCGACGAAGACGACGTCGACCACCAGGTCGGTCATGCGCTGGCCCGGTACGAGCCCCATATACGCAAGCATCCTCCGGCGGCGCGTCCGCTCTGCGCCGTCGGGCAGGTCGGCCGGGTCGGGCACGGTGCCGGTGATCGGCACCGCCGTGTCCGGATCGGTGCCCCAGGTCACCATCGGGGCGAGGCCGGAGGCGTCCAGCGTGATGACCCGGTCGAAGGTCGCGGCAGCGTCGGATGACAGGGTGCGCCAGTGGGCCGCGGCGCGGTCGAAAGTCTCGCCCGCCGGCGCGCGCTCGCGACCCCGGATCCAGCGGATGGTGACCTCGTCCGGCGCGACCAGCGCCGTGCGGGCACCAGCCTCGATGGCGAGGTTGCACAACGTCATTCGCCCGGCCATGCCGAGGGCCTGGACGGTGCCACCGCGGAACTCCACCGCATGTCCGCGGGCCCCGGCAGTGCCGAGCGCGGCAACCACGAACAGTGCCAGATCCTTGGCCGATATGCCCGCGGGCGGCGTGCCGCCGATCTCCACGGCCATCGCCTTCGGCTTTGCCAGGATCAGGGTTTGCGTGGCCAGCACCTGTTCGACCTCGCTCGCGCCGATGCCGAACGCCAGTGCGCCGACGGCACCCAAGGTGGCGGCATGGGAGTCGCCACTCGCGACGGTCATTCCAGGCAGCACGCAGCCGAGCTCAGGCCCGACGACGTGGACGATGCCCTGGCGCGGATCCCCCAGCGGGATGTGCGGCACGCCCGACGCCCGGGCATCGGCCGCCAATGTCTCGATCAACTGCCGGGCGGCCGCGTCGGGGATGACGGCGCGCGGCGCCGCGGTGGGAACGGCGTGGTCGGGGACGGCCAATGCCGCCTCCGGTCGACGCACGGCGCGGCCGGCCGCGCGCAGCGCGGAGAACGCCTGCGGGCTGTGGAGGTCATCGAGCAGATGCAGGTCGACATAGACAAGGTCGGCGCCGCGCAGCTGCGCCACGACGTGCGCGTCCCAGATCTTGTCGAGCAGCGTGCGCGCCTGATCAGGCCTGCCGCGGGGGGCTGCCGGGCGGCTCAAGAGCGATCGACCTGCCCTTGAGCCGCGCCCCATCACCGCTTCAGCGTCGCGTGACGACGGCCTCGAGGTACTCGCTCGGCACGATCAGGGTGTCGGCGCCGCCGCGGTTCATGCGCGCGATGAGCGCCTGGATGTCATCCGCCAGCGCCGCCTGTCCCGCGCCGTCGAGCGCCGCGAAAGCGCGGTTCATCGGTCCGTAGTAGGTCCGGAAGATGTCCAGCATGTGATCGGCTGACCGATAGCGGAAGTTGAAGATCTGCTTCGTCGCCGAAATCCCGTGGCCGGGGAACAGCTCGGCGAGGCGCGCCTCCGTGCCCCAGAGTGCGGGCGAGCGCACGCCGGCCGGCGGCGGGACGTGCCGGCCGATCGTCTTGAAGACCTGGCCGATGAAGCCCTCCGGCGTCCAGTTGGCGAGCCCGATGCGGCCGCCCGAGCGGACCACGCGCGTGAGTTCGGACGCCGCCTTTTCCTGGTCCGGCGTGAACATGACGCCAAAGGTCGAGAGCGCGACGTCGAAGCTGCGGTCGTCGAAGGGCAGGGCCTCGGCGTCGGCCTCCTGGAACGCCACGGCCAGGCGCTCGGCGCCGGCACGTTCCCGGCCGCGCTCGAGCAGCGCAGCGACATAGTCGGTGGAGGTCACCTCGGCGAAGCGGCGCGCGGCGGCGAGCGTGGCGTTGCCATTGCCGGCCGCGACGTCGAGCACGCGCTCGCCGGCGCGCAGGTCCACGGCTTCGCAGATCCGTTCACCGACGATCTGCAGCGTGGTCCCGACGACGGCGTAGTCGCCGGTGGCCCAGGTGGCCTGCTGGCGGGCCTTGAGCGCGCCGAGATCCACCGGGGCGGAAGCCGGGTGGGGCAGTGTGGCGGTTGCCGACATGGTGTTTCTCCCTTTTGGTGAGGTGGCGCATGCTGCGCGTGCATCGCGGGAAGGGCTGTGCGTTCCCGCACAGGCGGTGCGCCGTCGAGCTTCGCAAAAGCCAGGCGCGAGCCCGTCAAACCCGACGCTTTCGCCACCCCTGTCTGGGCCTGTTGCGCCCTGTTATCAAACGGCTTTAGCTCAGCCTGAACCTCAGTTTTCCTGAGGGTTCATCACGGGCCTGGAGCGCCGGTTCCCGTGCGCGCCGATGCCGGGCCAAAAGCTCCCTGGGCTCAGGGCACGTCCTTCAATGGCCAGACTTCGACGACGCCGTGCGCCACCGCGCAGGGCACGTGCGAAACCTTCCGGATGGCTTCGGCCAGGTCGGCGGCCTCGATGATGGCGAATCCCGCGATCGGCAAGGCGGACGACATGAACGGTCCATCGAGGGTTTCCACCCCAGCCGCCTCGGGATTGCGGACCTGGACCGGGGCGCCCGCGATCCCGATCACCGCGCCTTCGGACCGTAGCTTCGCATCCTGGGCATGGGCGGCGTCCCGGACGGGCCGGGCCGTGCGGGCATAGTCGGCCGGGTCGCCATATCCGATGGTGATGAACCTGGGCATGGCCTGTCTCCTTTCCGGGGTCTTGGGCCGCGGCCTCGGCGACAACGGCGTCTGCACCTGATGGCGGATCGCCAACGCCGGCGTTGTCGGGTCGGGATACGGCCCGCCTCTGCTTGCGAGCGTCAAGAGCTGGACAGGTAGGACGCGCGGCTGAGGTGAGGCCACCGCGGCCGTTGCGCCTTCTGACGATTCCCCTGAAGCTCGATGCGTTCGCGGCTCCGTGGGGGATGATGCACAGAGGCTTCGACGAGCTGTTGCAGTCATGAAAGCGGCGCCGGCGCCAAGCCGTCTCGAAGCGGTGCTGGCTGCCCTCGATCGGCGGATCGACACCCAGATCGACGTCATTCTGCGGGATCCACGGTTTCAGCAAATGGCGAGCGCCTGGACCGGCCTGCGGCGGCTCGCTGAGATCATGGCGGGCGAGGAACGGCTGGGGCTGCGCGCGCTACCTGTAACTCGCGAGGAGCTCGCCAAGGATCTGCCGGAGGGATCGGCGCTGCGCGCCCGGATCGTGACGGAGTCCTTCGCGGGCGAGCGGCCCACACCTTTCGGCGCACTCGTCCTCGACATGCTCTGGGACGACGGGGAGAAGGACGTCGCGATCCTGCGCGGCCTTGCAAGCCACGCCGCCGCCGCCTTTGTCCCGGTCCTGTCGGGCGCTGGACCGGCCCTCCTCGACACGCGGCGCGAGACCCTAAGCCCCGAATGGCGGGCTCTACGCGACGTGCCGGAGAGCACATACGTCTTCCTCGCCGGCCCGCGCGCGCGGCCTCCTGAGGCGCGTCACTGGATCAACGCGGCCGTCCTGCTGGCCGGGGCGGTGGCTCTGGCCGTGGCCAGGGATGGCTGGGGAGCCTGGTTCGACGAGCCCTCCGGCCGCATCGATCTCGCCGACATCTCGCCTTGCCTCGAAGTCGCGATCGGGCCGAACGGGCCGGTGCAGCTCTTCGACCGCGGCCTTGTGGCGCTGGCTGCGGAAGGGTGGGACGGCACGCTGGCGCAGATCATCGGCGTCCGCTCCGTGCGGAAGCCACGGCAATATGATCGGCCTGAGCCTACGCAGAACGCGCGGACCGCCGGCACGCTGGCCTTCATCCTGGGAGTTGGCGCGGTGATGCAGCCGCTTATGATCCAGGCACGGGATGCTCTGCGCCAGGGCCTCTCTTGCCAGGAAACGCAGACACGGCTGCAACAGTGGCTCGATAGCTACCACCCGGCCCCTCAGACCGAAGCGACCTCGGAGAGGAGCGACCCATTCCGATCCAGCCGGGTGGAGGTGCGGACGCCCACAGGCCAGCCAGTTGTGCCCATGCTGGTCGCCTATCTCTTGCCACGGATGCCGCGGCGCGAGCTGTCCACCGTGATGCGGCAGGTCGTCGAGATCCCCGGTCTCGCGGAAGAGGAGTTGGGCGCGCCTGTCGCAGCCGCACGGGATCCCGACATGTTGCAGGAATTCGGGCACGAACTCGATGCGGAGACTTCGCAGAAGTGGCTGGCGTCACCGCTGGCCATGTGGATGGAACAGAACCACGCCGAGGCCGTGGAACTGTTCGAGCGCCAAGCCGTGAACTGGGCCAGAGCCGCCGGTACTTTCGTCGCGCGTGGTCTTACCGACCACAACGGCAACCTACCGACGGCCGAGACTATGCAAGAGACCTGGTCAAGGGTTGCGTGGCGCCGCCGCCTTTGAGCCCTTCCGCTGCCGGCAAAACCTGGCTGCAGCATGATGCGCGCGCCAGCGCTCGCGCCTCATGCTCCCAGCACTTTGCTTGATCGTGTGATTCAGACCTGTCGGTGAGCTCTAGACGGCGTCGGCGCCGGCCTGCGTCAGGGTCAGCACGCCCGCGGTCTCGGTCGTCCACCAGCCCTTGCCGACGCCGTGGGTCACACCGGCCGCCACGTCCTTGCGAAGAATGCCGCCTTTCACCAACGCCCCGGCCAGGGCGCGGAGGTTGACGAAATAGTTCGCCCGGACGCGGCCTTCGTGAATGTGGCTCTGGATCAGGCCGGCCATATGGGCCGCCGATGGTCGGATCATGCGCTGGGTCATCCTGCATCATAGCCCGTCCGCGCAGTGGCGCGGATTACATCGGGACGGCCTGCGCAAAGAAGATGATCTTGCGACACCTTTTTCTGTGACGGAATTTCCGCCGGAAAATCAATATATGTGCTAATGTTCGCTGATAATGCCCCGCCAAAGCGGGATCCCCCCAAATGATTCAATAGAAATGGAGGTCGCGATGCGCGATTATCTCCTCTGTCTTGCCTTCGGTACTTTCCTGGCTATTCTCATAATTTCCGCAGAGAGATGCCTGAATCTCAGCTCCGGCCTCGAAGTTCGGGACGGCACAATCGCAAGCCTTTCCCGGATTGCCACCGGCCGTCTCTAGCAGGCGGCGCTCAACAGCCAAGCCCACTGTTCCACGCGGGACGCCCGGCAGGCGCGCGGCCGGCCCACCGGGCCGGCACGCGCCCCATGCCGGCATCAGCCGGCGCCCGCCGCGGCCGTGATCAGGGCCGCGATCTCGTCGGGGTGCGAGATCATCGACAGATGGCTCGATCGCAGCGCGATGGTTCGGGCCCGCATCCGCTCGGCCAGGAACCGCTCCAACTCGGGGGCGGTGGTCTGGTCCTCGGTCGAGACCGCGTAGGAGCAAGGCTTCGACCGCCAGGCCGCGACCGTCGTGCGGCCCGCGAACAGCGTCTCCGCGATCGGCTGCTGCACGGCATGGAGCGCGCGCGCCCGGGCGCGATCGAGGTCGCCGGCGAAATGCGCGACGAAGGCCTCCTCCGTGAGCGAGGCATAGCCGCTGTCGACGCGGATCCCCGCGCGCACCGGCGCGGTCGGGAAGCGCGCGGCGAGGGCATTGAAATCCTCGCCCGCATCCGGTGCCCGCGCCGCGACATAGACCAGCGACGCGACCTTCGGGTGCAGCCCGGCCTCGGTGATCACCGCACCACCCCAGGAATGCCCGACGAGCACCGTCGGGCCATCCTGCAGGTCGAGCGCACGGCGGGTCGCGGCGGCATCATCCGCGAGCGAGGTGAGGGGGTTCTGCACCGCGGTGGTGCGGAACCCCGCCGCCTGCAGCCGGAGGATCACATCCATCCAGCAGGAGCCGTCGGCCCAGGCGCCATGCACCAGCACGACATTGCGGACCGTGGCCTGCGCCGCGGCCGGCCGCGGCGCGAAGCCAGCCAGGGCCGCGGCGCCGGCGGCACCCGCCAGCAGCGCGCG
>NZ_JAAGBB010000087.1 GCF_018129085.1 Plastoroseomonas hellenica
CCGGCCGCGCCAGCAGCGCGGCCGGAAGCAGGAGGGCGGCGCGGCGGGTTGCCGTCATCCGGCGCGCGCCGGCTTGCCGCCGCCGGTGGTCTCCGCCGGGTCGCCGCGGCGCAGCCGCTTCTCCCCGGTGTAGAGCACGATCGGCGCCGCGATGAACACCGAGGAGGAGGCGGAGACGATGATGCCGAACACCATCACCTGCGCGAAGCCCGACAGCGTGTCGCCGCCGAACAGCAGCAGCGGCACCGCCGAGAGCAGCAGCGTCATGGAGGTGCCGACGGAGCGGTTCAGCGTCTCGTTGATCGATTGATCGACGAGCTGGCGCAGCGGCATCTGCTTGAACTTGCGCAGATTCTCCCGCATGCGGTCGAACACCACGACCTTGTCGTTGGCCGAGAAGCCGATGATGGTCAGGATTGCCGCGATGGTGGTCAGGTTGAACTCGACGCTGAACAGCGCCATGAACCCGATGGTCTTGGTGGTGTCGAGGATCAGCGTGAGGATCGCGGCGATGCCGAACTGCCACTCGAACCGGAACCAGATGTAGAGCAGCATCGCGACCAGCGAGACGGCGAGCGCGATCATGCCGCCGAGGAAGAGCTCGTCCGAGACGCGGTTGCCGACCGCCTCGACCCGCAGGATGCGGGTACCGGGTGCGACCCGTTCCAGGGATTCCCGGACACGGTTGACCGCGGTCTGGGTCTGCGTCTCCTCGCCCTGGGCGGGCAGGCGGAGCAGCACGGTGGAAGCGTCGCCGAACTGCTGCAGCCCGACATCGCCGAGGCCGAGACCGCCGACGGTGCCGCGGAGCACCCCGAGATCCGCGACGTCGGGCGTCCGGACCTCCATGACGATGCCGCCCTTGAAGTCAATGCCCTTGTCGAGCCCGGGGTGGAAGGCAACCACCACCGAGAGGGTTGAGAGGACCGCGGAGACGAGGAGGCCGGCCTTCGCGCCCTTCATGAAGGGAATCTTCGTGACATCGGGCACCAGCCGGAACAGCGGCCGGCGCAGGCGCTCGTAGAGGGAAGCGCCGGGTTTGGCGAAGGTCGGGATCTCCTTCGGGCGGGTCGCGCGGTACCACCAGGCGACCATGAGGCGGACGAGCGTCGTCGCCGTCCACATCTGCACGACGGTGCCGATCGCGACGGTGACGGCGAAGCCCTTCACCGGGCCGCTGCCGAAGGCATAGAGACAGATCATCGCGATCAGGTTCGTGAGGTTCGAATCCATGATCGTGCCGGAGGCCTTGCTGAACCCCAGCTCCAGCGCGCTGATCGGCGTCCGCCCGTTCTTCACCTCCTCCCGGATGCGTTCGTTGATCAGGATATTGGCGTCGAGCGCGGTGCCGAGGGTCAGCACGATGCCGGCGATGCCCGGGAGCGTCAGCGTGGCTTCCAGCAGCGAGAGCGCGGCCGCCATCAGCACCAGGTTGAAGGCGAGGGCGATGTTCGCGAACCAGCCGAGCAGCCCGTAGGCGAAGCCCATGTAGAGGAAGACGAGCAGCGCCCCGGCGCCGAGCGAGATGATGCCGGCACGGATCGCATCCGCGCCGAGCTCCGGCCCGACGCTCCGTTCCTCGACCACGGTCAGCGGCGCCGGCAGCGCGCCGGCGCGCAGCAGGACCGCGAGGTCATTGGCGGTGCGCGCGGTGAAGCTGCCGCTGATCTGGCCGCGGCCGCCGGTGATCGGCTCGCGGATCACCGGCGCGCTGATGACCTTGTCGTCGAGCACGATGGCGAAGCGGCGATTGACGTTCTCACGCGTGATCTGGGCGAAGCGGCGGGCGCCGACGGAATCGAAGGTGAAGTTCACCACCCATTCGCCGGTGCGGCTGTCCTGCCCGGCGCGGGCATCGGTCAGGTTGGCACCGTCCACCTCGACCCGTCGGCGGATGGGATAGCGCTCGGCCGTGTTCTCGCCGCTCATGAACACGACGCCGGGCGGTGCGACGGCGGCGCTGGGGTTGGCGCTCTCGTCGAGCAGATGGAAGGTCATCCGCGCGGTGCGGCCGAGAAGTTCCTTGATCCGGTTCGGATCCTCGATACCCGGCAACTGCACCAGCACGCGGCTGGCGCCCTGGCGCGCCACAAGGGCGTCGGCGACGCCGGTTTCGTCCACGCGGCGGCGGACAATCTCGATCGATTGCTCGACCGCGCTCGTCGCCTTGGCGCGCAGTCCGGCCTCGTTGAGTGTCGCGGTGACGGTGCCATCCGGGGCCGTGGTGACGTCGATATCCGGGGACTGGTTGCCCGCGCTGACCTGCACGGGATTGGCAAGCTCGCGGAGCGCGGTGGCGGCAGCGCCGGCCTGGGCCGGATCGGTGACGCGGACGCTCATGCGCCGGTTCGCGGCATCGGCGGCGAGCCCGGTATAGCGGATATTGGCGGTGCGCAGCCGGGTGCGGGCGCCGTCGACCAGCCCTTCCAGCCGCTCGCGCACCACAGCGTTGGTGTCGACCTCGAGCAGCAGATAGGAGCCGCCGCGGAGATCGAGGCCGAGGCTGATCTGCCGGGCCGGAAGCCAATCCGGGAAGACCGAGCGCGGCAACAGGTTCGGGACGCAGAGCAGCACCCCGATGGCGAGGAAGGTGATGATGGAAATGCTCTTCCACCGGGCGAAGTGCAGCATTGGGCCGGGTCGGTCCCCTGATTTAAAGGCGGCGGAGAATGGCGACGGCTCCCCCCCGGCGCAAGGGCCGGTGGCATACCGATACTTTAGCGCCTTTCTCCGCCCAGCGCACGGGCATCCGTTCCGTATTGCAAACGGAAGCCACGCTGGTGCGGCGAGCGGGTGATGCTAGAGAAGGGCGCCATGATCGATTCCCCGGAAAAGCTCGCGATCGCCGTTCTCGGCGTCGGCCATTTCGGCCGGTTCCATGCCCTCAAAGTGGCGGCCGGTGCCCGGACGCGGCTGTTGGGTGTCCATGACGCCGATCCGGCCCGGGCGGCAGCGGTGGCCGCCGAACTCGGGGTTCGTGCCGACGGTGCCGAAGCGCTGATCGCCGAGGCCGATGCGGTGATCGTGGCCGCGCCCACCCGTGCCCACTACGCGCTGGCCCGGATCGCGCTGGAGGCGGGCAAGCCGGTGCTGGTCGAAAAGCCGATCGCCGCGACGGTCGCGGAGGCGGAGGTGCTGGTCGATCTGGCGGCCGCCCAAGGGGTGGTGCTGCAGGTCGGGCATATCGAGCGCTTCTCGGCGGCCTTCCGGGCGGTGATGCAGGCGCCCGCCGGCGGCCGGGCGCTGAGCTTCGAGGCGGTGCGGGCGGCGCCCTTCCGCCCGCGCAGCCTCGATGTCTCGGTGGTGCTGGACCTCATGATCCACGATATCGACCTGGTCACGGCGCTGGCCGGCGGCCCGCCGGAGACGGTGGATGCGGTGGGCTGCGCCGTCGCCTCCGGGCGTCCCGATTTCGCCGTGGCGCATCTCGGCTTCCCGGGCGGGCGCCGGGCGACCATCACGGCGAGCCGGGTGAGCATCGCCATGGAGCGGCGGCTTCGGGTGCTCGGGACCGAAGGCGAGCTTTCGGTCAATTTCCTGGAGCGCAGCCTCGCCGTGCTGCGGCGCGGCGGCGCCGAGCCAGTGGCCACCATGCCGGGGAGCGGGCTGGACCGTCTCTCCTGGACCGATCACGACAGCCTGGAGGCGGAGCAGGCCGGTTTCGTGGCGGCGGTGCTCGGCGAAGCCCCACCGGTGGTGGATGGCGACGCCGGGCTGGCGGCTCTCAAGGTGGCGCTGGCCGTGGAGGAGGCGATGGAGAGGAACCGCCTTATCCCAGCAGCTTAGGGAGCTTTCTTCCGGCCAGTTATTCGAGCCGGATGTTCAGCTCCCGCACCTTGTTGGCCCAGAAGGCATTCTCGTCCCGCACCATGGCGCCGAATTCGGCGCGGCTGCGGACCGGCGCCGCCTCCAGGCCGTCGCGCTCCAGCTTCTGAATAAAATCAGAGCGCTGAGCGGCAATCTTCGCGGCCTGCTCGAAGCGTTCCATCTCGGCGGCCGGGGTTTGCACCGGGGCGAAGACGCCGTGCCAGCCGGTGATGACGATGCCCGGCATGCCGGCCTCGGCAAGCGTCGGGACGTCCGGCAGCGCCGAGAGGCGGGTCGCGCCGGTGACCGCTAGCGCCCGCAGCTTGCCCTCCCGGATCAGCGGCACCGCCGGCGGCGGGGAGGAGAAATTCATCGAGACCCGGCCGGCCACCACATCCAGCAGCGCCGGGCCGGTGCCGCGGTAAGAGACGTGCTCCATCTGGAAGCCGGCGGCTTCGCTGAACAGCAGCCCGGCCAGGTGGTTGTTGCTGCCGACGCCGGCCGAGGAATAGGTCAGGTCGCCGGCGGGGCGGGCGCGGCCATAGGCGGCGAGCTCCATCAGGTTGGTCGGCGGCAGCCGCGGATCGAGCGCCAGCACATATTGATAGAGCGAGACCTGGGCAACGGCGCCGAGGGCCGCCGCCAGGTCGAAGCGGTCGCCGCGCTGGAGGTGCGGATTGACCACGATATTGGTCGAGACGGCGAAGAGCAGCGTGGTGCCGTCCGGCCGGGCGCGGGCGACCGACATGGAGCCGACATGGCCGGCGGCGCCGCCGCGATTGTCCACCACCACGGTTTGCCCCAGCGCCTCGGAGAGATGCGGGGCGAATTCTCGGCCGACGATGTCGGTGCCGCCGCCGGCGGCATAGGGCACCACCAGGGTGATCGGCGGGCGGGACTGGGCCAGGGCCGGGGTCGCCAGGGTGGTGGCGAGCAGGGTGCGGCGGGTGAGGGACATGCGTTTCTCCGGCTGAGCCGCCCCCGCCTTCCTGCCCTGCGGCTGGCGCGGGCCGGGCAGCGCCAAGGAGCAAGGATGAAGGATCGGGGACGAGCAATTATGCGGGGCGAAGGAGCCCTTTGTCCCCACCCTTTTCTTCCAGCGCCCGCAGCACGGCTGCCGCGGCCGCCGCGCTCGGCAGCCCCTCCGGCGGCCGCAGCTTCGCCAGCACCTCCGCGAAGCCGGCGCGCTGGGCATCCCTTGCCGCGGGATCGGCGAGCAGGGTGTGCAGGGTGGCGGCCATGCGCTCGGGGGTCGCCCCGTACTGGAGGAATTCGGGCGCGACCTCGCGATCGGCGAGCAGGTTCACCAGGCTGGCGCGGGAGATCTTCACCAGCAGGCGGACGATCTGGTGGGTGATCGGGTTGATCCGGTAGGCGACGATATGCGGGATGCCGGCGACCGCCATCTCCAGGCTGGAGGTGCCGGATTTGATGAGGCCGGCGCCGCCGCGCGCGGCGACGGCGGCGAAGGCGTCGTGCTTGTCGGACAGGGCTTCGACCAGGATCGGGTTGCCGGGCCAGCCCTTTGCCGCGGCGCGGACCTGCGCCTCGACGATCGGGCCGATGGCGACGACCGGGCGCAGGCCGGGGTGGCGGGCATGCAGCGCGGCGATGGTGGGACCGAAGACCGGCAGCATCCGGGCGGCCTCCCCGCGCCGGCTGCCGGGCATGACGAGCAGTGGGATCTCGCCGGGAGCCAGACCGAATCTCTCCGCGAAGCGCTCCCCGTCGCCGGCATCGGCACCGGATTCGAGCACGGGATGGCCGACGAAATCGACGGGGATGCCGGCGGCTTCGAAGAAAGGCGCCTCGAAGGGCAGCAAGGCGAGGATGCCGTCGAGGACGGCCCGCAGCTTCTTCACCCGCCCCGGCCGCCAGGCCCAGACCTGGGGGGCGACGTAGTGGATCAGCGGAATGCCGAGATGGCGCACGCGCTCCGCGATGCGGAAGGCGAAGCCCGGGCTGTCGATGGTGACGATCAGCGCCGGACGGCGGGCGGCAATGTCGGCCTCGGTCTCCGAAAGCCGGCGGGCGAGGCGGCGGAGCTTCGGCAGCACCTCCAGCAGCCCCATCACCGCGAGGTCGCGATAGGGGAAGAGGGAGGGCATACCCTGCTCCGCGAGGCGCGGGCCGCCGATGCCGGCGAAGCCGAGGTCCGGCCGGTGCTGGCGCAGCGCCGCGACGAGGCGGGCACCGAGCACGTCGCCGGAGGCTTCCCCGGCCAGGATGTAAATGAGGGTCACGCTGCGTCGAGGAAGGCGGTGAGGCCGTTCTCGATGGTCTCCCGCGCGAGGTCGCGGACGATGAAGACCAGGCGGGAACTGCGGTCATCGCCTTCCGGCCAGGCGGCCAGGCGGACCGGCGGGTGAAAGACGTGCTGGACGCCATGCAGCACGACGGGACGGCTCTCACCCTCCAGGTTCAGGATGCCCTTGACGCGCAGCAGGCTGTCACCGCGGGTGACCATCAGCATCTCCAGGAAGCTGGCGATGGCATCGAGCTTCAGCGGCCGGCTGAAGCGGAGCGTGAAGCTGTGGATGCGGGCGTCGTGCCGGTTCGGGTCGTGGTGGTGATGGTGGTGATGATGCGCGTGGTGCGCCTCATGGCCGAGCCAATGCGCGACATCTTCGATTTTGCCGTTGGGCTCGAACGGCCCGGCATCGAGCAGCGCGTCGGGCGCCGCATCCGGGGCCAGGATCGGCGCGCCGGGGTTCAGCGCGGCGAGGCGGGCGCGCAGCGCCGCGACCGCATCCGCCGAGGCTAGGTCGGTCTTGGTCAGCACCAGGCGATCCGCGACCGCCGCTTGCTTCACCGCCTCGGGCTGGCTGTCGAGCGTCGCGTCGCCGTTGGCGGCGTCGATCAGGGTGACGACGCCGTCGAGGCGGAAGCGGCGCAGCAGCACCGGATCGCTCATCAGCGTGTGCAGGATGGGGGCGGGGTCGGCGAGGCCGGTCGTCTCGATGGCGACGCGGCGGACCGGGTGGCCGGCCTCGATGCGGAGTGCCAGGCCGGTCAGCGCCCGTTGCAGGTCGCCGCGGACGGTGCAGCAGAGGCAGCCGGCATTCAGCAGGACCGTATCCTCGTCGAGCGTCTCGACCAGCAGGTGGTCGAGGCCGACCTCGCCGAACTCATTGATGAGGACGGCGGTCCCGGCAAGGTCCGGATGCTTCAGCAGCCGGTTCAGCAGGGTCGTCTTGCCGGCGCCGAGGAAGCCGGTGATCAGGGTGACGGGCGTCATGCGTGGTTGTGGCCGTAGAGCTGGTCCGGGTCGACCAGGGGGGCGGCGATCGGCACCAGGGCATCCTCGCGGATCGCCATGAAGAAGCAGTTGCGGCGGCCGGTGTGGCAGGCGACTCCGGTCTGGTCGACGAGCGCCAGGATCGTGTCGCCGTCGCAATCGAGGCGAAGGTCGACCAGGCGCTGCTGCTGTCCGGAGGTCTCGCCCTTGCGCCACAGCGCGCCCCGGCTGCGGGAGAAATAGCAGACCCGGCCTGTGGCCAGCGTCTCGGCGACCGCCTCGGCATTCATCCAGGCCATCATCAGCACTTCCCCGGTATCGTGCTGCTGGGCGATGGCGGGGATCAGCCCGTCGGCATTGAAATGGCAGGCTTCCAGGAAGCGTGCGCGGGCTTCGGGGCAGGGTGGGGGTGGGGTGTCGGCCATGGCGATACGATATAACCTGGGATGAGCCGACAGGAGAATCCAGGCATGCCGGAAGTGGCAACGGCGGTGGAGCAGGCCGCGTTCGTCTGCGCGTCCCGGGGTGTGCAATTGACCGAGTTGCGGCGGCAGGTGCTGCGCCTGATCCTGGAGGCGGAGGCGCCGATCGGCGCCTATGCGCTGCTCGACAAGCTGCGCGGGCTCCGGGCCGGCGCCGCGCCGCCGACCGTCTACCGGGCGCTGGACTTCCTGCTGGAGCAGGGGCTGGTGCACAAGCTGGAGCGGCTGAACGCCTATATGCCCTGCGTCGAGACCGGGCATGCCCACCACGACGGCCATGGGCATGGACACGACCACCCGCACCAGTTCCTGATCTGCCGCAAATGCGGCGCGACCGCGGAGATCTGCGCCCCCGCGGTGGCCGCAGCGATCACGGAGGCGGCGCGGGCCCAGGGCTTCACGCCGGGAGTGGCGACGGTCGAGGTTGAAGGGGTCTGCGCGAACTGCGCCTGACACCCGATCAGTCCAGCCGCAGCGGCTCCAGCGCGTCGCCGACCGCGACCCGGCCGCCCTCGATCACCTCGGCATAGACGCCGAGGTCCATATGGCCGAAGTGGTCGCGCAGCAGCTTCGGCGGCTTGGCGTCGCGCTCGGCGGTCTCCGGGTTCACTTCGGTCGCCGGGCAGCGGACGATGCGCTTGAAGACCCGGAGCCGGGCGCGCCCCAGCATGATCTCCTCGCCCAGCAGGTCGAACTCTGCCCAGGGGGCGCCGCCCGAGACATAGATGTTCGCCCGGAACCGCAACGGATCGAGCCGCATGCCGGCCTTCTCCGATAGCGCGGCGACCGAGGCGAGGCCGATGATCGAGACGCATTTCCGCGCGACATCGGTGAAGGCGTGGCCTGGCGCCTCCACGAAGCGGGGCTCGCCGCGCGCCTCCTCGCCCAGGAAGGCGGCAAGGTAGGCGGCGATGGCGGTCCGGCCTTCGGCGGTGCGGGTGCTGGCGGCGAGCGGCGGCTCGCCGGGCCTGCGGATCGCGAGCTGGCCGATCCTCGGGTCGAAAGCCGAATGCAGCAGGGCGAGCCGGGCATTGGCCATCAGGCAGCCGAAATGGCGCTTCTGTAGCCAGCTCGGCGCCGTCTCGTCGAAGGGGGCGTCGCCTTGGGCGAGGGCGAAGCGGCGGTCATGCGGCAGGGTCTCGCCCTCGGCGAGCGCGACCTCCTCGAGCGCTTCCGCGGTCAGCCCCTTCACGGGGTAGCGATAGATCTTCTCGACGCGCATCACCCGGCCCTTGAAGCAGATCGAGGCACGTTACCACATCATGCCCGACGTTTTGTCCACCGTCGCCACTTCCAGGGGCGGGGGGCATGGGTCCGCTCAGAAGAGGGACAGAGGATGGACATCGAGAAATTCACCGACCGCGCGCGGGGCTTCCTGCAGGCCGCGCAGACCATCGCGATTCGCGAGTTCCACCAACGCATCACGCCCGAGCACCTGCTGAAGGCGCTGCTCGATGATGAGGAGGGTGCGGCCGCCGGCCTGGTGCGCGCCGCCGGTGGCGATCAGGCGCGGGTACAGCAGGCGGTCGCGGCGGCGCTGGCGAAGCAGGCCAAGGTCAGCGGCCAGGGCGCCGGGCAGCCGCAATTCACGCCGGAGATCGTGCGTATCCTGGATGCCGCGCAGCAGCAGGCGACCAAGGCGGGGGACGAATACGTCGCCCAGGACCGACTGCTGGTGGCGCTCGCCGCGTCCGACACCGATGCCGGCCGGGCGCTGCGCGCCGCCGGCGCCGATCCGCAGCGGCTGGAGAAGGCGGTCGCCGATGTCCGCAAGGGGCGCAAGGTCGACAGCGCCAATGCCGAGGCCAATTTCGACGCACTCAAGAAATATGCCCGCGACATCACGGAGGTGGCGCGGAACGGCAAGCTCGACCCGGTGATCGGCCGCGACGAGGAGATCCGGCGCGCGATCCAGGTGCTGGCGCGGCGCACCAAGAACAATCCGGTGCTGATCGGCGAGCCCGGCGTCGGCAAGACCGCGATCGTCGAGGGCCTGGCGCTGCGCATCGTGCGCGGCGACGTGCCGGAGGCGCTGAAGGACAAGCGCGTGATGGCGCTCGACCTCGGCGCCATGGTCGCCGGCGCCAAGTACCGCGGCGAGTTCGAGGAGCGGCTGAAGTCGGTCCTTGCCGAGGTCGAGCAGGCCGCCGGCCAGATCATCGTCTTCATCGACGAGATGCACACGCTGGTCGGCGCGGGCAAGGCGGATGGCGCGATGGACGCGTCGAACCTGCTGAAGCCGGCGCTGGCCCGCGGCGAGCTGCACTGCATCGGCGCGACCACGCTCGATGAATACCGCAAGCATGTCGAGAAGGACGCGGCACTGGCGCGGCGCTTCCAGCCGGTCTTCGTCGGCGAGCCGAGCGTGGAGGACACCATCTCCATCCTGCGCGGCATCAAGGACAAGTACGAGACCCATCATGGCGTGCGCATCACCGACAGCGCGCTGGTCGCCGCCGCGGCGCTTTCCAATCGCTACATCACCGACCGCTTCCTGCCCGACAAGGCGATCGACCTGGTGGACGAGGCGGCCTCGCGGCTCCGCATGCAGGTCGACAGCAAGCCAGAGGAGCTCGATGAGCTCGATCGGCGCCTGATGCAGCTCAAGATCGAGCGCGAAGCGCTGAAGAAGGAGGATGACAGCGCCTCGCAGGATCGCCTCCAGAAGCTCGAGAAGGAGGTCGCCGACCTTGAGGAGCGCTCAGCCCAGATGACGCAGCGCTGGGAGGCCGAGAAGGGCAAGGTGGTCGAGGCCCAGAAGCTCAAGGAGGAGCTGGACCGCGCGCGGACCGAGGTGGAGCTGGCGCAGCGCAAGGGCGATCTCACGCGCGCCTCCGAGCTGCTCTACGGCGTCATCCCGGGCATCGAGCGGCGGCTCGCCGAAGCCGGTGGTGCCGATGGCCGCCTGGTGAACGAGGCGGTGACCGATGAGGGCATCGCCGCGGTGGTCAGCCGCTGGACCGGCATCCCCGTCGAGAAGATGCTGGAGGGCGAGCGCGCCAAGCTGCTCGGCATGGAGGACAAGCTCCGCGCCCGGGTGGTCGGCCAGGACGAAGCGCTGACCGCCGTCGCCAAGGCGGTGCGCCGGGCGCGGGCGGGGTTGCAGGATCCGAACCGGCCGATCGGCAGCTTCCTGTTTCTCGGCCCGACCGGCGTCGGCAAGACCGAGCTGGTGAAATCCGTCGCCGGCTTCCTCTTCGACGACGAGCGGGCGATGACGCGCATCGACATGTCGGAGTTCATGGAGAAGCACTCGGTCGCCCGCCTGATCGGCGCGCCGCCCGGTTATGTCGGCTATGAGGAGGGCGGCACCCTGACCGAGGCGGTGCGCCGCCGGCCCTACCAGGTGATCCTCTTCGACGAGGTGGAGAAGGCGCATGACGACGTCTTCAACATCCTGCTCCAGGTGCTCGATGACGGGCGGCTGACCGACGGGCAGGGGCGGACCGTGGATTTCCGCAACTGCATCATCGTGCTGACCTCGAACCTCGGCAGCCAGGCGATCGCGGAACTGCCGGAGACCAGCGACATCGACGCGGCACGCCCCGCGGTGATGCGCGCGGTGCGCGAGCGCTTCCGGCCGGAATTCCTGAACCGGCTGGACGAGATCGTGCTGTTCCGCCGCCTCGGCCGGCAGGACATGGGCGCGATCGTCGAGATCCAGCTGGGACGGCTGCGCAAGCTGCTGGAGGATCGGAAGATCACGCTGGAGCTCGACCGCTCGGCGCGGGACTGGCTGGCGGAGGCCGGCTACGACCCGCTCTATGGCGCCCGGCCGCTGAAGCGCGTGATCCAGCGCAACCTGCAGGACAAGCTCGCGGAGCTGCTGCTGGAAGGCAGTGTCCAGGACGGCGCCACGCTCCGCGTCGCCGCCGGCCCCGAGGGGCTGGAGGTGACGCCGGAGGTGCGCGCGGCGGCCTGAGAGCGATCGGCGGGGAGGGCGGCGCCCTCCCCAGGCATCGGCGCGCTTCCATGTCACCCCCCGGCTCGGGCAAAATGGGGCTGGGAAGAAATGCGGCACGGCTCTCTCCGGTCTGGAAAGGGCTGATCCCCTGCGCGTGCTGCTGGTCGACGACGATGCCGAAAGGGCGGAGGCGGTGAGGGCCGGCCTGGAAGGGGCGGGCTTCACCGTCGCCGCGATCGTGGCCGCGCCCGGGGATCTGACCCGGCTGGTGCGGGAGAGCCAGGCCGAGGTCATTGTCTGCGACATCGACGATCCGTCGCGCGACGCGCTGGAGAGCATGCGGGCGCTCTATCGCGACGAGCCGCGGCCGGTGGTGGTCTTCGCCGGGAAGGGCCAGCCGGAGCAGATCGAGGCAGCGCTGGAGGCGGGCGTCGCCGCCTATGTGGTGGAAGGGCTGCATCCGGCGCGGGTGCGGCCGGTGCTGGATGTCGCCATCCGGCGTTTCCGCGCCCATCAGAGCCTCAGAGCGGAACTCGATGCGGCGCGGGCGACGCTCGAGGAGCGGGTTCTGCTCGACCAGGCCAAGCGCAAGCTGATGCGGGAGATGGGGCTGACCGAGGATGCCGCGCATCGGCGCCTGCGACGCATGGCGATGGACCGGCACCTCAAGCTGGCGGTGATGGCGGCGGAGATTCTGCGTATTTAGTAGGCAATTGTGCGCGTAATTTGGTCGAAAAAAGCGCAATACGAGATTTCTGCGCGAAATATGTGCATTTCTCTTGAGTGCGACGCAGCATTGCGATTGGAATAGGGGACAAGCGGGGATGCGCAATGGCGTGCATCCGATGACACCGCGCCCAGCCCTGACGGTCCAATGGCGGCCCGTCTCGACGCCCTCACGGGCTTCGGGAGAATCCGCGTGGTTGCAACCGCCGTCCTCGCTGCCCGACGTCCCGGCCTGCGCATTCATGCGCTGCGGATCGGCTATGTGCCGCTGGTCGACGCGGCGCCGCTGCTGGTTGCTGATGCCATCGGGCTGTTCGAGACGGTCGGGATCAGGGTGACGCTGTCGCCGGAGGCCTCCTGGGCGGCGGTTCGCGACAAGCTGGCGCTCGGCATGCTCGACGGCGCGCATCTGCTGGGGCCGATGCCGATCGCGCTGGCCGCGGGGCTCGGCGGGCTCTCGGCGCGGCTGAGCGTCGCCTGCGGCCTCGGGGCCAATGGCAATGCGCTGACCCTCTCCAACCGGCTGGCGGATGCGCTGGACGGGCCGGCGACCCCGCAAGGCTTTGCACAGGCGCTCCGCCGGCATGGCGCGCCGGTGACGCTCGCCGTGGTCTTCCCCTTCTCCTCCCACAATTACCTGCTGCGGCACTGGCTGGCCGCGGGCGGCATCGATCCCGACCGGGACCTCAGGATGACCGTGGTACCGCCGCCCATGGTGGCAGCCCGGCTGGCGTCCGGCAGTATCAACGGCTTCTGCGCCGGCGCGCCCTGGGGCAGCCATGCCGAGGCGCTCGGTGCCGGGCGCATGGTGCTCGGCAGCGGCGAGATCTGGCCGGACCACCCGGAGAAGGTGCTGGCTTTCGCCGAGGCCGCGCTCGATCGCGCGCCGGAGGCGGCGATTGGTTGCACCTCCGCGGTCATCGCCGCGGCGCAATGGATCGAGACGCCGGAGAACCAGCCGGAGTTGCTGCGCATCCTGAAGCAAGCCATGCCGCATCAGCTCAGCGAGCGGGAGCTCGGCGCCGCCATCGAAGGGCGGGTGCCCGGTCCGGCGCTGCGCTTCCGTCCGGCGACCTTTCCCCGCCGCGATGCCGCCGCCTGGTGGCTCGGCCAGATGCGGCGCTGGGGCCACGTCGCCTCCGAGGTGCCGACCGAGGACGCCCTGGCCCCCTACGGCGCCGCCCTCTGGCACGCCGCCGCGCAACGCCTGGGCGAGCCGGAACCACCGCCGCCCCCTCCGCCACCTGCCTACCCCCGGGAGAGCATCGCATGACCACCACCACCCGCCGCCAGGCCATCGTGGCGACCGCCGCCCTCTTCGCCGCCGCGCGCGCCGCGGCGCCGCACGGCGCCTTCGCGCAGGGTTCGACCACGCCGGAGGTGCGCGGCACCAAGCTCGGCTACATCGCGCTGACCGACAGCGCGCCGCTGATCATCGCCAAGGAGAAGGGCTTCTACGCCAAGCACGGCATGCCCGATGTCGAGGTGGACAAACAGGCGAGCTGGGGCGCGACGCGCGACAACCTGGTGCTGGGCCTCGCGCGCGGCGGCATCGACGGCGCGCATATCCTGACGCCGATGCCCTATCTGATGCAGACCGGGCGCATCACCCAGAACAACCAGCCGGTGCCGATGGCGATCCTGGCGCGGCTCAATACCAATGGGCAGGCGATCTCGGTCGCGGCCAAGCACCGGCCGCTCGGCGCGCGGCTGGACGCCTCGCCGCTCAAGGGCGCGCTGACGTCGGAGAGCAAGGTCGCGATGACCTTCCGCGGCGGCACCCACGACCTCTGGATCCGTTATTGGCTGGCGGCCGCAGGGATCGATCCCGACAAGGACGTGCAGACCATCGTGGTGCCGCCGCCGCAGATGGTCGCCAACATGCGCGTCGGCACCATGGACGCCTTCTGCGTGGGCGAGCCCTGGAACGCCCAGCTCGTCACCCAGAACCTCGGCTACTCCGCGCTGACGACCGGCGAGCTCTGGACGGATCACCCGGAAAAATCCTTCGCGATGCGTGCCGATTTCGTGGCGGCCAATCCGCGCGCGGCCGAGGCGCTCACCGCCGCGGTCATCGAGGCGGCGCGCTGGTGCGACGCGCCGGCGAACCGGGCGGAGATGGCCTCGATCCTCGGGCGCCGCGCCTGGTTCAACGTGCCGGCCGCCGACATCCTCGGCCGCACCTCCGGCACCATCGACTACGGCGACGGGCGCCGGGTCGAGAACAGCCCCCACATCATGAAGTACTGGCGCGACCACGCCAGTTACCCCTTCCGCAGCCACGAGCTCTGGTTCCTGACCGAGGATGTACGCTGGGGCGTGCTGCCGCAGGAGACCGACACCACCGCGCTGGTGGCCGCGGTGAACAAGGAAGGGATCTGGCGCGCCGCGGCCGCGCGCGCCGGCGTGCCGAATGGCGAGCTGCCCACCGGCACCAGCCGTGGGCGGGAGACCTTTTTCGACGGCAAGGTCTTCGATCCCGAGAACCCCGCCGCCTATCTCGACAGCCTCGCGATCAAGAAACTCGCAGGAGCCTGAGCCATGAATGCCATCGTGAAGACGAAGGCGGAGGCAGCGGCTTCCGTGCCGGTCGCCCGGCCGGCAGCGGCACCAGCGCCGGCGCCGCTGCCGAAACCCTCCCGCCTGATGCCGGTGCTGGCGCGGGTGGCGCCGCCGCTGCTGGTGCTGGCGGTGCTGCTCGTGCTCTGGGAAGTCGCGGCGAGCGGCCCCGGGGCGACGCTGCCGCCGCCGTCGCGCGTCTGGGCCGATGCGCATGACCTGATCGTCGATCCCTTCTACGACCGGGGCGGGCTCGACAAGGGGCTGTTCTGGCACCTACTGGCGTCGCTGCAGCGCGTCGCCATGGGCTTCACGCTCTCCGCGGTGGTCGGCGTGGCGCTCGGGATGCTGATCGGGACATCGGCCTTCGCAATGCGCGGGCTGGATCCGATTTTCCAGGTGCTGCGCACGGTGCCGCCGCTCGCCTGGCTGCCGCTGAGCCTCGCCGCCTTCCGGGAGGCGCAGCCCTCCGCGATCTTCGTGATCTTCATCACCGCGGTCTGGCCGGTGATCATCAACACCGCGGTCGGCGTGCGCAACGTGCCGCAGGATTATCGCAATGTCGCGGCAGTGATCCAGCTCCGGGGCTTCGGCTACTTCGCCCGCATCGTGATGCCGGCGGCGGCACCCTACATCTTCACCGGGCTGCGCATCGGCATCGGCCTCTCCTGGCTCGCGATCATCGCGGCCGAGATGCTGATCGGCGGCGTCGGTATCGGCTTCTTCGTCTGGGATGCGTGGAACAGCTCCAACCTCTCCGACATCATCGTCGCGCTGATCTATGTCGGCCTGGTCGGCTTCATGTTGGACCGGCTGGTGGCGCTGGCGGGGCATATCGTCACCCGCGGCACGGCCGCGAGCTGAGGGAGGAACAGCGATGAGCACGACAGCGTTTCTCGAGATCTCCCGCCTCACCGTCGCCTTCCCGCGGAGCCCGGCGCCGGTGCTGCGCGACATCGATCTGCGCATCGATCGCGGCGAGTTCGTCAGCGTCATTGGCCATTCGGGCTGCGGCAAGTCGACGCTCCTGAACGTCGTCGCCGGCCTGCTGAAGCCATCCCAGGGCGGGGCAGTGCTGGAAGGCAAGGAAGTCAGCGGGCCGGGGCCGGACCGCGCTGTGGTGTTCCAGAACCATTCCCTGCTGCCCTGGCTGACCTGCGCCGAGAATATCCGCCTCGCGGTCGACCAGACCCTGTCCCGGCAAATGTCGCGGGCGGAGCGGGCGGGCTGGGTCGCGCACAACCTGGCGCTCGTGCGCATGACGCAGGCGGCGGACAAGCGGCCGCACGAGATCTCGGGCGGCATGAAGCAGCGCATCGGCATCGCGCGGGCGCTGGCGATGAAGCCCAAGGTGCTGCTGATGGACGAGCCCTTCGGCGCGCTGGACGCGCTGACGCGGGCGCATCTGCAGGACCAGGTGATGCAGATCCACGCCGCGCTCGGCATGACCGCCCTGATGATCACCCATGATGTGGATGAGGCGGTGCTGCTCTCCGACCGCATCGTGATGATGACCAACGGGCCGAATGCGCGGATCGGGGAGGTGCTGCCGGTGCGGCTGCCGCGGCCGCGCGATCGGCTGGCCTTGGCCGAGCAGCCGGATTTCGTGCATGCGCGCAAGGCGGTGCTGGAATTCCTGCATGCGCGCCACGCCAATCCGGCCTTGGCGGCGGCCTGATCGAGGGCGACCCGGTGCTGGTGGGGGAGGCGGGCCTTTGTGACAATTTCATGCCGAATGCGGAAAGGATCGCGACAGGGGTTTGACACTTCCGTGGCAGCCGACTAGAAACCCGCCACGCCGACGACGTCGGGCCTTGACGCTGAGGGATGAAGACCTTAGCTTCTGCGGCCCACCTAGTAGGTGGCTCCTTCAGACCGATCGGTCGCCCGTCGCATCCGAGGATGCGAAGGGTGATCCCGCTTCGGTCGCGCTCTTTGACAATTGCATCTGGTTTGGAAGTTTTTTGTGGTCACTCTGCTTGGGTGGCTGGGGTGTTTGGTTGCTTGTGGTCTTGTCCCTTGGTTTTGGGGTGGGATGTGCGGTCGGCGCCTGGGTTTACGCATCTGCGAGGATGTGTGGGTCTTGGTGTTTGGCGCGGTGCGGGCGATTGGGCTCTGGCGATCTGGTTGGGTGGCGGAAGAGATGATGATGGTCAGTGGTATGGGTTGGGATGCGAATTGGTGGGCTTAGGCCTGCTGGTTT
>NZ_JAAGBB010000088.1 GCF_018129085.1 Plastoroseomonas hellenica
AGCGCGGCGCGGCCATGGGTTCCCGTGGCGGCGGCCTCCTCCGCGACCGCCGGGGCGGCCACCTGCGCCACCGCCTGCGGCGCGGCGCCGCCGACCGCGACCAGCGTCGGGCGCGCATTCGCCTCGGGCTTGGCCTGCTCGGCCGCGAGGTCGATGCCGGTCGCGACCACGGAGACGCGGATGCGGCCGTTCAGATCTTCCTCCACCGAGGAGCCGAAGATGATGTTCGCTTCCTCGTCCACCTCGCGGCGGATGCGGTTGGTGGCCTCGTCCACCTCGAACAGCGTCATGTCGTGGCCGCCGGTGATGTTGATCAGCACGCCGCGGGCACCGCGCAGCGAGGTGTCCTCCAGCAGCGGGTTGCTGATCGCGCCTTCGGCCGCCCGCACCGCGCGGTCGTCGCCATCGGCTTCCCCGGTGCCCATCATCGCTTTGCCCATCTCCGCCATCACCGTGCGGATATCGGCGAAGTCGAGGTTCACGAGGCCGGGCTTGGTCATCAGGTCGGTCACGCCGCGCACGCCCATGTAGAGGACGTTGTCGGCCATCTTGAAGGCCTCGGCGAAGGTGGTGCGCTCGTTCGCCATCTTGAACAGGTTCTGGTTCGGGATGACGATCAGCGTGTCGACGACCTGCTGCAACTCGTCCAGGCCCTGCTCGGCGCTGCGGCGGCGCTTCGGGCCTTCGAAGTCGAAGGGCTTGGTCACCACGCCGACGGTCAGCACGCCGCGCTCGCGCGCCATGCGGGCGATGACTGGCGCGGCGCCGGTGCCGGTGCCGCCGCCCATGCCGGCGGTGATGAAGACCATGTGCGCGCCGTCCAGGTGGCGCTGCAGCTCCTCGGTCGCCTCCTCGGCCGCGGCGCGGCCGATCTCCGGCTTCGCGCCGGCACCGAGGCCCTGGGTCAGGTGGTGGCCGAGCTGCACGCGGCGATCCGCGCGCGCATGCACGAGCGACTGCGCATCGGTGTTGGCGACCAGGAACTCCACGCCCTCGAGGCCCATGGCGATCATGTTGTTGACCGCGTTGCAGCCGCCGCCGCCGACGCCGACCACGGTGATGCGCGGCGAGAAATCGGTGTGGTGGGTGTTCTGGATGGTGAGGTTGAGCGTCATGGAGCGATCTCCTTCCTCTCGAATTCTGTGTGAGGGGTGGGGGCTGCGGCGCGCATCACACGCGGTCCTTCAGCCAATGGACGAGGCGGCCGAACAGGCCGCGCCGGTGGTCGGGGCCGGGAGCGATGTCGAGCACGGGGCGGCCTTCGCCGGCGCCCCAGGCGAGCAGGCCGATCGCCGTCGCGAAGGCCGGGCCCATGGCCGATTCCGGCAGGCCGCGCACCGGGTGGGGGCGGCCGAGCCGGATCTGCCGGTTCAGGATGCGGGCGGCGAGCTCATGCGCGCCGACAAGCTGGCTGGCACCGCCGGTCAGCACCACGCGCGCGCCGGCTTCCTTGCCGAGGCCGGCAGCGTCGAGCTTCTCCCGCACCAGCTCGAAGGTTTCCTCGAGGCGCGGGCGGATGATGCCGGTGATCATGGTGCGCGGGATGCGCGCGATGTGGTGCTCGTCCTCGCCGAGCAGCGGCACCGGCAGGAAGTCGCGCTCATCCTCCGGCCCGCCATGCACGCCGCCATGCAGGGTCTTCAGCCGCTCCGCATGCGCGACCGGGGTCGAGAGGATGCCGGCAAGGTCGTTGGTCACATGCTGGCCGCCGACCGCGATCTGCGCGGTGTGCAGCAGGTGGCCGTCGGCGAAGACCGCGATCGAGGTCGTACCGCCGCCCATGTCGACCACCGTGCAGCCGAGATGCTTCTCGTCCTCGACCAGGGTCGCGAGGCCGGATGCGAAGGGGGAGGAGACCAGCTCCTCCACCTCCAGGTCGCAGCGCATCAGCGTGGAGCCGAGGTTGCGGAGCGATGCCTGCGAGGCGTCCACCAGGTGCAGCCGCGCACCGAGCGTATCGCAGATCATGCTGCGCGGATCCTCGACGCCCGGCGTCGCGTCCACCGTGAAGCCGAGCGGCACAGCGTGCACCGTCTCCCGCCCATCCTCAGCGGCGCGGCGGCGGCCTTCGGAGAGGATGGCGCGCAGATCCGTCTCGGTCACCGCGCGGCCGCCGATCGGCCACTGGATGTGCATCAGCCGCGATTCCGGCTGCCCGCAGGAGAGATTGAGGATGGCGCCCGGAAGCTGGGTATCCGCCATCTCCTCCGCCTGGCCGACGGCGGCGCGGATGGCGCGCTCCGCCTCCTCGAGGTCGACGACGGATCCGCCCTTCACGCCACGCCCGCGCTGCCAGCCGAAGCCGAGCACCCGCGGCTCCCCATCGCTCTCGAGGCGGGCGATCAGGCAGACCGCCTTGGTGCTGCCGATGTCGATGACGCCGAAAGGGCCGCTCCTCGCATAGCGGCGGCGGCGCGGTTCCTTGGCGCCGTCGCGGGGTGGCGGCAGACGGGATATCTCGTTCATCCGCGATCCCTCCGAGGGGTTGCGGCACGGGGCGCTTCCGGCGGTGCCGGCGGCTGACGCAGCACCAGGCGATCCGGCAGGCGCATGTCGATCGCGAGCAGCGGCCGGTCGAGCAGCCGCTGCTCGCGCTGCAGCTCCGCCAGCCGGGTGATGGCGGCGGCTTCGGCGCCTTCCGGCAGCAGCACGTCGGCGCCGTTGTGCAGCTTCAGGTTCCAGCGCCGCTCGCCGATGCGGACCATGGCCTGTACCCGGCTGGCGATCTCAGGTTGCGTGCGCAACAGGTCATGGAGCGCGGCGGCGCCACGATCCGCCCCGGCGCCGACCACCAGCGGCAGCGGCCCGAACTGGTCGAGGCGATCGCGCGCGACGACCCGGCCCTCGCGGTCGATCACCACGAAGCGCCCATCCTGCTGCCAGATCGCGAAGGGCTGACGCTCCTCCAGATGGATGATCAGCGAACCCGGCAGGCGCCGCTCGATATGGGCGCGCTGGACCCAGGCGATGCTCTCGAGCCGCTCCCGCGCGCTCTGCAGCGAGAAGCCGAGCAGCGGGTCGCCGCGCGAGACGCCGAGGGCCGCGCGGATCATATCGATCGGCGTGTTCTGCCGACCTTCCAGCACCACTTCCTGGACGCTCATGCCGAGGTTGAGGCCGAGGTCACCAAAGCCTTCCATCAGCGCGCGCGCGCGTCCGGCGGGATCGGCCGCCCAGATCCCGACGCCGACCGTGCCGATCAGGCCGAGTGCCGCCAGCCCGAGGGCTGCCGGCCGCAGCAGCGCACGCCGCCGCCGCAGCCAGAGCTTGAGGCGGGAGGGGCGGTCCTGCGGCCGCGCCGGCCGCCGGGTGAGTGCCGCGTCCCGGCGCGGACGGGAGGAGACGGAGGGGGCCGCGAGGCGCGGCGGCGCATCAAGGCCCATGCCGCGCCTCCCGTACCATCCAGGCGCAAAGCTCGGGGAAGGGGACGCCGCAATGCGCCGCCTGTTCCGGCAGCAGGCTGGTCGGCGTCAACCCGGGCTGGGTGTTCATCTCGAGCAGGATCAGCTCGCCGGGTTCACCCCGCGTGTCGTCGTAGCGGAAATCGGCGCGGGTCGCGCCGCGGCAGCCGAGGGCGCGGTGCGCCGCCAGCGCCACCTCCATCGCCCGCGCATAGGCATCCGGGTGGAGCCGCGCCGGGATGACGTGGCGGCTGCCGCCTTCGGCGTATTTGCTCTCGTAGTCGTAGAAGGCACCGGCCTCGGCGAGGATGTCGGTGACCGCCAGCGCGCGGTCGCCCATGACGCCGACCGTGAGCTCGCGGCCGGCGATGAAGCGCTCCGCCATGATGGTTTCGCCGAAGCGCCAGCCGCGGGCGATCTCGGCGCGGCGGTTGTCGCCGGCCTTGACGATATGGACGCCGACCGAGCTGCCCTCGTTCACCGGCTTCAGCACATAGGGCATCGGCATTGGATCGGCGATTTCGAGCTCGGCGCGGCTGACGAGGCGGCTTTCCGCGACCGGCAGGCCATGGGCGCGGAACACAGCCTTGGCCGCGGTCTTGTCCATCGCGAGCGCGGAGGCGCGGACGCCTGAATGCGTGTAGGGAATGCCCATCCAGTCGAGCACGCCCTGGATGCTGCCATCCTCGCCGAAGCGGCCATGCAGCGCGTTGAAAACGACATCCGGCGCCGGCGTCAGCGCGGCGATCAGCGCGCCGAGATCGGCGGTCGCTTCGATCGGCGTCACCGCGAAGCCTGCCTCGCGCAACGCGGCGACGACCTGCTTCCCGGTGGCGAGGCTGACCTCGCGCTCCGCGGAGATGCCGCCATGGAGGACCGCGACCCGGGTCATGGCATGGCTCATGGCATGGCCTCCCCGAGGCGCTTGATCTCCCATTCGAGGGCGATGCCGGACTGCGCCAGCACCCGGGCACGGACCTCTTCGCCGAGCGCTTCGAGCTCGGCCGCGGTCGCGGCGCCGGTGTTGATCAGGAAGTTGCAGTGCTTCTCGCTGACCTCAGCGCCGCCCAGGGCCAGGCCGCGGCAGCCGGCGGCATCGATCAGCGCCCAGGCCTTGTGGCCATCCGGGTTCTTGAAGGTGGAGCCGCCGGTGCGCGCGCGCACCGGCTGCGTTGCTTCGCGCTGGCTGCGGATCGCCTGCATGCGCGCTGCGGTCACGGCGGCATCGCCCGGCGCCGCATGGAAGCGCGCGCGGGTGACGACGGCGCGCGCCGGCAGCGCGGCGTGGCGATAGGCGAAAGCGAGCTCGGCGTGGGAGAGGCGCAGCAGCCCGCCCGGCGTCGCGACCTCCGCCCAGTCCAGCACGTCCTTCACCTCGGCCCCGTAGGCGCCGGCATTCATGGCGACCGCGCCGCCGATGCTGCCGGGGATACCGATCAGGAATTCCAGCCCCGCGAGGTCGGCGGCGGCCGCGGTCTCGGCCACCACCGCGTCCAGCGCCGCGGCGCCGGCGACGATCCCGTCCGGCTCCACCACCACCTCGCCAAAGCCGCGCGCCAGGCGCAGCGTCACGCCGCGCAGACCGCCGTCGCGGATGATGAGGTTGGACGCGGCGCCGATCACCGTCAGCGGCAGATCGCCGGGCATGTCGCGCAGCAGCAGCAGCAGGTCCTCGGCATCGGCGGGCCGCACCAGCACATCCGCAGGCCCGCCCACCCGGAACCAGGTGAAGGGCGCCAGCGGAGCCTCGCGCTGCACGCGCCCGCGCAGCGGCGGCAGCACGGCGAGAGCGGGATTGGGGGACATCATTGCGTGCCCCCGCGCGCATGGGACTCGGGCGTGCCCCCGCGCCGGCCGCCGCGCGTCTGCAGCGCGGTCAGCTCGCCCGGCAGCGCCTGCGCCCAGTTGGTGATGGAGCCGGCGCCAAGGCAGACCACGTAGTCACCGGCCTTGGCGATGGCATTGACCATTTCCGCCAGGCTGTCCGGCCCGGACAGCGGCACCACGCTGCGATGCCCATGGGCGCGCAGTCCCTCGACCAGCGCGTCCTTGTCGATCCCTTCGATCGGCTGCTCGCCCGCCGCATAGACATCGGCCACGATCACCGTGCCCGCGTCGTTCATGCACTGACAAAAATCCTCGAACAGCGAGGCGAGGCGAGAATAGCGGTGCGGCTGCACCACCGCGACCACATCGCGGGCGCCGGCCTGCCGCGCCGCCTTCAGCACCGCCGCGATCTCCACCGGGTGATGCCCGTAGTCGTCGATGACGGTGATGCCGCCCGCCTCGCCGGTACGGGTGAAGCGGCGCTTCACACCCTTGAAGCTCGCGAGCGCCGTGCGAATCGCATCCTCCGGCACGTCCATCTCGACGCCGACCGCGATCGCGGCGAGCGCGTTGGCGACATTGTGCTGACCGAGCATCGGCAGCCGGAAAGGCTTCATGCTGCGCGCGCGGCGGCTCGCGCGGTCGGTCACCGTCACCTCGAAGGTCGCGCCCATGCGGTCGGTGATCAGCCGGTCGGCCCTGACATCGGCCTGCGGCGAGAAGCCGTAGGTGATCAGCCGCCGGTCGGACAGGCGCGGGATCATCGCCTGCACCTCGGGGTGATCGATGCAGAGCACCGCGAAGCCATAGAAGGGGATATTGCCGACGAACTGGGCGTAGGCGTCCTTCATCGCCTCGGCGGTGCCCCAGTGGTCCAGATGCTCCGGGTCCATGTTGGTGACGACAGCGACCACCGATGGCAGCTTCAGGAAGCTGCCATCGCTCTCATCGGCCTCCACCACCATCCAGTCGCCGGCGCCGAGCCGGGTATTGGTGCCGTAGGCGTTGATGATGCCGCCATTGATGACCGTGGGATCGATCTTCGCCGCTTCCAGCACCGTGGCGACGAGGCTGGTCGTCGTCGTCTTGCCATGGGTGCCGCCGATCGCGATCGACCATTTCAGCCGCATCAGCTCGGCCAGCATCTCCGCGCGGCGCACCACCGGCACCAGCCGGGCACGGGCGGCCACGACCTCCGGGTTGTCGCGCTTCACCGCGGTCGAGACGACGACGACCTGCGCCTCGCCGAGATTGGCGGCGTCATGACCGATGGCGACGGGGATGCCGGCTTCGCGCAGCCGCGTGACGTTGTAGCCTTCCGCGATGTCGCTGCCCTGTACGCGGTAGCCGAGATTGTGCAGCACCTCCGCGATGCCGGACATGCCGATGCCGCCGATGCCGACGAAGTGGATGGCGCCGATGTCGAGGGGGAGGGCGCGCATCAGCGGGGCACTCCCACACGCGCCGCGACAAGCGCCAGCACCCGGTCGGCCAGCGTTCGGGCGGCATCCGGCCGCGCCAGCGGCGCCGCGGCGGCGGCCATATGCGCCAGCTCGGCATTGTCGTCCAGCAGTCGCGCCAGGCGCTCGGCCAGGGCCTCGGCTGTGAAGCCGATCTGCGGCATCACGATCGCCGCACCTGCTTCGGCCAGCGCGCGCGCATTGCCGCTCTGGTGGTCGTCGATCGCGTGCGGCAGCGGCACCAGGATCGAAGGCCGCGCTGCGCAGGCGAGCTCCGCGATGGTGGAGGCGCCGGCGCGCGCGATCACCAGATGCGCGGTCGAGAGCCGGTTCGCGATATCGGGGAAGAAGGCCGCGATCTCGGCCGGGATTCCAAGCTCCGCATAGGCGTCCCGCACCCGCTGGAAATCCTCGGCGCGGGCCTGCTGGGTCACCAGCAGCCGGCCACGCAGCGCTCCCGGCAGTGCCGCGATCGCGGCGGGGACCACATCGGCGAAGACCCTGGCACCCAGGCTGCCGCCGGTGACCAGTAGGCGGATCGCGCCCTCCGGCGGCGCGTAGCCCGCGCCCGTGAGGGCAGCGAGCGCCGGCCGCACCGGATTGCCCAGCACCTCGGCCCGCGCTTCCGGCGGGACCCGCGTGGTGCCGGTGATGGATAGCGCCAGCAGGTCCGCGCCCTTGGCCAGCATCCGGTTGGCGCGGCCGAGCACCGCGTTCTGCTCGTGCAGCACCGCGACCGGCCGCAGCCTTCTCGGCAGCAGCCGCGTCGCGACCAGTGGCGGGACCGAGGGATAGCCGCCGAACCCCACCACCGCCGCGGCATGGAGCGAAACCAGAATGCGCCGCGCTTCCAGCGTTCCCGCCCCGAGTGCCGCCGCGCCCCGCACGGCGCGCCACGCCCCGCGCCCGGAGAGCCCGGCACCGCTGAGCACGAAGCGCTCCGCATTCGCGAAGGCCGGGCTGTCGAAGGCGGCGCTCCGCGCATCGGTCATCAACGCGATGCGCTCGCCGCGTGCCAGCAACTCGGCGGCCAGCGCCTCGGCCGGGAAGAGATGTCCGCCGGTGCCGCCGGCGGCGATGACGATCGGTCGCACAGTCGGGCCCCTCACGCGTCCGCCTCCGCGCCGCGCGGCCCGCGGCGGCGCGTCAGCGCCAGCAGCATCCCCATCCCGAGCGCGATCGCGATGACGGAGGACCCGCCATAGCTCACGAGGGGCAAGGTCATGCCCTTGGTTGGGATCAGGTGCAGCGAGGAGGCCATGTTGACGAAGGCCTGCAGCCCGAACTGCGTGAGCAGCCCGGCCGAGGCCAGCACCACGAAGAGATCGGCCTCGCCCAGCAGCCGCAGCAGCCCGCGCACCACGATAAAGAGGAAGAGGGCCAGGATCAGCAGGCAGACCACCATGCCGAACTCCTCGCCCGCCACCGCGAAGACGAAGTCGGCATGTGCATCGGGCAGCACGTTCTTCAGCCGCCCCTCGCCGGGGCCGCGCCCGAACAGCCCGCCATAGCCGAAGGCCTCCAGCGCGACATTCACCTGGTAGTTGTCGCCCGATGTCGGATCCAGGAAGCGCTGCACGCGCGATTGCACGTGCGGGAACATCAGGTAGGCCATGCCGGCCGCCGCGATGCCGAGCAGCCCGGCGCCGCCGACCAGGACGAGGTTCAGCCCGGCGATGAAGAGCTGCGCGAAGACCACCGCGGTGATGACCAGCAGCATGCCGATATCCGGCTGGCTCTTCAGGATGATCGCGATGAAGACATAGAGCCCGAGCGCCAGCATCGTCCCCGGCAGGCGGGAGCCGGGCGCCTTGCTTTCGGCGATCAGCCAGGCGGCGACCACCGCGAAGCAGGGCTTCAGGAACTCGGAGGGCTGCAGCGACAGGCCCGGTACCGGCAGCCAGCGCCGCGCGCCCTTGATCTCGACGCCGATCAGGAGCGTCGCCGCGGTCAGCACCAGCGCGCCCCCGCAGCCGAGCAGCGCCAGCCGCCGGACGCTCTTGGGCGACAACAGCGACACGCCAACCATGACAGCCGCGGCCAGCGCGAGATAGATCACCTGGCGCGCGAAGAAGAGATGGCGGGACGTGGCCCCGATCCGCTCCGCGACGGCGGGGGAGGCGGCCAGCATCATCACATAGCCGAAGCCGATCAGCGCCAGCAGCGCCGAGAGCGTCAGCCGGTCCACGGTCCACCACCAGCGGCCGAGGACGGAGGTGTCGGTGCGGGAAAACGAGGCCATCAGGCGGCCCTCCCCTGCGCGATGGCGCGGACCAGCGCGCGGAAGCGGTCGCCGCGCGCATCGAAGCCGGTGAACTGGTCGAAGCTGGCGCAGGCCGGCGACAGCAGCACGACCGGCGCTTCCGGCGCGCGGGCGGCGGCTTCGGTCGCGGCGTCGAGGGTGCCGGCGATCTCGTGCGGCACGCCATGCGCGGCGAGCGTCGCCGCCAGGACCGGCGCGTCGCGGCCGATCAGCCAGGCGCGGGCGATGCGCGGGAAGAAGGGTGCGAGGCTCTCGATGCCGCCCTCCTTCGCGATCCCGCCGGCGATCCAGACCACGCGGTCATAGCTCGCGAGCGCACGCGCGGCGCTGTCGGCATTGGTCGCCTTGCTGTCGTTCACGAAGAGGGTGCCGCCGATCTCGCCCACCCGCTCCTGCCGGTGCGGCAGGCCGGGGAAGCCGGCGATGCCCTCGGCGATCGCCGCGCGCGGCACCTCCAGCGCCAGGCAGGCGGCGGCGGCGGCGGCGGCGTTCTGCGCGTTGTGGCTGCCGGGTAGCGCCACGGCACCACGCAGGTCGAGCAGCGGCCCGGCATCGTCGCGGAGCGTGCTGCCTTCGGCCCAGACGCCGCCCGGTTGCGGCATGCCGGCCGAGATCCGGCGCACCGATCCTGCCCGCCCGGCCGCCATCGCGGCACTCCAGGCGTCGTCCATCCCGACCACGGCCGTATCCTCTCCGGCCTGCCGCGCGAAGATTGCAGCCTTCGCAGCGGCATAGCCGGCCATGTCGCCATGGCGGTCGAGATGGTCGGGGCTGAGGTTCAGCATGACCCCGATGTTGAAGCGCACCGCGGCGATTCGCTCCAACATGTACGACGACATTTCGAGGGTGTAGATGCCCTCATGCCACAACATGTTGAGGCCGAGGGCCGCCGGCCCCAGATTCCCGCCCACCTCGGACTGCCGCCCGGCGCCGGTCAGGACATGGTGGATGAGGGCGGTCGTCGTGCTCTTGCCGTTGGTCCCGGTGACGCCGAGGAAGCGCGCCCGGGACCCGGAGGCGCGGACCGCGCGGTACAGGAACTCGACATCGCAGAGGATCGGCGCGCCGACAGCGCGAGCGGCCTCGGCGGCCGGGTGCGGCGCCGGCAGGCGATGCGGGATGCCGGGGGAGAGCAGCAGCGCGTCGGCGGCGAAACCCTGTGCCGGATCGCGCAGCGTGAGGCCGGTGGCGGCGGCCGCCTCGCGGTTCTCCGCGCGGTCGTCCCAGGCCGTCACCTCGGCGCCCCAGTCCTTGAGGCGCAGCGCCGCCGGCAGCCCGGCGCGGCCGAGGCCCATGACGGCGATGCGCTGTCCCGCGAAGGGGGTCATCGGATCTTCAGCGTCGAAAGGCCGACCAGGGCCAGCACCATCGCGATGATCCAGAAGCGGATAACGATGGTGGGCTCGGCCCAGCCCTTCTTCTCGAAATGATGGTGCAGCGGCGCCATCAGGAAAACGCGGCGGCCGGTGCGCTTGTACCAGAAGACCTGGATGATGACGGAGACGGTCTCGACCACGAAGAGCCCGCCGACGATCGCCAGCACGATCTCGTGCTTGGTCGCGACCGCGAGCGCGCCGAGCGCGCCGCCGAGTGCCAGCGAGCCGGTATCGCCCATGAAGACCGCCGCCGGCGGTGCATTGAACCAGAGGAAACCAAGGCTGGCGCCGATCAGCGCCGAACAGAACACCGCCAGCTCGCCGGTGCCCGGCACCGCATGCAACTGCAGATAGTCCGCGAAGATGCGGTTGCCCACGAGATAGGCTATCAGGGCGAAGACGGCCGCCGCGATCATGGCCGGCACGATCGCGAGCCCGTCCAGCCCGTCGGTGAGGTTCACCGCGTTGGAGGAGCCCATCATCACCAGCGTCGCCAGCAGCGGGAACAGGATGCCGAGCGGCACCAGCACTTCCTTGAACACCGGCACAGCCAGCTTGTCGGAAAGCGGCCCCGGCATCAGGTAGGCCAGCCACACCGCGGCGCCGAGCCCGATCACCGCCTGCGCCACCAGCTTCGTGCGGCCGGAGACGCCCTTGGTGTTGCGCTTCGTGACCTTGAGGAAGTCGTCGGCGAAGCCGAGCGCGCCGTAGCCGAGCGTCACCAGCAGCACGCACCAGACGAAGCCGCTGCGCAGATCCGCCCAGAGCAGGGTGGAGCCGCCGAGCGCCATCAGGATCAGCACGCCACCCATGGTGGGCGTGCCTTTCTTGGTCAGCAGATGGCTCGCCGGGCCGTCCTCGCGGATCGGCTGACCGCCATTCTGGCGGCGGCGCAGCCAGCGGATGACGGAGGGGCCGAAGACCATGGCGATGATCAGCGCCGTGACGCAGGCCGCGCCGGCCCGGAAGGTCGTGTAGCGGATCAGGTTGAAGAGCTGGAATTCCTCCGCGAGCGGCGCGAAGAGGTTGAAGATCATGCCGAGGAACTTTCGGTAAGCAGCCGCACCACGGCTTTCATGCCGGTGGCAAGGCTGCCCTTGACGAGGATGGCGTCGCCGTCGCGGATCGAGCGCGCAACGACGGGCGCGAGTTCCGTAACGGAAGCGGTCCAGGCGCCGACCAGGTCGGGCGGGAGCGCGGCGACTGCATGCCGCATCAGCGGCCCGCAGGCAAATACCAGATCCGCCGCCTCGCGCAGATGCGCGGCGAGGGCGCGGTGCTCCTCCTCCGCGAAGGCCCCGAGTTCCCCCATCTGTCCGACAACCGCGACGCGCCGCCGCGCCGGCAGCAGCTTCAGGAGAGCGAGTGCCGCCCGCATGGATGGCGGCTGGCCATTATAGGCCTCGTCCAGCAGCAGCGCGCTGCCGCCATCGGGGGTCGCGATGCGGCGTCGGTCGCCGCGCCCCGGCATTGCGCGGAAGCCAGCGAGCCGTGCGGCGCCGGCGACGATGTCGGCCCCGGCCGCATCCGCCGCCGCCAGCGCCGTGATCGCGTTGCGCGCCATGTGCAGGCCCGGCGTGCCGAGCCGGAACGACAGGCGCCGGCCGCCGATCTCAGCCTCGATGTCGCTGCCTTCGGCGTCCGCTGCGACCGACAGCGCCCGGGCTTCGCCACCCTCGCCGAAGGTGACGACGCGCGCGCCGGCCGCGGCCCCGCGCAGCAGCGGCAGGAAGGCGCTTTCGGCCGGCAGCACCGCGACGCCGCCCGGCTCGAGGCCGGCGGCGATCGCGGCCTTCTCCCGCGCGATCGCCTCCAGACTGCCGAGATGGCCGATATGCGCGGCTTCGATGCTCGTCACGACAGCCACATGCGGGCGCGCGAGCCGGGCGAGAGGTGCGATCTCGCCTGGGTTGTTCATGCCGATCTCGATGACAGCAAAGCGTGTATCGCGCGGGGTGCGGGCGAGGGTCAGTGGCACGCCCCAGTGGTTGTTGTAGGACGCGACAGCCGCGTGGGTGGTGCCGCTGGCGCCGAGGATCGCGCGCAGCATCTCTTTGGTCGTGGTCTTGCCGACGCTGCCGGTCACCGCCACGACGCGCGCGGCGCTGCGGCTGCGGGCGACGGCGCCGAGCGCGGTCAGACCTTCCAGCGTGTCTCGAACCCGGAGCAGCGGGGCGTCGACCGCGACGTCCCGGTGCACCATGGCGGCGGCGGCGCCGGCGGCGATCGCCCCGGCGACGAAGTCATGCCCGTCGCGGTCCGCCTGGAGGGCCACGAAAAGATCGCCCGCCGCGATGCCGCGGCTGTCGATGGCGACGCCGGTCGCATCCGCCGGCCGTGTCAGGCGCCCACCGGTCGCCGCTTCCAGCTCCACCGCCGTCCAGAGCGGCGTCATGGCGTGCCGGCCAGGCGCCGCACCACATCGGCATCGTCGAAGGGATGGGTCACGCCGGCGATGGTCTGCCCGCTCTCATGCCCTTTGCCGGCGACCGCCAGCACATCCCCGGGGGCCAGCGCCGACATCGCCGCCGCGATGGCCCGCGCCCGATCGTCGATCTCGATGCCGCCGGGGCAGGCGGCCAGGATGGCCGCGCGGATCAGGGCCGGATCCTCGCTGCGCGGATTGTCGTCGGTCACCCAGCAGACATCCGCGAGCCGGGCGCAGACCGCGCCCATCAGCGGCCGCTTGCCCGGATCACGGTCGCCACCGGCACCGAACAGGACATGGAGCTGCCCTGCCGCGTGCGGACGCAGCGCCACCAGGAGCCGCTCCAGCGCATCCGGCGTATGGGCGTAATCCACATAGACAGCGGCACCGTTCGGGAGCGTCGCGGCTCGCTCCATCCGGCCGCGCACGCCCGCGAGCCTCGGTGCCAGCGCGACCGCCCTGTCGAGCCCGGTCGCGAGCGCGAGTGCCAGTGCCAGCAGGACGTTGTCGGCCTGGAAGCGCCCGGGGAGCGCCAACTCCAGCGCATGCCGCACCCCGCCCGCCTCGATCGCCAGCGCCTGGCCATGCGGGAGCGACCGGTGCGACAGCAGCCGCACTTCCCGCCCCGCCTCACCGACCTCGATGAGTCGGAGATGGCGACGCTGGGCGATGGCGCGCAGCGCCGTCAGCGTTTCCGGCTCCATATCCGCATTGACCGCGGCAGGCGCCCCGCCGGGCAGCAGGGTGTCGAACAGCCGGAGCTTTGCTGCGCGGTAGGCGGCCATGTCGCCGTGGTAGTCGAGATGGTCGCGCGTGAGGTTGGAGAGCCCCGCGGCGGTGAGACGGACGCCATCCAGCCGGCGCTGCTCGATCCCGTGCGAGGAGGCTTCCAGCGCGGCGTGCGCAATGCCGGACCGGGCCAGCGCCGCCAGGTCCTGGTGCAGCGCCACCGGATCGGGGGTGGTGAGGGAGGGACCGGGCGGGAAGCCATCCGCGATCAAGCCGAGGGTGCCGATCGAGGCCGCGCCTTGGCCGTCGAAAGTCCAGAGCTGACGCAGGAAATCCGCGGTGCTGGTCTTGCCGTTGGTGCCGGTGATGGCGATCAGCGTCGCCGGCTGCACCTCGTAGAAAGCCGCCGCCATGCGCGCCAGCGCCCGGCGCGGATCGGTCGCCGTGAGCATCGGCCGTTCCGGCACGCCGGCCGGCCAGGTGGTGCCGGTGGGCGCGAGCACGGCGGCGGCCCCGCGGGCAACCGCTTCCGCGATGAAGGCGCTGCCATCGGCGAGGGTGCCGGGCAGTGCGGCGAAGAGTGCGCCGGGTGCCACCTTGCGGCTGTCGGCCGTAATGGCCGTGATCGCGGGTTTCGCGTTGCCAGGGATACCAGCGGCCTTCATGAGGTCACCGAGGCGCAAGGTCGGCCTCCCGCGCCATCGCCTGGCGCAGCGGACCGGCGGGTTGGGCGGGGGTCGTCATGGCGGGACGCGTCGGCGCCGCGGCGGGCGCCGATCGGGCGGGCGGAGCCGCGGTGGGGGTGGAGTTCGGCCGCGGGCCGGGGAGGGTGATGCGCCCGTTCAGCGGCATGGCGATGCTGGCCTGGATCTCGGCGGCCCGTTCGGTCTCCGGCAGCAGGCCGAGGATCGGCGCGATGCGGGAGACGACGTAGTTGGCCGCCGGCGCCGCCACCCAGCCCGCCGTCGCGAAGCCATGGCTCTGCGCATTCGGCTTCGGCTCGTCGACCATCACGTAAAGGGCGTAGCGCGGCGCATTCATCGGGAAGGCGCCGACGAAGGCGGCGATGCGCTTGTCGCGCAGATAGCCGCCGCGCGGGCCGGTCTTCTGGGCGGTGCCGGTCTTGCCGCCCAGGAAGTAGCCGGTGACCTCGGCGGAACGGCCCGAGCCGTCGGTGACCACGAGGCGCATCAGCCGCCGCATCAGCTCGCTGGTGCGCTCGCTGACGACGCGCGTGCCCTCGCGTGGCGGGGCACCCTGGGCCTGCGCCACCAGCGTCGGCTCCCGCCAGGTGCCGCCGTTCACCAGCGCGGAGACCCCGGTCACCACATGCATCGGCGTCACCGAGACGCCGTGCCCGAAGCCGATCGTCATCGTGTTGATGTCGCGCCAGTGCGGCTGCGACGGGAAGAGCGGCATCGCCGTCTCGGCCAGCTCGATGCGCAGGCGCTGGCCCATATGCAGGCGCGAGAGGAATTCGCGATGCCGGGGCGGACCGACCGCCATCGCCATGTGCGCGGCGCCGATATTGGAGGAGTTGGTGAGGATCTCCGGCAGCGACAGCCAGCGGTTGCGGCCGCGATAGTCGCTGATCGTGAAGCGCCCGTAGCGGATCGGGCGGGAGGCGTCGAAGCCATTCCAGGGCTGAATGACGCCGAGGTCGAGTGCCATCGCCGCGGTGAAGAGCTTGAAGGTCGATCCCGGCTCGTAGACGCCGACGGTGACGCGGTTGAAGCGCTGGTCCACGGTCGCCGCGCCGACATCGTTGGCGTCATAGTCGGGCAGGCTAACCATGGCGAGGACCTCGCCGCTCGTCACGTCCATGACGATGCCGGCGCCGCCGATGCCGTTGAAGTCGGTGATCGCGCGCTGCACGGCGTCGCGCATCGCAAGCTGCACGCGGACATCGACCGACAGCCGCAGCGGCGTGTTGCGCAGGTCGCCGCGCAGGCGTTCGTCGAAGAACCGCTCGACCCCCGCGATGCCCTGGCCGTCGACATCGGTGCCGCCGATCACGTGCACGGCGTTGCGGCCCTGCGGAAAATAGCGGCGCTCCGCATCCTCGAAATGCAGGCCGGGGATGCCGAGGTCGTTGACCGCCTGCACCTCGCGCGGGGTCAGGGCGCGGGCCAGATAGGCGAATTGCCGCTCACCGGAGAGGCGGGCGATCAGCCGCTCGCGGTCGAGCTGCGGCAGCACGCGGCGGAGCTGGTCGGCGACCCGTGCCGGATTGTCGATCTCGCGCGGATTGGCGTAGAGCGCGTTGATCGGCAGCGAGACCGCGAGGATCTCGCCATTACGGTCGGTAACCGTGCCGCGCAGCACCGGGGCCTGCGCCACCGCCGGCGGCGGGCGGCTGGCGGCGACGACGCGGCGCGAATCCACCGGCGCCAGCACGGTCGCGAGCGCCAGCTTGAATGCGACGGCGCCGAACAGCAGCGAGAAGCCGAAGGCCGCCCAGACCAGCCGGCCGCGCGTGCGCTCGAGCTGCGCGCGGCGCATGAGCTCCGGCTGGGTGACCCGGACCACCGCCTGCACGGGGTCGCGGACCGGGGTTGCGAAGCGGCCGCCCGGGCTCGCATCGGGCGGTGGGGGCCGGCGCGCTTCGGGGGGGAGCGCGCTGGTCATCGGGCTGGCGTCGCCGCCTGGGCGCTGCCGAAGGGGACCGGCGGCGGCAGGGCGGAGCGGCCGATGCCGAGCACGGAGGCGGAGCTGAGGCCGACCGGCTGCACATGCATCGCCGGCCGCACCAGCGCGGTTGCGGCGGCCTGCTGGACGGGCGGCGGTGCCGCCGGACGCGGTTCGGCGGCCGGTCGCGCGGCGGCGGGGCGCGGGG
>NZ_JAAGBB010000089.1 GCF_018129085.1 Plastoroseomonas hellenica
TCGTAATCGCCGCCGTCAGCGACGTCTTGCCGTGATCCACATGCCCGATCGTGCCGATGTTGCAGTGCGGCTTGTTCCGCTCGAACTTCGCCTTCGCCATGGTTCAGGTCCTCGAAATCGGGTCGTTGGTTACCAGCGGTAATGGCTGAAGGCCTTGTTCGCCTCCGCCATCTTGTGGGTATCTTCGCGCTTCTTGACGGCGGTGCCGCGGTTGTTCGCCGCGTCCATCAGCTCCGCCGAGAGGCGCTCTTCCATCGTGTGCTCGCCACGCTTGCGCGCGGCCTCAATGAGCCAGCGGATGGCGAGGGCCTGGCGGCGCTCAGGCCGCACTTCGACGGGCACCTGGTAGGTGGCGCCACCGACCCGGCGGCTGCGCACCTCGACCGCCGGCTTCACATTGTCCATCGCCTCGTGGAACAGCCGCAGCGGGTCGCCGTTCGGGCCGGCCTTCCGCTTCAGCGTATCCATCGCAGCATAGACGATGCCCTCGGCGGCGCTCTTCTTGCCGTCATACATCAGCACGTTCATGAAACGGCTGAGGACGAGATCGCCGAACTTCGGATCCGGCAGGACTTCGCGCTTCTCGGCGCTGTGACGACGCGACATCGCTCAGTTCCTCACTTCGGCCGCTTCGCGCCGTACAGCGAACGGCGCTTGCGGCGCTTCGGCAGGCCCTGGGTGTCGAGCACGCCACGCAGGATGTGGTAGCGGACGCCCGGAAGATCCTTCACGCGGCCACCCCGGATCAGGACCACCGAGTGCTCCTGCAGGTTGTGGCCCTCGCCGGGGATGTAGCTCACCACTTCGTGGCCATTGGTCAGGCGCACCTTCGCGACCTTGCGGAGCGCCGAGTTCGGCTTCTTCGGCGTGGTCGTGTAGACGCGCGTGCAGACGCCGCGCTTCTGCGGGCTGCCGGCAAGCGCCGGAACCTTGTTCCGCTTCGCGTTCGGCTCGCGCCCCTGGGCGATGAGCTGGTTGATCGTCGGCATGACGCCCCTTCGTACCAATCCGAACGACCCCAGCGCCACGCCCGCAAGACGCGATCAAGCCCGCTGCAGGCGTGCTTTCGCACCCCCTCGCGGGCCCCGTCCTGCACCCGGCCTCAGCCAACCCGCATCGGGGAAGGCGGCACCGGACACGCAGCGCAGTGGTCCAAAACAGCCTGGTGGCGATGCCGCCGAAGCGACATGCCGTGCCAAGAGGGCGGCTTCTACGTCCCGCCCCCCGGTGAGTCAAGCGCGCGCTGCACGGAGACGCGTGATTTCATGAATACGGTGTCGCAGCAAAGAAAAAGGCCGGCGTCCCGAAGGACGCCGGCCTGGGTCGACTCGGAGCTGGAGCCCCGGTTACTCAGCCGCCGGCAGCGCCGGCTGGGAGGCCGGCAGGCGGCCCTTGTCGCGCTGGGCAGCGATCGCCCGCAGGCGGTTCATCACCGACCCCGTGCCCGCCGGGATCAGGCGCCCGACGATCACGTTCTCCTTCAGGCCACCCAGCACGTCGACCTTGCCGGCGGTCGCCGCCTCGGTCAGCACGCGCGTCGTCTCCTGGAAGGAGGCGGCGGAGATGAAGGAGGTGGTCTGCAGCGAAGCCTTGGTGATGCCCTGCAGCACCGGCTCGGCCACTGCCGGCCGTTCCTTCGCCAGCAGGCGCTTCTCGTTCTCGACCTCGAACTCGATGCGGTCCACCTGTTCGCCGATCAGGTAGGTGGTGTCGCCGGGATCGAGGACCTCCACCTTCTGCAGCATCTGGCGGACGATCACCTCGATGTGCTTGTCGTTGATCTTCACGCCCTGCAGCCGATAGACCTCCTGGATCTGCTCCACGAGGTAATCGGCCAGCTTCTCGACGCCCAGCACCCGCAGGATGTCGTGCGGCACGCGGGGACCATCGACCAGCGGGTCGCCCTTCTTGACGTAGTCGCCTTCCTGCACCGAGACGTGCTTACCCTTCGGCACCAGGTATTCGCGCGGCACCGGCGGCTCGTCGCCAATCTGTTCCGGCACCACCAGGATGCGGCGCTTCGCCTTGTAGTCCTTGCCGAACTCCACGCGGCCATCGACATCCGCGATGATCGCATGGTCCTTCGGACGCCGGGCCTCGAACAGCTCCGCGACGCGCGGCAGACCGCCGGTGATGTCGCGGGTCTTCGAGGATTCGCGCGGCATGCGGGCGATGACGTCGCCGGCATGGACCGAGGCGCCATTGTCCACACCGACGATGGTGCCGGGCGTGAGGAAGTAGATGGCGTCGCCGCCACCCTCACGCTTGGCCACATTGCCCTTCGCGTCGCGCAGGATCAGGCGCGGGCGCAGATCGGCCTGCTTGCCGCTCGACTTGTACTCGACCACCTCCTTGTAGGAGAGGCCGGTCACGTCGTCGGTACGCTCCATCTGCGTCACGCCGTCGATCAGGTCGCCCTGCTCGATGGTGCCGCCGATTTCGGTGATGATCGGCAGGGTGAAGGGATCCCATTCGGCCAGCTTCTGGCCGCGGGCGACCTCGGCCCCATCAACCACCAGCAGCTTCGCGCCGTACGGCACGCGGAAACGCACGCGCTCCCGCCCATTGGGATCGAGCAACGCCACTTCGCAGTTGCGCGACATGACGATCGTCGCACCCTGGCTGTTGGTGACGACGACGCGGTTGGTGAAGCGCGCCGTCGCGTCCGTGGTCGCCTCCACCGCCGATTGCTCCGCGCCACGCTGCGCGGCACCGCCGATGTGGAAGGTGCGCATGGTGAGCTGCGTACCCGGCTCGCCGATCGACTGCGCGGCGATGACACCCACCGCCTCGCCGACATTGACGGGCGTGCCGCGGGCAAGGTCGCGCCCGTAGCAATGGGCGCAGACGCCGACACGCGCGTCGCAGGTCAGCACGGAGCGGATCTTCATCTGCTCCACGCCAGCCTTCTCGATGCGCTCGGCGTCCGGTTCCTCGATCAGCGTGTTGCGGGCGAGCAGCAGCGCGCCGGTCGCGGGATCCAGCACATCCTCCTGCGACGTGCGGCCGAGGATGCGCTCGCTGAGGGAGGAGACCACTTCGCCGCCATCCATCGCCGCACGCACGGTCAGGCCGCGCTCGGTGCCGCAATCGAGGTCGACGATGATGCAGTCCTGCGCCACGTCCACGAGACGCCGCGTCAGGTAACCCGAGTTCGCCGTCTTCAGCGCGGTGTCGGCCAGGCCCTTGCGGGCGCCGTGGGTGGAGTTGAAGTACTCCAGCACCGTCAGGCCTTCCTTGAAGTTCGAGATGATCGGCTGCTCGATGATCTCGCCCGAGGGCTTGGCCATCAGGCCGCGCATGCCGGCGAGCTGGCGCATCTGCGCCGGCGAGCCGCGCGCGCCGGAATGCGACATCATCCAGACGCTGTTGGTCTGGCGGCCGATCTCCTGGCGCGAGATCTCCCGCATCATGGCCTGCGCCACTTCCTCGGTGCAGCGCGACCAGGCGTCAACCACCTTGTTGTAGCGCTCGCCCGCGGTGATGAGGCCGTCGAGATACTGCTGCTCGAACTCCTTCACCTCGGCCTTGGTCTTGGTGATGAAGCCCTGCTTCTCGGCCGGGATCATCATGTCGTCCTTGCCGAAGGAGATGCCGGCCTTGGCGGCCTGGCGGAAGCCGAGCCCCATCAGCCGGTCGGCGAAGATCACGCTCTCCTTCTGGCCGCAGTGGCGGTAGACCGCGTCGATCACGTCAGAGATGTTCTTCTTCGTGAGCTGGCGGTTCACCAGGCTGTAGGGCACCGCCGGGTGCAACGGCAGCAGCGCGCCCATCATCGCACGACCCGGCGTGGTCACGACGCGGATGGTCACCGGCTGGCCTTCCGCGTCCACCGTGTTCAGACGGTAGCGGATCTTGGTGTGCACGGTGATCGCGCCGGCGGCCATCGCCTGCTCGACCTCGCCCATATGGGCGAAGGCGGGCGCCTTTTGCTCCTCGGCGACCTTGTACTCCGGCGTCTCCAGCGAGAGGTAGTACAGGCCGAGCACGATGTCCTGCGAGGGCACGATGATCGGCTTGCCGTTCGCCGGGCTGAGGATGTTGTTGGTCGACATCATCAGCACGCGCGCCTCGAGCTGGGCCTCAAGGCTCAGCGGCACGTGCACGGCCATCTGGTCGCCGTCGAAATCCGCATTGAAGGCGGTGCAAACCAGCGGATGGAGCTGGATCGCCTTGCCTTCCACCAGCACCGGCTCGAAGGCCTGGATGCCGAGGCGGTGCAGCGTCGGCGCCCGGTTCAGCATCACCGGGTGCTCGCGGATCACCTCCTCCAGGATGTCCCACACCTCGGGACGCTCCTTCTCCACCATCCGCTTCGCGGCCTTGATGGTGGTGGCGTGGCCGTACTTCTCGAGCTTCGAGTAGATGAAGGGCTTGAACAGCTCGAGCGCCATCTTCTTCGGCAGCCCGCACTGGTGCAGCTTCATCTCCGGGCCGACGACGATGACCGAACGACCGGAATAGTCGACGCGCTTGCCGAGCAGGTTCTGGCGGAACCGGCCCTGCTTGCCCTTCAGCATGTCCGACAGCGACTTCAGCGGGCGCTTGTTGGCGCCCGTGATCGCGCGGCCGCGGCGGCCGTTGTCGAACAGCGCGTCCACCGATTCCTGCAGCATGCGCTTCTCGTTGCGCACGATGATATCAGGCGCGCGCAACTCGATCAGCCGCTTCAGGCGGTTGTTGCGGTTGATGACGCGGCGATAGAGGTCGTTCAGGTCCGAAGTCGCGAAGCGACCGCCATCGAGCGGCACCAGCGGGCGCAGCTCGGGCGGGATGACCGGGACCACGTCCAGGATCATCCATTCCGGCTTGGCGCCACCTTCGGCGAAGGCCTCGATCATCTTGAGGCGCTTCACGAGCTTCTTGCGCTTCGCCTCCGACGTCGTCTCCTTCAGGTCGGCGCGGAGCCGCACGGCTTCCTTCTGGCACTCGATGCCGGACAGCATCTGCTTCACGGCCTCGGCGCCGATGCCGACGTTGAAGGCGTCCTCACCGAACTCGTCGAGCTTCGCCTGATACTGGTCCTCGGTCAGGAGCTGATGGAGCTTCAGGTCGGTCAGACCCGGCTCCAGCACCACATAGCTCTCGAAATAGAGGACCTTCTCCAGCTCCTTCAGCGACATGTCGACCATCAGGCCGACGCGCGAGGGCAGCGACTTCATGAACCAGATATGCGCGACCGGCGAAGCGAGCTCGATATGGCCCATCCGCTCGCGGCGCACCTTGGCCAGCGTCACCTCGACGCCACACTTCTCGCAGATGATGCCGCGGAACTTCATCCGCTTGTACTTGCCGCACAGGCACTCGTAGTCCTTGATCGGGCCGAAGATCCGGGCGCAGAACAGCCCATCCCGCTCCGGCTTGAAGGTGCGGTAGTTGATGGTCTCAGGCTTCTTGATCTCGCCATAGGACCAGGAGCGGATCTGCTCCGGCGATGCGATCGAGATCTTGATCTGGTCGAAGGTCATCGCCTGGCCGGTCTGGCCGAGGATCTTCATCAGTTCATTCATGCCGTCCACTCCGTCCGGCGCGCCCCGCGAGGGGCGGCGAATGCGGGAACCCGCGCCGCAGGGCGGCGACGCGGGGTGATCTCCAGGATGGTCAGGGCTGGCGGCTTTCCAGGTCCACGTTCAGGCCGAGCGACTTCAGCTCCTTCACCAGCACGTTGAAGGATTCCGGAATGCCGGCCTCGAAATTGTCCTGATCGCGCACGATCGCCTCATAGACCTTGGTGCGGCCGGAGACGTCGTCCGACTTCACGGTCAGCATCTCCTGCAGGGTATAGGCAGCGCCATAGGCTTCCAGCGCCCAGACCTCCATCTCACCGAAGCGCTGGCCGCCGAACTGCGCCTTGCCGCCCAGCGGCTGCTGGGTGACGAGCGAGTAGGGGCCGATCGAGCGGGCGTGGATCTTGTCGTCCACCAGGTGGTGCAGCTTCAGCATGTAGATGTAGCCGACCGTCACCTTGCGCTCGAAGGGCTCACCCGAGCGGCCATCGACCAGGACCACCTGGCCGGAGCTGTCGAGGCCGGCACGCTCCAGCATGCCCTCGATGTCCGACATGCGGGCGCCGTCGAAGACCGGCGTCGCGATCGGGATGCCCTTGCGCAGGTTCTCGGAGAGCTCGATGAGCTGATCCTCGCTCATCGGCGCGATCTCCCGCTGGAAGACCTCCTCGCCATAAACGTCGCGGAGCTTCGCCAGCAACTCGTCGCGCATGCGGCCGCCGCGGCGATACTCCTCGACCAGCTCGCCCACCTGCTTGCCGAGATTGGCGCAGGCCCAGCCGAGATGGGTCTCGAGGATCTGCCCGACATTCATGCGCGACGGCACGCCCAGCGGGTTCAGCACCAGGTCGACGCTGGTGCCGTCCTCCAGGAAGGGCATATCCTCGATCGGGACGACGCGGGAGACGACGCCTTTGTTGCCGTGGCGGCCGGCCATCTTGTCGCCGGGCTGCAGCTTGCGCTTCACCGCGACGAAGACCTTGACCATCTTCATCACGCCGGGCGGCAGCTCATCGCCGCGCTGCAGCTTCTCCACCTTGCTCTCGAAGCGCTTCTGCAGCTTCTCGACCGCGGCGTCGAACTCGCGCTTCAGCGCCTCGATCTCGGTCATCGCGACCTCGTCGGTGACGCCGATCTGGCGCCAGGTCGCCTTCGCGAACTGATCCAGCACCTCATCAGTGATCGGCGTGCCGGACTTGATCGGCTTGAAGCCGCCGGAGGCCTTCTTGTTCAGCAGCCGCTCGCGCAGCCGGCTGTAGAAGCTGCGCTCCTGGATCGCCTTCTCGTCGTCGCGGTCCTTGGCCAGACGCTCGATCTCGGCGCGGTCGATCGCCATCGCGCGCTCGTCCTTGTCGACGCCGCGGCGGGAGAAGACGCGGACATCGACGATGGTGCCGGTCACGCCGGGCGGCAGGCGCAGCGAGGTGTCGCGCACGTCCGACGCCTTTTCACCGAAGATGGCGCGGAGCAGCTTTTCCTCCGGCGTCATCGGGCTCTCGCCCTTCGGCGTCACCTTGCCGACCAGGATGTCGCCCGGGTTCACCTCGGCGCCGACATAGACGATGCCGGCCTCGTCGAGGTTGCGCAGCGCTTCCTCACCGACGTTCGGGATGTCGCGGGTGATCTCCTCCTGGCCGAGCTTGGTGTCGCGCGCCATGACCTCGAACTCCTCGATGTGGATCGAGGTGAAGACGTCGTCGCGCGCGATACGCTCGCTGATCAGGATGCTGTCTTCGAAGTTGTAGCCGTTCCAGGGCATGAAGGCGCAGAGCGCATTACGGCCGAGCGCCAGCTCCCCGAGCTCGGTGCTCGGGCCGTCGGCGATGATGTCGCCGGAGACGACGCGGTCGCCCACCTTCACCAGCGGGCGCTGGTTGATGCAGGTGCTCTGGTTGCTGCGCTGGAACTTGCGCAGGCGGTAGATGTCGACGCCGCGGGTCGCCCCATCCTCACCGGTCGCGCGCACCACGATGCGGGCGCCGTCGATGCTGTCGATCACGCCGTCGCGGCGGGCCACGATCGTCGCACCGCTGTCGCGCGCGACCGCGGCTTCCATGCCCGTGCCGACCAGCGGCGCATCGGACTTCACCAGCGGCACCGCCTGGCGCTGCATGTTGGAGCCCATCAGCGCGCGGTTGGCGTCGTCGTTCTCCAGGAACGGGATCAGCGCCGCGGCGACCGAGACGAGCTGCTTCGGCGAGACGTCGATCGCGGTGACTTCCTCCGGCTTCACCAGCCGGAAGTCGCCACCCTGGCGCACCGAGACGAGTTCCGACAGGAACTGTCCGGTCACGGCGTCCACCTCGGCGTCGGCCTGGGCGACGACGAGACGCTCCTCCTCCATCGCGGAGAGGTAGCGCGGATCGCCGACGATCTTGCCGTCCTTCACCAGGCGATAGGGCGTCTCGATGAAGCCGTACTTGTTCACCTTGGCAAAGGTGGCGAGCGAGTTGATCAGGCCGATGTTCGGGCCTTCCGGCGTCTCGATCGGGCAGATGCGACCGTAATGGGTCGGGTGCACGTCGCGCACCTCGAAGCCGGCGCGCTCGCGCGTCAGGCCACCCGGGCCAAGCGCCGAGAGGCGGCGCTTGTGCGTCACCTCGGAGAGCGGGTTGGTCTGGTCCATGAACTGGCTGAGCTGGCTCGAGCCGAAGAACTCGCGCACCGCCGCCGCCGCCGGCTTCGCATTGATCAGGTCATGCGGCATGACGGTGTCGATATCGACCGACCCCATGCGCTCCTTGATCGCGCGCTCCATGCGCAGCAGGCCGACGCGGTACTGGTTCTCCATGAGCTCGCCGACCGAGCGTACCCGGCGGTTGCCGAGATTGTCGATGTCGTCGATCTGGCCGCGCCCATCCTTCAGGTCCACCAGGACCTTCACGGTGGCGACGATGTCCTGCTTGCGGAGCGTGCGCACCGTGTCCGGCACCTCCTCGAGCGGGAAGCCGAGGCGCATGTTCATCTTCACGCGGCCGACCGAGGAAAGGTCGTAGCGCTCGTTGTCGAAGAACAACCCGCGGAACAGGGTCTCCGCGGTGTCCGGCGTCGGCGGCTCGCCCGGGCGCATGACCCGGTAGATGTCCATCAGCGCTTCGTCGCGGTTGGAGTTCTTGTCCACCGCGAGGGTGTTGCGGATCCAGGGGCCGACCGACTGGTCGATGGCGAGCGTCGGCAGGCTGTCGATGCCGGCATCCTCGAGCTGGGTCAGCTTGTTCTCACCCAGTTCCTCGCCGGCCTCGGCCCAGATCTCACCGGTCGCGGGATCGACCAGGTCTTCGGCGACGTAACGGCCGAGGAGGTCGGCGCGGCCGACCAGCACTTCGGTCGTGCCTGCCTCGGCGATCTTGCGCGCGGCGCGCGGGGTCAGCTTCGCGTCCTTCTCGGCGACGACCTGGCCGGTCTTCGCATCGACCAGCGGCTCCGCCAGCTTCACGCCACGGAAGGCATCGGGGTCGAAGGGGCGCGACCAGCCCTTGGGGCCCCGGGTGAAGGGCACCTGGCCGTAGAAGTGGGAGAGGATCTCCTCGGCGTCCATGCCGCGGATCTGGCCCGGCTCGATGGTCTCGCCGGCGGCGCGGCGGGCCTCGGTATGGGCGGATTCCAGGGCGTAGAGCAGCGTGGTCGCCGGCAGCTTGCGCTTCCGGTCGACGCGGACATAGCAGATGTCCTTGGCGTCGAACTCGAAGTCGAGCCAGGAGCCGCGATAGGGGATCACACGCGCGGCAAACAGATACTTGCCGCTGCTGTGCGTCTTGCCCTTGTCGTGATCGAAGAAGACGCCGGGCGAACGGTGCATCTGGGAGACGATGACGCGCTCGGTGCCGTTGATGATGAAGGTGCCGTTGTCCGTCATGAGCGGCATGTCGCCCATGTAGACGTCCTGCTCCTTGATGTCGCGGACGGAACGGCTGCCCGTGTCCTCATCCACGTCCCAGACGATCAGGCGAAGGCGCACCTTGAGCGGCGCGGCGAAGGTCAGGCCGCGCTGGATGCATTCCTCGACGTCATACTTGGGCTCTTCGAGCTCGTACTGGACGAACTCCAACCGGCCGCGGCCGGCGAAATCATCGATCGGGAAGACGGACTTGAAGACTTCCTGCAGGCCGGTCTGCGTGCGCGCGTCCGGAATCGTCTCCATCTGCAGGAAGGCCTCGTAGGAGGCGCGCTGCACGTCGATCAGGTTCGGCATCGGCGCCACTTCGGGCAGCCGGCCGAAGCTCTTGCGAATGCGCTTCTGCCCGGTGAACGACTTCGTGATAGCGTTCATGCCTGTCCCACTTCCTTCTCGCCCCGGCCCGAGCATCCCCGGCCGGCGGGAACCCGCTGGCGCCCTGGAACCGGCGATCGACGGATCACCTTGGCCCCGAAGACGCGGATTCGGACGGGACTCCCGAAGGAATCCCGCCCGATCCTGCTTACCAATACGGTCCGGCCCGGCAGCGGATGCCCGGACCGGACGCGATGCGGAAGGTCGCTTACTTCACTTCGACCTTGGCGCCGTTGTCCTCGAGGACCTTCTTGATCTTCGCGGCTTCGTCCTTCGACACGCCTTCCTTCACAGGCTTCGGCGCGCCCTCGACCAGATCCTTGGCCTCCTTCAGGCCGAGACCGGTGATGGTGCGGACTTCCTTGATGATGTTGATCTTCTTGTCGCCGGCGTCCGTGAGGATGACGGTGAACTCCGTCTGCTCCTCGGCCGCCGGGGCGGCCGCGCCAGCGCCAGCGGCCGGCGCCGCCGCAACCGCGACCGGAGCCGCGGCGGAGACGCCCCACTTCTCTTCCAGCAGTTTGGAGAGCTCGGCAGCCTCCAGAACGGTCAGGCTGGACAGCTCGTCCACAAGCTTCGCGAGATCGGTCATGTTCGATTGCTCCGTGATCTAATGGTTTGGCTTGGTATTTGCAACACCCCGGCCCGGGGATTCCGGGCAGGGCGGGTTCTGGTCCGTCCAGGCAGCCTCAAGCCGCCTGGGCCTCGTCCTTCTTGGCGTAAGCCGCCAACACACGTGCCACCTGGCCGCCCGGGGCCTGGAGGATGCCTGCAATGCGCGTTGCGGGGGTCTGGATGAGACCCACCAACTGCGCCCGCAGCGTCTCCAGGGACGGCAACTCGGCCAACGCCTTGACGCCAGCGACGTCGAGGGTCTGATTGCCGATTGCGCCGCCGAGCACGACGAACTTGTCGTTGGCCTTGGCGAACTCCAGCGCCGTCTTCGCCACCGCCACCGGATCCTTCGACCACGCGAGCGCGGTCGGGCCCTTCAGCAGGGGCGAGATGCCCTGGAAACGGGTGCCGGCGAGGGCGAGAGTGGCCAGCCGGTTCTTCGCGACCTTGTAGGTCGCCCCAGCCGCCCGCATGCGACGCCGGAGCTCGCTCACATCCGCGACCGTCAGACCCTTGTTCTGGGCGACGAGCACGAAGGAGGTCTCGGCGAACACGCCGGCGAGAGAGGCGACGAAGTCGCGCTTTTCGGTGCGTTCCACGCATCGTCTCCGCAGGTGGCCGGAGCCTTGTGGAGGGGTCCCGGCCGGTTCACACGAGGGGTGGGCCTTTGTCTGGGTCGCGTGATTCAGACTTTTCGGCGTTGCCGCCTCAAGTCATCACGCTCCAGCGCGACACACCCCGGTTCGCCTGTCCGAGAGGGAACACCAAGCCAAACCGATCGGGGCACGGGGCCCAGCCGGGAATGGTCATCGGCACCCCGTCTATCCCCTGCACGGGCAAGCCCGGATCAAGGCCCCGAAGAGCCACAGGAGGTCTCTGACAGGTTTCGGGGAAGGCTTTCGGCCCTCCCCTGCCCATCCGGCGGCCAGGCCGCCGGACGTATCTGGTCCCCCGACCCGAGAGGGCCGGGATCGAAAATCAGGCGGTCGCCGCCAAGGTGGTCACGTCCACGCGGACGCCCGGGCCCATCGAGGAGGACACCGCCACCTTCTTCACATAGGTGCCCTTGGCACCGGTCGGGCGGGCCTTCTGGATCGCGTCCACGAAGGCGCGGGCGTTCTCCAGCAGCTTGTCCTCGCCGAAGCTCGCCTTGCCGATGCCGGCATGGATGATGCCGGCCTTCTCGGCGCGGAACTCCACCTGGCCGGCCTTGGCGGCGGTGACCGCGCCCTTCACGTCCATGGTCACGGTGCCAAGCTTCGGGTTCGGCATCAGGCCGCGGGGCCCGAGGATCTTACCCAGGCGGCCGACGAGCGCCATCATGTCCGGGGTCGCGATGCAGCGGTCGAACTCGATCTTGCCTTCCTGCACCAGGGCGGCGAGGTCGTCGGCGCCCACCACGTCGGCGCCGGCGGCCTTGGCCTCATCGGCCTTCGGACCGCGGGCGAAGACGCCGATGCGGACGGTCTTGCCGGTGCCGTTCGGCAGGCCGACCACGCCGCGGACCATCTGGTCGGCATGGCGCGGGTCGATGCCAAGGTTCATCGAGATCTCGATCGTCTCGTCGAACTTGGCCTTGGCATTGGTCTTGGCGAGGCGGATCGCCTCCGCCAGAGCATAGGTCTTCTCGCGGTCGAAACCGGCGTAGACGGCCTTCAGGCGCTTGCCCTGCTTCGGCATCGGATCAGCCCTCCACCACCGAGAGGCCCATGGAGCGCGCGGACCCCGCGAGCATCCGGACCGCGGCCTCGACATCGTTCGCGTTCATGTCCTTCATCTTGGTCTCCGCGATCTCGCGGAGCTGCGACTTGGTGACGCGACCGACATTGGCGCCCTTGCCCGGCGTCGTGCTGCCCTTGTCGAGCTTGGCGGCCCTGAGCAGGAAATGGGTATTCGGCGGGGTCTTGGTGATGAAGGAGAAGGTGCGGTCCGAATAGGCGGTGATGACGACCGGCGTCGGGGTGCCGGGCTCCATCTGCTGCGTGGCCGCGTTGAATTCCTTCACGAACTGCATGATGTTCAGGCCGCGCTGACCGAGCGCGGGGCCGACCGGCGGCGACGGGTTCGCCTTGCCGGCGGGGATCTGCAGCTTGATGTAGCCGACGATCTTCTTCGCCATGGATGAAGTCCTCTGTTGCGACAGAGGCCCGCGGTGCATGCGGCCCCGTGATCTGGGCCTCCCGCGTTCCCCGAAACGCCGCAAGGCCCGGGCAGAGCCCAGGCCGGTGCGACGGAGGCGGGCCTATAGGGCCAGCCGACCGTGCCGTAAAGGGGGATTCGGCGGCACTCAGGCGATTCCGTTGCGCCAGGCCGCCACATCCGGATACACCGTCGCGAAACGATCGGCCAGGGCGGCGAGGTTGGCGCGGTGCAGCGCCGCAGCCGGCAGCGCCGGGCCGCCGAGCGGATCGGGCAGGTCGCGGGTGGCGCAGGCGGCGGCGATGATCGCCACTTTCAGCCCGAGGTCGAGTGCCGCCCGGGCGGTCGAGGAGATGCACATATGGGTCATGGCGCCGGCGAGCAGGATCTCCTTGCGGCCGAGCGCCTCCAGCCGTGCCGCGAGGCCGGTGCCGGCGAAGGCGTTGGGCAGCGCCTTCTCCTCCACCGCCTCCCCGGGCAGCGGCGCGACCGGCGGCAGCAGCGCGAAATGCGGGCCCGCCGGGTCGAAGGCGCCGCCGGCGCGGCCGCGGTGCTGGATATGGATCACCGGCATGCCGGTCTCCCGCGCGGTCGCCAGCAGGGCGGCGGCCTCGGCGGTGGCGGCGTCGATCCCTGGCAGCTTCAGGGCGCCGTCGCGGTATTCGCCCTGCAGGTCGACGAGCACCAGGACGGCCTCGGCCGGATGGGCGCGGACCGGCGGGGCGCCAGCGAGGGACAGGAGGGTGCGGGGTTCGGGCATGGCGGCTCAGTTTCCGGCGGTTTCCGGGTGCCAGGATAGGAGGAGAAGGGCGCATCGCACCAATGCCTGGCACGCGGGTCCCGGCACGCGCAGGGCACAGATGCGGCCGGCCCTTGTTTCGGTGCGAAACGGTCGCTTGCGGCCGGCGCCCGGCACCGCCATTCCTGATGCATGACCGCGATGCTCGCTGCCATCACCCCCTGGAAGGACCGTGCCGGCGCCTTTTCGTCACTGCGCCTGATCGTGTTCCTGGCCCTGTTGGTGCCGGCCGGATCCCTGCTGTTCGACGCCCTGACCGGCGCCAACCAGCCGGAGCCGCTGCGCGGCGCCATGCATGACAGCGGCACCGATGCGATCCGGATCCTGCTGCTGTCGCTGCTGGTGACGCCGCTGCGGCAGATGCTGCGCTGGCCGCGGCTGGCGGAGCTGCGGCGGATGGTCGGCCTCTTCGCACTGAGTTACGCGCTGCTGCACCTGCTGCTCTACATCGCCTACCAGAACTGGGGCCTGTTGCGGGCGCTGAGCGAGATCGCGCTGCGCTTCTACCTGACGATCGGGATCATCGCAGTCCTGGGGCTCACCGTGCTCGGGATCACCTCCACCGATGGCTGGGTGCACCGGATGGGAGGGCGGCGCTGGCGGCAGTTGCATCGCGCGGTCTTCGTCGTCGCGGCACTTGGCCTGCTGCACTTCATGCTGCAGGCCAAGAGCGATGTGACCGAGCCGATGCTGACGGCCGGGCTGTTCCTGTGGCTCGCCGCCTATCGCGCGGTGGCGCCGGAGGGCGGCTCACCGGGCTTCTGGCAGTTGCTGGCGATCAGCCTCGGCGCCGCGCTGGCAACCGCACTGGGCGAGGCCGGCTGGTATGCCCTGAAGACCGGGGTGAACGCCCGGCTGGTGCTGGAAGCCAATCTCGACGTGAGCTTCGGGCTGCGGCCGGCGCTCTGGGTGCTGATCGTCGGGCTCGCCCTGACGCTGGCCCGCGACCTCGCGCGCCGCATCCCCCGCCCCAACCGCCGCGCGCGGCGAGTCAGGGCCGTCGCCTAAATCTCGTTTCCGACGTGCGGCCGAAGGCCGCCACCGGTTTCAGCGGGCTGCGAGGCGTAAGCCGATGCAGACCGGGGCCGCGAATGCGGCCCCGCGCGCGACCGACCTCGGCCGCCAGTGCGCCCTGACAGCGCGGAAGCCAAGCCGGCGGATGCCGGCGCCGGCGTCTGAGGACAGACTAAAGCTTCTCCACTTGCCCGTATTCGAGCTCGACCGGGGTCGAGCGGCCGAAGATGGAGACGCTGACCTTCACGCGGCCCTTCTCCTCGTCGACTTCCTCGACCACGCCGTTGAAGCTGGTGAAGGGGCCATCGGCGACGCGGACCTGCTCGCCCACCTCGTAGACGATCGCCGGGCGCTTCGGCTTGTCGACGCCTTCCTGCACCTGCTGGAGCATGCGCTGGGCTTCGGATTCGCGGATCGGGGTCGGGCGGTTCTTCTCGCCCAGGAAGCCGGTGACCTTCGGCGTGTCCTTGACCAGGTGCCAGGCCTCGTCGGTCATCGCCATCTTCACCAGGACATAGCCCGGGAAGAACTTGCGCTCGGTGTCCACCTTCTGGCCGCGACGCACCTCGACCACCTGCTCCGCCGGCACCAGCACGTCGCCGATCTGGTCGGCCAGGCCCTTCTGGGCGGCCTGTTCCTTGATCTGCTGGGCGATCTTCTTCTCGAAGCCAGAATAGACGTGGACGACGTACCACTTCATCTCGGCCATGCTCGGCGCCCCCTCTCAGCCAATCGCGAAGATGAAACCGGAGGCAAGCTGCAAGAGCTTGTCCACGATAAGGAAGAAAATCGCGGCGAGCGCCGACATCGCCAGCACGAGGCCGGTTGTGATCAGCGTCTCCTTGCGCGTCGGCCAGGTGACCTTCGCCACCTCCTGGCGCACCTCGCGGACGAACTGCGCGGGGTCAAGCTTGGCCAAAGTGTTCTTCCTCGGTTCCAGTCATTCGGACATGCGCGGCGAGCCCGGGCACCCTCGGCCGAAGCGCAAAGGGTGGCGGGCGCTGGCAGGGGCGGAGGGTCTCGAACCCCCAACCTCCGGTTTTGGAGACCGGCGCTCTAGCCAATTGAGCTACGCCCCTAAGCGCCCGGGCGGGCCGCGCTACATAGGTTATGTCGGTTTGGCTGTCGAGGGTGTGCGGAACCGGTGGGGTCGTGCTGAGTCTTTGGTTTGACCTCAGGCGCCTGCGGCCGCATCCGCGGCCTTGGCTTGCGCGCTGTCAGGGCGCACCCGGCGCAGCGTGGAGTCGCGCGCGGGGCCGCATTTGTGGCCGTGGGGTGTGGTGCTGATTGGGGGTGAGGGTGTTGCAGCCGAAGGCTGCCACCGGAAAGGCCGGACTGCGAGGCGCCAGCCGATGCAGGCCGAGGCCGCGAAGCGGCCCGCGCGCGACCATCAGCCGCGCCGGGTGCGCCCTGACAGCGCGCAAGCCAAGGCCGCGGATGCGGCCGCCGGCGCTTGAGGCCAGAAATAAGACTCCGTCGGCGCCCTAGCCGGCGCTGACCAGCGCGTGGGCCCGGGCAAAGCCCGGGCCCTCACAGATCAAGCCGTAATCTTCGCGACGACACCGGCGCCGACGGTCCGTCCGCCTTCGCGGATGGCGAAGCGCAGGCCTTCGTCCATCGCGATCGGTGCGATCAGTTCCACGTCCATCGCGACGTTGTCGCCCGGCATCACCATCTCGACGCCTTCCGGCAGCGTCACCACGCCCGTCACGTCCGTCGTCCGGAAGTAGAACTGCGGAC
>NZ_JAAGBB010000090.1 GCF_018129085.1 Plastoroseomonas hellenica
CCGGCGCACGGATCGATGCCTCCGGCACCGCGGGCGGCGGCGAGATCGCCTTCGGGCAGACGCGGCAGGGATCGGCCGCGCCGCGGCGGGCGGAGCGGACCGGGGTCGTGCAGGGTGCCGAGCTGCGCGCGGATGCGACGGTGCTCGGCCAGGGCGGCAGCGTCATCCTGCATTCGACCGACACGACCTTGGTGGCGGGGACGATCAGCGCCCGCGGCGGGCCGCAGGGCGGCGATGGCGGCTTCGTCGAGGTCTCGGGCGAGCGCGGCTTCCGGATGCTGGGCGCGATCGACGTCTCCGCACCCGCCGGGCGCAGCGGCACCGTGCTCTTCGACCCCGACAACCTCCGCATCTCCGACACCCCCGGCAGCGACACACCGGTCACCGCGGGCGATCTGGCGGACGATATCCTGAGCTACACCGAGGCGATGACCAACGCCGTGATCACCCCGGCGCAGATCGCCAACGTCACCGGCAACCTGACCCTGCAGGCCACCAACACGATCACGGTGGAAGATGCGGTCGACAAACCGCAAGGCAGCCTGACCCTGCAGACCGGATCGGCCGGCAGCATCGCCATCAACGCCTCCATAACCGTGCTGAACGGCGACCTCGTCCTGATCGCCGGCACCGGCGGCATCGCCCAGACGACCGGCACGGTCTCACTCAGCTTCGGGCAGTTGCAGGTGCAATCCGGCGGCAATGTTTCGCTGACCGCCACGGGCAATGTCATCCCGCGCCTCGGCGCCTCCAACGTGACCGGCGACTTCACCATCGGCGCCAGCGGCTGCTGCAGCGCTCCGGTGGTGACCCTGACCGGCGCCATCACCGTCAGCGGCACCTTCGACATCACCGCGCCCGGTTCCAGCCTCAGCCAGGCCAGCGGCTCCGTCATCACCGCCAACCGCCTCAATGCCAGCGCCATCAGTGCCAACAGCAGCATCACCCTCGATGGTGCCAACCAGGTGACGACGCTCGGCGTGGTCACGGCGAATGACGCCATCGAGGTCACCAACGCCAGCACCCTGACCGTGGCGGGGCCGGTTTCGCGCATCAGCACGGGCATCGGCGGCGTCATCATCAGGGTCGACAATGGCGACCTGATCGTGACCGGCGGCATCGACGGCAATCTCGGGCCGGTGGTCAGCGGCGGCGGGCTGGTGCTGACCGCTTCGGGCAATCTCGCCGTCGCCGCCGGGGCGTCGGTGGTGGGCGGCGGCGCCGATGGCACCGTCCTCGGCGCCGGGGTGGACGCCAACGGGGTGCTGATCCCAGGAAGCCAGGCAGGCATGACCCTGGCCGGGGATATCAGCAGCGCCAGCACGATCGCGCTCCGCGCCGCTGGCGGCGGCATCCACCAGACCGGCGGCGCGATCACGGCGGGCAGCGTCCTCGTCGTCGTCTCCGGCGGCGACGCGATCCTCGATCGCGGCGGGCAGCAGGGCGGCACGCCGAATGCCGTCACCGGTCTGCACCTTTCCAGCGCCGTGGGCGACTTCGTGTTCGACAACGGCATCACCGACCTGGTCGTGACCGGTGTGCTCAGCGCCGCCAATATCGGTATCCGCACCGAAGGCGCGCTTACCCTGGCGCCGCCGGGCGTGCTGGCCGTGGGCAACCCCGGCTTCCTGAGCGCGCCGGGCGGCCGCATCTCGCTGCGCATCGGCGACCTGGCGATCCTCGAGGCGATCGTGCCCATCGTCGGCCCCCGGATCCAGGGCGCGGTGATCGAGATCGCGCCCGCGGCGGAACGCCCGATGGTCGCGGCGCTACCAGACGCGGCCGTGGCGCCGCCCGGCGCCCTCGCGCTCCGCCTCGGCACACTGGGCCTCATCGAGGCCACCGACACCTGGCGCTTCGGCGCCACGACCTTCGGCGGCGCGACGACGGCGACCGCCGCCAGCCTCGATATCGCCAGCGGCTTCGCCTTCGCCGGCACGCTGGCCCTGCACAGCCTGGGTGCCGTCACCCAGGCGGCGGGTGCCGATCTCGGCGTCGGTGCGCTCACGGGACAGGCGGGCGGCGCGGTCACGCTGGCCAATCCGGGCAACAGCATCGGCTTCCTGGACGACTTCTCGGCCGGCGGCGGCTTCGCGCTCACCGCCGGCGCGATCAACCTGCGCGGCCTGCTCTCCACCCCCGGCCAGCTTGCCGCGCTGACCAGCGCCGGCGGCATCCAGGGCACCGGCACCGGCCGCGTCGAGGCGGGTGAGCTGCACGCGGTCGCGCAGGGCGGCTCGATCAGCCTGACCGGCGCCAACCGGCTCGACCGTCTCGGCGAAAGCAGCACGCCCGGCGACTTCACCCTGGTCAATGCCGGGCCGCAGATGACGATCCCCTCCGGCCAGGCGGTGCAGGCGGCCGGCACCGGCAGCGTCACCGGGACCGCCGTCTCCATCACCGTGGACGGCACCATCCGCGCCGCCGTGCTGTCGCTCTCCGCGCCCGTCGGCACGGTCACGGTGAACGGCTTCTCCGCCATCGCCTACGCGGGTGGGCTTGCGCTCTCCGGCCAGGCGGTCGCCGTCAACGGGCTGATCGCGGGCAGCACCGGCATCACCGTGGATGCGGTGCAAACAGCGTCCTTCGCCGGCATCGCGCAAGCGCCGAGCCTCACCGTCACCGCGCCGTCGATCAGCTTCGGCGGCTTCGATGCCGCCGGCAGCGCCGTGGCGCTGATCCTTGGCGGCGGTGGCAGCGCGAGCGGCGCGCTGGCCGCGGCATCGCTGCAGGTCGCGGATGGCGCGGGCGCCGCGCTGACCGGCAGCATCGCCGGCAACACGACCGGTGCCGCCGCCGCGCTTGGCCGGCGCTTCGCCGGCGGCGCGCAGCTCGGCGATCCACCGCCCGACCGGTTCGACTTCCTGTTCAACAACTGCCCGATCGGCGCCAGCCTCTGCGCGCGGCCGCTGCCGCCGGCCGAACCACCCGCTACCCGGCCGACCGAGCCGCCCGTGGGGTCGTCGCCCTTCCCCAACATTCCCGCCTACACCATCGCCGACAATGCGCGCGGCGTGCTGGGCGAGCTCGATCCCGCCGGGCAGCCGCCCGCCAATCCGCTGGTGCAGCTCCCGGTGCTGCCGCTGTCGGCGCAGCCCGGGCGCGACACCACGGAAGACCGCGAGCTCGCACCCCCGGATATCCGCGCCGGGGATTTCTGAAGGCGGCGCGGGCGCCTGCCGTCAGCGCGGCAGGGCGGCGCAGAGGCGGATCAGCTCGCCGCGGCGGGTGATGCCGATCTTGGCGAAGATGCGCTTGCGATGCGTCCGGAGCGACGCGAGGCCCATGCCGAGGCGCTCGGCCGCGCACCGCTCGCTGTCGCCGAGGGCGATGGCGGCCGCGACGCGTGCCTCGGTCGGCGTCAGGTCGAAGAGGCTGCGCAGCAGCTCGGGCGGCGGTCCCGCCTCGCCCGTGGCGCCATGGATGATCAGGGTGGCGGCGGCGTGCCCGCCGGCGCCCACCCCGGCCAGGCGCCGCGCCATGCCGGCGCCGAGTGGCGCCGCGATCAGGATCAGCGGCGCGCCCTCGGCATCCCGGAAGCAGATCGGCGGCGGGGCCTGTCCGGCCACGGCGGCCATGGCCGTCGCCCCGAAGGCGGCCGCCGCGGCGCGATCCGCGCAGCCGGGCACCGCGCCGTCCTTCAGCAGCAGCGCCCCCTGCGCCGCGAGCCGGCGGGCGGCCTGGTTGGCAAGGAGCAATTCGCCGCGGCGGTCCACCAGCAGGGCGGCGGTCGCCACGCGGTCGAGCGCCGCCAGCTCCGCCCGGCGGAGCTGCGCCACGGCATCGAAGCGCTCGGCGAGGGCGATGGCGTGGCGGAGATGCGCGGCGAAGGCCTGGAACAGCCCGGCTTCCTCCGGCGCGTAGATGCCGCCGGACCGGTCCCGCCCAAGGCCGAGCCTGAGCCAGCGGCCTTCGCCGAGGGACAGGTCCATGCCCACGCCATGGGCGACATCGAGCGGGCGCAGCACATCGGCGTAGAAGCCGGTCCGCTCCAGCGCCCGAAAGGGCACCGGGCCATCGAACACGACGGCGCTGTCGCGGCCGGCGGTCATCGCATCGGTCCAGAGGCTGTGCTGATGGTGTTCCATCATCACCTGGACGACGCCGGCATCGAAATTGCCGGCGACGCCCGCGATGCCGACCGGCTGCAGCTCGCCGTCATCATACTGGGTGATGAGGGCCAGGCTGCTCGGGATCGCCTCGCTCACCGCCTCCATCATCCGCCCGGCCGTGGTGTGATCCAGGGCCCCTTCGTAGATGCTTTCGATTAGCGCCGACGGCAGCGGCATCGCCCTGTCTCCTTGCGGAATGACGGGAACGCTGGTCAGGGGGTGTCGCTCCCTGCAAGCGAAATGGACGTGATCGGCCGCCGCGCCGTGACCTGGCGCATGATCCTGGAGCGTGATGCGCTCGCAAGCGCTCACGCACCAAGCTCCAGCTCCTGGTTTGATCGCGTGTATCAGACTTTTCGGTGAGTCCACCTCACGTCATCACGCCCTAGCCGGGCCGTGTCGCGCTCGCCGGATAGAGGCCGCTGGTGCCGGTCGGGTTGGGCCCCTGGGGGGCGCCGATCAGGTGCTCGAACTGGGTTCGCAGCCGCTCGACCCGCGCGCGGTCGCGCATGAAGCCGCGGAATTGCAGCGGCGCGGTGTTGTAGTCCCAGATCGGCCCGAAGCCCGGCGCCGCCGGCACGTCGCGGCGCACCGACCATTGCCCGGTCCGCGCCACCGTGGCCTCGCGGGAGGCCATCCAGCTCAGGAACAGCCGCGCCGCTTCCTTGTGCGGTGCCTCGGCAAGGATCGCGGCGGTCTGCGGCCAGCTCAGGAAGGCCTCGCGCCGCGGCAACTGGAAGCGGAGCGGGCTGTTCGCGGCCGGCACCAGCGCGCCGGAGGCGGTGAAACTCGCCGCCCGCTCCCCCCGCTGCACCGCGAGCCGCGCCGGCACGGTGCCGCGCACCCACAGCACGTCCTGCGCCAGCAGCCGGTCCATGTAGTCCCAGCCGTGCAGCCCGATGATCCGGTCGAACTGGTAAAGCACCGCATCGTCGTCATGCGGATAGGTCAGGGCGAGTTTCCCCTTGAGCCCAGGGTCGAGGTAGTCGGGCGCGTCGCGCGGCGCCCGCTCGGCGGGCAGCAGGGTGACGTTGCAGTTATTGCTGAATGCGATGATGCCGATCGCGTGGAAGGCGCCTTCGGGGTCGCGGGTGTCCGGCAGCAGCATCTCCCAGTCGAGCGGCTTATAGGCCAGCAGCTTGCCCTCGGCCTTCCAGCGCTCGAAATCATGCAGCGTCTGCAGCATGGCGATATCGGCCTCGAGCCGGCCGCGCGCGAGCTGCAGGTCGATCCGTGCGTCGTGATACTTGCTGAGGTCGGTGACGATGCGGATGTCCATGCCCGGGAAGCGGGCCTTGAACGCGGCCTCCAGCCCGGCCTGGGAGTTCGGGACGTCGCCGCCGGCATAGACGACGAGCTTGGCTCCCTCGGCCATGGCCGCGCGGTGCAGCTCGTCGAGGCCGCGGGTCTCGACCTCGGGGGCGGGGCGCTGCAGCGCGGCGTCCGCCAGGGCCTGACCGGCGGCCAGCAGCACAGGGGCGGCCAGCAGCATCCCCGACAGGGCGCGGCGGCTGGCATGGGCGGGGATGTCGTCGGTCATGGGTCCGGGTCCGGGCAGGGGAAGAGGGCCCCAGCCTTAGCGATTACCTCGCCCGTGGAGCAATTCCATGTCAGGCTTACAGATAATAACGAAATTCGTTATAATATGCCGGTGGAGCAGCTTGCCGGACTCACCGCCTTCATCCGCACCGTCGAACTCGGCAGCCAGGCGGCGGCGGCTGCGGCGCTCGGCCTGTCGCGCATGGCGGTGGGCCGGCAGATCCAGGGGCTGGAACACCGGCTGGGCGTACGGCTCCTGCAACGCACGACCCGCCGGCAGGTGCTGACCGAGGCGGGGACCGCTTTCTTCGAACAGGCGCGCGCCGCGCTCCAGCACTTGCAGGAGGCGGCGGAGCAGGCCACCGCCTTCCGGACCAGCCTGCGCGGGTCGCTGCGGATGAGTGCGCCGGTCTCCTTCAGCGTGCGCTGCCTGGCGCCGCTGCTGGCCCGCTTCTCCGCCCTCCACCCCGAATTGCAGGTGGAACTGGTCCTCAACGATCGGCGGGTCGACCTGATCGAAGAAGGGTTCGACCTCGCGCTCCGCATCGGCCCGCTGGCCGATTCCAGCCTGGTGTCGCGCCGGCTGACGCGCTTCCCGGTCATCCCCTGCGCCGCACCGGCCTATCTCGCCCGGCACGGGACGCCCGGGGAGCCGGCCGATCTGCTGGCCCATAACTGCCTCCGCTATGCCCATGCCGGCCGGGTGCAGCGATGGCTGCTGCCCGATACCGATGGCCAGCACCAGGAAGTGCCGGTGCGCGGCAACCTTGTCTCGAACAACGGCGATGCGCTGCTGGCGGCGGCGCTCGCCGGGCAGGGCATCATCCTGCAGCCCTCCTTCATCGTGGAGGAGGCGTTGCGCGATGGGCGGCTGATGGCGCTCTTTCCCGGCCGGGCACCGCGGCGGATCGATCTCTACGCGCTTTTTCCGGCAAGCCGCATGATGCCGACGAAGCTGCGCCGGTGGCTTGATTTCCTGGCCGACGCCTATCGCGACGATGCCGCGGCCGTGGCGGCGGCCGGCGGCGATCCGGCCATCGGCTGATCTGTCACCAGGGCCACTCTTTTCAGCCGTCCCCCGACCCCCCAACTCCCATCGCGACCGACCGCGAATGCGGCGCCCCACCACAAAGCCGGATGCCGGATGCCGATCAGCACGATGAAACGCCCAGCGGCCGCTGGACGGCGCCTGGGTCTGGGCCTTTTGATGCTCGCGATGTTGCAGGGATGCGCTGCCTTGTTCCCGGGCACCACCACGCTGGACCGCCGGATCGCCGCCCTGCCGAAGGACGGCCTGGCGCTCGACGCGCCGGTCACCATCCGCTGGAACGACAACCTGATCCCCTGGATCGAGGCCTCGACCGATCGCGACATGTTCTTCTCGCTCGGCCTGGTGCACGGCCATCTGCGCGGCGCCCAGATCGCGCTGCTGCGGCTGGTCGCACGCGGCCGGCTCTCGGAAGTGGCGGGGCCCTTCGCGGCCGATGTCGACCACGCGCTCCGCATCCTCGATTTCGGGCGCGCGGCGCCGGAAATCGAGCGCCGCTTTCCGCCGGAGACGCGGGAGGCGGTCGATGCCTTCCTCGCGGGGCTGAACCACAGCGTGCGGCACGGACCGCGCCCGCCGGAGGCCGGCCTGCTCGGCCTCTCGCGGGAGCCTTATACGGTCGGCGATCTGCTCGCGATCGGGCGGCTGGCCGGCACCGACATCACCTGGCTCAACTGGTTCTCACTGCTGGCCGAGCGCGGCCAGCCCGGCTTCGCCGAGCTCTGGCAGCGCACCATGCGCGCGGGATCGGGCACCACGGATCCGGGCAGCCGCCAGGCGGCGCTGCTGCACGACGTGCTCGGCGGCACCGGCCGCGCCGGCAGCAACAGCGTCGCGGTCGCGGCGCGGCGCTCGGCGACCGGCGGCGCGCTGCTCGCCAACGACCCGCATCTCAGCATGAACCTGCCCAATCTCTGGCTGGTCGCCGGCATGCGCTCGCCCTCCTATCATGCGGTCGGCTTCATGGTGCCGGGCCTGCCCTTCCTCGCGGTTGGGCGCTCGCCCGATGTCGCCTGGGGCGGCACCAACCTGCGCGCCGCCTCCTCTGACCTGTTCGACGTCTCGCGCCTGCCGCCCGGGGATTTCCGCACCGAGCGCGTCACCATCCGGCAACGCCTGTGGTTCTCGGCGCGGCGGGAGGTCAGGACGACGCCGCTCGGCCCGGTGATCAGCGATGCCGCGTTGGTGCCCCGGCAGCCGGGGCCGCTGGCGCTGCGCTGGATCGGGCATGAGCCGACGGACGAGATCAGCGCCCTGCTGCGCGGATCGCGCGCGCATACGGTCGCCGAGTTCCGCGATGCCTTCCGCAATTTCGGCGTCTCCGCCCAGAACATGCTGGTGGCCGACCGCGCCGGCTCGATCGCGCAGTTCTATGCGGCGACGCTGCCCGATCGGCGCGGATTCCCGCCGGGCGATCCGGTGCTGGACGGCAGCGACCCCGCCGCCACCGCGCCCTGGGGCCGCCTTCGCGATGCCGGCGAGCTGCCTTTCATCCGCAACCCGCCCGAAGGCGTGCTGGCCTCCGCCAATGACCGACCGGGGCAGGAGGCGGGCGTCGTCGGCTACTTCTTCTCCGACGGCGACCGCGTGAACCGGCTGCGGGAGCTGCTGGCGGAGCACCCGCGCCTCTCGCCCGCCGACCTGATGCGCATCCAGTCCGACACACGTTCGCCCAAGGCCGCGACCCTCGCGGCCACCCTGCTCGCGCGGCTCGACGCGCTGCCTGGCGGCGCGCCGCAGCCGGCCTTCCTCGCCCCACTCCGCGGCTGGGATGGCGACTACGCCGCGGCGGCACGCGCGCCGGTCGTCTTCGAGTTCCTGCTCGCTAAGCTCGTGCCGCAGCTCCTGCCCGAGCAGCGCCGCGCCAATGGCGGGGAGCCGCGCGGCGCCGAGACCGGCTGGAACTTCCTGACCACCTTCACCATCGCCGATCTCGACGCGCTGCCGCCCGAGCGGCGGGACGCGGTGCTGCGCGATGCGGTCACCACCGCCGCGCGCGATGCCGCGCCCTTCGCGGCATGGGGCGACGTGCATCAGCTTCGCGCGGCCAATTGGCTGGTGAACCTGCCGGTCATCGGCTCGCGCTTTGTGGTCGGTACCTGGCCTGCCGGCGGCTCGCGCGAGACGCCGATGAAGACCAGCCACGGCCTGGTCAGCGGCCCGCACCAGACCAGCTTCGGCTCCATGGCGCGGCACGTCTCGGACATGGCCGATCCCGACGCCAACTGGTTCACGCTGTTCGGCGGCCAGGATGGCTGGCCGGGCTCGCCCGCCTATGCCGATCAGCTCGATCTCTGGCGCGCCGGCCGGCCGGTCCGGGTGCCGCTGCGGCCGGAGGCGGTGGCCACTGCCTTCCCGCGGGTCACCACCCTGGCGCCGGGGCGTTGACGCAAGGGCCGCCTTTCGATGCGACGCCACTGCTGCGCGGCTGGGCCGTGCTGCGCCGCGCCAGGCTGCGCCGGCTCGATCCCGCCGCCACCCAGCAGGCGCTGCTGCTGTCCTGGCTGCGGCGGTCGGCCGACACCGCCTTCGGGCGGCAGCACGGCTTCGTGTCGATCCGCAGCGTCGCGGAATACCAGGCGCGGGTGCCGCTCCGCCGTTACGAGGAATTCTGGGACGGCTGGTGGAAGCCGGCCTTCCCGCTGCTGCGCAACGTGACCTGGCCGGGGCTCGTCCCCTATTTCGCGCTCTCCTCCGGCACCACCTCCGGCAACACCAAGCGCATCCCGGTGACGCGGGACGCGGTGATGGCGAACCGCGACGCGGCGCTGGACGTCTTGGCGCATCACCTCGGGCAGCATCCGCATGCGCGGCTCTTCGCCGGACTTTCCTTCATGCTCGGCGGCTCCACCGCGCTGGAGGAGGTCGCGCCGGGGGTGCGGGAAGGCGACCTCTCCGGCATCGCGGCGGCGGAGATCCCGCACTGGATCAGCAGCTGGGGCTTCCCGCCGCCGAAGCTCGCGCTGATCAGCGATTGGGACCGCAAGCTCGACGCCCTGGTGGAGCAGGTGCCGGCGGAGGTGGTGCGCATGCTCTCCGGCACGCCGTCCTGGCTGCTGGTGCTGCTGCACCGCCTGCAGGCCCATCGCGGCGGCGCGCTGCCGCTGCCGGCGCTCGAATTGCTGGTGCATGGCGGCGTCGCCTGGGAGCCTTATCGCGCGCGCTTCCAGCCCCTGCTGCCACCGGGCTGCGCGACGCGGGAGGTCTATCCGGCCTCCGAGGGCTTCATCGCCATCGCGGATCGCGGCAGCGGCGAGGGGATGGCGCTGGTGCTCGACCGCGGCGTCTTCGCGGAATTCGTCCCGCTCGCCGAGCTCGGCACCGCCAGCCCGACCCGGCACTGGGCCGCGACGATCGAGACCGGTGTCGACTACGCCGTCGTCATCACCAGCAATGCCGGCCTCTGGAGCTGCGTGCTCGGCGACACCGTGCGCTTCGTGGATCGCTCGCCGCCGAGGCTGCTGGTGACCGGCCGCATCGCCTACGACCTCTCGGTGTTCGGCGAGCACCTGAGCGGGGCGGAGATCGACGCGGCGCTCGGCCGCGTGCTGGCGGCCGCGGGATCGACGTCCGGGGAATACTGCGTCGGCGCGGCATTCGAAGGCAGTGCGGGCCGCCACCACTGGTTCGTGGAGCTGGACGGCAGGGCCGATCCGGGCGGCTTGTCGGCCGGATTGGACGCGGACCTGCGGCAGGCCAATGCCGACTACGCCGCGCATCGCGACGCCGGGCAGTTGTTGCCGCCGCGCCTGGTGGCGTTGCCGCTCGGCACCTTCGAGGCCTGGCTCCGCAACCAGGGCAAGCTCGGTGGCCAGCACAAGGTTCCGCGCGTGCTCGCCGACCCGCGACGCTTCGCTGAGCTCGCGGGCTGGATGGAGGCGCATCTGCGCGGCCGGAACCGGTAGCGCGGATCCGATTCGCCGCACGACTGACCTGAGGTTTGCCTGGGGCTCACCGTATCTAGGGCGGTTGCCGAGCGGCGTCGCCGATGCGGTCAGCGCAAGCGTCTCTGGTCATCCCTGGCAAGACCACAAGTAAGAGCAGGGCGACAGTATTAGAAGTTTTTTAAGAACTCAGAAAATAGGGCGAAAAGCCGCCTCGTTAACGACGCTAAGTTGGGGATTCGCCAAATGCGCGATAAGGCAATCAGAAACCTGTCCTCGTCGATGTGTGGTGCCTGTGGAGATTTACGCATTTTTCGTCTTTTATGACCGAATTGCCACACATTCGATAACTTCCAGAGCCCCAGTTGTGGTGCTGGAAAACGCTCGTTACTCGTCTGCCCCGAACCGGGCCGGCAGTTGTGTTCGGTCGCGAGTCGAGAGCAGACGAAGGGAACGCAATGACTGCGCCTATCATTGGTGGTCTCAATCCCATCACATACGGCGAGGGCGCCGCGCCGGTGAATGTCGGCACGGGCGCAACCTTCACCGGAGGCCTTGGCTATCCCGGAGGCTCGATCACCTTCGATCTGAGCAGCCCGGACGGGAATGACGTACTGGCGCTGACCAGCGCTGCGGATGGAAACATCTCCGGCGCCATCTCCGTCGATGCGGGCGGAAGCGTCTATCTCGGCAACGGGAGCGGTCGCGACCTGATCGGCACCGTGGACGTGACCCAGAACGGCCAGAACGGTCAGCCCCTGACGATCCACTTCATCGGCACCTCGACCGGCGTCTTCAGCGACTCCAGCTTCGAGAGCGACGATCCGACGACCGGCTGGGCCAGCGAGTGGACTGTGGTCGAAGGCCGGGTGGTCCTCGGCGTCGATAACATCGCCGGGCATCCATCGCCGGCCGATACGACGCATCCGACCGGCAATAACGGCACCGTGTCGCCGGGCGATAGCGGCCCCATCACGGATCCGATGGTCTTCGACGTCCAAGTGGCGACCGGTGCAGGCGAGGCCTCGGACGGCAGCCGCGGACTGCGTCTGTTCAGCGGCGACGATTTAACGGGCGGACAGGCGAACTCAGAGCCTTATGGCGTCATCCACGGTCCTTATGTCTATTCGGACCCGTTCGGCGCGCAAGCCGGCGACATCCTGCGCTTCGACTGGAAGGCGCAGGGCGGCGACGACGCGTTCGACGCATTTGGTTACCTGCTCAATGCCGCTACAGGTGAGACGATCATCTGCCTGGATCAAAGTGGCACCAGCACGGGTAGCACAACGGACTGGGCGACGGTGAGCGTGACCGTTCCCTCCACTGGGAACTGGAAGTTTGTCTTCGTTTCCGGGGCATTCGATTGGAGTGGCGGCCGGAAGACCGGCGGCTCTCTTTACATCGACAATTTCACGGTCGAGCGGTCGCCAGTCACCGATGCGATCCTGCAGACGATCGCCAGCCAAGTGACCTATGAGAACACCGGGGACGCTGCGCTTGACGATCGCACCCTCACGGTCGAGGTAACCGACGGCACGGGCTCTCAGCAGCAGGCGGACACCGATCTCGACGTGACCAATGCCGATGACGCGCCGAGCGGCGGCGTCACGGTGACGGGTGCTGCCGAGCAGGGCGCCATGCTCACGGCGTCGAACGACATCGCCGACCCGGACGGCCCGGATCCGCTGACGATCGCCTATCAGTGGCAGCGCGAGGTCTCTCCGGGCAACTGGGTGGACATTAACAGCGCGACGGGTGCGACCTACACCCTGACCCAGGACGATGTCGGGCATGCTGTCCGGGCGGTGGCGAGCTACACCGACGATGGCGGGACGCCGACGTCTCTCAGCAGCAACGAAACCACGCCGGTCGCGAACGATGATCCGGCCGGCTCGGTCGCGGTTGCGGGCACCGCGACGCAGGGCGAAGTGCTGACGGCATCGAATGACATCAGCGACATCGACGGCCCGGCCCCGCTGACGATCGCCTACCAGTGGCAGCGCGAGATCTCCCCAGGCAACTGGGTGAACATCGATGGTGCCACGGCTGCGAACTACACCCTGACCCAGGACGACGTCGGGCACGCGGTGCGGGCGGTCGGCAGCTACACCGACGATGCGGGAGAGACCGAACAGGTCACCAGCAACGAAACCGCGGCCGTGGCGAACGTCAATGACACGCCGGTGGCCGGGGACGACAGCTTCAATGTCGCTGAGGACACGGCCACTGTCCTCGACGTCCTTGCCAATGACGTCGATATCGATGGCGACACCCGCCAGATCACGCATGTGAATGGCGTGGCGATCACGGCCGGCGTCCCCATCATGCTTGCCGGTGGCACCGTGACCCTGAACGACGAGGGCAAGCTGCTCTTCACCCCGGATGCCGAGTTCAACGGCCCGGTATCGTTCGACTACACGATCGACGACGGGAACGGCGAGACCTCGATCGGGACTGTCGACCTCAATGTCACCGCGGCCAACGATGTCCCGGTCTCGGCGAATGACAGCTTCACGGCAGTCGCGGATGGCAGCTCGGTCACGCTCGACGTCCTGGCCAATGACGTCGATGCGGATGGCGACCTGCCGCGGATCACCCAGATCGACGGTAGGGCCATTGCTCCCGGCGGATCGCTGGAAGTCGTCGGCGGCCTGGTGACGCTCAACGCCGATGGCGACCTGGTGTTCACGGCGTCCATGACGTTCGATGGCACCGCGCAGTTCACCTACACCGTCGATGATGGCCATGGCGGAACGGCGACCGGCACGGTCACCGGCGATGTGACGGCGACCGGCACCTGGGGTGAGGTCGGCGATCAGTTGGCTGCCCTCCTCGGCGAACGGGGTGTCACGCAGCCGAACTACGTGAACAACCTGCTCTACATCGCCTCCGTGGTGTCGCCGGGTGCCTTCAACCTGGCCGATGGCAGCAATGGCACCGGCGCTGGCTATCATATGGGTCTGGGCTACGACCTGACACCGAGTGCCGCGACACCCGATCTGGCATCGCTGTCGCGGTCGTTGGCAGCGCTGATCGAGGCACAGGAATCCTCGAACGCCCCTGACCTGCTGACCGGGGACAACACCGGCGGCTGGAGCAGCGCGGTCGATCAGAGCCTGCTATTCCAGTCGAAGCTCGCGACCAGCACGGCCGTGGATATCGACTACGGCGCCGGCGGCGCGGCGTTCTCCGACCTCGCATCGCAAGGTTGGTCGAAGCAGTTCGCGCAGATGGTGCTCCGGGCGGATTTCTCGGAGGACATGATCATCCAGGCCGATGCCCGGGCCCAAGGGCAGCTCCATCAGGTGACCGTCGGCCAGGGGGCGGAGCTCTCCGTCAACATCGGCGGACAGGCGGCGGGCGCGCCGCAGGCAGTGCTGTCGAACGGCTTCGGCATGGCGGACTTCGTCACTGCGGACGGGAACAGCGGGGTCGAGGTGGCGCGCGCGGTTGCCGTTGCGGCGACGGTGGATGGCTCTGACGACCAGACCGCGATCGTCCGGATGCGCCAGGGCGGCACCCTGGATCTGCGCCTGCAGTTCTACGAGGTGGACGACTTCACCGGGGCGATCGGCGGCCTGCGTCCGGGTGATGCGGGCTACGCGGCGGCAGCGTCCGCTCGTGCGTATCAGACCGGCAACGGCTCGACCTGGCTGTCGGGTGGCGGGTTCGGCAAGTACAGCGAAGGGGCGGTGGTCGGCATCGATCACGACGATCTGATCGCGATGCGGCTGTCGAACGGGACGCAGGAGTTCTTCGCCTTCGCCCAGGCCAATGAGACGGCGAACGGACAACCTGTCGGGCATCTCTGGAGTTACGGCCTGAACACCTGGGGCTGGGAAGATCTGGCCGGTGGAGGCGATCGGGACTTCAACGACCTGATCGTCCAGCTCGACTTCACCAGCGCGCATACCGACCAGGTGTTCTGAGAAGCACGCAGCCGCCCCGGTTCGCGGGGGTGGCTGCGCATGATCGATGCCGGCCCATCAAGGCCGGCATCCCGCTCGTCCGACCCCGGGTGCGCCTGGATACCTCAGTCCGGGCGGATCCTCAGTGACTTCTTCTGCACCCTATTCACGGGCGCCCAAAAAGGATGCTCATGTCGCAGCCAGCCCCTGCCTCGCCTTCGCGCACGCCGCTTGATGCGGCGGTCGGCGCGTGCCGCTCCGAATTGGTGACGGTCGGCGTGTTCAGCGGCGTCGTGAACCTGCTGCAGCTCACCGTGTCGATCTACATGATGCAGGTGTTCGACCGCGTGC
>NZ_JAAGBB010000091.1 GCF_018129085.1 Plastoroseomonas hellenica
CGCCCGCCGCGGTCGCGCCGGCCGAGCCTTCCCCGTCGCCGCCAGCCCCGGCGCCGGCGCCCGCCGCAGCGCCGAGCCCGAATTACCTGCGTTCGCTCGCCGCGGCGCTGGAGCGGCACAAGCGCTACCCGAACGAGGCGCGGGCCCGCCGCTCCCAGGGCCAGGCGATCCTGCGCATGGTGCTCGGGCGCGATGGCCGGGTGCTGTCCTGGCGGATCGTCCAGAGCGCCGGCGACCCGGCGCTCGACGAGGCGGTCGGCGCCATGGTCCAGGCCGCCTCGCCCCTACCGGCCCCGCCGGCCGATATGATGGCCGGCGGCACGCTGGAACTGACCGTACCGGTCCGCTTCGCGATTCGCTGAGACACACCTCGCGGCCGCACCCTCCTTCGCCGAGGCTTCGAAGGGCGAGGGCCACGCGGCCGCAGGCCGCCACCTGTCTCGGCGGGCTGCGAGGCGCAGCCGATGCAGACCGGGGCCGCGAATGCGGCCCCGCGCGCGACCAACCCCATCCGCCGGTGCTCCGCCGACGGCGCGTAGCCAAGGCCGCGGATGCACCTCCTTCGCCGAGGCTTCGAAGGCGAGGGCCACGCGGCCGCAGGCCGCCACCTGTCTCGGCGGGCGGCGAGGCGGCAGCCGATGCAGACCGGGGCCGCGAATGTGGCCCCGCGCGCGACCAACCCTATCCGCCGGTGCTCCGCCGACGGCGCGTAGCCAAGGCCGCGGATGCGGCCGCCGGCGCTTGAGGACAATATTGCTGTCATCCAATGGTTATGCCGGCTTCATTGCCCTGACGCCGGGCGCACGCTAACCCGTCATCCTATGGACATGGCCCTGCGCTCCGTTCCCGGCAGCGACGTACCGACGCCTGCCCCGGTTGGCGGGGCCCATGGCCGTCGTCGCTCACCGTTGCGCTTCCGCCCCTGGCTGCGCACCCCGATCTGGGGCGATGTGATGGAGCCGCGCCCGCTCGGCGGCCGCGTCCGCGCGGTGCGGCGCATCGCCAGCGCCTTGCTCTGGACGCTGATCGCGGCGCCGATCCAGATGCTGCTGCTGCTGCTCCCGGGCCGACCGAAAGTGGTCTTCGCACGGGTCTACCACCGCGTGCTCTGCACCCTGATCGGCCTCCGCGTGCAGGTGGTGGGGGAACCGGCGCGCGGCGGGCGGGTGCTGTTCCTGTCCAACCACACCTCCTGGCTCGACATCCTGGTGCTCGGCGGCGTGATAGAAGCCTGCTTCGTCGCCAAGTCCGAAGTCGGCCAATGGCCGGTGGTGCGGACCATCGCACGGCTCGGCCGCACCGTCTTCGTCAGCCGCCGGCGCGGCAGCATGGGGCGCGAAGCGGATGCGATGCGCGAGCGTCTGACCGATGGCGACAACCTGATCCTGTTCCCCGAGGGCACCTCCAACGACGGCACCCGCACACTGCCCTTCCGCAGCGCCTTCCTGGCGGTGGCGGCGGAGGCGCGGCTCGTGCAGCCGGTGTCGCTGGTCTATGACCGGCTGGGCGGCCTGCCGGCCTGCCGGCGCGACCGGCCGCTCTTTGCCTGGTATGGCGACATGGATATCGGCAGCCATTTCTGGCGCATCGCCCGGCGGTCCGGGGCACGCGCCACGCTGCTGCTGCATGCGCCGTTCGACCCGGCTGACATCACCGACCGCAAGGTGCTGACCCAGCGGGTGGAAGCGGTGGTCGCCGCCGGCGCCGCGCAGCTTCGCCAGAACCGCACGCCTGTTGTGCTGAGCGCATGACTCATCGCCGGCAGTGAGCGCCAGCGCCCACCGCCCCTCAGACGCGTCGTGCCGGAGCACGCCCCGGCCGGACGCCGGACTGCCGGCGGGCCGCATGCGCGGCCTCGGACCGGTCCGTGACCGCTCCGCTCCCCTCATGGATCTGCCCCCGCCTTGTCATTCCGCCATGCTTGACCTTGCCGCCTGCGAAACCGCACGATTCGGGGCATGACACGTCGAGTCGCTTGACCCTGAGCCGGTGCCCGCGCATCTCCACCGTTTCCTCCCGCGCCATGCCGGGCCCGGGTCGAGCGGAGTGCTTTCTGTGATGCCGAGCGACGCCTCCCCCCCCAAGAAGCGGCTGCTGATCCGCACCTGGGGCTGCCAGATGAATGTCTATGACAGCGCCCGCATGGCGGATGTGCTGGCGCCGCTCGGCTATGCGCCGACCGAGCTACCGGAGGAGGCCGACATGGTCATCCTCAACACCTGCCACATCCGGGAGAAGGCGTCGGAGAAGGTTTTTTCCGACCTTGGCCGGCTGCGCGGCGTCAAGGAGGAGAAGGCGGCCCGTGGCGAACGCATGATCCTGGCGGTCGCCGGCTGCGTGGCCCAAGCCGAGGGGGCGGAAATCACCGCCCGCGCACCCTATGTGGACATCGTGCTCGGCCCCCAGACCTATCACCGCCTGCCGGAGATGGTAGCCCGCGTCAGCCGCGCGGCTGGCGCGGTGATCGAGACCGATTTTCCCGCCGAGGACAAGTTCGACCACCTGCCGGAGACGGCGGCGCCGAGCGGGCCGATCGCCTTCCTGACCGTGCAGGAGGGCTGCGACAAGTTCTGCTCCTTCTGCGTCGTTCCCTACACCCGCGGCGCTGAGTTCAGCCGCCCCGCGGCTCAGGTGCTGGCCGAGGCGCGGCGGCTGGTCGCCGGCGGGGCGCGGGAGATCGCGCTGCTCGGGCAGAATGTGAACGCCTATCATGGGGCGGGTCCGGACGGCCGCGAATGGGGGCTGGGGTGGTTGCTGCGGGAGGTCGCCGCAATCCCCGGCCTGGCGCGCCTGCGCTACACCACCAGCCATCCGCGGGACATGGATGAGGACCTGATCGCGGCGCATGGGGAACTGCCGCAGCTCATGCCCTTCCTGCACCTCCCGGTGCAGTCGGGCAGCGACCGCATGCTCCAGGCGATGAACCGCGGCCACAAGGCCGCGGATTTCCATCGCGTCGTGGAGAAGCTGCGCGCGGCGCGGCCGGACATCGCACTCTCCTCCGACTTCATCGCGGGGCACCCGGGCGAAAGCGATGCCGATCATGCGGCGACGCTCGCCCTGATCCGGGAGGTCGGCTTCGCCCAGGCCTTCAGCTTCAAGTATTCCGCGCGCCCGGGGACGCCGGCCGCCGGTGCCGGGCCGCAGGTGCCGGAAGCGGTCAAGGATGCGCGGCTGGCGGAGATCCAGGCCCTGCTGCGCGACCAGCAGGAAGCATTCAACCGCTCCCGCGCGGGCGCGGTGATGGAGGTGCTCTGCACCGGCCCGGCGCGCCACCCCGGCCAGATGGCCGGCCGCTCGCCCTGGCTGCAGCCGGTGCATTTCGACGGCCCCGCGCAGCTCGCGGGTCAGATCGTGCCGGTGCGGATCACCGCCGGCCACCCCAATTCCCTCGCCGCCGAATGGCTCGGCGGCGCGGCGAAGGCACCACCCTCACACCAGGAGATCAGAGCCGCTTGACCCACGCGCCCGCGATATCCGTCCGCCCTGGCGAGGCCAGGACCCTCCGTCCCGGCCTTCCCCCTGAGCAGCGATCGGTGACGCTGCAATTCGACGACAATGCGCTGCTGGCGCTGCTCCACGGGGAGCATGACCGGCATCTGGCGCGGGTGGAGCAGGTGCTGGGGGTGCGGCTGACCTCCCGCGGCAATCGTATCGCCATCGCGGGGACGCCGGACCGGACGGAAATGGCGGAGGCGGCGCTGCTCGCGCTCTGGACCCGGCTCGAGCGTGGGCAGCATGTCGGCACTGCCGAGGTCGAGGCGGCGCTCCGCCTGGCCGAGGACGCGGCCGAACTGGGCGAGCCCCGGCTGCCGCTGGCCGACCTGCCGGCGATCCGCACCCGCAAGGGCGCGATCGCGCCGCGCTCCGCGGCCCAGGCCGGCTACATCGAGACGCTGGCGCGGCACGACATGGTGTTCGGCGTCGGTCCGGCCGGCACCGGCAAGACCTATCTGGCGGTCGCCCAGGGCGTGGCGCTGCTGCAGGCCGGCCGGGTGGACCGCATCGTGCTGAGCCGCCCGGCGGTCGAGGCCGGGGAGCGGCTGGGCTTCCTGCCCGGCGACATGAAGGAGAAGGTCGACCCTTATCTCCGCCCGCTCTACGACGCGTTGCACGACATGCTGCCGGCCGAGCAGGTGAACCGCCGGATCGCGGCGGGCGAGATCGAGATCGCGCCGCTCGCCTTCATGCGCGGCCGGACGCTGGCGCATTGCTACGCGATCCTGGACGAAGCCCAGAACACCACCGCCGCCCAGATGAAGATGTTCCTCACCCGGATGGGGGAGGGCAGCCGGATGGTCGTCACCGGCGACCCGACCCAGGTGGACCTGCCGCCCGGGCAGGCTTCCGGCCTGGTCGAGGCCTTGCGCATCCTGGACGGCGTGTCCGGCATTGGTGTCACGCGCTTTTCCGAGAAGGATGTGGTAAGGCACCCCCTGGTGGCCCGGATCGTCGCCGCCTATGGCCAGGCCGACAAGGCCGCCGGGCGAGACGGCAAACGCCGGGGGAAGAAGGAGACAGATGGAACCGGGAAGTAGCCGTCCCGGCCGAGGGCGCAACGCGCGTCCGGTGGCCGGGCTCCGGTCGGGAACCTCGAAGAACGAGGTTTCCGTGATGATCGCGGCGCCCGGATGGCGCGCCGCCGTGCAGCGGGTGGAACATCTCGCCCGCCGTGCCGCGCTGGCCGCCCTCGCAGAGGCGGGCCGGACAGGCGCGATGACCGTGTTGCTGGCCGATGACCGGGCGCTGAGGCGCCTGAATGGTGGCTATCGCGGCAAGGCCAAACCAACCAACGTGTTGTCCTTCCCCTCCGGGATGCCGCGGCATCTCGGCGACGTCGCGCTGGCGCTCGGCGTCGTCAGGCGGGAAGCCCGAGGCGCCGGGCGGCGCACCCATGCGCATCTGGCGCATCTGGTCGCGCATGGCGCGCTGCACCTCACGGGCCATGACCACATCCTGGCCGGCGAGGCGCGCCGGATGGAGCGGGCGGAGGCGCGGGTGATGCGCCGCCTCGGCCTGCCCAACCCCTGGCGGGGGCTGACATGAGCGGCCATGAGGACATCACCCGTAACGGGCTGTTCTGGCGCCTGCAGAGCCTGCTGCGGCGGCGAGCGGCCGAAAGCGTCCGCGACCGCGTCGAGGAGCTGATCGAGGCGCGGGAGGCGCCGCCGCGCGCCGGTGAGGTGGCGCTGGCCGATACCGGCCTCGATCCGCATGAGCGGGCGCTGCTCGGCAATGTGCTGAAGCTGCGCGGCAAGACGGCCTATGACGTCATGGTCCCGCGCGCCGACATCATGGCGATGCCGATTGACCTGACGCTCGACCAGGCGATCGACTTCATCCAGCGCGACGGCCACAGCCGCTACCCGGTGTTCCGCGAGAACCTCGACGACATCGTGGGCATGGTCCACATCAAGGACGTCTTCGCCGCGGTCGGGCAGAACGGGTCGTTCAGCCTGCAGGCGATGCTGCGCCGGCCATTGCTGGTGGTGCCCTCCGTCCCGGTGCTCGATCTGCTGCTGCAGATGCGCCAGGCGCGCGTGCACCTGGCGCTGGTAGTGGACGAATACGGCGGCATCGACGGGCTGGTGACGATCGAGGATCTGGTCGAGACCATCACCGGCGACATCGCCGACGAGCATGATGAGGTGGCGGCGCCGCAGATCATCGAACGCCCCGACGGTGCCTTCGAAATGGACGCGCGCACGCCCGTCGAAGCCTTCGAGGAACGGCTGGGCGAGGTGCTGACCGAGGAGGAGCGCGGTGCCGACATCGACACCGTGGGCGGCTTGGTCTTCACCCTCGCGGGCCGGGTGCCTGCGAAGGGGGAACTCGTGTCGCATCCCTCCGGCCTGGAGTTCCGGGTGCTGGAGGCCGATCCGCGCCGCATCCGGCGCGTGCGCGTCCGCCGCCCCGGCAGCCCGGAACGCGCGCAGGCGGCGGAGTAGATCGACGACCGTAATACCAACGGACCGGTCGTTCGACCGGTCCGAGGCCGCGAATGCGGCCCGCCGGTCGTCCGGCGTCACGCCGCAGGCGTGCTATTCGCACGACGCCAAGCCGGCCGGATGGCCTGCGCCCGGCGTCTGAGGGGGCCTTGATCGATCAACGATCAAGGCCGCTGGTATAAGAATCTCCGACGCGCGCTGGACGCCGCGTCGGGGCACCGCTAACCCCAGCGCGTGATCCGCTCCCTTTTCTTCCACCTCGCCACCCGGCGGGGCTGGCGTGCCCTCGCCACCGCCTTCGGGCTCGGGTTGCTCGCCGCCCTGGCCTTGCCGCCGGTGCATGCGGTGCCGGTGCTGCTGCTGGCCGTTCCCGGATTGCTGCTGATGGTGGGCGCTGCGCCGGGCTGGAAGCGCGCAGCGGTGATCGGGCTGTTCTGGGGCTGGGGCTTCTTCGCCGGCGGCCTCTACTGGATCACCTACGCGATCCTGACCGAGGTCGATCGCTTCTGGTGGCTGGTGCCGATCGCCGTGCCCGCGCTCTCCCTGCCGCTCGGCCTCTTCGTCGCGGCGCCTGCGGCGGTGGCCAGGCTGGTCAGGCCAGGCTGGCCGAGGCTGCTGGTCTTCGCCGGCGCCTGGGTGCTGTCCGAGATGGTGCGCGGGGTGGTGTTCACCGGCTTTCCCTGGAATCTGATCGGCAGCGTCTGGGCCTTCGGCGCGCTGCCGCTGCAGGCCGCGGCCTTCATCGGCGTGCACGGCCTGTCGCTGGCGACGATCATCCTGGCGGGGCTGCCGTTGCTCGGACGGCGCACGATGGCGGGCGGCATCGCGGCGCTGGCGGGCTTCGCGGCGCTCGGCGTGGTGCGGCTCTGGCCGGAGGAGCCGCCGCCGCAGCCGCTGCACCTGCTGCTCGTGCAGGGCAATGTCGCGCAGGACGTGAAGTGGCGCGCCGATGCGCGGGTGCCGATCTTCCAGCGCTACCTGGAACTGACGGCCGCCGGGCTGCGCGACATCGAGGCGGAGGCGCCGGGTGCGCGCGTCGCGGTGATCTGGCCAGAAAGCGCGAGCCCCTTCCGACTCGCCGAGGATGCCGAGGCGCGGGCCGCGGCCGCGCAGGTGCTGCATGAGCGCGCGACGCTGCTGGCCGGTGCGGTAACGGTGGAATGGGGCGCTGATCAGCGGCCGCTGCATGTCTTCAACAGCCTGGTCGCGATGACGCCAGACGGCGCGGTGGCCGGGCGCTACGACAAGGCGCATCTGGTTCCTTTCGGCGAATACATGCCGCTGCGTGGCCTGCTGCCGATCCGGATCGTGCAGGGCGGCTTCGACTTCACGCCCGGGCCGGGGCGGGTCACGATGGCGCCGGCCGGGCTGCCGGGCTTCTCGCCGCTGATCTGTTACGAGGTGATCTTCTCCGGCGCGGTTGTCGGCGCCGAGCGCCCGCAATGGTTGCTGAACGTGACCAACGACGCCTGGTTCGGCCATTCGGCGGGCCCCTACCAGCATCTCGCGACGGCGCGGCTCCGCGCGGTGGAAGAGGGGCTGCCGGTGGCGCGCGCTGCGCAGACCGGCATCTCCGCCGTCTTCGATGCGCGGGGACGGGAGGTGGCGTCGCTCGCGCTTGGCGCGATGGGCGTGGTCGCCGCACCGCTGCCCGCGCCTGCCGCGCCGACATTCTTCGCGCGAATAGGGCTTGCATTGCCGGCACTACTCGCGCTTCTGGCAATCGTTGCGGGCGCTGTTCTCGCACGGCGTGGCCGGCCTGGCGGCGGACGATGAACCGGCCTGGCGGCTGCAACGCAGGTGAGGTCAGTTTTATCTAAAAAATTGAGAATAGATTTTAAGAGTTGACGTTTTGTGGATGATCCGCTATCGAACAAGTCGTGCGGAATTATGACGCACAACGTCCGCGTGCGGGCGATTCATTGCCTCGTCGATAGGAAGCCTCCGATCGATGCCAGGCGAAGCTGGGGTGCGAAAGCATGCGAGGCGGAGCGATGATGATGGTCGGTGATGAGGCTGTTGAGCGCGGTGAGCGGGAACACCGGCCGAGCCCCATCGATGTTCATGTCGGCAGCCGCGTGCGGCTGCGCCGGACGCTGCTCGGCATGAGCCAGGAGAAGCTGGGCGAGGCGCTCGGCCTCACCTTCCAGCAGGTGCAGAAGTATGAGCGTGGCGTGAACCGCATCGGCGCCAGCCGGCTGTTCGACCTGTCGCGCGTGCTGGACGTGCCGATCGGGTTCTTCTTCGACGACATGCAGGGGGTGCCCGGCGGCCGCGCCACGCGCGCCGCGGTCGCCGGCTTCGCCGAGCCGCAGGACGGCTTCGATGACGATACCCTGCATCGGCGCGAGACGCTGGAGCTGGTGCGCGCCTATTACCGGATCACCGATCCTTCGATCCGCAAGCGCGTCTTCGACCTGATCAAGACGCTCTCACCAACTGATTGATCGCTGAGCGATCAATCGGAGTCTTTGTAAGCCTCAGGCGCCGGCGCGCGCATCCGCGCGCTTGGCTTGCGCGCTGTCAGGGCGCGCCCAGCGCGGCTGATGGTCGCGCGCGGGGCCGCATTCGCGGCCCCGGAGCATCGGCTTCGCCTCGCTCCGCAGAAACCAGTGGCGGCCTGCGGCCGCATTTCTGAGGCTGCGTCACTCCGGCGGCAGCAGGGCTGCGATGCGCGTCAGCGCGTCATCGCGAAGGCCGAGCGCGCCGAGATGCGTGAGCGTGTTCAACAGATACTCGCGGTTGCTGCCGGTCTCGCCGCGGCCACGCGCGATGATCGCCGCCGCAGCCTCCGGCGTCAGCGGGCTGCAATAATGCGGGCTGCCGCGCCGCGCGACATAGGTGACGGCGCGCACCGGCGCCGTCGCTCCCTGCATCCGCACCGGCAGCACGCGTCGATCATAGACGATCTCCGCCCCATCCGGCAGCTCGCGGTCGTCCAGATAGGCCAGCACCTGCTCGGCATCGGCAGGCGTGACGCGGAAGGCGACGCCGCGGCAGGCACCGCCGCGATCGAGCCCCAGCACCAGGCCCGGCGCCTCCGGCGTGCCGCGATAGCGATGGCTCCAGAGGCAGAAGCGGCGATGGAAGCCGCGCAGCAGCGCCGGCACCGCCGCGACATGCGTGAAGCCGGGCCGCCAGATCAGCGATCCATAGCCGAACACGTAAAGATGCCCATCGGCATCGAGCGGCAGTGCCGCCGTCACCATCGGGAGAGGTCCCGGCGCATCGCCGCCGGCCGTCGCAAGGTCACCACATTGCGGCTATACCGGCCGCCATCATGACCGCCAAGCCGATGCGTGCCGTGCTGGCCGCCTTCCTGTTGCTCGCCGGCCTCGCCGCCGCGCACTCCGTGCTGTGGCGCTGGATGGGTGGCCAGCTCGATCGGGGCTTCGCCGCCTGGGTGGAACAGCGACGCGCCCTGGGCTGGGTCGTGGAGCACGCGCCCCCGATCCGTGGCGGATGGCCATTGGCGGCGACGCTGACCATCCCCGGCCTGCGCGTCGTCGCGACCGGTCCTGCGCTGCCCGGCGACGCCGAATGGCAGGCCGAGGCGCTTGTGCTGCGCGTCGCGCCGCCGCGCCTCGACCAAGTGGTCCTCGAGGCTCGCGGGCGGCAGCGCCTGCGCTTCGGCACAGTGGAGCTGCCCTTCGCGGCCGATCGGCTGGACGCGACCCTGCCGCTGGAATCCGGCGTGCCGCTCCGCGAAGGCGAATTCCTCGCCGAGCGGCTGCGGATGTCGACCCCCGCCGGCCCGCTGGACCTGCAGAACGCGCGCATCGGGATCGAGACCCGCACCACCGCGACGGAGGCCGAGCCCGCCCTGACGCTGTCCCTGACGCTGGAAGCGCTCGATCTGCCCCCCGATGTCGCGGCGCAGCCGGCGCTCGGCGCCTTCGGGCGCCGGATCGAGAGCCTGGCGGCGGAAGCGGTGCTGACCGGCCCGCTGCCCGGCGGCCGCGACCCGGTGGCCCGGGCCGAGCAGTGGCGGGACAATGGCGGCACGCTGGAGTTGCGGTCGCTGAACCTGCGCTGGGGACCGGTCAGCGGCGGCGCGACGGCGACCCTGACGCTGGACGAGACCCTCCAGCCCATGGGCACCGCCACGCTGCGCGTCGCCGGCGCCGGGGAGGCGATCCGCGCGCTCTCCGTCGCCGGGGTGCTGACGCCGCGCGCCGCCGGCACCGCGACCGCCGCAGTGATGCTGCTGCAGCGCCCGGCCGAAGACGGGGGGCCGCCACAGGTGGAGTTGCCGCTGACCCTGCAGGAGCGCCAGGTGACCGTGGCACGGGTGCCGGTGCTGCGCCTGCAGGCGGTCGAATGGCCGCGCGAACGCCGCGCGGAGCCGACCGAGGACCCGACCCTGCCGCGACGGCGGTGAGGGTGCCCCCGGAGAGGGCTCTGCCCTCTCCGGACCTCACCCGGCAGGAGCCTAGGGCCCCTGCACCCCGATCATTTTTAGAGCCCTGATTGCGAAGGGGCCTCCCGGCAGCGCCGGGAGGCCCCTTCGCAATCAGGGCACCAAATGAAGCAGGTCCAGGAGGCTCTAGCCTCCTGGTGGGGTGGGGCCGGGAGGGGCAAAGCCCCTTCCGGGAATCGCACCATACTCCGGCAGCAGGCCGCCGTCGGGCAGGGCCTGAAAGGGCAGGCCGTAGACCGGTGCCAGCAGCGTGGGAGCCAGTGCTTCCTCGGGCGGGCCGAGCGCCACGGGACGGCCTTCCGAGAGGACCAGCACGCGGTCGGCGACGAAGTGTGCCTCGTTCAGGTCGTGCATCACCGCCAGCACCGCGATGCCTTCGGCGGCGAGCGCGCGCAGCGCGCGCAGCAACGCCGCGGCATGGGCGACGTCGAGGCTCGCGGTCGGCTCGTCGAGCAGCAGCGCCGCCGGGCGCGCGGCGCCGTCGAGCTGGGCGAAGGCGCGGGCGAGCTGCACCCGCTGGCGCTCCCCGCCGGAGAGGGTCTGGTACTGCCGCCGCGCGAGATGCGCGATGCCGACGCGATGCAGGGCCGCGCCGGTCGCGGCGTCGTCGCGTACGGCCGCCCGGCTGCCATGCCAGGGCAGACGGCCGAGGCCCACGACTTCCTGCACGCGCATCGGAAAAGCGAGGGCGGCGGATTGCGCCACCACGGCACGCCGCCGCGCGAGTGCGAGCGGCGCCATCGCGGACAGTGGCACGCTATCCAGCGTGATGTTGCCGCGGCTGGGGCGCAGTTCGCCGGCCAGCAGGCGCAGCAGCGTGGACTTGCCGGCGCCGTTCGGGCCGATCACGGCCAGCACCGCGCCGGGGACGAGCGTCAGCGTGATGTCGGCCAGCAGAACGCGGCCGCCGGCGCTGAAGCCGATGCTCTCGGCGGCGATCACGGCCCGGCCCCAGCCATGCGCTGCCGCAGCAGCCAGAGGAAGAAGGGGGCGCCGAGCAGCGCGGTCACCACGCCGACCGGCAATTCGGCGGGAGCGGCCAGGCTGCGCGCTGCGAGATCGGCGAGGATCAGCAGCGCCGCCCCGAGCAGCGCCGAGCCCGGCAGCACGATGCGATGATCGGCACCGAAGCCCAGGCGCAGCAGATGCGGCACGACCAGGCCGACGAAGCCGATCAGCCCGGTGAAGCCGACGCCGGCCGCGACCGCGACGGCGGAAAGCAGGATCGCGGCGCGCTTCGCGGCGTCGACGCGGAGCCCGAGATGGAAGGCCTCCGCCTCGCCCAGGATCAGCGCGTTCAGCGGACGCGCCAGGGTGCAGAGGATCAGCATGGGCAGCCCGACCAGCACCAGCAGCACCGGCAGATGCGCCCAGCGCGCGCCGGAGAGGGAGCCGAGCGTCCAGAAGGTGATGTCGCGCGCCTGGCGGTCATCGGCCATGAAGATCAGCACGCCGGTGAGCGCAGTCGCGATCGCGTTCACCGCGACGCCCGCCAGGAGCAGCGTCGCGACATCAGCGCCGCCGCCGACGCTGCCGAGCCGCTCCATGGCATAGGTCGCGAGCAGCCCGCCGCAGAAGGCCGCCGCTGGCAGCAGCCAGAGCCCGAGCAGCCCCGCCGCCGTGCCGAACACCGTGCCGCCGAGCACGATCGCGGCGACGGCCGCCAGCGCCGCGCCGGCGGAGACACCGATCAGGCCCGGATCGGCCAGCGGATTGCGGAACAGCCCCTGCATCGTGGCGCCCGCGACGCCGAGCCCGGCGCCGACCAGCGCGCCGAGCAGCACGCGCGGTGCGCGGATGACGCCAAGCACGGCGGCGTCGCGGAGGAACGCATCGGGCAGGGGCGCGATGCCCAACAGATCCTGCAGCACCGCGAGGAAGCCGCCCGGCGAGATGCGCGCGGGGCCGAGCAGGATGCCGGCGAGCATCGCCGCCAGCAGCACCACGGTGCCGAGCGCGAGCGCCATCACGCGCGGCGGGATGCCGCGCGCCGATGCCAGCGAGAGGCTCACGCCCATGGCCGCGCGGGCAGCTCGGGCAGGGCGATGCCGGGATGCAGCAGCCGCGTCAGATCGCGCCGCGCCTGCGCCGCGCGCGGGCCGAAGCCGAGTGCATAGGACCCTTCGACGGCCACCACGCGGCGCGTGGCGGCGGCGGGCGTGACCGCGAGCGCCGGGATCGCCAGCAGCGCATCGATGCCGCCGGCCTCGCCGATCGTGTGGTCCATCATCACGATGACCTCTGGCGCCAGGGTGGCGGCGGCCTCGGCGGAGAGCGGGCGGTAGCCGGCGAAGTCGCCGAGGACGTTCTCGGCGCCCGCGGCGCGGAGCATGGCATCGGCATGGGTATCGCGCCCGGAGGCCAGTGGCGCGCCGCGCGTGGCGGACAGGACGAACAGCGCGCGCAGGCGGCGGGGAAGCGCTGCGATCGGCGCGTCGAGCGCCTGCCAGTCGGCGGCGACCGCCGATGCCACGGGCTCGCCCGCCAGGCCGAGCGCCGCGGCGACGGCGCGGATCTTGGCCTCGGCCGCGCCAGGTCCGGCGCCGTCGCGGATCGTGGCGATCGGCAGGCCGGCGGCGCGCAGCACGGCGAGCGCCTGCACCGGTCCGGCCTCATCCGAGAGCAGCAGCAGATCGGGGCGCAGCGCGATCAGCCCTTCGGGTGCGAGTGCGCGCATGTAGCCGATCTGCGGCAGGCCCTGGACCGGCGGCGGGAAGCGGCTGGTGGTGTCCACCGCCGCCACCTGGCCGCCGGCGCCGAGCGCGAAGGCCGCTTCGGTGATCGCGCCACCGACGCTGACGATGCGCGCCGGCCCGGCCGCGGCCCGGGCGGTGCCGGAGGCGAGCAGTGCGGCCGGCAGCAGCGCACGCCGGGCGATCATGCCGCCGCGTCCTGCGATGCGTGCCGCTCGACGATGCTGGCAGCAATGGCGCGCCACTCCGGCAGTTCCGGTTGGCCCGGCTTGCGGGCGCCGAACAGCATGGCCACCACCTCGCCACCCGCATCCAGCAGCTCGATGGAGGTCACGGCGCCGTCTTCGGTCGGCTTCACCACGCGCCAGGCGGCGGCGACGCCCGCTTCCCGCAGATGCAGGTTGAAGTCGGGGTCGAGCACGTTGAACCAGCCGGGGATATCGACCAGCCGCGCGACGGGCCCGGTGTGGATCTGGATGGCGTTGCGGTTGCCGACGAAAACCATCACCGGCACCGCCTGATCGGCGGCGAGGCGCAGCGCATCGGCACCGGCCTTGGGATCGAGGCGCAGTGCGAGGTCGGCGCCGGCGGCACCGAAGGCCTGCCGGCGCGTCGCCTTGTGCTGGCGCAGCAGCTTGATGAAATCGTGCGTATCGCGCAGCCCGAGCCAATCCGTGCGCAGTGCATGCGGGTCGATGCTGCCCTCGGGTTCCGGCGCCGGGCGATCGGCGGGGGTCGCGGGCGGGGCCTCGACGGCGGGGGTCGCGAAGCCGGCGAGGATGCCCGCCCAGCCATCGCGGTCGGTCGTATCGGTCGCGTAGATCTTGTGCACGGCGACGCCGTCGCGATCGAAGATCTGGATCGAGGGCCGCTCGCCCGCCAGCGCATAGGCATACGTCCAGCGGCCGGGGAACAGGCGGAGATCGATATCGGGGCCGAGCACCAGGATATGGCCAGGCCCTGACGAGACGTCGCGGAAGCGGCCATGGCGCTCATGCACCGCGTGCTCGTTGCGGGTCAGCGCCATGATGCGTCCCGCCGCGGGCATGGCGCCGATCAGCGCGCCCCAGTCGGGACGCAGCGGCGTCGCGGCGCCGAGCGCGCCGGAGGCGACGAGCGCCGCCTCGGTGGTGCCGAGACGTTCGGCCGCGTCGCGGGCGCGTGGGGCTTTGCCGCCGGCGTCGCGGACCAGGTCCTGGTAGCGCTCGATGATGGCGGGCATGGCTCGGCCTCCTCGCGGCTCAGTTCAGGCGAAAATGCACCGGCACCTCGACCCAGGATTCAACCTGGCGGCCGCCGATGGAAGCAGGTTCGAAAGCCCAGCGCCGCACCGCCGCGAGGGCTGCCGCGTCCAGCATGGGATGGCCGGAGGAGCGCCAGACGCGCGTCTCCTCGGTCTCGCCGCCGGGTGCCACGCGGGCCCGGACCAGCACTGTGCCGGTGATCCCGAGGTCGAGCGCGCGGGACGGATATTGAGGGGGCGTCGGCGTGCGGCGATAGCGCGGCGCGGTGATCAGCAGGGGGCCGCCGCCGGCGGGCGCGGATGCGGCCGGCGTGACGCTCGCCACCGGCGCGATGGCAGGCGCGGTGCTCGGCACGTCGGCGCCGGGGCGGTTGTCACCCCCGCCGGCACGCAG
>NZ_JAAGBB010000092.1 GCF_018129085.1 Plastoroseomonas hellenica
AGGCCGCGGCGCTGCGGGCGGAGAGCGGCGCGACCCACGCGCTCGCGGTGCTGGTGTCGCTGGAGGAGGGCGCCGATGCCGGCGGGCGCGTCGCGATCGGCGTGGTGGATCCGGCGGGCGCCGCCGAGCGGGAGGCGCGGCTGGTCGGCAACCGCGACTGGGTGCGCCTCGGCGCCGCCGAGCTCGGCCTCGATGTCCTGCGGCGGCGGCTGCTGGGCCTGCCGGTCGGGGAGACCGTCGATTTCGAGCGGCGCTGAAGGGGGATCGCGCGCCGCATGGAGCCGGTTGGCGGGGTCTTGAACTCCGGTTTGCGGCAACTATTAATTTTCGCACCGGCGCCCATCGGGGCCGGTGGTCGGCGTCGATGAGCCGATGCCGCCTTTGACCATGTTGCTTCGCAAGGAGGATGTGGAAATGAGGACCGAATTCGATTTCAGCCCGCTGTTCCGGTCGACCGTCGGCTTCGACCGGATGTTCAACCTGCTGCAGCACGCGGCGCGCAGCGGCGCGGACGAGAACTACCCGCCCTACGACATCGACCGCACGGACGAGGATTCGTACCGGGTCACTCTTGCCGTGGCGGGCTTCCGTCCGGAGGAGCTGAACGTCGTCGCGCAGCAGAACCTGCTGATCATCACCGGCGAACGCCGCGGCCGCGATGACGCCCACGCTGACCAGCGGCGCCAGGCCCTGTATCGCGGCATCGCGGGGCGGTCCTTCGAACGCCGCTTCGAGCTCGCGGACCACGTGAAGGTGGTCGGTGCCGATCTCGCCAACGGCCTGCTGGTCATCGACCTGAAGCGCGAAGTCCCCGAGGAGATGCGGCCCCGCCGGATCGAGATCGGCGGCAGCAATGTCCTCAGCGGGCCGCAGGCCCCGCGCCAGGTGGAAGGCGAGGCCAGGGCCGCCTGACGGCAGGCACCGCCCCGCCGCGCCGGGCGCGCGGCGGGGCGGCTGCCGCCATCGGGTATTCCTCGCGAAAAGCCGGAGGGGGAGCATGACACGCGACGAGCGCGCGCTTCTGCTCAGCCTGGCTGGCGCCATGGCGGAGATCCTGGAGGCAGGCGCGGCGCCTTTGGACACCATCGGCGATCATGGGCGGGAGATCAGGGCCCTGCTCGACCGACTGCAGGAGCAGGAGAAGGAAGAAGGCCTGATCCGCCATTTCGAGCGGCGTCGCCGGCCGAAACCGCCGCCGCCATCGCTCAGGCCCCGCGCCTCGCCTGATCCCGGCCCGACGCCGCTCTGACCTTCCGGCGGTGGCGTTCCCGCCGAACTTCGCTCTAGCCTCGGCGCGGATGCAGGGGAGTAGCGGGATGAGCCGGAAGATCGATATCGCGAGCCTGGTGCCGAACATCGGCACCTTCTACCCGCCGCCGCATGACGAGGTCTGCCTGTCGCGGGAGCGGCGGAAGCTCGGCGATGCCGCCGGCCTCACGCAGTTCGGCGTGAACCTGTTGCGCCTGCCGCCGGGCGCCTGGTCCAGCCAGCGCCCTGGCAGACCGCGTCGGATGAGTTCGTCTATGTCCTGAGCGGGGAGGTGACGCTGGTCACCGATGCCGGCGCGGAACTGCTGGGGCCTGGGGATGCGGCGGGCTTCAAGGCGGGCGACCCGGACGGGCATTGCCTGCAGAACCGCTCCGACCGCGACGCGCTGGTGCTGGAAGTGGGCACGCGCCTGCCGGACGACGGCGCCCATTACTCGGATATCGATATGGTGGCGCCGCCCGGCGGCAAGCCCGCGATGTACACGCGCCGGGACGGCACCCCCTATCCCGACCAGGGGCGCCGGTCGAAGCCGGTACCGCCGGGCTGATCCGGCTTCAGGCCGGCGGCCGCGGTACTTCCGGCCCCGGCGGCAGGATCGGCGGCATATCCGGCACCGGTGGGCCGTTCGGCGGCACCTCGGGGTCGGGCAGCGGCGCGGGGTCGTTGGGATCGACGAGCGGCGGCACCTCCGGCCGGGGCGGCACCGGCGGCGCGCCCGGGCCGCGCCGGTGATCGGGGCCGGGGCCCGGGCCGTGCTCCGATGCGCGGGCCGGTGACCGATGCCGCAAGGCGATGTCGTCGCGAATGGTCATGCCGTATTCCCTGGCGGTCCAAAGCGGGGCGGCGGCAGGCGCCGTCCGTCCGATGTCAACGCGGCAGGGCGGCGGTCGTTGTCGGGTCCCGGCCATGACGATCGCGGCCGCGCTTTACCCTTTCTTGGCAAGTGGGGCAGCGCCGCCACGAACCCGCCGCCCTGCTGCCTTCGCGGTCTGCGACAGGTAGGGCTGCCGCGATCCCGCGGCGCCACGTCTTGCACCCGGTTCCCCGCCCCAATGCGCTTCATCAAGGTCTATGGTCGCGTCCTGTCGCTGCTCCGCCCGGAGTGGCGCACCGCCGGCCTTCTCGCCCTCGCCAACCTCGCCATCGCCGGCATCGCCTTCATCGACCCCGTCATCTTCGGCCGCGTGGTCGAGATGCTGACCGCTTCCGCCACGCTCCCGGAAGCCGAGCTCTGGGGCCGGGCGGCCAGCCTGCTCGGCCTCTGGGCGGCACTCGGCCTCGGCGGCATCGCCGCCGGCATGGCGGTGGCGCTGCTGGCCGACCGCATGGCGCACCGGGCCCGCAAGCGGGAGATGGCGCGCTTCTTCGGCCATGCGCTCGCGCTGCCCGCCGCCTTCCATGGCGGCACCCATTCCGGCAAGCTGATGCGCATCTTCCTGACCGGCGGCGACACCCTGTTCGGGCTCTGGCTCGGCTTCTTCCGCGACCAGCTCGTCACCTTCGTCTCGGCCATCATCCTGCTGCCGCTGACGCTGTTCCTCAACTGGCGGCTGGCCCTCGCGCTGATCGCGCTGGTCGTCCTCTTCGTCGGCCTGACCGCCGCGGTCATCGCGAAGACCGAAGCCCGGCAGAAGCGCGCCGAGAAGTTCCACAACAAGCTCGCGGCCGATGCGCAGGACGCGCTCTCGAACGCGGTCGTCGTGCAGGCCTTCACCCGCCTCGGCGCCGAGCGCCGCGCCTTCGCCGATGTCCAGCAGCAGGTGATCGACCACCAGTTCCCGGTGCTCGGCTGGTGGGCGCTGGTCAGCATCCTGACCCGCTCGGCCAGCACCGTCGCCATGCTCTCGATCGTCGTCATCGGCACCCTGCTGCACATCCGCGGCCAGGCGGGCGTCGGCGACATCGTCTCCTTCATGGGCTTCGCGGGCATGCTGATCGGCCGGCTCGAAGGCATGGTGTTCTTCGTGGCGAGGCTGTTCTCGACGGTGCCGACGCTGGATGAATACTTCGCCGTGCTCGACGCCGAGAGCACGGTGCCCGAGGCGAGCGATGCGCGGCCGCTGCAGGCGGGGCCGGGCGAGGTGCGCTTCGAAGGCGTCGGCTTCGCCTATCCCAGGGGCCCGGCCATCCTCTCCGGCGTCGATTTCACGGCCCGGCCCGGCAGTGTGGTGGCGCTCGTCGGCCATACCGGCGCCGGCAAGTCGACCGCGATGAGCCTGCTGCAGCGCATCTGGGACCCGAGCGAGGGCCGCATCACCATCGATGGCCAGGACACGCGCGACGTCACGCTCGAGAGCCTCAGGGGCGCCATCGGCGTCGTCTTCCAGGACAGCCTGCTGTTCAACCGCTCGATCCGCGACAACCTGCTGGTCGGCAAGCCGGACGCGACGCAGGAGGAGATCGAGCGCGCCTGCCGGCTCGCCGAGGCCCATGACTTCATCCTCCGCCAGTCCGATGGCTACGACACGCTGGTCGGCGAGCGTGGCGCGACCCTCTCCGGCGGGCAGAAGCAGCGCCTCGCCATCGCCCGCGCGCTGCTCAAGAACCCGCCGATCCTGGTGCTCGACGAGGCGACCAGCGCGCTCGATGCCGCGACCGAGGGCAAGGTCACCCGGGCGCTGCGCGCGCTGATGCAGGGGCGGACCACCTTCGTCATCGCCCACCGCCTGTCGACGGTGCGCGACGCGGACGAGATCCTGGTCTTCGAGGAGGGCAGGGTCGCCGAGCGCGGCAGCTTCGACGGCCTGGTCGCCGAGGGCGGGCGCTTCGCGGAACTGGTGTCGAACCAGCTCGCGCCCGCACCGGTCCAGAGCAACGTGGTCCCCTTCGAGGCACGCGTCGCGGCTTGATACAACGGACCGGTCGCTTGACCGGTCCGAGGCCGCGAATGCGGCCCGCCGCAAGTGCGGCGAAGCCACGCAAACCGGAGGTTTGCGCCCGGCGTTTGAGGGGGCAAGTAGGCCGCGCGCGAATGCGGCCCGCCGGGAGAAACGCCGCGGAGGCGGCGGCGTTACACGCCCCATGCGCTCCGCCCCGACCGACGACCGGCGATCCCCGGTCCGCCCGCGAGAGGAGCGGGGCGGGGTCGCCAGGGTGATCGGCCTCGGCGTGGTCACCGGCGCCTGCGACGACGATTGTTCGGCGATCGGCACCTATGCCAGCGCCGGCGCGAAGTTCGGCGCGTCCTTCCTGTGGACCGCGCCGGCGACCTTCCCGATGATGTTCGCCGTCGTCTACCTGTCCTCCAAGCTCGGGCAGGTCAGCGGCAGGGGCCTGTTCCACGTCATCCGCGACAATTACCCGCGCTGGCTGCTGTGGCCGACGCTGATCGGCGTCCTCATCGGCAACACGATCGAAGCGGCGGCGGATCTCGGCGGCATGGCGGCCGCGATCAACATCTTCCTGCCCATTCCGATCGGGGCCATCGTGGTGATCGAGGCGGCGATCATCCTGGCACTGCAGGTCTGGGGCTCCTATGCGCTGATCCGCAACGTCTTCCGCTGGCTCGCTCTGGTCCTGCTCGCCTATATCGGATCCGGCATCCTCGCGAAGCCCGATGCGGGCGAGGTGCTGATCGGCACCTTCGTCCCCAGCATCCAGTTCAGCGCCGAATTCCTCGCCATGCTCGTTGCCGTGATCGGCACGACGCTCTCCGCCTATCTCTACACCTGGCAGACCAATGTGGAGGTGGAGGAGGAGATCCAGCAGGGCCGCACGACGCTCGCCGAGCGCCGCGGCGCCTCGGGGGAGGAGCTCAGCCGGTCCCGGCGCGACATCCTGATCGGCATGCTGTTCTCCAACATCATCATGTACTTCATCATCCTCTCGACCGCCTCCACCCTGCACAAGGCGGGGCAGACGGAGATCGAGACCGCGGCCCAGGCGGCGGAAGCGCTGCGGCCGCTCGCCGGCGATGCCGCCGGCTTCCTCTTCGCTGCCGGGGTGATCGGCGTCGGCTTCCTCGCGGTGCCGATCATGACGACCGGCGCCGCTTACGACCTCTGCCAGGTGCTGGGCTGGAAGAGCAGCCTGCATGCGCGGCCGCGGGAGGCGAAGCGCTTCTACGCCTGCATCGCTGGCTTCACGCTCGTCGCCGTCGGGCTGAACTTCCTCGGCTTCAACCCGATGAAGGCGCTGGTCTGGTCCGGCGTCGTGCAGGGTTTCTCGACCCCGCCGCTGCTGCTGCTGATCCTGCTGATGACCAACAACCGGGCGATCATGGGCGATCGCGTGAACGGGTTCTGGATGAACCTGCTGGGCTGGATCACCGTCGGCGCGATCTTCGCGGCCAGCATCGGGCTGGTCGTCACCTGGTTCCTCTGAGCGGGCGGGTCACGCGCCCCTGAAGCCGCGGCGCCCGAAGCGGCTTGCGCAATGGCCCCAGGGGTTGCAAACCAGTGACGACCGAATGCCGACGCCGGCCCTGACCCGCAGGAAACCGCCATGAGCAAGCTCCCGCCCGCCGCGATCCCCGAAGGCTTCAAGCCGCACAGCTCGCATTGGGGGGTCTTCTCGGCCGCCTGGCGCGACGGCAAGCTCACGGTCGCGCCGCATGGCGGCGACCCCGATCCCAACGGCATCATCGACAACTTCCCCGAAGCCATCCGCCACAAGGCGCGCATCGCCAAGCCCATGGTCCGCCGCGGCTGGCTGGAGCGCGGCCCGGGCCCGGACCGCAGGCGCGGCCGCGACGAGTATGTCGAGATGGAATGGGACGCCGTGCTCGACCTCTTGGGCGCCGAGCTGATCCGGGTCCGCGACAAGCACGGTGCCGGCGCGGTGTTCGGCGGCTCCTATGGCTGGTCCTCGGCCGGGCGCTTCCACCACGCGCAGAGCCAGGTGCACCGCTTCCTGAACTTCGCCTATGGCGGCTATGTCGCCTCGGTCAACAGCTACAGCTCGGGTGCTGCCTCGGTCATCATCCCGCACACCTTCGGCGGCTATGAGGACATGACGAAGCACAACGTCACCTGGGACCAGATCGCCGAGCACACCGACGTCGTGCTCGCCTTCGGCGGCATGGCGCTGAAGAACTCCATGGTCGCCGGCGGCGGCATCAGCCAGCACGTGGAACGCGGCGCCATGCAGCGCGCCCGCGCCCGCGGCTGCGACTTCCTGCTGGTCGGGCCGCTGCGCAGCGACCTGCCGGAGGAAGCGGGGGCGGAGTGGATCGCCAATATCCCGAACACCGACACCGCGCTGATGCTGGCGCTGACCCATACGCTGGTCGCGGACGGCCTGCACGACCGCGCCTTCCTCGACCGCTACACGGTGGGCTGGCCGGTCTTCGAGCGCTACCTGATGGGCGAGGCCGACGGCCAGGCCAAGGATGCGGACTGGGCAGCCCCGATCACCGGCCTCTCCGCCGATGCGATCCGCGCGCTGGCGCGGCGCCTCGCCGGCCGCCGCGTGCTGGTGACCGTCGCGCATGCGCTGCAGCGCGCCGAGCATGGCGAGCAGCCGGTCTGGATGGCGGGCGTGCTGGCGGCGGCGCTCGGGCAGATCGGGCTGCCGGGCGGCGGCTATGCCTACGCGCTCGGCGCCATCGGCTATTACGGCCGCCGGTCGAACGCGGTGCCGAGCCCGACGCTGTCGCAGGGCCGCAACCGCCACGGCAACTACATCCCCGTGGCCCGCATCGCCGACATGCTGCTGAACCCCGGGAAGGAGTACCGCTACAACGGCCAGACCCGCACCTACCCGGACATCCGGCTGGTCTATTGGGCCGGCGGCAATCCCTTTCATCACCACCAGGATCTGAACCGCCTGCGCCGGGCCTTCGCCCAGGTCGACACGCTGGTGGTCCATGAACTCGCCTGGACCGCGACCGCGCGCCATGCCGACGTGGTGCTGCCCGCGACCATGACCCTGGAGCGGGAGGATATCGGCTGCAGCTCCCACGACCCGCTGCTGGTCGCGATGCACCGCGTGGCCGAGCCCTTCGGCCAGGCGCGCGACGACTACGACATCTTCGCGGACCTCTCCGAACGCATGGACACCAGGGATGCCTTCACCGAGGGGCGTACCACCCGCGAATGGCTGGCGCATCTCTATGAGCGGACGCGGGAGAGCCTCGCCGCGCAGGGGCTGCCGGCGCCGTCCTTCGAGGAATTCTGGGAGGCGGGCCACATGGCCCTGCCGCAGAACCCCGATGATGGCGGCCCCTGGCGCGCCTTCCGCGAGGACCCCGTCGCCAACCCGCTGCCGACGCCTTCCGGCAGGATCGAGGTTTTTTCAGAGACCATCGCGGGCTTCAACGAGCCGAGCTGCCCCGGTCACCCGGCCTGGCTGCCGCCCGAGGATGTGCCGCGCGCCGAGGCGCCGCTGCACCTCGTGGCGAACCAGCCGGCGACGCGGCTGCACAGCCAGCTCGATTTCGGCGGCCACAGCATCGCCTCGAAGCATCGCGGGCGGGAGGTGGCGGCGATGCATCCGGATGACGCGGCGGCGCGCGGCATCGGCGATGGCGACGTGATCCGGCTGTTCAACGCGCGCGGCGCCTGCCTCGCCGCCATCAGGCTCAGCGACGGTGTGAAGCAGGGCGTCATCCAGCTCCAGACCGGCGCCTGGTACGACCCGGCGGACCCCGAGGAGGAGACGCCGCTCTGCGTGCATGGCAACCCGAACGTGCTGACGCGCGATGTCGGCACGTCCGCCCTCGCGCAGGGCTGCACCGGGCAGCTCACCACGGTGGAGGTCGAGCGTTTCACGGGAAATCTGCCGCCGATCCGTGCCTTCGATCCGCCGGGGGCCGCGGTGCATCACCCGGTGGCGGCGGAGTAGCCCTGCTTCGCCAAGGCTACGCAGGGCGCCGCGCCAGAGCGAGGCCGATGCCGAGCGCGATCATCGCGCCGCCCGATGCCTCCCGCAGGCGGCGGATCAAGGCGGGGCGTGCCGTCGCACCCTCCCGGATGCGGCCCGCCGCGAAGGCGACCACGATGTCCGCGAGGGTGTTGAGCGCGACCGACACGAAGCCGAGCACCAGGAATTGCAGCGCCACCCCGCCTGCGGCCGGGTCCACGAATTGCGGCACGAAGGCGAGGAAGAAGACGGCGGTCTTCGGGTTCAGCGCCTCGACCAGCACGCCTTCGCGAAACGCCCGCCGCGGTCCGATCGGCGGCGCCGCGGCTTCGTCCCGCAAGGCTCTCGACGCGTCCCGGCGGGCGGACCGGATGGTGCGAAAGCCGACCCAGATCAGATAGCCAGCGCCGATCATCTTCAGCGCGGTGAACAGTTCCGCGCTTGCGAGCACGATGGCGGAAACGCCCAGGCTGCCCGCGAGGACATGGACCATGCCGCCCAGCCCGGTGCCGAAGCTGGAGGCCACGCCCTCCGCACGACCGCCGGCGAGCGTGCGCGCTGCGACGTAGAAGATGCCCGGACCGGGCGTGACGGCGAGCACGAAGGCCGCGGCGAAGAACAGGGCGAGCTGGGTCACGTCCGGCATGGTTCGCTCCTGGTAGGGCGAGGCCGACTTGCCGTCATGGGCCAGTTCCCCACCATTTGGCCGGACCAGTTCCTCGCGAGACCGACCCACTGCCGCTTCCAAGCGGTCTCTCAGATGATGCCGTGCTCCTGCAGCAGCGCCTGCTCGTCCCCCGATACCCATCCGAAGACCTTGGGTTCGGCGCCTAGCTGCTGGACGAGATAATGGACCTCGAAATCGATCGCGATGTCGGGTTGGTCCTTGCGGAGATAGGTCGCTTTCCAGGCGACATGCGCGACGCAGTGGTGTTCGTCCATGGGCGAGATGCGGAGCTCCCGTATGCGCATCTCCCTGGTTCCGATGGCGCGGTAGCGGGCGTAGCCCTGGGCCATGACCTGCTTGAGCTGCTCGTCGTTCTTCCCGGTCATGACGCCGGCCGGCGAGGCCGCGATGAATGCGGAGGCGTAGAGCGCCGCGACCTCGTCCATATCGACCTTGCCCTGCAGGGCGGCGTTGAAGACGCGCTCATAGCGCTCGAACAACCTCCTGACGCTCGTCTCCATCGTCCCCTCCGACGACCGTTACGCCGATATCGGCATCATGGATGTTGTCATGCGCCGCCGTCGCTCCGTACCTCGAGGATCCGCCTCAGCGCGACATGCTCCGGCCCGGGACCCGCATTGCCGAGGAAATGATCGAGATCGGTGTCGGTCACGGACCCGCCCGAGGCCTGGTTGGGCTCGTGCCGGACGAACCGCCGGTGGGCTGCGGTGCCGAGGCGCCAGCGATCTCCGTTTGAACTCACGTAGATGTCCTGCAGCACCGGCTCGCTTGTCGTCGGCAGCGCCTGCGACATGCCGATGGCGAGATGCTCCGCACTGGCCGCGCTGAGTGCGATCGGGATGTCGGCGATCAGCGCGATGCGGATCAGGGCCCGGAAATCGGCCTCGTGAGGATGGGCATTGGCCGGGTCGGGCAGAAAGACCAGCGCGTCGATCTCGCCATCGACGATCCGGGCCCCCACCTGCATGTCCCCGCCCTCGGGGCCGCTCCGCAGGCGTTCGATGCGCAGAGAGGGGCAGGCTTTCCCGACCTCCTCCGCGCTGGATCCGGTCCCGACCAGGTATTGGTGGGCGAGCCACCCCTCCCATCGCCGGGCCCAGGCGGTGAGTGTCGCCTTCTTCGCATCATGAGCGATGAGCGCAATGCGTCGGCGCGTTTGCATCGATGTCTCCTGTCCGGTCCAGGCTGAACGCGCCAGCGGCGCGAACGACGGCAAGCGGGTGGGGAGATTACCGATGCCGGCGGAGACAGGCTCCGGTGCGGCACCGGCAATCGAGCTGTCGGCGCGCCCCTCGACGCGACAGGAGATCGGCCATGACCGACATCGTTTCGGTGCGCTGCCCACGCGATGGTGCTTGCTCCACCCCCTGTTGGTCCGCCTGCTCAATGACGATCTCAGGGCCTGACCCTCCCCGCCGGCCGCACGAGGCCGCGCCGAGCCACGCGCCGCGTGGCCGATGAGGAATCACTGAAAACGAGCACCATGCAGCGGGAACATCCCAGCGAAGCCGCCGACCGCATCGCGGAGGAACGAAGCGAGGACGATGGGATGCCCGAACATGCCGCGAAGGCGCATGATCCGGCACGCCGGGCGGCGGAGCGACGGAGCAGGGCCCTTTCCGCCCTGCGCAGGCAGCGCCCGGCCCGGCTTCCCGCCCTCGGCGGCACGCTGGTCGCCGCCGCGCGCCCCTCCGCCCGCGCGGATAGGACGGCACTGCGCCTCTCAGACATGGCAAGGAGCCGCCCCATGCGAATCGCCCAGGTCGCACCGCTCTATGAAGCGGTGCCTCCCCGCCTCTATGGCGGCACGGAAAGGATCGTCGCACATCTGACCGACGCCCTGCACGATCTCGGTCACGACGTGACGCTGTTCGCCAGCGCGGATGCGCGCACCAAGGGCAGGGTCGTCGCCGTTCGCGATCAGGCGATCCGGCTCGATCCGGCGCCGCTCAAATCCGACCTCGCGGCGCATCTCTCCCTGATGCATGAGGTTCGGCGGCGGGCGCAGGAGTTCGACGTCATCCACTTCCATGTCGACCTTCTGCATTTCCCGTTCTTCGAGGACATCGCCCGGCGCACCGTGACGACACTGCACGGGCGGCTGGATCTGAAGGACCTGCCGGAGGCCTATCGGCGATGGGAGCAGTATCCGCTGGTCTCCATCTCCGACCATCAGCGGAAGCCGCTGCCGCTCGCCAACTGGATCTCGACGATCCATCATGGCGTCGCCGAACACCTCTACCGTCTCCCAGCGAACCCGCAGGGGGGGTACCTCGCCTTCCTCGGACGCATCTCACCGGAGAAGCGGCCGGACAGGGCGATCGCCATCGCCAAGCGCGCGGGAATGCGGCTGAAGATCGCGGCCAAGGTCGATGCAGTCGACCGCGCCTATTTCACCGAGGTGATCGAGCCCCTGCTCGCCGATCCGCTGATCGAGTTCGTCGGCGAGATCGGCGATGCCGAGAAGACCGACTTCCTCGGTAACGCGACCGCCCTGCTATTTCCGATCGATTGGCCCGAGCCTTTCGGCCTGGTCATGATCGAGGCGATAGCCTGCGGCACGCCAGTCATTGCCTGGCGTTGCGGCTCGGTCCCGGAGATCGTGGATGATGGGGTGACCGGCTTTGTCGTTGCGTCGGAAGAGGAGGCGGCCCTGGCCGTGGTCCGCGCGGCGACCCTCGACCGAGGCGCGATCCGCGCCGCCTTCGATCGGCGCTTTACCGCCACTGTCATGGCGCGGCGCTATCTCGACATCTACCATCAGCTCGACGCGCCGGCGACCGTCGACGTGCCGGTCGCGGCGTAGTGGCGACAGCTTTGATTGATCGCCTGGCAGCAGCGTTGGGAACGCACACCATCGTCGAGCGGCTCACAGCCGGCATCGCGAAATCGCCGCCTGCCACGACAGATCCCTCGCAGCAATGACCTTGATGGCATGATCACTGGGCGTCCGTGCGATGCGGATGGTCCAGGAAGAAGCGGAGCATCTCGCGCGACGCATCGGGTCCCTGCGGATCGGTGTAAGATCCGGCGGCGCTGCCGCCGGACCAGGCGTGGCCACCACCATGAACGAGCCATTGCTCCAACACCGGCTCGCCGGCGGCATTGGCATGGATGGCGCGGCTGTAGGAGCGTCCGCCCGGCACCTGCCCGCGCTGCAGCTCAGTCCTCAGCGTGCCGCCAGCACCGGACTGGGCGATGACCTGGTCGCCATTGCGGGGGTGCACCGTGCCGTCCTTGTCGGCATGGAACACGATGGTCGGGACAATGCGCCGACTTCCCTTTGCTGCTCCGGCATGACCAGCGTGCTGCGGGGCAGCCGAACCCTGCCGCATGGCGGCGAAGGCCGAGGGGATGTCGCGGGCGGCCCCGCAGGCAAGACCGGAATGCACGCCGACCGCGGCGTAGAGATCAGGGTAGGCTTGCGCCATGATCGCCGCCGCGGCACCGCCTGCAGACAGGCCGGCGACGTAGACGCGCCTCGGGTCGACCGCGTAGTCGCACATGACTTGCCGCGTGATACCGGCGATCAGCGAGGGCTCACCTTGGTCCCGCTCCTGATCGCCAGGGCTGAACCAGTTCCAGCACTTCTGCGCGTTAGCCGACTGTGTCTGGCTGGGATAGACGATCAGGCAGCCGTGCTCCTCCGCGAGCGCATTCATCCGCGTGCCGGCGGCGAAGTCATCGGGTGACTGCGTGCAGCCGTGCAGCATGACGACGAGGGGCATCGCCTCGCCGCGATAGGTGCTGGGGACGTAGAGCTTGTAGCCGCGGCTCCCCGCGCCGCCGCTGAAGGATCCGGCCACGAATTGTGCACCCTCGGGCACCGGCTCTCCGGCCCGTGCCGATAAGCCCCGCCTCAGCCCGTCCGATGCCTGGGTCGATCCACCTTGGTGAATCTGGTCGAGGAAGCCGCGCAGCGCCTTCGGGACGCGACCCAGCGCCTCACCGGTCTCGGGGTCCACGTCGATGGTGCGTGGAAGCCGGCCGGCCGGCTTGCTGCCGGTGTCATATGGCGTGGGCGCAGCAGATTCAGCCGGCTGTCCGCCGCGGACCACGCGTCGCAGCAGCGCGGAGGCTTCGATCAGGCGACCTTCGCGAGTGAGACGTGTCGCCTCGAGCATGTGGTTCGGAAGCAGCGCGTTCATGCCAGGAGCTTTCAATGCGCGGATACGGGCCAGCTCTCGCAAGCAGGCTCGCTCTGCATCCCGTGACGGAATGCCGATGGTGGAAGCGGTCGGCCGTTGTCCCCATGGGGCGGCCGTGAGCGGAGCGCGGGGTGCCGCCGGGCGGTCAGCGGGTCCGGTCGGCGAGCGCGGCCTTCACCGCGGCGCTGGCCTGGAAAGCACCCAGGACGGAGATCGAGGCGATCGTTGCGCGGGCCAGCTCAGGCGAGACATCGGCCGCGATGCTGGCGAGGCCCAGCACCCTGACGTCGAGGCGCTGGCCCGCCGCACGGGCCGCCTCGAGATCGTCTCGGCTGAAGTGCCGAAGCCCGAGATCCAGGCTTTTTCGGGCCACGGACTGCCTGGTCGTGTCGGCGTGCCGTTCGACCTGATTACGGATCGCGGTGCGGATAAAGTCGGTCCGGTTCGAGTAGAAGCCGTCCTGGACCAGCAGATCGATGTGGCCGAGATCGACGTAGCCCAGGTTGATGGTGATCTTTTCGGTGTCGCTGCCGACCTTGGGGCGCAGCTCCTGTATATTGCCAGCCATCCGTCTGCCATCCCTGCACCATCCATGTGGATGGTATGGGGATGGAGGCAGGTGCTTTCAAGCACCGCCGCTCCGGTGAGTGAAGGTCGCGTGGTTTTCGGTGAATAGCGCGATGCTTCGATCGACTGCGCCACACGCTTGGCCGGCACAAGATCCCGCGCCGGCCGCCCTCCGTGCCGAATCGCGGTTTCGCCTATCGCAACCCCACCGAGGCCAGGAAGCGGTCGACCGCGGCGGTATAGGCGCCCATCTGCCCGAGATCGGCGTTGATCGCGTCATGGCTCAGCGGGACCGGCAGCACCTCAGCGCGGCCGCCGAAGCCCCTGGCCCGGCGGGCGAAATCCTCCGCGGCCGGGCAGGCGTCCCGGCGCCGGCTGGAGCAGACGAGCAGCATCGGGACCGTCGCCTGCGCGAGCTGCTGAAGCGGCGATGCGCGCCGCCAGAAATCCGGGTCGGCTCCGAAGGCGCGGTCGTAGAACTCCGCATGCCGTCGCGCCATGATCGCGCCGACGTCATGGGCGGCGCTGTCGAGGGCCACGGTCGCGCGCCAGGGCGCGGCACCGGCGCGGGCTGCGATGGCGGGATCGGCGGTGAGCAGCGCGATCAGATGCGCGCCGGAGGAATGCCCCATCAGCACGAAGCGTGCGGGATCGCCGCCCCAGCCGCGCGCTTGGCGCTGCGCGGCCGCGAGCGCCGCCGCGACATCCGCCGCCTGCACCAGCGGATCGGAATCCGGCAGCAGCCGGTAGTCGATGGAGATGAGGATGTATCCCCTCGGCAGCCAATGCGCGGCCTTGTTGGCGACGACGCCCGGCGAGGATCGGGAGCCGCCCATCCAGGCGCCGCCATGCACCATGAGGATCACCGGTGCGTTCTGCGGCTGCCGGGGCAGGTGCACATCCATGCGCTGGCGGGGATCGTCGCCATAGGGGATGTCGCGCAGCACCTGCGCGGAGGCTTGGCCCGCCGGCGGGGACTGCGCCGCGCGCACCGCGACCGCCGCCGCGCGGCAGCCGGGCGAGAGCTCCGCGGCGTGCTCCC
>NZ_JAAGBB010000093.1 GCF_018129085.1 Plastoroseomonas hellenica
AGGGCGACGCGCCGCCGTTCCCGCCCCGCGGCCTCCAGCGCCGCGCCAGCGGAAGCGGCGCGGGCCGGCCAGTCCGCGGCCGCGGCCCAGCCGTCATCCACCACGATCAGCAGCGGGCCGGAGCCGCCGGTCGCTGCCCCCGGTTGCCAGATCGGCCGCGCCAGGCCGAGGATGATCAGCGCCGCGGCCACCAGGCGCAGCAGCAGCAGCCACCAGGGGGTGCGGGCCGGCGTCTCCTCGGTCGGCGGCAGGTCGCGCAGCAGGCGGATGGCGGGGAAGCTCTGGCGCTTCGCGGCCGGCGGCGTCACCCGCAGCAGCCAGACCAGCACCGGCAGCGCGACGAGGGCCGCCAGCAGCCAGGGCGCGGCAAAGGCGAAGGGGCCGAGGCTGAGCATCAGCCCGGCGCCAGCGCCTGGTGCAGCGCCAGCAGCGCAGCCTCCGGCGGCTGGTCCGTGTGGTGCAGGGCGAAGCCCCAGCCGGCGGCGGCGCAGATGGCCTTCAGCCCATCCCGGTGCGCGGCGAGGCGTTCGGCATAGAGGGCGCGCACGCCTTCGACGCGGGGCAGCAGGGCGTGTTCGGCGCCCTCCACCCCTTCGAAGCGGATGCGCCCGGCATAGGGCAGGCTTTCCTCGGCGGGATCGAGCACCTGCAACAGATGACCCCTGACCGGGCGTGCCGCCAGCGCCGCGACCACGCGGCTGGTCTCCGCCAGCGGATCGAGGAAATCGCCGATCAGCACCACCCGGGCATGGCGGGGGATCGCGGCGTCCTCGGGCGGCGGCGCGACACGCCCCAGCGCCTCGGCCAGCGGCACCAGCGCGCCGCGCCCGGCGAAGCTGCGCCGCTCGGCGCCGAGCAGGCGCACCCGCTCACCCCCGCGCAGCAGCAGCGCGGCCAGCGCCAGCAGCAGCAGCTCGGCCCGTGCCCGTTTCTCGACGGTCGCGAGGCCGGATCGCCAGGCCATGGAGGGCGAGGCGTCACGCCAGACCGCGACGGTCTGCGCCGCTTCCCATTCCGTCTCCCGGATGAACAGGCGGTCGGATTTGGCGCTCTGCCGCCAGTCGATGCGCGCGGCGGCGTCCCCGGTCAGGAAGGGGCGGAACTGCCAGAAGGCATCGCCCTGCCCGGACCGGCGCCGCCCATGCACCCCCTGCATGACCGTGGCCGCGACCCGTTCCGCCTGCACGACCAACGGCGGCAGCCGGGCACCCAGCGCTTCCGCACGGTTGGCGTCCCGGAAGGCGGCGGTGGCGCTCAGGCTATACTCGCCTTCAGCGCGCCGATCACATCAGCGAGCGTCACCCCATCGGCCCGGGCCGAGAAATTCAGTGCCATGCGATGGCGCAGCACCGGCTCCGCCAGATCGACCACGTCATCGATCGACGGCGCCAGCCGGCCGTCCAGCACCGCCCGCGCCCTGGTCGCCAGCATCAGGGCCTGGGCGGCGCGCGGTCCCGGGCCCCAGGCCAGATGTTTCCGTACCGCTTCGATCCCGGTGGTTTCCGGCCGGGCGCCGCGGACCAGGGCCAGGATCGCGTCCAGCACCTTCTCGCCGACCGGCATGCGGCGGATCAGCGCCTGGGCGGCCAGCAGCTCGGCACCGGTCATCGCCGGTTGCGGCTTCACCTCCTCGGCGCCGGTCGTGGCCAGCAGCATGGCGCGCTCGGCGGCGGCATCCGGGTAGCCGACCTCGACCTCCAGCAGGAAGCGGTCGAGCTGGGCCTCGGGCAGGGGATAGGTGCCTTCCTGCTCGATCGGGTTCTGGGTGGCGAGCACGTGAAACGGCGCCGGCAGGGGATGGATCTCGCCGCCGACGGCCACCTTGTGCTCTTGCATCGCCTGCAGCAGCGCCGACTGGGTGCGCGGGCTGGCGCGGTTGATCTCATCGGCCATCAGGAGCTGGCAGAAGACCGGGCCCTTGATGAAGCGGAAGGCCCGGCGGCCATCCGCGCCCTCCTCCAGCACCTCGGAGCCCAGGATGTCGGCGGGCATGAGGTCCGGGGTGAACTGCACGCGCCGGGCATCGAGGCCCATGACCGCGCCAAGCGTCTCCACCAGCTTGGTCTTGCCGAGGCCGGGGACGCCGACCAGCAGGACATGGCCGCCCGCGATCAGGGTGATGAGGGTCCGCTCCACCACGGCATGCTGGCCGAAGATGACCCGGCCCACCGCCTCCCGCGCACGGGTCAGGCGGGCGCCCAGCGCCTCCACCTCCGTGACAAGGGATGCCGGATCAATCATTTCGGCCACTTCAACCATGCCATCCTTCTTCCCATACTAGGGGGCGGAGCCGCCCACGGGAGCCGGCTTCGGAAAACAGCGCCTGTCACCCCAGCCCGCCTGCCGGCTTTCGGCACGGCGGCCAGAATGAAGTGAAGCCTATGACCGGAGAGCGCGCGGAGAAAGCGACGAATGGTGTCGATGGAGGCTCCGTGATGGCAGCCGCGCCCGGACGACGCCCGAAGATCGACTGCGGCGACTTCGCCATCCGCATCGGCCGGGACGGCACCTGGTACTACCGCGGCAGCCCGATCGGCCGGAAGGAACTGGTTTCCCTCTTCGCGTCGGTGCTGAAACGGGAGGAGGATGGCGGCTACGTCCTGGAGACCCCGGTCGAGCGCGGCCGCATCGAGGTGGAGGACGCGCCTTTCGTCGCCGTCGAGCTGTTCTGGCGCGATTGCGCCTGCGCCGAGACCGGCAAGCCCCAGCAATGCCTGACCTTCCGCACCAATCTCGACGAGATGGTGACCGCGAATGAAGCGCATCCGATCCGAGTCGCGATCTGCCCGGTGACGCGGGAGCCGCGGCCCTATGTCACGGTGCGCCCGGGCCTGGAGGCGCGGATCGCGCGCGCCGTCTTCTACGAGCTGGTGGCGCTGGCGGAGACCGAGCGGGTGGATGACCGCCAGGTACTCGGCGTCTGGAGCGAGGGCGTCTTCTTCCCGATCGATGAGGTGCCGCCCGAGCTCACCGGGCAAGCCGCCGGCGCGCCGCTCCGAGACGGGCTCTGAGCCCCGCCGAGATCGCGGCCCGGCTGGCGGACCCCGCCCGCCGCGACAGGGTCGCGCCGACCGGCAGCGACGACGCGCTCGACCTGATGCCGGAGCGCCGCACGGCGGCCGCCGTGCTGGTGCCGATCCTGCTGCATGACGAACCCACGATCCTGCTGACCTTGCGGGCGGCCGCGATGTCGTCCCATGCCGGGCAGGTGAGCTTCCCGGGCGGCCGCATCGAGGCCGGCGAGACGCCGGAAGCCGCGGCGCTGCGCGAGGCGGCCGAGGAGGTGGGCCTCGACCCGCGGCTGCCGGAACTGCTTGGACGCCTACCGGAGCACCGCACTGGCACCGGCTTTCACGTGACCCCGGTGGTGGCGCTGATACCGGTGCCGCTGACCTTGACGCCCGAGCCTGCCGAGGTGGCGGAGACCTTCGAATACCCGCTGCAGACGCTGCTGCGCCCCGGGCTGGCGCAGCGCCAGACGCGCGAGTTCATGGGTCGCACGCGGGAGTTCTGGGTGGTGCCGCATGAGCGGCACTACATCTGGGGCGCCACCGCGGCGATCCTTGTGAACCTGTCGCGGCTGCTACGGGATTAGCGTCTCTCAGGCCCTCTGACGCCGGACTACGGCGGCGCCCATTCGGGCGCCCGGTACGCGTGAAGTACGCGTACCGCTGACATCATGCCCCGATCAGACGAAGCGGCCCCGGCATGTCCGTGACCACCACCGGCAGCGCGCCCGCCGCATCGCCATCCGCCTGCACCGGCACACCCTCCGTCGTCAGTTCCACCCGCGCCGCGCGCAACAGCCGGACGCCCGGCATGCGCGAGAGCAGGTTCAGCGGCAGCGCCGCGCCGAGGAGCGCCGTCGAGACCGGCCCCTTGGCGGAGAACAACGCGACATGAAAGCCGGGCTCGCCCTGCTTGGCTTCCGGCGCCAGGCGATAGCGGCCGGCATAGAGCCGCCCCTTGGTGATGATGGCGCTGGTCGCCGTGTGCGTTTCCCCGTCCAGCGTCACGGCGATCGGCGCGAAGGGATAGCGCGGCAATTCCCGGATGGTCTGCCACACATAGGCCGCGCGCCCGATGCGGCGCTTCAGCGCGAGGTCGAGATTGGCGACCACCGCCGCATCGAAGCCCGCGCCCAGCATCTGCACGAAGAGCCGCGCGCGTCCGTCGCCGAAGCGCGCCATGCCCGGCCGCAGCTCCACCATCCGCCCCCGCGCGAGGCGCCCGGCCGCGGCTTCCGGGCGCATCGGCAGGCCGAGCTCCCAGGCCAGCACATTGGCGGTGCCGAGCGGCAGCACGCCGAGCGCCGCATCGCTGCCGGCGATGCCGCTCGCCACTTCCGCGATGGTGCCGTCCCCGCCAGCCGCGATCACCATCGGCACGCCGCGCGCCGCCCCTTCCCGCGCCAGGCGTTCGGCATCCCCGCGGCAGGTGGTCTCAGCCAGTTCCGGCCGCAGGCCGAGGCCCAGCAGAACATCCATCGCCCGCGTCAGGCGGCGGCGGCGGCGGGCACCGGCGGTGGGGTTGAAGACGACGAGCATCGGGGGCTTCTCGCAGCGGTTGGTGACGGTTTCGTGGCGAAACCGCTTCCATAGCATGACTGCAACCAGCGGTGGGGTTTCATCTAGGATTCATGCGCCATGGCTTGGGTTGGGGATATCTCCACGCGAACGCAGATCAGACGCCGCCGGCGCGCTTCGATTCGCGGAGCAGGTCGGTCGCTCGGGACCGGATTCATGCAAGTGATGTCGACCACTGATGCGAAGCGCCGATACCGCACCCTTTTCATTTCGGACACGCATCTCGGAACCCGCGGCTGCCGCAGCGACTACCTGGTGGATTTCCTGCGGCAAGTGGAGTGCGAGCAGCTTTACCTGGTCGGCGACATCGTGGACGGCTGGCGGCTGCGCAAATCCTGGTACTGGGATGCGGACCACAACGAGGCGATCCGCCTGATCCTGTCGATGGCCCGGAACGGGACGCAGGTCACCTATATTCCCGGCAATCATGACGAGATGTTCCGCGACTGGCTCGGCCTCGGGCTCGAGATCGGTGGCGTCCGGCTGCAGAAGGAAGCGGTGCACACCGCCGCCGACGGCCGCCGCTACCTGGTCATGCATGGCGATGAGTTCGACGGCGTGATCCGCTACGCCAAGTTCCTCGCCCATCTCGGCGACTGGGCCTATGACTGGGCACTCTGGCTCAACACCTGGTTCAACGCGGCGCGCCGGCGGTTCGGCTACCCCTATTGGTCGCTGTCGCAATGGCTGAAGCGCCAGGTGAAGGAGGCGGTGAAGGCGATCGACCGCTTCGAGACAGCGCTGGCGAACGAAGCCCGCCGGCGCGGGCTGGATGGCGTGGTCTGCGGGCACATCCACCACGCCGAGATGCGCAGCATCCAGGGCATCGTCTACATGAACGACGGCGACTGGGTGGAGAGCTGCACGGCGTTGGTCGAGCATGCCGATGGCCGCTTCGAGCTGGTGGACTGGGCAGCCGAGAACCGCCTGACCTTCGCCGCCCGACGCCCGGCGCCACGCGAACGCATCGCCTTGCCCGAGGTCGCGTGAACAGCGCCATCGAGGCGGCGCCGCTCCGCCTGCTGATCGTCTCCGATGCCTGGCACCCGCAAGTGAACGGCGTGGTGCGCACCCTGACCCTGGTCACCGATATCCTGCGCCAGCAGGGCGATGTGGTGGAGGTGGTTGGCCCCGACCGGTTCCGCAGCATGGCGACCCCGGGCTACAAGGAGATCCGCCTGGCGCTGTTCCCGCGCCGCAAGCTGGAAGCGATCGCTCAGGCCTTCATGCCCTGCGCCGTCCATATCGCGACGGAAGGCCCGCTCGGCTGGGCGATGCGCCGCATTTGCCGGCGGAACGGCTGGCCCTTCACCACCGCCTATCACACCAAGTTCCCCGAATACGTCCATGCCCGCACCCGCATCCCGACACGCCTGTCCTGGTCGCTGATGCGCCGCTTCCACCAGGCGGGAGAGGCGACCTTGGCGGCGACCCAAACGCTGCGGGACGAACTCGCCTCACGCGGCTTCACCAAGGTGCGGCCCTGGACCCGCGGCGTCGATCTCGCACGCTTTAATCCCGACGCGCGTGACCCGTTCGAGGGCCTGAAGCGGCCGATCTTCCTCTATGCCGGGCGCATCGCCGTCGAGAAGAACATCGCCGCCTTCCTCATGCTCGACCTGCCCGGCACCAAGGTCGTCGTGGGTGACGGGCCGCAGCGCCTGGCGCTGATGGCGCGCTTCCCGGATGTGCATTTCACCGGCTGGCGCGACAATGGCGCGCTGGCCCGCAGCTATGCCGGTGCCGACGTCTTCGTCTTCCCCTCCCGGACCGACACCTTCGGCCTGGTGCTGCTGGAGGCGCTGGCCTCCGGCACGCCGGTCGCCGCCTATCCGGTGACCGGCCCGCTCGACGTGGTGACCGATCCGCGCGTCGGCGCGCTGGACGAGGATCTGCGCGCCGCCTGCCTCCGCGCGCTCGACTGCGACCGGGCGGCGGCGCGGCGGCATGCCGAGACCTTCTCCTGGGAAGCCTGCGCGGAACAGTTCCGCGCCGCGCTCAGCCGCTTTGCCGTTGCCGAGACCAGGGCGGCTTCCGTTCGGAGGAATGCGGCGAGCGAGGTCAGGATATCCGCCAGGACGGACGGCTGAGAGCGGCGCAGGGGCTATTCGGACCGGGAGGCCGTCGCGGCGCCTTGGGAAGGCGGGCGCATGAGCAGGACGCCGACCAGGAGGGCTGGCGCACCGCAGACCGCGAAGCCCAGGCCGTGGCTTTCGGTGAGGTACAGAAGCCCCGAGTAGACCAGCGGCAGAAGCAGCCCGCCGAGTTGGCCGAAGGAAAGAACCCCGCCGGTCGCCATCCCGCGCATTCCAGCCGGAGCGAGGCGCGCTGCCTCCGCCAGAAGAACCCCATGCCAGGACATCGCCGTGGCGCTCAGGCAGGACGCCACGAAGCCGACGATCAGCACCGGCCAGAGTGGGCCATAGAGACCCACCAGCAAGGTGCTGCCGGCCATGCCGAGCGCCAGCCCTCCCATCATGTGCCGCGGCGAGATCGAGGTGCTTCCGAGCCAGCCCCACAGGATGCGGCAAGGCACAGCGATGAACATCGCCGCGGAAAACACCACGCCTGCGAGTTCCAGGCCGTATCCAAGGACCACAAGGTAGATGATGAAATAGGAGGTGAAGACCGTCTGCAGCCCGTTGAACGCGAAGCATGCCATGGAAAGGTTGCGCAGCTCGGAGGTGGCAAGCACCGAGGTGAAGGTCGTTCGAAAATCCGAGACATGAAATCGTCGGCTCGGCACCCGGTCGGCGTCGAACTCGGCTCTCGACCGCTGAAGCATGAATGCATAGAGGATGCAGCCAGCCGCGGCGAGATTGAGCGTGGCGCTCCATCCCGCCGATAGCGTGAGCGCCGGGCCGAGAAGGCCAGCCAGAAGCAACCCCGCCGGCACCGCTGTCTGCTTCACGGAAAAGATCAAGGGAGCATAGTTGGGGGGCGAGTATCGCCCAAGGAGATGAGAACTCGCTGGCGTCGAAATGGCCGAGCCGCCGCCGCCGATGATCGCGGAAAGGGCAAGAAGGGCGACCACTCCGGTGGAAGCGGCAGCCAGGCCCCCGGCCAGCAGCAGCAAGGCAACCTGGCTCATGCGCAGGGCGCCATACCGGATGATGAAGCTTCCGCAGCCGAGTTGGAACATCAGCGCGGAGACTGCGATCAGGCTCACATAGACACCGACCCAGGCAGCATCCAGACGAAGGTCAGTGATGATGGCAGGGGCGATAACGGTCGGCAGGCTGCGACCAAGGGAGGCGAAGGTCTGCTGCACGAACATCGTGCCCAGGGCCAGGAGCATGAGGCCCGTCTCGCCACTCAAGCGCATTCGTGTTCCTTGCTCATGTCTACGACGCCCTGCCCAGCGCGTCCGCCGCGCTCACCGGCGCTCCTACCGCAGCACCGCGATCCGATTGCGCTCGATCAGCGCGAAGTCGATCTCGGCGCCGAGGCCGGGCTTGTCCGGCGCACGCACCATGCCGTCGGCGCCGATCTCGATCTCCTCCAGGAGGCCGTATTTCTGCGCCTCGGCCGGCAGCAGCACCTCGAAGAACTCGGTGTTCGGGATCGACATCGCGACATGCAGGTTCGCGAGGTTGTTCAGCGAATTGCCGGCATGGTGGATCTCGTAATTCATGCGGAAGGCCTGGGCGAGATGCGCGGTTTTCACCACGGTGGTGATGCCGCCCTTCACCGTCACGTCGCCGCGCAGATAGTCGGTGGCGCGGTTCATGATCCACTCGGCATAGCCTTCGAGCCCGGTCATCGGATACTCGGTCGCCAGCAGCGGGATGCGCAGCGCCTGACGCAGCTTGACGTAGTTGTAGATGTCCTGGTCGTGCAGCGGGTCCTCGTACCAGTAGTAGCCGAGATCCTCGATCACCTTGCCGACGCGCAGCGCGGTCGGGAAGTCATAGCCCCAGGTGCTGTCGAGCATGACGCGGTAATCGTCGCCGACCGCCTTGCGCACCGCGCGGCAGATCGCGATGTCCTCCTGGAGCTTCTGCGGCGGGTGGATCTTGTAGGCGGCCCAGCCGGCATCGCGGTAGCGTACCGCTTCCTCGGCATAGGCTTCCGGCGAAGTCATCACGGCGGAGCTCGCATAGGCCGGGATGGCGTCGCGATACTTGCCGAGCAGCTTGTAGACCGGCACCCCCAGCGCCTTGCCCGCCAGGTCCCAGAGCGCGATGTCGATGGCGCCGATGGCGCGCGTCGTCGTCTGGCGGATGCGGGTCCAGAGCCGGGCGTTCAGCTTCTCCCGATTGAAGGGATCTTCGCCGATCAACATCGGCTTCAGCGCTGTCATGACGGTGCCGGCCTCGCTGTCGGCGCCGTTGCGGGAGCTGCCGAGGAAGGCATGGCCGGTGACGCCCGCATCGGTCTCGATCGCGAGCAGCCCCATCTGGCTCTCGCCATTGCCCGCAGCCGTATGCGCCCCATAGGTGATCAGGGGCAGACCCTTCCACGCGAAGAGCGTCAGGGTGACATCGGTGATCTTCATTCTCGGCGTTTCCTCCCGGCCCAGCCTGGCTCGGGGGGAGCTTCGCACCAACCCGCGACCTGGGCGAGGGGGCGGAAGCTGCTCCGCCGTCAGTCGGGCGCCATCGCGAGCTCGATTCCGCCGGAGCCGCGCAGCGTCGCGATGTCGGTTTCCAGCCGGCGCCGCTTCGCCTGGAACGCGGCCAGCGCCGGTCCGCGCAGCGGCTCCTCGGTCGCGATCAGCGTGCGGGAGGGGTCGCGCGCCTGGCCCGCGATCATCAGCTCGTAGTGGAGATGCGGCCCGGTGGCGAGGCCGGTCGCGCCGACGGCACCGATGGTCTGCCCCTGCCGCACCGTCGCGCCGACGCGGAGTCCCCGCGCGAAGCGCGACAGATGCGCATAGCGGGTGCTGACGCCATTCGCATGCGTCAGCACGATGGTCCGCCCATAACCGCGCTCGGCACGCGCGACCGCGACCCGGCCGGGTGCCGCGGCATAGACGGCGGTGCCGGTCGGCGCCGCGAAATCGATGCCGCGATGCATGCGGTTGTAGCCGAGGACCGGATGGCGCCGCGGTCCGAAGCCGGAGGAAATGCGGGCACCATCAAGCGGCGTGCGCATGAAGCGCCCCGAGAGCGGGCGCCCGGTGCCATCGTACCAGCCGGCCGTGTCATCGCCCGCGTCGTGCCGCCAGACCTCGACCACGCGGCCGGAGAGGGTCAGCGCGGCGTGCAGCACGCGGCCATGCCGCAGCAATTCGCCATCCGGGCCGCGATAGCGCTCGAAGGCGACGGAGATGCGGTCGCCCGGCTGGATGTCGCGTTGGAAGTCGACCTCATACTGCAAAGCGCGGACCAGGCGGAACGCCAGCGGCGCCGGCAGCCCCGCCCGGGTCAACGAGGGGAAGACGCCGCCGTCGATCTCGGTCTCGACGCGTGCCAGGAAGCGCGATTGCGGCGCCCGGTATTCCTCGAGCGACCAGGCGCTCTCGCCGCGCCGCACGGCGACGACATGCCCTGGCGCAGGCTCGAGCACCACGGCATTGAGGGTCTCATCCTCCTCCGTGTCGAACCAGAGGCTGAGCTCCTGGCCGGGCCGCAGGTCGCGAGGCCCGAATCCGGGCAGCAGCGCCGTTGCAACCGCATGGGCCTCCGCTGCCGCGATGCCGGCACTGCGCAGCATGTCCGCCAGCGTGTCGTTGCGCCGCACCGTGATCACCCGCTCCGTACCTTCGAAGGATGGCGGCTCCGCTGTCTCCGCGGAAACGCCGCTGGTGATGCCGAACAGCAGCAGGAAGCAGAGCAGGAGACGAGCGGAGGAACGGAAGCGGAGCGCCATGCGGTCGGGGACCTCGTGAATTGCAGAGGCAGAGCTTCGGCTGCCTAACCCACGTGGCCCGCGTCGCGCAACAGCGCGCGATGTAACAACGGCATGCAACAGCGCGCGATGTAACAGCGGCAACGACCGGTGCCGCAACGGAGCACGGCTGCGCCATGCAAGGCGCAGCCGTGCGAATCAGATGCGTCGCTACACGGCTTCCGCCCGCAAGACCCGCGCCGCGCGGACCAGGTTCTCCACGGCCGGCTTCACCTCCGCCCAGCCGCGCGTCTTGCAGCCGCAATCGGGGTTGAGCCACAACCGCTCCGGCGGCAGCTTCGCCAGCGCCAGCCGGAACAGCGATGCCATCTCCGCCGCGTCCGGCACGCGCGGGCTGTGGATGTCCCAGACGCCCGGCCCAATCTCATTCGGATAGGCGAAGTGGGTGAAGGCCTCCAGCAGATCCATCCGGCTGCGCGCGGTCTCGATCGAGATCACATCGGCATCCATCGCGGCAATGGCGCCGATGATGTCGTTGAACTCGCTGTAGCACATGTGGGTGTGGATCTGCGTCTCGTCGCGCACGCCGGCGGCCGAGAGGCGGAAACAGGCGACCGCCCAGCGCAGATAGTCGTCGCGGTCCGCGGCGCGCAGCGGCAGGCCTTCGCGGAAGGCAGGTTCGTCGATCTGGATGATCGGGATTCCCGCTTCCTCCAGGTCTCGCACCTCGTCGCGAATCGCCAGCGCGATCTGCCGGCACACCGCCTCACGCGGGATGTCGTCGCGCACGAAGGACCATTGCAGCATGGTCACGGGACCGGTGAGCATGCCCTTCATCGGGCGCTGCGTCAGCGACTGTGCATAGCGGCTCCAGCGCAAGGTCATCGGCGCGGGGCGCGACACGTCGCCCCAGATGATCGGCGGCGCCACGCAACGGCTGCCATAGCTCTGCACCCAGCCATGCTTGGTGAAGGCGTAGCCGGCAAGCTGCTCACCGAAATACTTCACCATGTCGTTGCGTTCGAACTCGCCATGCACCGGGACGTCGACGCCGATCTCCTCCTGCCAGGCGACGCTCTCGGCGATCAGGCGCTCCATCTCCGCCTCGTAGGCGGCGCCGTCGAGCTTGCCCTTGGCATGGGCCGCGCGCGCCTTGCGCACCGCCTCGGTCTGCGGGAAGGACCCGATGGTGGTCACCGGGAAAAGCGGCAGGCCGAGCCGCGCGCGCTGCGCCTCGGCGCGGGCCGCGTAGGGATGCGCCCGGCTTTCCATCGCCGGCGTCGCGGCCGCGAGCCGCGCCGCCACCGCCGGATCGTGCACGCGCGGATCGGCACGGCGCTCACCGACCACCCGGTCGCTTTCGGACAACGCATCGGCGATCGCGCGTTCGCCTTCGTCGAGCCCGCGGGCCAGCAGCGCCACTTCCCTGAGCTTCTGGTTGGCGAAGGCAAGGCGCCGGCGCAGCGCCGGCTCCAGCGCTTCCTCCATCGCCAGGTCATGCGGCACATGCAGCAGCGAGCAGGAGGGGGCGACCATCAGCCGCCGCGCGCCGCCATCGCGCTGCGCCGCGCGCTGCGCGAGGCCGAGCGCCACGCGCAGATCGGCGCGCCAGATGTTGCGCCCATCGACCAGGCCGAGCGACAGCCATTGCTCGGACCCCGCCACTTCCAGCGCGGCATCGAGTTGCTCCGGCGCCCGCACCAGGTCGAGATGCACGCCGGCGACCGGCAGCGCGAAGGCGAGCGGCAGGTTCTCCCGGAGGCCGCCGAAATAGGTGCCGAGCAGGATGTTCAGCCCCGGCGCGGCATCGGCGAGCGCCCGGAAGGCCTGGCGGTAGGCCGCTTCGGCGCCCACCGGCAGGTCGGTGACCAGGCAGGGCTCATCGATCTGCACCCAGGCGGCGCCGGCATCCGCGATGCCGCGCAGCGCGGCCGCATAGGCGGGCAGCAGCTTCGGCAGCAGCGCCAGCGGGTTGACGCCGTCCTCGGCTTTCGAGAGCAGCAGGAAGGAGACCGGCCCGAGCAGCACCGGCCGGGTGCGGCAGCCGGTCGCCATGCCTTCCGCCACCGCCTCGGCCCAGGGATTGGAGGTCAGCCGGAACGGCGTCCCGGTCCCGACGCGCGGCACCAGATAATGGTAGTTGGTGTCGAACCACTTGGTCATTTCGAGCGCCGGCGCCTCCGCCGGGATACCGGCGTCGCGCTCGGCGGCCGTGCCGCGCGCGCCGCGTGCGAGCGCGAACAGCGTCGCGAGTGTGACCGGCCCCTCGCCGTTCCAGCCATAGCCGGGCGGGATGGCGCCAAGCGCGCAGGCGGTCTGCAGCACATGGTCGTAGAGCGCGAAATCGCCGGAGGGGATGTGCCCGATACCCGCGGCCTGCTGCACGGCGCGGCCGCCGGCGCGCAGCGCCCGCGCGGTGTCGAGCAACTCGTTCTCCGGCATGCGCCCGGCCCAGAAGGCCTCCAGCGCGGTCTTCAACTCCCGGCGCGGCCCGATGCGCGGGTAGCCGAGATTGGCGGCGATGGTCATCGCATCTGTCTCCAGCCTCCGGTGCAACCCAGCCCGGCGGAAGGGGTTGCGCCGCCCGCGGCTGCGGGTCGGCGGCACCGGCAGGTCTCCTGGCTCGCGGATCGCGGCCGCCGGCCCTGCCTTCCCGCGCCCCCGGGGGGGGGCGCAGTGGCGCAGAAGGGCCGGCAGCTCCCCGCCGACAGTTGCTGGGGCAGCCGCCGACTGGAGGTTTGCGACCCCGCCACGGCGTTCCCTCTTTGCCCGCTCGCGCAGGACCGATGCGGATATAACGATATGTGCATATTGTGATTCATGCAAGCCGTTCGAGCCGATCACCGCTCCGTCGACTCGCACTTCCCTCTTGACCGCAATTGCGAATTATTCGCATTTAGAGCGCACCACATCCGCGAACGGAGGCTGCCGTGATGAAGTCCGAGACCACCCTGTCCGCGTCCCCGCGCCCCGCCCCCCCGCATGGCGCCGTCGTGCCGCCGCGCCGGGTCTCCAGCGTCGAACTGCTGAAGGCCGAGCATGAACTCGAGATCCAGCACGGCGCAGATGTCTATCGCCTTCGCCGCACCAGCAACGACAAGCTGATCCTCACGAAGTAGCGGCTGCTGCCGCGCCAGCCAGGCACCTCCCCGACTGCCCTGGAGCGACCCTGGATGGATCCCCGCGTGAGATCGCCCTTGCCGGCGGTCGACCATGCCGATCGGCGCTCCCCCCAGAGCGCCGATCCGGCACCGCCTTGCCGCGACATCGGGCGGAGCGTCCCCGCCTCGATCCGCGTGGGTCTTTGACGCATGGCGGCGGCGCGGCTCCGCGGCTCCGCCCAGGGCGCCTCGCTGGTGCTGCATGCCGGGTTGCTGGCCGTGCTGCTGCTGGGCGGCGGCGGTTCGCCCGGCGGCGGCGAGCCGGCCGAAATGGTCGCCAAGGTGGCCTTGCTGGGTGCGGGCAGCGACACGGCGCCGGCCGACGCGGCCGGCACCAGCGCGGCCGACCCCGACTCCATTGCCGATACAGCGGCGACGCCTGCCGAAGCGCCGTCGCCAACCGAGGTGACCGAGACTTCGCCGGCACCACCGGCTTCCGCAGATCCCGCGCCCGCGCCGACACCGGCCGAAGCCCCCGTGGAGATCGACGCGCCATGGCAGCCCCAACCGCCCGAGACATCCGCGCCGGCCGCCGAGATCCTGCCGCCCCCGCCCCCTTCCACGCCGCCGGCGCCCCCGGTGCGCGTCGCCGAAGCCGCGCGCCCGGCCCCGCC
>NZ_JAAGBB010000094.1 GCF_018129085.1 Plastoroseomonas hellenica
GGCGCCCGCCGGCGCCGCGGCGCCGCCGAGGCCGCGCTGCGCGAGCCCGGCCTGGATCGACAGCAGGTCGTCCAGCAGCAGCGCCTTTGCGCGCGGGCCGAAGGTGCCTGGCGCCGGCGCCATATCCGCCGCCGCCCGCAGTGCATCCAGCGCATAGTCCTGACCCGCCGAACTCCAGGCGGCGGCCGCCATGTCGGCGCTGACCCCAGCGCGTGCCGCGAGCCGCACCACCGCCGGCCCGGCGACCAACCGACCTGCCGCGGCCGCGATGCCGGCCGCGGCAGGCGGCAGCCCTTCCGCCTCCGTGGGCGGCGTCGCTTCCGCGGCGATCAGCGCCGCGATGCCCGGCTGCAGCTCGGTCAGCGCCTCCCCGAGCGTGCCGGTGGTCGAGAGCAACCCGCGCGCCGCGCCTTCCTGCAAAGCACGCAGCGAGCGCAACGCCCGCAGCTTCACCGCCGCGGTCGCGACCGAGGCGTCGATCGCATCCGCCGCTTCCTCCAACCCGAAGCATTCGCCGGCAAGCCAGGCGGCGCGCACCGCGCGTTCCGGCCCCGCCTCCACCGTTAGCCGGGCGAGGGCCGCGCAACCGAGGCCGTTCGCCACCTCGTTCGCCAGGATCGTCGCCACGAGCTGCCGCCGCAGGCGATGATTTTCGGCATAGCGCGCATAGGTCTCGCGGAGCGGCGCCGGGAAGTAGTGCAGCAGCGCCGGCGTCAGCGCCGGGTCGTCCGGCAGCGCCGAATCCTCGATCGCATCGGTCAGCCAGAGCTTCGCGAAGGGCAGCAGCGCGGCGATCTCCGGCCGGGTCAGCGCATCGCCGGAGGCCATGCGCCGCCGCATGGTGGCATCGTCCGGCAGGCCGGCCACCGCGCGGTCGAGCAGCCCGGCCGCTTCCAGCCGCTTCATCAGCATCGCCTGCGCCGCCAGGGCCTCCGCCCCCATCTCCGTCTCCAGGGTGACGGCCAGCGACTGCTGATGGTTGTCGCGCAGCACCAGCGCCGCGACCTCATCGGTCATCTGCACCAGCAGCTCATCGCGCTGGCGGCGGGTGATGGCGCCGTCGATCTCGGCCGCGGCCAGCAGGATCTTGATGTTCACCTCATGGTCGGAGGTGGAGACGCCGGCCGAGTTGTCGAGCGCATCGGTGTTGATGCGGATGCCCTGCCGCGCCGCCTCGATGCGGCCGGCCTGGGTGACGCCGAGATTGGCGCCTTCGCCCACGACCCGCGCCCCGATCTCCCGCCCGTCGATGCGGATCGCGTCATTGGCGCGGTCGCCGGCCTCCGCCTGGCTCTCGGTGCTCGCCTTCACATAGGTGCCGATGCCGCCGAAATAGAGCAGGTCGACCTTCGCCACCAGGATCGCGCGCATCACCACGGCGGGCTCGGCCCTGGCCTCATGGATGCCGAGCATCGCCTGCACCTGGGGCGACAGCGGGATGGTCTTGGCGTTGCGCGGGAAGACGCCGCCGCCCTCGCTCACCAGCCGCACGTCGTAATCCGCCCAGGAGGAGCGCGGCAGCGCGAAGAGCCGCGCGCGTTCCTTGTACGCCGCCTCGGCATCCGGATCGGGGTCGAGGAAGATGTGGCGATGGTCGAAGGCCGCCAGCAGCCTGGTCTTGCGGCTGACCAGCAGCCCGTTGCCGAAGACGTCGCCCGACATGTCGCCGACGCCCACCATGGTGAAGGGCGCGTCCTGCACGGAATGGCCGAGCACTTCCCGGAAATGGCGGTCGATCATCACCCAGGCGCCGCGCGCGGTGATGCCCATGCCCTTGTGGTCATAGCCCTGCGAGCCGCCGGAGGCGAAGGCGTCGCCGAGCCAGAAGCCGTAATCGGCGGAAAGCCCGTTGGCGATGTCGGAGAAGGTCGCGGTGCCCTTGTCGGCAGCGGCGACGATATAAGGGTCGTCGCCGTCGCGGCGGACGATCCCCTCCGGCGTCACCACCTCGAACCCGTGGTAGTTGTCCGCGAGGTCGAGCATGCCGCGCACCAGGGTGCGGTAGCAGGCGATGCCTTCGGCCATGAAGGCCTCGCGGTCGGTCGCCGGCGGCGGGTGCTTCAGGATAAAGCCGCCCTTGGCGCCGGTCGGCACGATGACGACGTTCTTGAGGCGCTGCGCCTTCATCAGCCCCAGGATCTCGGTGCGGAAATCCTCACGGCGGTCGGACCAGCGGATACCGCCGCGCGCCACCGGGCCTGCGCGCAGATGGCAGCCTTCCATGCGCACGGAATGGACGAAGATTTCCCGCCAGGGGCGCGGCGCCGGCATGTCGCCGGCCTGGGCGCTGTCCAGCTTGAAGGCGATGTAGTCCTTGCCCTGGAAGTAGTTGGTGCGGAGCATCGCGTCGAGCAGCGTGCGCAGCCGCGCCAGGATGCGGTCGTCATCGGGATTGTCGACGCCGTCCAGCAGTGCCGCCCAGGCCATGCGCAGCGGCTCCTCGTCGCCGCGCGGCCGCGCCGGGTCGAAGCGCGCAAGGAAGAGGTCGACCAGGATGCGCGCCGCATCCGGATGCGCAGCGAGCGCCGCCGCCACGCTTTCCTGGCTGAAGGCGAAGCCCACCTGCTTCAGCCAGCGGTACATCCCCCTGAGCAGCCAGCTCTCGCGCCAGGAGAGACCGGCGCGCAGCACCAGGCGGTTGAAGCCATCCGCCTCGGCGGCGCCGGCGAGCAGCGCCGACAACGCTTCCAGCAGCCGGGGGAAGCGGCTCTCCGGGCAATCGGCGGCCGCCTGCAAGCTGAACACGTGCAGCACGACAGGATCGGCACCCGCCGGCTCCAGCCGGTGCGGCACCTCCTCGATGGCGCGGAGATCGAGGCTTTCGAACAGCGGCAGCGCATCGGCCAGCGGCAGCGGCCCGCCGGGATTGGCCAGCCGCAGCGTCAGGCTGCGGGCATTGGCGCCCGCCGGCCGTTCGAGCCGCGCCGCCGGGCGGCCGGAGGCGAGTGCCGCTTCCGCCAGCGCGAGGTCGCCGAGGCCTTGGGCGGAGGAGCTCGCTTCCCGATAGGCGGGTGGAAAGGCATCGCCCCAGCGCGCCAGCAGCCGTGCCGCCGCCGCTTCGCCCTGCTCGGTCGCGAGCGCTTCGGCGATGCGGTCGCGGAAGCTGCGCGCGGCATCGCTGATCGCCGCTTCCAGGATCGCGTCGGCGACCTGCGGCACCCGCCCCGGCGTGGTGCCGATGACGTAGTGGATGCGCGCCAGCGGCGCATCGCCGAGCGCGATGTGATAGGCGGAGAGCCTGCCGTCGAAGGCGCGCGCCAGCATGCCGCCGACCCGCTCGCGCAGCTTGGTGTCGAAGGTGTCGCGCGGCAGCCAGACGATCGCGGAGACGAAGCGCTCGAAGGGATCGCGGCGCAGCGCCAGCGCGGCGCGCGGACGGAGCTGCAGGTCGACCGCCTGCCTGGCGCCGGCCAGCACAGCGGCGTCCGGTGCCTGGAACAGCTCGTCGCGCGGCCAGGTGTCGAGGATGTTGCGCAACGCCCGCCCGTCATGGCTGTCGGGCGCGACGCCGGCGATCGCCAGGATGCGCTGCACCTTCTCCGCCAGCCAGGGGATGGAGCGCGGGTTGCGGTTATAAGCGGCGGCGGCGAAGAGGCCGAGGAAGACGCGGATGCCCGCGACCTGGCCGTCAGGCCCCAGATAGCGCGTCGCCACCACATCGGCATGCTGCGGGCGATGGATGGAGGAGCGCATGTTCGCCTTGGCGACCGAAATCGGCGCCGCCTCGATCAGGGTCGCCTTCACCGCCTCCGGCACGGCATGGAGGTCGCGCAGCGCATCGAAGACCGGCACGCTCTCGTCGCGCAACAGGCCGAGCCCTTCGGCTTCCACGATGTCGAGCCCGCCGTCCGGCGCCAGCGCCAGGTTGCGGTGCCCGAGCAGCACGAAATTCTCCTCGGCCATCCAGCGCAGGAAGGCGGCGGCCGGTGCCGCATCCTCAGTCCGGAAGGCGGCCACCTCGGCGCCGGCGGCCTCGAGGTGGCGCAGCATCGCCGGGAAGTCGCCGACGGTGACGCGCAGATCAGCCAGCGTCCGCGTGACCGCCTGCTCGATCGCCGGCAGATCCTCCTCCGCGCCGCTGGCGAGCGTGACGCGCATCATGCTCTCGCGCGGCGCACCCTCCTCGATCGCCACGATGCGGCCGCCCTCGCGGCGCACGGGCACGATCGGGTGCAGCAGCCGCTCCGCGATCCGTCCCTTCAGGGTCAGCGCGGCCAGCACGCTGTCGACCAGGAAGGGCATGTCGTCGGTGACGCTTTCCAGCACCGCGCGGGCGCCGCGCCCGGGGCCGGGGGGCACCACGCGGATCAGCGTCTGGCCCGGGCGCCGTTCGGCCGCGAGCGAGAACAGGCTCGCCGCCGCCTCTGCCAGGGTCTCGGCCGGGATCGCGGCCAGCGCCGGCGTCGGGATCGCCGCATGCAGGCGCTCCATCAGCGCCACCGCCTCGGCCGGAAGGTCGGGCGCCAGGCGGCGCAGCGCCTCCGCGCCGGCCGCCAGCAATTCGATCCGCGCGGTGTCGCGCAGGGGGGTCGGGCCTTCGTCGGGCATGCTGGGCTTCCTTGTCCCTGGTTTGGCGGAGCCTTGCGGAAGGTGATGGCGCTTTGCAAGCGCCGCTCCGGGAATTTAGTCTCCCATGTAACAGCGCGACGATGGATTCCCGCATGACGATCACGCCCACCCCCGCCGCCCTGGTTCGGTTTCGCTCCGCGCTGCTCCGCTGCACCGACCCAGGATTTCCTCTGGCGGGCGGATTCACGCCTCCGGGCGTAACCGCCCTCCGGCGATCCGCCCTGGCCCTGGCCGCGCTGCTGGCCGCCGCCCCGGCCATGGCCCAGCAACAGCAACAGCAACAGCAACAGCAGCGGAGCTTCGACTGCGTCGGCGCCGGGCAGCTCGAGGACGACGTCTTCACCATCCCCTTCGCGCGCGGCAGCGCGACCTTGACCGAGGCCGCGCGCAGCCTGCTGGCGGCGGCCGTGGAGACTGCCAATGGCGACCCGCCGCGCAACCTCTGCGTCCTGGGGCTGACCGGGCAGGAAGGTGGCGCCACCACGACGATCCGGCTGGCCGCGCAGCGCGCCGGCACGGTGGCGCGGGCACTCGAACAGCGCGGCATCGCCGCCGACCGGGTGCGGGCCGAGGCGCGTGCCGCAAATTTCAGCCGCGCCGCACGCGAAGGTGTTCCGGCGGCCCGCGCGGTCTCCATCGTCGTGCTGCCGGCCGCCCCCTGAGAGGCAGCTCCGAAACCCGCCTTGCGCCATCGCGGGGCGGCCCGCATCCTGGGCCGCGCGTCGCTCGGAGGCTTTGGTATGGGTGGGCTCTCGGCCCGGATCTTCGGCATGGCGCTGCTTGCCCTGCCCACACTTGCCCAAGCCCAAGCGCCACGCCCCCAGAATCCCGAGCGCGAGACGCTGCTGGCCAACCAGTCCGGCCAGACGATCCGGGAAGTCTATGCCGGGGACAACGCGATCGACCTGCTCGGCGCCGAGAGCATCGCCGATCGCGGCACGCTGCGCCTCCGGCTCGGCCGCGGCCCCTGCGCGGTGGAGCTGCGCGCCATCTTCGCCGATGGCAGCGAGGAACGGCGGCGCGCCAATCTCTGCGAGCAGCGCCGCGTCACCTTCGGCGACCCGGCGGCGCCGCTCCGGGAGGTGCTGGTGCGCAACGCGACCGAGCGGGCGCTACGCGAGCTCTATGTCGTGCCGGCCGCATCCGGTCCGGTCGCCGGCACCGACCGCCTGTCGGTCGCGATCGCCGCGGGGGAGGAGGCGCGGCTGCGCCTCGGCCGCACCCGGCAATGCAGCTTCGACCTGCGCGCCGTCTTCGACGACGAGAGCGAGGATGTCCGCCGCGGCGTCGATCTCTGCCGCGGCATGGTGGTGACCTTGGCCGAAGGCGCGGTGCCGCGCCGCACGCTCGCCGTCGCCAATATCGCGGATGCGGCGATCCAGGGCCTCTATGCCATCCCCGAGACGCTGGCCGAGGAAGGTCGCTGGGGACCGGAGCGGCTGGGCGGCGACGCGCTCGGCATCGGCCGCTCGCAGACGGTGACCTTGCGCGGCCAATCCTGCCGCTGGAACCTGCGCGTGGTCTATGACGACGGCACGGCGGAGGAACGGCGCGGCGCCGATCTCTGCGCCACCCCCTCCCTCTCCTTCGATGGCACCGGCGCGCCACGGCCGCCGCAGCGGCGCGTGGTGGTGGTCAATGCCCATCGCGCCGACATCGAGGAGCTCTACCTGGCGCCGAGTGCCACCGAGGATTGGGGCCCCGACCGGCTGAGCGAGGAGGTCCTGGCCCGCGGCGGCCGACGGGAGATCGTGATGCGCGGCGGCTGCGAGGCCGACCTGCGCATCGTCTTCCCCGACCGCCAGGCGGCGGAGGAGCGCAACCGCATCAATCTCTGCCAGGTGCCGGTCATCGTGCTGCGTCCCGGCTGGACCTTGTCGGACCGCCTGGATGCGGGGCCGAGCACGACGCCGGCGCCACCCGCCCCCGGCAGCACGCGCCTGCGCAACACCGCGCGGGTGCCGCTGATCGAGCTCTACGTCGATGCCCCGGACAGCGCGCGCGGCCCCGATCGGCTGGGCGCCACGGTGCTGGGCGCCGGCGAAACCCTGGACCTGATGCCGCCCGACGGCGTCGGCTGCCGCGCCGACCTGCTCGCGATGTTCCGCGACGGGCGGGAGGTGCGGCTGCCGAACACCGATCTCTGCGGCGGCGAGGAGCTGAACCTGCCGTGACCCGAATCCTCGTGCTGCTGGCGTTGCTGCTGCCGGGGGCAGCGCTCGCCCAAGCCCCCGCCACGGCGATCCCGGAGCCGATGCGCGGCAACTGGACCGATGGCGACTGCGCGCGCCCCGCGGCGGTGCTGCACGTCACGCCCCGCGCCGCGGTCCGGCTGCCGGCCGAGGGCGCGGGCCGGCTGCTGCGCTTTGCCGCGATCGCCCGCCACGAGGACTGGGTGCTCGGCACCGCCGATGGCGCCGCGGCGCCGCGCCTCCTGCTGCGCATGCGGGGCGACGCGCTGGAGACGGTGGAGCCCGAGGCCAAGACGCGCGACGACGCGCTGCCCGGGCCGGCGGCGCTGCAGCTCTGGCGGCGCTGCCCGCAATGGCCGCCGGCGCTGGTGGCGCAGCATGGCGAGGGCATCGCCTTCCTCGGCATGCTGGAGCGGGTCGAGGCCGCTTGCGGTGAGGGCATGGGTGCCGCTGGCTGCCTGGCCGCGCTCTACCGTGCGGCCGACATCTCGGGCGACGGGCTCCTGAGCGCCGCCGAGCTGGCGCGGCTGTTCCGCGGCGCCGCCTGGATCGCCGCGGTCGAGGAACCGGCCGATGAGCGCCCCGCGCTGCAGGGTCTCACCGCCGCCGCGGCGCTGCTGCTGGCGCGTGGCGTGGTGGAGAGCCTGGACTATGATGGCGATGGCCGCCTCAGCCTCGCTGAGCTGGCGCAGGATCGCGGCGGGCTGCCGGAGAGCGGCGGCACGGCCGAAGGTCATCCGCTGCCGCTGATCGGCCTGACGGAAGCGCTCGGCGCGCTGCGCGCCGTGGTGTCGGGTGCCGCGGCGCCGTAAAGCGGTTCTCGCCTCAATCCACAGTGGCTCCGGAGGCGCGCACGATCGGGACCCAGAACGCCACCTCGTCCCTGACGTACTGCGCGAAGCGATCCGGGGTGTAGCCGCGCATCGCGGGGGTGCCCATCTCGTCCAGGCGCTGCCGGATGGTCGGATCGCCCAGCGCTTCCTCGATGGCGGCCGCCATGCGCTCGACGATCGGCCGCGGCAGGCCGGCGGGCCCGAAGATCCCGTACCAGGAGTAGGCCTTGTAGCCCGGCAGTCCGACTTCGGCGGCGGTCGGCACATCCGGCATGAGGCCGGAACGCTCATCGGTCGCGACGAACAGGGTCTTCACCTGGCCGTCCCGGTTGAAAGGCAGCATCAGGCTTGGGATGTCGCTGTTGAACTGGACCTCGCCCGCCAGCAGTGCTGCGAAGACCTGCCCGGCGCCGCGATAGGGCACGTGCACCGCCTGAGCACCCACGCGCTGGAGGAAGCTCGCCGATGCCAGGTGGCCGGTCGAGCCGACGCCGCTGCTGCCATAGGAGAAGCGGTTCGGGTTGGCCTTGAGCTGCGCGATCCAATCCGCCGTGTCGCGCACCCGGAGGCCATGGGTGGTCACGCTGTGGCAGATCGGGATGAAGTTGACCGGGGCGATGGCGGTGAGATCGCGCACGGGGTCGTAGGGCAGGTTGGGGTAGAGCCCGACCGCGACGCCGGTGGAGGAGAGCGTCGCCAGGACGAAGACATCGCCATTCGGTGCCGATTTAGCGACCTGGTCGGTGCCGAGCGTGCTGCCGGCGCCGGGCCGGTTCTCGACGATGACGGTCTGGCCGAGCAGGGCAGAGAGCTTCGGCGCCAGCAGCCGCGCCGTGATGTCGGTGCCGCCGCCGGTGCCGAAGGGAACGACGAGGCGGATCGGCCGGCTCGGCCAGGCTGCCGCCTGGGCGCGCGCCGCCGCGGACGGGATCAGCCCCGCGGCGGCGAGGCCGACCAGGCCGCGGCGGGTGGAGGCGAGGTTCGGCATCAGAAGGAGCCGCCATTCACCGGCAGGATCTGCCCGCTGATGAATCGGGCGAGGTCGGAGGCGAGGAACATGGTCGCATCCGCGATGTCCTGCGCCTCGCCCAGGCGGCCGAGGGCGATGCCGGAGAGCGTCGCCGCCTGGCGTTCCGGGCCGAGCGCATCCCAGCCGCCCTGCTTGTCGGCATCGGTCAGCACCAGGCCGGGTGCCACGCTGTTCACCGTGATGCCCCAGGGGCCGAGCTCCATGGCGAGCTGGCGCGTCAGGCCCAGCACCGCGTGCTTGGCGGTGCAATAGGCCTGGATGCGGGTGCGCGACGGCCGGAAGGCGGCGCCGGAGCTGATATTGATGATCCGGCCCCGCCGGGCCCGCTTCATGCCCGGCGCCGCAGCCCGGACCGTCGCGAAGGCGGCATCGACGTTCAGCGCCATGATCGCGTCCCAGTCCGCATCGGGGACATCCTCGATCGGGCGATGGTGCTGGCCCATCATGCCGCCGGCATTGTTCACCAGGATGGCGATGGGCTGCCCGGCATGCCCCTCCACCGCTGCGATCCAGGCCGCCGCCGCCGCGCGGTCAGTGAGATCCACGACCGCCGTGCGGATGGCGGTGCCAAGGGCGGTCTCCGCCAGCCCCGCGGCGTCGATATCCGTCGCGTGGACATGGGCGCCGTGGGCGGCGAAGCTCTGCGCGATGGCCCGGCCGAAGCCGATGGCAGCGCCGGTCACCGCCACCACCTGTCCGTCGAAATCGAGGGTCATCACGCCTGGCCTCCGCCGCGGCTCGGGATTGCCGATATCCCCGACGATGGCGGAATCCTCGGAAGGGGTGAAGATGCCGGCGAGACAGAGGAGAGAGCGATGGCCGAATCCACCCCCCATCCCGCCGGCGATCCCTGGACCTGGCCGGAATCCGTCTGGCGCGACATCGTGGAACGGGCGCGGGCCGGGCGCAGCCTGCGGCCGCGCCACTGGCCGGATGGGGCCCGCTGCGCCGTGGCGCTCTCCTTCGACGCGGATCACGAGACCATCCCGCTCCGCGATGCCGATGAGAGCCCGATGCGAAGCAGCCAGGGCCAGTACGGCGCCCGGGCGGCGATGCCGCGCATCCGCCGGCTGCTGGCACGGGAAGAGGTGAAGGCCACCTTCTTCTACCCCGCCGTCGCCGCCCTGCTGCATCCGGCCGAGGCGCGGGGCGTCGCCGAGGAGGGCCACGAGATCGGCATCCATTCCTGGATCCACGAGCGCAACACCATCCTCCGCCCCGAGGTCGAGCGCGACCTGGCCTTCCGCGCCGCCGATACCCTGGAGACGGTGACCGGCCAGCGTCCGGTCGGCATGCGGACCGCAAGCTGGGACTTCTCGCCCCATACGCTCGATATCATCCGCGAGATGGGGCTGCTCTACGACAGCAGCCTCATGGCCGATGACGAGCCTTATGAGCTGACCGCGAACGGCGAGCCCACCGGCATCGTCGAGCTGCCGCCGGAGTGGATCCGCGACGATGCCGTCTACTTCAACATGCAGCGCTTCAGCGGGCTCCGCCCCTATACCCCGCCCTCCGGCGTGGCGGAGATCTTCCTGGCCGAGTTCGAGGGCGCCCATGCCGAGGGCGGCCTCTTCCTGCTGACCATGCACCCCCACTACATCGGCCACCGCAGCCGCATGCCGGTGCTGGAGAAGGTGATCGCGGCGGCCAAGGCGAAAGGCGATTGCTGGTTCGCGACCCATGCCGAGGTCGCCGCCTGGTGCAAGGACAACGCTGCGAGCTGAGAGGCCCTCAAACATCAGCGCGGCCGCAGGCCGCCATCAGTTCCTGCGGAGCGAGCGAAGCGATGCTCCGGGGCCGCGAATGCGGCCCCGCGCGTGACCAACAGCCGCCGCCAGTGCTGCCCTGACAGCGCGGAAGCCAAGGCCGCGGATGCGGCCGCCGGCGACTGAGGGCAATAAAAATGCGCCCGGCGTCTGAGGGCATAGACATTAACTCCCGCGCGCCGGCGCCAAGCGGCCGATGAACTGGATCGGTCCGGTCGGGCGGCCGGTCGGCGATCCGCCCGGCGGTTCCAGCGTGATCTCGATCAGCATCCCGGGCTCGGGCCGGATGGCAGTGGCGGAGACCGCGACGCTGCCGCCGTCGCGCGGGATCAGGCCGAGCGAGACCGGCACCGTCGCCCCCGGCGGCAGCGCCCAGAGCTGCAGCGCGCGATCCTCCGGCGCCGGCTGCCGGTTCAGCGCGGCGAGGCGGATGCCTTCCGGCCCCGCTTCGACCAGCCAGGCCGGCTGTTCACGGCTGGTGAGCAGCACGGTCATCAGCCGCTCCGGCGCGGGCGCCGGCGGGCGCACCAGCAGCAGCAGCGCGAGCCCGGCGGCGACGGCACTGGCGCCGAAGCTCCAGCCCTTCCACAGCCAGTCGCGGCGCGGCCGCGGCGGCGCGGGGCGCGCCTCCCCGAGCGAATCGTTGATCCGGTCCCAGAGGCCGGGCGGCGGCGCTTCCGGTGGCGCCACGCGCTGGAGCGGCGCGAGCCGGGCTTCCCAGGCCGCGACCTCGGCCGCCAGCGCCGGGTCTTCGGCCATCGCGCGCTCCACCGCGCGGGCGCGGCGCGCATCCAGCGTGCCGAGCACGTATTCGCCGGCCAGCGCGCTGCGTTCCTCCTCCGGGGTCGGGCGGTCGCTCATGCGAGGCAACTCCTCAGGCGGAGCAGGCCGCGGCGGATCCAGGACTTGATGGTGCCGAGCGGCTCCGCGAGGCGGGCCGCCACCTCCGCATGCGACAGCCCGTGCACGAAGGCGAGCAGGATGCCTTCCCGGCTACGCGGCTCCAGCGTTTCCAGGCAGGCGCGGAGCCGCCGGCCCTGCGCCTCCGCGTCCAATGTCTCGAGCATCGCGGGCTCCACCGCGGCGTCGCCGAGCGTGGGATCGTCGCTCGGCATCTCCCGCCCGCGGCGGCGCGCGAGGTCGAGCGCCGCATGGCGCACGATGCCGCCGAGCCAGGCCTCGGCCGCGCCGCGCGCCGGATCGAATTGCCGGGCGCGGGCGGCGAGGCGCAGGAAAGCGTCGTGCAGCGCGTCCGCGGCCGCGTCGCGGTCGCGCAGGATGGCGGTCGCGATGCCGAAGAGCCGGGTCGATTCACGCATGTAGACCGCGCGCAGCGCCAGGCGGTCGCCGGCGGCGATCGCCTCGATCAGCGCGGGCAGCGGCGCCTCCCCGTCCATCAGTCCCTCGTAGCCAAGAAGCGGCGCCGTCGCCACCGAGATGGGCGACGGCGCGACCAGGCCGGTCAGCGCAGCGCCGCGATGTCGATCACCTCGGCGCCGGCCGGCAGGCCGGTCACGGCGCCGACCGCGGTGGGCGCGCCGGTCGCGGTGTCGACCCGGTGCAAGGTCGCGCCGGCCAGCAACCAGCCGGCATTGCCGCCATCGCCATCGGCCAGGATGTCGAAGGCGACGCCGGCCGGCAGGTCCGGCAGCATGCCGCGCGACTGCTGCACGCCGTCATTCGGCGGTGCCTGCAGGTTGTAGGAGCGCAGCAGCGTGTCGATGGTGTAGAGCGCGGTCGCCTGCGGGCGGCCGCTGCTGTTGGTATAGGCGCCGGCGACGATCCGCGGCGTCGACCCCGCCTGCGGCGTGCCCTGGGCATAGGCGAGCTGGCCATCGCGGGTGACTTCGCCGGTATCGACGTTGATGCGGAAATTCACCCCCGAGACGCCCATCAGGCGCAGCCGGTCGGCGGCCGGGTTGAAGTCCACGACCGCCCGCCCGCCGGCGGCGAAGGGCATGTTCAGGCGGCTGACCTGCGTCGCCCGGCCGGTCGCGGGGTCGATGGTCACGATCTGGTTCGCGTCGGTGACGCCATAGAGCAGGTTGTTGGACGGGCGGATGTCGATGCCGATGAGCCGCCCTTCGGCCCCCGTCACCCGCACCGGCGCGGCGGCGCGGCGGCTGGCGGCGTCGATGCGGACGAGCGTGTTGTCGGCGGTGAGCCCGATCAGGGTCTGCGCCCCGGCACTGCCGGCGGTGAGCAGGATGGCGGCGGCCAGCGGCGCGCGAAGGTGGCGATGCATGCGAAGGTTTCTCCCCATTGGAACCAGGTCCATGGCGGAGCCGACCGGCCCCGCTGCCCCGGTACGGGTGGGCTGGCGGTCCGGATGCAGGTTTGGCATCACCTGGGCGTGATAATTTCCGCCACCCCTGCCCGACCCCGGATCCCCGGCGTCTCGCCTGTCCCGGCGCCGCGTGCTAAGCACCGCGCCGGCGCGTCAGCGCCCTTTCCCCGGAGCGGCCGCTCCCGGCCTGCCGGCCGCGGCCCCCTTTCACCCCGGCCCGCGCCCCGTGGCGCGTCCATCGCGACGGATCGCAAACCCGGTGACATCGCCCCGAGGCGGCCGCGCCTTGTCCAGAACCCCATGCTGAAGCGGCTCGGCAAGCATCCGGCCGTGCAGGCGTTGCTGGTGAGGATCGTCGTCGCCTATGTGCGGCTGGTCACCCGCACCACCCGCTGGACGGTGCTGAACCCGGAGCACGCCGCGCCGCTGGCCGCCGGGCAGGGCATGATCCTGGCTTTCTGGCATGAGCACCTGGCGGTCTTCGCCGCCTGCTGGCAGCTCGGGCTGGTGCGGGTCACCGGCGGCCACCCGCCGGAGGTCAAGGTGCTGATCTCCTCCCACCGCGACGGACGCCTGATCGCCGATGCCATCGCGCGCCTCGGCGCCGGCGTCATCGAAGGCTCCTCCCGCCGCGGGGCGGCCCAGGCGCTGCGCGCCAGCCTGCGCTGGCTGCAGGACGGCGGCACCATCGGCATCACCCCGGACGGCCCGCGCGGCCCCCGCCGGCAGCCGGCGCAGGGCGTCGCACAGCTCGCCGCCGCTTCCGGCGCCCAGGTGCTGCCCTGCGCCGCGGTCACCAGCCGGATGCGGGTGATGCGGTCCTGGGACCGCATGGTGTTCCCGCTGCCCTTCGCCCGCGGCGTCATCGCGCTCGCCCCCCCGATCGCGGTCGCCCGCGACGGCGCGGAGGCG
>NZ_JAAGBB010000095.1 GCF_018129085.1 Plastoroseomonas hellenica
CTTGGCGGTATCCACGGTGATGGTCGCGAGCTGCAGGGCCCGCACCTTTCCGATGACGTTCATCGGATCCCGCTCGACAACCAGTGCGCGCATCTTGCTCTCCGGAGGGACTGGGGAAACTGGGTTGATCGCTTTTGCGTTACCTAGCTCGCGATTGCGTGATAGCAGCTCTGGTTAACGTACGGCAGCCCAAAATTGCAAAATGATACGGAATTGGCCCGCTGTGGTTGTGGGGACACAGAATCGGCGCTGGGTTTCCAACTAGCTCTTCGCCTAATGCTGGCAGTTCGTTCGGCATCTCTCTGTTTCGAATGGAAAAGCCACCCGCGCAGCGGGAATCGCGGTTCACGCTTTGCTAGAGCTGTCGTCCCTGTGACTCATCCGTCGGTAGGTGGACGGCTCCCGGAAGAGACAGCCCTGTAGGTGCGAGGCAGATCGACGCCTTGCTTCGGTCACGTCACGCACGGCATCGCAGCTTGACGCCTGCATGGCGGCTTTGCCGTGCCCCGCGGCAGGCCCGGCTCCAAGCCGGGGGTTTTGCTTTGCGCTCGTGCTGCCGGCGGCGGTCCGTCCGCGTCTTATAGGAAGGCCTGCAGCCCATTCTTGCGGCGCTCGAGCGCCACCATCTTCTCGTTGACCCGCTTTGCGGCTCCGCCCTCGAGGATGAGATTGAGGAGCGTGTTCCGCGATCAATCCGCTTGATCTCCGCCTCTGCTGTGGGCCTGGTCGAGGCTTGCAAGGAAGGACCAACATGCGACTGCACGCCTCCATCCTCGCTGCCGTCCTCGGCATGATCTGCCTGGCATCGGCCAATGCGAATCCGCAGGCGAGCTATGGGCCGCAGCTCGAGGGCTTCACCTATCCCCACCCGATGCAGCGCTTCGAATTCTCCTCGCAGGGCAAGTCGCTTTCGATGGCGTTCATGGATGTCGCGCCGCTGGGAGCAGCCAATGGCCGGACGGCGGTTCTCCTGCATGGGAAGAATTTCTGCGGCGCGACATGGGAAAGAACGATCCAGGTGCTGACGGGCGCCGGTTACCGGGTGATCGCCCCCGATCAGATCGGATTCTGTGCCTCGACCAAGCCGGAGGGCTACCAGTTCAGCTTCAACCAGCTTGCGGCCAACACACATGCGCTGCTGGCGTCCCGGGGCATTCAGCGGGCCACGGTCATAGGGCATTCGATGGGCGGCATGCTGGCAGCCCGCTACGCGCTGGAATATCCGCAGGCGGTTGAGCAACTCGTGCTCGTCAATCCGCTTGGCCTGGAGGATTGGCGGGCCGAGGGCGTGCCCTATGCGACCATCGACCAGCTTTACCAGGGCGAGCTGCGGACCAGCTTCGACAGCATCAAGGCCTACCAGCAGCGCTTCTACTACAACGGCCAATGGAGGCCCGAGTACGACCGCTGGGTCTCGATGCTCGCGGGCATGTACGCGGGTCCCGGCAGGGAGATTGTGGCGCTCAACCAGGCGCAGACGTCGGACATGGTCTTCACCCAACCTGTCGTGCACGAGTTCGGGCGCATCGCAACGCCCACGCTGCTGCTGATCGGTGGCAAGGACCGGACGGCGCCTGGTGCCAATCGGGCGCCGCGCGAGGTCGCCGCGCGTCTCGGCAACTATCCGGAACTCGGTCGGCGTGCGGCGGCGGCGATCCCGAACGCGACGCTGGTCGAGCTTCCTGAGCTTGGCCATTCCCCACAGGTCGAGGCACCTGAGCAATTCCACGAAGCCTTGCTTCGCGGACTTGCTTCGCGCTGATAGCGCCCTGCGGGCCGACGGCGTCCGCACGGTTGCCGTCGGCCCCCCATCCGGGGAAGGATGGCGGCTCTGTTTCCTGGCGGAGGAGGGTGGCATGGGCGAGGAGTTCCTGGGGGACCGCAAGCGAGCGTTGGAAGAGGCATTCTTCGCCAAGGAGGACCAGAGGCTGCGGCGGCAGCTCAGGGAGGCGGACGAGGCGAGGTCTCGGAGGGAGGCGCTCGCCGCCGCCTCCGGCATCGCCGATGACGCCGTGCTCGACGCGGTCGCCGCCCTCGGCATGACCGGCGAGACGCTGGCTGCGCTCACCCTGGTGCCCCTCGTGGCGGTGGCCTGGGCGGACGGGGCCATCGACGACCGGGAGCGGGAGGCCGTGCTCGCCGCGGCGGCGGAGGCGGGCGTGGCTGCGCAAGGCGCCGCCCGCGAACTGCTTGACCGCTGGCTCCGCGAGCCGCCGCCACGCGAACTCCTCGCCGCCTGGGCAGACTATACCCGCGCCGTCTCGGCCAAGCTCGACGATGCCGGCTTGCAGGCGCTCAGGGCGGAACTGGTCGGCCGGGCGCGGCGGGTCGCCGAGGCATCGGGGGGCTTCCTGGGCCTCGGCCGCAAGGTGTCGGACGCCGAAGAAGCCGTGCTGCGGAGGCTGGAGGCCGCCTTCCCGGGCTAGCGACGGGCGACCCGCCAGCGGCCTCCCAGCCTGCCTCCCCGCGACACCGGCTCTTCAGCCGCGGAGGCGCTGCTGCGCGACCCGGATGGCTTCGGCGGTCTGTGCAATTGCCGCCTGAAGCGCGGCGCCGGAGAGCCCGTCGGCGACGTAGCAATCCTCTTCCGCCTTGACTTGGAACGCGGGCGACAGAACCGCCTCGCGCAGCAATGCGATCAGGGCGTCACGCAACGGCGGGGGAACGGCCGCAGGGGCGACGGCATAGGTCATCGACGTGATGCGGCCGAAGGGATGCGGGTTCAGCCCGACCTCGATGATCGCGGGCACCTCCGGGAGCTGCGGCAGCCGCTGCTCCTCGAGGACGGCGAGGGCGCGGAGCTCGCCGGACCGGATCTGGCCGAAGACGTCGTTCGGCTTGACCAGGCCGAGATCGAGATGGCGGCCCATAAGCTCGTTCGCCAAGCGCGCCGCGCCCGTATACCCGACATAGTTGAAGTTGCCGCGCATGTCCTGCGCGATGCCCATCATGCGCAGATGCCCAGCGGTGCCGACCGGCCCGGCAGCGCCGACGCTGGGGCCTTCCGGCGTGCGCATGGCGGCGACGACATCGGCGAGCGTGCGGAACCGCGACTGCGCGCCGGTCACGAGGATCGAGGGATCTGTCGCGAGGCGGACAAGCGGGGTGAACTGATCGAGGCGGAGCGGGATCTCGCGTGCGACGATCTGAGCGATCAGGCCATGCGAGGCGAGGCCGAGGGTACGGCCATCGGGCGGCGACTGCGCCAGGCGGTTCATGGCGATCATCGACCCGCCGCCCACCAGATTCTCGACCACCAGCCGATGGCCGCGCGGCTCCAGCAGTGATTGCAGCCGCCGCGCCAGGAGGTCGGTCGCACCGCCGGCATTGAAGGAGACGAGCATGCGGATCTCGGTCGGCACCGCCTGGCCCCATGCATGCGGGATGATGGCTGTGCTGGCGAGCCCGGCGATGAGGCTGCGTCGTTGCATCGGTTTCCTCCTTATTCTCTCCGCGCACTGCGGCGCGGTTGCGTGGTGGTCAGGGCGTCGTCGCCTCCTCCGCGGCCATGGCGGCCAGCAGGTCGTCACGGGCGGCGCGGATATGCGCGTCGTGGATCGCGCCTGCGGCTTCCGCATCGCCACGTGCCAGCGCGTCGATCAGGGCCTGGTGCTCGCGCAGCACGGTCTCGACGCGGCCCTCGAGATAGCCGAAGCGGGTGCGGAGAGCGCCGATCAGGCTGCTGTGCAGCTCCAGCACCCGTATCGCATCGTCATTCCCCGTGGCGCTTTCGATCGTGCGATGGAAGCTCCGGTTCAGGCGGATGGTGGCAGGCACGTCGCCCCGCGCACGGGCCTGCTCCATTGCAGCCTGAATGTCGCGCAGCGCACCGAGCCGCGCGGCGTCGAGCAGCGGTGCCGCCTGCCGGGTCAGGAAGCCTTCCAGTGCCTCGCGGATGGCGAAGATGTTGCGGACGAATTGCGCGTCCATGCGCCGGACGGTGGCGCCGCGATTGGGCGCCAGCACGATCAGCCCCTCGCCCTGCAACTGCTGCAGCGCCTCCCGCACCGGCATCTGGGAGAGGCCGTAGCGGATGGCGAGGTCCTGGATCTTGAGCCGGGTGCTGGGCGCGATGCGGCCGGCGAGGATCTCCTCCCGCAGATGCTCGTGGACGCGCTGATAGACGGTGCTGCCGAAGGGCAGGGCACTGGGCATCGGCGGGGAGGGGGCGAGGACCGACATGTACCCCTCTTGCCTCCAGGATACGATTGAGTCAATTAAGGAGTATCGATTTGATCAAATATGGGAGGTCGCAATGAGGGTTACCGGCGTAACGGTCTATCGAACCCCTCAAAAGCCGATGGCTGAAGGGGCCTCCCATGCTTTGACGATCGTGGAAGTGCAGACTGATGAGGGCCTGACGGGAGCCGGAGAGATCGGCCTGGCCTATGGCTCCGGCGGCCGTGCGGCTGCGGAGCTGCTGCTCGAGCTCGCCCGAACCAGGATCATCGGCAAGGATCCCTTCCGGACCGAGGCGCTCTTCGATGCGATGCGTCGCGACACCTTCTGGGGCCATGTGCCGGGCCCGATCTTCGGGGGCGCGATCAGTGCGCTCGATCAGGCGCTCTGGGACATCAAAGGCAAGGCGCTCGGCCAACCGGTCCATGTGCTGCTGGGCGGTGCCTGCCGCGACCGGCTGCGGCTCTACTGCAACGGCTGGTACCGTGGCCTGGGCGCCCCGGCGGCTTATGCCGAGGCGGCGCAGGGTGTGAAAGCGCGCGGCTTCGGCGCGCTGAAATTCGATCCCATGAAGCTCGATGCCACGGGCCGCAGTGATCGGGTGAACCGCCATATCGGCCGCGCCGCCGAGGATCTCGCGGTGGCGCGCGTCATGGCGGTGCGGGAGGCGGTCGGGGCCGGCATCGACATCTGCGTCGAGTTGCACGGCAATATGTGGCCGATGGACTCGATCCGCTTCGGCCGGCGCATCGCCCACCTCTCGCCCTTCTTCATGGAGGAGGTGGCGGATGCCGAGGATGCAGGTGCGGCGCGGGAGGTCGGGTTGCAGACCGGTATCGCTATCGCGGGCGGCGAGCGGCTGACCACCCTCGGCGATTTCCGCCGCTTCTTCGAAGCCCGCGCGCTCTCGGTCGCGCAGCCCGACATGGGGCTGGCTGGTGGCTTCACCGGCGTACGCGCTATCGCCGCTCTCGCTGCGGCGCATGAGGTCTACATCCAGCCGCACAATTGCGGCGGGCCGATCTCGACGGCGGCCTGCGTACAGCTTTCCTTCGCAATCCCCAATTTCCTGATCCAGGAGATCTTCCCGGTCTGGCCCGAGGATGACCGGCTCGATCTGGTCGATGCGCCTTATGAGCGGCAGATCGAGGATGGCCACTTGCCGCTGCCGACGCGGCCAGGGCTCGGCGTCGTATTGAACCGGGACTACCTCGCGCGCTGCAAGCGAATGGACGCCTGATACGGCGGCGCGGAGCGGCGTTCACGACAAGGGCCACTTGCTCAGGGCTTCGGGGCGCTGTGCTACGCATCGGCACCGTCCGATGGCGCATAAAGCCTGATCCAGCTTGCTACGCTACGTAGCGTATGCTTCTCTGGGGCAAGGGGTCAGAACCCGCCTGGGGAGTAAGCGCATGATCCGGCAAACGCGCTGCGTTGTGATGCGCGGCGGCACCAGCAAAGCCGTCTTCCTCAAGGAGGCCGACCTGCCCTCCGACCCGGCCACGCGTGACGCGCTCATCCTTCGGATCTTCGGTTCCCCGGATAAGCGGCAGATCGACGGGCTCGGCGGCGCCGATCCGCTGACCAGTAAGCTCGCCATCATCGGCCCGCCACGCGTCGATGTCCCGGAGGCCGCCGGGACGCACCTGACCTACACCTTCGCGCAGGTCGAGATCGACGAGCCGGAGATCGACTACCTCAGCCTCTGCGGCAATATCAGTGCCGCCGTCGGCGCCTTCGCGGTGCGGGAGGGCATGGTGGAGCCGCGCGCGCCGGTCACCATGGTGCGGGCCTGGAACACCAACCTCCGGCGCGTGCTGCGGATCGAGGTGCCGGTGCTGGATGGACAGCCGGCGGAGGAGGGGGATTTCACCATCCCCGGCGTTCCCGGCACCGGCGCGCGCATCCTCGTGGATTTCGCCGATACCGCTGGCGGCGGCACCGGCGCGCTGCTGCCGACCGGCCGGCCCGTGGACCGGCTGGAGGTGGAGGGTCTCGGCACGATCGAGGCGAGCCTGCTCGACATCGGCAACCCACATGTCTTCATCCGCACCCGCGACGTCGGGCTGACCGGCGCGGAGACGCCGGCCGAGATCGACGGCAGGGCCGAACTGCTCGACCGGTTGGAGCGCATCCGCGGCGCCGCGGCGTACCGGCTCGGCCTCGCTACCGCACCTGCCGCCGCGCGATCGGAAAGCCCGGCAGTGCCGATCCTCGGCATGGTCGCGCCGCCCTGCGCCTATCGCGACTTCCTGCGCGGCACCACGGTCGCGGCGGACGAGATGGACGTGCTGGCGCGGCTGATGTTCATGCAGCGCACCCACAAGACCTTTGCCGGCACCAGCACCGTCTGCACCGGCGTCGCGAGCCGCGTGCCTGGCACCCTGGTGCATGAGGCGGCGCGCCCCGCCGGCTTCCATGCGGCCGACTGCCGGATCGGCCACCCTGCCGGCGTGATCGTCACCGAGGTCTCCGTGACTGGCGGGAACGGGCCGGAGTTCCGCGTGCATCGGGCGACGCTCGGGCGCACGGCGCGGCGGATCATGGAAGGCTATGTCTTCACGCCGGAGCGCCTGGTGCAGCACCCCGAAGCCGCCGAATAGGCGCGGGCGGGGCAGGCCGATGCTCATCGCACAGCCAGGACGGATGGGGCCGCTCGCGCTCCGCAACCGCATCATCATGGGGCCGATGGGAACCAATTACGGAACCTGCGACGGCTTCTCCACCGAGCGCGACAAGCTCTACTACGCTGAACGTGCTTTCGGCGGCGCGGCGATGGTGATCACCGAGGCAATGGTGGTCTCACCGAACGCGCGCAACCACCGCAACTCCCTCTGCATTCATCATGACCGCTTCATCCCGGGCCTCGCGGCGGTGGTGGAGGCGATTCACGCGGGCGGCGCGCTCGCCGTCGCGCAGCTCAACCATCGCGGTGGGCTGCTGCGGCGCTCCGTGCTCGGCATGGAGCCTGTGGGACCGTCGGATGGCACCAACCCGAACACCGGGGAGCCGGTGCGCGGCCTGTCAGCCCCGGAGATCCGCGCCATCCAGGTCGAGTTTCTCGAGGCCGCACGGCGCGCGCGGGATGCGGGCTATGACGCGGTGGAGTTGCACGCGGCCAATGGCTACCTGTTCCAGCAATTCTTCACTGCGCGCATCAACCGGCGATCCGACGCTTATGGCGGCACGCTCGACAACCGGATGCGGCTGCTGCTGGAGACGGTGGCGCTGATCCGGGCAGCACTGCCCGAGCTGCCGCTGATGGTGCGCATCAGCGCGACCGAATATGTCGAGGGCGGCTACAGCGAGGCGGAGGCCGTGGCACTCGCGCAGGCGCTGGAGGGCGCAGGCGTCATCGCCATCGACCTCTCGGGCGGCTCGAACGAGAGTCCCGCCCTGTCGCGCTACTGCATCCAGCCGCCCTCCTTCCCGCGGCGCTTCCTGGAGCCCTATGCACGCCCGATCACCGCGGCGCTCGGCATCCCCGTCATCATGGCGGGCCGCATCATCGATCCCGAGGATGCCGAGGCGGTGCTCCAGGCCGGTAGCGCGCAGTACGTCGCCGTCTGCCGCGCGCTGGTCGCCGATGCCTATTGGACCCGCAAGGCCTTCGGCGAGATCGCAACGCCGATCCGGAAATGCATCTCCTGCAATGTCTGCTTCGAGCGCCTGACCCTGGAGCAGGATGTCGCCTGCGTGGCGAACCCGCTGGTCGGCACGGAATTCGAGCGGCCGGAGTTCGCGGAGCCGCAGCTCGCCGATCCGCTGCCCGCGGCGCAGCGCCGCCGGATGCTGGTGCTTGGCGCCGGCGTCGCCGGCGTGGAAGCGGCACGGGTCGCGGCCGCGCGCGGCCATGAGGTGGAGATCTGGGAGCGGGCGGAGCGCCCCGGTGGCCAGCTCCCGCTCGCCGTCGCCGGGCCGGACAAGGCGGATGTCGGCGGCATCTGGAGCTATCGCTGGGCACAGGTGGAGGCGCTGGGTGTCCCCGTGCGGCTGGGGACCGAAGCGACGGCAGAGCGGATCCGCCGCTTCGCGCCGGATATCGCCATCCTTGCCACCGGATCGCGGGCGCGGCGCCTGCCGATGCTGGACGCGTCGCCAGTGCCGGTGCTGCATGCCTGGGAGGCGATCCTCGATCCCGGGCGCATCCCGCGGGGGGCCGCGGTGACGGTGATTGGCGGTGGCCTGGTCGGGCTGGAGACCGCGGATCTGCTGGTGGCATCGCGCGGCTGCCGCGTCACGATCGTCGAAGGCCTGCCGACCCTCGCTGCCGGCATGGCGCGCAACAATCGCTTCGACCTGCTGGAGCGGCTCGAGCGGGCCGGGATGCAGGGGCTGACGGACACCCTGGTGGAGGGCTTCGAGGCGGGCCGCCTAGTGCTGCGCTCCGGCGAGCGGCGTTGGACGATGGAGCCAGGCGAGGCGATCGTCCACGCCGTCGGGCCGGTGCCGAACCGCGATGCGGTGCCGGCGCTGGAAGCGGCCGAAATTCCTTATGTCCTGGTCGGCGACTGCAACCGTCCGGGCGATTTCCTCGACGGCATTCGGGACGCCTGGATGGCTGCCCTCGCCATCGAACGCCGGCCGAAGCTGCGGGCTGCCGCGGACGCCGTCCTGTCGGGCCCGGTGCCGTGAACCTGCCATCCCGCCGCGGCCCCGACCCGCACGCATGACCATGCAGCATCCTGGAGCGACGCCATGACCGAGCCCGCCGCCGTCACGCTGGCCCGCCACTTCTCATCCCTCACCATCGACCGGATCCCGGCGAGGCATCTGGAGGATGCGAAGGCGCTGATCGCCGACTGGTTCGGCGTGGCGCTTGCCGGATCCCGCACGGAGAGCGGTGCGATCGTGCGGCGCTTCGCCATGGAAACCGGCGGCAGCGCCGAGGCCGCGATGGTGAATGGCGGCGGGGTGCGGGTGCCGGCGGTGCATGCCGCCTTCGCCAATGCGATCGCGTCGCACAGTGTCGAGCTCGACGATGTCGACATCCTGGCGCTCTATCATTTCAGCCCGCCCGTGGTGGCGGCCGCGCTGGCCGCGGCGGAGCGGGCCGGCGCCACGGGCGCCGAGCTGCTGGCGGCGGTGGTCGGCGGCTGCGAGGCCATGGCGCGGCTGAGCGATGCGACCAACCCGTCGCTGCGCAACCGCGGCTACCACACCACGCCGACCGTCGGCGTCTTCGGCGCGGCGGTCGCGGCGGGGATGCTGTTCCGGCTGAACGAGGCGGCGATGGTCTCTGCCCTCGGCCTCGCCGGCGCCCAGGCCTCGGGGCTGATGGAGATGTACGGCCCTTCCATGCAGAAGCGCTTCAACCCGGGACCTGCGGCGCGCAACGGCGTAACCGCGGCTGTCATGGCGGCGCTCGGCTTCACCGGTGCCGCGACCATCCTGGATGGCGAGCGCGGCTTCTGCCGTGCCTTCAGCGACGGCTTCGATCCGGTACCCCTGACACGCGGGCTGGGCGAGGAGTTCCCGATCTTCATTGAGTACAAGGCCTATTCCTGCGCCCGGCCGATCCATAACGGGATCGACTGCGCGATCGACATCAGGCGGCAGATGGGCGCCGCTGGGGTGGATGGCATCCGGCGCATCACGGTCCGGCGCCATCCGACCTGGGCGCACTACCACCAGATCCCGCACCCGGCGACGCATCATGAGGCCCAGGTGAGCCTCAACTACTCGGTGGCCGTGGCGCTGCGCGAGGGGGCGGCCCTGCTGCCGCAGTACGTTGAGGAGAAGCTCCGGGACCCCGCCATCCTGCGCCTCTCCGGCATGCTCACGGTGGTGCCCGACGAAACCCTGCCGCGCGGCGTCTCCTGTCACATGACCGTGGAGGCGGCGGACGGTGCGTTCTTCGCCGCGCAGGTGGATCATCCAAAAGGCTCCATCGCCAATCCGATGACCCCCGCGGAGGCCGCCGCGAAGGCGCATCTGTTGGGCGATCCCGTGATCGGCGCCGAAGGTGTCGATCGCTTGCTGGCGCAGATCCGCACGGTGGGGACGGCGCCGCGGGCGGCGGCCCTGATGGCGCTGGCGCAGGGCGCCCCCTGACCGCGCCCTCGCGAGACTGAGGATGACAAGAACGAAGCAAGCGGGAGGGGATGATGGTCGAGAATGGGAGTATTGCCAGGCCGCGCCGTGCCGGGCTGGCGGCGCGGCGCGGTGTGCTGGCCGGCATGCTCGCCGCGCCGGGATGGCTAGGGTCGGCATGGGCACAGCAAGCCTCGGCCCAGGCGTTTCCGTCGCGGCCGATCCGGCTGGTCGTACCGTTCCCGCCCGGCGGGGCTGCCGATATCACCGCGCGCCTGGTGGGCGAACGGATGTCCGCCGGCCTCGGACAGCCGGTGGTGATCGACAATCGCCCCGGGGCCGGCGGCAACATCGCCGCGGAGGCAGTCGCTCGCGCGGCGCCGGACGGCTACACGCTCTTCCTCGGCGGTGCCACGATCTTCTGCGCGAACAAGTCGCTCTACAGCAGCCTCTCCTTCGATCCAGTGCGGGACTTCACGCATCTGACGCGCGTGTCGATCGGCACCACGGTGCTGGTCGTCAACGCCAGGGAGCCCTGGCGCAGCTTCGCGGAGCTGATCTCGGCCGCGAAGGAGGCGCCGGACAGGATCGTCATGGCCTCCTCCGGCCAGGGCACGATCAGCCATCTGTCGCTGGCCAAGCTCATGCAATCGGCGGGGGTGCGGATCACCCATGTGCCGTATCGCGGTCTGACGCCGGGCTTGAATGATCTGCTCGGGGGCTCGGTGAACATGATGTTCGACGGCATTCCGGCCCTGATCCCCCATGTCCGCGAAGGCCGGCTGCGCGCGCTCGCCGTGGGCAGTGCGAACCGGGTGGGCCATGTACCGGGGCTGGAGGCAGTGCCGGGCATGGCTGAGCTCCTGCCGGGCTCCGGCATGGATATGGAGTTCTGGTACTCCATCGATGGGCCGGCCGGGTTGCCCCCTGAGGTCGTGGCGCGGCTGCACCTGGCCATCCTTCACGCGGTCGGCTTGCCGGATTATCGGGAGCGTCTGCAGCCGCTCGGTTTCATGCCGATCACGGACGCGTCGCCCGCCGCCTTCACCGCCTATATCGAGCAGCAGGAGCCGGTCTGGCGGGAGCTGGTGCGGGTGTCCGGTGCTCGGCTGGAGTAGCCGGCGCCGCAGCTTGATTCCCGGTCGCCGTCCCGTAAAGAGAGTGTCGGATATCGGGAATGATATGCCGATGAGGACAGAAGAGAGGGCGCTCCCCACGGCACCCCGGCGCAGCCGCCAGAGCAGCGCAGAGGCCCGGGACAAGGCTCTGGCGGCGACGGCGGAGCTGCTCGCGGAGGGCGGCTTCCAGGCCGTCACCATGGAGGCGGTGGCGGCGCGGTCCGGCGTTGCGAAGACGACGCTCTATCGCTGGTGGCCAAACCGCGCGGCGGTCGCACTGGCGTGCGTCTCGGCGCGCATGGCGCCGATCGGCGATGGTGGCCCGGCCGGAAGCTATCGCGAACGGTTCCAGCGGCAGCTCAAGGCGACGATCCGCCTGCTGAACAGCGCGGAGGGCCAGGCAATCACCGCGCTGATCGGCGCCAAGCAGACCGATCCGCTGCTGGCCGAAGCCTATTCCGAGCAGATCGCGCGGCCGCGCCGGGCCCAGACCAGGATGCTGCTGCAGCAGGCGATCCGCGCCGGCGAGGTCGCAGCCGGGACGGATCCTGACCTGTTTCTCGACGCAATCTACGGCCCCCTCTACTACCGCAAGGTGGTTTCCGGAGAGCTGGTGACGGACGCCTTCATCGACCGGATCGTTGACGCGGCCTTCATCGCCTTCTCGGCGCGTGCGTGACTGGATGTGCGGGTCAGTCCGGTCAATCGGTCCTGATTCCTGCTTCAGTGATCACTCTGCCCCAGTTGGCCGTATCCGCGGCAAGCCGCGTCCGAACGTCCGAGGGGCCGCCACTCTCAGCCGTGAGGCCAATCTGGGCCATGCGAGCCTGGTAATCCCGGCTTTCGGTGACCGAATTGAGGGCGCCAGCGACCGTGCTGATCACAGGCTCCGGCGTGCCAATCGGTGCGAATAGGGCCATCCACAACACCGCCTCGAATCCCGGCAGGGTTTCCGCAACGGTCGGGACATCCGGCAAGTTGGCCAGGCGTTGGCGGGACGACATAGCGAGCGCGCGCGTCCTGCCTTCGTGCAGGGATGCCAAGGCTTCCACGGGTGATTGGAAATTGCAGTGTATGCGCCCTGCCTGCAGATCCAGCAGCCCTTCTGCGCCGCCGCGATTGGGCACGGCCGTCATCTCGATGCCGGCCCGCTGGCACAGCATCTCCATCGCGAGGTGCACGACAGTTCCCACCACCCCGCCATAATTCAGCGCGCCGGGGTGCGCCTTCGCATAGGCGATGAATTCGGGGAGCGTCCTGGCTGGGAGGCCTGGGTAGATGTGCAATACGAAGGCGCCGCGATAGACCATCCCGACGGGCGCCAGTTCCGCCTGTGGATTGCGTGGCGTGAGCCTTGGCTGCAGCGTTGGATTGATGGCGAGCGAACTGGTTCCGGCAAGGAGCGTGTATCCGTCCGGCCGGGCTTGCATGACGGCCGTAGAGGCGATCGAGGTCGCGCCCCCGACACGGTTCTCCACCATCACGCGCTGGCCGATGGCTGTTGCCAGTCGGTCGGCCGTCAGACGCGCTGCGATGTCGGTCTGCCCGCCGGCGGCATAGGCGTTGATGATCGTGATAGGGCGCGACGGGAAGGCATCCTGCGCCCGCGCCGGCAGGGTGATAAGCGGTAGGGCCGCGAAGACCGCGCGACGACCGGGATGGGGGTGCATGTCCGTTTCCTCCGTGCGGCGTGCTGGTGACCCGCGATGGGCAAGGAGGGTGCGCGGAAGCGCAGCCAGCGGCCACAGGCCCCAGTCGACGAAGCACACCATGAGCAAACAGGTCAGGGCAATCAGCGCCGTGCTGGCGCTCGGCCTTCGTAGGTTGGGCGGCCCTATGCCCTGGCTCGGCCGCGCAGGGCAACCTTGGCCGAATCAGAAACGCCGGATCCGGCTGTGAGCCGAACCCGGCATTCCCGGTCGCGGGTGGGGCCGGACGAGCGCCGGCCCCGAGCGAGATCAGACCTTGACGGCCTTCGCGAGGTCCCAGCCGACGGTGGCCGGGCTGCCCGAGAAGTCGTCGCCGATCGGGTTGTACTT
>NZ_JAAGBB010000096.1 GCF_018129085.1 Plastoroseomonas hellenica
CCTCCGCCAGCACGGCGATCCGGGGCCGGAGGCGCCGCGCCTGCGCAGCCAGCGCCGCCGCGTCGCGGCCGGCGACCAGCGCCTCCACGGCGAAGGCGCCCTCCGGCGCGGCCTCCAGCAACGCCACGGTCGAGCGGCCGACCGAGCCGGTGGAGCCCAGGAGGGTGACGGTCCGTTGCTTGCTCATCGCCAGGTCATTGTCATTGCCAGATCGGCTGCCCCTGGCCGCAGATGATGGCGAGGATCGCGGCGACCGGCGCCGCCGCCAGCACACCATCCAGCCGGTCCAGCAGCCCGCCATGGCCGGGAATGAGGGAGGAGGTGTCCTTCACCTGGAACTGCCGCTTGATCGCGCTTTCCAGGAGATCGCCGAGCTGCGCCATGATGCCGAGCAGCGCGGCGACGGGCAGCGACCAGAATGCGTTGCCCGGTGCCAGCAGGATCGCCGCCGCCAGGCCGACCAGCATGGCCGAGACGAGGCCGCCCGCGGCCCCCGACCAGGTCTTGTTCGGCGACACCGCGGGCGCCAGGCGGGGGCCGCCGAAGGCGCGCCCGGCCAGATAGGCCCCGATATCCGAGGCCCAGACCACCAGGAACAGGAACAGCACGTTGATCCGGCCTGCCGTGTTGTCATGCCGCAATTCCACCAGCGCGATGCCGGCGAGCCCGATATACAGCACGCCGAGCGCGAGCCGCCCGGCCGGAATCGCCGGCCGCTGCCCCCGCGGCAGGGCGCGGGCCCCGCCCCAGGTCAACAGGTAGCCGGCGACCAGCATCAGAACGGCAGCCAGGGGCCGTTCGATCACCGCGAGCGTTCCCGCGGCGAAGACGGCGACCGGCACGGCCAGCCCCGGCAGGGCGCTGGTGCGCAGCCCGCAGAGATGGACCCATTCCCAGGCGAGGATCGCGACGGCCAGCGCCACCAGCGCTGTCCAGGGTTCCGCCCCGAGCCAGATGCAGGCGACCGCGGCCGGCCCGAGCACCAGCGCCGAGAGCACGCGCTTGCGCAGATCGCGCCAGCGCTTCGCCGCATCGGCATTGCCGCCGAGGCCGGCGGGGTGCCCCCCCCGGCCGCCGGGCGCGCTCATGCCCCACCTTCGGCGCGCTGCCCGAACCGGCGGTCCCGGCGCGCGAATTCGCCGAGCGCCAATGCGAGGTGATCGGCGCCATAATCCGGCCAGAGCACGTCCTGGAAGACGAACTCGGCATAAGCCGCCTGCCAGAGCAGGAAATTCGAGAGCCGCTGCTCGCCGGAGGTCCGGATGATGAGGTCCGGGTCCGGCTGCCCCGCGGTCTGCAAGCCGCCGGCGAAGCTCGTCTCGTCGATCGCGGCGGGATCGACCCGGCCATCGCGCGCGGCTTCCGCCAGGGCGCGGGCGGCGGCCACGATCTCGGCCCGGCCGCCATAGGACAGCGCGACCGTGAGGTTCAGGCGGGTGCCCGCCTGCGTCGCGCGCTCGGCCGCGGCGACGGCGCGCGACATCTCCGGACCGAAGCGGGAATGGTCGCCGATGACCCGAAGCCGCACGCCCTCCTTCAGCAGGGAAGCGATTTCGGATTTGAGATAGAGGCGCAGCAGGCCGGTCAACGCCGACACCTCCTCCATCGGGCGCTGCCAGTTCTCGGAGCTGAAGGCGAAGAGCGTCAGCCAGGAGACCCCCGCCCGGCCGGCGGCCTCGATGGTGCGGCGCGCCGCCTCGGCGCCGGCGCGGTGGCCGAGCGCCACGGGCAGGCCACGCGCCTGCGCCCAGCGCCGGTTGCCGTCCATGATGATGGCGACATGGCGCGGAACGGCGACACCGCTGGCCTCCTGCGGCCGCGGGGAAGTCTCGTCCGCCAGGCGCGGACGTGACAGGGAGCTCATCGCAGCGGTGCCCTTCGGGCTCAAACCGTCTTGATGTCCTTTTCCTTCTCGGCGAGCAACGTATCAACCTGCTTGATGTACTGGTCCGTGAGCTTTTGCACCTCGTCCTGGGTGCGCTTGCCCTCATCCTCGCTGATCGGCGCCTTCTTGTCGGCGGTCATCGCCTTGACCCGCTCCATGCCGTCGCGGCGGACGCCGCGGATCGCGACCCGGCTCGCCTCGGCATATTTATGCGCGGTCTTCACAAGATCGTTGCGCCGCTCCTGCGTCAGCGGCGGCAGCGGCACCCGGATCACCTGGCCCTCGGCCTGGGGGTTGAGGCCGAGGCCCGAGTCGCGGATCGCGACCTCGACAGCCTTGGTCAGCGAACGGTCGAAGACCTGCACCACCAGCAGGCCCGGGCCGCCGACCGAGATGTTCGCCACCTGATTGAGCGGGGAATTGCCGCCATAGGCCTCGACCCGCACCGGCTCGAGCAGGGCCGGGCTGGCGCGGCCGGTGCGCAGGCCGGCGAATTCCTTCCTCAGTGTCTCGATCGCCCCGTCCATCCGGCGCGTGAGGTCCTGCTTGAGCGCTTTCGCGTCCTCCGCCATGACGCGGTTCCCCTTCCTAGAGCGTGATGACTTGAGGCCGGCTCGGCCGAAAAGTCTGAATCACGCGATCAAACAAAGAGCTAAGAGCATGGTGCGTGAGCGGAAGCGAACACACCATGCTCCAGTACGGCCTCAATGCGGCTGTTCGATCACCGTGGTGAAACGGCCTTCGCCCTTCATCACGGCGGTGAAGGCGCCAGGCTCGTGGATGTTGAAGACGATGATCGGCAGCTTGTTCTCACGCGCCAGGCTGATCGCGGCGGCATCCATCACCGCGAGGTCGCGGGCCAGCATGTCGAGATAGGTCAGCGTGATGTAGCGCTCGGCATCCGGGTTCTTGCGGGGATCCGCGGCATAGACGCCGTCGACCTGGGTGCCCTTGAGCAGCGCGTCGCAGCCCATCTCGGCGGCACGCAGCGCCGCGGCGGTGTCGGTGGTGAAGAAGGGGTTGCCGGTGCCGGCGGCGAAGACGACGACGCGCCCCTTCTCCATGTGCCGCTCGGCGCGGCGGCGGATGAAGGGCTCGCAGACCGAGGACATCGGGATCGCACTCTGCACGCGGGTGCTGACGCCCTGCTTCTCCAGCGCCGACTGCATGGCCAGCGCGTTCATCACGGTCGCCAGCATGCCCATGCTGTCGGCCTGGGCGCGGTCCATGCCCGAGGCGGCGCCCGAGATGCCGCGGAAGATGTTGCCGCCGCCGATCACCAGGCAGACCTGGACGCCGAGCTCCACGACGCCCTTCACATCCTCGGCGATGCGGCGGCAGGTGGCGTTGTCCAACCCATAGTCCCGGCTGCCCATCAGGGCCTCGCCTGAGACCTTGAGCAGGACGCGCTTGTAGGCCGGCGATTGGCTCATGACGGTACCGGTGCGCAATGGGTTACAGGCCGCCGCACCATAGGGGAGCGGCGGAGGCGGCGGCAACCGGCGCGCCCGGGAAACCGACCCGGGGCGCGCGCCGCCGGGCGTCAGCCCTGGGTGCCGGCCGCTGCGGCGACCTCGGCGGCGAAGTCGCTGGCCTGCTTCTCGATGCCCTCGCCGAGCTGGAAGCGGGCGAAGCCGGTCAGCTTGGCGCCGGCCTTCTGCACCACCTGCTTCACCCGGCTCTCGCCGTCATGCACCCAGACCTGCTCCAGGAGGACGACCTCCTCGTAGTATTTGCGGATCCGGCCCTCGACCATCTTCTCGATGATCGCCTCGGGCTTGCCGGAGGCGCGCGCCTGCTCGGAGAGCACCGCCTTCTCACGCTCGAGCGCGGAGGCATCGACCGCAGAGGTGTCCAGCGCGTCCGGGCGGGCGGCCGCGACATGCATGCCGACCTGGCGCCCGAGCGTCTCCAGCGCCTCAAGCTCCGATCCGCTCTCGACCGCGACCAGCACGCCGATCTTGCCCAGGCCCGGCTTGACCGCGGAATGGATGTAGGAGGCGACGACGCCCTGGCTCACCTTCAGCACGCGGGCGCGGCGGATCGTCATGTTCTCGCCGATCGTCGCGATCAGGCGGGTCAGCTCCTCCTGCACCGTGTGGGTGGTGCCGGGATAGGACGCGGCCCGGAGCTTCTCCACATCCTCGCCGACCGAGAGGGCGAGGCCGGCGACATCGGCGACGAAGGCCTGGAACTGGTCGTTGCGGGCGACGAAGTCGGTCTCGGCATTGACCTCGACCATGGCGCCGGTCTGCGGACCGGTGGCGACGCCGACCAGGCCTTCGGCGGCGACGCGGCCGGACTTCTTGGCGGCAGCCGAGAGGCCCTTCTTGCGCAGCCAGTCGATCGCGGCCTCCATCTCCCCGCCTGCTTCGACCAGGGCCTTCTTGCAGTCCATCATGCCCGCGCCGGTCTTCTCGCGAAGATCGCGCACCATCGCCGCGGTGATCTCGGCCATCGGATGTCTCCGTTCCTGCTCGGCGCCACGCGCCAGGTTCTCATAATCAACGGCATTGATCGGAAGCCGATCAATGCCCCTCCAATCCATGCCCCTCAAGCGCCGGGCGGCGGCCATCCGGCCGCCTTGGCTCGCCGGACTGCCGGCCGCCCGCATTCGCGGCCTCGGACCGGCCCAGGGCCGTCCGTCTGCATACGCCTCAAGGGGACACCGCGGGAGGGCGCCTGCCCTCCCGCGGCGTTTTCATCAAGCGCGCCCCGATGACAGGGCGCGGACCGCCTTACTCTGCGGCGGGGGCCGGGGTCTCCGGGGCCGGGGTCTCCGGAGCCGGAGCCTCCGGGGCGGCAGGCGCTTCCTCGGGGGCCGCCTCGATCGCGGTCTCCTCGGGGGCGACCTCCTCGGAGGCGCCGAGATCGACGCCCGAAGCCTGCAGCTCGGCCGAGATGCCGTCGAACACCGCGCCGGCGATCAGGTCGCAATAGAGGTTGATCGCGCGGATCGCGTCGTCATTGCCCGGGATCGGGAAGGCCACGCCCTGCGGATCGGCGTTGCTGTCGACCACGGCGATGACGGGGATGCCGAGCTTGTTGGCCTCCTCGATCGCCAGCTTCTCCTTGATCGTGTCGATCACGAAGATGATGTCCGGCAGGCCGCCCATCTCGCGGATGCCGCCCAGCGCGCGATCAAGCTTCTCCTTGTCGCGGGTCAGCATCAGGACTTCCTTCTTGGTGAGGCCCTGGGTGTTGCCGCCGAGCTGCTCGTCCATCTGCTTCAGGCGCTTGATGGAGCCGGTGATCGTCTTCCAGTTGGTCAGCATGCCGCCGAGCCAACGGTGGTTGACGTAGTACTGGCCGCAACGGGTGGCGGACTCCGCCACATACTCGGCCGCCGCCTTCTTGGTGCCCACGAAGAGCACGCGGCCGCCGCCGGCAACGGTGTCGCGCACCGCCTTCAGGGCGCGCTCCAGCATCGGCACGGTCTGCTGCAGGTCCAGGATATGGACCTGGTTGCGCACGCCGAAGATGAAGGGCGCCATGCGCGGGTTCCAGCGCCGCGTGTGGTGGCCGAAATGCACGCCGGCTTCGAGAAGCTGACGCAGCGAAACCTCTGGCATCGCCATCGGCGATTCTCCTTCCTGCTCGTCCGGTTGGACTTCCGCGGCGCAAGCCCCCGTAAGGGGGACCGGACCCTGCCCATGATCAGGAAGGGCGCACCGCGTGCGAATTCCCGTGGCGACATGCCACAGGTGGCGGGGGATATGGCCGAAAGGGCGGCGGGAAGCAAGACGGGCCAAGCAAGAGAGGGGCCGCAAGGCTCGCCCGCAGGCCGCGCTCAAGCCGATTTGCGCAACGCCAGAAGGTGCAAAGCATAGACCATGGTGCTGCGGGCATGCAGGCGCACGGCCCAGGGGAAGGCCGGATCCTCGCCGGCGATCGCGATGCCGGCGATGGACTGGGGATGCTGGCCCTCGGTCAGCAGGGCGCGCAGCAGAGGCTCGGCGGCGCCCTGGTGCGGGCCGCGCTGGGAATGGCCGCCGATCCAGAAGGCCGGCTCGGTGGCGCTCGGCGCCCAGTCATAGGGGGTCGAGAGCACGGCACCGCCGGCAGGCCGCAGCAGGACCGCGACGGCGTTGAGCAACGCCACCGGTGAAGGCACGCAGTCCAGCACGTTCAGCGCCGAGATGCGGGCGAAGGCCCCGGCGCCGAAGGGCAGCGCCATGGCGTCTGAGGCCCAGAAGTCGATGCGCGCCGCATCCGGGGCCGGCACCGCGAAATCCCTGGGATCGTAGACCAGCCCGATACGTCGCCGCTGGTAGGCGACGCGGCCCCGCAGGATTGCCCGCTGCGCCAGCCGCAGCATGGAGAAGTTCAGGTCGACGCCAAGCACCGGCCCGCCGCCGGCGGCCGCCAGCTCCATCGAAGCGCGGCCGACGGAGCAGCCGATATCGAGCGCCGGCCCCTCCGGCACCCCCTCCCCCAGCATCGCCAGCCCGGCGCGGAGGGCGCGGGCGACCGAGCCCGGCGGGAAGGCGGAGGGGGAAGCGGCTTCCTCCGGATCGAATTCGCCCCAATGGTCATGGGCATAGGCGCCCAGATGGTGGCGCGTCGCCTCGAAGGGCGTGCCGGGGCCGATCGCGTCCCCGAGCAGGCCGAGCGCCTCGGCGGAGAGGTCCTCCCGGGCCAGGATCTGGGTCTGGCTGTCGGCCAGGTAGCGGGCCGGATCGGCGACGATCACCGGCACCGCGTCGATGACCGGGAATTCGCAGAGGCAGTCCGGGGCGCCGCATTGCAGGGTGCCGTCGATGACGACATCGCCCTCCCGCGCGCCGATGCGGGTGAGGGTCAGCGGGCTATCGGGCCGGCCCTCGATCCGGCAGCGCGGGCAGACCGGCGCAAGCGCCTCGAAATGACCAATCCGCACGGCGCCTCGCCCTGGAGCGTGATGACTTGAGGCGGAAGCGCCGAAAAGTCTGAATCACGCGATCAAACAATGGGCTGGAGCATGATGCCTGAGCGCTTGCGAGCGCATCATGCTCCAGCGGTTCAGCCGCCGATCATCACCGTGGGGCAGCCCGGGGGGAGGATCTTGCCGACCGGCGACGGGATCGGCGCGACGCAGGATGGGTGGGAGGTCATGTCGCCGACCCGCGCGGCCGGCAGCTTCTGGATCATGACAGTCGCCGAGGCCTTGATGATGATCCCGGGCCCGGCCGGCACGCAGGGGATCAGGGTGCAGATCTTCGTCAGATCGGTGAGGCGGGCGGCTGGCAGCTTGCCGATCAGCACCGTGGGCGCCCCCGGCGGCATGATCGGCAGTGGCAGGGCCGGATGCGGCACCGGTGTCGGCGTCGGCGCTGGCGGATGGATCGGCGCATGGCAATGCGGCGCGTCTTGCAGGACGAGGTCGGTGATGCGGGCGGCAGGCGGCATGGGCGGGGCTCCCTGACCTGCAAGCCTAACGGAATCGTATCGATCGCGCCAGGGGCGGTATGGTCACGGATCCGTCACGGCGTCACAGGTCCGTCACAGCGCTACGCGTCCGTCACGGCGCCAGCCGGAACCCGTCCGGCGGCAGGGTGATGTCCACGCTGACCACGATGTTGTCGCCGACCACCATTAGCGGCACCTTGGCGCCCTTGTAGGGATCCTCATCCGAGGTCGGCACGCCGCCCTTCTTGAACAGGGACGGCCGGACCCTGCCGGAGGCATAGACCTCCACCCAGAGGTCAAAGCCGAGGAACATGATCTGCACCTTCTGCGGGTGCCCCGCGATCGCCTTGCCCAGATCCTGCAGTGTCGCCAAACCAGCCCCCGTCCCCGACCGACAACGCCCATGCTGAGGCCCGAATGGAAGGGTCGAAGCGGTTTGCATCCGCCGCCCTTCCGGCCCCGAACCGTCACTTTATCCCAGGCGGGCGCGCTTCTCCACCTGCGCCACGGCTTCCGCCGCCTCCGCGGCGGTGGCCTCCGGCACACGGCTCACCGTCTTGGCGGCGCGGATCGCGGTCCACTGCGCATAGACCGCCTCGATCTCCTCCGGCGTCACGCCGGGCAGTTTCAGGATGGAGCGGCTGTGGACCGCCGGGCGCTCGAGATGATCCTCCGGCAGGTAGCCCTTCTCCCGGCATAGGTGGAACAGGGCGGTGCCCGGATAGGGGTAGAAGACGAAATAGCCGAAATCGACCGGGTCGAGCTCGTGGTGGAGCGCGATCGTCTCCTGCATCTCGGCGACCGTCTCGCCGGGGGTGCCGATGATGTAGTTGGCGGTCGCCATGATCCCCACCTCCCGCGTCCAGCGGAACACGTCGCGGAAGCGCTGGTTGGTGGCGTGGCGCTGCATGATCTGGCGGCGCACGCGCTCGCTGCCGCTCTCGACGCCATAGACGATGTGGCGGCAGCCGGCCTCGGCGAGCTCGCCGAGCATCTTCTGGTTCACCGTCTCGACGCGCGCGTGCAGCGAGAAGGGCACGCGGAACTCGGCGCCGTAGACGCGGCAGAATTCGCGCACCCAGGGATGATGGATGGTGAAGGTGTCGTCGAGGAAGATGACGTAGTTCAGCGGCCCGCGCGCCCGGATTTCGCGCAGCTCCGCCAGGACATTGGCGTGGCTGCGGCGCCGGCCATAGGCGGGGCCGCCCTGGTCGGCATAGAGCTGATCGTACATGCGCGCCGCGCAATAGGTGCAGGGAAACGGGCAGCCGCGCTGGGTCGAGACATGTACCACGCCCCAGCGTTCATCCAGCAGGTCGCGCGCGGTGAAGGGGATGCTGTCGATCGGCTCGATCGGCGGGCGGATCGCCGGCCGCTTGCCGTCTTTCGCCCAGATATTGCCGACGCTGCCGTCACCGATGTCGCGACCGGCCTCCAGCGCTTCCACCAGCTCGAACAGGGCTGCCTCGCCTTCGCCGAGGCAGACGAAGTCGATGCCGGGATGGCGCAGCACCTCCTCCGGCGAGAAGGTGGCGTGCAGGCCGCCCAGGATGACCGGCACGTTGGAGCGGCGCCGCAGCTCCGCCAGCAGCAGGCGGGCGCGCAGCCATTGCCGCGTGGTCGCGGAAATCCCGATCAGGCCGGGCGCCTCCGCCCGCACCGCGGCCGCGATCTCCTCCACTCCCATGCCGAGGCCGACGCGCAGGAAGCCCGCTTCATGCCCGCGCTCGCGCAGGTAGGCCGCGAGGAAGCCGGGGCCGAGCGAGGCGACCGCCCAATCGCTCTCGGTGTCGATCTCGAGGAACAGGACCTTCATGCCGGAACAGTAACAGACTCGCGCAAGGCGTTGAAGCACGAGGCTGTGCACGGGCCGGGCGTGGAAATCCGGTTGCATCCCGATGTCGGCCGGGCGCAAGTTTCCTGCTGTCGTCAACAGCAGAAAGGAGGTGATCCGGTGTCACATCGCAATCCGCGGAGCATGTCGTCCGCGACCCGGATCACCGCGCAGGCCTGAGCCCGCGCGGGTCACCTGGGTTTTCGCGGGCGGATGACCGCCACGCGATGGGAGGGCTCCGGCGGGGAACCGTCCGGGGCCCTCTGCGTCAGAGGCGAAAACTCGGCGCCTGGAGCATGATGGCCTCAAGCTGAAGCGATCATGCTCCAGCCACTTTGTTAGATCGCGTGATTCAGACTTTTCGGCCGGATCGGCCTCAAGTCATCACGCTCCAGTTCAGCGGCAGATGAACCCATCCGGGCCGTCGTCGGAGGGATCCTCCGGCAGATCCGCTGCCACATCCTGAACCATCGCCGCCACCCATTCATCGGCGGTACAGCCGAGCTGCGCCGCGCGGCGCGCAATCGCCTCGGCGACCTCGTCCGTCAATTCAACCTTCACTTCGATCATTGCTGCCCCGGCTCCGCATGCTGCATCGCGTCACCGCTATTAAACTCCCATCTGAAGACGGCAGGTTTGCGGCTTCAGCATGGGAGCTTCGCGTCCCTTTTTGAGTCGCGCGGCCGATTCAGACCTCCGGGCCATTCGGCCCTGCGTCGGCCTCTCACCCGGCGCCGAGCATCCTCCCGATGCCGTGATAATCGCGGCTGAAATAGATCAGCGCCTGGTCATGCGCGCTGCCCTGCCGGATCGCCAGGACATCGGCGAAGAGGACGCTGTGGGTGCCCTTCTCCACCACTTCCGCGATGCGGCAATCGAAGGAGACGACGGCGCCATCCAGCACCGGCGCGCCGGTGATGAGGCGGCTCCAGGCCGCGACGCCGAAGCGCTCCGACATCGGCGGACCGGAGGAGCCGGCGAAAGCCTCGGCGACCGGGCGCTGGCCATGCGCCAGGGTGTTGACGCAGAGCACGCCGTTGCCGGTCACCGCCGGCCAGACCGAGCTGCCGCGGCGCAGGCAGACCAGCAGCGTCGGCGGATCATCGGTGACGGAACAGACCGCGCTTGCTGTGAAGGCCGCCTCGCCCTCGGGGCCGGCGGTGGTCACCACATTCACCGCCGCGCCGAGGCGCGCCATCGCATCACGGAAATCCTGGCGGGAGACGGTCATCGCGGATCCATCGCAGCGTTTGCAATGCAACAAGACGGGCAGCCAAGCATCGCGGTCAACCCGCTTCAGCAGGGTCCGATGCGTATTCCGTCGACGGCAGCGTCAAGCGGGCTGCGCGTATCGTCGCTGTCGGCGCTGATCGAGAGCTCCAGCAGCGGCGGCGGATCGCCGCCGAAGGTGGCGCGCCAATCCGCCGCCAAGTCGACCCGCTGCTCCACCCAACGGCCGCGCGGCGCATCGGCCGGCTGGATCACCCGCACCTGGCCGAGCCCTGCGAGATAGGGGCTCGGGAAAGGCCGCGGCTCCTGCCCGGTGCCGCCCCAGGTGTAGATCAGCATGCTGCGCGGCAGGGTGTGATCTCCCGCCCCGGCCTGGGCGAAGCCATGCTGGGTGCGCTGCCAGAGGCTGGCATGGGTCGGCCAGCCCGCGAAGCCGACCGAGATCGCCAGCGCCCGGTCGTCGCCGCCCCGCCGGTTGAGCGCGGTCGCCGGCGGCCCGGCATCGACCCGCCAGCGCCAACTCAGGCATTGCGCCGGCCCCGACAGAGCCCGCCGCACGAAGCCGCCCGCGGCCTGCCCACGCACCCTGATGCCGCCCGCGGCGACCCCGTTGCCAAACGCAGTGCGAGGCAAGGGCGCGATGCCGGATGCGGTGCCGGACGCGATACTGGGTAGGAAAGAGAACAGCGCCTGCGGCATGCCGCGCCAGGCACCAACCGTCCAGCCGGCAGCGGCAAGGTCCGGCGGCGTCTCGCCACGCTCCGCCGCGCCGCCAAGCAGTGGCGACAGCAGCAGAGCCGCGATGGTGGCGATCCGGCGCATCACGCCTTATCTCGGCTGCACGCATCCACCGCAAGCCGAAGACAGCACTGGACGATTCATTGCACCCACGGCGCCGCGCGATCCTGCTCGCCACCCCGACGCTGATCGCGGCGGAGGCGGCGGATCCCTGGCCCCGGCTCGGCCGCCGCGCGCTGGCGCCGATCCTCGCGGCCGTCACCACCGCCGACGGCCCTGTCCTGCTGCGGAGCTGGGAGGTCGGGCGCGGCGGGGCCTTCGACCGCGTGCATGCCGAGACCGCCTATACCTACGACAATGCCCTGGCCGGGCTGGCGCTCCTCGCTGCCGGGGAACGCGCGGCGGCCTGGCGCGTCGCGGAGGCGCTGCGCCTCGCCCAGAGCCAGGATCGCCACTGGCAGGACGGACGGCTGCGCAACGCCTATGCCGCCGGCCGCCAGTACCCTGACGCGCCCCGCAGCGCCCGCCCGCCCGGCTGGTGGGACGGGCGATGGTTCGAGGATGCCTATCAGGTCGGCAGCGCCGCCGGCCCCGTCGCCTTTGCGATCCTGCTCTGGACGAAGCTCGGCGATCCGCCCTTCCGCGCCGCCGCCGAAGCGGCCGGCGCCTGGTGCGCCACGCTTCGCGCCGAGCGCGGCTTCACCGGCGGCACGCTGGGCCACGAGCCCAACCCCACGCCCCTGCCCTGGCGCTCCACGGAGCAGAATCTCGACCTCGCGATCGCCTTCGCCCGGATCGGCCAGCGCGAGCTTGCCGCCCATGCCGAGGCCTTCGTGCGCGCCATGTGGGACCCGCGCGAGGGCCGCTTCCTCTCCGGCCTGGCACCGGATGGCACGCCGAACCGGCACTCCGCGCTGGACGCCAATCTCTGGCCCCTGCTCGCCTGGCCCCGCGCGCAGCAATACCGGCCGGCGCTCGGCTGGGTGCAGCGCGAGCATGCCGTCGGCGACGGCTTCGACTTCGATCGCGACCGCGACGGCATCTGGCTGGAAGGCACCGCCCAGGCCGCGCTGCTGCTGAAACGCCTCGGCGAGGACGCTGCCGCGGCGCGCTGCGCCGGCGCGATCACGCAGCACATGACGCGGGAGGGCTGGGTGCGCGCCGCCAGCATTCCCGCCCTCACCACCGGCCTCGAGACCGGCATCACCCCAGGCCAGGCAGACTTCCACTACCCCGACCGCTGGCACCTGGGCGCCACCGCCTGGGCCGCCCTGGCAGGCCTGGATGCGAGCCCCTTCGATTGATGGGATGCTCTGTCCCGGAGAGGGCGCTGCCCTCTCCGGACCTCACCCGCCAGGAGCATAGATGCTCCTGGACCTGCTGCACTTGGTGCCTTGCCTTCGGAGGGGCCTGTAGGCTCCTGCTGGGGTGGGTCTGGGAGGGGCAAAGCCCCTTCCGGGACAGCATCCCCTCAGCCGAACCGGCTCGCCACCCAGTCCTCCCGGGCGATGCGGTAGAGCAGGTGTTCGCGCATCGGGTGGTCGGTGCCGAGGCGCGGGTGGTCGAAGCGGCCGTCGGCGTGCATGCCGAGCTTTTCCATCAGCCGCCATGACGGTTCATTGCCCGGCAGGGTGAAGGCGACGATCTCGGGCAGGGCCAGGCGCCCAAAGCCGAAGGCCAGCGAGAGGCGGGCCGCTTCCTCCGCGTAGCCTTTGCGGAGGTGAGTGGGCGCGATGCGCCAGCCGATCTCGACCGCGGGGGTGAAGCGGGCCTGCCAGGGGATGGTGAGCAGGCCGACCACGCCGGCGAAGCTGCCGCTCGTGCGCTCCTCGGCTACCCAGAAGCCCCAGCCATGCTCGGCGAAGTGGCCACGCATGCGGGCGGCCCAGGCATCGCTTTCGGCGCGGGTCATGACGGCCGGGAAATGGCGCATGCTGTCCGGATCGCCGTTGATGGCGAAGAGCGGGGCGTCGTCCTCCGCGCGCCAGGGACGGAGCGTGAGGCGCGGGCCTTCGAGAGTGATCGGATCCATGGCGGCCGGAGGCTAGCCTCTTCGCCTCTCGGGCGTCAGGGGCTATGGAATTGGCATGGAGGAAACCACATGACCCCGATCAGCCTGGAGGCGATGGCGGCGAGCGTGCCGGATGGCGCGCTGATCGCGATGCCGCCCGACAATTCCCTGCCCTCCGTGGCA
>NZ_JAAGBB010000097.1 GCF_018129085.1 Plastoroseomonas hellenica
CGCCGCACCCGCCCCGGCCCCCGCCCAGCCGGTGCCGCCGCCGGAGCCGCCCGCGCCTGCCGTCGGCAGTGTCTCCGGCCTGCCGCTGCCGCGCTTCGCGGCGCTGCGCTCGGACGAGGTGAACATGCGCGCCGGCCCCGGCACGCGCTTCCCGATCGAATGGACCTATACGCGGCGGGAACTGCCGGTGCAGATCGTGCGCGAATTCGACCTCTGGCGCCGGATCCGCGACATGGATGGCGTCGAGGGCTGGGTGCACCAGAGCACCCTGTTTTCCCGTCGCGGCCTCATGGTGCGCGGCGCCGCCGGCACCGAGGTCCCGCTGCGTCGGCGGCCGGAGGACGGTGCCCAGGCCGTCGCGCGGCTGCGCCCCGGCGTCGTCGGACGGTTGCGCACCTGCGAAGCCGCCAGCCCCTGGTGCGAGGCTCAGGTCGGCGAGTATCGCGGCTATCTGCGCCGCACCGAGATCTGGGGCGTGGGCCCCGATGAGGAGGTCAAATAAGCACGGCCCCTGACGCGTATCGGCGTTCGTGGTCGAGCAGCCAGGCCTTGCGTTCCAGGCCGCCGCCATAGCCGGTCAGGCTCGCATCCGCGCCAACGACCCGGTGGCAGGGCACCACGATCGACACCGGATTCGCGCCATTCGCGAAGCCCACTGCCCGGCTGGCCGAGGCGCGGCCGAGCTCGGCCGCCAGGCGGCCATAGGTGGTCGTGGTGCCGGGCGGGATCGGGCGCAGCGCCGCCCAGACCCGGCGCTGGAACTCGGTGCCGCCGGTCTGCACCGGCACGCGATCGAGCGCCGCGAGATCCCCTGCGAAGTAGGCGTCGAGGGCCTCGCGGGGCGCCGCCGGGCCTTCGGCCGGGGTCAGCGCATAGGCGCCATAGAGCCGCTGAAGCTGCCGATGCATGCGCGGCTCATGATCTTCGAAAAAGAGCGCCCGCAGCGCCTCTCCGTCCGAGACGAGCAGGATGGTCCCGATCGGGGACGCGACGCGGTCGAGCAGTAGCTGCAAGGATGGGCTCCATGGCCGGGAGAGGCTGGGCGCCATCATGACTGGAGCCGCCCCGCCGTTCTCGCCGTTTTCGGACCTCCATGACCGGCGGCGCGCCTCCCTTGCGACCACCCTGCCGGCGTCCTAGCCTCCATCCCATGGAGCAGGATCGCACCCCGGCAACGCATGACATCGGCGGCGCCAGCCGTTTCCGCTGCACCCCGGTGGAGCCGGACGAGGCACCGCCCGATGCCTTCGGCAAGCGCGTGGACGCGCTGCGCCAGCTGCTCGCGCAGAAGAAGCTGATGACCGTGGACGAGCTGCGGCGGGGGATCGAATCCATCCCGGAGGGCGAGTATTTCGACCTCGGCTACTACGAACGCTGGCTGCGCTCGATCGCTCTGCTGATGGTCGAGAAGGGCGTCGTCGCCACGGAGGATGTGCAGTGACCCCGGCCTTCGCCCCCGGCACCCGGGTGCGGGTGAAGGATCACTGGCCGGAGCGCGACGGGCCCTGCCATATCCGCACCCCGCACTACCTGCGCGGCCGCGAAGGCGTGGTGGACCGCGCCCTTGGCGCCTTCGCGAACCCCGAGGACCTCGCCTTCGCGAGGCCCGCGTCGAAGCGCGTCCTGTATCACGTGCTCTTCGACCAGCAGCCGGTCTGGAACGAGGGCGCCCCCCAGGACAAGCTCCTGGTCGAGATCTTCGAGCATTGGCTCACCCCAGCGGAGCAGCACTGACCATGGCCGCACCCCCGCGCCCCGAGAGCCTCGCGCTTCTGGACAGGCTCGTCGCCGCCCTCGCTGCCAAGGGTATCGTGACCGAGGCGGAGATCGCCGCCCGCCAGGCGATCACCGATCGCGCCAGCCCGGAGGTCGGCGCCCGCATGGTCGCCCGCGCCTGGACGGATGCGGATTACCGCCGCCTGCTACTGACCGACGGCGCCGAAGCGGCCGAGCGGATGGGCGCCACCATGGCCGGCGCACCGCCACTCGGCGTGCTCGAGAACACGCCGGCGCGGCATCACCTCGTCGTCTGCACCCTCTGCTCCTGTTATCCGCGCGCGGTGCTCGGCTATCCGCCGCACTGGTACAAGAGCTTCGCCTACCGCGCCCGCGCGGTGCGGGAGCCGCGCGCCGTGCTGGCCGAATGGGGCACAGCGATCCCGGACGATGTCGAGATCCGGGTCATCGACAGCACCGCCGACTACCGTTGGATGGTGCTGCCCATGCGCCCCGCCGGCACCGAGGGTTGGAGCGAGGACCGCCTCGCTTCCCTCGTCACCCGCGACGCCCTGGTCGGCGTGGCGCTGCCGAAGGCGGCCTGACCGGCCCGAGGCCGCGCAGGCGGCCCGCGCCAGTCATCCGTTTGATGCCCCGCCCCGCGGCCACAGGCCGCCCCTGGCTTCTGCGGAGCGAGGCGAAGCCGATGCTCCGGGGCCGCGAATGCGGCCCCGCGCGCGACCGGCCGCTGCCGCCAGTGCTGCCCTGACAGCGCGGAAGCCAAGGCCGCGGATGCGGCCGCCGGCGTTTGAGGACAACGATACGCCGGCGCGTGAGGCGCAAAAAATGGGCCCGCTCTTGCCCTCCGCCCCATTCCGCGCTTCATCCGATGTGCACAAACCGCTTATCGAAGGCCGCACGCCATGACCCTCGCCCCCGCGACCCGCGACGCCCTCCTCGGCGTCACCACCGCGACGCTCACCACCGTGCTGCTCAAGAAGGGCGTGCGCTTCTGCTACATCCGCGGCGCCAAGCCGCTGACCGCCGGCAGCAACCGCCGCATCGTGGGCCCGGCCTTCACGCTTCGCTTCACCCCGACGCGCGAGGATCTGGCGACCGTCGACAGCTGGTCCTCCCCCCGCTCGACCCGCGCCGCGATCGAGGACATGCCGGAAGGCGCGATCGCCGTCGCCGATGCCTTCGGCAGCCTGGATGCCGGCATCTTCGGCGACATCCTCTGCGCCCGCATGGCCAAGAAGGGCGTCGCGGGCCTGGTCACCGACGGCATGGTCCGCGACGGCGCCGGCGTCATCGGCACCGGCCTGCCGGTCTTCGCCCAGGGCTATGTCGCCCCCGCCTCGGTGGCCGCGCTGAACTTCGTCGGCTGGCAGGAGGTGATCGGCTGCGGCGGCGTCACCGTGGTCCCCGGCGACATCGTGGTCGCCGACGATGACGGTGCCGTGGTCATCCCGGCCGCGCTGCTGGACGCGGTCACCGAGGCCGCGGTCGAGCAGGAGCGCCTGGAGGGCTGGATCATGCAGGAGGTCGAGAAGGGCGTGGCGCTGCCCGGCCTCTACCCGCCCAATGCCGAGACCAAGGCCCGCTACGAGGCCTGGAAGAACCGCTAACAGAAACAGGAGCTGCGCCCATGGCCATCGCGATCGGGATCGCCGGCATCGGCGGCCGCATGGGCAAGCTCCTGCAGGAGGAGGTGGCGGCGGCCGGTGCCAGCTTCGCCGGCGGCAGCCGGCGCGGGGACGACCCCGCCATCCTCTTCGCCGGCGCCGATGTGGTGATCGACTTCACCCATGCCCATGCGGCGCCGGCCCATGCGGCGGCCGCGGTCGCCACCGGCACGCCGCTCATCCTCGGCTCCTCCGGCCTCTCGGTGGAGGAGGAAGCGGCGGTGGCGCTGGCCGCCCGGCAGGTGCCGATCGTCTATGCCGCCAATTTCGCGCCCGGCGTGAACCTCTTCCTCGCGGTCGCCGAACGCATGGCCGCCGCCCTGCCGCCCGAGCAATACGACGCCGAGATCGTCGAGATGCACCACCGCCAGAAGGTGGATGCTCCCTCCGGCACCGCGGTCGCCCTCGGACGTGCCGTCGCCCGCGGCCGCGGCACCACGCTGGAGGCCGCCGGCCGCGAGAGCGGGCGGGATGGCCATAGCGGCGCGCGCGGCACCGGCACCATCGGCTTCGCGGCGTTGCGCGGGGGCCAGGTGGTCGGCGAGCACACGCTGATCTTCGCCGCCGGCAGCGAGCATATCAGCCTCACCCATCGCAGCTTCGACCGCCGCGTCTATGCGACCGGGGCAGTTCGCGCCGCGCAATGGGTGATCGGCAAGGCGCCCGGCCTCTATGAGATGAAGCATGTGCTCGGCATGGGCTGACCTGTGCCGATTTCGCTTGAGATATGAATATCTCCAGGTCCAGCCTGCGCGGCCTCTCCGGAGAAGCACGCCATGGACAGCGCGGATCCCGCCACCCTGCCCACCGTCGCGCGGCTAACTGAGCTCTACGACGAATACGCGCGCGGCAACCGGAACGTCCTGTTCGACGCGCTGGCAGAGGATGTCGTCTGGACCTCCAATGGCGGCCGTATCCTGCCCTGGAGCGGCAGGCATACCGGCCGGGCCGGGGTCGAAGCCTATTTCCGCCATCTGGACGGCGAAGTCGCCATCATCGGCTACGCGGTCGAGCGCGTCATCGCCCAGGGCGACTGGGTCATCGTGATGGCCAAGGCCCGGGCCCGCTTCCGGAATGGGGAGGAGTGGATCCTCGCCAAGGTCGATCTGGTGCGGATGGACGGGGATCGGATTGCCGAGTTCCAGGAATACTATGATTCCGCGGGCCTGGAGTTCGCCATGGCGCCCACCGGCGGCGTCACGCGGCTGGCCGGTGCGGCCGCCTTGCCATCCATGGTATTGGCGGCGGCCTCGCCGACGGCGGGCGATGGCGGCGGGCAGGGCGTCGCCTGAGGCCGGCCGAAGGCGCGCGGCGCTCCCCCTCCACGGGTGGGTATCACTAGTGCGTGTACGAATTCATCCAGAGCAATCTCTGGTTGTGCAACGTGAGGCGCTGCCGGCCTTGCCATGCTGCACCTGCGAGCTTGGGCAGCCCCGGCGGCCGGCGCCGTGGCATTCCGCCTCGCGGCCCACTGATCCGCCGCGCGCTTGACCCTCCGTCCCCTGCCTGCGAAACAGCCCAGCATCCCCATTCGGGGCCAGCCAGGCCGGGGTTTGCCGGACCGAAACCCGCGACAAGAGGCCGAATCACGCCATGCGCGACAAGGGTGAATACCTTTTCACCTCGGAAAGCGTTTCCGAGGGCCATCCCGACAAGGTGGCGGACCGCATCTCCGACACTGTGCTCGACGCCTTCCTGGCTTCTGACCCCTATTCGCGCGTCGCGTGTGAGACCTTGGTCACCACGAACCGCATCGTCCTCGCCGGCGAGGTCCGCGGCCCCGAATCGGTCGCCTTCAATCTCGAGGAAAAGGTCCGCGCCGCGGTCCGCGAGATCGGCTACGACCAGGCCGGCTTCTCCTGGCGGCATGCCGCCTTCGAGAACCATCTGCACGAGCAGTCCGCCGACATCGCGGTCGGCGTCGACGCCGCCGGCAACAAGGATGAAGGCGCCGGCGACCAGGGCATCATGTTCGGCTACGCGACGACCGAGACGCCCGAGCTGATGCCCGCGCCGCTCTACTACGCGCATGGGATCCTGCGCCGCGTCGCCGAGCTGCGCCACGCCGGCGATGCCCGTGTCGCCGGGCTGCTGCCCGACGCGAAGTCCCAGGTCACGCTCCGCTATGTCGATGCCAAGCCGGTCGGCGTGACCTGCGTCGTCGTCTCCACCCAGCACGAGGAGGGGATGGAGCAAGCGCAGATCAAGGAACTGCTCCGCCCCATCGTGAAGGAGATCCTGCCCGCCGGCTGGACGGTGCCGGAGGACGAGTTCTACGTGAACCCGACCGGCAAGTTCGTGATCGGCGGCCCGGATGGCGATGCCGGCCTCACCGGCCGCAAGATCATCGTCGACACCTATGGCGGCGCGGCCCCGCATGGCGGCGGCGCCTTCTCGGGCAAGGATCCGACCAAGGTCGATCGCTCGGCCGCCTATGCCGCGCGCTACGTCGCGAAGAACGTGGTCGCCGCCGGCCTCGCGGATCGCTGCACCATCCAGGTCAGCTACGCGATCGGCGTCTCCAAGCCGCTCTCGGTCTATTTCGACCTGCACGGCACCGGCCACGACGTCGATGAGGCGAAGCTCGCCAAGGTCGTGAACGAGATGGTGAATCTCTCGCCGCGCGGCATCCGCGAGCATCTGCGCCTGAACCGCCCGATCTACGTGCCCTCCAGCGCCTATGGCCATTTCGGCCGCACCCCGGACGCTGCGAAGGACAACTTCACCTGGGAGAAGACCGACCTCGCCCAGGATCTGAAGCGCGCCTTCGGCCGCTGAACCCCGATGGCGGAAGCGGTGACGCTTCCGCCATTGCGGCCCCGACGGCGTCTGCGCCGCGCCACCGTTTCGGATGCGGTTGCCTTGGTGGGGAAAACCAGTATTCTGCGGTCAATTCCCCAACAGAACCATGACGCCCGGTAAGACAGGGACGTGTAAAAAGTAACAAGAAAGCACTGCTGCGTCTTTTCGATCCGGCCGAGACATCGAGGCGGTTGCCTATGGCCGGCGAAACCACGGCGGATGCTTCCGGACGTCTGTCCAGGGGGCAGGATGCCGCCATCCTGCTCGGGGTGCTGGCCCTCTTCGCCGCGAATCTGGCGGTGGAGCTCCATGTGCCGCTCAAGGACGACGTCGCCTGGCTGCTCCATGTCGCGTCGAACTGGATCGACGGCCATCGCCTCTATGTCAGCCTCATCGAGCTGAACCCGCCGCCGATCATCTGGCTTTCCGCCCTGCCGGTGCTGCTCGGCCGTCTGTTCGACATTTCCGCCTTGCAGGTCATGCCGGTATTCACGGGCCTGCTGATGCTGGGCAGCGCCTGGTGGACCGCCGGCCTCGTCGTCCGGCGCGGGCTGTTCGCCGGGCGTGCCGCCGTCTTCGCCGCCATCGCGATCCTGCTGCTGTTCGTCCCCGCCGGGGAATTCGGCCAGCGCGAGCAGATCATCATCGCCGCGGCCCTGCCCTATCTGGCGCTCCGCCTGCGGCCGCTGCGCGACGGCCGCGTCCCGGCCGCCGAAGCCGCTGCCGCCGGCGCGCTGGTCGCGCTCTGCTGCGCCCTGAAGCCCTGGTACGCGCCTGCCTTCCTGCTGGTGGAAGCCGTGATGGCGATGCGCGGCGCCGGCCTGCAGCGCGCCGCGATCCTCGGTGCCGTCGCCGCCGCGGCGGTGATCGGCGCGGCCGCGGTCCTCGCCCATCCGGAATACGTCACGGTGATCCTGCCGCTGGCCATGGCGCTCTACATCTCGCCGCTGGAGCTGTCCCGGATGCTGCCGGCCGGCGCGCTACTGCTGCTCACGGGGCAGGCGGCGGCGGCATGCCTCTGGTGGCTGCGCAGGCCGGGCCGGGATGATGGCGACGCCATCCTGATCCTGCTGCTCTTCGCCTTCGGCGCGACCCTCGCCTATTTCGAGCAGGGCAAGGGCTGGTTCTACCACCGCATTCCCGCAACCGTCGCGACCATCGGCGCGCTGCTGCTGTGGTCGGCCCTGTCGCGGCCACTGGTGCGGCAGTGGGCGCAGGTCGCGGCGATCGTCCTGCTGCTGGCCTTCGCGGGACAGGCGGGGAAGCGCTTCCTGCCCCGCATCGTCATGGCCGCCGATTTCAGCACCGGCGTCGAGGAAGAATTGAGCGAGCTGCTGCACCGGGAAGGCGCGCGCAGCTATCTGGCCTTCTCCAGCAAGCTTGCCCTGGGCTTTCCCGTGGTCGACATGGCGGGCGCCACCTGGGCGTCCCGCTTTCCCTCGATGTGGGCGGTGCAGGGCGAATTGCTGGCCGAGGCGGAAGCCGGCGGCGCCATGCCGCGGCCGGTGCAGGCCCGCCGCTGGATCATCGAGGATTTCCTGGGGGCCTGCCCCGATATCGTGGTTGTCGACAGGAGCGAAGAGGAGGATTTTCCGGCGGCGCTCGGCGCGGTCGACCCGGACTTCGCCCACGCCTGGGCCGGATACGCCCCGATCGACACCTTCGGCATGCTGCAGGCCTATCGGCGGATGCCGGGTGCCGCTCCCTGCGGCCCACGCCCGCGCAGCTCCTGAGCCGCCCTGCTTCGCAGCTCCTTTTTTGGCAAGAGAGTAGTAATGACCGCCGACCGCGCCCCGCTCGCCGAGGGCATTCCCGATCGCCTCTATGGCCGCCGCCGCGGCCATCCGTTGCGGCCGCGCCAGCAGCGCCTGCTCGACCTCACCCTGCCGCGGCTGCGGCTGACCATGGCGGAGGCGGCCGCGCCGCGCGCCGCCTTCGGCCGCCCGGTCGAAGGGCTGTGGCTCGAGGTCGGCTTCGGCGGCGGCGAGCACGCCCATGCGCTGTTCGGCGCCAATCCGGCCATCGGCTATATCGCCTCCGAAGTGTTCGAGAACGGCCTCTGCTCCCTGTTGACCCGCCTGGTCGCGGAAGGGGAGGAGGCGACGGGCGCGCTGCCGCCGAACCTGCGCATATGGCCGCAGGATGCCCGCCATCTGATCGGGGCGCTGCCGGAAGCGGCGCTCGACCGGCTGATGCTGATGTTCCCCGATCCCTGGCCCAAGGCGCGTCATGCCAAGCGGCGCTTCGTCAATGCCGGCCTGCTACCGGCCATCGCGCGCGCCATCCGCCCGGGGGGCGAATGGCGCATCGCCTCCGACGATCCCACTTACCAGGCCTGGGTCGCGGAGGTGATGGCGGACCAGCCCTTCTTCGACGGGCCGCCGCCGGCCGGGACGCGGCCGGAAGGCTGGCCGCCGACGCGCTACGAGGCCAAGGCGCTGCGGGAAGGCCGCCAGCCGCTCTACTGGTCCTTCACCCGGCGCTGAACCGGGGGCGGTCGTCCCCGTTTCCAGCCGCTTGCGGCGGCCCGGCCGACCCGCTATATCATGTGCTCACACGCTTTCCGCGCTATACGGGGGGTGGCCTTGAAAGAGGCCGCCTTTTTTGTTGCCTGCATGACTGAGCGACCATTCCACGAAGGGCTTGAAGCCCGCATCGCCGACACCGTGGCTCCGACGCTGGAGCACATGGGCTATGAGCTCGTGCGCATCCAGGTCAGCGGCAAGGAGCGGCCGGTGCTGCAGGTCATGGCCGACCGCGCCGACGACGCGCCCTTCCGTGTCGAGGATTGCGAGGCGATCAGCCACGCCCTCGGCGCCGTGCTCGACGTGAACGATCCCTTCCGCGGCGAATGGACGCTCGAGGTCAGCAGCGCCGGCATCGATCGGCCGCTGACCCGCGCCAAGGACTGGGAACGCTATGCCGGCCATGTCGCGACGGTCGAGCTCGCGATCCCGATGGAAGGCCGCAAGCGCTTCAAGGGCGTGGTCCTCGGCGCCGATGCCGAGATCGCGCGGCTCAAGCTCGACGACGGCAGCGAGATGGCGCTGCCGCGCGCCAGTATCCGCCGCGCCAAGCTGGTGCTGACCGACGAACTGATCGCCGCCACCGCATTGCCGCCGGCCGCGGCGAACTAGACAACCAGACGAACTCAAGGGAACCCGACATGGCCATCGACATCGCCATTCCGCGTCCGGAGCTGCTCCAGGTGGCCGAGGCGGTCGCGCGCGAGAAGATGATCGAGCGCGACGAGGTGCTGGAAGCGATGGAGCAGGCCATCCAGAAGGCCGGCCGCGCCAAGTACGGGCACGAGAAGGACATCCGCGCCGAGATCGACCGCCGCAACGGCGCCGTCACGCTCCGCCGCTTCACGGAGGCGGTGGACCAGGAGCCGGTCGAGAACGAGGCGACCCAGATCCCGCTGCGCATCGCCCAGAAGATCCGCCCCGGCATCGCCGCCGGCGAATTCATCGTCGATCCGCTGCCGCCGATCGATTTCGGCCGCATCGCCGCCCAGACCGCCAAGCAGGTGATCGTGCAGCGGGTGCGCGAGGTCGAGCGCCACAAGCAGTTCTCCGAATACAAGGATCGCGTGGGCGAGGTCATCAACGGCATCGTCAAGCGCACCGAGTACGGCAACCTCATGGTCGATCTCGGCCGCGCCGAGGCCCTGCTGCGCCGGGACGAGACCATCCCGCGCGAGGCCTACCGCAACGGCGACCGCGTCCGCGCCTATATCTATGACGTCCGGGAGGAGCCGCGCGGCCCGCAGATCTTCCTCTCCCGCACCCATCCGGGCTTCCTCGCCAAGCTCTTCGCGCAGGAAGTGCCGGAGATCTATGACGGCATCATCGAGATCAAGGCGGTCAGCCGCGATCCCGGCAGCCGCGCCAAGATGGCGGTGATCAGCCGCGACAGCTCGATCGACCCGGTCGGCGCCTGCGTCGGCATGCGCGGCAGCCGCGTGCAGGCGGTGGTGGCGGAGTTGCAGGGCGAGAAGATCGACATCATCCCCTGGTCGCCCGACAACGCGACCTTCATCGTGAACGCGCTCGCCCCGGCCGAGGTCAGCAAGGTCGTGCTCGATGACGAGGCGCGGCGCTGCGAGGTGGTGGTGCCCGACGATCAGCTCAGCCTGGCGATCGGCCGCCGCGGCCAGAATGTGCGCCTCGCCTCCCAGCTCACCCGCTGGGACGTCGACATCCTGACCGAGGCCGAGGAGAGCGAGCGCCGCCAGGAGGAGTTCCGCAAGCGCACCGGGCTCTTCGTCGAAGGCCTCGATGTGGATGACGTGATCGCCGGCCTGCTGGTCGCCGAGGGCTTCACCTCGATCGAGGACGTGATCGCGGTCGAGGACGAGGAGCTGGCGGAGATCGAGGGCTTCGACGAGAGCGTGGCGACGGAGCTGAAGCGCCGCGCCCAGGCCTTCCTCGACAAGCGCGACAACGAGCTGGACGACAAGCGCCGCGAGCTCGGCGTCGAGGATCAGGTGGGCGAGCTTGGCGGCTTCACGCCGGCGATGATGGTCCAGCTCGGCGAGAAGGGCGTGAAGACGACCGAGGATCTGGCCGACCTCGCCTCCGACGAGCTGATCGAGATCCTGGGCACCGAAGCGATCGACGAGGAGACGGCGAACGCCGTCATCATGGCGGCGCGCCAGGCGGCGGGCTGGTTCGGCGATGCCGAGCCGGCTGAGGCCGGGCAGGCTGACGGGGAGCAGGGTGGCGCCAATCCCGCCTGAGCGTCCGATGACCGGAGGGCCGCAGGCCCGGAGGTCTGAATCGGATGCTCCGACTGACAAGTGCCCGATGACCGGAGGGCCGAATGGACGGGGAGTCTGAAGCGGACGCTCCAACCGACAAGGACGACGTCGAGGACGCGCCGGAGCGCGGTCCGCTCCGGCGCTGCATCGTCACGCGGGAGAGCGGGCCCAAGGAAGCGATGCTGCGCTTCGTGCTTGGCCCGGATCGATTGCTGGTGCCTGATCTGGCGGCGAAGCTGCCGGGCCGGGGATTCTGGTTGAGCGCGCGCACCGATGTGCTAGAACGCGCCCTCAGCCGGGGAGGGTTCGCGAAGGCGGCCCGTGGCCCGGTGCAGATACCCCCTGACCTGCGCTTGCGGATCGAGGATGGCCTGAAAAGCCGCATCCGCGATCATTTGGGCTTCGCGCGACGGGCCGGGCAGGCGGTGTGCGGCTGGCAGGCGGTAAAGGAATGGCTGCTCGCCGGGCGTGTCGGTCTGCTGGTGGAGGCCGCCGATGGCAGCGCGGCCGAACGCGGTCGGCTGCTCGGCCGCCGCGAGATACCGATGGTGACGCCGCTGCCGGCGGTGGAACTCGGTGGGATTTTCGGGCGTGAGCACGCAGTGCATGTGGCGCTCTCGCCCGGGCGGCTGGCGGAGACGGTCGCGCGGGAAGCGGCCAGGCTGGCGGGGTTCGCCCCGGCCTGACGTGCCCGCGGAGGGCGCGTCTGACGCAGAACGCGGGGCGGAATTGCAGGACCAGAGCTTGCTGGCCCGTTGCGCTAGGCTTATGTGACGCGCTTCCGCGAGGAATGCGCGCGCCAGATGTGACCGCGCCGCACTGGGCGCCGCGGCGCGGGACTGTCGAGGGATCGGATTCGGATCGACGAATGAGTGACCAGAACGACCAGGACGCGGGCAAGAGCCGGCTGAGTCTCAGGCCCTCCGGCCGCCTTGAGCTGGGCAAGACTGTTGACGCAGGCAGCGTCAAGCAGAGCTTCAGCCATGGCCGCAGCAAGACCGTGCAGGTCGAGGTGGTGAAGAAGCGCGTGATGACGCCCTCCGTCAGCACGCCGAGCCGCCCTTCCGGTCCCCCCTCCGGCCCCGGTCAGGCGACCGGCCCGCGCCAGGCGGGCGGCCCGCCGCGCGCCGGCGGCCC
>NZ_JAAGBB010000098.1 GCF_018129085.1 Plastoroseomonas hellenica
CTTCTCGCCGCGACCGCTGCCGCGCTTCTCGGGCCGGGTCTCCGCCGAACGGCCGCCACCGCGGCGGCCGCCACGCGCATCGGCGCGGCCAGTCCGGCCACGGCGCGGCGCGGTGGCGGCTTCCGCCAGCTCCGCGTCGGTCACCGGGTCCAGCCCGTCGATCGCGATGCGCGGGATCGGCTTGCCGGTCAGCGCCTCGATCGCCTGCACCAGCCGGATGTCGTCGGCGGTCGCGATGGAATAGGCACGGCCCTCTCGCCCGGCCCGGCCGGTGCGGCCGATGCGGTGGACGTAATCCTCGTCGCGGAACGGCACGTCGAAGTTGAACACATGCGACAGGCCGCCGATGTCGAGGCCGCGGGCGGCCACGTCCGAGCAGACGAGAAGCTGCAGCTCGCCTGCCTTGAAGGCGTTCAGCGTCGCGAAGCGCGCCGCCTGCTCCATGTCGCCATGCAGGGCGCCGGCCGCGAAGCCGTGCTTCTTCAGGCTCTTGTAGAGGATGTCGACATCGACCTTGCGGTTGCAGAAGATCAGCGCGTTGCCGACCTGCTCGCTGCGGATCAGGCAGCGCAGCGCCTCCCGCTTGTCATGCGGCTGCACATAGACGATGCCGGCCGTGATCGTGGTCGCGACCGAGGCCGGGGCCGACACGGTGATCTCACGCGGGTTCGACAGGAAGGCATCGGCCAGGCGCCGGATCTCGGGCGCCATGGTGGCCGAGAAGAACAGCGTCTGGCGCAGCTTCGGCAGCATCGACACGATGCGCTCGACATCGGGAATGAATCCCATGTCGAGCATGCGGTCGGCCTCGTCGATCACCAGCAGCTTGCAATCGGCGAGCAGGATGCGGCCGCGGTCGAACAGGTCGAGCAGCCGGCCCGGCGTCGCGATTAGCACGTCGACACCCTTCTCCAGCACGTCGCGCTGGTCGTTCATGCTCTCGCCGCCGATCAGCAGCGCGTGATTGAGCTTCAGGTACTTGCCGTATTTTTCGAAATTCTCGGCGACCTGCAGCGCCAGCTCGCGCGTCGGCTCCAGGATCAGGCTGCGCGGCATCCGCGCCTTCGCCCGCGACCCCGTGAGCATGTCGAGCATCGGCAGCACGAAGGACGCGGTCTTGCCGGTGCCTGTCTGCGCGCAGCCCAGCACGTCGCGGCCCATCATGACGACGGGAATGGCCTGTTCCTGGATCGGCGTCGGGTACTTGTAGCCGGATTCCTCGACGGCACGGAGCAGCTCGTCCGACAGGCCGAGATCGGCGAAGACGGTGCGGGCGGGCTCTTCCTCCGGCGCGTCCTCGGGCCAGGCATCGTCGGGGACCGCGTCCTCATCATCCTCGTCGGCCTGCCAGGCGGCATCGGCGGCGTCCGCCGGCGCATCGTCCGGCGCCGCCTCGGCCGGCGTCGCGTCCGGCGACGGCTCGACTGCCGCGGTCTCCGGGGCAGGCTCGTCCGGCGCGGGCGCGTCCGGCTCCGGCGCGGCGGGGGCCGCGGCCGTGACGGCCGGCTTCGGGTCCATGGGCTCGGTTTCGGCCGCGCTGGCGGTCGCTTCGGGACGCTCGTTCAACTGTCTTCTATTCCTCAAACCCCGCACGGCACACCGAGCCTTCGCAAGCCCTGGCGGCGACGCGAGGCGCACCAAGTCGGCGCACCCCTTCGCGGGTGCCGCGCATATGCGCCTGCTGGCCCGCAAAAGCAAGAATAGGGGGTGACGGGCCGATCTGCCGGACGCGCATGAGCGGATCTTGCACCCGCGGCGTTTCCCGCCCGCGGCGATCTGCTAGAGCTGGGCCCCATGGAACGCCCGATGCTGCTGCTCCTTCCTGGCCTGCTCTGCGACGAGCGGCTCTGGGAGGACCAGCTCACCGATCTCGCCGATGTGGCCGATATCGCCATAGCCGATATGACGCGCGACGACAGTATCGCGGCCATGGCGGCCCGCGCCGTCGCGCTGATGGACGCGCGGGGCGCCGACCGCTTCGCGGTCTGTGGCCTGTCCATGGGCGGCTATGCGGCGATCGAGGTCTGGCGCCAAGCGGGGCCGCGCGTCGCGCGGCTGGCGCTGCTCGACACCTCCGCCCGCGCCGACACCGAGGAGCAGGTGCGCCGCCGCCGCGGCCTGATGGCGCTGACCCGCAGCGGCCAGTTCAAGGGCGTCACGCCCCGCCTGCTGCCCAGCCTGATCCATCCCTCCCGCCTCGAGACCCCGCTCGCGCAGGATGTCAGGGACATGGCGGAGCGTGTTGGGCGGGACGCCTTCCTGCGCCAGCAGCAGGCGATCCTGACCCGGGTGGACAGCCGGGCCGACCTGCCGCGCATTGGGGTTCCGACGCTGGTCGGCGTCGGCGAACACGATGTCCTGACCCCGCCGGAGCTCGCCGATGAGATGGCGGCGCTGATCCCCGGCAGTCGCCTGATCCGCTTCACAGGCGCCGGCCACCTGCCGACCATGGAGGTGCCGGACGCCGTCAACGTCGCGCTGCGGGACTGGCTCGCGATTTAATATCGCCCTCAAACGATGGTCGCGCGCGGGGCCGCATGCGCGGCTCCGGGGCATCGCTGCGCTCGCCCCGCAGAGACGGGCGGCGGCCTGCGGCCGCGGCCGCAGGCCGGTCTGGTGACCGGCCCCGCCGGATGTGGTGAGCGTCAGGCCGCGCTGAGGACCGCGTCGCCCTTCTGCCGCGTCAGCAGCCCGGTGAGCAGCCGCGCGATCGCGCCCATGCCGGAGACGCCGGCGGCGCGCTCGGCATCCGGGTTGTAGTTGGTGTTGGTGTTGACGTCGTAGGCGAAGGTCTCGCCGCCCGCATCGGTGATGAACTCGATGGCGCCGACGCCGATCTGGTTGGCCTTCAGGAAGGCTTCCATGCGCGGCAGCAGCGGGTGGCCGAAACCCTCGATGATCCGGAACTTGGCGGCCGGCGCGACAGCGGGGCAGGCGGCGCCGGGATCGACCTGGCAGGCATCGGCCGGGCAAAGCTCGAAGCCTTCGCTGGTATCGACGCGCACCGCGTAGAGGAACTTGCCGCCGACGAACTCGGCGCGGGTGATGAAGGGCTCCGGCGCGCGGATGTAGCGCTGCACGAGCCAGATCCCGTCACGAGGCTGGGCATGGGGATCGGGGTCGGCGGCCAGCCGCTCCAGCGCCTCGGCCAGACCCTGCTCGCTCAGGATGAGTTGCACGCCGAGGCCCTTGCCGGCCCGGTTGTGCTTCAGGATCACCGGGAAGCCGAGGCTGCGCGCGGCATCCCCGATATTCTCGGTGCCGATCACCGCGATGGTGTCGGGCACCGGGATGCCGGCGCGGCCGAGCGCCTGGTATTGCGCAACCTTGGAGAGCTCGAGCTGCAGGGCCCGGCGGCCGTTCACCAGCACCGCGTCATGCGCTTCCAGCCATTCGATAACCGCCCCCGTATACTCCGGCGCATAGGTATGGCCGCGGGTGTGGGAGGAGGCGCTCATGCGATTGAAGAAGACACCGGCCGGCGGCGCCTGGCGCAGGTCGAGCCGGCCGCGGTCGAGAAACCATTCCTCGAAGGGCGCATCGAGGCTGGCGAAGGCCGCGCGCAGCGGTTCGACCCAGGCGTCGTTTTCGTGAATGACGTGAATCTTGCTCAAGAAGCTTCTCCCGGATGGGCGCCGATCAGCCTCTCAGGAAAGATCATTCTCGAGTTCTGGCAAGATGCTGGGGAAAATAGCATTGGATGACTAAATATGAGCGTGACGGAGGGATAAAATTCTACGACCCGGCCACCGGCTTGGTAAATGCTGCTCGCCGGCGGCGGCCGGCATTGCATGCGACGCGGCGGCTGCCTAAACCGGGGGCGCAACAGAAAGGCTTCGGCATGGCCGACACGGTGGCGGAGCAGAAGCTGCTCGAGGCGCGGGAAACGCGGCGCTCCTTCGGGCCCGTGAAGCTGGTGGTCGGTATTCTATTGCTCGGCCTGCCCTTCCTCGGGCGCCAGCGCGTCACCGTCACCAATCAGCGCATCCTGCTGGAGGAGGGGTTCTGGAGCCGCACCCGCGACGATGTGGAGATCTTCCGCATCCGCGACGTGGTGGTGCGGCAGAGCCTCGCCCAACGCATTTTCGGCGTCGGCGATGTGGTGATCAAGAGCACCGAGGGCCGTTCGGAGGAGCAGCATGTGCTGCGGGGCCTGCGCGATCCCGTGCATGTCGCCGAGACCATCCGCACCGCCTGGAACCAGGCCGCGCGCCCGCGCGGACCGGCGGCCACGCTCGACTGAGCGTTACCGCCCCTGCTGCTCCGGCATCGCCAGCCCCCACCGGTCCGCGACGGCATGAGCCGCCTGTCGCGTGTCCAGAGGGTCGCACCCGCGGACAGCCGGGTCGCGGCCAGCAGATGGTCGACCCAGACCGAGGTATCGACCAGGATCACTCGGCCGGCCGACGCCGCCGCGCTGCTTCCAGGGCAGGCTCGCTGCAGCCGAGCCTTGCCAGCCGGCGCGCGCTTTCGCGCTCGATAAGGGCCTTGAGGGCCTCGCGGATCAGGCTCGACTTTTCTTTCAGGCCAGTGAAGGCCTGGGCCTCGGCCACCAGATCGTCGTCAAGGGCGAGGGTCGTGCGCATATCCGATCTCCCGGGCAGGCACGGCATAAGCATCGTTTGATGCTGAATCGAATGCCGGCACCCGGCATCACGGCTTCCTTGCGCGGATATGCAGGAAAAGCGGTGCGACGCGGGTATCGGCGACGACCGGCTGAGCCAGCGCGAGTTCGGCATCGGCGCTTGGCTCCCCGAAGGCCTCGATCGCGAAGCCCGCGGCGATGATGAGCTGGACCCAGCCGCTCAGGGTCCGGTGGAAGCGGGGGACCCGGAAGGGCGGCACCCGCGCTCGCTCGGCCTCGGGCAGGGTGGAGAACCACCAGGTCTCCACTCGGCCATCGGTCGCCGCGAAATAATCGCCGACCTCGACCGCCCGCACCGTGCCGTCGGCATCGCGCAGCACCTTACGGTGCGGCGGAACGAAGCAGGGATGCAGGATGGAGAATTGCAGGAAGCCGCCGGGGCGCAGCACCCGCTGCGCTTCGCGGAGCGCGCGGCCCTGGTCCGGCATGTCCATCAGGCACATGAAGGCGGTGGCGAAGTCGAAGCCGGCATCGGGATAGGGCAGGGCCATGGCGTCGCCGACGGCGAAGCAGATGCCACGCGGATCGGCCGTTTCCATTGCCTGGGCGTGGTGGATGAAGCTCGGCGCGATGTCGATCGCCTGCATCTGTGCCCCGAGCCCGGCGAGCGCCCGCGTGTTGGTGCCCTCGCCGCAGCCGATGTCGAGGCCATCGAGGCCGGCGACCGGCGGCAGCATCGCGAGGAAGGCCGGCGTGTTCAACGCGTCGCGGTAGATGTCGTAGCCGGCGCGGGACAGCCGCGACCAGGCATCGGCATTGGCTTCCCAGTATCGGGCGACCTCTTGCGGCTCCATCGATCCGCTCCCCCGCCGGCACGGCGGCCGGCTCTTCAGCAGATGGGCATGCGGTCGCGCCAGTGACATTTCCGGGCAGCCTCGGCCCGCGATGCCGGCGGCTCCCAGGCTTCGTGCGAGCCAGTCCTGCACGACGGCGATGCGGGCGCCCGGCCGTTGATGGGAAATCGCCTGAAGGCTGTCGGAACGCCGCCCGCTCACGCGTCCTGGCTGCGAGGCGGCGATTCAGCCGCCGCTCGCGAGAGGAGATCGAGATGCACGCAGCCACCGCCACCCTGCCCAGCGACCGGACCGGCACGCTTTGGACCGGGCGCGTCCTCAGCGCCCTCGTCACGCTCTTCCTGCTCTTCGATGGCGCCATCAAGGTCATGAGGCTGCCCGTGGTCGAGGACACCATGGCGGCACTCGGCTATCCGCCGGGGCTCGGCTTCGGCCTCGGCGTGCTGACGCTGGCGATCGCCGTTCTCTACACCATCCCGCGCACCGCGGTGCTGGGTGCCGTCCTGCTCACCGGCCTGCTTGGCGGCGCGATGGCGACTCATCTCCGCGCCGGCAGCCCGGTGTTCAGCCACCTGCTTTTCGGCGCCTATCTCGGCCTGCTGGCCTGGGGCGGGCTCTGGCTGCGCGATCCGGCGCTGCGGGCGTTGGTCCCGCTGCGCCGGGGCTGAGCGGGGGGCCGCTCAGCGTCGGACCGGCATGCGCGCGGAATCTCCGCTCCGGCGCGCCGCCGCGCGGCGGGAGAGCATGTTGAGCGCCTCCACCGCGGCGGAGAAGGCCATGGCGCCGTAGACATAGCCCTTCGGCACCTTCACCCCGAAGCCCTCGGCGATCAGCGTCGTGCCGATCATCAGCAGGAAGGCAAGCGCCAGCATCACGACCGTCGGGTTGTTGCCGATGAAGTTGCCGAGCGGATTGGCCGCGAAGAGCATGACGGCGACCGTGACGACCACGGCGACGACCATGATCTCGATGTGATCGGTCATGCCGACGGCGGTGATGATGCTGTCGAGCGAGAAGACCAGGTCGAGGATCAGGATCTGCCCGACCACCGCGGCATAGCCCACGCTGACGGCGGCACCGCCGCCGTCGAAGACATCGGGGCCGTGATCCGGGTCGACATTGTGATGGATCTCCTTGGTCGCCTTCCAGACCAGGAACAGCCCGCCGCCGATCAGGATCAGGTCGCGCCACGAGAAATCCTGGCCGAAGACGCTGATCACCGGCGCGGTGAGCTGGACGATGACGAAGACCAGGCTCAGCAGCGCGAGGCGCAGCACCAGGGCGGCACCGATGCCGATGAAGCGCACCCGGGCCCGCTGATGCTCCGGCAGCTTGTTGGTCAGGATGGAGATGAACAGCAGGTTGTCGATGCCGAGAACCACCTCCATGACGATGAGGGTTCCGAGCGCCGCCCAGGCCGCGGGTTGGCTGGCGAGGGCAAGAATGCTGTCCATGGGGTTTCCACTCTGTCTCTGTAGAAAGGGGCTGGGTCGGAGGGTGGCGCGGCTCAGGCCGCCGGGCCGGCGGTCGCACGTCCGGGCTTGGGGCAGGCGGCCGGCGGCGCCATGCTATTGCTCGTGAATTGCCGGGATGTGGCGGCGGTTCCCGTCGGGATCGCCACGAGATCGAGAGGGAAAGCGCAGCATGCGCGGCCAAGGGCCTTCGCGTCGAACGCAGATGGCGGCGGGTTCACGGGTGGTGGCGGTCACCGCCGCTATCTTGGAAAGCCGGCGTCAGATTACAACTTGTCCATGATGGAAGCATGGACCGATGCGTTCGAGGGCTGGGTCCGATCGAACGCCGGGTGGGCCGCGGTCGCGACCTTCGTCATCGCCTTCCTCGAATCCTTCCCCGTGGTCAGCATCCTGGTGCCCTCGACGGCGCTCCTGCTGGCGATCGGCGCCCTGATCGGCGCCGAGCTGGTCGGCCCGGTGCCACTGCTCCTCGCCTGCATCCTGGGCGGCATCCTCGGGGATGCCACGGGGTACTGGCTCGCGCGCGCCATCGGCCCCTATGCGGTCCGCCGCTATCTGCCGGTCTCCTGCCGCCGGATCTACGCTTGGTCGGTGGTGGTCTTCCGGCGCTGGGGCTGGTGGGCGGTCTTCGTCGGGCGCTTCCTTGGGCCGATGCGCGCGGTGACGCCGCTGGCGGCGGGCGTGGTCGGCATGCGCAACCGCATGTTCCAGAGCGCGAATATCCTCTCGGCCCTGATCTGGGCGCCGGTCGTCCTGCTGCCCGGCACGATCGGCGGCTGGCTCGCGAGGCAGTTGGGCGCACGCCCGGACCCGCTGACCATCGCCGCCGTGGTCGCGGCCGCCGCCCTGGCCTGGCTGGCCTATCAGCGGCTCCGGCCGGTGGCGGCCGCGATGCTGCGTATCCGGATGCGGGGCTGAAGGCGGCCGGTTCGCCGCCTCAGGCGTCCACCGCCTCCGCATCCAGCCGCGCCGCATTGTCCTGGATGAACTTGAAGCGCAGCTCGGGCTTGCGGCCCATCAGCGCCTCCATCAGCTCGGCGGTCCTGGCGCGCTCCTCCGGCGGCAGCACGACCTTGAGCAGGATCCGCTTCTTCGGATCCATGGTCGTCTCCTTGAGGGAGGCGGGCGGCATCTCGCCCAGACCCTTGAAGCGGCTGACCTCGACCTTCTGGTTCGGCTTGAACTCGCGCTTCAGCAGCCGCTCCCGGTCGGCATCGTCACGCGCGTAGATCGACTTGCCGCCGGCCTGCAGGCGATAGAGCGGCGGCTGCGCCAGGAAGACGCGGCCCTGGCGCACCAGCTCCGGCAGCTCCTTGTAGAAGAAGGTCATCAGCAGGGCGGCGATATGGGCGCCGTCGACATCGGCATCGGTCATGATGACGATGCGGCCATAGCGCAGCCGGGCCAGATCGAAGCGGTCGCCGGCGCCGCAGCCTAGCGCCTCGATCAGGTCCTTCAGCTCCTGGTTCTGGCGGAGCTTGTCGGCGCTGGCGCTGGCGACGTTCAGGATCTTGCCGCGCAGCGGCAGCACCGCCTGGGTCTCCCGGTCGCGCGCCTGCTTGGCGGAGCCGCCGGCGCTGTCGCCCTCGACCAGGAACAGCTCCGTTCCCTCCGCGCTTTCGCGCGCGCAATCGGCGAGCTTGCCGGGCAGGCGCAGCTTGCGGGTCGCGGATTTGCGCGGCGTGTCCTTCTGCTCGCGGCGGCGGATGCGCTCCTCTGCGCGCTCGATCGCGAAGGCGAGCAGGTTGTCGGCGGTGGTCGGATCGCCGGTCAACCAATGATCGAAATGATCACGCAGCGCATTCTCGACCAGGCGCGCGGCTTCCGGGCTGGTCAGCCGGTCCTTGGTCTGGCCCTGGAACTGCGGCTCCCGGACGAAGAGGGAGAGCATGCCCGCCATGCCCGCGAACAGGTCCTCGGCCGTGACGCTGGCGGCGCGGCGTTCCTTCTTCAGCTCGCCATAGGCGCGCAGCCCCTTCACCAGCGCGGCGCGCAGCCCCGCCTCATGGGTGCCACCCTGGGGCGTCGGGATGGTGTTGGCATAGGTCGAGAGGAAGCCGTCGCCCTGCTCGAGCCAGGTCAGCGCCCATTCGACGCGGCCGGCGCGATCGGGGAACTCCACCTCTCCGGCATAGGGCAGCGGCACCACCTGGGCCCGGCCCTCGAGCGCCGAGGCCAGGAAGTCGGTGAGCCCGCCCGGGAAGTGCAGCACCGCCTGGGCCGGCGTCTCGGAGCCCGCGACCAGCGTCGGGTCGCAGGACCAGCGGATCTCGACGCCCTTGAACAGATAGGCTTTCGACCGGCAGAACCGGTAGAGCCGCGCCGTGCTGAAATGCTGCTTGCCGAAGATTTCAGGGTCAGGCTGGAAGCGGATGCTGGTGCCGCGCCGGTTGTGCACTGCGCCGGCGTTTCTGAGCTTGGTGACCGGCTTGCCGCGTTCATAGGCCTGGGACCAGAGGGTGCGGTCGCGCGCCACCTCGACTTCCATCCGCGCCGAGAGCGCATTGACGACGGAGGAGCCGACGCCGTGCAGGCCGCCCGAGGTCTCGTAGGCCTTGCCGGAGAATTTGCCGCCCGAATGCAGTGTGGTGAGGATCACCTCCAGCGCGGAAAGCTTCGGGAATTTCGGGTGCGGGTCGACCGGGATGCCGCGGCCATTATCGCGCACGGTCAGCCAGCCACCCACTTCCAGCGTCACCTCGATGCGGTCGGCATGGCCGGCGACCGCTTCGTCCATCGCGTTGTCGATGATCTCGGCGGCCAGGTGATGCAGCGCATTCTCGTCGGTGCCGCCGATATACATGCCGGGCCGGCGGCGGACGGGCTCCAGCCCCTCCAGCACCTCGATGTCCTTGGCCGAGTAGGTGTCGGTCGCCGCGGCGGCGCCCTTGCCTCCGCGAGCGAAGAGATCGTTCATGTCTTGTTCCCCTGAGGGGTCCGACGATAGCCGGCCCGGCGCCGGCCGGCAACGCGATGGACGAGTCGGCCGGCGTGCCTTGGCGGAGCCGTGATCGCGGTGCCGTGTTGATCGGATGGTGATTGGCCGGGAAGGCAGGCGATGTGACCTGGACCCGCTCCAGCATAAAAACTAAAGCCTGCATTTCCGGGAACACCGGGGGCCAGCGGGCTGGCGGGCATGGGTGATTGATGGCCTATATTTCACGATCGACGATGGCCGACCTCCACAGGCCGCATGAGATCCACCGGTCGCCCATCAAGCTCGCGATCCCGTCGTTCCTCATCCTCGGTGCCGTCGGGGCCTGCCTGTTCGCCGCCTGGAAGATCATGGAGAAGCCGGGCGGCAAGGAGGCGATGACCGCCTTCTGGGTGGTCCTCGGCATCGCCGCCGCCTTCGTGCTGCTCTTCCTGATCCGGATCCTGCCGCAGTGGCTGGCGATCGGCGAGCCCGCGCTGATCCTGTCGAAGCAGGGCATCGCCATCCGCGGCAAGGACCCGATGGCCTGGTCCGCGATCGTCGGCAACACCTGGCGGAGCGAGAGCCACAACGGCATCCCGACCGGGGCGACCATCGAGCTCCAGGGCGTGCAGGGCCTGGTCACTTGCGGCGCCTTCACCCTCAAATGCTCCGCGGCGGAGTATGTTCGCCTTTGCGATCTCTACCGGCAGGCAGCCGCGCAGGAGCGCGTCGCGGCTGCGGGGCCGGCTGCCGATTCCGAGCCTGACCGGGTGGTCTTTCCCGGCCGGGCGACCGCGCCGGACGGCATCGGCGAATACCCGCTGCGCCGCCGCGTCCCGGCCATGGCCTTCCTGCTGGTCCTCGGCGGACTCGCGCTCGCTGGCTGTTTCGCGATGGTGATCGCCCAATCCCTTGCCCCGCCGGACGGCAGCTTCGGCAACAGCGGCTTCGCGAACAAGAGCGGTGGCGCCTTCTTCGACATCGCCTATCCCTACGCCCTCGCCATGGCCGGCCTCGCCATCGCCGCCTGCGGCGCGCGGGCGACATGGGCCTGGCTCAGCCATCCGAAATCCGTGGTCATCGGCGAGCAGCGGCTTCGCTACGGCCCGCGCAGCATCCCCTACGCCGCGGTCGCCAGCCTGGATGCCGGGCGGGGCGCGGTCAGGCTCATCCTGCGGGACGGCTCGCGCATCACGCTGCCTCGGGCGATCTGGGCGGATGGCGAGATCTGGACCGAGCTCCTGTCACGGCGCACCCATTCCCATCTTTTTGATGCCGCCTGGCAGGCGCTCGGGAAGGGCGAGAAGGTCGATTTCGGCCCCAGCCTGGACCTCGACAGCCGCAGCTTGCGCATCAGGGGACGCCCGATACCCCTCGACGCGATCACCGACCTGCATGTCCAGTCCGGCGCCATGGACGAGGTCCAGTATCGGACGCTGCGGGTGCGGACGGCCCGCGGGGAGCACGCGATCGATGAACGGAAGATCCGGAACGCGCCTCTGTTCCTGGCCCTGATCGGCGCGCTGCTGGAGCCGAGCCAGGGCGGAAAGCGGTAGAGCAGATCCCCATTCAGGTGGCTTCACCTGAATGGGTGAAGATGCTCGCAAACCAGCCGCTCAGCTCGCTAGTTCGAAGCCCGACACGGCGGCATTCTCGGCCAGGGTCACGCTCTCCGCGAAATTATCGCGGCGGGCGATGTTGGTGGCGGCCAAGCGGCGGACCGCGGCGGTGGCCGGCGGATCGCGGCCCTCCGCGGCACGCTGCGCGGCGAGCGCCCGCTCCGCGACCTGGAAGGCGGCGGCAGCGGCATAGCCCCGGGCCTGGCCGGCGCCCTCGACATAGGCGAAGCCGTTCTCCGCCGGGCGGACGGTGACGTTCTGGCCGGCGGCCACTCGCCCGACCTCCGGGGCGCCGGCATCGGGGCGGAGCCGTAGCGGCACCGTCGCCGCCGCGACCACGGAGGTCGCGGCGCCGCGCGCCGTGCGGGTGCGCGTGGCCGCCT
>NZ_JAAGBB010000099.1 GCF_018129085.1 Plastoroseomonas hellenica
CACTCGCCGGGGTCCTGGTTGTACTGGGCCGCCTGCTGCCGCGCGAAGGACCCTTCGGAGGACGGGACGACGCCCGTGTCGGCGCGGTCGGCCTGCGCGGCCAGCGGGTCCTGCCGGGCCGGCGCGGCCTGCGGGGTCGGCGCGGCCTCCGAGGCCTCCGAGGTCTGCCACTGCGGCGTCGGCGCGGGCTCCTGCGCGGGCTGCTGCTGCCACGCCAGCTCCGCGAGCTGCACCTGCGGCGCCGGCTGCGCCTGCACCAGGCCGAAACTCGCGAGCGAGAGCATCGCCGCCATCATGATGGGCTTCATGTCCGATCTCCTCTGGTTGCGCCGCATCCCCGCGGCGTCGCCAGGGATAGGCGCCGCCCGGCACGCGAACCATGCGACTGAGGTGGAGCGCGGGCTGGCGATGCGTTGGGGTGGGCTATGCTTTGGTATAGGTCTGCGGGGTGCAGGCTTTCCTGTAAGCGGGACGCGTTCGGATGGATCGGCTTCGCATGATGCAGGACATGGCTGGCTGGCCCGCTTCGCACTGGCACCACCTGGCGGCGCCGCCGCTGGCGCTGCTCATCTTCGCGGTCGACACCTTCACCGATCTGATGAGCGCGATCGCGGTGCTCTATGTGCTGGTCATGCTGATCGCCGCGCGCCCGCTGACGCGGCGCGGGCTGATCCTCGCCGGCATCGGCTGCCAGGGCCTCGCGATCCTCTCCTTCGCCATCTCGCACGGGCTCGGCGCGAATGTCTCGGCGGTGCTGCGGCTGGCGGTCGCACTCGCCGCCATCCTCATCACGACCATGCTGCTGCTGCGCGACCAGGCATCGCGCGCCAGGCTGATGGCGACGCATGCGGCCCTGACGCGGAGCGAGCGGCGCTACCGCCTGATCTTCGAGAATGCGCGCTTCTCGCTCTGGGAGCAGGACTATGCCCAGGTCGGCCCGGCACTCGCGGCGCTGCGCGCGGCCGGCGTCACCGACCTCGCCGACCACGCGCGGCGGCATCCGGGCTTCGCCGACAGCCTCGCCGCGCTGATCGTCACCATCGACGTGAACGAGGCGACGCTGGAGCTGATGGGCGCGCAGCGGCGGGCGGATGTGCTGGGCCCGCTCGGCCGCTTCCTGCCGCCGGACCGGGGCGCGCTGGTGCAGGTGCTGCAGGCGCTCCTGGACGGGCGCGACCACTTCGAGGGGCGCGGCGCCATCCTCGGGCTCGATGGCCGGGTGCGCACCGTCCTCCTCGGCATCACCTTTCCGGAGGAGGGTGACGGCCTGTCGCGGGTCATCACCAGCCTGGTCGACATCACCGCGCGCGAGGAGACGCAGGAGGCGCTGCTCGCCGCCCGCGCCGAGCTCGCGCGCGCCGCCCGCGTGGCGACGGTGGGCGCGCTCTCCGCCTCCATCGCGCATGAGCTGAACCAGCCGCTCGGCGCGCTGGTGATGAATGCCCAGACCTGCCTGCGCTGGCTGCGGCGCGACCCGCCCGACATCGCCTCGGCCTCCGCGGCGGCGGAGCGCACCGTGCGCGACGGCATGCGCGCGAGCGAGCTGGTGCGCAAGACGCGCGGCATGCTGGTGAAGGGCGAGCGGCAGGACGAGACCATCGATCCCCGCCAACTCCTGGAAGAGGTGCTGCCCCTGCTGGACCGCGAGATCGGCGCCAGCGGCGCGCGCGTCGCCACCCGCATCGCGCCTGACGTGGGCGGGATCCGCGCCAGCCGCATCGAGATGCAGCAGGTGCTGATCAACCTGATCGGCAACGGGCTGCAGGCCATGGCCCAGCGCCCGGCCGCGCTGCGCGAGCTCACTCTTGCGATCGAGGCGGCGGATGCGGATCATGTCCTGATCTCCGTCGCCGATCGCGGCACCGGCATCCGGGAGGAAGACCTGCCGAAGCTCTTCGATCCCTTCTTCACGACCAAGGCGGATGGCATGGGCCTCGGCCTCGCGATCTGCCGCGCGGCGATCGAGGCCGCGGGCGGGTCGCTCTCGGTGCGCAACCGCGCGGATGGCGGCGCGGTCTTCGACTGCCTGCTGCCCGCCGCCGCCCGGCAGGCCGCCTGAGCATGGCCAGGCCCGCGCCGCCCCGCGCCGCGGAGCAGCCGCTGGTCCGCGTCGTCGACGACGACCCCGCGATCCGGGAGGCGATGCTGGACCTGCTGCGCTCGGTCGGCATCGATGCCATGGGCTTCGCCTCGACGCTCGCGCTGCTGGAGGCGGGGCTCTCCGCCCGCCCCGGCTGCCTGGTGCTGGATGTGCGCCTGCCCGGCGTCAGCGGGCTCGACCTGCAGGCGCAGCTCGCGGCCGGCGGCGACGGCCTGCCGATCATCTTCATGACCGGCCATGGCGACATCCCGATGTCGGTCCGCGCGATGAAGGCGGGCGCCGTCGATTTCCTGACCAAGCCGGTGCGCGACCAGGACATGCTGGACGCGGTGGCGGCGGCGATCGCCAGGGATCGCGAGCACCGCGAGGCCCGCGCCGCCGCCGCCCGCGTCGCGGCATTGGCCGCGACCCTGACGCGGCGGGAGCGGGAGGTGTTCGATGGCGTCGCGCGGGGGCTGATGAACAAGCAGATCGCGGGCGATCTCGGCATCACCGAGATCACCGTGAAGCTGCACCGGGGCAATGTGATGCGGAAGATGGAGGCGCGGACGCTGGCCGACCTGATCCGCAAGGCGGGGCTGCTCGCGGAGGGCGCCTGACCGGCAGGGCGCGAACGCCTCTGCGCTCAGCCGACCGGCCGTGGCATCCAGGCGGCCGAAGACGAGCGCGCATCACGTTCGGCGCAGTTCTCGCAGCGGGTGGTTAATCGGCGGCGCTGCCGCTGTTGCTGCATCGCAACACCATCTCGATTTCCCGCCCATCTCGCCTCATCATCGGCCCGGCCGGCTTGTTGCACGGTTGCATCCCTGCAAGACCAGCAACTTGGAAGCGCAGCTTGTCAGGGAAGACTCATGGACGCGAGTGTTGCTGCCGGTTCTCTGGGTCCGTGGGTCACCCGCAGGGCAAGGCTGCTCGCCGGCGCGTCCGGCGCCGCGCTGGCCATCGCCTGCTGGCTCGCGCCGCCGGCAGCGGCGGCCAACTTCACGGCGGGCAGTGATGCGCAACTGCGCCAGGCGATCATCGACGCCGGCAACAGCCCCGATGCGAGCTCGACGATCACCCTGACCGGCAGCTTCGCGGTGACGAATACGGTCCTGCCGACGGTCACGAAGCCCCTGACGATCGACACCCAGGGCTTCACCCTGTCGAGTTCGGACAACCCCTCAGGGGCTGGAGCTTCCATTAGACTGGTGACCGTATCCGGGGCGACAGTCAGCATTTCGGGCACCCTTGTCGGCGGCAGCACCGGCAGCGCGAGCAGCACCGTAGCGGGCGGCGGGCTTGTCCTGGGCGGCCCAGCGACGGTCGTCAGCAACGGCACGATCACCGGCGGCGGTGCGAACAACGGGGGCATCGGAGGCGTCGGTGCCGCGCTAAGCAGCGCTGTGATCCTCGTCAACAACGGCACGATCACCGGCGGCAGCGGCACGGCGACCACGAGCGGTGCTCTGACCCCAGGGGCCGGCGTCTCGATCGCCCTCGGCGCCTCGCTGGTCAACAACGGCATCGTCCAAGGGGCGAACAGCCTGGGAGCAGTCGCCGGCGTCGGTATTTTCCTGAACTCGGTCATTCCTGCCACGGTGACGAACACCAACGTGATACGCGGCGGTTCGGACCTGACCGGTGCTGTTGCAGGCGGCGCCGGGATCTCGGCGCGGGGCGGGACTGTTACCGTGATCAATTCCGGCACGATCGAGGGCGGGAACGGCGCACCCGCGATTATCACGTCGGCTTCCGGCACGAACCTCACCATCAGCAACAGCGGCACGATCCGGGCCGGTGCCGGCTCGGCCGATGCGATCGCCCTGAGCGCGACCTCGACCGGCGCGCTCACCCTGGAGCTGCAGGCGGGATCGGTGATCGAGGGCAATGTGGTCGGCAGTGCCCTCCGGCCCAACGACACGCTCCGCCTCGCAGGGACGGGAACCGCCATCCTCGGTGGCGGCATCGGCCCCGATGGGCAGTACCGCAACTTCGACATCTTCGAGAAGATTGGCGCCGGCACCTGGATCCTGACGGGTGACAGCACGATCACCAGCGCCTTCCAGCTCCAGGACGGCACGCTGCAGATCGGCAATGCCGGCACCTCCGGCAGCCTGGCCGGCGACATCGCCAATGCCGGCACGCTCGTCTTCAACCGCAGCGACACCCTGACCTACACCGGCGTCATCTCCGGCACCGGCGCCGTGCAGCAGAACGGCACCGGCACCCTGATCCTGACCGGCGCCAGCACCTATACCGGCGGCACCACGATCAATGCCGGCACGCTCGCCATCACGCAGGACGCGGCGCTCGGTGCGGCGACCGGCGCACTCACCCTCAATGGCGGCGCGCTGCGCTTCGATGCCGGCTTCGACCTCTCGGCGACGCGGCCGATCGCGATCACCGCCGCCGGCGGCATCATCGACAGCAACGGCTTCACCACGAGCATCGCCCAGGGCATCACCGGCGCCGGCGCGCTGGCCGTCGACGGCCCCGGCACGCTGATCCTGACCGGGACCAACAGCTATGCCGGCGGCACCGCGATCAATGCCGGCGGCCGGGTGCAGCTCGGCAATGGCGGCACCAGCGGCAGCATCGCCGGCAATGTCGCGAACAACGGCACGCTCGCTTTCAACCGCAGCGACGCCGTGACCTTCGCCGGCGCGATCTCCGGCACCGGCGCGCTGGTGCAGGAAGGGGCGGGGACGACCATCCTGACCGCCGCCAACACCTACACCGGCGGCACCACCATCGCCGCCGGCACGCTCCAGCTCGGCGCCGGCGGCACCAGCGGCAGCATCGTGGGCAACGTGCTGAACAACGGCACGCTGGCCTTCAACCGCAGCGACGCCGTGACCTATGCGGGCGTCGTCTCCGGCACCGGCGCGCTGCGCCAGGAGGGCACCGGCACCACCATCCTGACCGGCGAGAACACCTATACCGGCGGCACCACCATCACCCAGGGCACGCTGCAGCTCGGCAATGGCGGCACGTCCGGCAGCATCCTCGGCAATGTCGTCAACAACAGCCTGCACAGCCTGGTCTTCAATCGCAGCAACACGCTGGTCTTCCCTGGCGTGATCTCCGGCGTGGGCGCCGTCCGGCAGGAAGGCACCGGCACCACCGTGCTCACCGGCGCCAACACCTACTCCGGCCCGACCTCCGTCAATGCCGGCACCCTCCAGGCCGGCGCTACGAACACCTTCAGCCCGGCCTCCGCGGTGACGGTCGCATCCGCCGGCACGCTGGCGCTGGCCGGCTTCGACCAGACTGTCGCGGGGCTGACCAATGCCGGGCTGGTCTCGCTCGGCGGCGCGCCGGGCACCCGGCTGACGGTCGCCGGCAACTATGTGGGGCAGGGGGGCATCCTGGCGCTGAACACCGTCCTCGGCGGCGACAGCTCCGCCTCCGACCGGCTGGTGATCCAGGGCGGCAGCGCCACCGGCAGCACCGGCCTCCGCGTCACCAATATCGGCGGGCCCGGCGCGCTGACCACCGAGGGCATCCAGGTCGTGCAGGTGGCGAGCGGCGGCACCACCGCGGCGGGCGCCTTCCGGCTCGACACCCGCGCCGCCGCCGGCGCCTTCGAGTACCAACTCTTCCGCGGCGGCAATGCCAGCGCGGACGATTGGTATCTCCGCTCCTTCCTGACGGACACGCCGGTCTCGCCGGGCACGCCGGCGCTGCCGGGCTCCCCCGGCATTCCGCTGTACCGGCCGGAGGTGCCGCTCTATGCGCCGGTCGCGGCGCTCGGGCGGCAGATGGGCCTGGCGACCCTCGCCTCCATCGGCAGCCTGCATGAGCGGGTCGGCGAGCAGGAGAATGTCCGCGACCTCGCGGGCGCCAGCCCCTACGCCAATGGCGCCTGGGCCCGCGCCTTCGGGGAGCGGGCGCGCAGCCGCTGGGATGGCCCGGCGGCGTCGCGCGCCACCGGCAACCTCATCGGGCTGCAGGCGGGCTTCGACATCCTGCGCACCAACCCCTATGCCGGCGGCCACCGCGACCATGCCGGCATCTACGTCGCCTACACCGACTACAACGCGCCCAACGTCTCGGGCTTCGCGATCGGCCGGCAGCAGCGCGTCGGCCGGTTGCTGATGAGCGGGCCCTCGGTCGGCGCCTACTGGACGCATTTCGGCCCGAGCGGCTGGTATATCGATGCGGTGTTCCAGGCGAACTGGTTCGACGTGAAGGCGAGCTCGGATTTCGGTGCCGGGATCAGCACCAACGGCACCGGCTATGCGGCGTCGCTGGAGGCGGGCTACCCGATCCGCTTCGGCCAGGCCGGGCGCTGGCAGATCGAGCCGCAGGCGCAGGTGATCTGGCAGAGCGTCTCGATCGACCGCGCGCGCGACCAGTTCTCGAGCGTCGACTGGGACGAGGATGACGCGGTGACGGGGCGGCTCGGCGCGCGGCTGCAATACACCGGCCGCGACGAGCGCACGCTGTGGCAGCCCTACGCCAAGGTGAACCTGTGGCACGCCTTCTCGGGCTCTGACCGGATCCGCTTCGGCAACTCGGCGCCGATCGAGAGCAGCTTCGGGGAGACGGCGCTGGAGGTGGGCGCGGGGATCACCGCGCGGGTGAACCAGACCACCAGCTTCTACGCGCATGCCGATTACCGCTGGTCGCTCGGCGGCGACAGCCGCCAGACCGCGACCCAGGGCAGCATCGGCATCCGCTTCAACTGGTAGCCCATCCATGGCGACCCGGCCTCCCCGGGGTTTCCGAACCCCCGAAATGCCATGAAACGCCACACGGCCGAGAGCGGTGCCGGTGAGATTGCATCAATCCCCCCGTGTAATGCAGCGACCCCGCCCCAACATCGCCTCCACCAGTATGGAGCGGTGAAATGAGTGACGACGTCCTGGACATCCGCCGGCGCGCGCTGGAGGAGGCCTTCTTCGCGCGGCAGGATGCCGAACTGATCCACCGCCTGCGGACGCGCAACGAATCGGGCGTCCGGAAGCAGGCGCTCTCTGCGGCCTCTGGAATCATCGATGACGCCCTTCTGGAGAAGCTCGTCGCCTCCGGAATCGAGAGCGACACCTTGGCGGCGCTGACGCTCGTCCCGCTGGTGGCCGTCGCCTGGGCCGATGGATCGCTCGACGAGAAGGAGCGCGCAGCGCTGCTCTCCGCCGCGAGCGGCACCGGGCTGGACCCAGCCGGGCCCGGCTACCAGCTCCTGACCCAGTGGCTCGCCAAGCCGCCTGGGCCGCATCTCCTGGAAACCTGGACGGACTACATCCGCGGCACATCCGCCAATCTCGAGGAAGATGCTCGGCACACGCTACAGCTCCATGTCCTTGGCCGTGCCCGGCGCGTGGCGGAGGCGGCGGGCGGCTTTCTCGGCCTTGCCCCGAAAGTGTCGGCGGCCGAGGAGGCCATGTTGGAGAAGCTCGAGGGTGCCTTCGCGCGCTAAAGCGCACTCCCCGTGCACGGTCCTGGAGTGTGGCCCGGGATGTGGGCCCCCGATCGCTCACCTGCTGTCCGACGACAGCGGCTGGATCAGCGTGGAGCCCATCGAGATCACCGCGGCTATGTAAGCTTGGCGCCGCTCGGATCGCCGACGGCGTCGACCGCCCTGGGTGGGAGGGACGCATGAACCTGACGCTCGTGTCTTCCGGCGATGACCAGGCTCTGGCCATCCGCGATCATCTTCTGCCGCTTGTCCGGGAAGGCGGTACCCTGGAACTCCAGCGCGACGCTATCCGGCTCTTGTCGCTGCGGACCGGAGCCTGGACCGTGGAACACTGGACCCCGTTCAACGACCTTTCCCCGGAGGAGGCATCCTCCCCGGGGTACCGGCACGCAGTCGAACGGCAGCACACGCGGCCGGGGCTGCCCTACGGGCTCGAAGTATGGCGCGCCGGGACGAAGCTGCTGTGCATTTTATGGGCTGACGGCGGCAAGTTCGAGGTGCTCGATTTCGTGCGCGGCTCCTGGGAGGCCGACGCGCTGGCCCTGTGACCCTGCGGTCGATGTCATGCCACCCATCGCTTCTCCTTTCGGCCCTGCTGCTGTCGGGCTGCGGCAGCGACTGCAACCTGCTCTCTGGCCGTGCGACGCCCTGCGACGCGCCGATGGCGGCCGGTGCCTTGCTGCTGGCGCCGGTGGCCGCTCCGGTGCTGCTGCTGGACGGCGTTGGCCAGGATGCCGCCGACCGCCGCCGCTTCGCCGAGATGCAGGCGCGGGTACGGGCCGGCGAGCCGGCGGCGCTGCGGCAATGCGCTATCGGCTGCAATTCCTTGTCGGCCGGGGCGGTGTCTGCCGAGCAGCGCCACGCCCTGCGCCGGCAGGCGGCCGAGGCTTTGCTGGCCCAGGCCGGGCCTGCACCGGAGGATGCTGATGTCCCTGCCTTGATCGTCGCCTATGCCCTGACGCTGAATCCACGCGCGCCGAGTGCGCTGCCGCAGGCGCTGGCCCTGCTTCGCCGCCCGGACGTGGAAGCGCTGGCGGGTGCGGGCGGCACCGCGCCTTACGGTGGCTTCGGTTTCGTGGTCAGCCAGCTCTATGGGATGGCAGTGGCGGTCCGCTTGCGCGAGGCGTCGAACCGCGGGGCCGCCTGGGCACGCTGTGCCGAGGACGCCGCCGCCTACGCCGCACCCTTCCGGCCCACACCCCTTGCCATCTGCAGCCAGGCTTGGCGTTGGGTCGAGGAGGGCGCACCGCCGGAGCCGCTACGGCGACGCTGGATGCGGCTGACGTCTCTCGAATAGCGAGTCGGGATGCGGCTGGTGCGAGAGCGGAAGCCGCCCTGCGGCGATGGTGCCGCCGCACCGATCCCGGAATAGGGCAACTCCTCCGCGAACGCCTTGCGCCGCCGCGAAACTACGATCGCGCCCCAGCAGCGAGCGCCCCCAGTCCAAGTTGCGCCCATCGCCTGCGGCCATTCCGGCGAGAACCGCCTCGACGTCAACAGGCGGCCCGGCCGTCGCCGTCGCGGCGGCCGGCGCGGGTCTCGTGCCCATGGGAGAATCGGTGCCCGCGCCGCGGTCGCGCCGGGCAGCGGCGCTCCGTCATTGGAGAGCGCCTGGCTCGCGCTCGCAAGCGGAGCGGGTGGCATCGCCGATGCGATCTGATCCGCTGGTTGTGCCGGTGGTCTTGGTTGCACGAAAAAATAGCGGCGGCTCCGCCGCCGCCGCTAAGTCCGGGGCCGCTCCAGGCGCCAGCGCCAGCTTCTGTCAACTGTTCAGGGACGTATGCACCCGGCGCGCTGCCTGTCTATAACACTGTAAAATCCAGCAGTGCCGGTAAAATAGTATACGTTTCCGAGCATAATTTTATTTTGAAACCGAACTATAGTAAAGCTTACGGCAATTAAGCACGGTCAGGGCTTACGCTACTTCCAGTTGAGTTCACGAGTACTACGGGAGCTGGCGCTATTGTCGCCGTTAAGCCACAGGCCCCTCGCATTCTTATCATCACGCGTAGCGGCTACTTGCTGGCGGCGAAGGCAGACCGTACCGGGTGGCCAGCTCGTGTTGAGACCCCAGCGATCAGCACGGAGAGCCACGTCGGGAGAGAACTGGTGACCGCCGCATCTGCTTCAGGGGCCAATGCCCGCATGCACAACCTCAAATACGTCGCTCTGGTCGCGCCATCGGTTCTGATCGCATTCGGCATGGCGCCGGCATCGGCAGCCTGCGTCACGAACGGCACGACGATCACCTGCGACGCCACGACGCCGCAGTCGACGATCATCGGCGGCGGGGACGCGCCGGCGGGCGATGGCACCACGGTGCTGGTTCAGTCGAATGCAAGCGTGGCCGTCGGTGATAGCCCGGCGATCAGCCTGCGCGACGGCGCCAATATCACGGTGTCGTCGGGTGCGACCGTCAGCGCGACCGCCGTGGCAACCGCTGGCGGCTACGGCACCGGCGGCAACACCATCGAGGTCCGGAGCCGCGGCACGATCACGATCGACCAAGGCGGCTCGGTGCTGGCGCTGGGCACACAGGGATCGGGCGAGGCCATCAACCTGCAGGGCGGCAACAACACCGTCACCAATAACGGCCTGATCCGCGCTTTCAATGCCGCCGCGATCTGGATCCAGAGCTCGACCGGCGTGAACACCATCGTCAACAACGCCACCGGCGTGATCCAGGCGCCTGGGGCCGTGCTTGGCGTAAGCGGCACGGCGACCATCGACTTCACCAACCACGGGCAGGTCATCGGCGACCTGGTCTTTGCCGATGGCGATGATTTCCTGCACATCTTCACCGGCTCGCAGATTACAGGGACCCTGTCGGGCGGCGGCGGCTCCGACAATGTCGTCCTCAGCGGCACCGGCAGCGATGCCATTTCGGGCACCTTCGCGGGTTTCGAACTGCTCACCAAGAACGACAGCGGCACCTGGACCATCACCGGCGCCATCACCGGCCCGACCGCCGTCATCGTCGATGCCGGCACGCTGATCATCACCGGCGACAATTCGGCCTATGCGGGCAGCGTGTCCGTCAACCCGGCCGGCACCCTGCAGGGCCGTGCCCAGGTCCTGCCGCAGGCGATCACCGACAACGGCCTGGTTCGCTTCGCCCAGACCGACGACGGCACCTATGCCGGCCTGATCACCGGCACCGGCGCGGTCGAGAAGACCGGCGCCGGCGTGCTGACCCTGGCGCCTGCCGCCGTGGGCGGGAACACCTATTCCGGCGGCACCATCATCACCCAGGGCGTGCTCGCGATCGCCGCCGACAACGCGATCGGCGCCGCCACCGGCCCGCTCACCTTCAAC
>NZ_JAAGBB010000100.1 GCF_018129085.1 Plastoroseomonas hellenica
GGCACGGGGCCGTGGCTGGCGCGGCCGCTCCGGCGGGTTCGGGATCGGCTCCATGGTGACCGGGGGCGCCACCACGACCGGCGGCGGGGCCACGACCACGATGGGCGGGGGCGGGGTGACGACGACCGCCGCCGGCGCCAGGGCCACGGCGAGGCCGGGTCCCCAGGCGGTCCGGTCCGCTTCCTGCGCCGCGTTCAGGGTATTCGGCCCGTCCGCCACGCCGCGATAGGGCGGCCGGGCATGGGGCGGCACCGTCCAGCAATCGACGCTGCCGAGGCTACGGGTGCAATAGGGCTGCGCCGCCGGGGGCTCCTCCGTGGGGGCGCAATAGCTCTGGCGGCGATCGAGCCGCACCACGGAGCAGTCCCGGCCGGTGACCAGGGACGCGACCACATCGACCGGCGTCCGCCCCATCACGGCGACGGAGCCGCCAGCCACGACCGCGATCGGTCCCGCCGCCTCGCAGGCGGCCAGCAGGGGGATCAGGGTCACGATGGCGAGAGTGGCGCGCATGCGGCATCTTGCCGCGGCCGGGCTTAACGCTTTGCCACCGGCCCTGTATGAAGCCCCCCTTTGCCGGCCTCAGGCCATCACGCTCCAGGGACGAAGGACTGCCAGTGCCCGATATCTTCGACGAGGTCGAGGAAGAGTACCGCGCCGAACGCACCCGGCAGTTCTGGCGGCGATACGGCGTCCTCTTCGCCGCGGCCCTGTTCCTGGTGGTCGGCGGCATCGCCGGCTGGCAGGGGTGGCAGTATTGGCAGCAGCGCCAGGCCCAGCACGCCGCCGCCGCCTTCCTGACCGCCCAGACGGCGGCCGAGGCGGAAGGCGCCAATGCTGCCGAGGCCGCCCAGCGCTTCGCCGCCGTTGCCGCGGAGTCGCCCGCCGGCTACCGGACACTGGCGCGCCTGAACGAAGCGGCGCTGCAGGCCCAGGCCGGGGATCGCAACGCGGCCCGCGCCACGCTCGATGCCGTCGCTTCCGACAATGCCGCCGATCCGCTGTACCGGGATCTCGCCAGCCTGCTCTGGGTGCTGCATGGGCTCGACGACGCCGATCCGGCGCTGCTCGCCGCCCGCATCGCGCCGCTGACCGCGGCGGGCGCGCCCTGGCGGGCCTCGGCGCTCGAGTTGTCGGCGCTGGTCGATCTGCGCCGCGGCCAGAAGGCCGAGGCCAAGCGGGCGCTGAGCGCGCTGGCCGAAGACGTGACCGCGCCGCAGGGCGTCCGCGACAGGGCGCTGCGCCTGGCGCGCGAAATCGAGGGGTAGGGGGCTTGATGCACAAGGGGTTCACGCGGCGCGCCGCGCTGCTCGGCGGCGCCGGCCTGGCCGTCGCCGGCTGCGAGACCATCGACGATATCTTCGGCAGCAGCCGGCGGCCCCTGCCGGGCACCCGCGTCCCGGTGCTGTCCCAGATCCCGGACCGCCGGCTGGAAGGGGATGCGGGCTTTACCGCCAGCGTCACCCTGCCGCCGCCCGCGCCCCGCGCCGACTGGCCGCAGGCCGGCGGCACCCTCTCCCACGCGCCCGGGCATCTCGAGCTGGCAGGGCAGTTGTCGGAGGCGTGGCGGGGCAGCTTCGGCACTGGTTCCTCCTATCGCCGCCGCATCACCAGTTCGCCGGTGGTCGCCGGTGACATGGTCGTCGCCGCGGATGCCTACGGCATCGTCACCGCCTTCGACGCCGCGCGCGGCGGCCGCCGCTGGCGCTTCGATTCGGAGCGCGAGAACGAGAGCGACGGCGCGGTCGGCGCCGGCCTCGCCTTCGCCGACGGCACGCTCTACGTCACGACCGGCCTCGCGGAGGTGATCGCGCTCGATCCCGCGAATGGCCGGCCGCGCTGGCGCGCCAATCTGCCGGCGCCGACGCGCGGCTCGCCCACCGTCGTCGGCAACCGGATCCTGGTGCCGACCATCGAGAACCAGTTGCTCGGCCTCGACACCAGCGACGGGCGCCGGGTCTGGACCCATCGCGCGACGGCGACGCCAACGGTGCCGCTCGGCCTGCCGGCGCCCGCGGTCGATGGCGAGACGGCGGTCGCCGGCTTCGCCTCCGGCGAGCTGGTGGCGCTCCGCGTCGCCGATGGCCGCGTCCTTTGGACCGAAAGCCTGGCGCCGGCTGGCGGCACCAGCCTGGCCGAGGTCGCGGCCGCGGGTATCCGCGCCCTGCCGGTGATCGCCGATGGCCGCGTCATCGCGGTCGGCATGGGCGGCCTTTCGGTCGCGGTCGACCTGCGTTCGGGGCGCCGCCTCTGGGAACGCGAGTTCGGCGGCGGCAATGCGCCTTGCGTGGCCGGCGACTGGGTCTTCGCCGTGACCGATGTGGGGGAGGCGGCGGCGATCGGCCGCGATGACGGCCGGGTGCGCTGGGCCGTCAGCCTGGCGCCCGCCGACCGCGACAACCGCGCCCCGGGCGTGCTGGCGACGCCCTTGCTGCTCGGCGGGCGGCTGATCATCGGCGCTTCCACGCGGGAGCTGATCTCCCTCGACCCCAGCGATGGCCGCGTCACCGGCCGCCAGCGCATGCCGGGCGGCGTCACCATCCAGCCGGCCTATGCCAATGGCACGCTCTTCGTGGCGACGGATGACGCCACGCTCGTTGCCTTGCGCTAAGCGCAAGGTAAGGAGGTTATTTTGGGGCCTCAGGCGCCGGCGGGCGCATCCGCGCCCTTGGCTTTCGCGCTGTCAGGGCGCACTGGGCGCGGCTGATGGTCGCGCGCGGGGCCGCATTCGCGGCCCCGGGGCATCGCTACGCTCGCCCCGCAAGGATGGGTGGCGGCCTGCGGCCGCGGGGGCGCAGACCCGCTGAGGTTGGGGTAGCCCTGGTGGGCGCTGCGCGGTAAGGAAGGCCGGCGCGGGCCCCGGTGGCTCGCCCGGAAACCCCCATGCCTGTCACCGTCGCTGTCCTCGGCCGGCCCAATGTCGGCAAGTCTTCGCTGTTCAACCGCCTCGTCGGCCGCAGGATCGCCCTGGTGGACGACACGCCCGGGGTGACGCGCGACCGCAAGGAAGGCTTCCAGTCCTATGGCGGCCGGCGCATCCGCTTCATCGATACCGCAGGGCTGGAGGAAGCGGCGCCGACGACCCTCGCCGGCCGCATGACCGCGAGCAGCGAGGCCGCGCTGCAGGAAGCCGACCTCGCCCTTTTTGTCGTCGATGCCCGCGCCGGCCTGACGCCGTCGGACCGTGCCTTCGCCGAATGGCTGCGCCGCGCCCCGGTTCCCGTGCTGCTGGTCGCCAACAAGGCAGAGGGCAAGGGCGGCGCCACCGCGGCGATGGAGGCTTATGAGCTCGGCCTCGGCGATCCCGTCGCGGTTTCGGCCGAGCATGGCGAAGGCTTCGGCGGCCTCATCGGCGCCATCCTGGAACGCCTGCCCGAGGCCGATGCGGAGGAGGATGAGCACGACCCCGATCGCCCGCTGCGCCTGGCCATCATCGGCCGCCCCAATGCCGGCAAGTCGACGCTGCTGAACACGCTGCTGGGCGAGGAGCGGATGATAACCGGCCCCGAGCCGGGCCTCACCCGCGATGCCGTCTCCGTCGAGTTCCGCGACGCCGAGGGGCGGGTGCGCGTTGTCGACACCGCCGGCCTCCGCAAGAAGGCGCGGGTCGAGGAGAAGCTCGAGAAGATGAGCACCGGCGCCTCGATCGAGGCGCTGCGCGACTGCGAGGTCGCGGTGCTGGTGGTCGACGCGCTGCTCGGCATGGACGAGCAGGACCTGCGCATCGCCCGCCTGGCCGAGCGCGAGGGCCGCGCCGTCGTCGTCGCCTTCAACAAATGGGATGCGGTCGAGGATCGCAGTGCCACGCGCCGTCGGCTGGACGACGTGCTGATGGCCTCGCTCGCGCAGTCGAAGGGCGTCGCCGTGGTGCCGATGTCGGCCGCGACCGGCAAGGGCGTCGAGAAGCTGATGCCGGCGGTGCGCAAGACCTATGCATTCTGGAACAAGCGGGTGCCGACCGGGGCGCTGAACCGCTGGTTCGAAGGCGCGCTGTCGCGCCATCCGACGCCGCTGGTCGAGGGCAAGCGCATCAAGCTGCGCTACGCGACCCAGACCAAGGCGCGGCCACCGACCTTGCTGGTCTTCGGCACCCGCGCCGAGCAATTGCCCGAGGACTACCGCCGCTATCTCGTGAACAGTTTCCGGGACGTCTTCGACCTGCCGGGCGTGCCGATCCGCCTGCAGGCGCGCGGGACGACGAACCCTTACGCGGACAAGGACGAGGATTAGTTGAGGCGGCTGGGGGCTTCGCCCGGGCGGACAGGCAAGGGTGCCGCTGCGACCCGTGCTTCTGCGCCGCTGGGCTGATCTCTCTGCCGGCCTGGGATGCAGGCGCGCCGGCTTGATCTTTGCGGCTCTGACCCCCCGATACCCCGGGCGAACCGCATCTCAGCCTGAACCTGCCCGCAAGCGTCCAGCCCGCTCCAACAACCTCATGCAATCCGCCGCCCGCTCGCCCGCGGCGAGAGATGTCAGCCATGTCCCGAAATCCGGATCCAGTTTCTTCTCCGTCGCGCGTGTCCCGCCGCCTGTTCGTGCCGATCCTCGCCGGGGCGACGCTGCGCGAGCGACTGATCGCCTGCCTCGGTTCGCTGCTTGGCACCGGCCTGACCGGCCTCGTCTGCGGGGTACTGCTGGAACGCGGCCCGCATCTGCCCCTATTGGTGGCACCGATGGGTGCCTCGGCCGTGCTGCTCTTCGCGGTTCCCGCGAGTCACCGATGGCAGAACCCATGCGGTCATCGTCACGGATCCTGAGAACCGCGTGCTCGGCCTGATCTCCCAGACGGATTTGCTGAGCGCCATGGGCCGCCTGCCTGCCCAGCGTCAGGCGGTGCGGCAGAGCGCGATCCCCTAACCGGCGAGCGGCACATCGGCCCACGGCATGATGGAGGCCGCGGCGATCGGAGGAGCGATGAGCTTATCTCATCGATTGCCCGAGAATTCAGAATTATTCCTCTGGCGACTCCGTCGCTAACCTGACGGTCTCGATAGTCTCCGGGGATCGTTGAATGGCCACAGTTGCAGAGATCATCGGCGAACGCCTGCACCGCGCGGGCTGTCGCCACGCCTTCGGCATCCCGGGCGGTGAGGTGCTCGCCGTCATGAAGGGCATCGACGACGCCGGCGTGAAGTTCACGCTGGTCAAGCATGAGAACTCCGGCGGCTTCATGGCGGAAGGCGTGTTCCATCGCACCGGCGCGCCCGGCGTGCTGATCGCGACCCTCGGTCCGGGCGTCGCCAACGCCGTCAATGTCGTGGCCAATGCGCTGCAGGACCGCGTGCCCATGCTCTTCATCACCGGCTGCGTCGATGAGGAGGAGGCGGCCACCTACACGCACCAGGTATTCGACCACGCGGCGCTGATGCGGCCCGTCACCAAGGCGTCACTGCGCATGACCGCCGGCGCCGCCGAGGCGCTGATCGACAAGGCGATCGCGATCGCGGTCGCCGACCCGCCCGGCCCCGTCCATATCGACGTGCCCATCTCCGTGGCGACGCAGGAGGTGCCGGCCGCCAATGTCATGCTCAGCGCTGCTCCGGCCCTGGCCTCTCCCGCACCATCGCCCGCGCTGCAGCAGGCGCGCGAATGGCTCGCGCAGGCAAAGCGCCCGATGATGATCGCGGGGGTCGATGCGCTCTACCACCATGCCGAGGACGAAGTTCGTCGGCTCGTCGGGGAGTTGGGCATTCCCCTCATCACCACATACAAGGCCAAAGGCATTGTCGATGAGCGGCATGGCCTGGTGCTCGGGGGTGCAGGGCTGTCGCCGCAGGCCGACAAGATCCTGCTGCCGCTGCTGCGCGATGCCGACCTGATCCTGTTGGCCGGCTATGACCCGATCGAAATGCGGGTTGGGTGGCGCAATGTCTGGGACGGAACGGCTGATGTGGTCGAGTTCTCCGCAACGCGCAACACGCACTACATGCACCAGGCTTCCATCTCCTTCGTCGGCAACGTCCGCCAGGGGCTCGCGACCTTGCGTGCAGGGGTCGCGCGCGCCTCGCGCTGGACAGAGGATGAGGTGAGCGCGATCCGGCAGCAGCTCTTGGCGATCTACCGCACGGACGAAAGCTGGGGCCCGGCGGCCATCGTCGATGTCGCCCGCAGTCTGCTGCCGCACGATACGCTGGCCTCGGCGGACAGCGGAGCACACCGCATCCTCCTGTCGCAGGTGTGGGACTGCTACGAGCCGAGATCCCTCATGCAGTCATCCGGCCTTTGCACCATGGGTTGTTCGCTCCCTCTGGGGATAGGCGCCAAGCTGGCAGACCCGGAGCGGCCGGTGGCGGTCTTCACCGGCGACGCCTGTCTGGAGATGACGCTTGGCGAGCTGGCGACCGCCCGCGATGCGAAGACACCGGTCATCGTCATCGTCTTCGCCGATGAGTCGCTGTCGCTCATCGAGATCAAGCAGCGCGCCAACAATCAGTCGAACCTCGGCGTCGACTTCGGCGGCACCGATTTCGCGGCCGTGGGCCGGGCGCTGGGTGGCCTGGGGTTCGACGTCGGCAACCGGGATGATCTGGCTGCGGCGATCGAGCAATCCCTCGCGGCATCCACGTTCAGCGTCATCGCCTGCCGCCTGCCGCGCAAGGCCTATGATGGGCGGATCTAGCGGGGTTCCGGACCGGTCCCGACCTCGCGGCCGGCGACGGACCGGAAGGTCTCACTGAGAATCCCGATCGCCGGCTGCTCGGCTTGCTCGCGTCTGGCGACCAGCACGAGATTCCGTGTGATCGGCGGCACGAGCGACAGTTCGCGCAGGGGTCCAGCCAGCCGACGCGAGGTCGAGTGCTCGGGAATGATGGCGATGCCGAGCCCGAGATGGACCATGCCGAGAATGGCTTCGATGGAGTCGAGCTCCAGGATGGCATTCACTTTGATGCCCCTGGAGCGCAACGCCTCGTCGACGATCCGGCCAACGCCCATGGCGTTGCTGAACCGGATGAACGGGCGGGTCGACAGCATGTTATCCAGATCCGGCAGGACGAGATCCTGGTGCGCGAAGAGCTTCAGCTCCTCCTGGCGGACCAGGTCGGCGACCATGCCGACATCCAGGCGATCCGGTTCGGTCACCACTGCCGCGTCGAGACGCCCTTGTCCGACCTTGAACAGAAGCTCCGCCGAAAGCCCGCTCTCCGCGCGCGTCGTCAGGCCTGGATGGGCATGGCGCAGCCGGAGCAGGACATCCGGCAGAAGATCCGTGGCAGCGGACGGCACGACGCCGATGCGCAAGGAGCCGATGAGCTCCGATGCCGGAGCTCCCGCGGCGGCTTTCAGGGCGTCATACTGCTCGACCACGATCCTCGCCCGCCGAACGAGCATCCAGCCTTGCCGATTCAGCACAGGGGGGCGGGTCTTCCGGTCGAAGAGCGTCACCCGCCATTCCTCCTCGAGCGCCTTCATCTGCAGGCTGACCGCCGATTGGGTGATGAACAGCCTCTCCGCGGCGGCGCTGAAGCCGCCGCACTCGGCGATCATGATCAATGTTTTCAGATGCTTGATGGCCATGGAGTATCATAAGTTTTGCTCATTATGCCTGCAAATTTTTATCGCTTTCGCTTCTAAAGCCCCATGGCATTGTCGTCGCAGAGCTGCTGACGGGGATGTTCCATGCTGTTCAATCTGACGCCGGATCAGGTGCGGCTGCAGGGTCTGGCGCGGGAGGTGGCGGAGGGCTTCGTGCGCGGCCGCGCCGCAGAGACCGACCGCACCGAAGCCTATCCTTGGGACAATGTCCGCGAGCTCACCAAGGCCGGCCTGATCGGCTACACGATCCCGAAGGAGCATGGCGGCGCCGGCGGCAGCTTCTTCGATGCCGTCCTGATCATCGAGGAGATGGCGCGCGTCTGCGGCGTGACCGGCCGCATCGCGGTCGAGGCCAATATGGGCGCGATCTCCGCCGTGATGCGCTACGGCACGGAGGCACAGAAGAAGCTGGCCGCCGAGATCGTGCTGGCCGGCGACAAACCGGCGATCTGCATCACCGAACCCGATGCCGGCTCCGCCGCGACGGAGATGACGACCTCCGCGGTCAAGCGTGGCGACGTCTACGTGCTGAACGGGAAGAAGCACTGGATCACCGGCGCAGGGGTTTCCAAACTGCACCTCGTCTTCGCGCGCGTCTTCGATGAAGCCGGCCAGGAGCAGGGCATCGGCGGGTTCATGATCGTCCGGGACGACCCGAAGGCGGCCGAGGCGAAGGGCTTCAGGATCGGGAGGCGGGAGCCCACCATGGGCCTCCGCGGCATTCCCGAGAGCGAAGTGATCATGGAGAATGCCGAGGTTCCGGTGGCGATGGCGCTGCAGCCGCCTGGCGGATGGCGGCGCGGCTTCGCCGAGCTGATGAATGCCTACAACAGCCAGCGTGTCGGGGCGGGGACTGTGGCGCTCGGGCTTGCGCAGGGCGCATACGAACTGGCGCTCGCCTATGCCAAGTCACGTGAGCAGTTCGGCCGTCCGATCGCCGAGTTCCAGGGGCTTCAGTGGATGCTCGCGGACATGTCCATCCAGCTCAGTGCGGCGCGCCTGGCGCTCTACAATGCGGCGGCCAGCGCCGATCCCTTCCCGGATCCCCTGCTAGCGGCGCAGGCGAAGGTGCTGGCCTCCGAGATGGCGATCAAGGTCACGACCGACGCGCTGCAGGTCTTCGGCGCGCGAGGCTACTCCCGGAACCTGCCGCTCGAGCGCATGGCGCGCGATGCGCGGATGTTCACGATCGGCGGTGGCACCGCGCAGGTGCTGCGGACGCAGATCGCCAGCCGCCTCCTCGGCTGGAAGCTGCCGCAGACGCGCGACGGCTATCAGCGTAGCGCCACGAGGCTGGCGGCCGAGTAGGAAACGCCGGCCCCGCCTGCCGCACGGCATTGCGGGACTTCGGCGATTTTCCGGAGGCGATGCGCTCCGTCGCGACGAACATGGGATGTAGGGGGTGATCGACGTGAAGGATCCTCAGGGCTATCGCCTGACGACGTCCAGCCAGGAGGCGGCGCGGCTCTACAACCTCGCCCAGCAGAGCCTGCTCGAGTACCGCCTGAGCACGATGCAGACGATCAAGGAGGTGATCGCGGCGGATCCGGACTTCGCCCTGGCGCATTGCCTGCGCGGCTATCAGTTCATGATGTACGGGTCGTTCTCGGTCCTGAATGCCGCGAAATCCGCGCTCCGCGCCGCGGAGGCCTGCGCCGGCGCTGCGACGCCGCGCGAGCGGATGCATATCGAGGCGCTGCGGGCCTGGGCCGACGGGAAGACCGGTCGGGCGATCCTGCTGTGGGAACAGATCCTCTGCGACAGCCCGCTGGATATCGTCGCGCTCCGCCTGCATCACTTCAATTGCTTCTGGACGGGCCGCCAGCATTCCCTCCGCGGTGGCGCGGCGTCGGTGCTGGATGTCTGGTCCGAAGACATACCGGGCTATGGGAATGTCCTCGGCATGCTGGCCTTCGGCTATGAGGAATGCGGCCAGTACCGGGAAGCCGAGCGCTTCGGCCGCATGGCCGTCGAGCACAACGCGAATGATCTCTGGGCCATCCATGCTGTCGCCCATGTGCTTGAGATGGAAGACCGGCAGGAGGAGGGCATCGCCTGGCTCGCGCGCCCGGAAGATGCCTGGTCGGACCGCAATCCCTTCAAGGGCCATCTATGGTGGCACCTCGCGCTCTTTCATCTCGAGAGCCGGCAGTACGACGAGGTCCTGGCCCTTTACGATCGGTCCGTTCGGAATGACGGCTCGACATTCTACCTGGACATCCAGAATGCGGCCTCGCTGCTGGCGCGCCTGGAGCTCCTGAATGTCGATGTCGGCGATCGCTGGCTCGGACTGGCGGACTTCGCTGAAAAGAACATCGGCGACCATGGGCTCATCTTCACCGATCTGCACTACATGATGGCGCTCGCCAAGCAGCGCCGCTTCCAGGCGGCCGAGCGGCTCCTGGAGTCGATGGACGAATTCGCGGCCGATGATCAGACGGACAGCGCTGCGGTGGTCCGGACGCTCGGCCTGCCACTGTGCAGAGGGGTTCTGGCCTTCGAGCAGGGAGAATACGCGGCTGCCGTCGACTTTCTCGCACCGCTGCACAACAATGATGCGGCGATCGGCGCGAGCCATGCGCAGCGCGATATCATCGACCAGTACCTGATCGAGGCCACCATGCGCGCCAAGCGGCTCTCGCAGACGCGGATGCTCCTGGCCGAGCGCGTCAGGCTGCGCCCCCGCAATCAGGCGGCGATCGAGCGCCATCGCGATGTCGCCAGGAGAATCTTCGAGGCAGCCTGAACGGTGATGTCTCGCTTCTCTTCCACATCCGTCCTCGCTGCGACGAAGGAAACCACATGACCCCGATCAGCCTGGAGGCGATGGCGGCGAGCGTGCCGGATGGCGCGCTGATCGCGATGCCGCCCGACAATTCCCTGCCCTCCGTGGCA
>NZ_JAAGBB010000101.1 GCF_018129085.1 Plastoroseomonas hellenica
TTGGCGGTATCCACGGTGATGGTCGCGAGCTGCAGGGCCCGCACCTTTCCGATGACGTTCATCGGATCCCGCTCGACAACCAGTGCGCGCATCTTGCTCTCCACGACGACCGAGGGATTGTTGGGACTAAAGTGACAAACCAAAGACAGGACGCCGACTTTAAAAAATAAACTCACCGGACCTTCGCTAAATCATTCACGCGAACACACGCAATACGCATCGATCAGTGGACCAATACTGGACCTACAGGGACCATGTATTCATAGAGGCTTGGTATCAGGCTGAAAGTCGTTTCCCTTACTTTCCGAACGCTATCGGCACGACGGGCTGCACCCCTCGCAAGCCATCGACATTCGGCAACCTTGGTTGCTCTCGATAACGTGATACCACGCAAAGGTTAACGGAAAGCAGCCAGAAATTGCGAATGCGCGCCAAATCAGCCCGCGAAGGTTGTGCGGATGCGGAATCCCTTGCCTGTCGGTTAACAAGATCTTCTCGTATTGCTAGCAGCACACCCGCCATCACCCTGTTTCTAACCGAAAATTACCCGCACGACGGGTGGCATGGTTCACGCTTTGCTAGAGTTGCCGTCGATATGACTCGCCTGTCGGTACGCGAGGACTCTGGGTGAAAGACGGCAGGCGGGTCGGGCGACCGGCAATGGACGGAAACCCCGTGGATCAGCACATCGCGGCTCGCCTGCGGGAGCGCCGGCTCGTGATGGGCCTGTCCCAGGCCGACCTCGCGGCGCTGATCGGGGTCAGCTATCAGCAGCTGCAGAAATACGAGACGGCGGAGAACCGCATCGCCGCCGGCCGCCTCTATGAGATCGCCCGCAGCCTGCGCACCCCGGTTGCCTGGTTCTACGAAGGGCTGGAGCGCTGGGAAGTGCATTGGTCCGCCCATCACCCGCTGGTGCAGGAGCTGGTGCAGAGCTTCTCCCAGATCGAGGACGAGGCGCAGCAGCAGGCGGTGATCCAGATGATCCGCGCGCTGACCCCGCGCGAGCGGGTGTCCGGCGCTTAGCGACGGATCGGCCGAAAGACCCGGCGTCGCCCCGCATTCCTTCCAATGCCGTGCCGGCGACGTGACCGGCGTCACCGCCGCATCCACCCGCCGCCCCTAGCCTCCGCCCCGGCGTGCCGCACTGCGCGCCGCCATCAGGCGAAGGAGCGCGCATTTGCCAGACGAGACGGTGCCCCCGCTGGTCGCGCCGCGCGGCAGCCAAGCCCGCCGGGCCGTGCCGAGGCGGACCGCACCGCCTCCCCCGGTCGGAGGATGCCCGACGGCATCCGACATGGCCTCCTCCCGCCGCGCGGGCGCGGGACGGAGGGGTGCGGCCCTGGTGATCGAGGAACACCGCATGTCGGTCAGGACTGCGCCCCCGCCGCTCCGGCTGGGACGGGCGGTGGTGCGCGACATCGCCTCGCCCGGCATCCGCAGCGTGGCCGGCGCCTTCCTGACGCTGATGATGGGCTTCGGCGCCGCCTATTCCTTCGCCGCCTTCGCGGTGCCGATCCAGGCCGAGCTCGGCCTCTCCCGCCTCGCGGTCAGCGTCGTCGTGGCGCTCTCGGGCGCCACCACCTACATCGTCAGCCTGCTCTCCGGACCGATCGCCGATCGCGCCGGTGCGCGCTGGCCCGCCTCCCTCGGCATCGTCCTCGTCGCCCTCGGCCTTGCCCTCGCCTCCACCGCGGAATCGGCCGCGGCACTCTGGGTCCACGCCGGGCTGCTGCTCGGCACCGGACTCGGCTTCATCAACGTGCCGGCGATGGCCGCGGTGCAGCGCCACTTCACGCGCCGGCGCGGCATCGCCTCCGGCCTCGCCTCCTCCGGCATCGGCGTCGGCACCGTGCTGATCGCGCCGACGGTCGAGGTGATGTCGGCGTTCGGCGATTGGCGCGTCGCCTTCCTGCTCTCCGCTGGCCTGGTGCTGGCGGTCGGCCTTGCCGGTGCCGCGCTGCTCGAGAACCGCCCGGCACCGGTCCATGACCGGCAGGCGACCGAGCTCCGCGCCGGCCCGCGGCGCCGGCGTGCCTTCGCGATGGCGTGGTGGGGCGTGCTGCTGGTCTCGGTGCCGATCGCGCTGCCCTTCGCGCATCTGGTGCCCTTCGCGCTCGATGGCGGCCTCGGCCTGCGAGAGGCGATGGGGCTGCTGACGCTGATCGGCATCACCTCCGTCATCAGCCGCATCCTGCTCGGCGCGCTGGCCGACGGCATCGGGCGGCGCGGCAGCTTCATTGCCTGCTGCGCCGGCACCGGCGGGGCGATGCTGCTCTGGGCGACCGGCGGCATCGGATGGCTGCCGGGCTTCGCGCTGGTCTTCGGCGTCGTGAATGGCGGCTTCGTCGGGCTGCTGTCGCCCTTCGTCGCCGATACCTTCGGCGCGGATGCGGCGGGCACGGTGATCGGCCGCCTCACCTCCAGCCGCGCCCTGGCGGCGCTGGCGGCGCCGGTCGCGATGGCGGCGAGCGGGCCGGAGGTCGCGCTCTGCGTCGCCGGCGCCGCGGGCTTTGCCGGCGCGGCGCTCCTCGTCGGCGCTATCACGCAGGACTGAACCGGACGCCGTCGGCCCGGACAAACCGGAGGCTCGGCCATCGGTTTGCCTGCCGGACAAGGGAAGAAGCGCCGCCGTGCCGGACGCCGCGACCTATGCCGCTTTTCTGGCCGCCGTGCTCGCGATGCAACTGCTGCCTGGGCCGGAGACCGCGCTCGTCATCAGCCGCGGCATCGGCGAGGGTCGCAGGGTCGCGCTCTGGACCGTGCTCGGCACGACGCTCGCCGCCGGCGCCATCCAGCTTCCCCTGCTCGCACTCGGCATCGCATCGCTGCTGCGCGCCTCGCCTCTCGGCTTCGCGCTGCTGCGCTGGGCCGGCGCGGCCTGGCTGATCTGGCTCGGCCTGCGGCTGCTGCGCGCGGCCGGCGTTGGTGCCGTCGCCGCAGCCGGGACGCCGGCACGGCCCTCGGCCCTGGCGGCGCTGCGGGACGGCCTGGCCGCCAACCTCACCAACCCGCAGCCGCTGCTCTTCATGCTCGCCTTCCTGCCGCAATTCGTGGATCCGGCACGGGCTTCGGTCGGGCTGCAGCTCCTGCTGCTGGGCGCGACGCAGAAACTCACCGGCCTCGCAGTGCTCGGCGTGACGGCGCTCGCCGCCGGTGCGGTCGGTGGCTGGCTCGCGCGGCGGCCAGGGGTCGTCCTCTGGCAGCAGCACGTCGCCGGCACGGCGATGATCCTGCTCGGCCTGCGTCTGTTGGTGACCGGCACGCCTGATGGATGACGCCTGTCGGCCCGCAGCGCAGGCGTCAGAGACCATTTGGGAATGGCGGCGGCGGAGGGCTGGCGAGGGATTTTCGTCCCTGGCGTGTCGGCTGACACAGCCGATGCTGGTGGCATCGGCAAGGAAGCCGGCGCGGCAGGGGCGGAAAAGACCCGCCGGGCCGACCCGCCGGCATTCCCAAACGGTCTCTTAGCGCTCGTTGGCCGGTCCGACGCGCCGGGCCGCGTCCTTGGCGCTGTCGACCTGCTCCAGCGCCTTCTTGGCGGTCTCGGCTTCGTCCAGCGTATCGAATGTCAGGGTCAGCGACTGATCGACCGTCCCTTCCTCGTCGCTCTCGACCAGGAGATAGGTGAATTCCCCGCTGCCGCGATAGACCGGAATGATCGTGAAGACCCTAGGGCCCATCGAGCGCCTCTGCTGCCAGCAAGGCACATATCGCGATGCGTTCCCGTCGCGGTCCAGACCAATCGACAGGCCGGGGCGGCCAAATGGTGCGGATCGGCCGGATCGACCGCCAGAATGCCCGCGCTGCTCGAATATTGACATGAGTACACCACCGTGACGCGCAGGATACCCAGGAAGACCCTCGGAGGACGCATATCCGCGCGCCTGCACGCCCGATCCATCCCAACTTCGGCCTCGGCCGGCGATGACGCGGACCGCCATGGAGTCGGGCCGCCGCCAGCCAATCCGGCCCCTCCCCTCTGCGGTCAGGGACTGTGACATGACAGGCCGCGACAGGGGCCGGAACGCTTTCCTTGCCCCTGGCCGCGCCATCCTATAGTTAGCCAGAAGGGAAACCATGCCGCACCGCAGCGCTCCGGTCGCGTGCTGCGGGAGGCTCCTATGGCGCTCGTCCTCTACCTCCATCCGCTGGCGTCCTTCTGCCAGAAGGTGCTGATCGCGCTCCACGAGAACGGCACCGCCTTCGAGCCGCGGCTCGTCGACCTCATGGACGCGGGGGACAGCGCCCGGTTCCTCGACATCTGGCCGCTCGGCAAGATCCCGATCCTGCGCGACGAGGCCCGGGACCGGACCATTCCCGAGACGACGATCATCATCGAGTATCTCGAGCAGCATCATCCGGGCGCGCGGCCGCTCCTCCCCGAGGACCCCGCGGCGCGGCTGGAGGCGCGGCTCTGGGACCGCTTCCACGATCTCCATGTCCAGGCGCCGATGCAGAAGATCGTCACCGATCGCCTGCGCCCGGAGGATGAGCAGGACCGGCGTGGCGTCGCCGAGGCGCGGGCCACCCTCCGCACTGCCTATGCGATGCTCGAGCGGCAGATGGCGGATCGGCGATGGGCGGCCGGTGATGGCTTCAGCCTGGCGGACTGCGCCGCGGCGCCGGCGCTGTTCTATGCCGGCATCGTGGAGCCCTTCCCGCCGGCGCATCCCCATCTCGCCGCCTATTTCGACCGGCTGGTCGAGCGCCCCTCCGTCCGGCGCGTGATCGAGGGCGCGCGGCCGTATTTCCCGATGTTCCCCTTCGCGACCATGATTCCCGCGCGCTTCCTGGCCGCGGATAAGGAGGCGCGCTGACATGGAGCCGGTCCGGCACAGCCAGACGCTCGACCGGGTGTTCCATGCGCTGGCCGATGCGAGCCGGCGCGGCATGGTGGACCGGCTGGCCGGCGGGCCGGCCTCGGTGACGGAGCTGGCGCGGCCGCTGGCGATGGCCCTGCCCTCGGTGCTGAAGCACCTGGCGGTGCTCGAGGGGGCCGGCATCGTCCTGTCCGAGAAGGCCGGACGGGTACGGACCTACCGCATGGCGCCGCAGGCGCTCGGCGCGATCGAAGCCTGGGTCGCCGAACGCAAGGCGCGGCTGAACCGCGACTTCGACCGGCTAGAGCAATATCTCGCAGAGCAGGCCGGCCAACCGGCCGCCGCGAAGGAGCGGCCATGATGCAGCGATCGGTCACCCATACGAGCTTCGTCGTCACGCGCGGCCTGGCCGCGCCGCCCACCGCCGTGTTCCGGGCATGGTCGGAACCCGAGGCCAAGCGCCGCTGGTCCGCCTGCCACGCCGGCACCGAGCATCGGCTGGATTTCCGGGTCGGTGGCGCCGAGACGAGCCGGGTCGCGATGCCGGATGGCGCCGATTACGTCGTCGAGGCCCGCTTCCTCGACATCGTCGAGGATGTGCGGATCCTCTACGCCTACAGCATGCGGAAGGGCGACACACGGCTCTCCGCATCGCTGGTCACCGTCCTGTTCGAACCCGACGGTGCCGGCACCCGCATGGTCTTCACCGAGCAGGTCGCCTTCCTCGATGGCCATCAGGATCCGGCGGAGCGCATCCGCGGCACCGAGGAAGGGTTGGACCGGCTGCGGCTCGAGCTGTCCGGCGCGATGTGATCGGCGGGCACGCCGGTCGCCCCCATCCTGACAGCGGCCGCGGCAAAGCGCTGGGCCTGCTCCATCCTGCGCCACCAGACGCCCCAGGCGGCGTGGCGCTCGGCATAGAGCAAGTCCGCGACACCGCCGCCGCCGCGGCACCAGGCCGCCAGCACCTTGCAGCGTCCGGCCTGGTCGGCATAGAGCGTGGCGCAGGGGATGTGGCGACCGAGGGCACGGACTGCCTGCGCCAGGCTCGGCGCCGCCGGCGGGGCATCGCAGAGGGAGAGATAATTCCGCGCCGCCGCCTCGAAGGCGCAGGGCGCCCGCATCAGGCGCCGCCGGCACGCTTCAGCGCCAGGATGGCGCGGCCATAGGCACGGGCCCGCCGCACGCAATCGGCAGCCATGGCGCGCTGGCCGTCGGCGGCGTGCAGCCGCGCGACGCGGAGCTGGTGGTCGCGGCAGGTACGGAGCTGCTCGAGCTTGCGGGGTTTCGGCATGCGGGCTTCCTTGTGGCGGAAGCTTTATGCATTACTGCATATGCAATATCAACGCAAATTGCTTGAGCGCAGGCCACCCCCTCGTGTCGGCAGAGCGATAGCGGCACACCCATCACGTGTGCTATGCATCTCATGCGTGCATTATGAGATCCATGTCGCGGGTAGCTCGCGGGAGACAGCAGTATGTTCGATCTGTGGTCGCTGGGGCTGTTCGGCGCTTTCGCCCTGATTGCGGTGCCGGTCTATTGCCTTGCGGTCGCCCGCAACGCACGGGACGCACGCAAGGAGCAGTGCGTCTCCCGCTTGCTGTCGGACCAGCTCGGCGCCGATCGGCGGTAGCACGGCGAAGACGCGGCGGATTGACGCGGCGGGCGATCGGCACCGTCGCGCCCGTCACCCCAGCAGCTCGCCCACCCGCATGACCCGGAAGATCTTCTTCACCGCGGCGGTCGGGAATTCCATCTCGCGCGGCGGGTTGTACTGCTTCACCAGGATCCGCTCGGCGCCACGCCGGACCAGGCGCTTGATATAGGCCTTGGGCGGCTGGCCGGGCTCCGGGCTCTCGACCAGCAGCACCACGTCGTCACCCGGCCGCACCGGCCGGTTGGGGTCCACGACCACCGTCTCCCCAGGCTCGAAACGCGGCTCCATGCTGTCGCCTTCGACATAGATCGCGAAGGCGTCGCGGTTCGCCATCAGGCCCGGTGGGCGGCGGATGCGGTCGACCTGGCCACCCATGTTGATGACAAAGGCCCCTTCCCCGTTAGCACCCTGCGCAGTGCCGTAGACCGGCAGGTCCTGCGGCATCTCGCCGCGCTTCGGGATCGCCAGGGTCTCGGCCGGCGGCCGCGCCGTCGCAGCCGCCGCCGCCCCGGGCAGCGCCATGCCCATCGGCACGCTGACGCCCGAGGCTACCGAGAGCTTGCCGAGCGTGCTCATCGACAGCGTGTGCTTCACGTCCTTGTTCATGAAGCGGGTGAGCGTGGTGGAGGAGACGCCGGCGCGGCGCGCGAGCTCCGTCAGCGTCAGCCCCGTCTCGGCCAGCATCTGCTGGACCAGGTCCCGCACCACCTTCTGCTGCTCACTCATATGAGCAAACTTGCATATGTGCTGGCCGTGCGTCCTTGTGCAAAAATGCTATTGTGCAGATGCATTCATGCACATAGAATGCCGGCATGCAGCACGCCCCCCTCGCCCAGGACGCCCTCACCCGCCGCCCCGGCAGGTGCCACGCCCTCCCGCCCGGCGCCGCGTCGGCCGCCGCCCGGAGGGCCCGGCCATGAACAAGATGACGGGCCTCTGGCCCTGGCCGGTACACCACTCGCTGCTCCAGCGCCTCCGCTCCTCCGAATACCAGCGGATCAAGGCGGGCCGGCTCACGCTGCCGGCGCTGACCAACCGCGGCCCGGTGGCGCCGGTCCGCCATCTGACCTGCCAATGGCCGCATGGCGAGCCGCGCACCGAGGATTTCCGCTTCTGCGGCGCGCCAACGCTGGCCGAGCGGCCCTACTGCGCCGCGCATTGCGCCGTCGCTTACATCCCGGACGCGGCGGACCCGCCGCCACCCGCGGATATCGCGCGCGACCTGCCGGAGGAGATCGGTCAGGACGAGCTCTGGCCCGATCCACCGCCGCCAAATGCAGACCGGGACGATGCCTGACGCCGGACATGATCATGCCGACAGCGCGCCCATCACGCCGCTGCCCGGCCTGGACCTGGCGCTGATCTCCGAGCACGCGATGCGGCGCGGCACGGTCGCGATGGTGCTGGAACGCATGGGCTTCGAGCGCTTCGCCGGCCCGATGCCGCGTGGCGGCATCATCGCCTTCGACGATGCCTATGCACGCCTGGGCCGCGCCGCGCGTGACCGCGTGCGCCACCTGCACGGCGACGCGCAGGCAGCGCTCTTCGCGCGTGACCGGCGGACGGAGGCCACCTCCTTCAACCGCAGCCTCGCCGCGCATCCGGTGCTGTTGCTGGCGCGCGACAACGCCCCGGCCACGGCGGTCTGGTTCGACACCGTCTCCGGCGCCTGGCGCCATGCCGCCGGCGGACCGGCGGGGGAGGACATCGTGACCCTCGGCGCCATCATGTGGCAGTGCCGGATCGGCCAGGCGGTATGGCGTTGCGCCCGCCTCGCGGGAGTGACGCATGTCCTCCGCCGATGACGATGGCTTCGGTGCCGCCTTCGCGGCCGCGCGCCGGTCCGGCCCCATCCTCTTTCCCCGCATCGGGCCAAGGCCGGTGGCGGACGCCGAGATCCGGCCGCTGCCGGTCCTCTATTTCGATCGGATCGAGGCGCGGCTCGATGCCCGCGACTTCGTCGAGGATCTGCTGACCGAGGGCGGCTCCGCCGTCATCTATGGCGAGAGCAATGCCGGCAAGACCTTCTGGGCGACCGACCTTGCGCTGCATGTCGCGGCCGGGCGTGCCTGGAATGGTCGCCATGTCGCGCAGGGTGCTGTCGTCTACTGCGTGCTGGAAGGCGGCATCGGCTTCCACAACCGCATCGCCGCCTGGCGCCGGCACCACGGCTTCGAGGATGCGCGCATCCCCTTCGCCGCGATCCCATCGAATCTCGACCTGCTCCACCCGGACGCCGATACGCCGCGGCTGATCGCCGCGATCCGGGACGTCGCGGCGGTGCTGGAGATGCCGGTGAAGCTCGTGGTGATCGACACCCTGGCGCGCGCCCTCGCCGGCGGCAACGAGAACGCGTCGGAGGATATGGGTGCGCTCGTGAAGAACATGGACGCGGTGCGCACGGCGACCGGCAGCGCCCTGATGTTCATCCACCACAGCGGCAAGGACCGCGCCAGGGGCGCCCGCGGGCACAGCAGCCTGCGCGCCGCGATCGATACCGAGATCGAGGTGGTGGCCGCCGAAACCGGTGACGCCAAGACCGCGACGGTCGTGAAGCAGCGCGACCTGCGCAAGGGCGATGCCTTCGACTTCGCGCTGCACACCGTGACCCTCGGCGAGAACCCGCGCGGCAAGCCGGTGACGAGCTGTGTCGTCGCCCCACCACCGACGCCAACCACCCGCGCCGCGCAGGATCCGGAAGCGACGGCGATGCTCCTGAAGATCGCGCGGGTGCTGGGCGAAGACGGGCAGCTCACTGCATCGCGGCTCTGCGACGCCATGGGCTGGGGCAAGGGCACGCGAGCCTATCGGCGCCTGGACGCGCTGGTGCCGCTGGCGCCGGGCGGCGTCGACATCCATCTGGATGGGCAGCCGCTCCGCCTTTGGCGCGCCCGGGACGGCAGCAAGCTCACCTCGCCCATCCGGGTGGTCCGCAAGGATCTCTAGCGTGATGATTTGAGGCGGGTGCGCCAGAAAACGTGATCGTCGGCGCGCCCGCGCCGGCACGTCACGGATTGCTGCCCCTTTCCGCCGCCGAATTGACATGTCCCAATGCGGCATGGCCAAGCGTGATGCATTCCCACCCCTCGAACCCGCCGGCGACGGCTCCCGTCCCGCCGGCGCCTGGCAGGATGCGGAGCTGGCGGAGTTGCTGCGCATCTGGCCGGTGCTGGACCTGCCGGAACGGCGGGCCCTGCTCGGCTTCATCCGCCATATCGTGAAGAGCGGGGCGGAAGACCAGTCCTCCGGCGGCTGACACGCCGGCCCCGTGCGATCGCCCGCCCTTTGCAGATGCGTGGCAGGAACAACATGTCATCCCGGGCGGCCGGGACGATCTGACCGGCGGGAGGGCGGCGATGATCATGCGCATCTGGGCGGCGCTTCTCGTGGTGTCGATCGCCGCCTGCACAGCCCCGCCACCCGAGGCCACGCTGCCCGAGACAATCGGTTTCGGCGATCCGGGCCGCGGCGCGATCGCCAACACCGCCTATGCCTTCGCCACGCCCGCGACCCTCGCGCAGCACCCGGCCGAGGCGGCGCTCGCCATCGCCCAGGCCGAATACCTCGCGGTCGACCTCATCGCCAATCAGCGCTGGCGCGAATTCTCACCCATCGTCCCGATGGCCTTCCAGCAGGCGCGGCCGGAATGGCGTGCGGCCATCGGCATCGCGCCCGATGCGCCGCCGCAGCCGGTGATCGACGCGCTGTTCGCCGCGCGCGACGCGCTGCAGCGGGGCGATGCGGCGCGCGCCGCGGCGGC
>NZ_JAAGBB010000102.1 GCF_018129085.1 Plastoroseomonas hellenica
ACCTCGTACGGCCCGATGGCTTTGTGCGCTGCGCCGAAGCGGTCGGCATGTCGGATGCGCTGGATCTCGCGGTGACCGAGCGCGTCTTGCAGGCGCTATCCACATCCGCCGCATCCATAGCAGTCAATCTGTCAGGTCTTTCGGTACAGAGCCCGGAGTTCCGCGACGCGCTGCTCGGCATGCTCGACGCAGCGCCCGCGATTCTCCCCCGTCTTCTGGTGGAGATCACGGAGTCCGTGGAGATCGAGAATGAGGCCGAAGCTGCACGCACGCTCGCGGCACTGCGCGAGCGGGGCGTGAAGCTCTGCCTCGACGATTTCGGGGCAGGTGCGGCTGCCTTCCGCTACCTCCGAGCGTTTCGCGTCGACTGGATCAAGATCGACGGCACCTACGTCACGAACGCGGCACGCTCCGCCCGCGACCGGGCCTTTATCCAGTCGATGGTGAGCCTCTCCGTGTCGGTCGGCGCCACGGTCATAGCGGAGCGCATAGAGACCGAGGCAGAGGCGGCCCTCATGCGGAACCTTGGCGTGCATTGCGGACAAGGTTGGCTTGTTGGCCGCCCTGCGCCCCTGCCGCGCGCAGCGGCAGCGAAACGCGAAGGCGTCAAGGAGACCTGGGTGTAGGCCAGCGACGCTCAGCGGGTGCCCACCACGCCATCGAAGTGAATGGAAGGCGGGCGGCATGGCCCGGTCGGCTGGGCTCGACCAGAAGGTTAAGCGTACGGCACCCCCGAGTGGGTCCCGCGAAGTGCATTTAATCGTTTATGCGTGGGAACCCAGTCAGATCATTATTCATGGATCGGTTCTGGGGCGTGGGGCGCGATAGGGTGCCATCGGTTGCGGATTGGATACTGCGGCGGATCGTGCCCCTCGGGGCACTGTTCGCGGCTGCGCTCCTGTCAACGGTCGCACTCGTGCTGCTGGACGCGCGGGACGACGCGTGGAACCAGGCGAACAACTCAAGCTCGAACCTGGCCAGAGCGCTGGAGCGCGATCTCTCCGCCGAGATGAGGTCCATTGACCTGGCGCTGGTGGCGATAAAGTCGATCTTGAACGACACGACGCATGGCCGGATCAGCCCAGAGTTGCAGCGTACCCTGATCCAGGAGCGGGTCCGCTCCACCCGCTATCTCGAAAGCGTCGCTGTGCTCGACGTCAACGGCGAGCAAATCTTCGACTCCCGCGGCGAAGTGCCGCATGGCGCCCCCAACCTCGTAGATCGCGACTACTTCACGGTCCATCGAGATCGGGCGGACGTCGGCTTCTATGTGAGCCGACCCTTCCGCAGCCGCCGCACCAACATCTGGTCGCTGGGATTCAGCCGTCGCCTGGTCTATGCGGACGGCCGCTTCGCCGGTGTCGTCATGGGGGCCGTACGCCTCGACCAGCTGGAAGCCGCGGTCTTCAATGGGCTTCAGCTCGGGCCCAGCGGCGCGCTGACCCTGTTCCGGCAGGACGGCATCATTCTGGCTCGCAGCCCGAACGAGGAGCCCCAGCTCGGCCGCGACCTCAGCGGCTCTCCCGTGGTTCGGCGGGCGCTGGAGGTCCCGGCCGGGCAGTACGTCACCGTCGCCGCGGTCGACGGGGTCCGCCGCCTGTACGCCCATAGGCGCCTCAGGGACGCGCCGCTCATGATCAATGTCGCGATGGCCCTGGACGACATCTATGCGGCCTGGCGGATGAAGGCGCTGGTCATCGGCTCGATTGCCATCGCGCTGGTCGCGGCCGCCGTGGGGATGGCCCTGCTACTGCAGCGGGCGTTGGCGCGGCGGCGAGTGATGGAACTGGCCGCCCGAGAGAGCGAAGCGGGCTTCCGGCTGCTCTCCGAGAACTCCAATGATGTGGTGTCCCGCATGGATGCCACCGGTCGGCGCCTGTATCTGTCGCCCGCTTCGGAGAAGATCTTCGGACGACCTGTCGAAGAGCTGCTGGCGCGCTCGACCCTCGACGACGTGGTGCCCGAGGACGCCCCGATTGTGCGGGACAGCCTGAGGCGCCTCGCTGCTGGCCAGCGTGAGGTCATGTCGACCTACCGCATCGCGCGACCGGATGGCGCGATCGCGTGGCTAGAAGCGTCAGCGCGGGCGATCATCGACGAACGGAGCAGTACGGTCACCGGCATGGTTGCGGTCGTCCGGGATATCACGGAACGGAAGGCAGCCGAGGATGAGCTGGCCTCCCTGGCGCGGACTGACGGGCTGACCGGCCTCGCGAACCGCCGCTGCTTCGACGAGGTGCTGAAGAAAGAATGGCGCCGCGCCCTGCGCGACCGGACCTCACTGTCGCTGTTGTTGCTCGACATCGACCATTTCAAGCTCTTCAACGACGCGTTCGGGCACCCGGCAGGGGACGCCTGCCTGCGGCAGGTCGCCCACGAAGTCCAAACGGCGGTCAGACGGCCGGCCGATCTCGCCGCTCGCTATGGTGGGGAGGAGATCGCCCTGCTGCTGCCCAATACCGTCGGCTCCGGCGCAACCGCGGTCGCAGAGCAGGTGCGCGCCGCCATTGAGAGCCTCGGGATCGCGCATTCAGGACTTGGCGGCATCGACCGCGTGACGGTCAGCGTCGGCGTGGCGACGGCAATCCCGTCCGCAGATGTCGGGGAGGAGTCGCTGCTGGCGGCGGCGGACGCGGCACTCTACCGGGCAAAACGCATGGGTCGGAACCGCGTCGCGGTGGCATTCAAGACAGCGGCTCACGGCGTCGCTGACGGGTGGACGCCAATTTCCAATGCCTAAGGGTTGCCTCGGCCGGGCAAGCTTCGAGCGTGGCGCATTCAATCCAGCCCTGCGGGCGACACCCTGTTGCCCGGCAGCTTTGTCACTTCGGCTCCGCCGTCTTCGCGAACTCGACATTGGTCGCGGCGAAGAGCCGCGGTAGGGAATCAGCGAGACAGACGGACAGCATGCGGGCGTCGCCCTCGCCGACGCTTGCGAAGGCATGCCGCATCTCGCTGTCGATGTAGGCGCTGTCGCCGGCTTCCAGCCGCACGGGCTCATAGAACTCGGTGTGGAGCTCGATGGCGCCGGAGAGGACGTGGATGTATTCCTCGCCCTCGTGGCTGGCCCAGCTCTCCTGCGGCAGAACCTCGCGGGTCCGGATGGTCATGATCAGCGGCACCATAGCCTTCCGTGTCAGCTCGTTGCAGGGCACCTCGTAGTCGTAGCTGTTGAAGCCGAAGCGCACGCCGTCCCCGGCACGGGTGATGACGCGCCGTCCGGTGGCGAAGCGCGGGCTCGATGGACTCAGGATGTCATCGATGCGCAGGCCGAGCGCGCGTGCCACCCGCGCGACCGTGTCGAACGAGGCGCCACTCTTCCCGTTCTCCACCTTCGACAGGGTGCCGATGGCGACGCCGCTCTCCTCGGAGAGGCGCGCCAGGGTCCAGCCCCGGGAATGGCGACCCTCGGCCAGCTTCCGACCGACCTCGGGCTGGCCAAGCACCACCGGCGTGCCCGGCCGCGCCACCTCCTCGGGCGCCAGATGCGCCCGCTTTCCGGGCTCCATGTTCCGTGTTGGCTTGGCCATCGGGCGCCGATTTTCCATATCGAAAAATTCTTGCGGTTATAGAAAAATCAAGAAACACTAGCCCGCCTCGTGAGGAGATACCATGCGGGTCGCGGTCGCCAGCTTCGAGTTCGAGGGGAATACCCTTTCCAATCAGATACATGGGCGAGGGGATTTCGCCAGGAAGGTGCTGGCGGAAGGGGCCGCGATGCTGCGCGCCGTGGAAGGCCGTGACCTTGCGGTGGCGGGCGGCATGGAGGTGCTGGCGGCCGCCGGGCTCGAGGTCGTGCCTCTCGTGGCGGCCCAGGGTGGCTCGGGCGGACGCGTCGACGACGGCTTCTACCGCGAGATCCGCGACCAGATCATCTCGGGCGCCGCCGCCGCCATGCCGCTCGCCGGGGTCTATCTCGCCCTGCACGGCGCCATGATCACCGAGAGCGAGAACGACCCCGAGGGCGAGATCCTCGCGGCTGTCCGTCAGGTCGTCGGGCCCGCCATCCCCATCACCGCGAGCTTCGACCTCCACGCCCACGTCACCCCCCGCATGGTGGCCGCGGCCGACGCGCTCGTCGGCTACGAGACCTATCCGCATATCGACGCGCACAACACCGGCCGACGCGCCGCGGAGATCCTGGTCGGCGCCATCAGGGGCAGGATCCGGCCGGTGATGCGGCTGCGGCGCATCGACGCGCTGCTGCCCGTTGCCGGTGGCGCCACCGATGACCCTGACGCCCCAATGGCCAAGCTTCGCCGCTCGGCTCGACGTGCCGAGCAGGAGGGCCGGGTCATTTCCGCCAGCTATTTTCCGGTGCAGCCCTGGCTCGATATCCCCGATCTCGGAATAGCCGGTTTGGCTGTCGCCGACGGCGACGCGGAGGCGGCTGCGCAGGTGGCCGACGAGATCGTGCGGGAGATGTGGGACCGTCGGCGCGAGTTCGAGATTCCGAACTTCGCCCCGCAGGAGGCGGCGCGCCGGGCCTTGGCCCATGCTTCCCCACGGGTGCTGATCTCGGACGCACCGGACTGCGTCGGCGGCGGCGCGCCCGGCGATGCGCCCGCGGTCCTGGCTGCTCTGTTGGAACAGGCGACCGCCACACCCTCGGCCGTGCTCGTGGTCGATGCGGCGGCGGCCGCGGCGGCCCACCAGGCGGGCGTCGGCGCCGCGCTCACCACCACGATCGGCGCCAGCCTGGACCCGCGCTTCCATCCGGCCGTCGCCGTCGATGCGGTGGTCGAAAGCCTGCACGACGGCAGCTTCGTCTATTCCGGTGGGGTCAGCGCCGGAACGCCGGGCAGGATGGGTCCCACCGCAGTCCTCCGCGTCGGTGAGCTGCGGATCGTCGTCCCGACCCACGCCACCTATGAATATGGCGACGAGCAATACCGTGCCGCCGGTATCGACATCCGGGCGCTGCGCATCGCGGTGCTGAAGAACCCGATGAACTTCCGGACCCTGCTCGACCACGACACGGCCTGGGTCATGGTGGCAGGCCCGGGGCCGACGACGCCGAGCCTCGACAGCATCGAGTGGAAGGTGAAGCGCCGCCCCTTCTGGCCCTGCGACGACCTGCCGCAGCCGACCTATCTCGGAGACTGACGCCTATGAGCGATACCCAATGCTCGTCGCCGCTCCCGCAGGACACGGCTCCGATGCCGCCTGCCGAGGCGGGCTTCGCGGATGGCACTGCCTGGATCGATGGGCGCATCGTCCCGGTCGCTGAGGCAACGCTGCCGCTCCTCGACTGGGGCTTTCTCCGATCCGACGCCTGCCAGGAGACCATCTCCGCGCGCGCGGGAATGCTCTTCCGGCTGGACGACCATCTCAACCGCTTCGAACGGTCGTTGGCCAAGCTCCGCATGATCGCGCCACTGTCGCGAGCGGAGATCCGGCAGGCGATCCACCGCCTGATCGCCGCCGCCGGGTTCAGGGACGCCTATGTCCAGATCATCATGACTCGCGGCCGCCCCCCGATTGGCAGCCGCGACATCCGCCTGTGCAGCAACCGCTTCCAGGCCTTCTGCATCCCCTATGTCTGGATCGCGCCACCGGCGGTGCAGGAGCGTGGCCTGCACCTGCACGTCAGCCGCCGCCTGCGTGTGCCGCCCGCCTCGGTCGATCCGATGGTCAAGCACTACCACTGGCTCGACTTCGAGATGGCCCTGATGGACGCGCATGACCATGGCGCCGAGACGGCGGTGGTCTCCGACGCCGAGGGGAACATCACGGAAGGCCCCGGCTTCAACATCTTCGTCCGCCAGGGCGACCGGCTGCTCACGCCACGGCACGGAATGCTGGACGGCATGACCCGCCGCAGCGTGCTCGAGCTCTGCGCCGAGCTCGGGATCGCCGTCGAGGAAACCGAGGTGACCGTCGATGCGCTCCGCGCGGCCGACGAGGTCTTCCTCACCAGCACGGCGGGGGGCGTCATGCCGGTGACCCGAGTGGACGACATCGCCATCCGCAACGGCCCCGGGGCGATCACGGCCAGGCTACGCCAAGCCTATTGGGACCGCCGCGGCGCGGGCTGGCATGGCGAAGCCGTCGACTACAGCTCCAACCCCCATGCGCAACAGGAACAGGCATCATGAAGCGCCGTACACTGCTCGGTGCGGCCGGCGCCGCCGCACTGGCTCGACCCGCACTCACGCAGCCCGCGACCGCGCGGGTGCTGCGCTTCGTGCCCGAAACCAACCTGATCGTCCTGGATCCCATCGTCACGACCGCGGCCGTCACGACGATGCACGGCTATGCGGTGTTCGACACGCTCTACGGCGTCGACGAGCAGTTGCGGCCTCAGCCACAGATGGCCGAAGGCGCACGCTTCTCCGATGACGGCAAGACCTGTGACATCCTGCTGCGCGAAGGACTGGTCTTCCATGATGGCGAGCGCGTCCTGGCGCGCGATGCCGTGGCGAGCCTCCGTCGTTGGAGCCAGCGCGACAGCTTCGGCCAGGCGCTGGCGGCAGCGGTCGATGCCTGGGAGGCGCCGGACGACCGCACCATCCGCGTCCGGCTGAAGCGCCCGTTCCCGCACCTGCTGCGTGCCATCGGCAAACCGCATTCGTCGCCGGCCTTCATCATGCCCGAGCGCATGGCGTCCACCGACGCCATGCGGCCGATCACGGACATGGTCGGGTCCGGCCCGCTGCGGTTCAAGGCCGATGAATATGTCTCCGGCAGCCGCATCGTCTACACCCGCTTCGAGGGCTACAGGCCGCGTGACGAGGCCGCCTCCTGGAGCGCCGGCGGCAAGCGGGTGCATTTTGACCGCGTCGAGTGGCATGTCATGCCCGATCATGCGACGGCGGCGGCGGCCCTGCGCGCGGGCGAGGTCGATTGGTGGGAAACCGCTCAAGGCGACCTGGTTCCGGCGTTGAGGCGTGACCGGCGCCTGACGGTGCGGCCGCTCAACGCCTTCGGGCTGATCCTCGGGATGCGCTTCAACCACGCCACACAGCCCTTCAGCAATCCGGCCCTGCGCCGTGCCATCCTCGCGGCGGTCAATCAGGCCGATTACCTCCAGGCCGTCACTGGCGGCGACGCGGATAGCTACCGGCTCTGCCGCGCCATGTTCCCGTGCGGGCTCCCCGGGGTGAACGAACTCGGCGTGGACGCGATGAAGCAACCGCCCGATCTCGCCCAGGCGCGTGCCGCGGTGGCGGCCGCCGGATACCGTGGCGAGAAAGTCGTGCTGCTGCACGCGAGCGATCACCCGGTCATTGCTCCTCTGGGCGATATCACGGCTGACCTGCTGCGCAGGCTCGGGATGAACGTGGATCAGCAGACGATGGATTGGGGAACCGTGGTGCAGCGCCGCGTGTCGCAGGAGCCGGTCGAGCGCGGAGGTTGGAGCATCTTTCACACCACCTGGCCGGGATCTTCGGTGACCAACCCTGCGGAGAACCTCTACATCCGCGGTCAAGGGGCGCGGGGCTGGTTCGGCTGGCACGACAACCCGGAGGCGGAGCGCCTCACGGCCGAGTGGCTCGCCACCAGCGACCCCGGCGAGGCGCAGCGGCTGCTGGATGCCGTCCAGCGCAGCACGCTGACGAGCGTGCCCGTCGTTCCGCTCGGTCAGATGCTGCCGAACATGGCGCACCGGCGCGAGCTCGGCGGGATCGTCACGGCGTCGTCGCCCTATTTCTGGAGCGTCCGGCGGCAGTGACGCCGGACGCTTCTGCGACGCGCTGGCGCCGCCCGAGGCCGCGTACCAAACCGCGGAGGCTGCCACGCATTAACCTATGATAATCGCGACCTTTCTGACCCTGCAGCATCACTGATGCGGCAGCTAGCGCAACTGCGGATGCCGCATCGGGTTCTTGTCGCAGGGCACGCCATTCCGGCGCGGGCCGCGAGGAGATGACGATGAACAAGGACCAGGTTGCGGGCACTGCGAAGCAGGCCAAGGGCGCGGTGAAGGATGCCACCGGCGCAGTGATCGGCAGCGACAAGCTGCAGGCCGAAGGCAAGATCGACAAGGCCGACGGCAAGATCCAGAAGGGCGTCGGCGACACCAAGGAAGCCGTGGCCGACGCGATCAAGAAGTAAGTAGGGGTGGGAGGGCGCGCCTGCCCGGGTGCGTCCGCCGCTCTGCCATTCCTGAACCCCCACTCGGAGCGTCGCGATGAGCATCTTCCGATCCATCATGTCGAAGATATTCGGGAGTGACATGGCGCCCGTTACCGCGCCCCAGCCCGGCGCGCCCGATCCCAACGCGTCCAGCGCCGCGGCCCCCGCGATGCCGCCGCCGGTACCGGCGGCAGGCGGGTCGACGCCCGTGGCGCCTTCGGCCGCTGCTGCGGCCGCTGGCGAGCCGATCGATGTGGAGAAGATGCTAACCGAGCTGGCTGCGCAGAACGGGCAGGGGCTGAACTGGCGGCAGTCGATCGTCGACCTGATGAAGCTGCTCGGGCTGGACAGCAGCCTGGCCGCGCGGAAGGAATTGGCGGCGGAGCTGCGTTATCCGGGCGACACCAATGACAGCGCGGCGATGAATGTCTGGCTGCACAAGCGGGTCATGGAGAAGCTGGCGGAGAACGGCGGCAAAGTGCCACCCGACCTGATCGCCTGATCGCCTGATCGCCTGACCGGCGCCGGTCAACTTACGACCCATCGACCTGTCTTGAGCGGAACGGGAGGGCTCCGCGGTCCCCCCGGCACTGGTATACTAATTTACGCGGATGCAAGACTCCGTCCCTACGCTGCTCGCTTTCCCAGAGAGCCGCAGTGATGAGTCTGATTCGTTCGATCCAGGGCCGCCTTATTATCGGCTTCGCCGCCGTGGCGCTGTTTGCCTGTGTTGGTCTGTCCGCCTGGTCCTGGCTACAGATGGAAGCGCGGCATGCCGCAGCGGCCGAGGCGGCATTGGAGGCGGGCCGGTCCGCTCTCGGACGAGCCTTGGACCTTGAGCAGCGACGCCAGCTTTCGATCGCGCGCAGTCTCGCCGTGCTGGAGCCCGTCGTCCGTGCGGTCGCGATGGCCGACCGCCCGGCCACCCTGAATGCACTGGCCCCGACTTTCCAGGCTCTGCAGCAGGCGAATGATGCGACGAATGTCTCCGTGGTGCTCCCCACCGGCATCATCCTGATGCGCGCCCATCAGCCCAACACCTTCGGCGACGATGTCAGCGCCCGGCGCCAGGACATGATCGCCGCGATGCGGGAAAACCGGGAGAGCACCGGCATTGAACAGTTGCCAGCTGGTCCGGGGGTCGCCGCGCTGGTGCCGGTCCGCCAGGACGGCCGTGTGGTTGGTGTCCTCAACGTAGGCACGGTCTTCAACGCCTCGCAGTTGAACCGGATCCGCGCCGAGACCGGCCTGGCTATCGCGATGCATGTCGTGCGGGGGGACGGCGTTCGCACGGTTGGCGCCACTGAAGGCTACCGGCGCGTCGCGAGCGACGAGGAGCTCAGGGCAGCCCTGGCGGGTGATCGCGTGTCGCGTCATGGCAGCCTTGAGGGGCGGCCGATGATGCTCCGCCTCGTCAGGCTTGAGAACTCGACCGGGCAGGCCGTCGCGGTCGCCGAGATCCTTCTGGACCGCGGCGCCGCGGAGGCGGAGGCCGCAGGAGAGCGGGCCTGGATGGCAGGGCTGG
>NZ_JAAGBB010000103.1 GCF_018129085.1 Plastoroseomonas hellenica
GACGCAGCCGGCCGTCGCCGCGCCGGCGGCGCCCGTCATTGTGCCCGCGCCGGCGGCGCCCGTCATTATGCCGGCGCCGACGGCGCCCGCCGTCGCGCCGGCGCCGGCGATGCCGCTCGACCCCAAGGTGATCGAGCTGCTCGTCACGCGCGGCAACGAGATGCTGGCCCGCGGTGACATCTCCGCCGCCCGCCTCCTCTATGGCCGCGCCGCCGCCGCCGGCAGCGTGGCCGCCCTCACCGCCATGGGCCGCAGCTACGACCCCGCGGTGCTGGGCGCGCTTGGCGTGCGCGGCATCCGACCCGATCCGGAGCAGGCCGCGCTCTGGTACCGCCGCGCCGCCGAACGCGGCGCCGCGCCCTGATGCAGGAGCGAGCGATGGCAGCGGAAGTCTGGACCGGTCCCGGGCGGCGCGCCCTGCTCCTGGCGGCGGCGACAGGGCTGGTCGCGCGGGGCGCCGCGGCGCAGCCGCAGGGCGTGCCCGAGGTCGCGCAGCTCAACGCCCTCGCGGCGCGCGCCAACAGCGGCACGGTCGGCATCATCGCCGGCGGCATCGATGGCACCTACATCCGCATCGCCGCCGACCTCGCCGCGGTGCTGGACAGCGAAAGGCTGCGCGTCATCGCCATGATCGGCCGAGGCTCGGTGCAGAACATCGCCGACATCATGCTGCTGCGCGGCGTCGACCTCGGCATCGTGCAGTCGGACGTGCTCGCTTTCGCACGGCGAGAGCGGCTGTTCCCCTCAGTCGACCGGCTCGTGCAATATGTCTGCAAGCTCTACGACGAGGAGGTGCACATCCTCGTCCGGTCCGGCATCGGGGCCGTGCAGGACCTGGCGGGGCAGCCGGTGAATGTCGACCTGCGCGGCAGCGGCACGGCGATGACCGCCTCCCTCCTGTTCGGCGCGCTCCGCATCGCGGTGCAGGAGCGGCACGACCCGCAGGACGTCGCGCTGGAGCGGCTGCGCCGCGGCGAGATCGCGGCGCTGGTCTATGTCGCCGGCAAGCCGGCCCGGCTCTTCGCCGGCGTCCGGGCGGAGGAGGGGCTGCGCCTGCTGCCGCTGCCGGCGGCGCCCGCGCTGCTCGAGACCTATCTGCCCGCGTCCTTCGCGGAGGCCGACTACCCTGCGCTGGTGCCGCCGGGCGGGACGGAGACGCTGGCGGTCGGCGCCGTGCTCGCCGTCTATGGCTGGCCTCAGGGCAGCGAGCGGCATCGCAAGGTCGCGCGCTTCGTCGAGGCGCTGACGGCGAATTTCGACGCCTTCCTGCGCCCGCCGCGCCATCCGAAATGGCGAGAGGTGAACCTCGCCGCCACGGTGCCGGGCTGGACCCGCTTCGGGGCGCCGCCGTAGAGCAGGTCCCATTCGGTGGATCCGTTCCGCCGCCCGCCGCCCACGTCTTCGCGAGGCACCGCCAAGCTGGTCACGAAGCCGGGCTCGGTGCAGCGGCGCCCCGCCGCGGGGCGTTCATTGGGTGATGCAACGATCCGGCCGGAGCGCCGCTCACCCAAGGACTTCCAAGATGCGCCGCCCGCTGTTCCTGGTGTTTCTCATCGTGCTGCTGCTGGTGGCGGCGCTGCTGTACGCCGATATCGGGCACGAGGCGGGCTGGTTCGACGCGGGCATCTGAGGCCCGGCTCCAGGTCCGCGCCTCTTCACTCCTTCGCGTGGTGCAATGCGAGGCGGGATCTGCTCTAGGCTTTTCGTCTGATCGCGTGATTCACGCTTTCCGGTGATTCCGCCTCAGCCAAGCAAGAAAGACCCAGGAAATGATCACGCCCGCCGCCGCGCACCCGAGCCGCCGCGCCCTGCTGGGCGGCGGCGTGGCACTTGGCCTCGCCAGGCCGCATCTGGCGCTCGCCCAGGCCTGGCCGACCCGCCCCGTCACCCTGGTCGTCGGATTCCCGCCCGGCGGCCAGACCGACTTCGCCGCCCGTGTCATCCAGCAGGGCATGTCCGCGGCACTCGGCCAGCCGGTCGTCATCGACAACCGCGGCGGCGCCGGCGGCAATATCGGCACCGAAGCGGTGCTGCGCGCGCGGCCGGACGGCTATACGCTGCTCGCCGCCAATTCCAGTTCGATCGCCATCAATCCGCACACCTTCCCGGGCATGACCATCAATCCGCTGGAGCTGGTGCCGATCGGCCTCGCGCTGCAGAGCCCGCTGGTGCTTTGCCTGCATCCTTCGGTGCCGGCGCGCGACATCGCCGGGCTCACCGCCTGGATCCGCGCGCAGCGCGGCGGCATGGATTACGGCACCGCCGCCGCCGGCAGCATGTCCCATTGCGCCATGGAGCTTTTTCGCATCCGCATCGGCAATCCGGAGATGCAGAGCATCCCCTATCGCGGCAGCGGCCCGGCGATGCAGGATTTCATCGCCGGCCGCTTCAGCGCCCTCTTTGACGCGACCTCCGTCGTCGCGCCCTTCGTCAGGGCCGGCCAGGTGCGCGGCCTGCTGGTCACCGGCGAGCAGCGAAGCCCGGCCTTCCCCGACATCCCGACCGGCGCCGAGCTCGGCGTCCGGGATTTCGTCATCGCCGCCTGGATCGGCCTCTCCGCCCCGCGCGGCACGCCGCCCGAGATCGTGCAGCGGATCAATGCGGCGATGAATGCGGCGCTCAGCGACCCGGCGGTGCGCGAGCGCATCACCAGCCAGGGCGACGAGCCCGGCGGCGGCACCGCGGCGGAATTCGACGCCCTGGTGAAGCGCGACCATGCGCGCTGGGGAGAGGTGGCGCGGGCCGCCAATATCCGCGCCGACGGCTGAGAGACCTTTTGGAGCGCCCGTCGTCGGAATCGTCACGGCAACCTTCGCGACGGACCGCGCTTCTGGCCTCATGGCGGCCCGGCGTCCGCCGTGGAGGATTCCCATGATCGTGCGCGTCCATTACCCGAACCCCTTCTCCGGCGGCTTCGGCCGCTTCGAGTATGAGGCCGACCGGCCGCCGGGGCCCGGCACCCTGCGCCGCGCCGCCGTCCCGCGCCCCGATGGCGGCGACGGTGAGGAGATCGTCGAGATCACCCATGTCGCCGAGGGCCCGGATGGGATGGAGGCAGTCGGCATCCTTCGCCTGGATGCGCTCGGCGACCTTCGCGTGCTGTCGGTCGGCGGTGTCTGGGACTATCTGCCGGTGGTCCCCGACATCCACCGCCCGGCGCTGCTCGGCGTCCTGCGTCGCCTGTTCCGTGCCATTCCGGATGCCGGGGAGGCTGGTGGCGCAGACCTCGCGCAGCAGGTCGACGCCATCGGGGAGAGCTTCCGGCCGCTCGGCGGGCAACTGCCCGGCGTCGGGCCGCGCATCAGGGACCTCATCGCCATCATCAAGGGCCGCAGCCACCTCTCGGCGCTGCAGGCCTTCTTCGATGCCGCGCCCGATGCGCGGCCGGAGGTGGAGGCAGCGTCGCCATGATCCGCTGCGCCCCCTTTGTCGTAGCGTTGCTGGCGTCGGGCGTGGCGGGCGCGCAGGCGCCGGCGCCCGAGCCGGCGCACGTCTCCGTCGTGTTGAATTGCGATGGCCTGCCGGCGCCGCTGCCGGTCGTCTTCGTCGCCGGCGAACCGCCGACGGCGATGCTGGACTGGCAGGGCCTGCCGGTGACTCTGGAGGGTGCCGCCACCGGCGTCGATCGGCGCATGCGCTACGCCGCTCGGCTCGATGCCGGGCTGCTGGCGATCACCGCGGGCCAGGACGAGGCGGATCTGCAGTCGCCGGGCGCGCCGCTACGGCATTGCCGGGTGCAGCGGTAGAGCGTGATGACTTGAGGCCGATAGGCCGAAGAGTCTGAATCACGCGATCAGACCAAGTGCTCGAAGAGCATGGTGACTTGAGGCCGTCTCGGCCGAGAAGTCTGAACACGCGACCGAATAAAGTGCTCGAACGCCGCAGCGTCAGTCGGCGGGCCTTGCCGGCTGGGTGCGGCGCATCAGCAGGTCGGTCAGGCCGTCGACGACGCCCCAGCTCCAATCCGCGGCCGGCACGCGCACCTGCGTCATCCGGCCCCAGAGATGCGCCAGGATCGCTTCGCTCGGCCAGTCATGCGCCTCGATCTGCGCGTCGACATACCCGTCTTCGTAGCGGGAGCCGGGTCGCAGATCCGACAGGTGCAGCCGGGGTCGGGTGGTCACGCGCGTGTCCCTTCATCCTGCGCCCATGCGGGACAGCCGACGCATGGGCGCAGTCCGGGATCATGCAGCGGTGAACGTTCTGACGTCAAATCAAATACGCGGCGTCGCCGTGCTGCATGATCGGTGCCCTCCTGGGACCGTCAATGCGCCGCGCTCGCCGCCTGCTTGTTGATGGAGCGGTTGGCGAGCTGCGACAGCAGCTTGTCGGTCTCCTTCTCCTCGCCGAGCGTGCTCTCGAGCAGTGCCGCGGCATCGGTATTGCCCATGGCCTTGGCCCAGGCGACGAGGGTGCCGTAGCGGGAGATCTCGTAATGCTCGACCGCCTGGCCGCAGGCGGCGAGCCCGGCATCGCGCACCGCGCCTGGCTCCTTGATCTCGTCCAGCAGCTCCTCGCATTCCTCGATGATGCCGTTGATCGCCGGGCAGGTCTTGCCGCGCGCCCGCTTGCCGATCAGCTCGAAGACCTGCTGCAGCCGCGCGACCTGTTCCTCGGTCTGCTCCTTGTGCGTGTTGAAGGCGGTCTTCAGCTCCTGGTTCTCGGCCGCCCGCATCATCTTGGGCAGCGCCTTCAGGATCTGGCGCTCGGCGTAGTAGACGTCTTTGAGGGTATCCTCGAACAGGTCGTTGAGATCGGACATCGCGGGCTCCTTCAGGTTGGGCCGCGCGGGCCGGTGCCGGATGCCGGGTGCCGCCCGTCGCGCGCGGAGATGCAACGGAGCTGGGGCAGGCAAGTTGCGCGCGTGCCGTTGACGATATGCGCGCGCGCCGGAGCCTGCCCGGAAGGACAGGCTCTCAGGATCCGCGCGGCAGGGCATAGGCGATGACGTGGTCGCCCGCCCGGGTGCCGAGCGAGCCATGCCCGCCCGCGACGACGACCAGATACTGGCGGCCGTCCCGGCCGAGATAGGTCATCGGCGTCGCCTGGCCGCCGGCCGGAAGCCGGCTTCGCCAGATCTCGCGGCCATGCGTCACGTCATAGGCGCGCACGTAATCGTCGATCGTGCCCGAGAGGAAGGCGACGCCGCCCGCCGTCATGACCGGCCCGCCGAGGTTCGGAACCCCCATCGCGAAGGGCAGCGGCACGGGTGAGGCGTCGCGCGTGGTGCCGTTGGGGTGCCGCCAGGCGATGGCGCCGGTGGTGAGGTCGGCGCCCGCGACATAGCCCCAGGGCGGCTCCTGGCAGGGCAGCCCGAGGACCGAGGTGAAGGGATGGAGCTGCACCGCGAAGGGCGCGCCGAAATTCTCGCCCAGCGCCGGCAGGCTGCCTGCCGGCCGGTTGCCGCCCTGCACATAGAGCGTGGTGTCGTCCTGGCGGGGGACCAGGCGGGAGACGAAGGCGAGGTAGGTCGGCGTGGTGAAGGCCACCTGCCGCTCGGGATCGACCGCGATGCCGCCCCAGTTGAAGACGCCGAAATTGCCGGGGTAGATGAGGGATCCCTGCAGCGATGGCGGCGTATAGCGCCCTTCGTAGCGCAGCCGCCGCAGCGCGATGCGGCAGGCGAGCTGGTCGAGGATCGTCGCGCCCCACATCTCCGCCCCGGTCAGAAGCGGCGGTTCATAGGACAGGCGCGACACCGGCTGTGTCGGCGCCGTCCTGTCGCCGGGTGCCGCACCCTGCGGCGCCGCGACCTCGGTCACCGGCAGGATGGGCGCGCCGGTCTCGCGGTTGAGCACATAGAGCTCGCCCTGCTTGGTCGGCTGCACGAGGGCCGGTACCCGCCTGCCGTCCACGGTCAGGTCGACCAGGCTCGGCTGCGCCGGCACGTCATAGTCCCAGAGATCGTGATGCACGGTCTGGAAGACCCAGCGCACGCGCCCGGTGCCGAGGTCGAGCGCCACCACGGCGGAGGAGAAGCGCTCGACCACGTCGCTGCGGCGGCCGCCCCACTGGTCCGGCGGCTGGTTGCCGAGCGGCACGTAGACCATGCCGAGCGCCTCATCGACGCTCGAGATCGACCAACTGTTGGGCGAATTCGGCGTGTAGGTCTGGCCGGGCGGCAAGGGCGCCGTCTGCTCCGGATTGCCGGAATCCCAGTTCCACACCAGGGCGCCGGTATGGACGTCGAAGGCGCGGATGACGCCGGAGGGCTCGCGGGTCGAGACGTTGTCGAGCACGGTGCCGCCGATGATGACCAAGTCGCGCGTCACCACCACCGGCGATGTCGAATAATATCCGCCGGGCGCGACATGCGGCATGTTGGCCCAGAGATTGATCTGGCCGTTCTCGCCGAAGCCCGTGCAGACGCCGCCGGTTTCGGGATCGAGCGCGATCAGCCGTCCATCGGCGGTCGGCATGAAGAGCTTGCGCGGGCATTCGGCGACGGTGCGCGCACCCTCCGCCGCCGCGGGCAGGTTGAGCGCCGGTGGCCGATGCTCCTCGACGGCCTGGACTCTGGATCCGGTCGCGGTGGCCGCGGCGCGCTCGGCCGTGCCGCCGCCCGCGCCGGCAGGCGGCGTCGGCGCGCCGGAGGGCGCGCCATAGGCGGGACCGTCGTGATAGGAGAGGCCGCGGCAGGTGAGGTGCTGCAGCGCGAGCGCGCTTTGGATCCGCGGCTCGTAGCGCCAGACCTCGCGCCCGCTCTCTGCGTCGAGGGCGATGACGCTCTGATGCGGGGTGCAGAGAAAAAGCCGGTCGCCGATCTTGAGCGGCGTCACCTGGAAGGTCGTCTCCTCGGGATCGCCGGGCCGGCCGCGGACATCGCCGGTGCGGAAGTGCCAGGCGACCTGGAGCCGCTGGACATTCTCCGGCGTGATCTGCGCAAGCGGCGAGTAGCGCTGGCCAAAGCCGGTCCGGCCATAGGCGTGCCACTCGCCTTCCGGCACCGGCGGCGCGCCGGTCGCCGCCGGCGCGGCCCCCGCCGCGCCGCGTGCCATGGGCAGCGCGCCGTCGATGCGGTGCGGCTCCCGGGACAGCGCCAGGCCGCCGACGACCAGCGCGAGCAGCAGCACGCCGGCGAGCGCGAACCTGCCGCCACGGGCCGCGCCGAGCCCGCGCGTCACCCAGGGCAGCAGCAGCAGCGCGCCCAGGACAAAGACGATGTCGCCCCGCGCGGCCAGCGGCCACCAGTCGAGCCCAGCTTCCCACACCGCCCAGGCGAGCGTCGCCACAGTCGCCAACGCGTAGACCCAGAGCGCCGCGGGGCTGCGCCGCCAGAGCAACCCCGCGGTCACCAGCATCGCGATGCCGAGCCCGGCATAGAACCAGGAGCCGCCGAGCGCGATCAGCCAGGCGCCGCCGCCGCCGATGCCGATGCCGAGCAAGGCGAGCAGGATGGCGAGAACCAAGGGGCCCCGGCTTGGTCGCACGACATGCATGATGCTCATCCTCGTTACTGCAGCTCGGCTCGCGATGCGGTGCCGCGGCGACGCAGCGTGAAGCGAGGTCGCCACCTGCATACGCGGCCGCAGCACGATCGCTGGCGAGCCTAGCCGGCGGAGTGGGTTGCCGGGCCGCGTCAACGCGATCTTGATTGCGCGCCAGCACGGGCAAGGCGTTTACCGGCGGGCGAGCGCGACCGGCGCGCGGGATGCGCTGTCCGGTTGGTGCGGGACGGAAGGCGCGGTAGGGTGACCGCATGGGTACCCAGGACCGACAGGCTCTCCGGCCGGCTGTCGTGATCGCGGCCGTCGCGCTGGCCACCCTCATGGCGTCGGCGACGGTTCGGGCGCAGGCGCCGGGCGCGCCGCCCGCCGCGCGCGAGGAGCTGCCGCGCGAGGCCGCGCAGCGGGTCATCGGGCGGGAGGTCACCGGACCCTCCGGCGATGTGGTCGCCCGGATCGTCAACGTGCTGCTGGACGAGAACGGGCAGCCCCGTGCCGCCGTGCTCGACTATGGCGGCTTCCTCGGCGTCGGGCGGCGTCGCGTCGCCGTCGCCTGGCGCACGCTCCGCTTCTCGCCCGAGAGCGTCCGCCTGGAGCTGACGCGCGATCAGATGCGCGCCTTCCCCGACTACCGGGAAGGCGATTCGACGGTGGTCGCGGCGCCGCCCGCGACAGAACCCGAACCGTCCAACTAGGCCCGGCCGCCATCATGACCGGGCGCAGCGGGCGTGGGCTCGACTGGCTGAACTTCTTCATGGCCAATGTGCAGACCGGCTTCGGACCCTTCGTGTCCGTCTACCTGACCGCCAAGGCCTGGACGGAGCTCGAGATCGGCATCGCGCTGAGCATCGGCACCCTGGTCACCATCGCGATGCAGGTGCCGGCCGGCGCCATGGTGGATGCCACGCCGAACAAGCGTCTGGCCGCCGCTCTCGCGCTGGCCGCCATCGCGTTTTCCGCGCTGCTGCTGGCCGCTTGGCCGGTAACCCTGCCGGTGATGGCCTCGGAGGTGCTGCACGGCCTTGCCTCCTGCGTGCTCGGCCCGTCGATCGCCGCGATCAGCCTGGCGCTGGTCGGGCAACGCGGGCTCGGCGAGCGGCTCGGGCGCAATGCCCGCTACGCCGCGGTCGGCAGCGGCGTGGCGGCGGGGCTGCTGGGGGCCGCGGGCACCTGGCTCTCGGGCGCTTCCGTCTTCTGGCTGACCGCGGCGCTCTGCCTGCCGAGCGTCATCGCGCTCGCCGCCATCCGCCCGGCCGACCTGCATCCGCCGGCGGCCGCGACGGAGGTGCGGGAGCAGGGCGTCACACGCGGCCTCGGCATCCTCTTGCGCAGCCGCGTCGTGGTGGTCTTCGCGCTGTGCTGCACGCTGTTCACCCTCTCGAACGCCGCGATGCTGCCGCTGGCCGGCACCCAGGTGACGCGCAACGCGGGCGACGAGGCGAACCTGATCATCGCCGGCTGCATCATCGCCCCGCAGCTCGTGATGGCGCTGATCGCGCCCTGGATCGGCAGGCTGGCGGAGCGGCGCGGGCGGCGAGCGGCGCTGCTCATCGGCTTCGCCGCGCTGCCGGCGCGCGGCGCGCTGCTCGCGGTGGTGGAGGATCCGGCTTGGCTAATCCTGGTGCAGGCGCTGGACGGGATCAGCGCCGCCGGGCTCGGGGTGATGCTGCCGCTGCTGGCCGCGGATGCGACGCGTGGCAGCAACCGCTTCAACCTCTGCCTCGGCGTCTTCGGGCTGGCGATCGGGGTCGGCAGCACGCTCAGCACCACGCTGGCCGGGCTGGTGGCGGAGTGGTTCGGCGTCGGCACCGCCTTCGCGCTGCTCGCCGCGACCGGCCTCCTCTCCGTCGTCGCGGTCTGGGCGGCGATGCCGGAGACCCGGCGAGAACCGGATCCCGCGCCGGCGTGACGCGGCGCCGCGTCTAATCGAGATCGCCGCCGCCAAGCTGCATGCGCGCCAGCTCGTTCTCGGCGCCGCGCGCAGCGCTCGCGGTCCGCGGCAATGCCGGCAATGCGGCCAGCCGGCCGAGGACGGCATTGCCGCCGTCCCGGAACAGCGGCGCCGGCAGCGCCGCC
>NZ_JAAGBB010000104.1 GCF_018129085.1 Plastoroseomonas hellenica
CCTGCACGAGCACCCCGCACGCCTTGGCGGCGGCGGCCACCGCGGCGGCCTCGGCTGCGCCCTCCAGGGCCACGCAGCAGAGCTGCACGTCATCGAGGTCGGCCTCGGCGAAGTCCCGGCGCAACAGGGTCAGGGCGCCTTGCGCGGCCAGCGCCTCCAGCGCGGCGCCCGGCGCCGGGCCCACGACGCGGAGCGCCGCCCCGCTCGGCAGCAGCCGCCGCACCTGGGTCGCAGCCGCGTCGCCGCCGCCCACGACCAGCACGGCGACATCAGCGAGATCCAGGAAGACCGAAACGGGCGCCGGCGATTCAGGCGGCATCGGCATGGGTGTCACGCAGGATCTCCCTGATCTCGGGCAGGCAGGAGCCGCAATTGGTGCCGGCGCCGAGCGCGGCCCCGATCGCGTCGGTGGTCATCAGCCGCCGGTCGAGGATGGCGGCACGCAGCGTCGTGACGCCGACGCCAAAGCAGGCGCAGATGGCGCGTTCCGCCACGCCGCCGCCCGGGGCAGAGCGGCCGGCCAGCAAGGCGCCGCGCGCCGCATCCGCGACCGCCCCCCCGAGCAGCGCGGCGAGCGCCGCGCCCTGCGGCAGGCGGGCGGCGCCATCCGGGCCGGCGGCCAGGAACAGGCAGGCTTCCAGCCGCCCATCCTGCATGGCGGCGAAGCGCCAGGCGCCGCGCGACGGATCGGCCAGTTCGATCCAGTCCGCGGTCCTCGGCAGATCGAGCAGCCGGGCGGCGAATTCGCCGAGCGCCGCCGGCAGCGGCTCCGTCCCATCCAGCGCCAGCGCATGGCCCGCGCCGGCGGGGACGCGCGACCAGTGGACACCCTCGGGCCGGACGGCGCGGCGATGCAGCAGCAGGCCGCGCCAGCGGACGGGGACCGGTTCCGCCCGGACCGGGGTCGCCTTCAGCTCCGGCTGGCCGGAGACCGGGTCCGTGGCGGCGCCGACCAGGCGGCCGACCGGCCCCGAGGCCGAGAAGGCATCGGTCCAGTGCATCGGCACGAAGACCTCGCCCGGGCGCTGCGCGCGGCTGATCGCGACGCGCAGCAGCGCCGCGCCTTCAGCGCTCGTCAGCCGCAGCAGCCCGCCATCCGCGGCACCGATGCGCGCGGCATCGCCGGGCGCGAGTGCCACGAAAGGCGCGCTCTCATGCGCCATCAGCCGCGGCGAAAGCCCGGTCCGCGTCATGGTGTGCCATTGGTCGCGGAGGCGCCCGGTGTTCAGCAGCAGCGGGAATTCGGCATCGGGCCGCGCTGCCGGCGGGCGCCAGCGCAGCGGCACCAGCCGGGCGCGGCCATCCGGCGTCGGGAAGCCGCCGCGGGCGAAAAGGCGTCCGCCCTCCCCACTCCCGCCCGCGGGCAGCGGCCAGCGCACTGGCTCCAGCGCCTCGTATGCGGCGTCGGTCAGGGTCGCGAGCGCGCCGATATCGAAGATCCGCGCACCGTCATTCTCGAAGCCCGAAAGCGCGGCATGCTCGCGGAAGACCGCCGCCGGCGAAGTCCAGGCGAAGGCCTCGGAAAAGCCCATGCGCCGCGCGACCTCGGCCAGCATCCACCAGTCCGGCCGCGCCTCGCCGGGCGGCGCGCGGAAGGCGCGCTGGCGGGAGATGCGGCGGTCGGAATTGGTGACGGTGCCGTCCTTCTCGCCCCAGCCGGCGGCGGGCAGCACGACATGCGCCCGTTCCGTGGTGTCGGTCGGCCAGCAATCGGAGACCACGACGAAGGGACAGGCGGCCAGCGCCTCCCGCACCAGGCCCGCGCGGGGCATGCTGTCGGCGGGGTTGGTCGCGATGATCCAAAGCGCCTTCACGCGCCCGTCGCGCAGCGCCGCGAAGAGGTCCACCGCCTTCAGCCCGGGCCGCTCGGCGAGGTTGGGCGCCCCCCAGAAGCGCCTGACACGGTCGAGATCCTCCGGCTGGTCGAAGCGCATATGCGCGGCGAGCTGGTTGGCGAGCCCGCCCACCTCGCGCCCGCCCATGGCGTTGGGCTGGCCGGTCACCGAGAAAGGCCCGGCGCCGGGCAGGCCGATGCGCCCGGTGGCGAGATGGCAGTTGATGATCGCGTTCACCTTGTCCGTCCCGGCGGAGGACTGGTTCACGCCCTGGCTGTAGATCGTGACGGTACGCGGCGTCGCCGCGAACCAGGCGTAGAAGCGCGCGATGTCCTCGGCAGCGAGGCCGGTGACGGCGGCGATGCGCGCGAGGTCGGGCGCAGTCTCCCGCGCCGCCGCCAGCGCCGCGTCGAAGCCGGCGGCGTGGGCCACCAGCCAGCCGCGATCCACCGCGCCTGCCGTGTCGAGATGCACGAGCAGCCCCGCGAACAGCGCGACATCGCCGCCTGGCGCGATGGCGAGATGGAGGTCCGCGCCGTCAGCGGTCGCGGTCGCGCGCGGGTCCACCACCACCACCCGCGTGCCGCGCGCGGTGCGCGCCGCCGCGATGCGCCCATGCAGCACCGGATGGCACCAGGCGAGGTTGCTGCCGACCAGCACCACGAGGTCAGCTTCCTCCAGATCCTCATAGACGCCCGGCACCACATCCTCGCCGAAGGCGCGGACATGGCCGGCGACCGAGGAGGCCATGCAGAGCCGCGAGTTGGTGTCGATATTCGCGGTGCCGATGAAGCCCTTCATCAGCTTGTTAGCGACATAGTAGTCCTCGGTCAGGCATTGGCCGGAGACGTAGAGGGCGACGGCGTCCGGCCCATGCGCCGCGATCGTCTCCCGGAAGCGCGCGGCCACCAGGTCGAGGGCCTCGTCCCAGCTCGCGCCCTGCCCGTCCACCATGGGGTGCAGGAGGCGTTCGCCGTCGTCCAGCGTCTCGGCCAGGGCCGAGCCCTTGGAGCAGAGCCGGCCGTGATTCGCGGGATGTGCGGGATCGCCCGTGAGCGTCCGATGACCGGAGGGCCGAATGGCCCGAAGGTCTGAATCGGTCGCTCCACTGACAAGCGCCCGATGACCGGAGGGCCAATTGGCCCGGAGGTCTGAATCGGCCGCTACACTGACAAGGCTGCCGTCCGGCCGCGCCAGGACGCCGCAGCCGACGCCGCAATAGGGGCAGGTGGTACGGACGGCATCCGTCATCGGGATCGCTTCACTCGGCCGCGACGCCGGCGTTCAGCCTGCGCGTCGCCGGTTCGCGCCGCGGCGCGGTGCGGGCATGGGTCGCATAGAGCGTCAGGCCGACGAAGGTCAGCCCGCCGACCAGGTTGCCGATCACCGTCGGCAGCTCGTTCCACAGCAGGTAGTCCATGAAGGTGAACTCGCCGCCGAGCATGAGGCCCGCGGGGAAGAGGAACATGTTCACGATGGAATGCTCGAAGCCCATGTAGAAGAACACCATGATGGGCATCCACATCGCGATGACCTTGCCCGAGACGGAGTTGGACATCATCGCCGCGACCACGCCGGTCGAGACCATCCAATTGCAGAGCACGCCGCGGATGAAGAGGGTCAGCATCCCCGCCGCGCCATGGGCGGCATAGCCGAGGGTGCGCCCTTCCCCGATGCTGCCGAGGCGGCGGCCGACATCGTTCGGCGCCTCGCTGAAGCCGAAGGTGAAGATGACCGCCATCATCAGCGCGACCGTCGCCGCGCCCGCGAAATTGCCGAAGAAGACCAGGGTCCAGTTGCGCAGCATGCCGCCCACCGTGACACCCGGGCGCCGGTCGAAGAGCGCGAGCGGCACCAGGGTGAAGACGCCGGTCAGCAGGTCGAAGCCCATGAGGTAGAGCAGGCAGAAGCCCACGGGAAACAGGATCGCGCCGACCAGCGGCTGCCCGGTCTGCACGGTGACGGTGACGGCGAAGGCGGCGGCGAGCGCCAGGATGGCGCCTGCCATATAGGCGCGGATCAGCGTGTCGCGGGTCGACATGAAGACCTTCGCCTCGCCGGCATCGATCATCTTGCGCGTGAAATCGGCGGGGGTGACGTAGGACAAGGCTTTCTCTCCTGATTTCTTGGTTGCTTCAGCCGCGCAACGCCATCAGCACGCGCCCGCCCTCGACCCGGACGGGGATGCGCTTGGCGCAGCCCACATCCGGCGCCGCGGCCTCGCCGCTCTCGAGGTCGATCACCCAGTTGTGGAGCGGGCAGGTCACGGCATGGCCATGCACGATCCCCTGGCTGAGCCTACCGCCCTTGTGCGGGCAACGGTCCTCCAGCGCGAAGACGGCGTCGTCCAGCGCGCGGAAGACGGCGACCTCGCCATGGCTTGCGGTGGCGACGACGCGCGAGCCCTGGCGCGGGATCTCTTCCAGCGCGCAGACGCCGACCCAGGCGGTGCCCTGCGAAATGCTTCCGTCCATGCTGCTCATTCCGCCGGCACGAGGGTGGTGAAGGCCTGCGCATCGGTGCCGGCGGCACGCTCCGCCCAAGGATCCACCTGCGCGAATTGCTGCGCGTAGAGGAAGCGCGCATGCAGGGCGCGGCGGTTCTCCGCGTCGTCGACCACCTTCGCCTGAATATGCGCGAGGCCGACACGCTCCACCCAGGGCGCGGTGCGTTCGAGGTAGCGCGCCTCTTCCCGGTAGAGCTGCAGGAAGGCGCCGCAATATTCGAGCACCTCCTCCTCCGTCGTCACCTTGCAGAGCAGGTCGGTGACCCGGACGTGGATGCCGCCATTGCCGCCGACATGCAGCTCCCAGCCGCTGTCCACCGCGACGACGCCGAAATCCTTGATCGTCGCTTCCGCGCAATTGCGGGGGCAGCCGGAGACCGCGAGCTTCACCTTGTGCGGGTGCCAGGACCCCCAGGTCATCTGCTCGAGCTTCACGCCCATGCCGGTGCTGTCCTGGGTGCCGAAGCGGCACCAAGTGGAGCCGACGCAGGTCTTCACCGTGCGCAGCGCCTTACCGTAGGCATGGCCGGAGACCATCCCGGCGGCGTTGAGGTCCCGCCAGACTTCCGGCAACTGCTCCCGCTTCACGCCGAAGAGGTCGATGCGCTGCCCGCCCGTCACCTTCACCTCGGGAATCTGGTACTTGTCCACCACATCGGCGATGGCGCGGAGCTCGCGCGGATTGGTCAGCCCGCCCCACATGCGCGGCACCACCGAATAGGTGCCGTCCTTCTGGATGTTGGCGTGCATCCGCTCATTGACGAAGCGCGACTGCGCGTCGTCCTCGTATTCGCCGGGCCAGGCGCAGAGCAGGTAGTAGTTCAGCGCCGGCCGGCAGGAGGCGCAGCCCTCGGGCCGCGTCCAGTCCAGCCGGTGCATCACCTCGGGAATGGTCTTGAGGGACTGCGCCAGGATCTCGCGCCGGACATGGTCGTGCCCATGCGATGTGCATTTGCACATCGGCTTCTCGCCCGCGGGCTTCGCGTAGCCCTCGCCGAGCGAGAGCGCCAGCAGCCCCTCCACCTGTCCCGTGCAGGAGCCGCAGGAGGCGGAGGCCTTGGTGTGCGTGCGCACCGCGTCCAGGGTGGTGAGCTTCAGCGCCGCGATCGCGTTCGTAATCGTGCCCTTGCAGACGCCGTTGCAGCCGCAGATCTCGGCGCTGTCCGGCAGCGCCGCGATCGCCGCCGTCGGGTCGGGCGCCGCCGCGCCGAGGGACGCGGTCACGACCGCACGGCCGAGGATCAGGGTGTCGCGCATCGGCGCGACTTCGGTCGCCTCGCGCAGCAGTTGGAAATACCAGCCGCCATCAGCGACATCGCCATACATCACGACGCCGGCCACCTTGCCGTCGCGCAGCACGAGCTTGCGGTAGACCCCGCGCGCGGCGTCCTGGAAGGTGATCTCCTCATCATCAGGATCGGCGGCGGCGAGCGCGCCGGCCGAGAAGACGTCGATGCCGGTGATCTTCAGGCGCGTCGAGATCGGCGGCGGCACGAAGCGCGCCTCGTCATCGCCCGCGAGCCGTGCCGCCGCGGCCTTCGCCTGCTCCCAGATGGGCGCCACCAGGCCGAAGGTATTGCCGCGGTGCTCGACGCATTCGCCGATCGAGAAGATGGCGTGGTCATCGGTCCGCATCGCGTCGTCGACCACGATGCCGCGATTCACCTCGAGCCCCGCCGCGCGGGCGAGGTCGATGTTCGGGCGGATGCCGATGGCGATGACGACGAGATCGGCCGGGATCTCCCGCCCATCCGCGAGGCGCACACCGGTCGCCTGGCCGTCGCCGGTGATCTCCTCGGTCTGGCCATTGGTGAAGAAGGCGATGCCGCGGCGGTCGAGGTCGCGCTGCAGCAGCGTGCCCGCGGTGGCATCGAGCTGACGTTCCATCAAGGTCGGCATCAGGTGCACGAGTGCCACCGACATGCCTTGGCGCTTCAGGCCCCAGGCCGCCTCAAGCCCCAAGAGCCCGCCGCCGATCACGACGGCACGCTTGCCGCCTTCGCGCGCGGCGGCGAGCATGGTCTCGACATCGGCGATGTCGCGGAAGGCGCAGGTGCCGGGCATGCCGAGCCCCGGGATCGGCGGTGCCAGGGGCTTCGAACCGGTGGCGATCAGCAGCCGGTCATAGGCGACGACCAGGCCGGAGGCGGAGGTGACGGTCCGTGCCACGCGGTCGATCGCCACCGCCGGGTCGCCGGCGATCAGCCGGATGCCGTTCTCCGCGTACCATTCCCGGCTGTTGATCACGATCTGATCGAGCGATTTCTCGCCCGCCAGGACCGAGGACAGGGCGATGCGGTCGTAGTTCGGATGCGGCTCGGCGCCGAAGACGGTGATGTCGTAGGTGAGCGGAGCGCGCTTCAGCAGCTCTTCCACCGTCCGCATCCCGGCCATGCCGTTGCCGATGACGACGAGGTGCCGGCGCGTGGGGGAGATCACGTTCATGGGGTGCCCTTTCAGATCCGCGCGGCGCCGGCGGCGGCGTCGCCCCAGGTCGCGCGCCAGCGGTGCTTCACGCTGGTCAGGCTGAGCAGCGCCGCCACCGCGAGGGCGGCGAAGACCAGAAAGCCGGCCGTGTAGCCGCCGCTGAGCTGCTTCGAGAGGCCGAGGCTGGAGGCGAGCCAGAAACCACCGAGCCCACCGGTCATCCCGACCAGCCCGGTCATCACGCCGATCTCACTCCGGAAGCGCTGCGGCACGAGCTGGAACACCGCGCCGTTGCCCATGCCGAAGGCGAGCATGGCGAAGGCGAAGATGCAGAGCGCCATCCAGCTCTGCGGCAGACCGAGGCCGACCACGACGAGCGCCACGGCGGCCACCGCATACATCGCGGTGAGGGAGCGCACGCCGCCAATCCGATCCGCCACCATCCCGCCGATCGGGCGCACCATCGAACCGACGAAGACGCAGGCCGCGGTGAAATAGCCGGCGATGACAGGCGCGAGGCCGTACTGGTCGTTGAAGTAAATGGTCAGGGAGGAGGCGAGGCCGACGAAGCCGCCGAAGGTGACGGCGTAGAAGAACATGAAGAGCCAGGCGTCGCGGCTCCTGAGCACCGCCAGGTATTCCGGCAGCCGCTTCGGCCGCGGGCGGTTCGGGCTATCCTTGGCGAACAGCATGAAGATCAGCAGCGCCGCGCAGAGCGGGATCGCGACCAGGCCAAAGACGTTCGACCAGCCGAAGGCGGCGGCGAGGCCCGGGGCGAAGAGCGCGGCAAAGACGGTGCCGGAATTGCCCGCGCCCGCGATTCCGAGCGCCGTGCCCTGATGCTCGGGCGGATACCAGGAGGAGGCGAGCGGCAGGGCGACGGCGAAGGCGGCGCCGGCGATGCCGAGCACGAGCCCGACCAGCAGCGTGTCGAGGAAGCTGTGCACGCCGAGCCACCAGGCGGCGAGCAGGCCGGCGATGACGATCACCTGGCTGATGAGCCCGGTGCGGCGCGCGCCGATGCGGTCCACCAGCACCCCGTTCACCACGCGGAAGGCGGCGCCGGCGAGGACCGGCGTCGCCACCATGAGGCCCTTCTCGGCCGGGCTGAGGCCGAGATCGGCCGCGATCTGCACAGCCATCGGCCCGAGGATCACCCAGGCCATGAAGGACAGGTCGAAATAGAGGAAGGCAGCGATCAGCGTGGGCAGATGCCCAGCCTGCAAAAAGCCCTTCTTCACGCGTGATGCTCCGCGGGCCACCCTGGGATGGCACCCGCCCGCGAGCCGCCCTTGACTCGCAACGCCGCTCCGAGGCCCGGCCTGACCGCCTGACCCGCCGACAAGCGTTCCCCGCCCTTGAGGATCGCCCGCTGCGCTCCGCGATGGCCGACAGCCATCACCAGAGGCGCGCAGATCCCAAGGCAAGCGGCATGCCAGGATGTTGCGCCGCAAAATAGCTGGGTTTCGCGAAACCCTCAGTTCCAGACCGCCCAATCGCGCATCACAATAGCCTAAAATATAGGCTCTTTAGCCGATCAGAATCTAACTGCCTGCATATTGATCAGATGCCTTGCCGTAAGGCGTCCTCTTACCCCTCGAAGCGCGTGCCATCGCAGAAGCCGTCCGGCAGCATCGGCAGGGGCCGCGGCTGCGCCGGCAGCAGCCAGGGCGCGTCATGGCCGCCCTCCATCTTCTCGGCCCGGTCCGGCACCGGCAGGCCGATCGCCCGCGCCGCTTCGGCGTAGAGGTCTGGGCGATAAGCGCGCGCGGCACGTTCCGCGGCGTCGTCCGGCAGGGAGCGCCAGCGCGCCATCTGCGCCGCGAACCACCGGGCATGCGACCGCCAGGGAAAGGCGGCGGCATGCGCCGCGAAGACGGTCCGGTCAGCGTCCTGGCCGGAGCCGCCGGGCAGCGAGGCGGCCAGCAGCCCGGCCGGCACGCCGACCCAGTCCGGCTCCGCGAGCAGCGCGGCCAGCGCCGCCGCGCCG
>NZ_JAAGBB010000105.1 GCF_018129085.1 Plastoroseomonas hellenica
GCAGAGGCGGAGCGTGCGGCGGGGTTCGACCTGGCGCAGCCGCCGCTGCAACGGGTGCTGCTGATCCGGCTCGACGACAACCGACACCACCTCATCTGGACGCATCACCACATCCTGCTCGATGGCTGGGCCGCCGCGCGCATGGTCGCCGAAGTGCTGCGGCATGTCCGTGACACCCGGCTGCCTGCTGTCACCGGCCAGTACCGCGACTACATCGCTTGGCTGCAGGGCCGCGACCGCAAGGCCGCGGAGGCGTTCTGGCGGAGCCATCTGCTCCCCGTCGAAGAACCCACCTTGCTGTCCGCATCGATGGCGGCGTCGGACGCCTCCACCACCGACGCCACGCGCCACGCCAGCACGAGCTTCCACCTGGATGAGGCCGTGACGGCCAGGCTGCAGGCCTTCGCCCGCAGCGAGCGGATCACCCTGAACACCCTGATCCAGGGCGCCTGGGCCCTGCTGCTGCGGCGCCATTGCGGGCAGCGGACGGTCGCCTTCGGGACCACGGTCGCCGGCCGTCCCGCGGAGCTTCCGGGCGCCGAGGAGATGCTCGGCCTCTTCATCAACACCCTGCCGGTGGTGGCGCGGCCGCAACCCGCCATGGCGGTGGGTGATTGGCTGCGCGCGCTGCAGGAGCAGAACCTGGCGCTGCGCGAGCACGAGCACACGCCGCTTTACGAGATCCAACGCTGGGCCGGCTATCCGGGCCAGGCCCTGTTCGACAGCTTTATCGTCTTCGAGAATTATCCCGTCGACCAGGCGCTGCGCCCCGCCGGCGAGGCGCTCACGATCGGCGAGGTCAAGGCCGTCGAAACCAGCAACTACGCCATGTTCGTCATGGTCGCGCTGGGCCAGCGGCTGCGCTTCGCCTTCAATCATCACCGCGATCGCTTCAGCGCGTCGGATATCGACCGGCTGCGCGACCAGTTCCTCCGCACGCTCCTGGCCATCAGCGGCGACGCCCATGCACCGGTCGGATGCCTCGACATGCTCGGCGCCGAGGAGCGTGCCGTGCTGCTGGCGCCGAATGCGACGGCGATGCCGTATCCGCCGCAGAACATCGCCTCGCTCATCGCCGCAGGTGCCATGCGGCACCCCGATCGTGTCGCGCTCATCGCCGGCGCAGAGACCTTGACCTATGGCGCGCTGAACCGGCGCGCGAACCGCCTGGCGTGGCATCTGCGCCGCTCCGGCATCGGTCCGGACGTGCCGGTCGGGCTGGCGATGGAGCGTTCCGCCGCCATGCTCGTGGGCATGCTGGCGGTGCTGAAGGCGGGCGGCGCCTATGTGCCGCTCGATCCCGATTATCCGCCGGCGCGGCTCGCGCATATGATGCGCGACAGCGGGCTGTCGCTGGTGCTGACGCAGGCGCATCTGCAGGCCACCCTGCCGGAGAGCGGTGCCAGGATCCGCTGCATCGACCGCGACTGGCCGGCCATCGAAGCGGAACCCGACACCGATCCGCCGGTGATCGTCGGCCGCGAGAATTTGGCCTATGTGATCTACACCTCGGGATCGACCGGCCAGCCCAAGGGCGTGATGGTCCGGCACGGCGCCGTGGTGAATTTCCTGACCAGCATGGCGCAGCGGCCTGGCATCGCCGGGGATGACGCCGTGCTGGGCCTCACCTCGCTCTCCTTCGACATCGCGGTGCTGGAACTGCTGCTGCCGCTCCTTGCCGGAGCGCGGCTGGTGCTGGTGGATCGGGCTACGGCGCGCGATCCCGCTGCCCTCCTGGCGACGATCCGCGCCAATGCCGTCACCATGGTGCAGGCGACGCCATCGAGCTGGCGCATGCTGGTGGAGGCCGGCGGCCTGGCCGCGCTCCCGCCGCGCTTGCGGATTCTCTGCGGTGGCGAGGCGCTGCCGCCCGATCTGGCCGCGGCCCTGGTCGAGCATGCCGGCACGATATGGAACCTCTACGGGCCGACGGAGACCACCATTTGGTCCGCCCGCCATCGCCTGGACGCCGCCGATCCGCGACCGGGACTCGGCCAGCCGATCGGCAACACCGCGCTCTACGTGCTGGATAGCGACCTGAACCTGCTGCCGCCGGGCGCGATCGGCGAATTGCACATCGGCGGCGCCGGCCTGGCGCGCGGCTATCACGGCCGTGCCGCGCTGACGGCGGACCGCTTCATCCCCGACCCTTTCGGCGGCGATCCCGGCGCCCGGCTTTACCGAACCGGTGATCTGGCGCGATGGCGGCCGGATGGCAGCCTCGACTTTCTCGGCCGCGTCGACCACCAGGTGAAGATCCGCGGCTTCCGGATCGAGTTGGGCGAGATCGAGGCGCATCTGCTGGCCGATCCCGGCGTCACCGAAGCCGTGGTCGTCGCACAGCAAAGCGCCGCGGGCCCGCAACTGGTCGGCTATGTCACCGGTGCCGCTGATGTCACCGCCTTGCGCGCGGCGCTGGCCGCGAGCCTGCCGGACCACATGGTGCCGTCGCAGCTCGTGGCGCTGGAGCGCCTGCCGCTGACGCCGAACGGCAAGATCGACCGCGCCGCGCTGCCGCGCCCGCAGCAGCACGCGACCCAGCACGTCGCGCCGCGCAACGAGACGGAGCGCGCCCTGGCCGATATCTGGGCGGCGGTGCTGGGCGTCGAGCAGGTCGGCGTCACCGACAGCTTCTTCGACCTCGGCGGCCATTCGCTGATGGCCACGCAGGCAGTGGCACGCATCCGCAAGCAGCTTGGCTACGAGGTGCCGTTGCGCAGCCTCTTCGCAGCGAAAACGATCGAGAACCTGGCGTTACTGCTGGAGGGCGAGACGAGAAGCGCCCTCGGCAGCGCCGATGTCGCGGCGATGTTCGACGCACTCGACGAGATGGAGATGTCCGATGAACGACGTTGAGACGCCGGATTCCCAGCTCGCCGAGATCTCGCGGCGCCTGGCGCGCCTCGACCGCGACAAGCAGGTCGCCTTCCTGAAGAAATTCGCCGCCAGCGGCATCAATCTCGCGATGCTGCCGATCATCCGGCAGGGCTTGCAGCGCTCGGCCTTGTCCTTCGCCCAGTCGCGGCTCTGGTTCCTGTGGCGGATGGACCCGTCCGGCACCGGCTACACCATCGCCAATGCCCAACGCATCCGCGGCCCGCTGGACCAGGCTGCGCTCGATCGGGGCTTCGACTTCTTGCTGCAGCGACATGAAGCGCTGCGCACGGTGTTCCGCCAGCAGGCCGATGGGGCGGAGCAGATCATTCTCGAGGCGCCCGCCTTCGAGGTCCGGCGCGTTGTGCCGGAAGGGCCGGATCGCGAGGCAGCGGCGCTGGACTGGGCCCGGCGCGATGCCGCGACGCCCTTCGATCTCGAGAATGGGCCCTTGATCCGCGTCACGCTGTTGGCGCTGGGTGAGCAGGATCACCTGCTGCTGGTGACGCTGCATCATATCGTCGCCGATGGCTGGTCGATGGGCGTGTTGAGTGACGAGTTCTGGCGCGCCTACGACGCCTTCGCCGAGGGCCGCACGCCGGCGCTGCCCGAGCTCGCCATCCAGTACACGGACTACGCCGCCTTCCAGCATCTCTGGATGGAGGCGATGGAAGGTGAGCGCCAACTCGCCTATTGGACCGGGAAGCTCGGCGCCGAGGAGGTGACGCTCGACCTGCCGCTCGACCACATCAGGCCGGCGCTGCCGGATCCCGCAGGTGCCCGGGTCTCGTTGACCTTGGATACCGCGCTCGCCACCGCGCTGCGCGCATTGGCGCGACGGCAGGAGTCGACGCTCTTCGCCGTACTCCTCGCGGCGCTGAAGGCTGTCCTGCTGCGCCATACCGGCCAGGGGGATATCCGCATCGGCGTGCCGGTCGCCGGCCGCAACCGCGAGGAAACCCGGCCGCTGATCGGCCTCTTCACCAATATGCAGGTCCTCCGCACCGCGCTGCGCGGCGAGGATCGGCTCGCGGATCTGCTGGCCCGGGTCACGGAGACGGTGCTCGAGGCGCAGGATCACCAGGATCTGCCCTTCGAGCATCTGGTGGAGGCGTTGCAGCCGCAGCGCAGCCTGAGCCAGAGCCCGCTGTTCCAGGTGCTCTACAACCACCTGCGGCGCGGACAGGCGGCGCCACCGACCCGGACCGGCCTGTCGCTGGAGAAGATCGAGACCGGCAGCCCCCGGGCGAATTTCGACCTGGCGCTCGATACCGAGGAGACCCAGGCGGGCGAGATCGCCGCGACCTTCACCTATCCGGTCGCGCTCTTCGACGCGGCGACGATCGATCGGCTGGCGGCGCATTGGGCGATCGTCCTGCGCGCGATGGTCGCAGATCCCACGCAGCGCCTGCGCGACATCGCCCTGCTCTCGGGGGAGGAGCAGGAGCGGCTGCGCTTCTGGAACCGCCCGGTGGATGCGGACCCGGCACCCTATCTGGTGCATGAGGCCGTGGCCCGCCATGCGCAGGCGATGCCTGCCGCGCCGGCGATCGTCTTCGGGGACACCGTGCTGTCCTATGGCGAGCTCGATGCGCGCGCCAACCGCTTGGCGCATCGGCTGATCCGGCTGGGTGCTGCGCCGGAGACGATGATCGGCGTGGTGGCGCGGCGGTCGCCGGCCCTGATCGTCGGGCTGCTCGCCGTGCTGAAGGCAGGCGGCACTTATGTGCCGCTCGACCCCGAGCATCCGCCGGCGCGCCTCGCCCATGCCACGGACGATGCCGGGATGCGGCTGCTGCTGACCGATAGCGCGACGATCGGCCGGCTGCCGGCGCGGCCGGCGCTCAACTGCATCGCGCTGGACAGCCTGGACCTGTCGGGCGAGCCGGAGAGCGATCCCGGCGTCGCGCTGCATCCGGGCAACCTGGCCTACATGATCTACACCTCGGGCTCGACCGGCACGCCCAAGGGCGTGGCAGTGGCGCATGGGCCTTTCGCGATGCATTGCCGGGCGACCGCCGCGCTCTACGACATGGGCCATCGCTCGCGCGAGCTGCACTTCCTGTCCTTCGCCTTCGATGGGGCGCATGAGCGGCTCTGGACGGCGCTGTCGATCGGCGCGGCGCTGGTGATGCGCGACGACGACCTGTGGTCACCGGAGCGGACCCTGCAGGAGATCGCGGCGCAGCGCGTGACCAATGCCGGCTTCCCGCCGGCCTATCTGCAGCAGTTGGCGGACTTCGCCGCCTGGCAGGGCAGCGCGCCGCCCGTCGATCTCTACTCCTTCGGCGGCGAGGCCATGCCGCGGGCGGGCTTCGACAAGGTGAAGACGGCGCTGCGGCCGCGCGCGCTCATCAACGGCTACGGCCCGACCGAGACGGTGGTCACGCCGCTGGTCTGGAAGGCCGATGCCGAGACGTGTTTCGAGGCGACCTATGCCCCGATCGGTCGTCCGGTCGGTGACCGCACCGCCGTCATCCTGGATGGTGATCTGAACCTGGTGCCGCCGGGCGTGGTGGGGGAGCTCTACATCGGGGGCTCGGGGCTGGCGCGGGGCTATCACGGGCGTGCGGGTCTGACGGCGGAGCGGTTCATCCCGGATGCTTATGGCGATGCGCCGGGTGGGCGGCTGTACCGGACGGGCGACCTGGCGCGGTGGCGGCCGGACGGGGTGGTGGAGTACCTCGGCCGTGTGGATGACCAGGTGAAGATCCGGGGGTTCCGGATCGAGCTTGGTGAGATCGAGGCGCGGCTGCTGGGCGAGGCGGGCGTGCGGGAGGCGGTGGTGGTGGCGCAGGCGGGCGCCTCGGGCCAGCAGCAACTCGTGGGCTACGTCACGGGCGCCGCCGATGGGCAGGCGCTGCGGGTGGCGCTGGCGGGTGTGCTGCCGGACTACATGGTGCCGGCGCAGGTGGTGGTGCTGGAGCGTCTGCCGCTGACGCCGAACGGGAAGATCGATCGCAAGGCATTGCCGCAGCCGCAATGGCAGGCGGTGGAGCATGTGGCGCCGCGGAGCGATGCGGAGCAGGCGCTGGCGGGGATCTGGCGCGGGTTGCTGCGGATCGAGCAGGTGGGGCTTGGGGATAATTTCTTCGAGCTTGGAGGTGATTCGATCATCTCGCTGCAGATGGTGAGCCGGGCGCGGCAGGCGGGCTGGGTGATCGAGCCGAAGGACGTGTTCCGCCACCAGACCCTGCAGGCCCTCGCCGCCGCAGCACGACCCGCAGCGCAGCCCGCGGCGGCGAAGCCGGCCGGGCCGGCGGTGCCGGACCAGGCGCTGCTCGATGAGCTCGGGCTCGATGCATCACGGGTGGAGGACATCTATCCACTGTCGCCGATGCAACAGGGGATGCTGTTCCACAGCCTGCAGGATGCAGGCAGCGGCGTCTATGTGAACCAGCTGAGCGCGGAGATCACCGGCCTCGACGGCGGCAAGCTGCGCGCCGCCTGGCAACGGGTCAGCGACCGGCACGCGATTCTGCGGACCGCCCTGCAATGGCGCGACCTGCCGGACGCGGCGCGGCAGGTGGTCTACCGCCAGGTCGCCATGCCCTTCGTCGAGGAAGATTGGCGGGGGCGTGCGATCGATGCCGCTGCCTTGCACGACGCGGCCGTGGCGGAACGCATCGGCGGCTTCGATCTGTCGCAGCCGCCACTGCAACGCGTGCGGCTGATCCGGCTGGGTGACGATCGCCACCAGCTCATCTGGACGCACCACCACATCCTGCTCGACGGCTGGAGCTCGGCGCGGCTGATCGGTGAGATCTTGAGCGCCTATCATGATCGGCCGCTGCCGCCCGTGCCGGCCCCCTATCGCGACTACATCGCCTGGCTGCAGGGGCGCGACCAGGCGGCCTCGGAGATTTTCTGGCGCGAGCAGACCCGGGCCCTGGATACGCCGACGCGGTTTGCCGAGGCATTCGGCCCGCCCCATGCGACCGGCCAGGGCCGCGCCACCTTCGACCTGCGTCTGGAAGCAGAGCAGGCAGAGCGGCTGCAGGTCTTCGCGCGCCGCGAGCGCATCACGCTGAACACGCTGATCCAGGCCGCCTGGGCGCTGGTGCTGCGTCGCTACACCGGCGAGGCGACGGTGAGCTTCGGGTCCACGGTCGCGGGTCGGCCGACCGATCTGCCCGGTGCCGAGGAGATCCTGGGTCTCTTCATCAACACGCTGCCGGTGGTGGTGCGGCCGCAGCCTGCCATGACGGCCGGTGACTGGCTGCGCGCGCTGCAGGAGCAGAACCTCGCGCTGCGCGAGCATGAGCACACGCCGCTCAATGAGATCCAGCGCTGGGCCGGCTATCCCGGTCAGCCGCTCTTCGACACGCTCGTTATCTTCGAGAATTACCCCGTCGAGCGCGCGCTGCGCACGCCGGGCGATCTGCGGTTCGGGCTGGCTGAGCGTGTCGCACCGACCAACTACGCCTTCGTCATCGTGGCATCCGCCACCGCCGAGCACATCGAGCTAGCCTGCACCTATGACGCGGATCGCGTCTCGGCCGGCGACGCCGCTACGCTGCAGGAGACGCTCGGCCGGATCCTCGAAGCGCTCGCGGCCGATGCCTCGCGCCTGGTGGACAGCCTTCCGATGCTATCGGGTGCTGAGGCTGGAGCGTTGGTGGGGTGGGGTGGTGTTGCGGCGTCGGATGCGGTGTCGGAGACGGTGGTGGCGGCGATCGCGGCGCGGGCTGCGGCGCAGCCGGACGCCGAGGCGCTGGTGTTCGGGTCGGAGGGACTGAGCTACGCGGCGCTGGAGACGCGGGCGAACCGGCTTGCCTGGCAACTGCGGGATCGGGGCGTGGGGCCGGATGTGGTGGTCGGCCTGGCGGTGGAGCGCTCCGTCGCCATGGTGGTCGGGCTGCTGGCGATCCTGAAGGCCGGCGGCGCCTGGCTGCCGCTCGGCCCGGATTACCCGCCCGAGCGGCTGTCTTACATGGTCCGCGATGCCGGCCTGTCCCTGGTGCTGACGCAGCGTCACCTGCGCGACACCCTGCCGGCCGGCGCG
>NZ_JAAGBB010000106.1 GCF_018129085.1 Plastoroseomonas hellenica
GGCACCGCGCAGGCGGCGGGCGCCGGCGGCCAGAACAGGCGGAGCGGCTCCCGCGCGCCCAGCAGATCGGCGATGCGCCCCGATTCGGCCTCTGCGGCGCCGAGCGTGAGCGCGGCAAGGGCGGCGGCGGCTTCCCGCCCCTCGGCGCCGGCGTAGCGCAGCCCATGGGCGGCGAGGAAGCCGGCGAGATCCGCGAAGCCGATCGACAGCCGTGCCGCGCGGCCTTCGCCTACGATCTCCGCGGTGCGCACGGCCAGCGCCACCGCGGCGCCATAGGCCGCGGCGTCGAAGCCGCCGGCGGCGTCCAGGAAGGCCGAGAGGTTCAGCACGAAGCGCGGCGTCTCCGCCGTGCGGCATTCCCCGCGCCAGACCGGCAGGCCCGGCGCCCCGCGCCGGGCCAGCAGCAGCGCACGCAGCCCTTGGGCGAATTCGCTGTCCGCGACGAGGCCAAGCGCGCGGCCCTTGGCCTCCAGCCGCCGGATCCAGCGCTCCGCGAGGCCGGGCAGGGTCACCGGCCCGGCGCCCGGGGCGATGGCGGCCAGCGCCGCGGCGGCGGCTTCCGCATCCGGCCAGGCCGCCGGGAGCGCGACGGCGCGTGGTGCCTGATCCGGATCCGCCGAAGCCTTCAGGCGCCGGAGCGCGATTCCTTCCCAAAGGGTGCCGGTGAGGATTGCCATGGACCAATGCTAAGTCAGCCCCAAGGGACTCGGGAAGCCGTATCTGGTGTGCCCACTGTGCGATGACCCCATTATGTTGTGGAAAAGAGGGGAAGCAGGCCAACTCGCGGCGGCACCCTACCTCCGCCAAGGCTTCGGAGAGCGAGGGCCTGCGGCCGCAGGCCGCCACCCGTTCCTGCGGGGCGAGCGCAGCGACGCCCCGGGGCCGCGAATGCGGCCCCGCGCGCGACCAACAGTCATCGCCAATGCTGCCCTGACAGCGCGGAAGCCAAGCCGCCGGAGGCGGCGCCGGCGCTTGAGGCGGCATATCTATTATGCGATGGTCCGCGCCATGTCGTTCCTGACCAGCTTCTTCATTCGCCTCTCGGCGCGCCGGATCGGTAGCGATGCCGCCGGCAACACCTATTGGCAGGCCAAGCGCGCGCTCCGGGACGGGCGCCCGAAGCGCTTCGTGCTCTATGCCGGCCGCCCCGAGGCCTCCGCGGTGCCGCCGGAATGGTGGGGCTGGTTGCATCACACCACCCGGGACCCGCTGCCGGCGGAGCCGCAGCACGCCTGGCAGAAGCCACATCTCGCGAACCGGACCGGCACCGCGGAGGCCTGGCGGCCGCCGGGTAGCCAGTACAAGGAAGGGCGCCCGGTGAACCCCGCCGGCGACTACCAGGCCTGGACGCCGGGGGCCTGACCCCATGGCCCAGCGTCGGGGTATCGCGGAGCTGCTGACCGGGGCGGCGGTGCTGCTGATCGCCGCCGGTTTCCTCGCCTATGCCATCACTAACAGCGGCCGCGCCACCGTCTCCGGCGGGCTGACCCTGACGGCGCGCTTCGATCGCATCGACGGGCTGGCGCCCGGCGCCGATGTGCGCATCGCGGGTGTGAAGGTGGGGCAGGTGGTGAACCAGCGGATCGACCCGCAAAGCTTCCTCGCCGAGCTCACGCTGCGCGTCGATGGCAGCCTGCGGCTGCCGTCCGACACCTCGGCCGAGATCACCAGCGAAGGGCTGCTCGGCGGCAAATATGTCGCGCTGGTGCCGGGCGGCGGTGACCGCATCCTGCGCGACGGCCAGCGCATCGATATCACGCAATCGGCGGTCAGTCTGGAAAGCCTGCTCGGGCGCTTCATATTCTCGGTCACCGAGATGAACAGCAACCGCAGCCAGACCCCCGAGGCCGGCGCACCGGCCGCCCCGCAGGCGCCGGCGCCGGCAGCACCGCGATGAGCCTCGATGCCCCGCGCCTCTGGCCGGGCGCCGACGGCGAGCCGGTGTCCTGCCGCGAGAAGATCAAGACCCTCGAGGAGAACCACCGCGAGGCGGCGACCCTGCTGCGCGACGTCTTCGAGGACGCGATCCTGATGGGCGTGGACGAGGCCGCGATGCGCCGTGTGCTGACCGATCTCATCGCCGCGCTGCCCAGCCCGAAGCGGCTGCCATGAAGGCCGTCCTCGCCCTGGCCGCCACGCTGCTGGCTCTGCCCGCCATCGCGCAGGACCAGGAAGGCTGGGTGCCCGCACGCAGCGCCCATCTCCAGGCGCTTGACAAGGTCACCGCGCGCATCACGGTGCTGGATGCGCCGGTCGGGCAGGAGGCGCGCTTCGGCACGCTCTCGATCCGGGTCGCCGCCTGCAATGCGCGCCCGCCGGACGAGGTGCCGGACGCGGCTGCCTTCATGGAGATCGCCGACAGCCGCGCGGCGCGCGGTGCCGCGGTGGTGTTCCGCGGCTGGATGTTCGCCAATGCCCCCGGCGTGAACATGCTGGAGCACCCGGTCTACGACATCCGCGTGCTGGAATGCCGCTGAGGGCCGCGATCGGCCTCTGAGATTCTCGCCTCCTTCCCTGGCCCGCCGCTTGCTTGGCCAGGTTGCCGCGCCGCGCGGCCAAGGAGGCTTCATGAACCCGCTGTCGCGCCGCGGCGTGCTTGCCGCGTCGGCATTCGCGGCCCTCGCGCCCCGACCTGCCCATGCCTTCTATCCCGACCGCGGCCTGCGCATGATCGTGCCCTTCCCCCCGGGCGGTGCCGCGGATTTCCTTGGACGCACGGTCGGTGAGCAGATGACGCGCGGCCTCGGCCAGCCAATGGTCATCGAGAACCGCACCGGCGCCGGCGGCAACATCGGCACCGCTGTGGCCGCCCAGGCCGAGCGGGACGGCCATACCCTGCTGCTGAACGGCGTACCGATCGCGGTGAACCGCTATCTTTTCGCGGCCTTGCCCTTCGACGCGGAGCGTGACTTCGCACCGATCGCCATGCTGGCGGTGGTGCCGAACATCATGGTGGTGCCGACGGAGCTGCCCGCGAACAGCGTGGCGGAGTTCGTGGCCCTGGCGCGTCGCCGGCCGGCCACCTATGCCTCGATCGGCAACGGCACGTCGCTGCATCTGGCCGGCGCGCAGTTCGGCATCGCGACCGGCCTCGACCTGACGCATGTGCCGTACCGGGAGACCGGGGCTGCCAATACCGACCTGATGGCCGGGCGCGTCGACGTCATGTTCCAGACGATATCCGCGGCCGCGGGGCTGGTGCGGGGCGGGCGGATGAAGGCGCTGGCGGTGACCAGCGCGGACCGCGTGCCCGCCTTCGCCGATGTGCCGACCTTGCGGGAAGCGGGCGTGGATCTCGTCTCGGTCGGCTGGTTCGGGCTCTTCGCTCAGCGCGGCGTCGCGGCCGACCGGCTCGCGCGGCTGGAGGCCGAGGCACTGGCCGCGACCCGGGATCCGGTGGTCGCGGCGCGCATCGCCGAAAGCGGCTCCCTGCCGCGCGCCATGCCCGGCGCCGATTTCGGCCGCTTCATCGCGGCGGAGACGCAGCGCCTGGCCGAGTTGGTGCGCGTCGCCGGCATCCGCGCCGATTGATCAGATCCAAGGAGAGGACGATCCCATGCCCTTCGCCCCCGTCATTCCCGCCGGTTCCGGCAAGCCGCTGGCACCCTATTCGCCGGGCGCGCTGGCCGATGGCGTGCTCTACGTCTCCGGCACGCTGCCCTTCGACAAGGACAACAACGTCATGTATCCGGGCGACGCTACTGCCCAGACGCGGCTGGTGCTGGAGACGATCAAGGGCGTCGTCGAGGCGGCCGGCGGCACCATGGCCGATGTGGTGTTCAACCACATCTTCCTGACCGACTGGGCGAACTACGCGGCGCTGAACGCCGTCTATGCCGAGTATTTCCCGGGCGACAAGCCCGGACGCTACTGCATCCAGTGCGGGCTGGTGAAGCCGGGCGCCCTGGTCGAGATCGCGACCGTCGCGCATATCGGCACGTGAAGTACGAGATCGCCGGCCGCGCCGATGCGGCCGAGGCAGTGGTGCTCTCCGCCGGGCTCGGCGGCGCCGCGGGTTTCTGGGCGCCGCAGATGGCAGCACTCGCGCCCCACTTCCGGATCCTGCTGTTCGACCAACGCGGCACCGGCCGCAACGCCGGGCCGCTCCCCGATGGCTACACGATCGGGCACATGGCGGATGACGTGCTGGTGGTGATGGACACGGCCGGCATCGCACGGGCGCATTTCCTCGGTCATGCGCTCGGTGGCCTGGTCGGGCTCGACATCGCGCGGCGCCATCCGGAGCGCCTCGGACGCATGGTGCTGGTGAATGCCTGGGCGAAGGCGGACCGGCACACGGAGCGCTGCTTCGACATCCGGCTCGGCATCCTGCAATCACAGGGGCCTGCGGCCTATGTCGCGGCGCAGCCGCTGTTCCTGCACACCGCGCCCTATCTCTCTGCGAACCAGGAGAAGATCCTGGCCGAGGTCGCGCATGGCACGGCGCATTTCCAGGGCGCCGGAAACCTGCTGAAGCGGATCGGCGCGCTGCGCGCCTTCGATGCCCGCGCGGATCTGGCTGATATCGCGACGCCGGCGCTGGTCGCGGCATCGCGCGACGACCTGCTGGTGCCCTGGACGGCGTCGCAGGCACTGGCGGAAGGCCTGTCGGCAGCGCGGCTCTGGCTGACGGAGCAGGGCGGCCACGCCTTCACCGTGGAACAGCCGGAGCCGTTCAATGCGGCGATGGCCGAATTCCTGCTTTCGGCCTGATCTTACGGCGGCCGCTCCGCGACTACGCGGCGGTCCGGCGTTGGCCGGCCGCCATGTCCAGCGCCAGGGCCGCCATGACGATCGCGCCGCCGATCCAGGTCGCAGGCGGCGGCCAAGCCCCGAAGGCGAGCCAGATCCAGAGCGGCGCCAGCGGTAGCTCGAGATTGCCGATGAGCGCCGCGCGTGCCGCCGACATCAGCCGGCTGCCCAGCGTGAGCAGCAGCAGGCCGCCCCCGAACTGAACCGTGCCGAAGAGAGCGAGCCACAGCATCTCCGTGCCGGTCACGCGCACTGGGCTGGCGAAGGGCCAGACGACAAGCGCGCAGGCGAAGGCCGAGAGGCAGGCGGCCGGCAGCATCGAGACGCCCCGATGCCGGCGGATGATGACCATCATGGTGGCGATCAGCGCGGTCATCGCCAGGGCAAGCAGATTCCCGGCCAGATGCCCCTCCGCCCGGACCGGGCCGCACATCACCATCACCCCCAGCAGCGCCAGCAGGCTCGCGCCTAATGTCGTCCGGCTCTCCCGTTGCCGCATCCAGAGCCAGGCCACGGCGGCGGCGATGAAGGGCGCCGTGGCGTAGATGACGGTGACGTCGGCCACCGTGGTCAGCCGCAGCGCGTGCACGAAGCAGATCGTCCCGACCGTCGAGCAGCCGGCGGCGAGCAGGCCCGGCCGGCCGATCGCGCGAAAGGCGCCGGCACTCGCCGCCCCATGCTGCCGGAGGATGATGGCGCCGATGAACAGCCCGCCGAACAGGCTGCGCCAGAACAGGATGGTCCAGGCATCGGCCTGGATCAGGCCGGTGAACAAGCCGGCGGTGCTGAAGGTGAGCGCCGATGCGGCGATCAGCGCAACGCCGAGCCACCCGCCATCGCCCGATCGCCGTCGGATCGCCTGCCCGATGCCGGGCGCCGTCGCCAGGTCGCCTCGCATGCCCGCCTCCGCGATTGATGGACGCAGTCTGGCGGTCCCCTCCTGACAGGGTTATGTCAGGAGTGCCGGGCCGAATGGCGGGAGGCTGGCATGCGGCGGGCGGGTCGGCTGTTCGACATCATCCAGGCGCTGCGCATCGCGCCGCGCCCGATCACGGCCGCCACCCTGGCGGAGCAGCTCGAGGTCACGGTCCGCACCGTCTATCGCGACATCGCCACCTTGCAGGCGCGGCGCATCCCGATCGAAGGCGCAGCCGGGATCGGCTATGTCCTGCGCCGCGGCTTCGACCTGCCGCCCTTGATGTTCACCGCGGATGAGATCGACGCGATCGCCGTGGGCGCGCGGCTGGTGCGCCGGCTGCGCGATCCTGGCCTGCAGGACGCGGCCGACGCCGTCCTCGCCAAGATCACCACCATCCTGCCGGACAGGCTGCGGTCCGGTGTCGCCGCGGCGCCCTTCTTCGTCTCCGACGGCAGCGCCGCGGTTCCCGAGGGGATCGATCTCTCGGATGTGCGGCGGGCGATCCGGGAGACGCGGAAGATCCGGATCACCTATGCGGATGCCGAGGGCCGGCGCAGCCACCGCACAGTCTGGCCGATCGCCATGCTCTACTATGTCGACGTGACCCTGCTCGGCGCCTGGTGCGAGCTGCGCCGGGATTACCGTCATTTCCGCGTCGAACGCATCCTGACCTCGACCCTGCTGGAGGAGGTCTTCCCGACCGCGGGCGGCAAGCTGCTGGAGGGCTGGTTCGTCTTGCAGCAGTCGCGCGCGGCCGATGGTAAGCTCTTCGGGTGACCGGCCGAGTCCTTGCCCCGACCGTCCTCGCCTTGCTGCTTGCGCTGGCGCCTGCCGCGCCGGCGCAGCACCCCTCGCGCGAGCAGATGCGGGAGGCGGAGCGCGCCGCCGCCGCATCCCGCGCGGAGGCCGCCGCCGCCGCCCGCCGCGCCGAGGCCGCGGAGCAGGAGGAGCAGCGCCTGGCGGAGGAGCGGGTCGCCGCGGCCCGCCGTGCCCAGCAGGCCGATAGCCTCTATGACCTGGCGCTCGAGCGCCAGCGCCGTGCCGAGGCCCTTGCCCGTGACGCGGAAGCCGAGGCTGCCCGCCGCGCCCGCGCCTTCTCCGCCATGCTGCCGGTGCTGCGCCGGCTGGCGCTGTTTCCCGCCGAGACCTTGCTCGCCGTCCCGGCCCCGCCCGAGGAAGCGCTGCGCGGCGCCTTGGTCCTGCGCTCCCTGGCCCGTCATCTGCGGGAGGAGGCGGCGTCGCTCCACCTCGCCCAGGCGGCGGCTGCGGCCGCCATCGCGACGGCGGAGGCGGAGGCGGAGCGCGCCGGCCTCGCGCGCGAGGCGGCGCGGGAGGCGGC
>NZ_JAAGBB010000107.1 GCF_018129085.1 Plastoroseomonas hellenica
CGCTTCGACGTGGTGCGCGTCGGCGCCCGCGGCACCGCCGTCGTCGCCGGCCGCGCGGCGCCGGGGGCCGAGGTCGTGCTGATCGCCAATGGCCAGCGGGAACTCGGCCGGGCCCGCGCCGACCAGCGCGGCGAATGGGTGATCCTGCCGGCAGATCCGCTGGCCCCCGGTACCTACGAATTGTCGCTGCGCGCCCGCCTGGCCGGCGCCGAACTCGCCGGCCCCGACGCGGTGGTCGTGGTGGTGCCGGAGCCGATGCCCGTCGCCGCCGATCAGCCCCGGGCGGTGGAGAGTGGCTCGGCCGCTGTCGCCGTGCTGATCCCGCCGCGCACCGGGGATGCCGCGCCGCGCCTGCTGCAGGCGCCGCCGCAGCAGCCCGCCGGCCCGATGCCGGCGGTACCCGCGCCGGCCGGCCCTGCCCCTCAGGCGAACGGGCCGGCAGCCGCGCTGGTCCAGGCGCCGGACGGCACGGCCCGCGGCCAGGCGGGCCGGCTGGGCCTGGAAGCCGTGGATTACGCCGATGCCGGCGCCATGCGCTTCTCCGGCACCGCCCCGCCGGGCGCTTCGGTGCGCGCCTATGTCGGGGAACGCCATGCCGGTGACGTGGTGGCCGATGCCGCCGGCCGCTGGACCCTGGTGCCGAACGAAACCCCCACCGTCGGCCGCCACACCCTGCGGCTCGATCAGCTTGCCGCCAGCGGCGCCGTCGCGGCGCGGATCGAGCTGCCCTTCCAGCGCGACCAGCTACCGGAGGAAAGCTTCCGCGGCGGCCAGGTCGTCGTGCAGCCAGGCCAGAGCCTGTGGCGGATCGCGCGCGGCAGCTATGGCCAGGGCGTGCGCTACACCACCATCTACCAGGCGAATCGCGACCAGATCCGCGACCCCGACCGCATCTTCCCGGGTCAGGTCTTCGCGCTGCCCGCCGCCGTGACTGCCGACCAGGCCCCGCCGGCTTCCAGCCTGTCGAGGTAAGGGTCGAGTTCCAGCACGAAGCGCACCAGCGCCGCGAGCAACTGGGTCACGGTGGTGACACCGCCGACCGTCTTCTCCGTCTCCAGCACGATCGAATGATCAGGCGCCAGGGTCAGTTCCCAACCCGTCGGCAGCTCGCGCGGCAGGCCGCGGAGGGTGCCGAAGGCGCGCGGCCGATCGGCCGGGCGTTCCGCGGTGAAGGGGATGCGCGCCGCGGTCGCCTGCATGCGCAGCCGGTCGAGCTCCAGCTCCGCCCGCACGCTGCGTCCCCGCCAGGCGAAGCGGAAGCTGGGCCGGGATGCGGCGTGGAGCGGGGCGAGGCGGCCGTCCGGGTCGACCTGGAAGGGGCCGAGAGTGATTGCTTGCGTCATCGGATCCATCATGTGGCCGGAGCGGTTCTCGACCGCCACGGTCCTGTGTTCTTGCGGGCATCGTCGCCCACTCCGGCGGTTCCACCAGGGCGGGATCTGCTCCGAGCTTGTCCGAAAAGGGTGAAGACACCATAAGCGGCGCCATGTCCCTGATGCACAGCCTGAAAATGGTGGTCGCCCCGCCGCACCCGGCCGGCCGGCCCTTCCTGATCGGAGGCGCCGCGGTCGCGGTGGTGGGCGGCCTGCTGCTCGGCCCCTGGCTGTTCTGGCCGGGTCTGCTCTTCACCCTGTTCTGCCTCTACTTCTTCCGCGACCCGGAGCGGGTCACGCCCTCGCGCGGCGGGCTGGTGGTGGCACCCGCCGATGGCCATGTGGTCAGCGTGGCCATGGCCGTGCCCCCGGTGGAGCTCGGCCTCGGAGCGGAGGCACGGTGGCGCGTGGCGATCTTTCTCTCGGTCCTTGATGTGCATGTGAACCGCGCCCCGGCCGACGGCGTGGTGACCCGCATCGCCTATCGGCACGGCACCTTCCTCAATGCCAGCCTCGACAAGGCGAGCGAGGACAACGAACGCAATGCGCTGGCGCTGGCGCTGCCGGACGGGCGCGACATGGCGGTGGTCCAGATCGCCGGGCTCATCGCGCGCCGCATCCTCTGCGACGTGCGCGAAGGTGATAGCCTGACCGCCGGTGAGCGGTTCGGCATTATCCGTTTCGGCAGCCGCACCGACCTCTATCTGCCGCACGGCATCCGCCCGCTCGTCGAGGAAGGACAGGTCATGATCGGTGGCGAGACCGTAATCGCGGAGCTGCATGCATGAGCGGGGAGGGGCCGCGCCCGCATCCGATGCGCCGCCTGCGCCGGCGGTTCCGCCCGCGCACCCGGCCGCGTTTCGAGGGGCTGTCCTTCAACCGCCTGATTCCGAACCTGATGACCATGCTCGGCCTCTGCGCCGGGCTGGTCGCGATCCGCGCCGCGACCGAGGGGCGCTTCGGCATGGCGGCCGCGCTGATCGTCGTGGCCGCTGTCATTGACGGGCTGGACGGGCGGCTCGCCCGGCTGCTCAAGGCGACCTCCCGCTTCGGCGCCGAGTTCGACAGCCTCTCGGACTTCCTCTGCTTCGGCGTGGCGCCTGCTTTCGTCCTCTATCTCTGGACGATGCACGACGCCCGCGGCATCGGCTTCGCCCCCTGCCTGATGTTCGCGGTCTGCATGGCGCTGCGCCTGGCGCGGTTCAACGCGGCGCTCGATGTCGGCGTCGCGCCGAAGCCAGCCTATGCCTACAACTTCTTCACCGGCGTGCCGGCGCCGGCGGGTGCCGCGGTGGCGCTGGTGCCGCTTTTCGCGGGCCTCGCCCTCGGTGAATGGGGGCAGGGCGCCTGGGTGGGGCTGGTGCGCAACCCGATCACCGTCGGCCTGGTGCTGATCGTGACCGCAATGCTGCTGGTCAGCACCCTGCCGACCTGGAGCTTCAAGAACTTCAAGGTGCCGCGCGCCGCCGTGCTGCCGCTGCTGCTCGGTGTCGGCCTCTTCGTGGCGCTGCTGCTGAGCGAGCCTTGGGCGGCGCTGGCCGCGGCGGGGCTGATCTATCTCGGCATGCTCCCCTTCTCGGTGCGCAGCTATCTGCGCCTGAAGCATGAGGCGGAATCGATGCTGGAGCCGGTGGTGGTCGCCGACAACGGGCCACGCCAGACCGGCGCGTGAGCGCGCCCGACGCGGGCGTGGAGCTTTTCCTCGCGGGCCGGTCCTGCCGCATCTTCGCCGGGCCCTTCGCGGCGCTGCCCGCTGATGCGATCGGCCTTTGCCTCGACGGCGCCAATCCGCGGGCGTCGGAAGCCACGCTGCTGCATCCGATCCCCGATTTCGACGTGCCGGAGGACCCCGACGCTTTCCGGGCGACGCTTCAGCGTTTCGCAGGACTGCTGGCGGCATCGCCCGAGCGCATCGGTTATATCGGCTGTTACGCGGGTTTCGGGCGGACAGGGCTGGCGCTGGCCTGCCTGGCGCGGATGGCGGGCGTCGCGGGCGATCCGGTGGCCTGGGTGCGCGCCGCCTACGATCCCCGAGCCGTCGAGACGCCGGCGCAGGAAGAATTCGCGCGCGCCTTCACCGCCTGAGAACGCGCCCGTCGATCAGCGCCAGCCCGGCCAGGATCAGCGCCAGCCCGCCGAGATGGCGTGGCAGCAGCGCCTCGCCCAGGAAAGCGACGCCGAGTAGGATCGCCACCGGCGGTATCAGGAATGTCACCAGCATTGCGTTGCCGCCGCCGGCGATCGCGATGATGCGGAAGAACACCGCATAGGCGAGCGCCGTGGAGACCAGCCCGAGCCCCAGCAGCGCCGCGATGCCCGCCATGCTTGGCATCGCGAGGCTTCCCGGCGGATGTGCCAACAGCAGCGCGGGTGCCAGGATCAGCGCCGAAGCCGTCACCTGCCCGGCCGCGGCGGCGAGCGGCGCGATGCCGTCGCGTGCGATACGCCGCGCCCAGAAGCCCGTCAGCGCATAGGAGATCGAGGCGGCGAGCAGCGCCAGGATCGGCAGCAGGTCAGCCCCGGGTGCCACGAGCTTCTCCGGCCCCATCAGCACCAGCACGCCCGCGAAGCCGAGCGCCACGCCGAGCGCCCGGGGCCAGGTCGCGGGCTGGCGGAAGGCGGCGACGCCGAGCACCACGCCCCAGACCGGCGTGGTCGCGTTCAGGATGGAGGCGAAGCCGGAGGGGAGATGCGCCTGGCCATAGGCGATCAGCGAGAAGGGGATGACATTGTTGAGCAGCCCCATGCCGGCCAGCGTCACCACCGCCGCGCCGCCGCGCGGCACCGGCACGCGGAGCGCCGCGACCGCGACCCAGAGCGCCAGCGCCGCCATCGCGACACGGGACCAGGCGACCAGCAGCGGTGGCGCTTCGCGCACCGCGACACCGATGAAGAAGAAGCTGCCGCCCCAGAGCAGGGCGAGCAGCAACAGCAGCGCCCAGGCGCGGGCGGAGAGAGACTGGTCCATGCGGTGCACCGGAGCAGGAAGGCGTGCCCCGGCGCCATCCGCCAATTGCGGTGCTTCTGCACGAGCGCGCGGTGGTGCGCCAGGGCCGCCGCCGCGGCGAGCATCGACGAGCTGTCGCTGACCGCCTGCTGCACGCGGCACATCGGCGGGTGCAGCAAGCGCAATTCTTCCTTTACGATGTTCTTGTATTGTTCTTTATAGATCCGGCAGTCGGGAGAAGGGTTCGATGCGCGGCCTCAGGGTGTTCGCAGTGCTGGTGGCAGCGTGCCTGCCGACCGGCGTCTCGGCGCAAGTGACGGATCTCACGCGATCCGGCGTCTGGTCTGCCTTCATGGGGCACGCACAGGCTGGTACGCGTGTCTGTGGTGCCGGCGCGCCCGGCGGCGGCGAGGGGATCGATCAGGCGAGCTTCCTCATCAAGCATTTTCCGGACAACTCCTACCTGAACGTCCAGATCATCAAGCTGTCCTGGAATTTCCCGGCGGGCACCCGCATCCGCTATGAACTCCTGATCGATGGTCGCCGCACCTATGTCGGAAGGAGCGCGGGGATCGGCAATGTCCTCGAATGGATTGTCACGCTCGACAGGGCCGACGAATTCGTCGCCAACCTCACGGGAGGCAGGGCCATGGAACTGCGCTTCCTGGAGAGAGGTGAGCCGCCGATTGCGGTCAGCCTGTCCGGAACCGAGGCCGTGCTGGACGTCCTCGCCCGCTGCATCTCGTTGCACACGAGGGTCTTCCGCCCGGCCGCTCCGGACGCCGAAGACATCGTCATGCAGCACTTGCTGCAGTAGGGGCCGCAGGCAAGGCTGTCGGTCCGCGACATCGGAGCACCATCGGGCCCCGGCGCCATCCGCTACTTGCGTCGGTTCTCGACCAGGACGCCGTCGCGGGCGAGTGCGGCGATCTCCTCGTCGGAGAAGCCGCGGGCGCGGAGCACCGCCGCGCCATGCTCGTTGAAGCGCGGCGGCGCGCTCCTTGTGCCACCGGGCGTGCGGGAGAGCTTGATCGGCGTGCCGAGCCCCCGGAAGCCGCCGAGCTCGGTCACCATCTTGCGGTGCGCCGTGTGATCCGCCGCCATCGCCTCGTCGACGTTGAGCACCGGCCCGGCAGGCAGGCCAGCGGCCAGCATGCGCCGGGTCAGCGCATGCCCGTCCTCGTCGGCGAAGCGCGCGTTCAGCACCTCGGTCAGCGCGGCGCGATTGGTGACGCGGGCGCCATTGGTCGCGAAACGTGGATCGCCTGCCATCTCCGGCATGCCGAGGAAGTCGCAGAACTTCCGGAAGGCGGGGTCGTTGCCGGCGGCGACGAAGATCTCGCAGGTCTTCGTCTGGAACTTGGAATAGGGCGCCAGGTTCGGGTGCGGGTTGCCGGTCGCCTGCGGGCGCTTGCCGTTGAGGAAGAAATTCGCGGCATGCGGATGCAGCAGCGCCATGCCGCAATCATGCAGCGTCATGTCGCAATACTGGCCCTGGCCGGACTTCTCCCGCTCGTGCAGCGCCATCAGGATGGCGATCGCGGAGAAGAGGCCGGTCGCGATGTCGACGATCGGGGTGCCGAGCCTGGTCGCGCCGCTGGTCTCGGTGCCG
>NZ_JAAGBB010000108.1:2500-5674 GCF_018129085.1 Plastoroseomonas hellenica
GAAAAGGGCGTTCGGTGGATGCCTTGGCACCAGGAGGCGATGAAGGACGTGGCACGCTGCGAAAAGCCGCGGGGAGATGCGAGCGATCGTTGATCCGCGGATGTCCGAATGGGGAAACCCACCCGCAAGGGTATCCGTCACTGAATACATAGGTGGCGGAGGCAAACCCGGGGAACTGAAACATCTCAGTACCTGGAGGAAAAGACATCAACAGAGATTCCGCTAGTAGTGGCGAGCGAACGCGGAGCAGGCCAGTGGTTTCTGCGAGAGAAGTCGAACGGCATTGAAAGGCCGGCCATAGCGGGTGTTAGCCCCGTAGACGTAGTGCTTGCAGAGATCCTTGAGTAGGGCGGGGCACGTGAAACCCTGCCTGAACATGGGGGGACCACCCTCCAAGCCTAAATACTCCCTGGTGACCGATAGTGCACAAGTACCGTGAGGGAAAGGTGAAAAGCACCCCGACAAGGGGAGTGAAAGAGACCTGAAACCGAACGCTTACAAGCAGTCGGAGCCCGCAAGGGTGACGGCGTACCTTTTGTATAATGGGTCCGCGAGTTCGTGTTAGCAGCAAGCTTAAGCCGAGAGGTGTAGGCGCAGCGAAAGCGAGTCTGATAAGGGCGTTTAGTTGCTGGCATGAGACCCGAAACCGAGTGATCTAGCCATGGCCAGGCTGAAGGTGGGGTAACACCCACTGGAGGGCCGAACCCACGCCTGTTGAAAAAGTCGGGGATGAGCTGTGGCTAGGGGTGAAAGGCCAATCAAACTCGGAAATAGCTGGTTCTCCGCGAAATCTATTGAGGTAGATCGTCAGATGATCACCCTCGGAGGTAGAGCACCGGAAGGACTAGGGGGGCCCAAAGCCCTACCAAATCCTACCGAACTCCGAATGCCGAGGAGTGCAGTCTGGCAGACAGACGGCGGGTGCTAAGGTCCGTCGTCGAGAGGGAAACAGCCCAGACCACCAGCTAAGGCCCCCAAATGATGGCTAAGTGGGAAAGCATGTGAGACGGCCAAAACAACCAGGAGGTTGGCTTAGAAGCAGCCATCCTTTAAAGAAAGCGTAATAGCTCACTGGTCTAATAGCTGTTTTGCGGCGAAAATGTACCGGGGCTCAAGCCATCTGCCGAAGCTGTGGGCTTGCGTAAGCAAGCGGTAGCGGAGCGTTCCCTAGGCCGTTGAAGCGGTACCCGTGAGGGGCCGTGGAGGTATGGGAAGTGCGAATGCGGACATGAGTAGCGACAAGGAGGGCGAGAAACCCTCCCGCCGAAAGTCCAAGGGTTCCTGCGCAAGGCTAATCCGCGCAGGGTGAGCCGGCCCCTAAGGCGAGAGCGAAAGCTGTAGCCGATGGAAACCAGGTCAATATTCCTGGGCCCGCCAGAAGTGACGGCCGTGAAGCGTTGTCATCCCTTATCGGATTGGGGTGGCTGCCGGATCGGTCCAGGAAATAGCTCTGGCACAGGACCGTACCCGAAACCGACACAGGTGGACTGGTTGAGTATACCAAGGCGCTTGAGAGAACCATGCTGAAGGAACTAGGCAAATTGCTCGCGTAACTTCGGGATAAGCGAGACCCCTTTGTGGGCAACCATGAAGGGGTGGCACAGACCAGGGGGTGGCGACTGTTTAGTAAAAACACAGGGCTCTGCGAAGTCGAGAGACGACGTATAGGGTCTGACGCCTGCCCGGTGCCGGAAGGTTAAAGGGAGGAGTGCAAGCTCCGAACTGAAGCCCCGGTAAACGGCGGCCGTAACTATAACGGTCCTAAGGTAGCGAAATTCCTTGTCGGGTAAGTTCCGACCTGCACGAATGGCGTAACGACCTCCCCACTGTCTCCAGCATGGGCTCAGCGAAATTGAATTCCCCGTGAAGATGCGGGGTACCCGCGGTCAGACGGAAAGACCCTATGAACCTTTACTGCAGCTTGGCAGTGGCGCCAGGAGAGGGCTGTGTAGGATAGGTGGGAGGCTTTGAAGCCGGGGCGCCAGCCTCGGTGGAGCCAACCTTGAAATACCACCCTGCGCTCTTCTGGCGTCTAACCGAACCCGGTAAGCCCGGGTCGGGACCCTGCCTGGTGGGCAGTTTGACTGGGGCGGTCGCCTCCCAAAAGGTAACGGAGGCGCGCGATGGTGGGCTCAAGCCGGTCGGACATCGGCTGTTGAGTGCAAAGGCACAAGCCCGCCTGACTGCGAGAGCGACAGCTCGAGCAGGGACGAAAGTCGGCCTTAGTGATCCGGTGGTCCCGCGTGGAAGGGCCATCGCTCAACGGATAAAAGGTACTCTAGGGATAACAGGCTGATCTCCCCCAAGAGTCCACATCGACGGGGAGGTTTGGCACCTCGATGTCGGCTCATCGCATCCCGGGGCTGGAGCAGGTCCCAAGGGTTCGGCTGTTCGCCGATTAAAGCGGTACGTGAGCTGGGTTTAGAACGTCGTGAGACAGTTCGGTCCCTATCTGCCGTGGGTGTTGGAGATTTGAGAGGATCTGTCCCTAGTACGAGAGGACCGGGATGGACGCACCTCTGGTGCACCAGTTGTCGTGCCAACGGCATAGCTGGGTAGCCAAGTGCGGAATGGATAACCGCTGAAGGCATCTAAGCGGGAAACCAGCCTCAAGACGAGATCTCCCCGAGGGCCGTGATAGACCATCACGTCGATAGGCCGCAGGTGTACATGGGGCAACCCATTCAGCCGAGCGGTCCTAATCGCCCGATCGATCTCCATACCAAACACCAACGCAGGGGAAGCAATTCCCCACCGCGCACAGCGCCGAACCGCGTCCCAAACCACACAACCCTCACCCAATCACACCATTCCCAGTTGCTGCTCCGGCCCGGTGGCCCGGTGGTCATCGCGTGGTTGATACACCCGATCCCATCCCGAACTCGGCCGTGAAACACCACAGCGCCCATGGTACTGCATCTCAAGATGCGGGAGAGTCGGTCGCCGCCGGGCCACCAGGCCGGAGCAACAACACACACAACCATGAACACACCATCACCGCCCAACCCGCGGTGCAGCAGCCCCGCCGCAAAGCGGACAACTAACCAAGGGCCGGGATGCTCCACCAAGCACCCCAACAGCCCCCATCAGAACTTCCCGCGGGGTGGAGCAGCCCGGTAGCTCGTCAGGCTCATAACCTGAAGGTCACAGGTTCAAATCCTGTCCCCGCATCCA
>NZ_JAAGBB010000109.1 GCF_018129085.1 Plastoroseomonas hellenica
CCAGCGCCTCGGCCAGCCCCTGCAGCGTGCGATCGGGCGTCTGCTGGGTGCCGAGGAAGGCGCCGAGCCCGGCGGCGGCGGCGGCACTCGGGCTCACGCTCGCGACCTGCGGCGCCGCGAGCGTCCCCGCGATGCCGACGGGCGCGCGGATGCGCACGCCGCCGGCCTGCACATCGGGCAGCAGCCGCAGCGCGATCCGCTCATCGCCGAGATTGATCGAACCGCCGCCGCTGCCGATGCGGCCGATCGCGGTATCGGCCAGGAAGGTCTCGGGGTTCAGCACGCCGCCCTGCACGGGGGCGCGCAGCGCGAGGCAGCGCAGCGCCAGCCCTTCCTCCGGGATGCCCTGCGGCGCGAGCAGGCTCAGCAGCTCCCGCGGGATGGCGGCGATCAGGCTGCGGTCGATGCGCCCATCGACCATCGCCAGCCCGACCTGCCCATCGAGCGTCGCCGCGATCGCGCGCGTGTCGCGGCCGCGCCCGGCGAGCGTGATGTCGGCCTCGAGGCGGCCCGCGCCATAGCGCCTGCCGAGCATCTGCTGCAGTGGGCCGATATCCACGCCCGCGCCGCGGGTGCGCAGCGTCGCCCTCAGGCTGGGCGGATCAGCGGTGGCATCGGCGCCGAGCGTGGCGTCGATCGCGCCCCCCGGCACCGTCGCGGCGAAGGGATCGAGCGTCGTGTGCCCATCCGCCATCACCAGCCGGCCGGACACCTCGCTCAGCGTCAGGTTCGGCCGGGCGACCAGTTGCGCCACGGTGAAGCGCAGATCGGCATCGGCGCGGCGCAGCCCGTCGAGCGAGACCGGCACCTGCGGGATGACGCGGCGCGCGCCTTCGGCGGGTGCCGGCGGCGCGGCGGGCGGCGCGGCTGGCGATGCGGCGGGGGCCGCCGCCGCGGGCGGCGCCAGCGCCGTCAGATCCAGGCGCTGCGAGGTCACCTGGCCGGAGACGGAGGGCCGTGTGCCGCCGGCGGCCAGGGTGAGCTCCCCGGCAAGGTCACCCGCCGAGGAGGTGATCCTGAGATCGCGCATGGTCAGGCTCTGCGGCCCGGCGTTCGCGATGCGCATGCTCACCGCGAGGTCACGGAGCGCCGGCAGCGCCGCGCCGGTCAACGCCGCGAGCGGTGCCGTCTCCGGCACGCGCAGCTCCAGCGCGAGATCGGTGCCGGTGAGCGGCGGCCGCAGCCCGAAGGCGCCCGCGATCTTCGCTTCCGAATTCGCCGCGCGCATCGTCAGGTCGGTCTGGAGCGGCGCCGGCTGCGGTGCCGCCAGCGCCTCCAGCGTGCCGAAGCTGCCTTCCAGCGCCAGCGGCACCTCGCCCAGCACCGCCGCCGCCTGCAGGCGCAGCGGCTCCCGCGAGCCTGTCGCCGCGACGGAGAGGCTCCGCAGCACGAGGCCGGGGCGCAGCATCGTCAGATCGCTCTCGCCGAGCCCGAGCGTCAGCGATTCGAGGCTCGGCAGCCCGGCTTCGTTCTCCCGCGCCTCGGCGCGGAAGGCGATGTCGCGCAGCGGCGGCGCGATGGCGAGTTGCGGCAGCAGCGGCACCAGCCGCGACAGCGCGTCGAGCCGCCCTTCCGCCACCGCGCGCCAGCCGCGCATGGAAGCGGGCCGGGCGATGCTCGCATCCAGGCTGAGCCGCGCGCCCTCGGCATCCAGCGTGACACGCGCCGGCCAGGGCGTATCGGCGGCGGTCAGGCCGGCGACCAGCCCGCTCTCGCCCTCCAGCCGGAAGGGCTGCCCGTCGAGCGCCAGCCGGCCGGAGAAGTGCATCCGCTCGCTGCCCGAATCCGCGTCGAGGCGCTCGACCGTCAGCCTGCGCACCATGCCGGACCGGCCGTCGCGCCAGGTCAGGACGCCATCGGTGAGCGACACGGCGCCGACCGTGATGCCGGCCCGCGCGCCCGCTTCCTGCGCCGCCGCCGCGGCGGGGGCCGGCGTCGTCGCCTCCGGCGCCGCCGGGGCCGCGGTGGCCTGCGGCGCGAAGGCCCAGTTCGGCCTGCCTTCCGCATCCGTCTCCAGCAGCAGCCGCGGCTCGACGATCGTGAGGCGCCGCACATCGATCTGGCGTGAGATCAGCGGCAGCAGCGCGAGCTGCAGCTCGACCCGGCGCGCCTCCAGCATCTCGGGCGCCGATCCGCCGGGCATGTTGGCCAGCGCGATGTTCTCGATCGCGATCGTCGGCACCAGCGCCGGCCGGATCGCGATGCGGCCCGCCAGCGTCAGGCGGCGGCCGGTCGCCTGCTCCACCGCCGCCGCGATGCGCGGCTTCAGCGCCTCGGTGTCGAGGGTCACCAGCAGCGCCCCGATGCCGATCGCCGGCACCAGGACCAGCACCGCGACGACGCCGATCACCCAGCGCCAGAGGCGCCGGCGGCGGGGCGGAACTGTTGGTGTCGGTTCAGGCATCGGCGACCCTCCTGCGCTGGCGGTTGGTAGCGCAGGTGGGGTCGCCGGGTCACGATGCCAAAGCCGATCGCCCTGAAGCGTGAATCGCCTGGAAACAATCGGTTACGCGGCGACCTCGACCAGCACGAGTTCGGCATCGGCTTCCGCCGTCACCCTGATCTCCCGCTCGTCACGGATCGCAGCGCCGTCGCGCGCCTTGAGCGCGAGCCCGTTCACCGTCACCGCGCCGGTCGCCGGCACCAGATAGGCGGCGCGGCCCGGGGCGATCGGCTGCACCAGGGTCTGGCCGGCCTTCAAGGTCGCCGCCATCACCGCGGCGTCGGCATTGATCGGCAGCGCATCGCCGCCGGCATCACCCGGGCGGCCGGAGGCCAGGATCTCGAACCCCGCCTCCCGTGCTTCCCTGGGGAAGGCCTTGGCGCCCCAGCTCGGCTTGGCGCCGACCTGGTCGGTCTCGATCCAGATCTGGAACAGGCGCGTCGTCACCGGCTCCAGGTTGTATTCGGCATGGGTGATGCCGCTGCCCGCTGACATCACCTGCACATCGCCGGCTTCGGTGCGACCCTGGTTGCCGAGGTTGTCGCGATGGGTGATCGCGCCCTCTCGCACATAGGTGATGATCTCCATGTCGCGGTGCGGATGCGGGTCGAAGCCGGTGCCGGCGGCGATCTCGTCATCGTTCCAGACCCGCAGCTTGCCCCAGGCCTGGCGCTTCGCGTCGCGGTAATGGCCGAAGGAGAAATGGTGGTTGGCGTTGAGCCAGCCGAAATTCGCCTTGCCCAGTGTCTCGAAGGGGCGGTGCTCGATCATGTCTCGTCTCCTGCCGCGCGCCACGGATGGCCGCGTCTGTCAGGAGAGGAGGTAGGTCCGGCGGCATGGCTGCGCCATGCCGCCGGGACCATGACCATCATGGCGCCCCAGTGATGACGATGCAGGGGCCGCCGTCAGGCGGCCCGTCGCCTCAGCGGCACATCAGGACGGGGATGTCCGCATTCTCCAGCACATGCCGCGTGACGCCGCCGAGGATGAGCTGGCGCAGCCGGGAATGGCTGTAGGCGCCCATCACCAGCAGGTCGGCATCGAAGTCGCGGACGGCGCCGAGCAGCCCGGCCCCCACCTCCCGCGTCTGCGGCTTGAAGGTCACGATCTCGACCGCGATTCCGTGCCAGCGGAGATAGGCTTCGATCCCTTCGGCGGCCGGGCCGCGCCGCTGGTACTCGGGCGCGGTCAGGATGCGGATGGCGCCCGCCTTGTGCAGCCAGGGCAGCGCCGCGGCGACGGCGGCCGCACTTTCAGCAGTGCCGTTCCAGGCGATGCAGATGCGGGTGCCGATATCCTGCGGCACCTCGCGCGGCGCGATCAGCACCGGACGGCCGGAATCGAACAGCACCGCATGCAGCGCGTCGGAGGAGGAGACATCCTCCCCGGCTTCGGGGTGCGGCACCACGGCCATGTCGTAAAGGCGCGACTGCTGCGCCACCACCTCCTCCTCCCGCCCCGCGACCGAGGAGAAGGAGAGGGTCGGGCCCTGCGACTTGGCGGCGGTGTCGGGGTTGTCGGCCAGGGTCACGTCGCCGGCGGCGGAGGTGAAGCGCTCGAACAGAGCGCGGACGCGGCCGGCGCGATCGCCGCTCTCGCGTTCGGTCGCAGCCATCATCTCCTCGATCATCGCGCCCGACAGGCCTTCGCCGGCCAGCGGCGCGACGTCGCGGGCATCGACACGCACATGCAGGCAATGCACATGCGCCTGCCAGATGCGCGCCGCGATCAGAGCGGTGGACAGGGCCGCTTCGCCGGCGGCGGTGCCGGTCAGCGGCAGAAGCAGGCGTCGGTAGGCCATGACGGTTCTCCCGTTGGGCGTCTGACCGGGACTATCGCGAAGGCCGGCCTGGAAACGCAAGAATGGCATATTCGGACCGTCATGGATCAGCGGTTCCGCGCGTGCAATGGGTAACGAGAACGGCTGCTGCGACGCCGGGGTTGCACGGCGCGCGGATGCGGCGCGGCCGTGCCTCAGCCCGATGCTGCCGTGTCCAGGCCCAGAACCGCCATCGCCTGCGCGCATGGATCGCCCGATGCGTCCAGCCGGCGCCAGGTGATACGTCCGGGATCAGCGCGCGCCGCGCTGTCCAGCACGGCGGCATCGGCGTCCGAGGCGTCGCCGCGCCGCGCGGCAATCCGCGCGCGCAGCAGTTGGGTCGGCGCTTCGAGCCAGAGCCCGTCGAAAGGCACGCCGCAGCGCGCCGCCACCGCTTCCAGCCCGGCGCGCATCCCGGGATCAAGCCAGGCCGCATCGGCGATGACCGCATGGCCGGCGGCAAGCGCCAGCGCCGCCGCATCGAACAGCGCCGCATGCACGGCCTGGCTCTCCGCCGGCGCATAGGCCGCCGCGGGCAGCCGCTGCTCCGGGGCCACGCCTGCGCGGCGCTTGCGGATCTCGTCCGTCCGCAGCACCAGCGCGCCGGGCGCGACACCCAACGCCGGCGCCAGCAGCCGCGCCAGGCGCGACTTGCCGGTGCCCTGCAGGCCGCCGATCCCGACCAGGCGCGGCGGCGCGGGCGCCAGATACGCGATCGCCGCCGCCAGGTAGCCTTCGCCATCGCCACCCCTGCGCGCTTCGACATGGGCGCGGATCACGGCGCGAAGCGAGAGGAAGAGCGGCAGCGCGGCCAGGAAGCCGGCATCGCCGCGGCGCGCCGCGTAGCGGTTCAGCACGCGGTTGGCCTCGGTGCGGCCGGCCCGGCGATCGAGGTCCATCACCAGGAAGGCCAGGTCGTAGCCGGTGTCGATCGTCGCCAGCGCCTCGTCGAATTCCAGCGCGTCGAAGGGTGCCGGCCGTCCCTGCAACAGGCAGAGATTGCCGAGATGCAGATCGCCATGGCAGCGCCGCACGAAGCCCTGTGCTGCCCGCGCTGCCAGCAGCGGCGCGGTGCGCGCGAGCGCCGCCCGCGCCGCGGCGGCCCAGGCCGCGACTGCCGCAGGCCCGAGCCCG
>NZ_JAAGBB010000110.1 GCF_018129085.1 Plastoroseomonas hellenica
CAGGCCCCAAGGTGGCCGTGCCGGAGGTGCCGTCGCTGCCGATGCCGCCGGCGCCGCCGGTGGGCGTGCCCGCGGTGCCGGGGGTGCCGCCGCTGCCGCCGGGTCCGCCGGGATTGAAGGTACCGACGATGCCGCCACCCGCGCCACCGGCGCCGCCGGTGCCGTCAGGGGCACCGTTGGAGCCGGATTGCGCCTGGGTGGGGCTCGCACCGACGCAGCCTGGCGTCACGACGGCACCCAGGCCGCCGCCGCCACCACCACCCGCGCCGCCGCAGCCACCCGCGCTGAGGGCGCCGTCGCCATCCGCGAAGGCCGGAGTCGCCATGGGCCAGGCGAGCGCTGCCGCCAGGGCGCCCACCGGCAGCAGCCGGAGGCGTGCCGAAGGCCGGCGCGCGGGCGCGCCGCCGACCAATGCCGTCGTCGCGAACAGCCATGCGCGCGCATGGTCGATCTGCGACTGGCTTGATCCATCCGATGCGCCATGGCCGGCGCGGGCCGCCGAAAGGTGTGACTTCACGCAACTCTCCTCAGGCGGGGCGTTCGGCCCTTGCAACCAGGCCAGGAATGCGGGGGCAGGCGCGCCGCCCTGCGGGGCGGCGCGCCTGCGGGTGGCTACCAGTTGAAGCGGATGCCGATGGCGCCCTGGACCGCGGTCTGGCGGCTGTCGCCGCGGAAGGACCAGCGGTAATCGGCATGCGCGTAGAAGCTGGTGGTCTGGTTCACCCGCGCGGTGATCCCCGCGCCGACCTCCAGCGCCGTCTCCCCGAACCGGTTCTCGATCGGCGCGCTGTTGCCGAGGGTGACACGGTCGCTGCCCGAGAAGGCGTGCCACAGGTTCACCTTGGCGTAGGGCTGCCACAGCGTGCGTGCATCGCGCCCGGTGTATTGCAGCCGTGCGCCGAGGCGCCCCGTCACCGCGTCATCCTCGTTCCAGTCGACGCTGGAGAAGAGGTCGCGCGAGCGGTCCACCGAGACGCTCTGCCAGATGATCTGCGCCTGCGGCTCGACCTGCCAGCCACCGCCGAAGCGGATCGGGTAGCCGGCTTCCAGCGACGCCGTGTAGCCCACGCCATTGGTGTTCAGCGCCGTGCCGAAATCCGAGCTCGCCTTCACGTCGAACCAGTTCGCCTGGAACACCGCATCCACATACCAGCCGCTCGGACCGAAATGCGTCCAGTAGGCGCCGACCGAGGGCCCGCTCATCAGGAGACGGCCGACCTGCAGGTTCTGCCGGCCGAGCGCGAAGCCCGAGACGTTGGGCGCGTTGTAGTCGGTGTAGGCGACATAGACGCCGGCATGGTCGCGGTGGCCGCCCGCGTAAGGCTGGGTGCGCAGGATGTCGAAGCCGGCCTGCAGCCCGATCAGGTTGCCGGTGGCGCGGCTGTCCACGGTGCCGTCCCAGCGGTTGCGGGTGCGCTCCCCGAAGGCACGCGCCCAGGCGCCGTTGGCGTAGGGGCTGGAGCCCGCGAGGTCGCGGATATTGTCGAGCTCGCCGACGCGCTCATGCAGGGTGCCGAGGGTCGCCAGGCCCATCTGCCGGCCGATCGCTGCGATCGGCGCGTAGAGCGCCACCTCCGGCCGGTAGAGCGGGATGCCGGGGGAGCTCGGCGTCGCCGGGTTCGCGGGCGAAATCGGCGGGTCGAACAGGTAGGAGCGCAGGAACCAGTCATCGGCGCTGGCACTGCCGCCGCGGAAGAGCTGGTACTCGAAGGCGCCGGCGGCGGCGCGGGTGTCGAGGCGGAAGGCGCCCGCCGCGGTGGTGCCGCCATTGGTGACCTGCACCACCTGGATGCCCTCGGTGGTCAGTGCGCCGGGGCCGCCGACATTGGTGATGCGCATCCGGGTGTCGCCGGTCGCGGTGCCGCCACTGATCACCAGGCGGTCGGAGGCCGAGCTGTCGCCGCCGAGGAAGGTGTTGAGCGCGAGCACGCCGCCCTGCCCTGCGTAGTTGCCGGCGACCGTCAGCCGCGTCCCCGGCGCGCCGCCGAGCGTGACCAGCCCGGCATTGGTCAGCCCCGCGACGGTCTGGTCGTAGCCCGCGAGATCCAGCGTACCCGCCGCCGCGACCGCAACCGCGGAGGCCGGGCTGAACACACCGGTGGCGCCGGCGCGCAGGATGCCGGCATTCACCTGGGTCGCGCCGGAATAGGTGTTGGCGCCGGTCAGCACCGTGGTGCCGGTGCCGTCCTGGCGCACCGCGCCGGTGCCGGAGATGACGCCCGGCACGGTGAAGATGTCGCTGCGATTGAAGGCCAGGGTGCCGTTGTTCAGGACATTGCCGATGATGCTGCCTGACGTGCCGCCATTGCCGAGCTGCAAGGTGCCCTGGGTGATGGTGGTGCCGCCGGTGTAGGTGTTGGCGCCGGTCAGCACCGTGGTGCCGGTGCCGTCCTGCCGCACGCCGCCGCTGCCGGAGACGACGCCCGCGAAGGTCACGGTGTCGCTGCGGTTGAAGGCGAGCGTGCCGGCATTGGCGACATTGCCGAGGATGCTGCCGGTGGTGCCGCCATTGCCGAGCTGCAGGGTGCCCTGGGTGATGGTGGTGCCGCCGGTGTAGGTGTTGGCGCCGGTCAGCACCGTGGCGCCGCTGCCGTCCTGCCGCACGCCGCCGGTGCCGGAGACGACGCCGGCGAAGGTCACGGTGTCGCTGCGGTTGAAGGCGAGCGTGCCGGCATTGGCGACATTGCCGAGGATGCTGCCGGTGGTGCCGCCATTGCCGAGCTGCAAGGTGCCCTGGGTGATGGTGGTGCCGCCGGTGTAGGTGTTGGCGCCGGTCAGGATGGTGGTGCCGGTGCCGTCCTGCCGCACGCCGCCGGTGCCGGAGACGACGCCGGCGAAGGTCACGGTGTCGCTGCGGTTGAAGGCGAGCGTGCCGGCATTGGCGACGTTACCGAGGATGCTGCCTGACGTGCCGCCATTGCCGAGCTGCAGGGTGCCGGCGGTGATGGCGGTGCCGCCGGTGTAGGTGTTCTCGCCGGTCAGGATGGTGGTGCCGGTGCCGTCCTGGCGCACCGCGCCGGTGCCGGAGATGACGCCCGGCACGGTGAAGATGTCGCTGCGATTGAAGGTCAGGCTGCCGTTGTTCAGCACGTTGCCGACAATGCTGCCGCTGGTGCCACCATTGCCGAGCTGCAAGGTGCCCTGGGTGATGGTGGTGCCGCCGGTATAGGTGCTGTCGCCGGTCAGGATGGTGGTGCCGGTGCCGTCCTGGCGCACCGCGCCGCTGCCGGAGATCACCCCTGGCACGGTGAACGCGTCGCTGCGGTTGAAGGCCAGGGTGCCGGCATTGGCGATATCGCCGAGGATGCTGCCGGAGGTGCCGCCATTGCCGAGTTGCAGCGTACCGGCTGATATCGTGGTGCCGCCGGTGTAGGTGCTGTTGCCGGTCAGCACCAGCGTGCCGGGCCCCTGCATCGCGAGCGTGCCCGCCGAGGTCCCGTCCGAGATCACGCCCGTCAGGGTCTGCGTCGTGCCCGCGGGCGGCGTGACATTGCCGGTGCCGGTGATGGTGACGGCGTTGGGCACCGTGAAATCGCTGCCGGTGAAGGACAGCGTCGTGCCGTTCGCCATCGCCAGCGTGCCGGTGCCGAGCGCCGCATCATTCCCGACCGCGATGGTGCCGGCATTGAGGAAGGTGCCGCCGACATAGGTGTTGGCGCCGCTCAGCACCAGGGTGCCGGCGCCGAGCTTGGTGAGCGCCCCGCCCGCCAGCAGATCCTGCGCCACGGTGAAGGTGTTGGCGGCGTCGACGATGTTGAAGCCGCCGCCATTCACGCCCCAGGTGATGGCGCGCGTCGTCGCCGTGAAGCCGGTGCCGGTGACCTGCAGGGTGCCGCCGTTGAAGGTCAGCGGGCTGGTCGCGGGATCGCCGAGCGTCGCATCCTGCGCCACCGAGAGCTCACCGCCCAGGAGGGTCCAGGGCGTCGCGATGGTCGGCGCGCCCGTCAGGGTCCAGACGCTAGCCCCGTCCTTCACATAGGCGCCGAAGCCCAGATACTGGGTGCCGATCAGCCCGGCATTCAGGCTCGCATCGGTGGCACCGGCCAGCCGCAAGGTGTCGGCGCCGCTGAAGGCCTGGACGTTGCCGGTCATCACGAAGCCGGCCTGGAGCTCGAGCGTGTTGGTGCCGCTGCTGAAGGTGACGGCATTCGCCCGCACGGAAGTGGGGCTCAGGCCGCCGGCGATGGTGCCGGAGGTGATGACGGTGAGGTTGCCGCCGACGACGCCGATGCCGCCGACGCCGTCGATGCCCGTGACGCCGGCGGTGCTGCCGGTGCCGCCGGCCGCGCCCGCCGAGCCGTTGCCGCCCTGGATGGTGCCGGTGTTGATGATCGTCGCATTGGTATTGACGATGCCGGCGCCGCCATTGCCGCCGGCGCCGCCATTGCCGCCGATGCCGGCGGTGGTGCCGGTGCCGCCATTGCCGCCGGCGCTGGCGACGCCGGCATTGCCGCCGGTGATGAGGCCGGCATTGGTGACGTTGATCCCGGTGCCGTTGACGCCGGCGCCGCCGCTGCCGCCCCAACTGCCGCCGCCGCCATTGCCGCCGACCCCGCCATTCCCGTTGCCGCCAGTGCCGCCCGGGCTCGCGTTTCCGCCGGTGCCGCCGATGATGATTCCGGCGCCGGTGTTGGTCAGGGTGAAGCCGGAGCCCGCGACGCCGGAGCCGCCATCGCCGCCGATGCTGAAGGGGCTGGGATTCTGGGCGCCGCCGCCTGCCCCGCCGCCGGCGCCGCCATCACCGCCATTGCCGTTCGTGCCGGCATTGCCGCCGAGGCCGCCGGTGATGGTGAAGCCGTTGGTGACGTTGACGCCGGTCGAGAGGATAGCGGCACCGCCGATGCCGCCATGGCCGGCATAGGCGGAAGGCCCGCCTGTCCCGCCGGGGGCGCCTGCGCCCCCTGGTGTGCTGTTGCCGCCGAGCCCGCCGGTGCCGCCCGTGATATTCCCGCTGGTGCTGGTGCTGCCGCCGCCGTTCAGGATCGCGCCGGCACCGCCGCCGCCGCCGCCGCCGCCGTCATTGGTGGAACCGCCGGGGGCCAGGTTGAAGCCGCCATTGCCGCCGATGCCGCCGGTGCCGCCGGTGATGTTGCCGGCCGGCAGCACCGAGCCGACGAAGCCGGCACCGCCGCCGCCGCCGCCGCCGCCGGCGCCCGGCTGCACCGTCCCGGTGTCGGCGCCGTTGCTGCCGGTGCCGCCGGGGCCGCCATTGGGATTGCCGGCGGTGCCCGCGATGCCGCCAACGCCACCGGCACCGCCGGGAGCCGCCACGTTGAACTGACCACCCGCACCGCCGGCGCCGCCGTCGCCGTTGGGGGCGCCGTGGCCGCCGTTTTC
>NZ_JAAGBB010000111.1 GCF_018129085.1 Plastoroseomonas hellenica
GCTGGTCGATCCCGCGCCGCTCGCGGCGGCGCTCAACGCCGCGATCACCGCGGCGCCCGAGGAGGCGCGCCTGCCGCTCGCCGTCGCCCGCGCCGGCCTCGCCGCGCATGGCATGGCGCTCGCGCATACCCATGTCCGGCTGAACGCCGCGCAGATCCACAATGCGCTGCGCCAGCGCCTCGGCATCGACGCTGCGCCGGACGACATGGCGGAGCGCCGCGGGCTGCTCGCCGAGATCAACACCGCACTCGCCGAGGTCGCGCCGCAGCCGGTCGATTTCGGCGCCCTGCTCGCCGAGCGCGCCTCGGCGCCGCGGCTGATGATGACGGTCGCGCAGATCATCAAGCACATCGACGGCAGCCAGCCGGTGCGCTTCCTGATCGCCGAGACCGAGACCGGATACACGCTGCTCGCCGCCCTCTGGCTCGCGCGCCGCTTCGGCATCGCCGACCGCGTCGAGATCTCGCCGCTGTTCGAGACCGCGGACGCGCTGGAGCGCGGCGAACGCGTGCTGGAGGAAGCGCTGCGCAGCCCGCATTGGCGCGCCTATCTGCGCGCGCAGGGGCGGCTCTGCCTGCAATTCGGCTATTCCGATTCCGGCCGCTATGTCGGCCAGCTTCCGGCCAGCTACCTGGCCGAGCGGCTGAAGCTCCGCCTCGCCGAGCAGCTCCGCCGCCACGGCCTCGAAGGCATCGAGCTGGTGCTGTTCGACACCCATGGCGAGAGCATCGGCCGCGGCGGCCATCCGGACAGCCTGGCTGATCGCTTCGCTTATCTCTCGCCGCCCGCGACCCGGCTCGCCTTCGCCCGCGCCGGCCTGAAGCTACGCGAGGAGAGCAGCGTGCAGGGCGGCGACGGCTACCTGCTGTTCGGCACGCGGGAGCTCGCAGAAGCCGCGGTCGCGCGCATCGCGGAGCATGCCTTCGCCCCCCCGGAGGCCACACCCGATCCGATCTATGCCGAGGCCGATTTCGGCGCCGATTTCTTCGCGACCGCGCGGCGGGAGATGGCGGCGCTGGTCGAGGATCCCGGCTATGCGGCCTTGCTCGGCGCCTTCGGTCCCGGCCTGCTCGACCGCACGGGGTCGCGGCCCTCCGCACGGCAGAGCGATGGCGGTGGCGGGCCGGTGCGCATCGCGCACCCGTCCCAGCTCCGCGCCATTCCGAACAACGCGATCCTGCAGCAGCTCGGCTGGCTTGCGAACACCCTGCAGGGGCTGGGCCTGGCGGCGGCGGCCAATCCGGACGCCTTCGCCGATCTCCGCGCGCGCTCCCCGCGCTTCGCGCGCGCCATCGCCATGGCGGCATCAGCCGCGGCGGCCTCGGACATCGCGGTGCTGCGCGCCGCGGTTGACACGCTCGACCCCGGCTCCTGGCTCGATCGCGCCGGCGCCACCAGGCGCCCGGGCCGGCGGGAAGCGCTGATGAACGTCGCCGCGGCGCTGGAGAAGCTTGATCTGGCCGCACCCGTCCGGCGCATGTTCCATCGCCTGCAGGCGGATCATCTGGCACTCCGCGCCGCCTGGCCCGACCTGCCGCGCATGCCGGACCGGCTGGTGCTGCTGCATGCGACGCGGCTCGCGCTGATCCACCGCATCTGGCTGATCGCCGTCGCGGTGCCGGATTTCAGCCCGCGCCACGGCGCGACGCGGGAGGTGCTGGTGCACCGCATCCTGCAACTGGATGTGGAGCCGGTGCTGGCGCTGCTGGGCGAGATCTTCCCGGCGGCACCCGACCCTGCCGAGGCGCTCGACTTCCATGAGCCGGCGCCGCCGCGGGAGGGTGCCAGCTATGCCGCCGAGCATGCCGCGCTGTTCGCGCCCATGCGTGGCTACTTCCTGCTGCTGCGCGAAGCCTCCGCGGCCATCACGCAGGAGGTCGGCGCCTTCGGTTGACGGTGCGGTCCGCCGCCCGGCATCCGTTGCTGGAGCATGCTGGTGTTTGATCGCGTGATTCAGACTTTTCGGCGATTCCGCCTCAAGTCATCACGCTCTAGCCGGCCGGGGCTTTCACGCCGTAGGTGAGAGCGAAGCGCGCCTTCTCCGCCTCCTCGATACTCTCGAAGGAGCCGGACAGCAGGGTTTCCGTCGATCCATCGCGGGCGAGTTCGGCCAGCAGGTACCGGACCGATCCGGCCAGCCCGTTGATCCTCACGATGCGGTAGAATGTCGCGCTCATCAGCACTCCCGTATCAGCCGCCACCGCAAGGCTGGCGGCGGCCCTTTTCTTCGACCGGGTGAGCAGAGCGTAGGAACGCCTGGTTCCGTTCATCCCTGTATGTCCCGCCCCGGCCATCCGGGCTGGAACAGGCCATGCCGGGCGGAGGTTGCTGGGTTTCTCTTTCTCGCTGGTAACATAGCGGTCAAGAAACCGATCCGTCACGTCACAGCCGGGTGCATTCCGGCTGGTGTTCAGCACATTCACCGCAGGCTTCCCATGTCGCCCACCGGAGACCCAAATTTAACACACGCCCGGTAGGCTGCTTCGCTTGAGGGTGAACCAGCTTATGCCTCGGGCAGAGAGAACCGGACGTTTTCCAGGATCATCTGTGGCCCGCCTCTTCGGGAGAGGCGGCAGCGCCCTCCTGCTTGGTGCGCTGCTCGCGGCGGGCGTCCTCGTCACCGTGGCCGCGGTGCTCCTCGACTCCCGGCGCGATGCGTGGGACCGGGCCCGCGAAGCCTCCGCCAACCTGGCACGCGCCGTCGAACGTGATCTCACCTCCGAGATCAAGGCGATCGACCTCACCCTCCGCGCCGTCTCCGACATCATGATGCGGGCAGGCGCGGATGAGATCAGGCCGGAGCTTCGCCGGGAGCTGGTCCTGGAGCGCGTCCGCTCGACCCGGTATCTGGATGCCATCGTCCTTCTGGACGATATGGGCGAGGTCATCTTCGACACCCGCCAGCGCGCGCCGTCGGGCACGGGCAATCACGCCGACCGGGATTTCTTCGCCGTCCACCGCGATCATGCCGATGCCGGGCTCCATATCAGCCGCCCCTACCGGAGCCGCCTGGGCGACGGGCTCTGGAGCATCGGCTTCAGCCGCCGCCTGTCGCATCCGGACGGCAGCTTCGCGGGTATCGCCGTTGGCGCGATCCGGCTCTCGCACCTGCAGGCCGTCTTCGAGGGGATGCAGCTTGGGTCGCGCGGTGCCATGACACTGGTCCGCGATGATGGCATCGTCCTGGCGCGCCATCCTCACGATGAACGGCTGCTGGGCCGGGACCTGAGCGGTGCCGCACCCTTCCGGCGGATGCGGGGGACGCAGGACGGCCAGTTCGTCTCCACGGCATCCACCGACCAGGTGCAGCGCTTCTACACCTTCCGCACACTCGATGACCTGCCGATCGTCTTCAACGTGGCCCTGGCGGTCAGCGACATCTACGAGACGTGGTGGGAGAAGGCGGTCGTCATCGGCAGCGTGACCATCGTGCTGGTCGTCACCATGCTGCTCATGATGATGCGCCTCGGCCGGGAACTGCGGCGCCGCCGCGATGCCGAACAGGTCGCGCGGAGGAATGAGGCGACGTTCCGGCTGCTCGCGGAGAACTCCAGCGACATGGTGTCCCGTCTCGATCTCTCCGGAAGGCGGCTCTACGTCTCCCCCTCTGCGGAGCGGATCTTCGGCCGCCCGGCGGTGGAGCTGATCGGCTGCTCTCCATTGGAGCATATTGCGCCGCAGGATCGCGGTGCTGCCGAGGCATCGATGACCCGGCTCAGGGCCGGAGCGAAAGCCGTCCTTGCCGAGTACCGGATCCTGCGTCCGGATGGTGAGACCGTCTGGGTCGAAGCCTCGGCCAGCACCATCATCAACGAAGCCACGGGCGAGCCGGAGGGCATCGTGGCGGTCATCCGGGACGTCACCGAGCGCAAGATGCTGGAGGAGGATCTGGCGCGACTGGCCCGCACCGATGGCCTGACGGGATTGGCCAATCGCCGGGCCTTCGACGGAGCGCTGGCGAGCGAGTGGCTCCGGGCCAGGCGGGAGCAGACCCCGTTGTCGCTGCTGCTCATCGACGTCGATCACTTCAAGCTGTTCAACGACACCTATGGGCATCCGCAAGGCGATGACTGCCTGAGAAAGGTCGCGAGCGCCGCCGCCGGGGTGGTTCGCCGTCCCGCGGATCTCGTCGCCCGCTACGGCGGTGAGGAGATCGCGATCCTGCTGCCGAACACCCCGCCGGCAGGCGCGGCATTGGTGGCCGAGGAGGTGCGGGCCGCCGTCGAGGCGATCGGCCTGACGCATGAAGGCAATCCGCCCTCAGGGGTCGTCACGGTCAGCATCGGTCTGGCCGCCGCGCTCTCCCCGGCGAACTTCTCCGATCCCATGGCGCTGGTGTCGGCCTCGGACGCGGCGCTCTATCGCGCGAAGCGCGCCGGGCGGAACCGCGTGATCGGCTCGCCACCCGCGCCGATCGCCCCGGCTGAATCGCCGTCCGGGTCCGGAGAGCAGGGCGCGCGCGCGCCGGACAGAGCCTCTGGTGCGGCCCGACGCGGGCTGTCTCCTTAGGGCGGATCGACATTCAGCCTTCGGGGTCGCCCGGCGGGTCTTTTCCGCGCTGGCGGCGTTGCGCGGCTTGCCGAGTGCCGCCAGCATCGGCATCGCCGCGCGCCTGGCCAGCGCGAAGAATCCCTCGCCAGGCGCCTCCCGGTGCTGAATTCGATACCGCCTAGCGCGCCGGCCTCTCACCAGCCGACCGTCGAGCCGCAGCACGCTGTCCCACCGGGCGCCGGGCGCCCCTGTGGCGCGTCACCCCGGTCGCGGTCACGTCCTTGTGCCTCCGTACTGAGCGTGCGAATGCGATCTAGTGGCGCGTGCTGATGCGGGTCCGAGGGAAGGTGAAGAGAGCCATGGCCATGATGCCCCGCCGCCCCTTCCCCGCCCTCCGCGGGTTGCTGCTCTGCGGCACGGCGCTGGCGGCCGCTGACCCTGCCTTGGCTCAAGCACCGAATGCGCGGCCGCAGGGCGGCGTGGTCAGCGGCGGCAGCGCCGCCATCGCCCAGGACGCCGCCCGCACCCAGGTCAACCAGGCGACCAACCGCGCTGTCATCGACTGGCGCGGCTTCGATGTCGGCCGCGACCATGCCGTGCGCTTCCAGCAGCCGAACAGCGGATCGATGACGCTGAACCGCGTCAACAGCGCCGACCCGTCCCGCATCGCCGGGCAGGTCACCGCCAATGGCGGCATCGCCATCGTCAACCAGTCCG
>NZ_JAAGBB010000112.1 GCF_018129085.1 Plastoroseomonas hellenica
CGGTGGTGCCGTCGGTCTGCTTGGTGACGGTGATTTCGCTGACCGAGACGATGGAGCTCTCACGGGTGGAGTTGCCATAGGCCGAGGCGATGCCGCGGCCGATCCCGAACTGGAAGCTCTCCAGGTTGATCCACTTCTCGTAGCCCTGGATGTTCGACTCACCCTGGACGCCGTCGTAGTTGAGCATGATGGCCATGATGACACGGTCCCCAAACAGGAATTGCGGTGTCCGGGCGGCGGCTGAGCGCCCGCCCTCGAAAGATCTGATATCGCAATGATCGCTTTTGGGGAAGGGGTCTTCGGATGACGTTGCCGTGAACTTCCCCAACGACCCGTTCGCGGAGGCCCCGCCCACCATGCGCCTGTTCCACGTCCCCGGCTCCCCCTATGCCCGCATCGCCCGGATGGCGGTGATCGAGCTCGGGCTCGAGGGCCGCGTGCGGGTCGAGGAAACGACGCTCCGCGACCCCGCCTCGGCGCTGCTGCCGCACAGCCCGGTCGGGCGGGTGCCGGCGCTCCTGCTCGATGACGGCACCACGATCACCGAGACGACGCCGGTGCTGATGATGCTCGACAGCCTCGCCGAGCCCGGGCGCCGGATCCTGCCCGGCATCGAGGCCCCGCGCGCGTTGGCCGCCTATGGCCGCGTGCTCGGCCTGATCGACGGCATCGCGGTCTGGAACCGGGAGCTGCGGCGCCCGGCCGAGGAGCGTTCTACCGCGGTCATCGCGCTGGAGACGCGGCGGACCGCGCGCGTGGCGGATGCTTTGGAAGGGGAGGTCGCCGCCGGCGGCTTCGCGGCTGTTGACGCCGGCTGGCTCGCGCTGATCGCCGCCTTCGGCTATTGCGAGCGCCGCCACACGGCCTTCGCCTGGCGGCAGGGCCGGCCGGCGCTCGCCGCGCTGTTCGACGCGGCGCAGCAGCACCCCTCCGTGGCGCGGACCGTCCCGCCGGCCGGGATGGGCAGCGCCGCCCCGCGCCCGTGACGTCGCGCCATGGGCTCGAGATCCGCGCCGCGACGCCGATCGACGCGCCCGGCCTCGCCACCCTGCTCGCCGCCGCGGGGCAGGCCACCGATGTCCCTGCGATGGCGGAGCGGCTCGCGGCGATGCGTCAGGAAGCCGGCGCGGTGCTCATCGCCGCGCAATGGGGACCACCCAGCGGCCTCGTGGTCCTGCACTGGTATCCGACGCTCGACGATCCCCGCCCGACGGCCCAGATCACGACGCTGCTGGTCGATGCCGAGGAGCGGCGGCGGGGGATCGGCCGGCTGCTCCTGAAGGCCGCCGCGCAGGCGGCGCGCACCGCGGGCTGCGGCAGGCTGGAGCTGCTCGCGGCGTTGGAGGAGACGTCCCTACGCGCATTCTGCCATGCCACCGGCTTCGCCGAGACCGGCACGCGGCTCATCCGGTCGCTGCGCAAGCGCGGATCATGACTGGGCAGACATAAGAATATTTGTGATTTTATCTTATTTGATAATATGATCGACGGAGAGGAGAAGCCGCCATGGCGACCATGACCGTCTCGCTGCCCGACCCCATGAAGGACTGGATCGAGGCCCAGGTCAGGCGCGGCGACTACGCCAGCGCCAGCGACTACATGCGCGACCTGGTGCGCCGCGACCGTGACCGGCGGGAGAAGGAACTGACCCTGGACGCGCTGCGGAAGAAGCTCGTCGCGTCGCAGGAGAGCGGCATCAGCACCCGCACGGTCGACGACATATTCGCCGAGGCGCAGGCGATCGCCAGGGCTCGCGGCCTCATCGATGGGTAGGTATCGGCTGACGAAAGACGCCGATGCCGACCTGCTGAGGGTGCTTCTCTACGGGTTCGAGGCGTTTGGAATCGCGCAGGCCGAGGACTACAGGACCGGCATGGCCCGCTGTTTCGCCTTGCTGGCCGACAATCCCGGGCTCGGGCGCGGAGCCGATGAATTTGCGCCGGGCGCGCGGCGGCACGAGCATGCGCGGCATATCATTTTCTACAATGAGGAGCCGGGCGGCGTGCTGATCACGGCCATCGTCCACGAGCGCAGCATGCGCCATCTCATTCGCCAATCCTGACACCGTCATCGGCGGAGCCGATGACCGGTCTTGCACGCAGGCGATGCCGCTGCCTCAGCGCGCCGCGCCCGCCGGCGCCTCGATGCCGAGCCGCGCACCGACCCGCCGTGCCGTCGCCTCGCGCTGCGCGGTGATGCCGCTGACCGCCCGCCGCGCCTGGTCCAGGATCGCGGCCGGCGCGGTCTCCGGCGTGCCGGCATCGAAGGGCGGCTCCGGCGCATAGACCATGTAGAGCTGGATCGCCTGCGCCGCTTCCTCCCCGCGCAGCTCGGCGGCGAGGCGCAGCGCGCCGTCGATCCCGGCGGTGACGCCGGCGGCGAAGACCCAGGTGCCGTCGACCACCACCCGCTCATTCACGGGGATCGCGCCGAAGAAGGGCAGCAGGTGGAAGGACGCCCAATGCGTCGTGGCGCGCCGGCCGCGCAGCAGCCCGGCCGCGCCGCAGATCAGCGCGCCCGTGCAGACCGAGAAGACGCTGTGCGCGCCCGCCGCCTGGCGGCGGATCCAGCCCAGCACCGCCTCATCCTCCATCAGCGCCTCCTGCCCGAAGCCGCCGGGCACATGCAGCACATCGAGCGGCGGCGCATCCGCCAGCGCCGCATCCGGCGTGATCCTGAGGCCCTTGAGGTCCCGCACCGTCCCGGCGGTCTTGCCATAGAGGCGGTAGGTCGCGTTCGGGATGCGCGACAGCACCTCGAACGGTCCGGTCAGGTCGATCTGGTCCAGCCCTTCGAACAGCAGCGAGCCGATCTGCAGATGGCGGTCGGGGTCGATCATGGGTGCTGGTCCCTCAAGGGCATGGGTGGGATCCGCGCCGGCGCGGCGTGCCGGAACCGGTCGCGGTAGTCGCCGGGCGAGGCGCCGACCTGGCGCAGGAAGGCGCGGCGCATGGTCTCCTCCGTGCCGAAGCCGCAGGCCGCGACAACAGCGGCCAGCCCCGCCCGGCCGGATTCCAGCCGCTGGCGCGCCGCCTCGACCCTGAGCTGCTCGACCAGCCGCGCCGGCGTCATCCCGGTCTCCTCGCGGAAGACGCGGGCGAATTGCCGCGGGCTGAGGCAGGCCCGCGCGGCCAGCACCTCGACCGGCAGCGGCCGGTGCAGGTTCTCGGCGATCCAGGCGAGCAGCCCGCCGAGCCGTGCCGAGGGCCCGGTCTGCGCCGAGAGCACCGTGCTGAACTGCTTCTGGTCCCCCGGCCGGCGCAGGAACAGCACCAGCTCCCGCGCGACGGCGAGCGCCAGGGCATGGCCGTGATCCTCCTCCACCAGCGCCAGCAGCAGGTCCATGCCGGCGGTGACGCCGGCCGAGGTCCAGAGCGTGCCGTCGCGGATGAAGATCGGCTCGGGATCGACGGCGAGCGCGGGGTGCCGGCGCGCGAGCTCGGCGCACCAGCGCCAATGCGTGGTGACGCGGCGGCCATCGAGCAGGCCCGCCGCCGCCAGGATGAAGGCGCCGGTGCAGACGCTGGCGATCCGGCGCGCGCGCGGCGCCAGGTGGTGCAGCAGGCGCTGCACCGTCGGGTCATCGGCGCGGCTGCGCGCCCCCTCTCCGCCGGCGACGATCAGGGTGTCGATCACGTCCCAGCCCAGCACCTGCGCCTCGCTCGCGGTGGACGGCAGGTCGAGGCCCGCGGAGGTCGCCGCCAGGCCCTGGCCCGGCACGATGATGGTGCTGACCGCATAGGGCGGCCCGCCGCGCGCGCCGTCGCGGGCGAGCTGCCGCCCGGCCTGGGCCAGCACCTCGGCCGGCCCGGCGATGTCGAGCAACTGCACCGGCGCCACGCCGAGGATCAGGACGCGGCGCGCCGGCGCGGGGTCATCGGTGGCGGTGGTGTTCGGAGCCATGGCCGCATGGTCCACGGCGCGGACCGCGGCAGCAATGCCATTATGCCCTCGGATCCTGCCATGGCGGTCCGGGCATGGTCGAGGTCCGAGCGACCAGCCCCGATCGCCCGGCCGACGGGCCTCAGCGCTTGGCCAGCGTCTCGCGGAGCCGGTCTTCCTGTTCGGCGACCTCCGGCGTCAGGGCCTCGCCGAAATCAGCGGCCTCGAAGACCGGGCGGATCTCGATCTCGCTCGGGCCGGGCATCGGGTTCGGGCAGCGCTTCACCCAGGCGACCGCCTCCTCCATGTCCTTCACCTGCCAGATCCAGAAGCCGGCGATGAGCTCCTTCGTCTCCGTGAAGGGGCCATCCATGACGATGCGGCCGGGGCCGTCGAAGGCGACCCGCTTGCCCTTGGAGGACGGGTGCAACCCCTCGCCGGCCAGCATGATGCCGGCATTCACCAGCGCCTCGTTGTACTTGCCCATGGCCGTGAGCAGCTCGGTCGAGGGCATGGCGCCCGCTTCGCTCTCCGTCGTCGCCTTCACCAGAACCATGACGCGCATCGTGATGTCTCCTTCCGATCCGTGGCGGCCGAACTGGCCTCCGTGCTCCCAGGACGCATGGATTGCGGCGGGGCCGACATCCCGCCGGGGTATTTTTGCGCGGCCCCCGGCAGGATGCGGCGGATGCTGCGCCCCGGCCAGGCCGGCGCCCCGGGGTGACAAGCCCGGGCCAGGAGGGCAATGTCCACAGGGACCGGAAGGATCGCGAGGCGGGATGGGCACGAAGGGGCGGCGGCGGAACCGGGTCGGATGGGTGCTGGCGCTCGGCGCCACGCTGCAGGCCGGCTGCACCGCGCCCGGGGCCGAGGTGCCGCCGACGCGGGAGCCGGCATCGGCCGCGGCGCCTGAGGCCGGGCCGGCGCAGCATGGCCTCGCCTCCTACTACGCCGCCCGCTTCCGCAACCGCCGCACCGCCTCGGGCGCACCCTTCGACCCGGCCTCCGATACCGCCGCGCATCGCAGCCTGCCGCTCGGCAGCCTCGCCCGCGTCACCAACCTCGCGAATGGGCGCAGCGCCACGGTGACCATCCGCGACCGCGGCCCGCATACGCCCGGCCGCATCCTGGATGTCAGCCCGCGCATCGCGGACGAGCTGAGCATGCGCCAGGCGGGCGTCGCGCGGGTGGCGGTCGAGCCGTTGCAGATGCCCGGCAGGTCGCTGCTGGTGCCCACCGCCGCGGCGGCCGAGATGACGGAGCTGGCGGAAGCCGCCGAGGCGGAGCCGCCGCGCCCCGCCGCGCGCGCCACGGCGG
>NZ_JAAGBB010000113.1 GCF_018129085.1 Plastoroseomonas hellenica
GGGCGAGATGGCAAGCCGCCGCCGCTGCCCGCGGTCGCGGCGACCCGCGGCGGCCCTGCGGGCAGCGCCCTGCCGGGCAACAAGCCGCCGCCGCTGCGCTGAGCCGTCACCCCGCCTGCTGGTCCGCCCTTTGCATCGCCCTTGCACTGACCCCGGCGCATGGGCAGGAAGTCGGGACCGCCGACCGAAGCGGCGCCGGGTGAAGGGGAATCGGGACAATGGCGTTGGGAAGCATCACGCGGCGCGGCGCGCTGGCATTCGGGGGCGCAGTTCTGGCCGCGCCCCATCTCGCACGGGCGCAGGCAATGCCGCGCGTGCGGCTGACCCTCGACTGGGCCTTCCAGTCCCCCAATGCCTTCGCGCTGACCGCGCGCGAGAAGGGCTTCTTCCGCGAGGCGGGGGTCGAGGTGACGGTCGATCGTGGCCAGGGCTCGGGCGGCGTGCCGGTGGCGATCGCCGGTGGTGCCTACGACATGGGCTATGCCGACCTGAACCCGGCCATCAAATTCGCCGCCGAGAACGCCGATCGCGGCATCATCGCTGTCGCGGTGCTGCATGACCGCAGCCCGCTCTGCGCGATCGTGCGCGCCGATGGGCCGATCCGCACGCCCAAGGACCTGGAGGGCCGGCGCCTGGCGGCGCCGGATTTCGACGCCGGGCGGCAGCTCTTCCCCGCTTTCGCCAAGGCGGCCGGCATCGATGCCGCCCGCGTGCAGTTCCAGTCGGTCACGCCGGCGCTGCGCGAGCCCATGCTGGTGCGGCGGGAAGCCGACGGCGTGACCGGCTTCGTCACCACCTCGGCGCTGGCACTGAAGGGTCTCGGGCTCAGCCATGCCCAGCAGCGGGTGATGATGTATTATGAGCATGGGCTGAACCTCTATGGCGGCGCCATCCTGACCACGCGGGCCTTCGCGGAGCGCAATCCGGCCGCGGTGCGCGGCGTGGTCGCGGCCCTGGTGCGCGGCCTCAAGGCGCAGATCGCCGATCCCGCCGAGAGCATGGCCATCCTGCGCCGGATCGAGCCGCTGACCGATGTGGCGCTGGAGACCGAGCGCCATCAGATGAATGTGGAGCGGGTGATCGTCACCGACCATGTCCGCGCCAACGGGCTCTCCTCGGTCGACATGGCGCGTCTGCAGGCCGGCATCGTGGCGGTGGAAGAGAGCTACAACCTGGCGCCGCGCCTGCAGGCGAGCGCCATCTACACGCCCGACTTCCTGCCCCCGCGCGACGTGCTGGCCCTCTGAACGGCATGGACGCACAAACCAGGCGAGGGCCCCGCGGCCGCAGGCCGCCACCGGTTCCTGCGGAGCGAGGCGCAGCCGATACTCCGGGGCCGCGAATGCGGCCCCGCGCGCGACCGACTGTTGTCGCCAGCGCACCGTCGACAGCGCGCAAGCCAAGCCGGCGGATGCCGGCGCCGGCGATTGAGGTCGACGAATGAAACCATTCGTCGAAATACATGACGTCGCCATGCGCTATGGCGGCGTGGAAGGCACGCTGGCGCTGCGGGGCACCAGCCTCTCGGTCGCGAAGGGCGAGTTCGTCGCGGTCGTCGGGCCATCGGGCTGCGGCAAGTCGACGCTGATGCGGCTGGTCACCGGGCTCTGGCCGGCGACCGAGGGGACGGTGATCGTCGGCGGGCAGGAGGTGGTGAAGCCGCTGTCCGTCGCCGGCATGGCCTTCCAGAACCCGACCCTGCTGCCCTGGCGCAGCATCCTCGACAACGTCATGCTGCCGCTCGAGGTGGTCGAGCCGCATCGTCGGCGCCTCCGCACCGAGCGCGCCGCCTATGAGGCGGAGGCGCGCGGCCTGCTCAAGCTGGTCGGGCTGGAGGGGGTCGAGAAGAAGCAGCCCTGGCAGCTCTCGGGCGGCATGCAGCAGCGGGCGAGCCTCTGCCGCGCCTTGATCCACCAGCCGGCGCTGCTGATGCTCGACGAGCCCTTCGGCGCGCTCGACATCTTCACGCGCGAGGATCTCTGGGCGGTGCTGCAGGAGGTGTGGCTGGCGCGGCGGCCGACCGTGATCCTGGTGACCCATGATCTGCGCGAGGCGGTCTACCTGGCGGACCGGGTGCTCTGCATGTCCTCCCGCCCCGGGCGGATCATCAGCGAGACGCGCATCCCCTTCAGCCGCCCGCGCGAGCTCGCGACCACCTATACGCCGGAGTTCCAGGCGTTGGTCGCGGCGCTCCGTGAAGAGATCAACACGGCGCGCAAGAGCGAGGAGGTGCCCGGTGCCGCTTGAGGTCGCGCATCCCAAGGACCGCGCCGCGGCGCTGATCGCCGCCGCCCGCCGACGCCGCGTGCTGCAGGCCTGGCTGCCCTGGATCGTCGTCGTCGCGATGTTCGGCTTCTGGGAAATCGCGGTGCGCGGCTTCGATGTGCCGGAATTCGTGCTGCCAGCGCCGTCGGCCATCGCCGCCAGCATGGTGAAGTGGTGGCAGCCGATCCTGCAGAACGCCTGGGCGACGCTGGTGACGACCGCGATCGGCTTCGCGCTGGCGATCGTCTTCGGTCTGGCGCTCGGTGTCGCGATCGGCAGCTCGACCCTGCTCTATCACGGGCTCTATCCGCTGCTGATCGCCTTCAACTCGGTGCCCAAGGTCGCGGTGGTGCCGGTGCTGGTGATCTGGTTCGGGGCGGGCGCCATCCCGGCGATCATCACCGCCTTCCTGATCAGCTTCTTCCCGATCGTGGTGAACGTCGCGACCGGCATTGCGACGGTGGAGCCGGAATTGCGCGACGTGCTGCGGGCGCTCGGGGCGCGGCCCATCGACATCATCCGCAAGGTCGGGCTGCCGCGGGCGATGCCCTATTTCTTCGCCTCGCTCAAGATCGCGATCACCGTCGCCTTCGTCGGATCGATCATCGCGGAGACGGTTGCGAGCAATGACGGCATCGGCAAGCTGATGATCGTCGCCTCCTCCCGCTTCGACGTGCCGCTGGTCTTCGCCGGGCTGATCGTGACCGGGGTGATGGGCGTGCTGATGTATGCGGTCGCCGCCGCGATCGAGATCCGCACGACCGGCTGGGCGATGCGCGGCCAGACCGACCCGATGACCCAGGCGCCGGGCGGATGAGCATCCGCCTGGGAATGTTGACGCCAAGCTCCAACACGGTGCTGGAGCCGATGACGGCGCGGCTGCTGGCGGGGACGCCTGATATCACCGCGCATTTCCAGCGGCTCCGGGTGCTGCAGATCGGACTCGATCCCGCGCTCTCGGCGCAGTTCGACACCGGGCCGATGGTCGCCGCGGCCGGGCTGCTGGCCGATGCGAAGGTCCATTCCCTCTGCTGGAACGGCACCTCCGGCGCCTGGCTGGGGCTGGAGGCGGACCATGCGATCTGCGCCGCCGCGACGGCCGCGACCGGCATCCCCTGCACGTCAGCGACGCTGGCGCTGCACGACGCGCTGGCGGCGCTCGGCGCCAGGCGCGTCGGGCTGGTCACGCCCTATGTCGGCGATGTCCAGGCGGCGATCGTGGCGCGGCTCGCCGCCCGCGGCATCGCGACCGTCGCCGAGCGGCACCTGGACGACCCCGGCAACTACAGCTTCGCGGATCATTCCGCGGACCGGGTCGATGCCCTGGTCCGGGAGGTCGCGGCGGCCCGGCCCGAGGCCATCATCATCCACTGCACCAATTTCCGCGGCACCGAGGGCGCGCCGGCAATCGAGGCCGAGACCGGCATCCCGGTGCTGGACAGCATCGCGGTCGCACTCTGGGGCGCGATGCGGGCCGCGGGGGCGCCGACCGCGCCGCTTGCCGCGCATGGCAGGGTCTTCACGCTGGAGCCTGATGACGTGAGGCCCAATCGGCCGACGGCCTGAATTGCACGCTTAAACAAAGCCCTGGAATAGGGTTCGGGGATCCAGGCAAAGGACCCGTGCTCCAGGGCCGGCTTGACAGGCTTTGCTTGACCCGCCAGGGCCGCGCGACCATGTTGCGGCCCGCCCCACACCTCAAGAGGTCCGATGTCTAAAGAGGATATGATCGAATTCAGCGGCCAGGTGGTTGAGCTTCTGCCCAACGCCATGTTCCGCGTGAAGCTGGACAACGAGCACATGGTGCTCGCGCATACTTCCGGGAAGATGCGCAAGAACCGCATCCGCGTCCTCGCCGGGGATCGCGTGAACGTCGAGATGACGCCCTACGACCTGACCAAGGGCCGCATCACGTTCCGCTTCAAGTAAGTCCGCGCATGCGCCCGCCGCTGGTGCTCGCTTCCGCGAGCCCGCGCCGGCTCGAACTCCTGGCGCGAATCGGCATCACGCCGGACCGCACCGCCCCCACCGACATCGACGAGACGCCCCGCAAGGGAGAGCTGCCACGCGCGCTGGCCGCGCGGCTGGCGCTCGCCAAGGCGGAGGCGGCCGCGCAGCCGGATGCGCTGGTGCTCGCCGCCGACACGGTGGTGGGCGTGGGGCGCCGCATCCTGGGCAAGCCCGCCGACGCGGCGGAGGCAGAGCGCTTCCTGGAGCTGCTGTCCGGGCGGCGGCACCGGGTGATGACTGGGGTGGTGCTGGCGCTGCCCGACGGGCGGCGGCTGCAGCGCCTGGTCGAGACCACGCTCGCCTTCCAGCGCCTGACCGCGCAGCAGATCGAGGCCTATGTCGCTGGCGGCGAATGGTCCGGCAAGGCCGGCGGCTACGCCATCCAGGGCAGTGCCGAGGCCTTCGTGCGCTTCCTCTCCGGCAGCCATTCCAACGTGGTCGGCCTGCCGCTCTTCGAGACGGCACAGCTCCTGCGGGGCGCCGGCTGGCTCCGGCCATGACACGGGAGATCCGTGCCGGCGTCTCCCCCGGCGAGGTCCGCACCGCGCTGGTGGAAGACGGGCGGCCAGTCGAGTTCTGGGTGGAGCGGCCGGCCCGGCCGGATGGCGTCGGCGACCTGCTGCGGGCGCGCGTTGCGGCCATCGCCCCGGCCATGGCGGGCGCCTTCTGCGCGCTGCCCGAGGGTGCCACCGGCTTCCTGCCCGAGAGCGAGGCGGGTGCCGCCAAGACCCCCATCGCCAGGCAGATGAACGAGGGCATGGCGATCGCGGTGCGGGTTACCCGCGCCGCCCAGGGCGGCAAGGGGCCGCGCCTGACCGCCCGGCTGACGCCGGAGGAGGCGGCCTTCGCCGCGGCCGCCGAGCCCGGCGCGCCGC
>NZ_JAAGBB010000114.1 GCF_018129085.1 Plastoroseomonas hellenica
TCGCCCCGGTGGCCTATGCCTTCTATGATTGGGGCCGCACCTACGAGAACCAGTCGATCGATCCCGACCGCCGCATCTCCTCCTACGGCATCGGGATCCGGGTACCGGTGAACGATTTCGCGGAATTCCAGTTGGAAGGCGTGCGCCGGGTGACCCGGCGCCCGAACGGCGCCGGGGCGCCGCCGCTGCATGCGGACGCGATCTATTGGCGCGTGCTGACCCGGTTCTGAGGAAGGGAAGAGAGCCATGGCCATGATGCCCCGCCGCCCCTTCCCCGCCCTCCGCGGGTTGCTGCTCTGCGGCACCGCCCTGGTTGCGGCTGCCCCCGCCCTCGCCCAGGCGCCGAATGCGCGGCCGCAGGGCGGCGTGGTCAGCGGAGGCAGCGCGACCATCGCCCAGGATGCCGCCCGCACCCAGGTCAACCAGGCGACCGACCGCGCGGTGATCGACTGGCGCGGCTTCGATGTCGGCCGCGACCATGCCGTGCGCTTCCAGCAGCCCAACAGCGGATCGATGACGCTGAACCGCGTCAACAGCGCCGACCCGTCCCGCATCGCCGGGCAGGTCACCGCCAATGGCGGCATCGCCATCGTCAACCAGTCCGGCGTCATCTTCGCCCCGGGTGCCCGCGTCGAGGCGCAGTCGGTCATCGTCTCCACCGCCGATATCGCCAACCAGCGCTTCATGGCCGGCGGCCGCATGGTCTTCGACCGGCCGGGCCGCGCCGATGCGCGCATCGTCAACGAAGGCACCATCACCGCCCGCGAGGCCGGCATCGCGGCCCTGGTGGCACCCCAGGTCGCCAATCGCGGCGTGATCAGCGCGCGCCTCGGCACCGTCGCGATCGCCGGCGCCGAGACGCATGTGATCGACCTCCATGGCGATGGGCTGATGTCGATCGAGATCACCAGCCCAGTGCGGCAGCGGCCGGCCGATGGCGGCGCGCTGGTGAGCAATGACGGCACCTTGCAGGCCGATGGCGGCCGGATCAGCCTGACCGCCGCCGCCGCCGATGGGATCGTGCAGAACCTGGTGCGCGCCGGCGGGCGGATCTCGGCCAACACCGACGCCGCGACCGGACGGCGGGGCGAGGTGGTGATCGCCGGCACCGGGGGTGCTGTGATCATCGAAGGCCAGGTGGACGCCCGCGGCCTCGCGGCCGGGCAGCGCGGCGGCACGATCGAGGTGGTGGCGGATCGCGTGCTGGCGGCAGCCGGCGCACGGATCGATGCCTCCGGCACCGCGGGCGGCGGCGAGATCGCCTTCGGGCAGACGCGGCAGGGATCGGCGACGCCCCGGCGGGCCGAGCGCACCGGCGTGGCGGCGGGGGCGGAGCTGCGCGCGGATGCGACGGTGCTCGGCCAGGGCGGGCGCATCGTGCTGCATTCGACGGAAGCGACGGCGATGGACGGCAGGCTCTCGGCGCGCGGCGGGCCACAGGGCGGCGATGGCGGCTTCATCGAAGTCTCGGGGGGTCACGGCTTGCGCGTGACGGGCTCCATGGATGCAGGCGCGCCGGCGGGCAATGCTGGCACGGTGCTCATTGACCCCGTGTCCCTCACAATCACCGATGCACCCGATCCCGATCCCGGAGACGACAACGCCTATATCACGCCCGGCAGCATCACCGGCACTTCCGGCGCGCTGATCCTCCAGGCCGACACACTCATCAACGTCAACGCGTTTATCAACAAGCCGACAGGCGACCTCACGCTGAACAGCGGGGGCGACATCAACGTTAATCAGGGGATCTTCACGAACAGTGGCGGCTCTCTCACGCTGCTGGCAGGCGGCAACATCACCCTCTTTCAGCAGCTCAGGGTGGATAACGCCCTCACCATGAACGCGGCCGGCAGTATCGTCACGAACACTGCCGCGATCGACGGCAACGCCATATCGATGGTGGCCGGCGGCAGCATCAGTGTCGGTGCGCGTGTGGTGGCGGCCGGTACGCTCACCATGAACGCCTCCGGTGACATCCTCATCACCAATCCCAGTGGAGGCACCTTCAGCTCATCAGGCCCCATGAGCCTCACGGCCGGTGGCAATCTGCAATCGATCCGCCAGATGCAGACCGCCGCGGGTGACATGACCCTCGGGGCGACGGCCGGCAATGTCGTGCTGAACGGCCAGACGGTCGCGGCCGGAGCCCTGGGCATCTCGGCGGGCGGCAACATCGCCATCAACGCCTCGGCCTTCGGCGACCAATTCCGTATCGTGGCGGGCGGCGACTTCTCCCTTCCCAACAACGCCAACGTGGCGGTGATCGCATCGGGCGCTGGAACAGCTCCGGGCGCAGTCACAGGCCTGCTCGCCGCCGGTGGCTCGATCCGGCTGGGCGTCCTTTCCGAGGTGCGTGGCAATGGCCTGCGCATCCTGGCGGCCTACGATCCGACAACGGATGGCGTGGATCTGACCCGTCCCGGCAGCCTCTCCATCGGTGGTCTTGTCAACGGCTATACGGGGGGAAATCTCTCAAATGGAGTCTGGACGAACCCTGTGCAGCTCGGTGCGGGCACAGGTGGCATCACGCAGAGCGGCTTTCCCACCCAGATCACGGCCGACACGCTGAACGTGGTCTCGGGAGGTGATGCGATCTTTGGATCCCCGCTGTTCATCAGGACCCTCGGCGCATCGAACGTCCGTGGTAATCTCAGCCTTACCCTCGACTACCTGCTCGTCAGCGGCAGCCCGGCCGTGCCTGCCAATGTCACGGGCGAGATACGGGTGGGCGGCATCTTCGATCTTCTCGAACGGACCAACGGCATTACCCAGGCCGCCGGCTCGTCCATCATTACGCCGCGGCTGAATGTCAGCACCGAAGGAACGGGCGCGAGCGTCGCTCTTCTGGGCAACAACCTCATCGATGAGCTCGGCCCAGTCTCCGCGAACGGCGACATCACGATCAGGAACGTGACCAACCTGACCGTCGCGGGCACAGTGACCGGCGGCGGTGTCGGGCTTGATACGGTCAGCATCGCCGTCGACGGGCCAGGCGCCTCCCTGATGGTGACCGGCGCGATCGCCGCCGGCAACGGCCTCTTTAGCCTGACGGCTGCCGGCGACGTGACGATCGCGACGGGCGCCAGCGTCACCAGCACCAATGCCGGCCAGACTGGCAGCGCAATCGGCGCCGGCGTCCAGGGCGGTTCGCCGATCCCAGGCTCCACCGCGACGCTGCGGCTGGCGGGCACGGTCGGCATGGCCGGCGGCCTGACCCTTGCCTCCGGCACCGGCGGCATCCAGCAGACGGGCGGCAGCGTCAGCGCCGGACGCCTGATCCTGCTGCCGGGCGGGGATGTGCGTCTGGATGGCGGCGTCAATGCGATTGCGACGCTGGCCGCCGTCGACGTGCCCGGCGCGCTGCGCATCGTGAACGGTGCGACCGATCTCACTATTGGCGAGGCGGTGACAGCCAACATCATCGAACTCACGACCCAGGGCACGCTCCTGGTGCAGCCTGGATCGACCTTCGCCGGCGGTTTCCTGGAAGCCGCGGAACGCATTTCGCTCCGCGCGAACGGGCTCGACCTGCCGCCGGCCAGCTTCCCACCGGGGCTCACAGTACGCGCGCCGGTTGTCGAGATCGCGCCTGCGGCGCCACGCCCAATGCAGGTTGCCCTGTCGGCGGCGGGAACCGCGATCCCCAACGCCCTCATGCTGGCCGATCTCGAGATCGGTCAGATCGGCGCCACCGACACGCTGCGCTTCGGTGCCACCAGCATCGGTGGGGCGATCACCGCCACCGCGACCCAGCTCGAGATCTCCGGCAACTTGGACTTCGCCGGCGGCCCGACACTCGAGGTCGGCCGGCTCGACCTGCGCAGCCTCGGCGACATCACGCAACTCAACGGCACGCTGCTCGGCGCCGATATCCTCGCCGGCCAGGCCGGTAGCGCCGTGACGCTGCCCAATGTCAGCCTCGGCTATCTCGACGATCTCTCCGCCGGCGGGGACATCGTCCTGAGTATCGGCAGCTTGCTCCGGTTGCGCGGCACGCTTTCGACACCGGGCACGGCAACCCTCAGCACCCCTAACGGCATCGAGGCGACAGGAGCTGGCCGCGCGTCGGTTGGTGAACTCCGCGTCAGCGCCGTCGAAGGCAGCGTGCTGCTGGCCGGGCAGAACGCCATTGGCCGCCTCGGCGAAAGCAGCATCTTCGGCGATCTCGTGCTGGTCAACACCGGCCCATCGCTGACGATCCCATCGGGCAGCTTGGTGGAGGTGGGCGGCATCGGCACGGTTACCGCGACCGCCGGCTCCATCACCGTGGACGGCACCATCCGCGCTTCGGAACTCTCGCTCTCGGCGCCGGCCGGCACCGTCGCGGTGAACGGCTTCTCCGCCATCGCCTTCGCGGGTGGCCTGGCGCTGTCCGGCCAGACCGTCACCGTAAACGGCCTGATCGCCGGCACCTCCGGTATCACCGTCGATGCCTCTCAGTCAGCCTCGCTCGCCGGCATCGCTCAGACGCCGAGCCTCTCGATCACGTCGCCCTCGATCAGCTTCGGCGGGCTCGATGCCTCGAGCAGCAGTGTAGCGCTGTTCCTCGGCGGCAGCGGCAGCGCGAGTGGCGCGCTTACCGCGGCGACGCTGCGGGTGACGGACGGGGCGAGCGCGGTGCTGACCGGCAGCATAACCGGAGACACGACCGGCACCGCTGCAGCGCTCGGCCGCCGCTTCGCCGGCGGGACGCAGCTCGGCGATCCGCCGCCCAATCAGTTCGATTATCTGTTCAATGACTGCCCCCTCGCCGCCAGCGTCTGCGCCAGGCCAGAGCCGCCGGTTCCGCCAATCCCTCCCACCGAACTGCCGGTCACTCCACCAATTGAGCTGCCTTTCACGCTGCCGAACGAAACCCCTTCCTCCTTTGACGTCCCCGCCTTCACCGTTGCCGACAACCCGCGCGGCCTGATGGGCGGTCTCATTCCTGCTGAGCAGCCCCCCAGCAATCCCCTGGTGCGGATCCCGGTGTTGCCTTTCGTCACCCAATCGGGGCGAGACACCTCGGAAGACCGCGAGCTGGCGCCACCCAATATCCGCGCGGAGGATTTCTGAGCATGCGCCGGTCCCTCGCTGCCCTCGCCTTGCTCTCGCTCCTCGG
>NZ_JAAGBB010000115.1 GCF_018129085.1 Plastoroseomonas hellenica
GCCAGGCGCCGGCGCAGCCCGGCGGCGAGGATCGCCGCCGCCGCCCGGTGGTGAAGCCGGCCGAGACGCCGCGCCGCGACCGCGGCTGGCGCGAAGGCGACTTCCGCGACGCCGGCCCGGTGCCCGGCTTCCTGGCGCGTAGATAAGCGCCTCAAGCGCCGGCGCGGCCTCCGGCCGCTTGGCCTGCGCGCTGTCAGGGCAGCTCTGGCGGCGACTGATGGTCGCGCGCGGGGCCGCATTCGCGGCCCCGGAGCATCGCTGCGCTCGCTCCGCAGGGACTGATGGCGGCCTGCGGCCGCGGGACAGGGCGCAGCCCTTGCCCCTACCCGAAAATCTTCGGCCAGGCGGCCATCAGAGCGCCGTCGGCGTCCTCCAGGGTCGCCGGCACGCCCTGGTGGTGCAGGCTGGTCACCCCGTGCTCGCTGATCCCGCAGGGCACGATGCCGCCGAAATGTGCGAGGTCGGGATCGACGTTCAGCGCGACGCCATGCCAGGTCACCCAGCGCGTCACCCGGACGCCGATCGCGGCAATCTTCGCCTCATTCCCGCGCGCCCGGTCGGCCACCCAGATGCCGACCCGGCCCTCCCGCCGCTCGCCCTTCACGCCGAGCAGGTCGAGCGCTGCGATCAGCCAATCCTCCAGCCCATGCACATAGGCGCGGATGTCGCGCTTCGGCACGCCGCCATGCGGCTGGTCGAGGTCCAGCATCACATAGGCGGTGCGCTGGCCGGGGCCGTGATAGGTCCATTGTCCGCCGCGCCCGGTGCGATAGGCCGGGAAGCGCGGATCGAGCAGCCCGTCGCCGGTCGCGGAGGTGCCGCCGGTATAGGTGGGCGGGTGCTCGACCAGCCAGACCCGCTCCCGTGTGGTGCCGGCGCGGATGGCGGCGACCTCGGCCTCCATCGTCGCCACCGCGTCCGGATAGGGGGTCAGGCCGTCGGCGGCCACCCAGTCGGGGCCAGGGGAAAAAAGCGTCACGGGGTGCGTTGATACGGCGGGGATCATCGGCTATACGCCCCGCCTCTACCCGGTTTGCGGTCATGGCGGAATGGTAGACGCGCCAGCTTGAGGTGCTGGTGGGGGCAACCCCGTGGAAGTTCGAATCTTCTTGACCGCACCAAGGTAGCCTCTCGAATTCTGAAAATTCAGCCAGTCAGGCCTCGGCATCAAGGGATGCGCGGGACAGATATGGTGTGCCGCGCGGGTCCGGCTCAGGTCAGATCGGATTGACCCGTGATGGACGCCGCATAGGCGGCGATCGGTTCCGGCAGCAATTCCCAGGCATGGGCGGTCGTTGCGATCATGGTCCTGCTCCGGACGCTGATGGTGCGCCGGTCGATGCTGGCGCCGGTCGCGATCGCCGCGAGGTCGAGCTGGACCGCCATCCCATCCGGGCCGAAGGCCGCATGGGCCGGACGGTCGACCCAATAGGTGATGCCGGGTGTGATCATGTAGGCGGCGCGGCGCAGGCGGGCGCTCGCCAGCGCGGCCTGGGGCTCCTCCGGCACGAAGCCGGCCGTCACCCGGTCGAAGGGGAGATGGAGGCGGAGGCCGTCGAGCAGCGCCCGCACCACGGCGTCGCCCGAGCCCGGATAGGCGGTATTGCGGAAGCGGCCATCCACCGGCCGCACAATGTAGATGTCGCCCCGCCTGGGGATGACGCCGGCCGCAGCCGGATCCTGCGTCACCTGCCAGGCGTTGCAGGAAGCCAGCCCAAGCAGGCCCAGCGACAAATATCGGCGCTGCATCTGATCCTCCGGCGGCGTGTGCTTCGTGTCTTGTCGTCGAGAGGTACCGATACCGGTTCGCTACAGCAACGCCAAACGCATCCCTGCCCGTCACCGGCGTCGCGCGTGCTATCAAGCCTCAGGCTAGGCGGGACCCTCGGATGCTCGGATTGCTCGCGCTCACCACGGCAGCCGTCTTCGCGGGTGCCGCCCTCTACATCAACCTCGCGGAGCAACCGGCGAGGCTCGGCCTCGACGACCGAGCGGCGCTGGCCCAGTGGAAGCCGTCCTATGCGCGCGGCTTCGCCATGCAGGCCTCGATCGCCGTCCTGTCCGGGCTGCTCGGCGCCGCCGCCTGGTGGCGGGCGGGCGATGCGCTCTGGCTGCTCGGCGCCGTCATCATCATCGCCAATTGGCCCTATACGCTGCTCGCGATCATGCCGGTGAACCGCCGGCTCGAGGCGACGCCGCCCGAGCAAGCATCCGGGGAGACGCGCGCGCTGCTGCGCCGCTGGGGGCTGCTCCATGCCGGGCGCAGCGCGCTCGGCGCGATCGCGACGGCGATTTACCTCGCCGCCGCGGCGCGCCTTCCCTGAGACCCTCCAACACGGCATCCCATCCCGGCGCCATGCGCACCGGAACGGCCGCTGACGCGGCGCGATGCGTCGCCTATGCTGGCGCGCAGCAGAGAGGTTCGGATGGACGAGGATTTCCGCAAGGCGGCGCTGGACTACCACCGCTATCCCCGGCCGGGGAAGCTCAGCGTCGAGCCCACCAAGCGCATGGCGACCCAGCGCGACCTGGGCCTGGCCTATTCCCCCGGCGTCGCCGCCGCCTGCGAGGAGATCGCGGCCGATCCCGACCGCGCCTATGACTACACCGCCCGCGGCAACATGGTGGCCGTCATCACCAACGGCACCGCCGTGCTCGGCCTCGGCGCCATCGGCGCCCTGGCCTCGAAGCCGGTGATGGAAGGCAAGGCGGTCCTCTTCAAGAAGTTCGCCGGCATCGATTCGATCGACATCGAGATCGACCAGAACGACCCCGAGAAGCTGATCGAGGTGATCGCCGCGCTTGAGCCCACCTTCGGCGCCATCAATCTCGAGGACATCAAGGCCCCCGAGTGCTTCATCGTGGAGAAGGCGCTGCGCGAACGCATGCGCATCCCGGTCTTCCACGACGACCAGCACGGCACCGCCATCATCGTCGCCGCCGCGGTGCGCAACGGGCTACTGCTGCAAGGCAAGTCGCTGACCGAGGTGAAGCTCGTCACCTCCGGCGGCGGCGCCGCGGCACTCGCCTGCCTCGACCTGCTCTGCACCATGGGGCTGAAGCGCGAGAACATCATCGTCACCGACATCAAGGGCGTGGTGCACGAAGGCCGCAACGAGCTGATGGACCCCTGGAAGTCCGTCTATGCCCGGCAGACCTCGCTGCGCACGCTGGAGGAGGCGATCGAAGGCGCCGACGTCTTCCTCGGCCTCTCCGCGCCGCGCGTGCTGAAGCCCGAATGGCTCGGCAAGCTGGCGCCGAAGCCGCTGGTGCTGGCACTCGCCAACCCGGAGCCGGAGATCCTGCCGGAAGCGGTGCGCGCCGCGCGGCCGGACGCGATCGTCGCCACCGGCCGCTCCGACTACCCGAACCAGGTCAACAACGTCCTCTGCTTCCCCTTCATCTTCCGCGGCGCCCTCGATGTCGGCGCGACCGCGATCAACGAAGCGATGAAGGTCGCGACGGTCGAGGCGATCGCAGCGCTCGCGCGCGTCGAGGCCTCCGAGGTCGTCGCCGCCGCCTATGGCGGCCAGGCGCCGATCTTCGGCCCCGACTACATCATCCCGAAGCCCTTCGATCCGCGCCTGATCCTGGAGATCGCGCCCGCGGTCGCGCGCGCCGCCATGGAAACCGGCGCCGCCCGCCGCCCGATCGAGGATTTCGCCGCCTACCGGCAGGAGCTGGAGCGCTTCGTCTTCCGCTCCGGCAACCTGATGCGGCCGGTGATCGAAGCGGCGCGCAAGCGCCCGCGCCGCGTCGTCTATTCGGAAGGCGAGGACGAGCGCACGCTGCGCGCCGTGCAGACCGTGCTCGATGACGGCCTCGCGGAGCCGATCCTGCTCGGCAGGCGCGCGGTGATCGAGGCGCGCGCCCGGGCCATGGGTCTGCGCATGGACTTCTCCGAAAGCGTGCGCATCCTCGACCCGCAGCAGGACGAGGCGATCTTCGCGCCGCTGAAGGAAGTCTATCGCGGCAAGGTCGGCAGGCGTGGCACCCCGCCGGACGCGGCCGATCGCCGGGTCGGCGTCCGCACCACGGTCGCAGCCGCGCTGCTGCTCGAATCCGGCCAGGCGGATGCCGCGATCTGCGGCGGCACCGGCGACTGGATGGGCCATTTCTACAACGTGCACGACATCATCGGCCGGGCCGAGGGCGTCTCGCGCTGCTACGCGCTCTCCTCCGTCATCATGCAGCAGGGCGTGCTCTTCGTCGTCGACACGCATCTGGTGTTGGACCCGACGCCGGAGCAGATCGCGGAGATGACCCTGCTGGCGGCCGAGCAGGTGCGCGCCTTCGGCGTGGTGCCCAAGGTCGCGCTGCTGTCGCATTCCTCCTTCGGCGCCTCGGGCGCGGGCTCGGCGCGGCGCATGCGCGCGGCCCTCGAGCTGATCCAGCGCGCCGCGCCGGAGCTCGAGGTCGATGGCGAGATGCATGCCGATGCCGCGCTGATCCCGGCGATCCGCAGCCGCGCGGTGCCGGACAGCCCGCTGGAGGGCGCGGCGAACCTGCTGGTCATGCCCGGCGTCGATGCCGCGAACATCGCCTTCAACCTCGTGAAGGCAGCGGCGGACGGGCTGCAGGTCGGCCCCATCCTGCTCGGCATGAAGAAGCCGATCCATGTGCTGGTGCCGAGCGTGACGGCGCGCGGCATCGTCAACCTGACGGCGCTCGCGGTCGCGCAGGCGCCCTGAGCCCTGAGCGTTCCCCGTTCCCGCAACAGGGAACGCTGGTCGGCCGCGGCGGTCAGCGCCGCCCGCCGCCGAACAGCCCGCGCAGCAGGTCGGTCGGGTTGACCCGCTGCGGCTGCTGCGGCGCGGGCGTGGGCTGCGCCGCCGGTGGCTGCGGTGCCGCGGGCATG
>NZ_JAAGBB010000116.1 GCF_018129085.1 Plastoroseomonas hellenica
CCAGCCGGCGCCGCTCCGCTACCTGCACTGGCTCGGCGGGCTGCTGACCGGGGATTTCGGGCGCTCGCTCGCGAACAACGTGCCGGTGGCGCAGCTCATCGGCCGGGGACGTGAAGGCCAGGCCGGCGGCGAGCAGCAGCGCGGCCGCGCCGGCGCCGGTCTTCATCCCTGCTCCGCCAGGTCCCTGAGGCCGGCAGGGTCGGTCAGCCGCAGCCCGGCCCGCACCGGCTCGATCAGGCCACGGGCGCGGAACTCGGCCAGAGCCTGGTTCACTTTCGGCCGGCTGGCGGCGACAAGGGCTGCGATCTGGCCCTGCGGCTGCCGCACCAGCCCGCTCGGGTCCACGGCCGAGAGGCGCAGCAGCGCGGCGGCGAGGCGCTGCTGCAGCGGCAGCAGCCCGACCGCCTCCACCTGGTCGGTGGTCCGGCGTAGTCGCGCCGCGAAGGTCTGCAGCAGGGCGAGTGCCAATTCCGGCTCCTCGGCGATCAGCGGCCTGACATCGGCATGGCGCAGCAGCAGCGCCGCGACCGGGGTGATGGCGGTGGCGTCCGCACTGCGCGGCCCGCCATCGATCAAGGTGATCTCGCCGATCGGCTCACCGCGGCCGACCAGGCCGAGCGTCATCTCGCGCCCCGCGGCAGTCGCGAGATGCAGTCGCACCAGCCCGTCCAGCACCAGGATCATGCCCTCGCCAGGGTCGCCGCGGCGGAACATCGGCGCGCCGGCGGCGTAGCGCAGCCGGCGCGCTGCCTGGGCGAGGCGGTCCTTCGCCCGCGCCGGCACGCCCTCGAAGAGCGCGGCACCGTCGAGCAGACGGCGGAGGTCGGAGGTTTCTGACACGCGCGGAGCATGCCCGTGGCGCGCGAAGCCGAACAGCGTCGTGGCGGCGCTGATGCGTCCCTGGCCGGCGAGCGCACGGAATGTTTCCCGCGGAACAGGGGCAGGTGGCGGGATTTCGGCATCAGGGGCGGGCGACGACGCACACCGCGTCACACGGAGACGAGTGATGATGACCGCCGAGATGACCCCCGCCGCGCCCGCCATCCTCCGCAGCCTTGACGCCGGGGCGGCCGCCACGCCGGTGTCCCTGGCCAGCCGGGTGCGGCGCCTGATCCAGGCCGCCGCGGTGCGGCGCGCGATCCGCGCCCTGGCGGCGCGCCACGCCGCCACCCGCAGCGCCGCCGCGGTGGCGGCACTCGACGATCACATCCGCCGCGACATCGGCCTGCCGCGCCGCGAACCGGTGCGGCACGAAGCCGGCTTCTGGCTGGTCTGAGGCGCACCCGCCTGTGAAGACGGGGCGATGCAGCCCTGCGCCCGGTTGGCGCGTTGCCGGGTCGGATGCTCCGGATTCCCCACCAATCCCGTGTCGGGGCATCCACCCCCCTCCGACCCGCCGCGATTTCCCCTTCGCGGCGGGTTCTTTTCCCGCCGGCCGGCGCGTGCATGCATCCCATCATTTCTGCCCGGGATTGATGCAATGCAGAAATCGGTAACGCTTCATTCTTTATACGCGCCTTCCGATGTCCTTGAGGACCGGAGGTTGGGCGTGGCGGGTTGGCTGGTCTGGATGCCTTACATGGGCGGGCTGCTGGCGGCGGCACTGATCGGCTACCGCATCGGGGTGGGGCGCGGGCGCCGCCGTGAACGCCGGGCCCGGACCCTGAACGACCGTCTGCAGACCGCGGTGACCGGCCTGCCGGATCCGCCGCCGGCGCCGCCTCAGCCCCGCGCCGTCAACTGGGCCGCAGTGCGATCGAAGCCGCCCTGTCTCATGTAGCGATTGCATGATCGCGGTGTGCGACCCCATCGCGCCGGCCGCGACAAATCCAGACAGGAAAAGGGCCGTGCTGCGGTCGTTTCGCGACTATCTGGATTCCAAAGGAGCCGTCATGACCCAGCCCATCCGAGTCACCGCTGAAGACCTCTCGCTCATCGTCGATGGCAAGCGGGCATCCCTTGTGGTCACGCGCGGTGCGCCGCATCCGACTCTGCCCGACTTCCTGGACATCGAAATGGATGTCGCCCTGTTGCAGGCACTGAAGCAGCAGATCGACAAGACGATTCGCGCCCTGCCGCCGCAGGCCGCCATCACGGCGTGAACCGGCGCCTGCGCCGGGCCGGCCTCAGGCCGGGGCCCGCCCCACCAGAGTGGCGAGGATAGCGGGCGGCGCGCTCTCCAGCAGGGCGGGCTGCATGTCCTCGGGGCGTTCGTTCGTGCCGAACGCCCAATGCGCCGCCGCGACGCCGGCGGACAGCACCAGTCCGACAAACAGTGCCTGCAGCAGATCGAGCATTGGGCCATCCCTCAAGACGCAACCCGCCCTATAGGCACGGAAAGGTTGCGGAACCCTTACCGACCCTTGCTTGCCATGCGATCCTGCTCCCGCTGCCGCCACTCTGCGCCCGTAGCCGGCCATATCCGCGACCCTGACGAGCGGCGAATGGCGCTCGCGTCTCCGGAGCGCGTGACAAAAACCGACAAGTCTTGGATTTCGCCGCGCTGCCGCAAGTGAGTACATCCCTGCCCGGACGGAGAGGCATGGAGAGCCGCGTGGAGAACATGACGGAAGCAGCGCTGCAAATACCGGCGCCGGGCATCGCCATCTGGGTCGCCGCCACGGTGATGACCCTGCTGATCGTGAGCCTTTCGGCCCATGCCCTCGGCATGGCGCGTGGCCGGCGGATGGAACGCATGCTGGAATCCACGCGCAGTTCGCTCGAAGCGGCGGTGCATGGCGTGCCGGACCGCCGCCGCCGGGGCCAGCCGGCGGTGGGGGCGGGCGCGGGTCCCGATCAGCCCGGGATGCCGAGCAGCGCCATGATCTCGGTCTGCAGCGCCGCCTCCGCGAAGGGCTTGTTCAGTAGCCGGCTGGCCGCGTAGCGCGGCGGCAGATCCTCTACCTGGTGGCCGCTGAGGAAGGCAAAGGGCACGCCGCGCGCGATCAGGAGGTCGGCCACGGCGAAGCTCGGCTGATGTCCCAGCGAGGCGTCGAGCAACGCCGCGGCCGGGGTCTCCTGCTCCAGCAGCGCGAGCGCCGCCGGGACGTCCGCCGCCGGGCCCAGGACGCGGTAGCCCCAACGGCGCAGCGAACGGGAGATCGCTTCGGCGATGATCCATTCATCCTCGACGACGAGGATCGATGCGTCCGATGGAATCACCATGCAGGGAAGGGCTCCGGCCTGAGGGCGGGCATGACGACCGTGTCCGGGCGGGATGCCCGGATCGGCTTCGCGCCGTCCGGCCAGGCCGCATCGATTGAGGCCTCATCCTGACAGGTATCGTCGCCCGCTCGGGTGATGCACCCGAATGGGCTCAGCTCTAGCGGAGCCGTGATGCCACGTCCTTAACATGGATCAGCCTTGCCGGACGGCGCCAAGGCGGCGGCGGGCTTCGCCTCCCCTGTGCGGGCCCGCAGCCCATGATGGGCGCGCTGAGCGACGCCGGCCTTCGATCCATGCTGGGCGTGTCGGCTACGGAGCGGCCTTCGCGGCCACCGGCATGACGGCAGCGCCGGCCGGCTCAGCCACGCTCCGCCGGCTCTTCGGCCGGCATGCCGGCTGGGAAGTCGGTGAAGACATAACCGAAGGGCCGCACCGACTTGATGGCCTGCGGATGGTGCTGGTTGATCTCGATCTTCTTGCGGATCTTCATCACCGCCATGTCGACCGCGCGGTCGCCGGGCCGGAATGGGCGATGGAAGGCACGTTCGCTGATCTCGTCCCGGCTCAGCACCTTGCCGCGCGCCGTGACCAGCACCCGCAGCACCTCGAACTCCGAGGCGGTCAGGGTGCAGGCCTGGCCATCCGGCCGGAACAACTCGCGTTTTTCGACCGAGAGGTGCCAGCCGGGGCCGCCGGCCGCAACCGGCGTCGTCGCCGGTGCCGCCGGTGCGCCGGCCTGCGGCGCGGCGCGGCGCAGGATGGAACGAATGCGCGCCACGATCTCCCTGGGCGGCGTCAGCTTCGCGACATAGTCATAGGCGCCGAGCTCCAGCGCCACGACCCGGTCCACCTCCTCCCGCCCGCCGGAGAGGAACATGCAGGGGGCGGTGGTCAGGGAGGACAGCTTGCGGAACACCTCGGTGCCGCTCTCGCCCTCCAAGTTCTGGTCGATGATGATGATGGAGGGCTTGAACTCCGCCAGGCTCGCGAAGGCCGGGGCCGAGCCGGTGACGGCGCGTACCTCGAAACCATGCGCCGCGAGGTAGCCGCGCACCGACTCACCGAATTCAGCGTCGTCGTCGATCAGAAGGGTCCGGATCATCATCTGCCCATGCCGCTTGCCGGGCCGGCCACGACCGGCCGGCGATGCGGCGGGCGGGGCGACCCAGGCTCATCACAGGGTATAAAGGGCTCCGGTAGGCCGCTGTATTATTTCATTTTGGGAAAAGCATCCGACAAATCGCCTTTTGTCATGATTGGTTTGGCGGGCTTCCCAATGTGGCCGCCGTCAAACCGGCGGCAGTGGCGGAGGAGGTCGGCACATCGGTCCCGTCTTCGTGAGCGGCCCGGCGCCCGGCCTGTGCCTCAGGGAACAGTGAATTTTAAATGAATTGGGCTCCTTGTGGGCACGGTCCGTCAGTGCCAAAGCCCCCCGATTGGGCGCTAGATTGCCGGCCCGCCCCGAGGATGCTCATGTCGCAGCCAGCCCCTGCCTCGCCTTCGCGCACGCCGCTTGATGCGGCGGTCGGTGCGTGCCGCTCCGAATTGGTGACGGTCGGCGTGTTCAGCGGCGTCGTGAACCTGCTGCAGCTCACCGTGTCGATCTACATGATGCAGGTGTTCGACCGCGTGC
>NZ_JAAGBB010000117.1 GCF_018129085.1 Plastoroseomonas hellenica
CGCCCAGCGCCGGGGCTGGGCGGCCTGCGCGCCGCCGTCGCCGCCGCCTTCGGCGCGGAGCGCGATGCGGAGGCGCTGGCGCGCATCCATGGCGCGCTGGAAGCCTTTACCGCGGCGCTTGGCGAATTCGCGGTGCCGGGCACCGTGCCGCGTCCCGCCGCCGATCTGCTGGCCGCGCAGATGGCCGCCGCCGAGGCGCTGGCGACCACGCCGGCGGCTGCCGGCGGGCTCCGCCTCTATGCCGGTGCGGAAGGCGAGCCGCTGGCGCTGCACCTCGCCGCGCTGGCGGATGCGCTGCCGGCACTGCCGCCGATCGCGCCCCGCGACTGGCCGGCGCTGTTCGACGCGGTGCTGGCGCAGGGCGTGGCGCGCAGCGCCCGCGCCAGCCGCGGACGCGAGGGGTCGCCGCATCCGCGTATCGAGATCCTGGGGTTGCTGGAAGCGCGGCTGCTCTCCTTCGACCGCGTGATCCTCGGCGCGCTCGATGAGAATGTCTGGCCGCTGGCGACCGATCCCGGCCCCTGGATGAGCCGCCCGATGCGCACCGAATTCGGCCTGCCGGAGCCGGAGGCCCGCATCGGCCGCGTCGCCGCCGACTTCCTGCTGACCGCCTGCGCGGCGCCGGACGCCGTGCTGACCCGCGCCGCCAAGCGCGGCGGCAGCCCGACCGTGCCGGCACGCTGGCTGGTGCGCCTGGAGACCTTCCTCGCCGGCCAGGGCCTCGCGCTGCCGGCATCGGACGCGGCCGCCTGGGCCGCGCAGCTCGACCAACCCCGCGCCATCAGCCCCTGCGAGCGGCCGTCTCCGAACCCACCCGTCGCGGCGCGGCCGGAGGCGATCTCGCTCTCGGACGTCGCGTTGCTGCTCGCCGATCCCTATGCGCTCTACGCGAAGCGCGTGCTCCGCCTGGCACCGCTGCCCGAACTCGATGCCGATATCGGCGCGCCGGAATATGGCGAGCTGGTGCATGAAGCGATGGCGCGCTTCATCCGCGCCCTCGACGCCCGCCCCTGGCCCGGCGAGGACGCCGCCCGCATCCTCTTTGCCCAGGCGATGGAGGAAGCGCTGGAGCTGCACGGCCCCCGCCCCGCCTACGCCGCCTTCTGGCGCCCGCGCCTGCTCCGCATCGGCGATTTCGCCATCGCGCAGGAAGCCGCAACCCGCGGCCAGGGCGCGATCGCGCGCAGCCATGTCGAAGTCGCCGGCCGGCACCCCCTCGCCATGCAGGGCGGACGCGAGGTCCTGCTCACTGCCCGCGCCGACCGCATCGACATGCTCCGCGACGGCAGCCTCGCCATCTACGACTACAAGACCGGCGCCCTGCCCAAGCGCGAAGACTGGGAGAACGGCGCCGCGCCGCAACTCCCCCTCGAAGCCTGGATGGCGCTCGAAGGCGCCTTCGAGACCCTGCCCCCCGCCCCTGTCACCATCCTCGACTACTGGCGCCTCTCGGGCGGAGACCTGCCCGGCCAGGCACTCCGCCTCAGCGAAGACGAGCTGACCACCGCCCATCTCGCCGAGGGCAACCGCGAAGCAGCAGCCGCCCTCGTCACCCGCTTCCTGCTGAACCGCACCCCCTTCACCGCCCGCCCCCACCCGCTCCGCGCCGCCCGCGGCGGGGACTACGACCACCTGTCGCGCATCGCCGAATGGGCGGGTGCCGAGGAGGAGGGGGAGTGATGGTGGGGACTGTTGCCCGGGGAGGGCTCTGCCCTCCCCAGACCCCACCTGCCAGGAGCCTAGAGGCTCCTGGACCTGCTTCATTTGGTGCCCTGGTTGGGAAGGGGTCGCACGGCGCGATGGCGCCGTGCGACCCCTTCCCAACCAGGGCGTCAAATCAACTGGGTGCAGGGGCCTGCAGGCTCCTGCCGGGTGGGTCCGGGAGGGCAGAGCCCTCCCGGGGCGCGACCTCACCATGACCTCTCCCACCGCCCGCGACATCGCCCAGGCGGCGCAGCGCGCCGCGAGTGATCCGTTGGCGTCCGCCTGGGTGGGTGCCTCGGCGGGGTCGGGCAAGACGAAGGTGCTGACGGATCGGGTGCTGCGGCTGTTGCTCGATCCGCGGCAGGCGCCGGGGCGCATCCTGTGCCTGACCTTCACCAAGGCGGCGGCGGCGGAGATGGCGACGCGGCTGGCGCGGGCCTTGGGCGAATGGGCGGTGGCGGATGATGCGAGCTTGGATGTGCGCATTGCGGCGCTGACTGGGGAACGGCCGGAGCCGGCGATCCGCGCGCATGCGCGGCAATTGTTCGCGAAGGTGCTGGAGCTGCCGGGGGGCATGCGGATCAGCACCATCCATGCCTTCTGCCAGTCCTTGCTGCGGGGCTTCCCGCTGGAGGCGGGGCTGGCGCCGCAGTTTGCGGTGGTGGAGGACCGCGATGCGGCGGTGATGCTGGCGGAAGCGCGGGAGGCGGTGCTGGCGACGCCGGGGGCGCTGCGCGGACCGCTCGAGGATCTGGCGGGGCTGACGCCGCCTTCGGCCTTCGGGGAGCTGGTGGCGGCGCTGAACAGCGATCGCGCGGCGCTGGGTGAGGCACTGGAGCGCAGCCACGGCCATGCCGGGCTGGCGGCGCGGGTGGCGCGGCGGCTCGGGCTCACGGCGGGGGAGGATGAGGCGGCGCTGTTGGCGCGGGCTGCGGCGGCGGTGCCGGATCTCGGCGCGGTGGCCGAGGCGAAGCTCGCTAGCCGCAACGCCAATGACCAGGATCGCGGCGCGCGGATGCGGGCTTGGCTGGCGCTGGATGCGGAGGCGCGGGCGGCGCGCTGGGCGGAGTGGTCGGACATTTTCCTGACGACCGAGGGCAAGCCCTATGCGGACCGGAACCTCGCGACCAAGGGCGGGCTCGGGGCCGAGCATGCGCGGGTGCTGGAGGCGATGCGCGCGGAGGCGGAGCGGGTTGCCGGTGTCGAGGAGCGGCGGCGCGCGCTCCGGCTGCTGGCCGCGACCACCGCGCTGGTGGCGCTGGCGGAGCCGGTCATCCGCGACTACGAGGCGCGCAAGCGCGGGCGCGGCATGCTGGACTATGACGACCTGATCGACCGGGCGCGGGCGGTGCTGCGCGATCCCGGCAGCGCCTGGGTGCTGTTCAAGCTGGATGGCGGGCTTGATCACGTGCTGCTGGACGAGGCACAGGATTCCAACGCCGCGCAATGGGGCATCGCCGCCGCGCTGACCGAGGAGTTCTTCGCGGGCGAGGGTGCGCAGCCGGAGCGCCGACGCAGCGTCTTCGCGGTCGGCGACGTGAAGCAATCCATCTACGGCTTCCAGGGTGCCGATCCCGAAGGCTTCGCGACCTGGCAGACGCATTTCCGTGATGCCAGCGAGGCCGCCGGGCAGCATTTCCGCGCGGTGCGGCTCAACGTCTCCTTCCGGTCGACGGCGCCGGTGCTGGCGCTGGTCGATGCGGTGTTCGAAGGCGAGGCGGCGAAGCCCGGCGTGGTGGCGGAGGACGAGCCGCCGCTGCGGCACATCCCGGACCGCGCGGGACAGGCGGGCTCGGTCGAGCTCTGGCCGGTGATCGTGGCGGGCGAGGCGGAGAGGCCGGAGCCCTGGTTGGTGCCGGAGGCGCCACAGGCCGGTACCGGCAGCCCGGATGCGCTGCTGGCCGAACGCATCGCGGAGCGCATCGCCGGATGGATCCAGGATGGCGAGATGCTGCCGGCGCGCGGCCGCGCGATGCGCGCCGGCGATATCCTGGTGCTGGTGCGGAAGCGCACCGGCGCCTTCATCCCGACCCTGGTGCGGGCGCTGAAGGAGCGCGGCGTGCCGGTCGGCGGACTGGATCGCCTGGCACTGGTCGATCAGATCGCAGTGCAGGACCTACTGGCGCTTGCCGATGCGCTGCTGCTGCCGGAGGATGACCTGCAACTCGCGGCCGCGCTGAAGAGCCCGCTGTTCGGACTGTCGGAGGCGGATCTCTTCGCGCTGGCGCAGGGGCGGACGGGGCCGCTGGCTGCGGCGCTGGCGGCAAATCGCGGCGGCGACAGCGCGCTCGGGCGCGCGGCGGACCGATTCGCGCGGCTGGCGGCGCGGGCGGATTTCTGCGGGCCGCATACGCTGTTCGCGGAGCTGCTGGGCGAGCTCGGCGGCCGCGCGGCGCTGCTGGCGCGGCTCGGGCCCGATGCGGCGGATGCGATCGATGAATTCCTCGGCGCGGCGCTGGCGCATGAGCGCGCGCATCCGCCGAGCCTGCAGGGCTTTTCGCACTGGCTGCGCCAGGGCGGCGCCACGGTGAAGCGCGATGCCGATGCGGCGGCGGACCAGGTGCGCATCATGACGGTGCACAACGCCAAGGGGCTGCAGGCGCCGGTCGTCATCCTGCCCGACACGGTGGCGCCGGGGCGCGCCGACCAGGGGGTGCGCTGGGACAGGGATGCAGATGGCACGCCCCTGCCCTTCTGGGCACCGAACACCGGTTTCCACGTGCCGCCCTATCGCGCGCTGCTGGATGCGGCGAAGGAGGCGACAGCGCGGGAATCGCACCGGCTGCTCTATGTCGCGCTGACCCGCGCGGAGGACCGGCTGGTCATCGCCGGCTGGCAGAAGAAGCGCCGGCCGGAAGGCTGCTGGTACGACCTGATCGCGGAGGGTTTCTCCCGCCTGCCCGGCGTCGAGGAGGAGCCGGGGCCGGACGGCCCGATCCGGCGCCTGGCCGCGCCGCAGACCGCCCCGCCCGCCGCCGAGCGCATGCGCGCCGGCGCCGGCGATGCGCA
>NZ_JAAGBB010000118.1 GCF_018129085.1 Plastoroseomonas hellenica
GCGGCGGGGTTCGACCTGGCGCAGCCGCCGCTGCAACGGGTGCTGCTGATCCGGCTCGACGACAACCGACACCACCTCATCTGGACGCGGCATCACATCCTGATGGACGGATGGAGCTCGGCGCAGTTCATGGCGGAATTGCTGCGGGCCTATGCCGAGACGGCAACGGCTGCCCCGGCACCGCCCTATCGGGACTACATCGCCTGGCTGCGGGACCGTGACGCAGCGGCCTCGGAAGCCTTCTGGCGCGATCAGCTGCGGCCGCTGCAAGGCCCGACGCTGCTGGCGGCGGCGCTGCCGGCGCCGGCCGGCGGGGAGGGCCACGCGGTCCTGCAGACTCGGCTCGACGATGCGCTCGAGGCGCGGCTGCAGGCCTTCGCGGCGCAGGAGCGGGTGACGCTGAACACTCTGATCCAGGGCGCCTGGGCCCTGCTGTTGTCGCGCTACACCGGCCAGTCCGTGGTTGGCTTCGGGGCAACCGTCGCCGGCCGGCCGGCCGCATTGCGGGGCGCCGAGGAGATGCTCGGCCTCTTCATCAATACCCTGCCGGTCGTGGCCGCGGTGCCGCCGGCGGCTCCCCTGGGCGACTGGCTGCGGGCCTTGCAGGCGCAGAACCTGACGCTCCGCGACCATGACCACACGCCACTCTACGATATCCAGGGCTGGGCCGGCCATCCCGGCCAGCCGCTCTTCGACAGCATCATCGTCTTCGAGAACTACCCGGTCGAGCAGGCGCTGCGGGGTCAGGCCGAGGCGGGGGCCGGTCCGGTCTTCGGTGCCTTCTCGCATGTGGCGACCACCAATTACCCGCTGACCCTCGCGGTCTTCCGGTCCGACCGGATCGAGCTGGAGGTCAGCTACGACAGGGCGCGCTTCGGCACGCCGGCGATGGAGCGGCTGCGTGAGGAGCTGCTGCGCCTCCTGGAGCGGATGCCCTTGGCGGCCGGCCAGGCGCTGGGCAGCCTGCCTACCCTCGGCGAGGCGGAGCGCCAGGTGCTGCTGCGCTGGGGTGCCGGCGTGCCGGCCGCGGCGCCGCTTCCCGATGTGGTCTCCGCCATCGCCGCCCGCGCGGCAATGCACCCCGATGCCGTGGCCCTGGTGCATGGCGAGGAGGTGTTGCGCTACGGCGCGCTGAACGCCCGTGCGAACCGCCTGGCGCATCATCTGCTGGCGCTGGGCGTCGGTCCGGATGTGGTGGTCGGGCTGGCGATCGAACGCTCTCCGGCGCAGCTCGTCGCGATGCTGGCGGTGCTCAAGGCGGGCGGCGCCTATGTGCCGCTCGACCCGGCCTACCCGCCCGATCGGCTGGCCCACATGATGCAGGACAGCGGCCTGCCGCTGGTGCTGACGCAGGAGCGGCTGCTGGACGCGCTGCCAGGCAGCGGCGCGCGCCGCTGGTGCCTCGACCGCGACTGGGCGGACACCGCGGCGTGGCCCGAAACCGACCCGGCCGTCGCCATCCATCCGCAAAGCCTGGCCTACCTGATCTACACCTCCGGCTCGACCGGCCAGCCGAAGGCGGTGGCGGTGGCGCATGGTCCGCTCGCGATGCATTGCGCCGCGATCGCCCGGCTCTACGGCATGGGGCCGGGCGATCGGGAGTTTCAGTTCGCCTCCATCAATTTCGACATTGCGCATGAGCGTTGGCTGGTGCCGTTGCTGGCCGGCGGATCGATCAGCCTCGGCCTCGGCAACAGTCCCACGATGGAGGCGCTGGCGGGGCTGATCGAGACCCAGTCGATCACCTCCCTTTTCCTGCCGCCCTCCTATGTCGACCAGCTGAGCGAGACGCTGAATGCGCGCGGCGAGACGCTGTCGCTGCGCGCCTGCATCGTGGGCGGCGACGCCTGGCCGATGGCGGGGATCGCCGCCGCGCGCCGCGCGCTGCAGCCCAGGTTGCTGGTGAATGCCTATGGACCGACGGAGACGGTGATCGCGCCACTCGCCTGGCCGGTCGCGGAAGCCGGGATCGACACTGCCTATGCGCCGATCGGCCGTCCTGTGGGCGACCGTACCGCCTATGTCCTGGACGCCGCGCTGAACCTGGTGCCGCCGGGTGTCGCGGGGGAGCTCTATATCGGCGGTTCCGGCCTGGCGCGCGGCTATCACGCCCGCCCGGACCTGACCGCGGAGCGCTTCGTCCCCGATCCCTTCGGCGGTGCGCCGGGTGGCCGGCTCTATCGCACCGGCGACCTGGTGCGCTGGCACCCGGACGGGGTGGTGGAGTATCTCGGCCGCATCGACCGCCAAGTGAAGATCCGCGGCTTCCGGATCGAGCTCGGTGAGATCGAAGCGCGGCTGCGGGCGCAGCCCGGCGTGGCCGAGGCCGTGGTGATCGCCCGCGATGGCGCCGCCGGCCGGCAATTGGCGGCCTATGTCACGGGTGCCGCCGACGGTGTGGCGCTGCGGGCATCACTGGCGGCGGTGCTACCGGACCACATGGTGCCGTCGCAGGTGATGGTGCTGGATCGGCTGCCGCTGACGCCGAACGGCAAGATCGACCGCAAGGCGCTGCCGTCCCTGGCCTGGCAGGCGCGCCTGCGCGTGGCGCCGCGCAACGAGGCGGAGCGGGTGCTCGCCGGCATCTGGGCCGAGCTGCTGGGCCTCGAGGAGGTCGGCATCACCGATGACTTCTTCGAGCTCGGCGGCCATTCCCTGACCGTCATGCGCATGGCCTCGCTCATCCGGGACCGCATGGGCCGCGTCCTGCCGCTCCGCGAGATCTTCGAGCATCGCACGATCGAGCAACTGGCCCGCCGGGTCGCGGCTGGCGGGACGGCCGGCATCGACAGCGACGCCGCGGAGAAGATCGACGCGATCCTCGCCTCGCTGGAGGCCTTGTCGGAATGATGTCCGATCGGGCCTTGCAGCTTGCCCGCCGCTTCGCCGGGCTGCCGGCGGAGAAGCGCCGCCTGTTCCTCGGGCAGTTGCGCGATGCCGGCATCGACTTCGGCGCGCTGCCGATCCCGCCGGGCATCGCGCAGGATGGCGTCGGCATCGCTTCCCCTGCGCAGCGGCAGCTCTGGTTCCTGTGGCAAATGGACCCGCAGGGCTCGGCCTACAACATCACCGGCCGCATCAGCCTGTCGGGCCCGCTCGACGAGGACGCCTTCGATCGTGCGATCGCGCTGCTGCTGCAGCGCCACGCCGCGTTGCGGACCCGCTTCCGCGAGGATGGCGAGGATGTCCTGCAGGAGGTGCGCGACGACGCTTCCGCCGCGATCACCCGCAGCGACCTGACGGCACTGGATCAGGGCGCGCAGGATGCCACGCTGGCCGGCTTCGACGCGGCGGAGGCGTCGCGGGTCTTCGACCTGACCGCGGGGCCGCTGGCCTGTTTCCATCTGATCCGCCTGTCGCCGCGGCTGCATCATCTGCAGCTGACGCTACATCACATCATCGCCGATGGCTGGTCGATGCGCGTGCTGATCGAGGATCTGGTCGCGCTCTATGACGCCGCCTGCGGCGGGCCTGCCGCGGCGCCGGCCGCGCCCGTGAGCTATGCCGACTTCGCCCAGTGGCAATCCCAGTGGCTGCACGCCGGGGAGGGGGAGCGGCAGCTCGCCTATTGGACGCAGCGGCTCGGCGATGGGGAGCCATTGCTGGCGCTGCCGACCGACCGACCGCGGCCGCCGCAGCCGAGCCATCGCGGCGGCAATGTCGCGATCCCCTTGACGCCGGCGCTGACACGGGCACTCCAGGCGCTCGGCCATGAATGCCAGGCGACGCTCTTCATGGTGGTCGCCGCGGCCTTCAGCCTGCTGCTCCATCGTCACACCGGGCAGCGCGACATCCCCGTCGGCATGCCCAATGCGAGCCGCCACCGGCCCGAAACCGCCCGGTTGGTGGGTCTCTTCGTGAACATGCAGGTGCTGCGCACCAGGATCGGGCCGGGCGGCAGCTTCCGTGCGCTCCTCGGACAGTTGCGCGATGCGGTGCTCGAGGCGCAGGGCAACCAGGATCTGCCTTTCGAATGGCTGGTGGAGGCGCTGCGGCCGGTGCGTAGCCTGGCCTGGAATCCGCTGTTCCAGGTGACCTGCAGCCATGAGCCCGCGACGGGCATGGCACTGCGGGGCGGCGGGCTGGTGCTGGAGCCGATCGAAGGCGACGGCCAGCACAGCAAGTTCGATCTGACGCTGACGACGACCGAGACCCTGGATGGCGGGCTGGTCGCGAATTTCCGCTATGCCCGCGACCTCTTCGATCACGCGACAGTCGAAGCCTTCGCCCGGCATTTCGAGACCCTGCTCACGGGTGCCGTGGCATCGCCGGACAACGCGGTCGGCGCGCTTCCGCTGTTGTCGGTGGGCGAGGCTGGAGCGTTGGTGGGGTGGGGTGGTGTTGCGGCGTCGGATGCGGTGTCGGAGACGGTGGTGGATGCGATCGCGGCGCGGGCTGCGGCGCAGCCGGACGCCGAGGCGCTGGTGTTCGGGTCGGAGGGACTGAGCTACGCGGCGCTGGAGGCGCGGGCAAACCGGCTGGCCTGGCGGCTGCGCGATCAGGGCGTGGGACCGGATGTGGTGGTCGGCCTGGCGGTGGAGCGGTCGATCGCGATGGTGGTCGGGCTGCTGGCGATCCTGAAGGCCGGCGGCGCCTGGCTGCCGCTCGACCCGGATTACCCGCCCGAGCGGCTGTCTTACATGGTCCGCGATGCCGGCCTGTCCCTGGTGCTGACGCAGCGTCACCTGCGCGACACCCTGCCGGCCGGCGCG
>NZ_JAAGBB010000119.1 GCF_018129085.1 Plastoroseomonas hellenica
GTCCAGACCCAGCCCGTCCAGCTGCGCCTGATCCAGACCCGACAGCGGCACATCCGACGGCGTCAGACCCCGCGGCGCAGTCCCGCAATGCGCCACGATCTCCCGCAGCGCCGCCCCGAACCCCGCCGCCAGCCGCTCCACCGTCGCCCGGTCATGCCGCCTGCGGCTGTAACTCCACCCCAGCCGCAGCCGGCCCTCATAGACACGCCCGTTGATCGTCAGCCACCGGCCCAGCGGCGCCCTGCCGCTGCGCGCCGCGCCCGCGCTCTCCGCCGCCGGCGCCAGCAGCGCCGCTTCCCCGAAGCTGCCGTCGAACTGGCCGAGATAGTTGAAGGTGATCCGCGGGGTGGGTAGCGCCGACAGCGCCGCCCGCTGCGCCGCGCTGCCCAGATACCGCAGCACCCCGTAGCCCAGCCCACGCTGCGGCACCGAGCGCAGCCGTTCCTTCACCTCTCTGATCAGCGCGCCGGTCTCGCCCACCACCGGCAGTAGCACCGGATAGGCCGTGGTGAACCAACCCACCGTCCGCGACACATCCGCACCCGCGAACACGTCCTCCCGCCCGTGCCCCTCCAGCTCCACCAGCACCGCGTCCTGACCGCTCCAGGCACCGACCGACCGCGCCAGCGCCGCCAGCAGCAGATCGTTCACCTGCGTCCGGTACGCCGCCGGCGCCTCCCGCAGCAGCGCCCGCGTCACTGCCGTGTCCAGCTCCAGCGACACCACCTCCGCATCGCCCACGCAGTCCGGGCCCTCGGCGTCGCGGTCGCAGGGCAGATCCCCCACCGCCCGCTGCGCCTGCCACCAGCCGAGCTCGCCCTCCAGCCCGCCTGCCAGCCCCTGCAGCCGCGCCGACCATTGCGCGTAGCTCTCCGTCCGCGGCGCCAGCGCCTGGCCGCCATAGGCTGCCTGCAGATCCTCCAGCAGCACCCGCCACGACACGCCGTCCACCACCAGGTGATGGATCACCACCAGCAGCCGCTGGCTGCCATCGGCCAGATCCATCCCCACCGCCCGCAACAGCGGACCGGACGCCAGGTCCAAGCTACGCTGCGCCGTCTCGCACAGCGCCGTCACCCCGGCCCCATCCGCCGCCTCGCGCCGCCACAGCAGCGCCGATCCCTCCAGCACCGGACCGGGCTCCGCCACCCAGCCCGCATCGCCCTCCCGGAAACGAAGCCGCAGCGCCTCGTGCTGACCCATCACCGCCAGCAGCGCCGCCTCCACCCGATCCCACTCCAGCCGCACCCGCGGCCGCAGCAGCACCGCCTGGTTCCAGTGGTGCCGGTCCTCCGTCACTTCCCCGAAAAACCGATGCTGGATCGGCAGCAGACGATGAACCCCGGCTTCCCGCGACGGTCCCTTCTTGCGCACCGCCATCGCCACCGAGGCCAGTTGCTGGATCGTCTGCTTCTCGAAGATCTGCTTCGGCGTCAGCTGGAGCCCACGCTTCCGCAGCCGTGCGATCACCTGCAGGCTGAGGATCGAATCGCCGCCCAGCTCGAAGAAATTGTCGTCGCGGCCCACGCTGTCGACCCGCAGTACGTCCCGCCAGACGTCCGCCAGCGCTTCCTCCACCGGCCCTTGCGGCACCGCCAGAGCGGCAGTCCCACCCTGCTCCGGCGCCGGCAGCGCCTTGCGGTCCACCTTACCGTTCGGCGTCAGCGGCAGCCGGTCCAGCACCATCACCTGCGCCGGCACCATGTAGTCCGGCAGGATGGCGGCAAGCTGCGCCCGGAACGCCTCCGCCGGCAGCGGCATGCCCGCCTCCGCCACGCAATAGGCCACCAATCGCAGCCGATCTTCGGGTTGCACGGAGCGGGCCAGCACCACGGCATCTTGCACGCCCGGCTGCTGACGGATCACCCGCGCGACCTCGCCCGGCTCCACCCGGTAGCCGCGGATCTTCACCTGCTCGTCCACCCGGCCGAGGAAGCGGATCAGCCCGTCGGCACCGCGGACCACCCGATCCCCCGTGCGGTACAGCCGCCCACCCGGCTCCCCATAGGCGTCCGGCGCGAAGCGCTCCGCCGTCAGACCGGGCTGGCCCAGATAGCCACGCGCCAGCTGCGGCCCGCCGACATACAGCTCCCCCGCCACACCTGGCGGCACCGGGTTCAAGCCCGCATCCAGCACATGCGCCCGCAGATTGGCCAGCGGCCGCCCCACCGGGATCACCCCCTCCGGCGCCGCCACCACCTCGTGCGTCAGCACGCCCACCGTCGTCTCGGTCGGCCCATAGTGGTTGACGATCCGGCACTCCGGACGCCGCCGCCGCACCTCCGCCACCAGCGCCGGATCGCAGGCCTCGCCGCCCAGGATCAGCAGCCCGCGCGGCAGCACATCCGCGCCCTCATGCGCCTGCAGCAGCCCGCGCAGATGGCTCGGCACGATCTTCAGGACATCCACCGCGCCCTCGCCCATCCGCCGTGCGAAGGCCTCCGCGTCGCCGGTGGTGGCGGCATCGAGCAGATGCAGCGTCGCACCCGAGGCCAGGGCGCCGAACAGCACGGTGTGGCCGAGATCCGCCGCCGGGGTGGAGACCATCGCCATCGCCCCCGCCGGCGGCTGCAGGCGATCCAGCATCGCCTGCACGTAGTTGGCCAGCGCGCCATGCGAGACCGCGACACCCTTCGGCTGCCCGGTCGAACCCGAGGTGTAGATCACATAGGCCGTCTGCCCCGGATGCGGCTCGACCGCCGGCGGCGCCTCCGGCTGCCCGGCCAGCAGCGCGGGATCCGCGAGCGCCGTCGCGGGGATGCCGGCCGCCTGCAACGCAGCCAGCCCGGCGCCATCGGCCAGCACCTGCGCAAGCCCGGCAGCCGCGGCGACCTGCGCCAGCCGCGCCGCCGGCCAGGACGCATCCAGCGGCACATAGGCCGCGCCTGCCTTCAGCACGCCGAGCAGCGCCGTCACGAAGCCGGCGTTGCGATCGGCGCAAATGCCGATCCGCGCCTCGGCACCGACGCCACGCGACATCAACCAATGCGCCAGACGGTTCGATCGCGACGCCAGCGCGCCATGGCTCGTCTCGCCGGCGCCATCGACCACGGCCGCGGTCGCGGCGGGCTGCCTGGCCTCTGCCGCGAGGATCAGCGGCAGGATGCTGCGCGCGGCGAGATCCATCGTCTCGACCCGCACTTCCTCCGACGCCTCGGCGGCTAGGCTCGCCATGGCGGCATCGTCGAGCCGTTTCTCGCCGTCGCTGCTCAGCGCCTCCAGGCAGTGGCCGAGATGACGATGCATCTGGGTGATCAGCGCCTGGTCCAGGGCATCGCGCCGATAGCGATAAGCGATCTCGATGGTGTCCGCATTGGGGACCACCGTCAGCGTCAACGGATAGCTGGTCTCCACATGGCTCGACGCCGCAACCACGCGCAACGCCGCGCCCGGCTGCTGCATGGCGCGATCGATCGGGTAGTTTTCGAAGACGATATTGGAATCGAAGAGCGGCTGGCCCGGATAACCCGCCCAACGCTGGATCTCATTGAGCGGCGTGTGCTCGTGCTCGCGCAGCGCGAGGTTCTGCTCCTGCAGCCCCCGCAGCCAGTCGCCCACCGCCATGGCGGGCTGCGGCCGCGCCACCACCGGCAGCGTGTTGATGAAGAGACCCAGCATCTCCTCGGCACCGGGCAGATCGGCCGGCCGGCCCGCGACCGTGGAGCCGAAGCTCACCACCGCCTCTCCCGTGTAGCGCTGCAGCAGCAGCGCCCAGGCAGCCTGGATCAACGTGTTCAGCGTGATGCGTTCCCGCCCGGCAAAGGCCTGCAGCTGCCCCACCAGGCTCGGTGCGAGCCGGAGCGGCAAGGTCACATGGCCGGCCTCCCGGCTTGCCGGCAGCACCGCGGCCGATACCAGGGTGGGTGCATCGAGGGCGCTCAGCTGCTCGCGCCAGAACCGTTCGGAGGCCGCCTGGTCGCGCCCCTGCAGCCAAGCGATGTAGTCGCTGTAGGGCGGCGGCGCGGGCGGCAGCGGCCGGTCGTGATAGGCGCTCAGGATCTCGCCCATCAGCCGCGCCGAGCTCCAGCCATCCGTCAGGATATGGTGCCGCGTCCAGATGAGCTGGTGGTTGGTGTCATCGAGCCGGATGAGGCGGACGCGCTGCAGCGGCGGCTGCGAGAGGTCGAAGCCCGCCAGGCGCTCCGCCTCCGCTGCCGCCCGCAGCGCCGCCGCATCCACCGGCCGGCCCCGCCAGTCCTCTTCCACGAACGGCACTTCGATCCGGCGGTGCACCACCTGCCGCGCGCCGCCGGACAGGCCCTGCCACAGGAACCCCGTCCGCAGGATCGCGTGCCGGTCGCTGACCAGTTGCCACGCGGCGCGCAGCCTGGCGCCGTCGAGGCCGGCGATCTCCGCGCTCAGCTGGTTCACATAGACGCCGCTGCCTGCATCCTGCAGGCTGTGGAACAGCATCCCCTGCTGCATCGGCGACAGCGGATAGATGTCCTCCACCCGTGATGCATCGAGCCCGAGCTCATCGAGCAGCGCCTGGTCCGGCACCGCCGGCCCGGCCGGCTTCGCCGCCGCGGGCTGTGCTGCGGGTCGTGCTGCGGCGGCGAGGGCCTGCAGGGTCTGGTGGCGGAACACGTCCTTGGGCTCGATCACCCAGCCCGCCTGCCGCGCCCGGCTCACCATCTGCAGCGAGATGATCGAATCACCCCCGAGCTCGAAGAAATTATCCCCAAGCCCCACCTGCTCGA
>NZ_JAAGBB010000120.1 GCF_018129085.1 Plastoroseomonas hellenica
CGGCCAGCGGGCCGCCTGCCGAGCCGCCGGCCAGCGGGCCGCCCGCCGCGCCGCCGGCCACACCCATCACTGGGGCGAGGACACCGTTCACCGCACCGAGCACGCCGCCGGCTGCACCGGTCGCCGTGCCGGTCACGCCCGCCACCACGCTGGTGAGGGGCGTCACCGCGCCGTTCAGCGTACCGGTCATGCCGGCGAGCGGGGTCCCGGCAGTGACGCTGCCGAGGATGCCGGTCACATTGCCGACGAGGGATGGGATCGAGCTGGTCAGCACATTCGCGCCGTTCGTGGTGGGCAGCAGCGTGCCGTTGACCACGGCCCCCTGCGCCGTCGTGGACGACAGGGCGCTGAGCGAGATCAGGCTCGGCCCGCTGGCGCCGGCGCCGCTGCCGAGCAGGTTCTGGCCGGCGACGGTGACGCGCAGCAGCGGATCGAGGATCGAGCCGACCGAGTTGCTGCTCTGCCCGCTCAAGGCGCCGGTGACGCCGGGGACGACGCCGCTCACGGCGCCCTGGACTGTGCCGGGGATGTTGGCCGGCAGCGAGACGATGGCCGCCGGCGTACCATTGACCGGGACGGTGATGGTGGTGCCGGTATTGGGGTCGGTCACGACGCTCACGCCGCCCGAAGTCGTCGTGCCACCGGTTCCCGTGCCGCCGCCGGTGCCGCCACCCGTGCCGCCGCCGGTGCCGCCACCGGTACCGCCCGTGCCGCCACCGGTACCACCGGTGCCGCCGCCGAGGCCGCCCGTGCCGTCGGTGCCGCCGCCAACGCCACCAAGGCCGCCGGTCCCGCCGGAGCCGGCGCCACCCGCGCCGCCGCTGGCACCGCTGCCGCCGGCGCTGTCGACGCCCGGCACGCTGTCGGACGCGAAGGAGACGCCTCCGCGGCCGTTGCAGGCGGAGACGCTCATCGCAACCGCCAGCAGCAGCGCCGAGCGCGGTGCGACATCCCGCAGGACATTGTTGAATTGCGCCATGGCCAGTACCCCTTCATCCGATTGAAGATCGAAGGCGGCATACGGCTCAGCGTCGTCACCGCCACCGCGGCGTTCGGCTTCGCCCATCAGGGTCCGCCGGTCCGCACGTTGCGATTGCAGACTTAGCTGTCGGTCACCGGAGATAGGGTTTTGTTGCGTTTGAATTTGTTTGTGGTGCGCCAACGTTTCTCGACAGTTCCGTTCGCGCCGCAGCGCAGGTGATCTCCGTCGCCGCCATCGGTCGCCGTCCGCTTCCGCGGCCATGCCTTCGGCGGACCCGCGATCGGCAGGCAATGGCCAGCCCGCCGAGCCCGTGAAAGCCAGGGATTCTGGCTGTTTCATCGCATGGGCCGGGCAGCTTCGGCGCACCGGAAGCCGTCGCCTGCGGCCGCCGCTGCGGGCGGAGAGCAGGTCCGCGATGCGCCCGCCGGCCGCTGCCGAGATGTGTTCACCGACAGCGCCGCGACGCATCGACGCATCCGTCAGGCAAGGCAGCGATCGAAATATTCACCGCCTGTCACTATCCATAAATCTTAAGAATGAATTAATGTCACGCAGGGATTTGCAGAAATACTCAGCGGATTACAGTGAGCTACCTTCAATTCATCCGATGACATCCGTTATGGCTGCGCATCATGTCGCATCTGCCTCGTGGCAGGCGCCGGCCTCCCCGCCATCCCGCCGCCATCCCCTTGCCCGGTTTCACTAAGAAACTCGCCTTGCCCGCCGCTTGAAGCGACAAGGTGGCCCAAAGCCGGCGCAGTCGCCGTCCTGCCATGGAGAGCCGATTCGTTGCGCCGAGATGCCACCCTCCGCCCCGTCCCGGGACGCCGCGCGGCATTGCTGTCCGCGGGCGCGCTGCTCACCGGCTGCGCGCTCGGCACCGAGATGCCGGAAGCCGGCATCGCCGCCCCCGCCCGCTTCAGCATGGCTGAGGGAGACGGCTCCGCGCCGCCGCCGGACGCCGGATGGTGGCGCAGCTTCGGTGCCGCCCAGCTCGATGTCCTGATGCGGGCGGCGATGGCCCGCAACCTCGATATCGCCGCCGCCATCGCCCAGCTCCGCCAGGCGGATGCCCAGGTCCGCATCGCCGGCGCCGCGCTGCTGCCGACGCTCGATGCCGATGCCTCGGCCGAGCGCCGCCGCGCCACCAACCGTAACCCAGGCTCCGCCGCCCCGGCCGCCAACAGCTTCGGCGCTGGCCTCTCCGCCAGCTATGAGGTCGATTTCTGGGGCCGCAACCGGGCGCTGCGCGACAGCGCGCGCTCTTCCGCCGCGGCCGCCGCTTACAATGTCGGCGTCGTCACCCTCACCACCCAGCGCACCGTCGCCACCACCTTCTTCACCGTGCTCGGCGCGCAGGAAGCGCTGGTGATCCAGCAGGGCAACCTCGAGGTCGCGACCCGCACCCTGGCGATCCTGCGCGACCGCCTGACGGCCGGCACCGCGACCGGCCTCGACGTCGCCCAGCAGGAGACCGTGGTCGCCCAGCAGCGCGCCGCCATTCCGCCGCTGCGCCAGACGGTGGAGCAGAACAGCTTCGCCCTCGCCACCCTGACCGGCGTGACACCGGCCGAGATCGCGATCACCGCGCTCCGCCTCGCCATGCTGCGGGTACCCACGATCGCGCCGGGCCTGCCCGCCGCGCTGCTGCTACGCCGCCCCGACGTGCGTTACGCCGAAGCCAATCTGGCGGCCGGCAACGCCAATGTCACCGCCGCCCGCGCCGCGCTGTTCCCGACCATCACGCTCACCGGCTCCGGCGGCATCCAGAGCCTGGCGCTGGAAACGCTGCTGCGGCCGGGCTCGGTGCTCTACACTCTGACCGCCGGGATCACCGCGCCGATCTTCGACGGAGGGTCGCTGCGCGCCCAGGTCGATCAGGCCCGTGCCCGGCAGGAGGAGCTTGTGGCCAATTACCGCCGCGCCATCCTCGCAGCGCTCGAGGATACCGAGAGCAGCCTCTCGGCCCTCCAGCGCAACACCGAGCTGGTGCGCCTCCAGGCCGTGCGGGAGGCGGCGGCGCGGCGCGCCTTCGAGATCGCCGATTCGCAGCTCCGCGCCGGCACCATCGACCTGCTGACCGTGCTGACGACCCAGACCTCGCTGTTCTCGGCCCGCGATGCGCTCGCCCAGGCGCAGACGCAGCAGCTCCAGGCCGCAGCCTCGCTTTTCACGGCCCTCGGCGGCGGCTGGACGGCCGCCGGGGCCGCTCCAGGACAGACCGGGTCATGAACGAATTGCCGGGCACGCCGAAGCCCACGGCACCGAGCACCACCACCAAACGGCGGCCCCGCCGCCGCTGGATGCTCTGGACGCTGATCCTCGTCCTGCTGGCGGGCGGCGGCTGGTACGCCTGGACGCGCGGCTGGCTGCCCGGGAGCGGCACCGAGCAGGCGGCCGGCGCGCGCCCGGCCGGCTTCGGTCCCTCCGGTGGCCCGCGCGGCCGCGGCGGTGCCGCGGGGCCGGTGCCGGTCAGCGCCGCCGCGGCCGAGACGCGCGACCTGCCGATCCTGCTCGATGCCCTCGGCACCGTGCAGGCGTCCAACACCATCACCGTGGTGCCGCAGGTCTCCGGCCGGCTGATCGAGGTCGCGTTCCAGGAAGGGCAGGAGGTGCGCGCCGGCGACGTGCTGGTGCGGCTGGATCCGCGCAGCTACCAGGCGGCGCTCGACCAGGCGGTCGCGACCCGCGCCCAGCATGAGGCGCAGCTCGCCAATGCCCGGCTCGACCTGCAGCGCTACATCCAGCTCATGCGCAACAGCGGCACCTCGCAGCAGACGCTCGACACCCAGCGCGCCACCGTCGCGCAGTTCGAGGCGCAGGTGCAGTTCGACGCTGCCGCGATCGACGCGGCGCGCGTGCAGCTCGAGTACACCACCATCCGCTCGCCGGTGGACGGGCGCGTCGGGCTCAGGCTCGTCGACATCGGCAACTTCGTGCAGACCAGCAGCACCGGCATCGTCGTCGTCACCCAGACCCGCCCGATCAGTGTCAACTTCACCTTGCCCCAGCAGCAGCTCCCGCAGGTGCTGGAGGCGATCGCGGAGGGCCCGGTGCCGGTCATCGCGCGCCTGGCCGACAGTGCTGCGCCACGGGCCGATGGCGCCGCGCATCCGGCAGACCCGACGGGCAGGCTGCTGACGGTCGACAACCAGGTCGACCAGGCGACCGGCACCATCCGGCTGAAGGCGACCTTCCCGAACGAAGACCAGCGCCTCTGGCCGGGCGCCTTCGTCAATGTGCGCATGCGCGTGGCCACGCTGCGCGGCGTGACCGTGGTGCCGCTGGTCGCGGTGCAGCGCGGCCCGGACGGCCCCTTCGCCTTCGTCGTGAAGGAGGACAGCACCGTGGAGCAGCGCCCACTGACCCTCGGCACCATCGCCGGCACCGACGCGGTCATCCGCGGCGGCATCCGACCCGGCGAGCGCGTGGTCACCTCGGGCGCGCTCCGCCTTTTCGCCGGCAGCCCGGTGCAGGTGGCCGAGCCGGTGCGCCCGCCCGCCCCCGCGCCCGGCGATGGCCCGCGCCGGCGGCGGCCCCAGGGTACGACAGGGAGTACGACAGGGGGTGCCCAAGGGGGCGCGCAAGGCGGAGCGCCGGGCGGCGGCGCACAGCCGCGCGAACGGAC
>NZ_JAAGBB010000121.1 GCF_018129085.1 Plastoroseomonas hellenica
CCTCCGCACCGGGCAGCAGCGCCCCGAACGCCGCCGCCGCCAGCACCACCGCCAGCACCGGCAGCGGCCCCGGCGCCCCGGCTGCCAGCAGCCCCGCGGCCAGCGCAAGCCCGGCCCTGACGCCATCGGACGGCCCATCCAGCCGCAGCAGCAGCGCCAGCCCCATGGCCGCCACCCCGAGCAGCACCGGCAGCACACGCCAGAGCCCGGCACCCCAGGCCGGAGCACCCGCCATCCACCAGGCCCCCGCCAGCACGGCGAGGATCGCGGCGGGAAAGCCGAGCCCCGCCAGCCGGCCGCGGAGGATGCCGGCCAGCACCAGCCCGAGCAGGGCCAGGCCGGCGGCGAGCATCGGCAGGCGGTCGATGAGGTGGCGCGGCGTCGCGGTGACCAGGCCGATCGTCACCATCCAGCCGACCGCGAGGCCAAGCCCGAGTCCCGCCGGGGCCAGCGCCGGCTGCCCGGCGCGCCTGAGGCCGAAGACCCAGAGCAGCGCCACGGCCAGCGCGACCGGCACCGCGCGCCATGGCCAGAGCGAATCGAGCGTCATGCGGCCATGCTGGCGCATCCGGGCTGGCATCGCGACCGCGCCGCCATAAGTTGGCAGTCGGCTTTGTCGCCGGAAGGGGATCCCTGCATGGCTGAGGCGTGGCGCCGCGTGAAGGTCTGGGACGGCTGGGTGCGGTTGTTCCACTGGGCGCTGATGGCGCTGGTCGCGGCGTCCTGGGGGACGGCGCAGACCGGCAATTGGCGCCTGCATTTCCTGTCCGGCTACTCCATCCTGGCGCTGCTCGGCTTTCGCATCCTCTGGGGCTTCCTCGGCTCCGACACCGCGCGGTTCGGGCGGTTCCTGCGTTCACCCGTCGTCGTCGCGCGCTATCTGGGCGGGATCTTTAAGCGCGGCCCCGACACGGAGCCGGGGCACAACCCGGCCGGCGGCTGGATGGTGGCGCTGATGCTGGCGCTGCTGCTGGCCCAGGTCGGCACCGGCCTCTTCGCCGATCCTGACGACTACGTGGTGCGCGGCCCCTTCGCGGCACGGATCGACAGCGCCACGAGCTACGCCGTGGCGGGATGGCATTTCCGGCTGTTCAACGTGATCCTGGCCGTGGTCGCGCTGCATGTGCTGGCGATCCTGGCCTATCGCCTGATCAAGCGGCACGACCTGCTGGCCCCGATGCTGACCGGCCGCAAGCGGATGCCACCCGAAGCACCGGCGCCGCGCATCGCCTCCCCGCTGCTGGGTGCCGTTCTCTTCGCACTGGCGGCCGGCGCGGCCTATGCGCTCAGCCGCTTCGGCGCGGCGCCCTGAAGCTTGCTGTTGCGAGCATCTTCACCCGTTCAGGTGATCCCACCTGAACGGGATCTGCTCTTCGCGCCGCGCCAGAAGAGATCAGCGGGCCCGATAGGCCCGATGGCAGGCGCCACAGGTGGCGCCGGTCTGCTGAAAGGCGGTCGCGAAGCCCGCGGGGTCGCCGGCCGTCGCGGCGACGCGCAGCGCGCCGAGCTGGGTCACCATATTGGCCGCCGCCCGCTGGAAGCCGCCATTGTCGGACCAGACCGCCGGCAGCGCGCCGGTCTGCCCGGGCTCCCGGCCCGTCGGCGTGCCGGAGCCTTCCGGGAAGCGCGTCGGGAAAGTCTGAAAGAACGCGGTCATCTGCTCGATCCGCGCCGCCGCGGGGCGCGGATCGCCGCGGCTGTCGGCGATGGCCTTCATCGCCTCCATCTCGCGGCCCATGCCGCGAAGCCCCTCCCGCCGCGCATTGATGACATCCGGCTGCGCGATGGCGGCGCCGACGGCGGAAAACATGGCCAGCAGTCCGCCGGCGATCAAAAGAGCCCGCATCCTGTCGTCTCCTGGTGGCCGGGCCCGTCCCGGCCGCGCGCGACAGTCGCAGCAAGGCCGTGACCGCCGCAAGCGCGTCCAGGCGCCGTTCGGGGGGTGTTGCCGCCCGGGCGGGACCAAGCTATACGCCGCCACCCGCAGGCACCGGAGTGTAGCTCAGCCTGGTAGAGCACTGTGTTCGGGACGCAGGGGCCGGAGGTTCGAATCCTCTCACTCCGACCAACAGAAACCCCTGGGAAACCAGGGGTTTTTTGTTGCCTGCCTGGCCACCCCGTACCCGATGTTGATCCGCCCTCCCCGTCACCCCAATTTGCAGGGCGACAGCAGGAGGATCGGGGTCGGGTCATGTCCGAAGCGCAGCAGCATTACCGGATCTTCGGGACCGCTCGCGGCTTCTGCGGCGTCGCCTGGAACGATCTCGGCATCACCGCCTTCCTGCTCCCGACGAAGACCGCCGAGGCGGCGGAGCGGCTGTTGCTGCGCCGCGCCCCGGATGCCGAGCCCGGGACACCGCCGCCCATGGTCGCGGACGCCATCGCCGCGGCCCGGGCCTATTTCGAGGGTGAGGCGACCGACTTCTCGCGCTTCCCCCTCGACCTCGGCGCACAGGACGCGCTGTTCGAGAGGATCTATGCCGCGGTGAGGATGCTGCGCTGGGGCGAGACCACCACCTATGGGGCACTTGCCAAGGCGCTGGGCGCCGGGCCGGAGGTGGCGCGCGAGGTCGGGCAGGCGATGGCGCGGAACCCGGTCCCGCTCATCATTCCCTGCCATCGCGTCCTCGCCGCCGGCGGCCGGATCGGCGGCTTCTCCGCGCCGGGCGGCACGGAGTCCAAGGCGCATATGCTGGCGCTCGAAGGCGTGCGTCCGACGGAGCCGCCGGGGGCCGCGCAACAGGCCTTCAGCTTCTGAGGTCGGAGAGTTCTCCGGCGATGGTCGGCAGCAGCTCGGCCACCGTCGGATGGATCGCCATGGTCGCAGCAAATTGCGTCGCCGGGGTTCCCGCCGCCATCGCCGCCAGGATCTCGTGCACGGCTTCGTCGCCGCCGGGGCCGAGGACCGCGCCCCCGAGGATCGCATCCGTCTCCGCGTCGACGATCACCCGCATCAGGCCGTGGGTCTCGCCCTTCTCCACCGCGCGCGCGACCCGCGTCATGGGCCGCATGCCGACGCGGATCTTCCGCCCTGCCGCGCGCGCCTGCGCCAGGGTCATCCCGACGCGGCCGAGCGGCGGGTCGGTATAGAGGGCATAGGCGGGGATCCGGTGCGCGACGGAGCGGGCGGCACCGTCCAGGAGGTTGCGCGCGACGATCTGGAAGTCGTCATAGGCGGTGTGCGTGAAAGCGCCGCGCCCGTTGCAATCGCCGAGCGCCCAGATCCCCTCGACATTGCTGCGCAGCCCGTCATCCACCGTGATGTAGCCGCCGCGATCGGTCACCACGCCCGCCTTCTCCAGGCCGAGATCGTCAGTGTTGGGGCGGCGGCCGACGGCGACCAGCAAGTGGCTGCCGGTGACCATCGGCGAGTCCCGATCGACGCGCACCGCAACGCCGTCGCCATCCGCGGCGACGCCGATGCAGGTCGCGTTCGACCGGACCGCGATACCTTCCTCCTCGAGGAAGGCCCGGATCGCCTCGGAGACGTCCTCGTCCTCGCGGGCGATCAGGCGTTCCCCCTTCTCGATCACCGTGACCTCGGCGCCGAAGCGGCGGAAGATCTGTGCGAATTCGAGCCCGATGTAGCTGCCGCCGATGATGACGAGGTGGCGTGGCACCTCCCTGAGACGCAGCGTAGTGGAGCTCGTCAGGAAGGGCACGGCGGCGAGGCCCGGGATATCGGGGACCAGCGGCCGGGCGCCGACATTGAGGAAGATCCTGCCGGCGGTCAGTTGCCTGTCCCCGACCCGGACCAGGCGCGCCCCTTCGAAGACGGCGTGGCCGCGGATCAAGGTGCAGCGCTCCATCCCCGTCAGCCAGCGCTCCAGGCCCGACCGGCTGGCCTGGACAATGGCATTCACCCGGTCGCTGACGGCCGCCATGTCGACCCGCATCACCCCGCCTGACAGGGTGATGCCATAGTCAGCCGCGCGCGCGATGGTGTTGGCGGCCTTGGCGCTCGCCACCATGGCCTTGGTCGGTGTGCAGCCGGCATTGACGCAGGTCCCGCCGACCAGGCCACGCTCGATGAGTGCCACGGTCATGCCGGACGCGGTGAGCCGCCCGGCCAGGGCCGGCGCCGCCTGGCCGGTTCCGATGATGATCGCATCGAAGCTTTCGGGCATGCCTGCGTCCCTCCCGAGGTGCGGGCCCAACCTATCACCCTGCCCATGCCTCTCCCCGCCGGGGTCGCGGGCTCATGCCGGAATCTTGTTGCCCGAGCGTCCCGCCGGCTGTCATTCCGGCCCATGCTTGACCGCCCGCGGCCTCTGCCGCGACTCTCGGGCTCGTCACCAAGGACGAACGATGGACCTCTCCCGCATCCTGGGCACCGTGCTCGAAGGCGCGCTGCAGCCGCCGCGCCGGGCCGCGCGCCGGCGCCGCACCACCGCCATCCCGGGCCTCGGCCGGTCCCGCTCCGGCACCGCGCAGTTGAC
>NZ_JAAGBB010000122.1 GCF_018129085.1 Plastoroseomonas hellenica
CGCCGCGCTGACCGCGGCGCGCGAGGCCGCCGACGCCTGGATCGCCGCATGAGCGTCGCCGGCCTGCTCTGGCGCGGCGCGGCGACGCTCGCCGCCCCCCTGCTGCCGCTCTATCTCCGCAGCCGGGCCGAGCGCGGGAAGGAGATCGCGGAGCGGCTGCCCGAACGGCACGGGGACGGTGCCGCCCGCCCGCCCGGCCCGCTCTTCTGGTTCCATGCCGCGAGCGTCGGCGAGACGCTCTCGATCCTGCCGCTGCTGCCGGTCATGCTGCGCGGCCGGCCGGGGCTGCATGTCCTGGTCACCACCGGCACCGTCACCTCCGCGACCCTGCTCGCGCAGCGGCTGCCGGCCGATGTCGCGCCCCGGGTGCTGCATCGCTTCGTGCCGCTCGACGTGCCCGCCTGGGCGCGCCGCTTCCTCGATGCCTGGCGCCCGGATGCCGGCGCCTTCGTCGAGAGCGAGCTGTGGCCGAACCTGCTGGCCGCCGCCGCGGAACGCCGCATCCCCATGGCGCTGGTCAACGGGCGGATGTCCGTGCGCTCCGCCCGCCGCTGGGGCTGGCTGCCGGCGCTGGCGCGGCAGACGCTGTCGCGCTTCGACGTTGTCCTGGCGCAGTCGCCGGGCGATGCGGAGCGCCTGGCGGCGCTGGGCGGCCGGCCGGTCTCCGCCCCCGGCAACCTCAAATTCGCCGCCGACCCGCTGCCCGCGGACCCGGCTGCGCTCGCCGCCGTCCGGGCGCTCACCGCTGGCCGGCCAGTCTGGCTCGCCGCCAGCACCCATCCGGGGGAGGAGGCGATGATCGCCGCCGCCCACCGGATCCTGGCCCCCGCGCGCCCCGGCCTGCTCACCATCATCGTCCCGCGCCACCCCGAGCGCGGCCCGGCCGTCGCGGCCGAGCTCGGCACCGCAAGCCGCCGCGCCGCCGGCGCCGAGCCGGGGCCGGACGCCACCATCCACATCGCCGATACGCTGGGCGAGCTCGGCCTGTTCTACCGCCTGGCCGATGCGGCTGTTATCGGCGGGTCCCTGGTGCCGCATGGCGGGCAGAACCCGCTGGAGCCGGCGCGACTCGGCTGCCCGATCCTCGCCGGGCCACACATGCACAACTTCGCGGAGATCGTCGGGGCGCTGGAAGCCGCGGGCGGCATACGTCGGCTGGCCGCCTCGCCGGCCGCGCTGGCGGACGCGGTGGATGCCGTGCTATCGAGCCCCGACTATGGGCGGTCCATGGCCGGAGCGGCCGCCCTGGTCGCCGCCCAGCAGGCGGAGCTGCCCGAGCGGGTCGCCGCGGCGTTACTGCCGCTGCTGCCGGCACAGGATACCGAAGAAGGACGGGTTACGGTCGAGGCCTGATGCGCGCCCCAGATTTCTGGAGCGGCGGCGGCGGTGTGCTGCCCCTGCTCCTCTCCCCCATCGCCGCGCTCTATGCGCGGTCGACCGCGCGCCGCATGGCGCGGCCCGGCTGGAAAGCCTCGGTGCCGGTGCTCTGCTGCGGCAATGCCACCGCCGGCGGCGCCGGCAAGACCACCGTGGCGCTCGACCTCGGCAAGCGCCTGGCGGATCGCAATATCGCCGCGCATTTCCTGCTGCGCGGTTATGGCGGCCGCGTGAAGGGCCCGCTGGTGGTCGGCCCCGGCCATGACAGCCGCGATGTCGGCGACGAAGCGCTGCTGCTGGCCGCGGCAGGGCCCACCGTGGTCAGTGCCGACCGCGCTGCCGGCGCCAGGCTGGCGATCGAGCAGGGCGCCCAGGCCATCGTCATGGATGACGGGCTGCAGAACCCGACGCTCGAGAAGGACTTGTCGCTGCTGGTGATCGACGGCAGCTCGGGCTTCGGCAATGGCCGCGTCATCCCCTCCGGCCCGCTGCGGGAACCGGTCGCTGCCGCCGCCGCCCGCAGCCATGCCGCGATCCTGGTCGGCGAGGACGAATGCGGCGCGCTGGCCATGCTGCCGCCGACCTTGCCCGTGCTGCGCGCCCGCCTGACCCAGGGGCCGGAGGCCGCGACGCTCTCCGGCCGGCCGGTCTACGCCTTCTGCGGCATCGCCAACCCGCGCAAGTTCTTCGCGACGCTCCAGGAAGCGGGGGCCGTGCTGGCCGGACGCCAGAGCTACGCCGACCACTACCCCTATGATTCCGGCGACATGCGCGAGATCCTGGCCGAGGCCGAGGCGCTGCGCGCCACCCCGGTGACGACGCCCAAGGACTTCGTGCGCATCCCGCCCGCCTTCCGCAGCCGGGTGACGACGGTCAGCGTGCGGCTGGAATGGGAGGCTCCCGCCCAGGTGGAAGCCCTGCTCGACACGCTGGTGGCGCGGGTCGCGGAGCCGGCGTGAGCGGCGCATCCCGGGGGGCGGCGCCTTCCCCGGGGCGGCGCCTCTCCTGGCTCTTCGAGGCCTTCCTCGCCCGTGCCGCCCTCTCGGTCTTCGCCGCCCTGCCGCCGGCTGCCGCGTCCCGCCTCGGCGCCCGGCTGGCGCGGCTTTTCGGCCCGCTGCTGGCGGCGCAGCGGCGCGGCGCGGCCAATCTCCACCTCGCTTTGCCGGAGCGGGCCGCCGAGCATCCCGCCATCCTCAGCGCCGCCTGGGCCAATCTCGGCGCCACCGTCGCGGAGCTCGCGCATCTCGACCGGCTCGCCATCGAGATCGAGGGCGCCGAGCACCTGCCCGCCACCGGCCCGGCGCTGCTGGTCTCCGCGCATCTCGCGAATTGGGAAGCGCTGCCGGGGGCGCTGCTGGCGCGCGGCATCGCCATGGGCGCCATCTACCGCGCCCCCGACAATCCCCGGGTTGCGGCGCTGCTGGCGCGGCGGCGCGGGCATGGCCTGCCGATGTTCCCGAAGGGTGCCGCCGGCGCCCGCGGCGCGCTGCGCTTCATGGCGGAGGGCGGCATCCTCGGCCTTCTGGCCGACCAGAAGATGAATGACGGCATCGCGGCGCCCTTCTTCGGCCATCTGGCGATGACGCCGGCCGCGCCGGCCGCGCTCGCGCTGCGGTTTCGTTGCCCGGTGGTCCCGGGCCGGGTGGAACGGCTCGGCCCCGCCCGCTTCCGCGTCACCGCCGAGCCGCCGCTGATGCTGCCCGACAGCGGCGACCGCGCCGCGGACCTCGCCGCGCTGACCGGCGCGATCAATGCTCGGATCGAGGCCTGGATCCGGGCGCGGCCCGGGGATTGGCTGTGGTTCCATCGCCGCTGGCCGAAATCCGCCCGCTGACCGCGAACGAATCGGCGCGAACCCTTTGTTTGATCGCGTGATTCAGACTTTTCGGCCGATCGGCCTCAAGTCATCACGCTCGTATTTCGATACGTAACAGGCCTTGCTATACCGTCCAGACGGTATAGCTACCCGGCATGGACAGTGTCCCGCCCGAGAAGCCGCTCGACGCCCGCACCCGCATCCTCGATGCGGCGGAGGCGCTGGTGCATGACAAGGGGGTCTCCGGCCTGACGCTGGAGGCGGCGGCGAAGCTCGCGGGCGTCTCCAAGGGCGGGCTGCTCTACCACTTCGCCTCCAAGGAGGCGCTGCTGATCGCCGCGCTGAAGCGCCTGGCCGAGTATTTCCGCTCCGAATTCGAAGCCGGCGTCGCCGCCCAGCCGGAAGGGCCCGGGCGCATCTCGCGCGCGACCATCGCCTGGGCCTTCGGCGACGACGAGGCCTGCGCCTATGACGAGCGGGACGGGCGCGCCGCCGCCGTCTACCTCGCCGCCTTCCACCACGACCCGGCGCTGCTCGACCCCGTGCGAGCGATCTACGCCGACATCCTGCAGGGCGTGGCGCAGGACGGGCTGCCGCCCGGCCATGGCGCCGCGATCATGGCGGCGGCCGATGGCGCCCTGATGTGGCGGATCTTCCGGCTGCGCGCCCTGCCTGCCGAGGACCGGCGCGGGATCGCCGCGGCACTCACTCGCCTGCTGGAGCCCGCCCCATGACCCGCCGCGGCAAGATCACGCTCGGCCTCGTCGCGCTGGCCGCGATCGGCGGCGCCATGCTGCTGCAGGCCGGCCGTGCCGCGCCGGAAGGCCCGCCCGCGCCGATCGCGGCGCTGCCCGGCGTC
>NZ_JAAGBB010000123.1 GCF_018129085.1 Plastoroseomonas hellenica
GTCACGCAAGCATCCGACGAAACCGGCAGCGCGGCCACTGAGATGTTGGGAGCCGCCTCAGCGCTGGCGAACCAGGCGGCGTCTCTCCAGGACGAAGTCGGCGTCTTCCTCTCCCGGGTTCGCAGCGCTTAGGAGGGCGGCACGACCTCATCTGCTCGCTCCGCGGCGCCGTCCGCGCAACTCGCCTGCGCAATCCGAACCACGCGGATCAGGCGCTCGGTCCGCACCGTGAAATGCCGCAACCCGGTAATCATCATGGCAACGCAGCAAGCGGCAGGCCCAGTGCCCGTGCGACGGCGGGATGCGTCACCGCTCCGGCATGCACATTGACGCCTGCGGCGAGGTGCGGGTTCTCCACCGCTGCGCGCTGCCAACCCTTTTCGGCGATGTCGACCGTAAATGGCAGCGTCGCATTGTTGAGCGCAACCGCCGAAGTGCGCGCGACTGCACCCGGCATGTTGGTGACGCAGTAGTGCACCACGCCGTCCACGACGTAAGTCGGGTCCGCGTGCGTGGTAGGACGCGATGTCTCAAAGCAGCCACCCTGGTCGATCGCGACATCGACCAGGACGCTGCCTGGGCGCATGCGCGCGACCGTCGCCCGCGTCACCAGCTTCGGCGCTGCCGCACCGGGCACCAGCACGGCGCCAATGACGAGGTCGGCCTCCAGCACTGCTCGTTCCACCGCGTCGCGCGTCGCAAAGAGCGTGTCCACCATGCCATTGAACTCAACGTCGAGCGCCTCAAGCGCGCGCGGATTGCGGTCGAGCACCGTGACTTGCGCGCGCATGCCGTGCGCGATGCGCGCCGCGTTCGATCCCACCACCCCGCCACCGATAATGGCCACACGCCCCGAGGGCACACCCGGTACACCCGAGAGCAGGATGCCGGCGCCACCGACCTCCTTCTCGAGGCAGCGGGCGCCGACCTGTACAGCCATGCGGCCCGCGACCTCGCTCATAGGCGCTAGCAGCGGCAACCCGCCTTGGGCGTTCGTCACCGTCTCGTAGGCGATGGCGGTCACGCCGGATTCCATCAGCCCCTTGGTCTGCTCGGGGTCCGGGGCGAGATGAAGGTATGTGAAAAGAACCTGCCCCGGCCTGAGTCGCGCCCATTCATCGCGCTGCGGCTCCTTGACCTTCACGACAAGCTCGGCTTCAGCGAAGACTGATGCGGCATCCGCGGCGATGCGCGCACCTGCGGCGGCATAGGCCTCGTCAGGGAAACCGATCGCCGCGCCGGCGCCGGTCTCGACCAGCAACTCGTGGCCGTGCAGGACAAGCTCCCGAACAGATCCTGGCACGAGCCCAACGCGGTACTCGTGGATCTTGACTTCCTTTGGCACGCCAATGCGCATGGCGGTTTTCCTTCCGCGTGGCTCAGGACTGGCTGAGGGACAACAGATCGGATAGCGCGCCAGCGTACTCCGCGTCCGTCACCTTCTGCCAGCCCGTGACACTGGCTCTTTAGCCGCGGAGCCGCTGCTGCGCGCGCGGCGCGGATCGCAGCGCCGGTCTGCGCGATCGCTTCCTGGAGCTGGCGGAGAGGGCAGAGCCTGCCCTGGATCGGCTATTCCACGGTGATCCGCGCTTCGCGGATCAGTCGCTCCCACTTCGCCGTCTCCGAAGCCATGAAGCGCCCCGCTGCCGCAGGATTCCGGTCATCCGGCGCCGGAACCTGGACGCCGAGTTCGGATAGGCGCGTCAGCGTCGGCCCGTCGCCGACAGCCCTCCAGATGGCGGCTGACATGGCCTCGACCATAGGCGCTGGGGTTCCGGCAGGGACGAGGACGGCGTTCCATGTGGTGGCCTCGAAGCCGGGCAGGATCTCGGCGACGGTGGGAAGATCGGGCAGGGCTTCCGAGCGGCGGACGCCGGTGGTGGCGATGCCGCGCAACGCACCGGCGCGCACTTGGGCAGCGCCGGTGGCGACGCTGTCCATCACCAGCGCGATGCGGCCAGCAAGAAGGTCGGCCACCGCCGGGGCGGTGCCGCGATAGGGGATGTGCTCGGCCTGGGTGCCGGTCATCGACTTCAGCAACTCGACGCCAAGATGGGAGGATCCGCCGACGCCGCTGCTACCATAGGCGCGGGGGGCTGCGCGCAGGAAGTCGATGAGGCCGCGCATGTCCCGCACGGGGCTGTCGGGCGGCACCAGGATGACTTGGGGCACGACGCCGATGAGGGCGACGGGCGCGAAATCGGCCTGGGGATCGAAGGTGAGGCGCCCGCCGTGGAGCGCGCGGTGCACGGCATGGACGACCGTCGTGAAGAGGAGCGCGCTGCCATCCCTGGGCGCGCGCGCGACGGCTTCGGTGCCTGGGAGAGCGCCGCCCCCGGCGCGGTTCTCGACGACGGCGCGCTCCGACAGAGTCATGGAGAGGCGGTCGGCCAGGATGCGCGCCACCGCGTCGGTCGGGCCTCCGGCTGCATAGGGAACGACGAGGCGGATTGGCCGGTCCGGCCAGTTCGTCTGCGCCAGGGTTGGCGGCGACAGGGGGGCAAGCCCCGCGACGCTCAGCAGGGTACGACGCGCGATCATGGACATTTCCTCTTGTGCTTGCTTGGTTCGGATGAGGGGCGATTCACGCGATGCGATCGCTCTTCTTGATGGAACTCGGAACAGAAATTCTCTATGCCGCCGGCAACTCGCTGCCGCCGCACTACCGGAGCCGGGATCGGGTGACCGCCCAGGTGCTGGTCGGCCGCGAGAACATCGGCCAAGCGATGGACGCGGCCGGCTGATCCAAACGAATCGTCCCGGCCTCGGGGCAGCCGGCGGGCCCGTCTCCGCGCCGGTCGGCGGCGCACGCCGCAGAGGCGGAGATTAGCGCGCGATCGGCAGCATCATTGGGACGCGGAGCGCAGCTCACGTGTAAGATGAACCGGGCACAAGGGGGCCATGATGGCCGAGAGTGGGATTATGGGGCCGCCTCGCATCCTGCTGGTGGAAAGCGATCCGCTCATCGCGGGCACCACGCTCAGACTCATGCGGCAGTTGGGGTATCTGACCCTGCCGCCCGCCAACACCGTCGCAGAAGCCCGTGCGCGGCTGCGCGCGAAGCCGGACGCGGTGCTTCTTGAGATCACCCTCCGGCATGGGGAAATGTCCCTCCCGTTCGCCGACGAACTGATGGCTCAGGGCGTGCCGTTCGCGTTCTTCAGCGGCTACTACATTCATGATCTACCGGCACGGTTCGCTTCCTGTCGGATTGTCATGAAGCCCGTAGGGGATGAAATACTGACGGCCGAATTGCTGGCGCTGGCGGGTTGGCCGGGCGGTGCCTCCGCAGGTGGTGGCGAGGCAGGCGAGCGGACGCGGCTGGCCCCCGGCGCCAGCGGAGACCTCCACCTTCTCACCGGCGGCTCAACCGCGACCGATCCGGATGTCGCGAACGATCCTTGATCCGCCATCATCGCCGCCGACTCGCCCCGGCTCCCGCTCTTCGCCGCGGGCTTCCTCGCGCTGCTCCAGTCGGTTGCGCAGCGCTGGTCACCCACCGCCTTCACGTCTCCAGCCGGCGGCGCGCCGGACAGCAAAAGCCCGCCCGGAAGTGATCCGGGCGGGCTCTCCCCTGTATCCCCCTGCAGGCGTGCGCGTCAGGCGGCGCGGGCGACGTCCGGCGCGGTGGCGACGATGGTGCGCGGCGCGGTGGCCGGCGCCTCGGCGGTCTCGCGGAGCACATAGCCGCGGCCCCAGACGGTGGCGATGGCGCCGCTGAACCCGGCCTCG
>NZ_JAAGBB010000124.1 GCF_018129085.1 Plastoroseomonas hellenica
AGCCGCCGAGCCCGCCGCCCCGGCGCCTGCGCCCGCCGCGGCCCTCCCGCCCGCGCCGCCTTCCCCGGCCAACGACCTGCTGGCGCCCAACACCCTCGGCGCCCAGCTCCTGATGGGGGCCTCGCAGCGGCTCTCCGCGCTGTCGGACCAGCTCGTCGCCGCGGTGCAGGCACTGACCGACATCCCCGCCATGGCGCGCTGGGCGTCGGCCGTTGCGCGCGATCCCGTCACCCAGCGCCGGGTGCTCGATGCCGGCTGGAAGCTGGTGCTGATCTTCGGCCTCGGCCTGCTCGCCGAATGGCTGGCGCATCGGGCACTCAGGCGGCCGCGCGACGCGCTCGACGCCATGGCGCCGGTCTCCGGCGGGAACTGGCGCTGGCTGCGGCGCATCCCTCTGGTCATCGCCCGCCTCGGCCTCGACCTGGTGCCGGTCGGCGCCTTCGCCATCGTCTCCTACGGGCTGATCAGCGCCGTGAACCCGCTGCCGACGACGCAGCTCGTCATCCTCACGGTGAACAACGCCTACATGGTCTCCCGCGCGGTGATGGCGTCCTCCCGCATGCTGCTCTCCCCGGCCTCGGCGCCGCTCCGGCTGCTGCCGGTCGCCGACGAGACCGCGGCCTACATCACCGTCTGGCTGCGCCGCATCACCCTCGTCATCGTCTTCGGCTACGCGATGGCCGAAGCCGGGCTGCTGTTCGGCCTGCCCTGGTCCGCCTACGACTTCATCACCCGCGTCTGCCTGCTGGTGGTCACCCTCTTCCTGATCATCGTCATCCTGCAGAACCGCCAGGCCATCGCCGACGTCCTGCGCGCACCGGAACTGCCGGAGACCCAACGCCCAGCCGCGGGACGGCGCTTCGCCCGCTCCGCGCGGGACCGGCTGGCCGAGGTCTGGCACATCCTGGCGATCCTCTGGCTGCTCGCCGCCTGGGGCGTCTGGGCGCTGCAGGTCCGCGAAGGCTTCGAACGCCTGACCCGCGTCTCTCTGCTGACAGTCGTCATCCTGGTCGCGGCCAAGCTGATCGACGTGGTGGCGCGGCGCGCGATCCAGCGCGGCTTCCGCGTCGGCCCCGACCTCGCCGGCCGCTATCCCGGCCTCGAAGCCCGCGCCAACCGCTATTTGCCGGCGCTGAAAGGCATTGTCACCGCGATCGTCACGATCCTGGCCGGCCTGCTGCTGCTGGAAGCCTGGGGCCTCGATTCCTTCTCCTGGTTCGCGCAGGGCCAGCTCGGCAACCGCCTGGTCAGCTCCCTTGTCTCGATCGGCTTCACCGTCTTCCTCGCGGTCCTGGTCTGGGAAGTGGTGAACGCCGCGATCGCCCGCCACCTGCAGCGCCTGGCGCGCGACGCACAGGCGGCCCGCTCCGCCCGGGTGCGCACGCTGTTGCCGATGCTGCGCACCGCGCTCCTCGTCTTCATCCTGGTCTTCGTCGCGCTGAACGCGCTGTCCGAGATCGGCGTCAACGTCGCCCCCCTGCTGGCCGGCGCCGGCGTCATCGGCCTCGCCATCGGCTTCGGCAGCCAGAAGCTGGTACAGGACGTCATCACCGGCATCTTCCTGCTGTTCGAAGATGCGGTCGCGGTCGGCGACGTGGTGCAGTTGGGGGGCCTCACCGGCGTCGTCGAGCAGCTCTCCATCCGCTCCATCAAGCTCCGCGCCCTCGACGGCGCCGTGCACATCATCCCCTTCAGCGCGGTGACCACCGTCACCAACAACACCCGCGACTTCGCCTTCGCCGTGCTCGACATCGCGCTCGCCTATGGCCAGGACCTCGACAGCGTCACCACGGTGCTGAAGGACATCGTCACCGAAATGCGCGGCGAGGGCCGCTGGCGCACCGCTATCCGCGACGACATGGACATCATGGGTGTCGATAAGCTGGCCGAAGGCGGCCTCACGCTGCGCTGCCGCGTGAAGACCGACCCGACCCAGCGCTGGCCCGTGCAGCGCGAGCTCAACCGCCGTATCGAACGCAGCTTCGGCGCCAACGGCATCCTCATGTACCCGCTCGCCGCCCCCGCCCCCGCCCCCGCCCCGGCGCCCGCAAGCGCGGCGGCGGGGTAAAGGACCGCCCTCACCCCAGCATCTGCAGCCCTGCCATCGCCAGCGCGCCAGCGAGGATGGCGGCGGCGAGGTTGCCGGTGGCGTATTGGGCGGCCATCACGGCGATGGCGGCGATCCAGCCGAAGGCGCCCCATTGCGCGAGGGAGGGGGCCACATAGGCGCAGAAGAGGGGCCCCGGCAGGTGTTGCAGCATGCGTTCCACGAAGCGCGGGGCGCGGACGGCGCGGAGGATGGCGTAGCCGCCGGCGCGGCAGGCATAGGTGACGATCGCCATGGCGAGGATGGCGGCGAGGACGTCGGGGCGGATCATCGGAGCGCGCCCTTCGCGCGACGTTCGTCCAGCGCGGCGCCGAGGGTGGCGCCGGCGAGCGCGCCGGCGATCAGCGGCCAGGGCGGACCGGCACCCAGCCGCCAGAGCAGCAGCGCGACGGCGCCGGCGGCGAGCCAGGGCAGCAGGTCGCGGCGGACGCCTTTCCAGAGCGGCACCAGGATCGCGCAGAAGGTGGCGGTCGCGGTGAAATAGAGGGGATGGCCGGGCGCGAGCCGCACCATGGTGCCCATCACATAGCCGATGCCGACGGAGACCATCCAGAAGAGCCAGAGGCAGGCGCCGACGCCGAGGAGGTAGCCTGCGTCGCGGCCGCCGCGCTGCTGATCGGCGACCGCCAGCGCGTAGGAGTGGTCGACCAGCGTCGCGAGCGTGCCCCAGAGCCGCCAGCCGCGCAGCCGGTCGAGCCAGGGGGCCAGCGCCGCGCCCATCGGGGCCATGCGGATATTGACCGCGAAGGCCGCGATCGCCGCACCGAGCACCGGCGCCGGATCGGCCCAGAGGTCGAGGGCCAGGAGCTGGGCGGAGCCGGCGAAGACCAGGGCGCACATCAGCAGGGTCTCGGCGAGGCTGAGCCCGCGGGCATCGGAGATGACGCCGACCACCAGGCCGAAGGGCACGGTGCCGATGACCAGCGGCAGGGCCTGGCGGGCGCCGCGCAGGATGCCGGTGCGGGTGAAGATGATGCCGCTGGGGCGGCCGGAGGCGCCGCTCACGCCTGGCGCCGGGCGATCAGCCGCGCCTCCGCTTCCTCCGCGTCCATGTCGAGGGCGCGTTTGGCGATCGCGTGCGGGAATCCGCCGCGGGCCAGCGCCGCGAGCGCCTTGAGGCGCATGGCGGCGTCTTCCGGCGCGCGGGCGAAGGGGCCGACGCGGCGGCGGCGGCATTGCGCCAGCGCGGCGTCGAGCTCGGCCTCGGGGTCCTCGGGCAGCGCGGCCTCGGCCGTGTCGGCATCGACGCCCTTGGCGGCGAGATGGGCGCCGATCGCGCGGCGGGAGCGACCGGCGCGGG
>NZ_JAAGBB010000125.1 GCF_018129085.1 Plastoroseomonas hellenica
CGCGCTGGCGGCGGCCGGCTGCGGCTGGGCCGGCTGCTGGCCCAGATTCTGGCTTCCCGCCGGCGGCTGCGGCGGCTGCGGCCGGGCATCGCCCCGCTGCTGCGGCCGTGCGCCGCCCCGCCCGCCCTCCAGCGCATCGAGCCGGAATTCCAGGTCGCCGCGCAGCTTCTCGATATCCTGCGTCAGTTGCTGGTTGCGGAATTCCGCTTCCTGGGCGCGGCCGCGCAGGCGGCGCACCTCCTCCTCCAGCTCGCCGACGCGGCCGACGAGCGCGCCGACCAGCTCCCCGCTGCCGGCAGGCGCCCCGCGCGGCGGCGGCGCGACGGGGGCACCGAGCGAGGAACCGCCGCGGCGGAGCTGGTCGAGGTCCCGCCGCAGCTCCAGCAACTGGTTCTGCAGCGCGATGCCCTCACGGCTGTCCATCTGGGCGCGGGCGGCCGTGGGCGCCAGCAGCGCGCAGCCGAGCAGCGCCACGGCGAGGATACGAGTGGGGTGGGGCAAGGCTCCGGCCTCCATGTCCTGAACCAAAACGCGATCCATGCGTCGCGCCCCAGCATAGCCCGTCCAGGCGGATTCGCCTGCATGGGTGCTGATGCCGGGGGACACAACGCCGCGCCAAGGGGAAGCGGGCACCGGGGCGACGCAACCCCCGATACCGGAAAAAAGCGAAGGGCGGCCGCCGGGTGGCAACCGCCCTTCCGAAACCCGCGGCCCGGCCATGAAGGCCGGGCCCGCCGATCAGCGCACTACCGTGACGGCGCGGCGGTTCTGCGCCCAGGCGCTCTCGTCCGAACCGAGCGCCGCCGGGCGATCCTTGCCGTAGCTGATGGTGGAGACGCGCGCACCGGCGACGCCGCCCGCGACCAGCGTGTCGCGCGCCGCATTGGCGCGACGCTGGCCGAGCGCCAGGTTGTATTCACGGGTGCCGCGCTCGTCGGCATGGCCCTCGATCTGCACGGTCACCGAGGAATTGCGCTGCATCCATTCCGCCTGGCGCTGCAGGACCGGGCGCTGATCGGCAGCGATGGTGCTGCGATCGGTCGCGAAGAACACGCGGTCGCCGACATTGGCCACCAGGTCCTCCTGGCTGCCCGGGCGGATGGTGCTGCCGCCGCCACCGGTCGCAGCCTGGTTCTCGTCGGTGTTCGAGCAGGCGGCGAGCAGTGCAAGCGCCGCGAGGGCGCCGAGGAGCGGCTTGGTGGTCATCAGCGATGTCCTTTCCATGGGGGGGCAGGGGGAATTTGGCATGCCCTGGATGCAAAGGGCGATATCCCCCACCGGTTGCGCTTGCGCAAGATGTTTCCCGCAGGTGTTGCCCGCCAGGTGGAGCGATTCCTTCCCTCAGGCGAGCAACGGCGACCAGGCCGGGTCCGAGGCATCGGTCGGCGTCTGGATCGGGCGTTCGTTGAAGCCTGCGATATCGATCGAGACCAGGCGGGAGGAATAGCCGCTGCCGCGCGAGTCGCGGGCCGGGGTTTCCCGGTAGAACATCAGGACGCGGCCATTCGGCGCGAAAGTCGGACCTTCCATGCCCCAGCCCTCGGACAGGATGCGCTCGCCCGAGCCGTCAGGGCGCATCACCCCGATCGAGAACTGCCCGCCCGAGATGCGGGTGAAGGCGATCAGGTCGCCGCGCGGCGACCAGACCGGGGTCGCGTAGCGGCCGCGCCCGAAGGAAATGCGGCGCGCCCCGCCGCCACCGGCGTCCATCACGTAGAGTTGCTGGTCGCCGCCGCGGTCCGAGTTGAAGACGATCTGCGCGCCGTCGGGGGAGAAGCAGGGCGAGACATCGAGGCCGCCGCCCGAGGTGAGCTGCCGCTCCCGGCGCGAGCCGAGGTCGACGACGTAGATATTGGCGTCGCCACCCCGCGTCGAGGACAGCACCACGCTGCGCCCGTCCGGCGAGAAGCGGGGCGAGAGCGTCATGCCCGGGAAATTGCCCAGCGCCTCCTGCCGGCCGGAGCCGAGGTCGAACAGGTAGACGCGCGGCTCGCCCTGCTGCTGGTAGGACATGAAGGCGATGCGGTCGGCGCTCGGGTGGAAACGGGGCGTCAGTGCGGCGTACTGGCCACTGGTCAGGAAGCGGTTGTTCTCCCCGTCCTGGTCCATGATGGCCAGGCGCCGGACGCGGCGGTCGCGCGCCCCGCTTTCCGCGATGTAGACGACGCGGGTGTCGAAATAGCCCTTCTCGCCCAGCAGCCGCTCATAGATCACGTCGCTGATCAGGTGGGCGATGCGGCGCCAATTGGCCGATGGCGCGGTGAAGGCGGTGCCCTGGAGCTGCGCTTCCGGGTTCACGTCCCAGAGGCGGAACTCGACCCGCACCTGATCGCCCCGCTGCTCGACGCGCCCGGTGGTCAGCGCCTGGGCACCGATGACGCGCCAATCCTGGAAGCGCGGCGTCTGCGCTGCGGCTTCCGGCGTCTGGATGAAGGCCTGGCGCTCGACCGGGCGGAACAGGCCGGAATTGCGCAGATTGGCCTGCACCACGCGCGCGATGTCGCGGCCAAAGCGATCGCCGGCGAAATCCGGGATCGCGATCGGAATCGGATCGGTGCGGGCCCGGGTGATGTCGATCACCGCACCGCGCCCCTGGGGCTGCTGCTGGGCTGCGGCCGGCAGCGGCACGGCCATGATGCCGGGTGCGACGAGGCCGGCACCGGCGCCAAGCAGCAGGGTGCGACGGGACACGGCAGTGACGTTCGGGTTCATAGCGATACGAGCCCTTTCAAATTGAAGCGGAAGATGGAGGTCTCAGCCTTGGCGCTGCTCATCGCGCCACCAGCCCTCTCGGGTTGAAGCGGAACACGGAATCGCGCAGCGCGCCCAGCTTGTCCGGCGGGACGCGCAGGGGATTGCAGCGCGGGCTCAGCATGGCGCGCCGCGCCGCTTCGTAGACGGCACGCGCCCGGGGTTCGGTCGGCACGCCGCGATCGCCGGGTCCGACGGTGCGGATATTGCCCTGGGCATCGAGGCCGGTGATGCGGAGCTCGACCACGATGCTCGCGAGATCGGGCGCACCCGCATCCACATTCCAGCATTCGCCGATCTGATCGGCGATGCCGCGGATCTCGCCGGCGGTGAGGTTGGACTGGCCGGTCGCGGTGCCGCCGCCGGTCTGCGGCGCGGCGCGTGGGTTCGGGCGCGCGGTCGGCGCCTCGCGCTGCTGCTGGGTGGTGCGCAGCCGGTCGAGCGTGTTCAGCACACTCGACGTCCGCTCCTGCGGCCGCGCGACCGGCGGCGTGGAGGCGGTGCCCGGCGTGCGCGCCGGCTCGGGCGGCGGCGGCGTCGGGGTCGGCGGCAGGGGCAGCG
>NZ_JAAGBB010000126.1 GCF_018129085.1 Plastoroseomonas hellenica
AGGCGCTGCAGAAGGCGCAACTCGGGATCTACCGCCTGCGCGGCGGATCGCACCCCGCCTTCTGGGCGCCCTTCGCGCTGATGGGGCCGGGCCGGACCGTAGAGCCGCGCGGTCAGACCGCCAGCGCCGGGGCAGCGGCGCGCCTCTGAAAATGCTGCTCAACAATTGCCATTGAGCAGGCTCTTCCGTTGGGCGGCAAGCTGTTCGCGGCACGCAACCCAGAGATCGCATTCATCGCGATGGGACACCGCTGGAGCCACCGTCGGCCGCAGGAAGCGACCGCCCCCGCCACTCCACAAAGGCCGCCGACGGCCAGGCGGGAGATCAGAGCGGCAATTCGATGCCGTTCAGGCAGCGGCAAAGTAGAGCGGCCAGATCGCCTTGAGGGCGCAAACCATGAAGGCGGAGCCGATCGCGAGCTCCGGCCAGGCTCCCCATTGGGAAGGTTGAGCGCTGGCAGCACCGCAGCTTAGCGCCGTTGCGGCCAAAAGAGCACCGACCGAGGCCAGCCCTGCGCCGCAGCCGATCCCCAGGGCCGCCGCCAAGGTGGCTCTGAATGAGCCGGAAAGACTCACACGCAGCGCTACGACCAGGTTAGGCCCCGGCGTCGTCAGAAGGAGCACATCGGCGTGCGCCAGGATGGTGAGCAAAACAACAGCGGGTGAACCCGACACGAAGACCCCTCATGCAATCTCGGGCAGGATTGGCAATCAGACGGACGACAGTGGTGTCCGCCTCCTCCGGTCGAATGAGGACCGTGCGGCGGGCGTGATTGAAGGTCAGATCTCCACAGAATGAGACAGATCGGCAACGAGGCTAACTCTGAGGTTCGATCGATGGCCACGAAGAGGTGGAGCATGCCCTGCTCGGTCCTCACCTCGGCGAGGTCGATGTGAAAGAACCCGATCGTGTAGGCCTTGAAGCGCTTGCGGGCGGGCTTGTCGCCATCGGTCTCGGGGAGACGCGAGATGCCGTGGCGCTTGAGGCAGCGATGCAGAGCTGAGCGCGTCAGGTGCGGGATGGTGGGCTGCAGGGCGTAGAGGCAGTCGTCCAGTGGCAGCAGGTGTGGCAGCGGAAGGCGACGACGATCGCTTCCTCCTCGACTGAGAGGGTGGTGGAGCGCGGCTCGGCGGGGCCGGTGCGCCGATCGGCGACATCTGCTCGCGCCCGCCACTTGGCGCTGGTCTTCGGGTTCACGCCATGGCGGCGGACCAGAGCCCTCAGGCTCTCTTGGCTATGCTGGATCGCGCAACGGACCGCCTCAGTCGTGCGGGCGCAGCCGTGGAGAACCTGGCCCATAGCGCGTCCTTCCATGCTTGGGAAAAGCCTGCACCATCAAACCCTGGGATCAGCCATCTAGGTGAGGCTGGCCGCCGCCGCCAGCACGCCGAGCGCGCGGCGCTCCGCGCTGAAGAGAGCAACGCGAAGCGAGGCCGATCTATTGGCGAAGCAGCACCATCACCCATCCCGCCGGATTGATTGGTATCTGGACTGCGGTTCCTGGTGCTGCGGCAGTGAACGCCTCCGCATGGCGCGCGAACCCGAAATCCTCGAATGGCGGTAACGCCCAGCTCCGCGGAATCGCGACCATCACCAGCGCCGCCATGAGGGCAAGGCCCACGACCCGCAGTGGAACAGTCACCGGCCCAACGGCGAGCCAGCCGATGACCGCGATCCAGGCGATCAGTGGAAAGAACGCGTAACGCGAGCCGTCCGGCCCGAGTGCCAAAGCCGGCCATTGCTCCCTGTCCATCGAGATCTGCGGCGAAGCGAGCGACGCCGCCAGCACCAGGGCAGCGAAGATGATCAACAGCTTCAACGGCACTGGTCCGCGCAACAGCGCCAGGACGGTCAATGCCGCCGCCAGCAGCATCGCCGGCAGAGCCATCATCGCGGGCGGCGGGGTCCCTGCCCACTGCAGCAGATCTGTCGCTGTGCCCGCGACCGCCTGGGCGAGCACCTGAGTGCAGATGATGCGCGCAAACCAGAGCAGTGACGCGCCCCGTGGCGCTGGCGCACGATCTGCTGCCATGCTGTCAAACATCGCTAGCCCTTGCACCGCGCAGCAGACTGCCAGCACCCCAGCCAAGGCCGCGGAGTGTCGCGTCCGGCGCAGCCAGAATGCCACCAGCGCAATCGGCAGCAGCATCACCGCGAAGGGCCCGCTCAATCCCGACAGGATGACGAGACCAAGATCGGCCCAGCGCCGCCAGCCCTCGCCTTCCGGCAGCATCAGCAGAATCAGTGCCGAGAGCGCCAAGTGCCACTGGATGTTGGTGACATTGACGTGCACCTCGGCGGAGCCCGGCAGGGCGAGATAGAGGAAGCTGGCCAACAACCGCCCGGCGCGGCTCGGGATGATCTCCCGCCCGCGCGCGCTGCAAAGGATGAGGACCGGCAGTGTCTGGAAGAAGAGGCCGATCACATTGAAGAACAGCGGCGCGTGCCGCAGCTCCACGGCCTGGGCAAGCAGGCCGACCGTCCGGGCGGTGGTCTGGTAATAGCCGTTCTGCGTTTTGATGAGTGACTCGAACCAGCGCATCGCGTGGGCTTCGCGATACCAGCAGAGCCCATCCTCCGCCCAAAACTGGGCATTCAGGAAGGCGTCCGGCCTCCGGCTGTAGATCAGCAGGACGGAGATGAGCAGGATGGGCAGCAGGGGAATTCGCCGCTCCTCCGCCTTCGCGCTCACCACGCCTTCGCGAACCGGTTCCAATGCTCATCCACCAGCGGGCATGTTCGGAATTGGGTGCTTCGCATCGACCATCCGATGCGCAGCCGGATACAGAAAGTGAGCCGGAACCAAGCGTCGTCCATCCTTCGTCCAGCAGATTTGAGTCTCACGAACCATGCGCGACAACTGTGAGCTCGCGCCCGGGGAAAGCCGGGGCCGGCGGGACCAGCCGCGGCCTGCTGCGCGTTTTCCATCTGCTGCGCGACGCGTCGCATTACGAATTCCGCTCCCATCCGTAAGCCCTCCGGCGTGGGCGTGGCCGCACTGCAGATCGAGCGCCTGAATGACGCTTCTAAGCGGGATTCGCCCGGTCATCGCGTGACTGGGCGGGAGCGGCGGCGTCGCAGCCTCGGCCTGAGGATATGCTCTTGCTGGCATCGGCTTCAGTTCCCGAAGGCAGAGTGCGACGGCGGGCCGGCTGCCGGTAGCGTCTCAGCTACTGTTCTCGGAAGGCGCGGTGGAAGCTGTCGAGGACGGGCTGGATCATGTAGCGCAGGAAGGACCTGGCGCCGATCTGGACCATGGCCTCGACCGGCATG
>NZ_JAAGBB010000127.1 GCF_018129085.1 Plastoroseomonas hellenica
GACCGGTCCGCCGGCCGCCACCGCCCCGGCGCGCCGGATGCCGGGGGTGCAGATCGCCGCCGCGCAGCGGGTGCCGCTGCCGCGCGCGGCGGTCCGGGACCAGGTGCCCGGGCGCTGCGCCCCGGCGCAGGTCACGACCCGCACCGGCAACCATGCGGGCTTCGGGCGCATCGTCTTCGCCTGGCGCATCGCCGCCGACTATGCGGTGCGGGAGGGCGGGAACGGCATCCAGCTCCGCTTCTCGGGCCCGGGCTGCGCGCCGCCAATCGACAGGCTCGCGCCGCCGCGCAACGTGCGGGCGATCCTCGCCGATGACGGCGGCGCCGCGGTCTGGATCGAAACCGCGCCCGGCGCCGGCATCCGGCACTTCCGCCTGTCGGACGGCCGGCTGGTGATCGACGTCCTCGACGCCCCCGGCTGAGCGCCGGGCCTCGAGCCAGGATGCGTCAGCCGCCCGCCGGGACGATGCGGCCATCCTCCATGCTGATGATGCGGTCGGCGATGTCGAGGATGCGGGGGTCGTGCGTCACCAGCAGGATCGGCGCGCCGCGCTTCTTCGCGAGGTCGCGCAGCAGATGCACCACTTCCTGCCCCGACTGCTTGTCGAGCGCCGCGGTCGGTTCATCCGCCAGCACCAGGCCGGGATCGGCGGCGAGCGCGCGGGCCACCGCGACCCGCTGGCGCTGGCCGCCGGAGAGATGCGCCGGCAGCTTCTCGGTGTGCTCGGCGAGGCCGACCGAATCCAGCAGCGCATCGGCGCGCTGTAACCGCTCCCGCTCCGTCAGGCCGCCTTGCATCTCGAGCGCCATGGCCACGTTCTGCCGCGCGGTCAGGAAGCCGAGCAGGTTGTGGTTCTGGAAGATGAAGCCGATGCGCTGGCGGAGTGCCACGCGCGCCGTCTCGCTGGCGCCGGCGAGCTCATGGCCAAGCACCCGGGCGGAGCCTTCCTGCATCGCGCGCAGCGCGCCGATCAGGGTGAGCAGCGTGGTCTTGCCGCTGCCGGACGGGCCGGTCAGCAGCACGATCTCGCCCGGCGCCACCTCCAGCGCCACCTGGCGCAGCACCGGTCGGCGCAGCTCGCCCTCGCCGAAGGCATAGGTGATGTCGCGCAGCGCGACGGGGGGCTCGGTGATCGTGTGCATCAGAACATGTCCGCCGGATCGGCGTCGCGCAGCTTGCGCACCGCCAGCACGCCCGCGATGGCGCACATGCCGAAGATGAAGCCGAAGACCGTCAGCCCGCGCTCCAGCTCCATGCGGAGCGGCAGGAAGGTCGCCTCCCCCACCAGCCCGTAAAGCCAGGAGGAGGCGAGCAGGCCCGGGATGAAGCCGAGCACCGCGAGGATCGTCGCCGCGCCCAGCACCACCCGCGTGAGATAGCCGTTGGAGAAGCCGATCGCCTTCAAGGTCGCGTATTCGCGGATGTGGTTGGCGATGTCGGAGAACAGGATCTGGTAGACGATCACCATGCCGACGATCAGTCCCATCAGGCTGCCGAAAGCGAAGATGAAGCCGATCGGCGTCGCATTGTCCCAGTAGTTGCGCTCATGCGCGACCAGCTCGTCATAGGTCAGCACCGCGACGTCCTGCGGCAGCAATGCGCGGAGCCGCGCCTGGGTCGCCAGGATGTCGGCGCCGGGTTGCAGGCGGATGGTGACCAGATCGGTCATCGCGGGGTCGCGGTTGATGATGCGGCGGAAGTTCAGCTCCGACATCACCACATTGCCATCGGCGCCGAAGCTCGCGCCGATATCGACCAGGCCGACCATGCGCATGTCGCGGTTGCCGACCTGCACCTGGAAGGGCCCGTCGCGGTCGAACATCGCCCCCACCGGGCCGAATTCCGGGCGGGAGCGGCGATCGAAGGCCAGCGTGTCCGGCTGCTTCAGCGCCTCGATCAGGGGGCTCAGGCCGGGCAGGTCCATGGCCCCCGATTCCGTGTCGAAGCCGATGAGCTGCACGGTGCGGCGGGTGCCGGTCGCCGGATTGCGCCAGGCGGACTGGAGCAGATAGACCGGCACCGCCTGCCGCACCTCCGGCAGCGCGAGCGTCTGCCAGGCGCGCACCCGCGGCAGCGGCTCCGGCCGGAAGGAGGCGGTGGTCAGCGGATGCATCAGGAACAGCTCGCCCCGCATCGCCGACATGACGGAGGACGCGCTTTCGAACAGCGCCGCGCGGAAGCCGAGCTGCATGAAGACCAGCACGCAGGCGAAGACGACGCCGGCGACCGCGGAGACCAGCCGCGACCGTTCGGCGCGGAGCTGCCGCCAGGCGAGGCGCAGCGGCAGCAGGATGCGCGTCGCGAGGCCCGGGCCACGCGCCGGCACGGCGGGCGGGGACATCTCGCCGCAGCGTTCCGGCGCCCAGGGCAGCAACTCGGCGGATCGGTCGCTTGACCGATCCGAGGCCGCGAATGCGGCCCGCGCGCGACCATCAGCGGCGCCGGGTGCGTCCTGGCAGCGCGAAGCCAAGCCGGCGGATGCCGGCGCCGGCGTTTGAGGGGGCTTGTGAGGCGCGATTTCGTTCATGGGCGGATCGCCACCTGCACCTGCATGTTCGATCGGCGCTCCAGCGCCCGCCGCCCTGGCTCGTCGAGGGCGAGGCGGACCGCGACGGTGCGGGCGTCGACCGCGGCAACGGGATCGGTCGCCGCCTGCGGCGCGCGGCGCACCTGCCAGCCGATCTCGCGCACCGTTGCCGCGAAGCGCCGGCTCTCGCCCGGGACCAGGATCTCGGCCGACGCGCCGAGCCGGATGCGCGGCAGGTCGGTCTCATAGACATCGGCGACGACGTCGAGGCGCGAGAGGTCGCCGATCTCCATCACGCCGTCATCGCCGATGCGCTCGCCAAGCCGCGCGATGATGCGCAGCACGGTGCCGGCGATCGGCGATCGCAGCCGCGACAGCGCGGCATCCGCCCTCGCCTTCACGACCGCTGCCTCGGCGGCGGCGAGCTCGGCCTCGGCAACGGCGACATCCTCGGGCCGCGGGTTCAGCATCCGCTCCAGCGTGGCCTCCGCCTCCGCGCGCTCGGCGCCGGCGCGGGTCGCGGCGAAGCGCTGGCGCTCGGCGCTGGCGACGCCGCCGGCC
>NZ_JAAGBB010000128.1 GCF_018129085.1 Plastoroseomonas hellenica
GGCATCGCGCGCGCCGAGCAGCCCGCCGCCCAGCGCCGCGCAGCAGGCGCAGCCCGCCATCATCGCGAGCAAGCCCCGTCGCGGGGTGACGGCTTCGGCGCGCAGGGGCTGGGATGGGCTGGGGTGAAGGCGCGGCATCGTCGATCCTCCCGGAGGGCGCGCGGCCGGCCTGGCATCCCCGGCAGCGCCGGAGCCTAACGCCCCGCGCTTCGGCCGGACAAGCGCGCCCGCTACCCCTCCGCCGCCGCCGGCCCGCCGAGCACGTCCCAGAGCGCATCCGCGGCCGGGTTGCGGCAGCCCGGCGCGCGGTAGAGCCGGATGCCGACCGGCACCGCCTCGCTCTCCGGCCCCGCTCGCACCAGGCGGCCGGTCGCCAGCGCCGCCTCCGCCATGGTCAGCGGCAGCCAGGCAACGCCATGCCCTTCCTGCGCCATGGTCAGCAGCGTCGCCGCCAGATGCGCGGTGAAGACGGTCTCGAACCCCGCGCCGTCGCCGCGGCGCGCCCGGTGCGCGGCCAGGATGCGGCCGAGGCCGGAGGCCTCGCCATAGGCCAGGAGCCGCACCTTCTGCCCGGGCGCCGGCGGCAGCGGCCAGCGCGGCCGGCCCGCCGCCTCCGGCGCCGAGACCGGGACCAGCACATCGCCGCCGACCGGAATCCCCGCCACGCGATCAGCGTCGAGGCGGGTCGGCGCGTCCGGGTGGTGATGGCAGAGCAGGAAATGCACCTCGCCCGCCAGCATCATCGCCTCGCAGGCGGCCATGCTGTCCGAGACCAGGCTGATCGCGCCGGTCGCATCGGCCTGCATGTGGCCGCGGATCCAGCCGGGGAAGAAGGTGAAGGACAGCGCATGCGTCGCCGCGATCGCGAGCGGCGCGGCCCTGGCTTCGCCCGCCGCCTGCGTCTCGCGCCGCGCGCGGTCGAGGCTCTGCAGCAGCGCCTCGGCCAGCGGCCGGAAATGCGCCCCCGCCGGCGTCAGCTCCGCCCCCTGCGGCCCGCGCAGGAAGAGGCCGGCGCCGATCCAGTCCTCCAGCGCGCGGATGCGGCGGCTGAAGGCGGGCTGGGTGACGTGGCGGGCCTCCGCGGCGCGCGAGAAATTCCGCTGCTCCGCCAGCGCCAGGAAGTCCTTGAGCCAGTCGAGATCCACGACGATGCCGTTCGCGCATGAGGCGCACCGATCTTGGCATTGGCGCTTCGGCAAGGTCCAGCCGTAGCTGGCGCCGGCCCGCCGCGCCGCGGGCGTCCAGCCGCACGGGGGCAGCATGCGCATCGTCGACGTCCGCGAGATCACCCAGCCGATCGCATCGCCGATCCGCAATGCCTATATCGACTTCACGAAGATGACGACGAGCCTGGTCGCGGTCGTCACCGACGTGGTGCGCGATGGGCGCCGCGTCGTCGGCTACGGCTTCAACTCGAATGGCCGCTACGGCCAGGGCGGGCTGATCCGCGAGCGCTTCCGCGACCGCATCCTGGAGGCGCCGCCGGAGAGCCTGCGCGACGATGCCGGCGGCAACCTCGACCCGCACCGCATCTGGACGGCGATGATGGCGAACGAGAAGCCGGGCGGCCATGGCGAGCGCTCGGTCGCGGTCGGCACCATCGACATGGCGGTCTGGGACGCGGTCGCGAAGATCGCGGGCAAGCCGCTGTTCCGCCTGCTGGCCGAGCGCCGGGGACGCACGGCAAACCCCCGCGTCTTCGTCTACGCGGCCGGCGGCTACTACTATCCCGGCAAGGACGACGCGGCGCTGCGCGCGGAGATGCGCAGCTACCTCGACCGCGGCTACACCGTCGTGAAGATGAAGATCGGCGGCGCCGGCATCGCGGAGGATCGCCGCCGCATCGAGGCGGTGCTGGCCGAGATCGGGTCAGAGGCGCGTCTCGCGGTCGATGCCAATGGCCGCTTCGACCTCGTGACCGCGATCGCCTATGCGCGGATGCTCAGGGACTATCCGCTGTTCTGGTACGAGGAGGCGGGCGACCCGCTCGACTACGCGCTGCAGGCGGCACTTTCCGAGTTCTATCCGGGCCCGATGGCGACCGGGGAGAACCTGTTCAGCCACCAGGATGCGCGCAACCTGCTGCGGTACGGCGCGATGCGCTCGGACCGCGACTGGCTGCAATTCGACTGCGCGCTGTCCTACGGCCTCGTCGAATACCTGCGCACGGTCGATGTGCTGGAGCAGTTCGGCTGGTCGCCTTCCCGCTGCATCCCGCATGGCGGGCACCAGATGTCGCTCAACATCGCGGCCGGCCTCGGGCTCGGCGGCAATGAGAGCTACCCCGACCTGTTCCAGCCCTATGGCGGCTTCCCCGACGGCGTCGGGGTGGAGGATGGGCACATCACCATGCCGGAGCTGCCGGGCATCGGCTTCGAAGGCAAGGCGGCGCTGATCGCCGAGATGCGCGCACTGGCGGCGTAGCGTCGCCGACTAGAGCATGATGCGCTCGCAAGCGCTCACGCATCTGCTCCAGCATTGTGTTCGATCGCGTGATTCAGACTTTTCGGCGAGTCCGCGCTCTACCGCGGGGTCAGCGCGCGGATCATCTGGATCACCGCCTGCTGCTGCGTCGCGTCGCCGATCTCGGCGAAGCTCTGCACCAGCTCCTGCACCAGCGGGTGGTGGGAGGACCAATGCGCTTCCCAGCGGTCCAGCCCATCATAGAACCAGGCGACCGGCGTGCGCAGGCTGCGGGCGATCTCATAGAGGCGGCAGGCGGCGATGCGGTTCTCGCCGGCCTCATACTTCTGCAACTGCTGATAGCTGACCCCGATCAGCGCCGCGAGGTCGGCCTGGGACAACCCGAGCAGCAACCGCCGCTCCCGCAGGCGTGTCGCGATGTGCCGATCCACCGGATTGGCATCCATCGCCGGTCGCCCCACTCGCCTGCTGTCTCTCACCCAGGAATCCCCATCCACCGATGGATGAGTCATAGGGACGACAGCTCTAGCAAAGCGTGAACCGCGATTCCCGCTGCGCGGGTGGCTTTTCCATTCGAAACAGAGAGATGCCGAACGAACTGCCAGCATTAGGCGA
>NZ_JAAGBB010000129.1 GCF_018129085.1 Plastoroseomonas hellenica
GCCGCCACCCAGGCATTGATCAGCCTGACCGCGCCTGGATCGCGGAAATCGACCGACTGGATCTCGGCGCCGAGCGCCGTCAGCGCCGCCCGGTAGTCCGGCAGCGGCGCCTCCCCGCCCGCCAGCCAGGCGCCGCTCGCCCGGCGCAGCGCCGTCGCGCCCCCCAATTGCGCATGCAGCGCGGCATAGGCGGCGCGGTTGTCGGACCCGAGGAGGCCGTTCATCTGCTGCAGCGCCTCGCCCCGCGCCCCGAGGGCCAGCAGCGCCACCGCGTCGAGCAGGCTGAGGGGGGAGATCAGGACGGCGTCCTCGTCCTGGTCCTGGGCGGCGAGGAGCCGCTCGCCGAGGCCATTCACCCTGGCGGGCAGGCTTGCCGGCGCCGCCTGCGGCCATGCCTGCCCTGCCAGGAGGAGGCCGGGCAGCGCCTGGACCAGGCGACGCCGTGAAGGGACTATGCGCATCGGGTTCGTCACCGCCTGCTCGAAGGCCGCGTCATCCCAGGGGTGCAACGTTCCCGCAAGCGATTTCGCGCACACCGCTTTACACCGCGCGACGGCATCGGGCGCGAGGCCGTGCAGCCTTGACCAGGCGGCTGGCCCCGCCGTCGCGGCCCATGCGACCCTCGGAATCCCCAATCTTGCCCGAGAGAGCGGCCCTGCCGGCGCCGGCCATCCGGACGGAGGGCACGGAGCCTGAAGGACACAGGATGTCGGACACCGGCACACCCACCATCGACCAGCTGCGCGTCTTCATTGCGGTCGCCGATGTGGGCAGCTTCGCCGGCGCCGGGCGCGCGCTCGGCCGGGCGACCTCGGTGGTCAGCTACACGATCGCCACTCTCGAAACGCAGCTCGGGGTTTCGCTGTTCGAACGCGGCGGCAGCAGATTGCCCCGGCTCACCGAAACCGGCCGCGCCGTCCTGGCGGAGGCACGTGCCGTCGCGCAAGGCGTCGACGGGCTGCGCGCCCGGGTGAACGGCCTGCGGCGCGGGCTGGAGGCGGAGGTCCGCCTCGCCCTGGATGCCATGCTGCCCGCGGCGCGCGTCGCGGATGCGCTGAAGGCATTCCAGGCGGAGTTCCCGACCGTCGCCCTCCGCCTCCGCAGCGAGGCGCTCGGGGCCGTGACGCAGCTCGTGCTCGATCGCGTGGTCACGATCGCGGTCAGCGGGCCGCCCGATGCGACGATTGGCGGTATCGAACGCGTGGGCGCCGGCCACGTGGATCTGGTGCCGGTCGCAGCCCCTGGCCATCCGCTTGCGACGGCCGGCCGGAACGCGCCGGGTGCCGCGCGCGATCACGTCCAACTGGTGCTGACCGATCGGTCGCCCCGCATGCTCCCGGACCTCGGCGTCGTCGGCACCCGTTCCTGGCGGCTTGCCGATCTCGCCTCCAAGCACCTGCTCCTGCTGGAGGGTATCGGCTGGGGCAACATGCCCCTGCCGATGGTGCGGGACGACCTCGGCGCGGGGCGGCTCGTGCAGCTCGACCTGCCGGATTGCAGGGGCGGGCCCTACCGGTTCGACGCTATCTACCGCACCGACACTCCGCCCGGGCCTGCGGCAGCCTGGCTGCTGGCGCGCTTCGTCGGGCAGGCCGCGGGGTAAGGAGTTGCGGCGACCCCGCCAAGCCGGTCGAACCCGGCGTTCGAGCGTATCCGGCTGTCGCGCCGGGCCTTCGGTTGCGAAGCTGGCGTCCGCGGCTGGAACCGTGGTTTCGAGAGCTTGGCATGGCGGCGCGAGTGCCACCAACCTGGCCTGGGAGCTTCAGCTCCTCGCCGAGCGCCCCGGCGCCGGCGTCTGAGATGCATGACGCGAAGAGGTGAACCAGATGACTGTCGCGGCCGATCTTCTCCTCCGGCATTTCCAGACCCTCGTCGCCGACAATGCGCGGTGGCAGGGGCTCATCGCGGACGACCTCCTGTGGGAACTTCCCTATGGGCCGGGCATCGGCGATCCCGCACGGCTGGCTGGGCGGGATGAGGTGATGCGCCACGTCACCTGGTTCCTGGGCGCCGTCGAAAATTTCCGCTTCTTCGACATCCAGGTGCAGGCCTTCGCCGATCCGGAAGCGGCCGTCGCCGAGGTGAAGGCGGAGGCGGTCATCAAGCCGACGGGGCGGCTCTATCGCCAGCAATACGTCGTCTTCCTGCGCGCGGCCGGGGGGAAGATCGCTTCCTTGCGCGAATATTTCGATCCGACGCGCGCGGCCGCGGCGATGGGTAAGCCGATCCTGCCTCAGGCGTCCTGAGAAGGCGCGCACGCTTTGCGTCGGTCCCGCCCGGGCGCTCGCTGGAATGCGATCGCGGCGACGCATCGGCGAAGCGCCTGCGGCGTTACCCATGCGAAGGCCGGGGGATATCCGCTCGGCTCAGCGCAATGGAAGTCCGATGTTCTGGGAAACCTTGTTGCCGGAATGCTTCGATGACCGGGACGTGACCTTCGCGGCACGCCAGGCCGATACGGAGCTGGCGGTCGCCACGATCGGGGCGGCCAAGGCGGAAGGCGTGACGCGCCAGCAGTTCGAGGATGTCGCCATCGCCTATGCCGAGGATCAACTGCCGGCGCAGGAGCGGCAGATCGAGGTGGTCGGCGACACCATCGACCGGCTTCGCGAGCTCTGGCCCGCCGCCTGATGGCGGCTTCGGGCTGAAGGGATTGCACCTCGCGCCCTCCGCGGTGATCATCGCGGCGGGGAGGGGATGCCGGTGCCTCGGATGCGTGATCTGCTGCTGGCCGCCGCCATCGCGTGGCTGGCCGGATGCGCGGCCGCTCCGCCGCCATCGCCCCCTGAGAGCGAACGCTATCGCTGCGTCGTGACCCCCAACGGCCTGGTGGAGTGCTCCCCGCGGGAGGGGTGAATCAAGAACGCCGGATCCGGCTGTGAGCCGAACCCGGCATTCCCGGTCGCGGGTGGGGCCGGTCGAGCGCCGGCCCCGAGCGAGATCAGACCTTGACGGCCTTCGCGAGGTCCCAGCCGACGGTGGCCGGGCTGCCCGAGAAGTCGTCGCCGATCGGGTTGTACTT
>NZ_JAAGBB010000130.1 GCF_018129085.1 Plastoroseomonas hellenica
GACACCTCGGAAGACCGCGAGCTGGCGCCACCCAATATCCGCGCGGAGGATTTCTGAGCATGCGCCGGTCCCTCGCTGCCCTCGCCTTGCTCTCGCTCCTCGGCGCCTGCTCGCGACCGCCGGAGAGCGCCTTCGTCCCGGTCTCCTCCGGCGGCAGCCTGGTCGAGGTCGGGCAAAGCGCTGCGCGCGAGGATTGCCGTATGGCCCGCGGCAATGACGGCGGCGACATCTGGTGCGGGGCCTGGGAGACACCGGCGGTGCGCATCCGCCGCGCCACCGGCGCCACCGCCTTCGACGCCGCGACCGCCGCGCGGGAAAGCCTGGCCGCGCGCCTCGATTGCGGGGCGCCGCGCCGCGCCACCGCGATGGGGGAAGAAGCCGCGCTGCTCGATTGCCGGCGCCGCCAGGGCGGCTGGCCGGCCTTCGTGCTGACCGCCGGCAGCGGCGGCCGGATCTGGGTAGCCGAAGGCATCCTGCCGGCACTGCCCGCCGCCGAGCGCGGCATCGGCCTGCTCTCCGGCCGCGCAACCGGCACCAGCGCGCCGCTCTCCTCCGACGCTGTCGCGCTGATGGCGCAGCGCCTGGCGCGGGAAGCCTTCGCCACCGGCGATATCGGCCAGTACGAGGCGCTGATGTCGATCGGGCGCGACGCCAACCAGGCCGAGCGCTTCGCCGCCGCCGAGACCGCCTATCGCGCCGCACTCGGCCTGCAGGAGCGGGTGCTCGGCGCCAATCATCCGGACAGCTTCCAGCCGCTGGTGCTGCTGGCGCTCCAGCTCTCGAACCAGGGCCGGCATGCGGAGGCGGATGCGCTGTTCCGCCGCGCCGAGGCGCTGGCGCCCCGCGCTTCCGACCCGCTGTCGCCGGCGCTCTTCCAGCACTACCGCGGCCTGGCGGAGGCCAATCGCGGCCGCACCGGCCCGGCCCTCGCGGCACTCGCGCGCAGCAGCACGCTCTACGCGGGCTACCTGCCGCCGGAGCTGCAGGCGGGTGGCGCGGCGCTGCCGATCGACCGCGGCACCGCGCTGGCGCCGCTGCTGGTGGCGCGGGACGTGGTGCCGAACCCGCTGGCGCAGCGCGCGACCGTCGGCCTCATCGAATCGAAGCGCAACGCCGCCGCGATCCTGCGCGCGGCCGGCCGCACCGAGGAGGCGGAGGCCAGGAATGCCGAGGCGCTGCGGATCGCCAACGCGGTGCCGGGGCTCAGCGGCGCCAACCTGATCGCAGCGCGGCTGCAGCGCACCAGCGGCGCGCTGGCCGCCGGCAGCGGGCGCAGCGGTTTGGCGGACCGGAGCTTCGCGGCCTCGGCGCGCCGCTTCGCCCTCGGCGTGCCGCGCTCCCGCCCCTATGCGGAGACGCTGCTGCTGCGCGCCGCGACGCTCGGCCCCGAGAGCGGCGAGACGGCGGGGATCTGCCGCGAGGCCGTGACCGTGCTGCGCTCGCTCCGCGAAGGCATCGACCCGCGGCGTATCGCGCCCTGCATCGACGCCCTCGTCGCCGCCGGCCCGACCGACCAGGCCCTCCTCGCCGAAGCCTTCGCGGCGGCGCAGCTCGGCCAGGGCACGGTCACCACGACCCAGATCGGCCGCGCCGCCGCGCGGCTTTCGGAGAGCGCCCGCGACCCGGCGGTCGCCAGCGCCTTCCAGCGCCGCGAAGCGGCCGAGCGCGCCCTCGCTGCCCGCTACCGTGAACGCGACGACGCTGTGGCCGCGGGCGCGGCGCGCGACCAGGTCGCGGCGCTCGACGCCACGATCGGCGCCGCCGAGAGCGAGGCCGCCGATGCCGATGCGGCCCTGCAATCGGCCGCCCCGGGCTTCGCGCAGCTCGTGCAATCCGCGGCGACCGCGGCCGAGACCATGGCAGCGCTGCGCCCCGGGGAAGCGCTGCTGCTGATCACCCAGCCCGCCGACCGCCGCGGCTGGAGCTTCTGGCTGAAGGATGGCCGCATCGCCGCCGCACGGATCGGCGCCGACACCGCCGAGATCGGCGCCCTGGTGACGCGCGTGCGCGCCGGTGTCGAGGACGGCAACGGCACCAAGCCCTTCGATGCCGCCGCCGCTTATGCGCTGCACCGGGCGGTGATCGGTGTGCACGGGCCGCAGGCCAATGAGGCCGGCGCGCTGCTGGTGGTGGCCGACGGGGCGCTGCTCAGCCTGCCCTTCCCGGTGCTGGTGACGGCGCCGCCGCCGCAGCCGCGGAGCCATGAAGGCGCACGCTTCCTGCTGGAAGCGATGCCGACCACCCACCTTCCCTCCCCCGCCAGCCTGGTGGCACTCCGCCGCGCCGGCCCGTCCACGGCTGCCCGTGCCTGGGTGGGTTATGGCGCGCCGCGCCCGGTCCCGGCGGGCTATGCCGCACGGAGCTTCCCCGCCGCCCCGCAATGCGGCCAGGGCCTCGCCTCGCTCGCGGCACTGCCGGGAGCGGAGCTCGAGCTTCGGGTCGCCAGTGAGATCACGGGCGCCGGCGCCGGCGAGCGGCACATCGGGCAGGCCTTCACCCTGGCGGCGCTGCAGCGGGCGCGGCTGCGCGACTATCGCGTCGTGCATTTCGCCACCCATGGCGTGCTGCCCTCCGACCTCGCCTGCCTCTCGGAGCCGGCGATCATCGCCTCCGCGGCGGCGAACGGGCCGGATGCGAGCCAGGCGCTGCTGACCGCGGGGACCGTGATCAACCTCGACCTCGATGCCGATCTGGTAATGCTCTCGGCCTGCAATTCCGGTGGCGGCGCGGCGGCGGGCGAGAGCCTCTCGACCTTGGCGCGCAGCTTCTTCTTCGCCGGCGCGCGCGGGCTGCTGCTGACGCACTGGTATGTGAACGACATCGCGGCGGCGCGCACCGGCGCGGTGATGCTGCTGAACATGCGCAACGGCGATGGCAGTGCCGAGGCGCTGCAGAAGGCGCAACTCGGGATCTACCGCCTGCGCGGCGGATCGCACCCCGCCTTCTGGGCGCCCTTCGCGCTGATGGGGCCGGGCCGGACCGTAGA
>NZ_JAAGBB010000131.1 GCF_018129085.1 Plastoroseomonas hellenica
CCGAGGAGCGAGAGCAAGGCGAGGGCAGCGAGGGACCGGCGCATGCTCAGAAATCCTCCGCGCGGATATTGGGTGGCGCCAGCTCGCGGTCTTCCGAGGTGTCGCGGCCCGACTGGGTGATGAAGGGCAGCACCGGGATCCGCACCAGAGGATTGGCCAGCGGCTGGCCGGCGGGATCGAGCTCACCCATCAGGCCGCGCGGGTTGTCGGCGACGGTGAAGGTCGGGATATCGAAGGAGAATGGCGGCACGGTCGGGGGCACTGGCCGGGCGCAGCTGCTGGCGCCGATCGGGCAGTCGTTGAACAGGTAGTCGAACTGATTGGGTGGCGGATCGCCGAGCTGCGTTCCGCTGGCAAAGCGTCGGCCGAGCACGGCGGCGGAGCCGGTCGTGTTCCCGGCGATGCTGCCGGTCAGAACCGTGCCCGACCCATCCGCCACCTGCAGCGATGCTACGGCGAGCGCGCCGCTCGCGCTGCCGCTGCCACCGAGATTCAGGAACACATTGCTCGCGGAGGCATCTAGCCCGCCGAAGCTGATCAGCGATGCGGTGATGGTAAGGGTCGGCGTCTGGGCGATCCCAGCCAGCGAGGCGGCCTGCGTCGCGTTCACGGTGATGCCGGAGGTGCCAGCGATCAGGCCGTTGACGGTGACGTTCTGGGCGGCGAGCGCCAGCCCGCCCGCAAAGGCGATGGCGGAGAAGCCGTTCACCGTGACCGTTCCCGTCGGCGCCGAGAGCGAGAGCTCCGCTGCACGGATGGTGCCATCCACGGTGATGGAGCCTGCGGTTGCCGTGACATTGCCGGTGCCGCCCGCCTGCACCGTCTGGCCGGAGGGGATCGTCATCTGCGGCCCGGCATTGACCAGGGTGAGATCGCCGGGCGAGCTGCTTTCGCCCAGCCGGTCGAGCTGGTTGGCGCCGGTCAGACTGATCGACCCGGCTTGCGTGGCCGCGCGCAGCTCGCCTGCCTCTATGCGGCCGGTGCCGATACTCTGGATGCCGCTGCCGGCATTGAGCGTCACGATCTGGCCGGGTGCCGAAAGCAGGCCGCGCAGATTGATCGCGCCCGCGGTGAGCGAGAAGCCGCCGCCGGCCGAGAAATCATCCAGGAAGCCGATGCTGTTGCCGGCATTGGTCAGGGTGACGGCGCCGCCCGCCGCGCCGGCGAGGGCGCCGACCGAGAGGTTGGCGTCTGCCGCCTGTGCGATGGTGCCAAGGCTGCGCAGGTCGAGCGTGCCGGCGAAGGCGAGCGGACGAATGACGTCGACCGAGGTCGCCGTGGCCGTGGTGACACCACCGAAGGTGGTGGCACCGATGCGCAGCGTATCGCTCGCGGCGATTAGTGCCAGCTCCGAGTCGAACAGGACGAAGAGCTCAGGGGGCAGTATGATCTCGCTCACGTTTGGGAAGGGCAACAGCACCGGCCGCTGGGTCGCCGGCGCGATCTCCACGACGGCGCCGCGCACACGGGGACCATCGTCGAAGGCGGAGGTCGGCATCACCAGGTCACCGATGCGGAGCGACACGCGACCATTCACCGCGGAGAGGAAGCCGCCCGTCCCGCCGACGGTGGGTGAGGGCTGTGCCGGCAGGATGAGCCTGGCAGAGGTGATGATGCCGATATTCGCGGCGACGATCGCCCCGCTCACCGTGAGATCAGAGGCGCCGTTGTCGAGCACGAAGTTGCCGGGGATGGTGAACCCGCTCAGGACAACGATCGAATTCGGCGTGCCGCCCTGGGCGCCGCCCCGATCGAGGATGACGTCGCCGCCGGAGGTCAGGGAGAGGTTGCCGGTGACCACCGTGCCACCCGTCTGGACGATGCCGCCCTGACCGGCACCGAGCACGAGGCTGTTCTCCTCCACCCAGCCGGCAAGGGTGACGCGGCCCGGCAGGCCAGGGTCCGTGCTGCTGCTCGAGTCGGGTGTCGCGGCACGGATCGAGCTGCTGCCTTCGCCGGTGGCACCAGTCAGCACGGCACCGGCGCCGATTGTCACGTTGCCGGCGGCCGTGAGGCCGAAGCCGCCGGTCCCATTGACCACGGCGTTGATAGTGCCGTTCACCGTCAGATCGCCATTCGTGACCCTGATGAGGATCGAGCCCGATCCGGTGCCGAGGCGCTGCAGCGAGCCATCGACCGTCAGGCTGTCGGCGTTGACGATCTCGATGAAGCTGTCGGCGGCCGTGACATTGCCGAGCGTCGCGACCTGATTGGCGCCGGTGAGCACGACGTTGCCACCCAGCCCCGACCCTCCGGTCGCCGCGGCATTGAGGCGGCTGGTGGTGATGACCGAGCCGACCGCCTGCCGGAGAGTCGCGTTCAGGCCCGTGATGTCGAAGGTGCCGCTGACGGTGATGGCGCCTTCCAGCAATACCTCGGCGGCACTGCCGAGGCCGCTGGCGGCGATCGTGAAGTTGCCGGTCACGTTGGAGGGGCCGAGGCGCGGGACGGTATTGCCCGTGGCGGTCAGGGAGACATCACCGCCGGACTGCACCCGCAGTTGCCCGGAGTTGAGCGAGATCGCCGCGCCGCTCGCCTGGGTGATGCCGCCGGTGCCGGCGATCAGCACCAGATCACCGATCCCGAGGCCGATGGAGGCATTGATGGCGATGCTGCCGGCCGATCCGGTCTGCAGGGTCAGGCCCCCCTGGCCTTTGAAGACCGCGCTTTCCACGGTGATCGAGTTCGTGGCCTGCAGGACCAGGTCGCCAGCGATGCCTCCGATCTGCGTCGTCGTGATCACGGCATTGGTCATCGCCTCCCCGAAGCCCAGAACGAAGTCGGAGAGATCCGCGCCGGTGACCGGCGTGTCGCCGCCGGCGGGACCGTCCGAGATGCGCAAGTTGTCCGGATCGAACAGCACCGTGCCGCTGCGCCCTGCGGGCGCCGAGACGTCGATCGCACCCAGCATCCGGAAGCCGCGCTCGCCGGAGACCTCGACGAAGCCGCCATCGCCGCCCTGCGGCCCG
>NZ_JAAGBB010000132.1 GCF_018129085.1 Plastoroseomonas hellenica
GCGGCGGCGGGCGGCTGGGCGCTGTCCGCGGGCGGCATCGGCGCGCTCGGCTGGGCCGGCTTCGGCCTCGGCCTGCTGGCGCTCGGCCTGGCGCTGGCGACCGGGCGGCAGCCTCACGCCGCCGTGACATTCCGCTTTCCGAAATAGTAACTGATAGGTTACGATCGGTTCATGGGGAGACACTGGCGAAGGCAAGCCCGCTTGGCCGCCCGCCGAACGGCAACAGTCATCCGGCGACGACCAGTTCCGGCGCCGAACATCCAAGATCCTGCGCCTGTTTGTGCCAATCGCGCCGCCGAACAGCTTCGGCGGCGCAAGCATTGAGGGGAGCCGCGTGCGCTTCACGTCTCTGGATGCCATGCGTGGCGCCGCCGCGCTGTCCGTCGTCGTCTTCCACGCGCTGTTTTCGATCGAAGGCGGGGAAGCGCTGGTCAAGCCGCTCGACTACGCCTCCTTCGATCCCTGGACCGCGCTGCTGCTGCCGCTGCGGCCATTCTGGATGGGCGCCGAGGCGGTCATCCTCTTCTTCGTCCTCAGCGGCCTCGTGCTCACGCTTCCCGTCTTCCGGCAGGGGCTGCCCTCCTACCCCGCCTATGTCCTGAAGCGGTTCTGCCGCCTCTTTCTGCCGGCGGCGTCCGCCGTCCTGCTGAGCATCGCGCTGCTCGCGGTCGTGGGCACGGAACCAGCGGCCTGGCCCATGCCCATGCTCGACCTCCTCTGGCGGGAGCAGCCATCGATCGATCTGGTGCTGCAGCACCTGCTGCTGCTCAGCGACGGCAAGCCCGACGAGTTCTACGTCCTCGATTTGCCGCTGTGGACGCTGGAAGTGGAATGGCGCATCTCGCTGCTGCTGCCCTTCCTGGCGCTGCTGGCCCGGCGGAGCGACGTCGCCCTCCTGGCGGTCGCGGCATCGGGCATGCTGCTGCCTCCGGCGGAGCAGCGCCTGCTGGGCACGGAGACGCTGAGCAGCCTGCGCTACCTGCCGGTCTTCGCCTTCGGGGTGCTGCTCGCGAAGCATTTGGACGCCGCGCTCCGAAGGATCACGGCGCTGTCTTCCGCGGCCCGGCTTGCCCTCTGGCTGCTCTGCATCCTGCTGATCTATGCGCGGGTGCTGCTGCCGGCGCCGGCGGTGCAGGCGCATCACCGGCTGCTCATCGGCATCGGCGCGGCGCTGCTGATCGCGCTGATCCTCGCCTCCGGCCGTGCGCAGCGGGCACTCGGCGTGCGGCCGCTGCAATGGCTCGGCAGGGTCTCCTTCAGCCTCTATCTGCTGCACATGCCGATCATGCTGGCGGCCGCACGGCTGCTGCCCGATGCCGTCACGCCGGTCTGGCGGATCGCGATCGGCATCGGCCTGTCGCTGGTGCTCGCGGAGGTCTTCCATCGCCTGGTGGAGAAGCCCTCGATGCAGGCGGGGCGGACGCTGAGCGCCTGGGCAGAGGCGCGGCGGGCTCGGCCAGCGCCGGCCTACAGTGCCGGCGATTAGGCTCATGCCCGTTCGGATGACAGCACCCGAACGGGCAGGCCGTCAGGCTCCCGTTACCGGCCGCAGGCGGCCGGCGGCACCTGCTCGACCACGCTGAAGCGGCCACGGGCGACCGTCGCGCGGACGCAGGTCGAGGCCGCGGCGTGCCAGTAGAAGCGCGTCATCCCGCGGACGCGGGCCAGGCGGTAGCCACGCGCGGTGAGCTGGCGGGCGCCGGGCACCGCCCGCGCACCGACCAAGTCCGCAACCGCCGGGGCCTGCGGCGCCGCCGGGGCCGCCACCGGCGGTGGCGTCGGGGCGACCACCGGCGGCGGCGAATCGGCGCAGGCCGCCAGGCCGAATGCGAGGGCCGTAGCCCCCAGGAGATTGCGGAACGACATCATCGATTGTTTCCCTTGCGCTTCGCGCAACGACAGGATTGCGCAACGTTCCGGGGACCGCCATGGCAAATCGACCGCGGCCCCCTTGCCCCGCCGGCATGGCGCGCCTTCAAGGAGTGCTTGGCGAAGCCCCCTTCGCAAGTGCAGCATGAGGCATGGAAACGGCCGAACTGCTCGATGACCTGCTCGCGCGGCTGCGCGCCGCGCGGGACGCCGCGGCGGACGATCCCTTCGGCGACCCGGTGCTGCTGGTGTCGCTGGCGATCAGCCGCCGCCTCGATGACGGCGCGCTCGACCCCGCCGGGCTCGCGGCGCTGATCGCCCACATCGCCCGCGCCGCCGCCGCCGAACGCGCCGGGCGCCTCGCCCGCTATGTCGGGCTCGATCGCGGGCGCGAAGGCTTCGCGACGCTGGCGCAGCGCCTGATCCGCCCGGATCCGGACGACAGCCCGGTCCCCTACGCGACCTTCCGCGACGCGGTCGAGCGCACGCGCTTCGCCGCGGTCTTCACCGCGCACCCGACCTTCTCCCTGCCCCCCGCCACGCAGCAGGCGGTGGCGGACGCCGCCTGCGGCGCGGCGCTGCCCGAAGGCCTCGCCTTCCGCCCGGTGCCGGTCACGCTCGAGGATGAATTCGCCGCCGCCGAAGCCGCGATCGCCCGCGGCCGCGACGCGCTGGATGCGCTGGCGGCCGCGATCCTCGGCGCCGCCCGCGGCGTCTGGGGCGAACGCGCGCTGCATGTCGCGCCGCGCCCGGTGATCCTCGCGAGCTGGGTCGGCTACGACACCGATGGCCGCACCGATATCGGCTGGTGGGATACGCTGCGCTTCCGCCTCCGCATGAAGCGCGCGCAGTTGCTGCGCCTGCAGGGCATCGCCACCGGCGACGCCGCGGCGCTGGTCGCCGCGGCGCTCGATGCCGTGGACGCCCAGCTCGCCGCTTGTCCGCGCCCGGCGCCCGGGCAGGATGCGCCGCCCGCCGAGGCGGTGCGCGGCTTCGCCGAAGCGCTCGTCAGCCGCCGCGACGCGGCGCTGGT
>NZ_JAAGBB010000133.1 GCF_018129085.1 Plastoroseomonas hellenica
AGGAGCAGCGGCGAGCGCGCCAAGTGCCAGCGCACCCAGCAGGCGACGGGTCGGGGACATGGTTCCTTGTCGACCCGGCGCCGGCACCGCCGGCGCCCGCGGTCCTCGATCCGCGGCCGGCGCCATCCAACAGCGCGCGCGGCACGCCGACCGCGCCGCCCTCCCTGCCGGCAGGGGTAGAGGCATTGCCGGAGGGTGGCATCCGCATCCAGGGCGCGACCTTCGACGGCGCGCTGCGCCAGGCGGTGGTGGAGTATGGGCGCAGCCTGGCGGCGACGCCCAACGGGCGCGTCACGGTGCTGGCCGAGGTCGTGGGCCCGACGCCGCCGGACCCCCACACGGCGCGCCGCGCCTCCCTCGCGCGCGCGCTCGCCGTCAAGGCCGCGCTGGTCGAAGGCGGGCTGCCGCCGACCCGCATCGACCTGCGCCCGCTCGGCCGCACCGAGGCGGGCACCGACCGGCTCGATGTGCTACCTCCGGGCGTGACCCGAAGCGACTCGGCCCGATGACCCGACCGACCCTCTATCTGCTGCGCATGGTGGTCTTTCTCGCGGCGGTGGCCGTGGTGACGGCGCTGCTCGGCGCGCAGCTCGCCCACGCCTTCGCCGCGAACCCGGTGCTCAACGGCCTGATCGTGGCGGTGCTGCTCCTCGGCTGCGGCCTGACCATCGCCCAGGTGCTGGCGCTCAGGCGGGAAGTGGAGTGGCTGGAAGGCTTCCGCGGCCCGCGCGGCTCCGGCATCGGGGAGCCGCGGCTGCTGGCGCCGATGGCGTCGATGCTCGCGGCGCGGCGCAGCGACCGGCTGTCGCTCTCCGCCGTCGCGATGCGCAGCCTGCTGGACGGCATCATCGGACGGCTGGACGAGAAGCGGGAGCTGTCCCGCTACATGACGGGGTTGCTGATCTTCCTGGGCCTGCTCGGCACCTTCTGGGGCCTGCTGCTGACCATCGGCGCAGTGGCCGACGTGATCGGCGGCATGAGCGTCGGCTCCGGCGACCTCAACCAGATGTTCAACCAGCTCAAATCCGGGCTGGCGCGGCCGCTGGAAGGCATGGGCACCGCCTTTTCCTCCTCCATGCTCGGCCTCGCCGGCGCGCTGGTGCTGGGCTTCCTCGACCTGACCGCCGGCCAGGCGCAGAACCGCTTCACCAGCGAGCTGGAGGAATGGCTCGCGGGCATCACCCGCTTGTCCTCCGGCGTGCTCGGGCAGGAAGGTGAAGGCTCGGTCCCCGCCTATGTCCAGGCGCTGCTGGAGCAGACCGCCGAGAACCTCGAGGAGATGCAGCGCATCCTGGCGCGCGGGGAGGACAACCGGGCGCAGGCGAGCCAGGCCATGCAGACGCTGGCCGAGCGGCTGGCGGTGCTGACCGAGCTGATGCGCGCCAACCAGCAGATCATGATGCGGGTCGCGGAAGGGCAGACCCAGCTCGCCCCCGCGCTGCAGCGCCTGGCCGATGCCCAGGCCGCCGGCGCGATCGACGAGGCGACGCGCGGCCACCTCCGCAACATCGAGATCTACGCCCGCCGCCTGCTGGACGACGCGCAGCAAGGACGGGTCCAGGCGACGCAGGAAATCCGGACCGAGATCAAGATCCTGTCGCGTACGATTGCGGCGCTGGCGGAGCAGCCGCCGTCATGATCAGGGCATCGAGCGCCGCAATCGAATATTCTTTGTCCTCAAACGCCGGCGCGCGCATCCGCGCGCTTGGCTTTCGCGCTGTCAGGTGTGCGCCCGGCGCAGCGGATGGTCGCGCGCGGGCCGCATTCGCGGCCCCGGGGCATCGGCTTCGCCTCGCCGCCGCAGAGACCAGTGGCGGCCTGCTGCCGCTCAGAGGGTAGGTCATGGCCGGGTCGTCGGAGCGGCGGCGCGGGCGTGGCGGCGGGTTGGATGCCTGGCCGGGCTATGTGGACGCGCTCTCGACGCTCCTCATGGTCATCATCTTCGTGCTGCTGGTCTTCGTGCTGGCCCAGGGGTTTCTGAGCGCCGCCCTTTCCACCCGCGACCGCGCGCTGGAGCGGCTGAACCGGCAGATGTCGGAACTGGGCGAGATGCTGGCGCTGGAGCGCGGCAGCACCGAGGAGCTGCGCGCCAGCCTCGCGCGCGCCCAGGCCGAGATCAGCGCCGCCGGCGCCGCCCGCGACACCGCACTCGCCCAGCTCTCCCTGCTCCGGGAAGAGCGCGATCGCCTCGGCACCGAACGCGACACGGCGCGCGGCGAGCGGGAGCGGCTGGCCGCGCGCATCGCCGACCTGGAAACCGCGTCCCGCAGCCGCACCGACCGCGTCGGCGCGCTGGAGCAGCAATTGGCGGAGGCGCGGGCCCGGGCCGAGACGGTCGGCGGCGATGCCGCCCGCACCATCCGCGACCTGAACGAGGCGCGCCGCCAGCTCGAGGCGCTCCGCGAGGAGGCGACGCGGCTCGACACCCAGGTGCGGACCGACCGCGCGACCATCGAGGCGCGGCTGTCGGACCTGGCGCGCCTCTCCGAGCAGGTGCGGGCGCTGACCGCGCTGCGCGACGAGATGGAGCGCCAGGCCGAGGCCGCGCTGTCGCGCGCCAGCGCCGAGGAGACCCGCCGCCAGGCCGCCGAGCGCGAGGCCGAGCAGC
>NZ_JAAGBB010000134.1 GCF_018129085.1 Plastoroseomonas hellenica
GCGACTGCCGCAGGCCCGAGCCCGGCGGCGAGCGCGGCATCGCGGTTGCCGTCCAGCACGCGCGCCATCGCCGCCGGCGCGTCGATCCGGACGACCGGCGCCGCGTCATGCAGCGCCGCGACGGCATCGGCGACGGCATCGAGCAAGCCCGCATCGAGCCCGTCCCGCGCCGCGACCGCATCCAGGAAATCGCCGGGCGCCAAGGGCGCCATGCGCAGCACCCATTCGACCGGCTCGCCTTCGGCCCCGAGCCGGAGCGCACCATCGGGCCCGCGCGTCACCGGCACCACGTCGCGGTAGAGCCCGGGGGCGGGGCCGCTGTTCAGCGCCAGCTCGCGCTCCGCGAAGCCCCTGCGCGCAGCCAGTGCGGAGAAGTCGAGGAAGCCGAGATCGACCGCCTTCTTCATCTTCAGCGCCACATCCGGCCCGACGAAGACGGCGCTGATATGGGTCTCGATCGGCGTCGCGCCGGTCAGCCGCGTCAGCAGCGCAGCGGCCTCCGCCTGCTCCGCCGGGATGGTCACGGATACAGCGTCTCGATCGACCAGCCGGCGTCGCCGCGATGGAAGACCCGGCGCTCATGCAGGCGGAAGGGCATGTCGCGCCAGAATTCGATGCGCTTCGGCAGCACCCGGAAGCCGGACCAGAATTCGGGACGCGGGATCTCACCCACCGGGTATTTCAGGCCGTATTCGGCGACCCGCTTCTCCAGCGCGTAGCGCGATTCGAGCGGCCGCGACTGCTTGCTGGCCCAGGCGCCGATCCGGCTGCCGCGCGGGCGGGTGGCGTAATAGGCATCCGCCTCCGCCGGCGTCACTGCCTCGACCGCGCCTTCGATGCGCACGCTCCGCCGCAACGACTTCCAGTGGAAGCAGAGCGCCGCCTGCGGATTGGCCGCCAGATCCTGCCCCTTGCGGCTCTCGATGTTGGTGTAGAAGACGAAGCCCCTGGCATCGACGCCCTTCAGCAGCACCATCCTGGCCGACGGCATGCCCTCCGGCGTCGTGGTCGCCAGGCACATGGCATTCGCATCGTTCGGTTCGCCCGCGGTCGCCTCGGCCAGCCAGGCTTCGAACAGGGCGATGGGGTCCTCGGTGGTCGCATCCATGGCGCGTTCCTGGCGTTGACTGCACCCGGGGGGTTGATCGGGGCATGGCGCATGTGCCACCACCACCCCCTTCCCGCAACCTCGTGAGAGCCGCCCGCGATGAACGATGCCGCGACGCCCCAAGCTCTGCCGGCCGGCACCCTGATGCAGGGCCGCCGCGGCCTCATCATGGGGGTCGCGAACGACCGTTCGATCGCCTGGGCGATCGCCCGGGCGGTGGCGGCGCAGGGCGCGGAACTCGCCTTCACCTATCAGGGCGAGGCGCTGGAGAAGCGGGTGCGCCCGCTGGCCGCCAGCGTCGGCTCCGACTTCGTGCTGCCCTGCGACGTCAGCTCCGACGAGGACATGGACCGCGCCTTCGGCGCGCTCGAGGCCAGGTGGGGCAAGCTCGACTTCCTGGTCCATGCCATCGGCTTCGCCGACAAGCAGTATCTGCGCGGCCGCTTCATCGACACCCCGCGGGAGGCCTTCCTGCAGGCGCTCGACATCTCCTGCTATTCCTTCGCCGCGACCGGCCGGCGCGCGGCGGCGCTGATGGGGCCGGGCGGATCGCTGCTGACGCTGACCTATCTCGGCGCTGAGCGCTGGACGCCGCACTACAACGTCATGGGCGTCGCCAAGGCGGCGCTGGAGGCGAGCGTGCGCTACATGGCGGCCGATCTCGGCATCGACGGTGTCAGGGTGAACGCGATCAGCGCCGGCCCGATCAAGACGCTCGCCGCCAGCGGCATCGGTGACTTCCGCTACATCCTGAAGTGGAACCAGTACAACTCGCCGATGCGCCGCAACGTGACCTTGGAGGAGGTCGGCGGCGCCGGCCTCTATCTGCTGTCGCCACTCTCGACCGGCGTCACCGGCGAGGTCCACCATGTCGATTGCGGCTATCACGTCGTCGGCATGAAGAATCCTGACGCGCCCGACCTGACCATCGACAAGGGGTGATCTTCCCGCGCGCCGTGCTGGCGGGGGTGGCCGATGGCCGGATCGACCTGGCGCTGCGCCGCGCCGCGCGCGCGCCGGCCAAGGCGGGCGGCACCCAGGTCACGGATATCGGCGTGATCGCCTTCGACAGCGTCGAGACCATCCCGCTCTCCGGCATCGATGCCGCGGTCGCGCGCCGCGCCGGCTTCGCCAGCCGCACCGCGGCGCTGGCCTTTCTGGCCGGCCGCGACGGGCCGGTCTGGCGCGTTGCGCTGCGCCTCGCCGGCCCCGATCCGCGCCTGGCGCTGCGCGAGGCCGCACCCGCCGCCGATGAAATCGCCAT
>NZ_JAAGBB010000135.1 GCF_018129085.1 Plastoroseomonas hellenica
TCGTAATCGCCGCCGTCAGCGACGTCTTGCCGTGATCCACATGCCCGATCGTGCCGATGTTGCAGTGCGGCTTGTTCCGCTCGAACTTCGCCTTCGCCATGGTCCTGTCCCGCTATCCCGTCTGTGGCGCTTTCATGGAACGCCGTTGTCGATGCCTGAACGTGGTGAACGTCGCCCGCGGCGTTGGAGCGGGTGACGGGAATCGAACCCGCACAACCAGCTTGGAAGGCTGGGGCTCTACCATTGAGCTACACCCGCGCCGCGCAACGCTGGCCGAACCGGATCTGGCCAGCCGACCCACCCGAAGGCGGAACGACACAGCATCCTATTCCAACGCGCTATCGCCTGGCGGCCGTCCGGCATGGAGGGGGTTGGATTCGAACCAACGTAGGCGAAGCCAGCGGATTTACAGTCCGCCCCCTTTAGCCACTCGGGCACCCCTCCAGAAACTCGGACAAGCCGGCCGGCGAGAGCGCGCGGACTATCCGCATTCGGCCCGCGCTGTCAACGGCGTGCCGGCAGGTAGGCGTGGCCGATTCAGACCTCCGGGCCCTTCGACCCTCCGGTCATCGGACGCACCCGCCGTTTCACGCGGCCGATTCAGACCTCCGGGCCCTTCGGCCCTCCGGTCATCGGACGCTCCTGCAAGTGCGTGCGGCCGATTCAGACCTCCGGGCCCTTCGGCCCTCCGGTCATCGGACGCTCGAGCCAGGCGCGGGTCTCGGCATCGGCCGGGAAGAAGGTCTCGAGCGCCAGCTCGGCCAGGGTGATGTCGAGCGGCGTGCCGAAGACGGTCGTGGTCGAGATCAGCGACAGCGGCCGCGCCAGGCCGGGCACCCGCAGCAGCATCGGCACGGCGATGCCGGCCAGCGCCTCCGGCGGGCGGGGGGAGCTGCGGAAGGGGTAGCGGACCAGCTCCTCCCGGAGGGCAAGGAGGGCGGCATCGCCGGTCTGGGCGATCTGGCGCTGCAGGCGCTCCAGCAGATGGGCGCGCCATTCGCCCAGATTCTCGATGCGGGACGCCAGGCCATCCGGATGCAGGCTGAGGCGGAGCACATTGATCGGCGGCGCGAGCAGCGCCGGCGCGGCCCCTGCCATCAGCGGCGGCACCGCGGCATTGGCGGTGATCAGGTTCCAGTGGCGATCGACCACCAGCGCCGGAAACGGGGCATGCGCCTCGAGCACCAGGTCGATGGCGCGGCGGGCGGCGGCGAGCTCCGGCGCCTCCAGCGAGTGCTCCGCGAAGGCGGGAGCGAAGCCGGCGGCGAGGAACAGCGCATTGCGCTCACGAAGCGGCATGGCGAGGCCCTCGGCCAGCCGGTGCAGGACCTGGCGGCTGGCGGCGGCGCGGCCGGTCTCGACGAAGCTCAGATGCCGGGCGGAGATCTCCGCCTCCCCGGCGAGGTCGAGCTGGGAGAGGCGCCGGCGCTGGCGCCATTCGCGCAGCATGGTGCCGGCGGAAGGACTGGGCTGGGTGCTGGACATGGGCCGGAGGATAGACCGGGACGGTGGGCCGGCCATGACCTCCGAGGTAATCGCGGCCGGCTCCTCCTGCCGCCAGTCTCCGCCCCGTTGGAGCAACCATCGCAGGAGCTGGAGAGCAATGAGCGAGGCACGACGGATCGCGGAGAATTACCTGGCGGCCTGGAACGAGCCCGATGCCGCGGCGCGGGCGGCCCGGATCGCCTGGGAATGGACGGCATCGGCACGCTTCACGGACCCGATGATGGAAGGGGCGGGACAGGAAGAGATCACGGCCATGATCGGGGCGGTGCGGGCGAAGTTCCCGGGCCTCGGCTTCGCGCTGGAAGGGGAGCCCGACGGGTATGGGCGCTTCGTCCGCTTCTCCTGGTCGGCGGCGCCGGAGGGCGGCGCGGCGGTGGCGCGCGGGACGGACATCGTCCGGCTGGATGATGCGGGCCGGATCGCGGAGGTGATCGGCTTCCTCGACGCCGCGCCCGGTGCCTGACGCCCTGCTGGATCGTGTGATTCAGGCTTCTCGGCCGGCCCGGCCTCAAGCCATCACAGGCTTTGCTGGAGCGCGTGATTCAGGCTTCTCGGCCGGCCCGGCCTCAAGCCATCACACGCTGGGCGGCCCCGACGCATCGCCGCTTGCGCCCGGCGCGCGGGTGGTGAGGATGCGGGCATGTCACGCCCCCCCAAGCGACCGGGGCCGCCGAAGCGGCCTGGATCCTTCCCCGACCGCCCCGCCGCCGGACGCCCCGGCGGCAAGCCGCGCCCGCCGCGCGACGGCGACGCGCCG
>NZ_JAAGBB010000136.1 GCF_018129085.1 Plastoroseomonas hellenica
AGGAAACCACATGACCCCGATCAGCCTGGAGGCGATGGCGGCGAGCGTGCCGGATGGCGCGCTGATCGCGATGCCGCCCGACAATTCCCTGCCCTCCGTGGCACTCGCCAAGGCGCTGGTGCGGCGCGGGGCGCGCGGGTTGCGGCTGCTCGGCGTACCGGTCTCGGGCTTCGCGACCGACCTCCTGATCGGCGCCGGCTGCGTCGCGGAGGTCGAGACCAGCGCGGTTTCGCTCGGCGAGGCAGGCTTCGCGCCGCGCTTCACCGCGGCGCTGAAGGCGGGAACGATCACCGTGCGTGACGCCACCTGCCCGGCGATCCACACGATGCTGCAGGCGGCCGAGAAGGGCGTGCCCTTCATGCCGCTGCGCGGCGTGATCGGCAGCGACATCCTGGCCAACCGCCCGGACTGGAAGGTGATCGACAATCCCTTCGCCGGTGGCGGGGATCCGATCCTGCTGCTGCCGGCGAAGCAGCCGGACATCGCGGCCTTCCACGCGGTGATGGCGGACAGCGAGGGCAATGTCTGGACCGGCCGCCGCCGCGAATGCGCGACCATCGCGCATGCCTCGAAGCGCGCGCTGGTCACGGTGGAGCGCGTGGTCGAGGGCAATTTCCTGGAGGATGAGCGCCTGGCCCCCGGCACCATCAGCGCGACCTATGTCGAGGCGGTGGCGATCGCCGAGCGCGGCGCGCGGCCGGCGGCGCTGCTCGACGAGTACGGCTTCGATGCCGCATATGTCGCGAATTATGCGCGTGCCGCGAAGACCGATGCCGGCTTCGCCGCATGGTGCGCGGAGCATGTCTTCGCCTCGCTGCAGGCGGCCGCCGAATGAGCGTACTGCCCGAAGAGCGCCTGGCGGTCGCCCTCGCCCGGCTGATCCTGGATCCGGCCGCGCCGCCGGCGCGCCACATCGCGGTCGGCGCCGCCTCCCCCATCCCGGCCGCCGCCTGCTGGCTGGTGAAGAAGCAGGGGCATCCGGTGCGGCTGTCGCTGCTGCACAGACGGAGCGGCAATCCCTTCACCGAGGGCACGCGCGAGCTGTTCGATCTCACCGGCCAGGGCCGCATCGACCTGTTCTTCCTGGGCGGCGGGCAGATCGACGGCCAGGCGAACCTCAACCTGGTCGGCACCGGGGCATGGCCGGGCACCGGCGTGCGCTTCCCCGGCAGCTTCGGCAGCGCCTTCATGTATTTCATGACCCCACGCACCATCCTGTTCCGGGAGGAGCATTCGCCGCGCGTGCTGGTCGAGCGCGTCGACAACATCTCGGCCCCCGGCGTCTCCGAACCCGGCGTGTTCCGTCGCGGCACCGCGCAGGCGCTGGTGACCGGCAAATGCGTCTTCACCTTCGACCCGACGCGCGCGCGCTTCACCCTGGCCGCGCTGATGCCGGGCGAGACCGTCGAGAGCGTGCGCACCGCCACCGGCTTCGGCTTCGATGTCGCGGAAGGCGTCGCCGAGGCGCCGGATCCGAGCGAGGCGGAGCTTGCCCTGCTGCGCGGCCCGGTCTGCGACGAGATGGTCGAGACCTATCCCGAATTCTGTGCGCGTGTGTTTGGAAGGAAGCTGGCGGCATGAACGACGCTCTGCCCATGATTGAGGGCAAGGCCCTGGCCGAAGGCCCAGGCGCCCTCGCCGGGCTCAAGGTCATCGACCTGACGCGCGTGCTGGGCGGCCCCTATTGCACCATGCTGCTCTCCGACCACGGCGCCGAGGTGATCAAGCTGGAGCCGCCGCAGGGCGACGAGGTCCGCGACTGGGGCCCGCCCTTCAACGATGCCGGCGACGCCAGCTACTTCATCGGCGTCAATCGCAACAAAAAGAGCGTCGGGCTCGATCTCGCGAAGCCCGAGGGCAAGCAGGTGCTGCTCCGCCTGCTCGAGGATGCGGACGTGCTGGTCGAGAACTTCAAGCCCGGAGCCATGGAGAAATGGGGCCTCGGCTATGAGGCGGTGCTGTCCAAGCGCTTCCCGCGCCTGATCCATTGCCGGGTCTCCGGCTTCGGTGCCGACGGGCCGCTCGGCGGCTTCCCGGGCTATGACGCGGTGCTGCAGGCGATGGTCGGGCTGATGTCGATCAACGGCACCGAGACCAGCGGCGCGACCAGGCTCGGCACCCCGATCGTCGACATCGCGACCGGCCTCTTCTCCGCGATCGCCATCCTGATGGCGCTGCACGAGCGG
>NZ_JAAGBB010000137.1 GCF_018129085.1 Plastoroseomonas hellenica
TGCTGCCGGACGTGCCGCCATTGCCGAGCTGCAGCGTGCCCTGGGTGATGGTGGTGCCGCCGGTATAGGTGTTCTCGCCGGTCAGGATGGTGGTGCCGGTGCCGTCCTGCCTGACAGCGCCACTGCCGGAGACGACGCCGGCATAGGTCACGGCGTCGCTGCGGTTGAAGGTCAGCGTGCCGTTGTTCAGCACGTTGCCGACGATGCTGCCGCTGGTGCCACCGGCGCCGAGCTGCAAGGTGCCGGCTGCGATCGTGGTGCCGCCGGCATAGGTGTTCTCCGCGGTCAGGATGGTGGTGCCCGTCCCGTCCTGGCGCACCGCGCCGCTGCCGGAGACGACGCCGGCGAAGGTCAGCGCATCGCTGCGGTTGAAGGCCAGCGTGGCGTTGTTCAGCACGTTGCCGACGATGCTGCCGGTGGTGCCGCCGGCGCCGAGCTGCAAGGTGCCGCCTGATATCGTGGTGCCGCCGGCATAGGCGTTGTCGGCGGTCATCACGAGGGTGCCGGCCCCGAGCTTCGTCAGCGCACCGGTGCCGCTCAGCGCCTGGGTCAACGTGAAGGTGTTGCCGGCAAAGGCGATGTCGAAGCCGCCGCCGTTCGCGCCGAGCACGACCGGGCGCGGGGTGCTGGTGAAGGCGGCACCCGTCACCTGCAGGATGCCGCCATTCAGGGTCAGCGTGCCGGACGGGTCGCCCAGCATCGCGTCATTCGCGACCGACAGCGTGCCGCTGAGGATCGTCCAGGGCGTGACCTCCGCGGTCGCGCCGGTCAGCGTCCAGGTGCTGAAACCGGACTTCTGAAAGATGCCGAAACCCAGATACTGCGTGCCGAACAACCCCGCATCGAAGCTCGCATTGATGCCGGCGCCCAGACGGAAGGTGTCTGCGGTGCTGAAGGCCTGCACAGTGCCGGTGATGGCGAAGTTCGCCCGGAGCTCGAGCACATTGGTGCCGCCGGTGAAGGTGACGGCGTTCGCCTGCGCGCCGCCGCCGCTCAGGCCGCCGGCGATCGTCCCGGAGTTGAGGATCACGAGGTTGCCGCCGGTGACGCCCACGCCGCCGAGGCCCGCCGTGCCCGCGGCGCCGTTGGCGCTGCCGGTGCCGCCCGCGGCCCCCGCTGCGCCATCGCCGCCCTGGATAGTGCCGGTGTTGCTGACCGTCGCCCCCGAAGTGACGATGCCGGCGCCGCCACTGCCGCCGGCGGCGCCATTGCCGCCGGTGCCGGCGGTGGCCCCGGCGCCACCATTGCCGCCGATGCCACCGGCGCCGCCATTGCCGCCGATGATGAGGGCCGCGTTGCTGACATTGATCCCGGTGCCGTTGACGCCGGCGGCGCCATTGCCGCCCGCGCTGCCGCTGCCGGCGGCGCCGCCATTGCCGCCACCGGTGCCGTTGCCGCCATTGCCGCCATTGGCGCCCACGCCGCCGGTGCCGCCGGTGACGGTGCCGGTGTTGATCAGGGTGAAGCCGGAGCCGGTGACGCCGGAGCCGCCATTGCCGCCGATGGCGAAGGCGGGCAGCGCCTGGGCGGACCCGCCATTCGCGCCGGTGCCCCCGTCCCCGCCATTGCCGCTCACGCCGCCATTGCCGCCATTGCCGCCGGTGATGAGGAAGCCATTGGTGACGTTGATGCCGGTCGCGATGATGCCCGCACCGCCGCCGCCGCCGCGGCCGGCATAGTTGGCGGAGCCGCCCAGCTGGCCCGCCGCGCCCGCGGTTCCCGACGCGCTGGCGCCGCCATTGCCGCCGACGCCGCCGGTGACATTCCCGCTCGTGCTCGTGCTGCCGCCGCCGCTCAGGATCGCGCCGGCACCGCCGCCGCCGCCGCCGGCGCCGTCGCTGCCATTGCCGCCGACCTCGACGATGGCCCCCGAGTTGCCGCCCTGGCCGCCCGCACCGCCGATGATGGTGCCGGCCGGCAGCGTCGAGCCCACGAAGCCGG
>NZ_JAAGBB010000138.1 GCF_018129085.1 Plastoroseomonas hellenica
CCCCGATCCCGGCTGCGCGCCGCGGCTGACCGCCGATGCGCCAGCGACCGCGCTGGCCCGGCTCCGCACCCTGGGGGAGGAGGCGCCGGGCATCGACCTGCCGCTCGCCACCGCCGCGGTGCTGAGCGCGCGCTTCACGCTGCTGACGCCGGCCGGCACCTTGCCCTGCCCGGGGCCGCGGCGGCGGCTGGTCGATGGCGGCTACTTCGAGAATTCCGGCCTGACCACGGTGCTGGAGGTGGTGGATGCGCTGCGCCCGATCGCCCGCGACCGGCGCGTCGCGCTGGTGATCCTTCGCATCGAGAACAGCCGCGCCACCACCAATGCCGGCAATGCCCATGGCGCGGCGCCGCAGGACCCGCCGGGCTGGCTCGCCGAGATCGCCTCCCCGGTGCGGGCGCTGATGGCGACGCGGGAAGCCCGCGGCGAACAGGCGCGTGCCGCGGTGAGCCGGGCGGTGGAGCAATCCCGCATCAGTTGCGCCGCCGCCAGGCGGGCCCAGGTCGCGGCCGATCTGTCGCGCGAGGTGGAGCTGACGCCCTGCGTCGAGATCGGGGAGATCGCCTTCGCGCTCTCGCCCGGCTGCGTGCCGATCCCGCTCGGCTGGTCGCTCTCCGACGGCGCCCGGCAGGAGATGCAGCGCCAGCTCCTCGGCGCGCCCGCCCAGGGCTGCGCGGAGGGCGGCAAGACCGGGCGCCTGAACAACTGGCTGGCGATGGACAGCGTGTTCGGGCTGCTGGCGCCGCCCGTGCCGACGCCCTGAAACCCGCTCCGCCCCCTGGGCAGGGGATGCCGGCCGGCCCCGCCGGGCGGGCAGGCGTCCCCCTTTAGGGGGGCAAAGCGGCAAAGCAGCAAAACCGGGCGTGGCAAAGCAATCCTGGCGGCAAAGCGGCAAAGCTCGGGAAAATCCTGCAAGATCAATACTGTGCCGCTTTGCCGCCCCGGCGCGGCAAAGCGGGCAAAGCCAGCTTTGCCGTTCCGTGCGACAAAGCAACGATCGGGGGCGGCCGGCGGCTCCGTGGGTGATCAAGGGGGCTCGACGGCCTAGCTGGTCAACAGTTCTTGATTCGTAATTCGGAACGAACTGGGCCGTGAGGCGCATCCCTACCGGCAAAATGCGTCGGAATGCATAAAAATCTACCTCAAACCGAGCATTGCCGGGCGGCGTTGATCGTATACCAAGAGCATATCCTATCCGCTGCGCGCATAAGTCGCCGTAGACGAAACGAGAATCCAACGTTACGCATATGCGGACGTGTTACAGCCGTCAGGCCCCGCATAGGTTGTGGATCTTCAACAAGATATGCCTCTTTGTGGGGATTTATGACAAACTATACACGCATTGATTGTTTTGACCGAACACTCCACCGCAGGAGAGTTGCGTGAAGTCATCTTTCTCGGCGTCATTAGCCGGCCGTGACGGGTCCCTGCGCAACTTCGCGCAACGTCCCGTGAATGTCGCATCCGATGCAGCGAGCCAGTCGCCCATGCGTCACGCGCGGGGATGGCTGTTCGGGACCACGGCACTGGTCGGCGCCTCGCCCGATCGCGGGCCGTCGGCGCGCTCTCGGCTGCTTCCGATGGGCGCCTTGGCGGCAGCGCTCCTCCTGCCGCTGGCGGGCTCCGTGCTCGCCGCTGACGGCGGCGGCGGCGGCGGCGGCGGTGGCTGCGGCGGTCCGGGCG
>NZ_JAAGBB010000139.1 GCF_018129085.1 Plastoroseomonas hellenica
GGCCGCCGAGGCGCCGGCCACCGCGCCGCGCACCATCGTCGCCGCCGCGCCGGACGTCGCCCGCGCCGCCTGACGCCGCACGCCTGCAGGGGGATACAGGGGAAAGCCCGCCCGGATCGCTCCGGGCGGGCTTTTGCTGTCCGGGCCGCCGTCACATGGCCCGGGCTTTGCTTGCCCGGCCGGGCTGAATGCAACACGTGCCCGCCTGCCCGGTAGACGCTTGAAGGTCCTGCTCATCGATACGGAGCCGGAGCGCGCGCGCGCCCTGGAGGTTCAGCTCGCCGCCGTCGGCGTGACCGCGACGGTACGCCCCCGGCCGGGCGAGACCCTGCCCGAGGCGATCGCGCGCGAGGCCCCCGATCTGGTCATCGTGGACATGGCGCGGCCCGACCGCGACACGCTCGATGACATCCGCCGCGCCACCAGCCGCGACCCGCGGCCGGTCGCGATGTTCGTCGATGTGGACGATCCCGGCTTCATGGAGGCGGCGATCGAGGCCGGCGTCTCCTCCTACACCGTGGTGGGCGCAGCACTGCCCGACGTGAAGCCGATCGTGCGCGCCGCGGTCGCCATCTTCCGCCGCTACCGCCAGGTCGAGGCCGAGCTGCATCGGGCCCAGACCGGGCTGCGGGAACGCCAACTCGTGGACGAGGCGAAGCGCCATCTCATGAAGCAGCGCCGGATGACCGAGCCGGAGGCGCATCGGTGGCTGCGTCGCCAGGCGATGGAGCGCGCCCGACGCGTCGCCGATATCGCCGCCGAACTGCTGCAGAAGGACGAGGGGGAGAAGGGCGGGAATGGCTGATCACGCCGCAACAGGCGCCGCACCGATGCGCCTTGGCCTACTGCGCCTGACCGATGCGGCGCCGGTCGCCCTCGCGGCCACGCGCGGCTTCTTCGCGGCGGAAGGGGTTGCCGTATCGCTCTCGGTCGAGCCGTCCTGGGCGAATGTCGCCGACAAGCTCGCCTATGGCCTGCTGGACGCGGCCGTGCTCCCGCCGCCGCTCGGCCTCGCCATGGAGCTCGGCCTCCGCCCGGCGGCGACCCGCTTGATCGTGCCGTTGTCGCTCAGCCTGAACGGCAATTCGATCGTGCTGGCGGAAGCGCTCGCGAAGCCCCTCCTGGACGGCGGTCCGGTTCCGCCCCCGCTGGAGACCGGGCGGCGGCTGCGGGGCCTGATCGCGAAGGGGCTGCGTCCGCGCCTCGCGGTCGTGCATGGCTTTTCCACCCACGACCTGCTCCTGCGCTATTGGCTGGCGGCCTGCGGCATCGACCCCGAGGAGGCGGTGGAGCTCAGCGTTCTGCCGCCATCGGAAATGCCGCAGGCGCTCGCGGACGGGCGCATCGATGGCTTCTGCGCCGGCGCGCCCTGGGGCGCGGTGGCGGCGCGGAGCGGCGCGGGGCGCACGCTCCTGCTGTCCTCGGCGATCTGGCGCAACCACCCGGAGAAATGCCTCGCGCTCCGCGCAGACTGGGCGGAGCGGCATCCCGCGCCGCTGCTGGGCGTGCTGCGCGCGCTGCTGCGTGCCGGCGCCGCCTGCGACGAGCCCGCCGGCGCGGCGGCGCTGGCCGCGCT
>NZ_JAAGBB010000140.1 GCF_018129085.1 Plastoroseomonas hellenica
GGCATCGGCCGCGACGCCCGCGACCGCCGCCCCGAGCCCGGCCGCCGGCGGCCGCGCCGCGAGGGCGATGATGCGCGCGGCGGCACTCCTGTCGCGATCATCCTCGGCGGCCATGCCATGATCCCCGGCGTTCTTCCTGCCAGGACCCACCCTTGCCACAGCCGCGCGCCACCGACACCGATCTTCTCGCGATCGAGCTGGGCTGGCCGGGGGATGAGACCATCGCGGCGCTGCGCGAGGCCGCCGCGACGATCCGCGACGCCGACCAGGAGCCCTTCGCCGCCGGCGCGCGGCCGGGCTGGCTGGCGCGGCTGTTCCAGCTCGACAGCGCCTATCGCCGCGCGCGCCGGCGCTATCGCCAGGCGGTGGCGGCGCTCGACGCCATCGAGCCGCGGCTCCGCGACTGCCTCGCGCGGCATGAGGCCTTCCTGCAGCGGGGCGAGGCGGCTCTGGCGCGTTGCCAGGCGACCGAACGGCATCTCGCGGCGGCGCTGGCGGCGGCGGAGGAGGGGGAAGAAGGCGAGGGGAAGGAGCGGGCCCTGCACGACCTCCGCCTCGGCCTGCAGGTCGCGCGGCAGGACAGCCTGACCGCAGCCCTGCTCCTGGATCGCGATCGCGGCATCGTCAGCGCGATCCGGGCCTTGCTGGAAACCACCCTGCCGCGCTGGCACGGCATGATCGCGGAAGCGCTGGTGCTGCGTCGCGCCGCCGGCGCACGCCGGCTGCTGCGCGCGCTGGCGGCCGGACCGGCGGCCGACGGGACGCAGGCGGCGCTCCGCGACATCGATGCGCTGGTCGCCACGATCGGCGAGGTGCGCTGAAAGGGTGGCATCAGCCGTTGCTGCAAAGCAGCATCGGCCGCCGCAAGGTATGCGGCGGGATGTGCGGGCATCGTCCGTTTTTGATCCTCGGCAATCTCTTTTTTCTGTATTTGACCGTAATTTTCTGCATTGATTGCCATGCGTCGTCATCCTTGCGCTGCTTCGCCGCCCGGGAGAATTCGTCGCATGGCCTCTGCCGCTGCCCATGAAGGCACAGCCCTGGCCACCGTCCCGACACAGGGGCCGGCGCGGGATGACGGCTGGCGACCGCTGGCAGCGGGCTGGGTGGTGCTGCCGACCGACCGGCTCGCCGGCTTTCCGGCAGGCGCGCGGCCGCGGGAGCGCCGCTTCCTGCTGATGCATCCCGCTTACGGCATCGTGGTGCTTGAGCTCTGGTCGGCCGGGATCGCGCCCGGCGATGCGCCCCTGGCGGGCGCCTGGCTCGAGGCCGAGCTGCGGCTGGCCGGCTTTCTCCGCCGCTTCGACCCGCGCCTGCCGATCTGCCGGATCCATCTGGCCGTGCCGGAACTGCCGCACCTGGTGGGGGTGCTGGCGCGGGCCTTCGCCGGGACGGAGCCGCTGCGCCTGCCGTGTGGCGATGCCTGGATGGGCGCCGTGCAGGCCGCCCTGGCCGCGCCACCGGAAGCGCCGCCGGCACCGGCCGCGGCGGCCCGGCCGCGCGCCTCTCCG
>NZ_JAAGBB010000141.1 GCF_018129085.1 Plastoroseomonas hellenica
ACCCGGATCCCGATGCCGTAGGAGGAGATGCGGCGGTCGGGATCGATCGACTGGTTCTCGTAGGTGCGGCCCCAATCATAGAAGGCATAGGCCACCGGGGCGAAGGTAAAGCTCTCGCCGAAGATCGTCCGCTCGAAGCTGGTGCCAAGCTGCAATTCGAGGGAGGCGGCGATGGCGCGGTCGCCGCTGATCTCACCGGCATAGAAGCCGCGGCCGAGCCGCCCGCCGCCCAGGAAGAATTTTTCCGAGAGCGGCAGCACGTCATTGCTCCATTGCCCGGCGACCGTGCCCTGCAGCGCCAGGGTCGCGCCTTCCCAGGGGGAGAACAGCGTCTGGGTCCGCGTCAGGTCGAAGGCGATCGCGGTGAAGCCGGGATCGGCGCCGGCGCGCCCGGCATCGAGATTGCCGCGCGCGGTCGCGCCGAAGGCGTCGACGCCCTGGGAGAGGCGCAGCAGCAGCGTATTGGAGGCCGGGCGGCTGTCGCCGAGCAGCAGATCATAGGCCGCGGCCTCCGCGCCCACCCGGAAGACCCGCACCGCGTCATGGCTGAGGCGCACCTGGCCCGTGGCGCCATCGACATTGATCTCGCTGTCGATCGCATCGAAGGCGGCGGTCAGGTTCAGGCTATGGGTGCGGCGGCGCAGCAGCGGATAGCTGGCGGAGATGCCGGCGACCGTCGTCTCCCCCTCATAGCCGATGGCGCGCAGCACGCCGGAGGGGCGCGCCCGGCCGCGCCCGGCATAGAGCCGCATCTTCAGCCCGGAATCGCCGACATAGAACTCGCTCGCCACCTGGCCGAAGAGCTGGGTGTCGTGGGTGCCGTAGAAGAGAGAGAGCTCGGTGCGCTCGCCGAACTCGGTGAAGCTGTTGAGCTGCAGCACGCCGAGCGCCTGTTCCGGCCCGGTCAGGCGGAAGGCGCGGTTGTCGGCGGTGAGATAGCCGGTGACCGGGCGACGGCTGACGCGCGCGACCAGGATCAGCGCGCCCGGCGCGGTGCCGGCCGGGCGCAGCACGGTGCGCAGCGTGATGCCCGGCATGTCCTGCGCGATCAGCAGCCAGCGCTCCAGCCGCGCGACGTCGAGCGGGCGCTGGTCCTTCAGGTGATTGAGGAAGCGGAGCAACTGGGTGCCGGCGGGCCCGATATCGCCGTCGAGCTGGACGTCGATGATATGGCCTTCGCCCACCACCAGCCGCAGCGTGCCGTCGCGATCGACCACGGCATCGACCGTCGTGAAGACATAGCCCTGCTCGCGATAGAGGCCGAGGATGGCGGCGCGTGCCGCCTCCAGATTGGCGACTGGCACGGCGGGGCCGGTCAGCGGTGCGCCGCCGCGGGCGAGGAGCTCCTCAGCCGGAAAAGCGGTCGCGCCTTCGACGACGGCGCGCCGAATCGCGACATTGCCGCCGAGCGCGGCGGGGGGGATGCCGGGGGCGGCGGGCGT
>NZ_JAAGBB010000142.1 GCF_018129085.1 Plastoroseomonas hellenica
AGGGGGTCCGGACCGGGGACATAACTGACAGCTTGGACTGGGGAGATGGCTGACAGTGTTCAGTCATGGGCGGGGAGGACCTGCCTGTGCCTTGGGGATCGAGTGTGGTGGATAACCGGGTTCGGTTTGTGGTGTCGCTGGAGCGAGGCGAAGGGTCGGTGAGCGCGCTCTGCGAGAGGTACGGGATTAGCCGGGAAACCGGTCACAAGTGGCTTCGCCGGTGGCGAGAGGGTGGTTTTGAGGCGCTGCGAGACAGCTCGCGGTCGCCGCTGACCCGGCCGCAGGGCACGGCAGCGGCGGTGGTGGAAGCGCTGGTGGCGAAGCGTCGGGAGCGTCCGCACTGGGGTCCGCGGAAGCTCTTGGCGGTGCTGCGAGAGGAGCAGCCGGAGATGGCGTGGCCTGCGGCCTCGACGGCGGGGGAGTTGCTGAAGCGGGCGGGGTTGGTGGCGGCGCGACGGCGGGTTCGGCGAGCGGAGCCGCTGGAGCGCCCGTTTGCGGAGGCGGTGACCCCGAACGACGAGTGGGCGATCGACTTCAAGGGGTGGTTCCGGACTGGGGACGGTCGGCGGTGCGACCCGCTGACGGTGAGCGACACGGCGAGCCGGATGCTGCTGGAGTGTCGGATCATGGTGCCGCAGACGGCACCGGTTGCGGGGGCGTGCGAGCAGTTGTTCCGGTCGTTCGGGCTGCCGAGGCGGCTGCGGATGGACAATGGGACGCCGTTTGCGTCGCGGGGTGCTGCGGGGTTGACGCGGTTGTCGGTGGGATGGGCGAAGCTTGGCATCGAGTTGGCGCGGATCGAGCCGGGAGAGCCGTCGCAGAACGGCCGGCACGAGCGGATGCACGGAACGCTGCAACGGGAGACGGCGATGACGCCTGCGGCGAGCCTGGCGGCGCAGCAGGGGCGGTTCGACGCGTTCCGGCGGGAGTACAACGAAGAGCGTCCGCACGAGGGTCTGGGGCAGGTGCCGCCGGTGCGGCTGTGGCAGCCGTCGCCGCGGCCGTATCCGGGGCGGATCGCGGAGCCCTGGTATCCGGCGGACCACCAGGTGCGGCGAGTTCGTACCGACGGCACGATCAGGTGGCGCGGCGGTGGGCTGTTCATCAGTGAGGCGCTGACGGGCGAGCCGATTGGTCTGGTGGAGTTGGCGAGCGGCGACTGGCTGGCGCGGTTCATCGACATCGACCTCGGTGTCGTGGACCGTCGCGGTGAAAGTTTCCTGCCGTTTGCGGCGGCCCGACCGGGCCGCCGCAAACGGCAGGAACAAAACAAGGAGACTGTCAGCCATGTCTCCGGTCCAAACTGTCAGTGATGTCCCCGGCTAGACA
>NZ_JAAGBB010000143.1 GCF_018129085.1 Plastoroseomonas hellenica
GCCGCGCCCGCCGGAGCGGGCGCTCTCCGAAGGCCAGGCGGCGCTCGGCCGCCGCGACTTCGCCGCCGCCGAGACGGCGGCGCGGGAGGTGATCGCCTCCCGCAACCAGGCGCGCGCCCAGGATGCGCAGCTCCTGCTCGGCGATGCGCTGGCCGGCCGGCGGCAGTTCCAGAACGCGGCGCTGGCCTATGACGAGGCCTATCGCCGCAACCGCCAGGGCGCCCGCGCGCCGGAAGCACTGCTCGGCCTCGCCGGCGCCTTCAACGGCTTCAACGCGCGGCGGGAGGCTTGCGACACGCTCGACCAGCTCCGCACGGAATTCCCGCGCCTGTCGCAGTCGCTGACCGACCGCGCCAATGCCGCGCGACGGAGCAATGGCTGCCGCTGAGCCGATCCCGCCCGGGCGGGATCGCCCGGAGGAAAGCTCTGCCATCGGCGCTGCCGAGTTCGCGTCGCTGATGGCGCCGCTCGGACCCTTCGGGCCGGCGCCGCGCCTCGCGGCCGGGGTCTCCGGGGGGCCGCACAGCCTGGCTCTGGCGCTGCTGGCCGATGCCTGGGCAAAGGCGCGCGGTGGTCATTTGCTGGCGCTGATTGCCGATCACGGCCTGCGTCCCGGGAGCGGCGCGGAGGCCGCGCGTGTCGCCACCCGCCTCCGGGCATGCGGGATCAAGGCGCGCATCCTCGCACTCGGCCTGCCTCCCGGCCCTGGCCTGCACGAACGTGCGCGCGCGGCGCGGCTGGCCGCGCTGCTGGGTGCCTGCGGCGCGGCGGGCGCGCCATGGCTGCTGCTCGGCCATCATCGCGACGATCAGGCGGAGACCCTGCTGGCCCGCGCGCTCGCCGGCAGCGGTCCGGATGGCCTCGCCGCCATGCCGGCGCTCCGCGCGGCGCCGGAGGCGCTGATCCTGCGCCCCTTGCTCGGCCAGCCGCCGGCACGGCTGGAGGCGGTGGTTGCCGCCGCCGGGCTGGCGCCGGAGCGCGATGCCAGCAATGCCGATCCGCGCTTCCTGCGGGCGCGGCTGCGGCGGGCGCTCGGGGCGGATCCCGGCGGCCATGTGGCACTGGCCGAGGCCGCCGCCGCCTTCGCCCGCCGCCGCGCCAGGCGCGAAGACGCCATCGCCATGCGGCTGGCGGCGGGCGCCGCCCTGTCGCCGCTCGGCCATGCCCGGATCGATCCGGGCGCGCTCGGGGCCGATGCCGTGGGCCTGGCCGGCTTCGTGCTGCTGCTGCGCCTGGTCGGCGGCGGCGCCTACCCACCCGAGCCTGCCGCGGCCGCGGCGCT
>NZ_JAAGBB010000144.1 GCF_018129085.1 Plastoroseomonas hellenica
GGCGCCGGGTCGGCTGGCGGCGGCGCCGGCAGCAAGGCCACAGCGGCGCTCGGCCGTTCCACGCGGTGCTGCGGCCGGCCGGCCTCCCCCTCGAGGCGCGCCTGCAGGCGGGTCAGCAACGTGCCGACATCCGCGCCGGTCGCGGCTGGCTCGACGAGTTCGCCGAGAAGCGCGGATGCGAGGGCGGTGCGCTGGCCCTCACGCCCCGCCTGGCTGCTGAGGATCAGGCCCAGCGCCGCGTCTCCGGATGGCGCCGGCAGCGCTGGCAGGCGCGGGGTTTCGGTGAAGGCATCCAGAGCGAAGAGCGCCGCGCCCACCCTCCCCTGCACCAGCATGTCGGGTAGGCTGCGCAGCAGTACGCCCTGGGTCAGCACATCCGTGGGGCGATCAAGCGTCGCCGAGGACGGTAGGATGAAGGCGCGTCCCTCCAGTTCCGCGATCGGGCCGCAGGCATAGACGACGACCCGCGCGCCTGGGGCCTCGCGCAGCCGCCGCGCGAACTCGGCGATGGCCGCTGCGGTCTCGCCGCGGGTCTTGTCGACGCTTTCCACGACGGCGAAGCCGAGCCCCGCGAGCTGGCGCCCGACGGCCCGGGCCGAGGGCGGACAGGCTGGCACAGGCGCGACGTCACGTGCGGCGATCTGGCCGCTGGCGATCAGCAGGGCGATGCGCGGTTCGGCCGCCGCCGCCGCTCCGCCGAAGAGCGCGGTGAGCAGAGCCGCGGCGCCGAGCCACTGACGCGCGGAATGGGTCAGGGGCGTGGTGATAAGGGATCTCCAGAAGAAGTCGGGCGCAGGGCAGGCCGGACATGCCGGTCTGCTTGCCTCTCAAACCAACTCCGCACCATCTGAGTATGCTCGGCCTGCCGCCGTCAAGGCCACCATCGGTCGCCGGAACAGCTTCCCATGAGCGGTGGGTAGCCACCGGAATTCATGGAATAGGAGCTCACACGCCCTCTGCTGGTTGCATGGCGGGCGGCTGTCCCTGGTGGTGCCCGGCCTCACGATGCCTGGCGCCGCGTGCTGACCTCGAGGGGGCGGACAAAGCGCGCTGATGATATCGGGGGTGGATATTCACCCGATCATGCGCTTCTGCCTGATCGGATCTGCTCTGCCGCGGGTGGTTTGCCAAAACGCGAAAGGCCCCGCGCCGGTTGGCGTGGGGCCTGTTGATTTGGATGCGGGGACAGGATTTGAACCTGTGACCTTCAGGTTATGAGCCTGACGAGCTACCGGGCTGCTCCACCCCGCGGGAAGTTCTGATGGGGGCTGTTGGGG
>NZ_JAAGBB010000145.1 GCF_018129085.1 Plastoroseomonas hellenica
TGTTCGGGCTGCTGGCGATCACGGTCTTCGTGGGCAGCTTCGTGGCCTGGTCGGTGCTGGCGCCGCTGTCCGAGGCGGCGATCGCGCCCGGGCTGATCAAGGTGGAGGGCCAGCGGCGGACCATCCAGCACCTCGAAGGCGGCATCGTCAGGGAGATCCTGGCCCGCGACGGCGATGTGGTGCGCCGCGGCCAGCCGCTGATGCGCCTCGATGACGTGCAGTCGGGATCGACGCTGGAATCGCTGCGCAGCCAGCGCTGGGCCTTCCTGGCCCAGGCGGCGCGGCTCGACGCCGAGCTCCGCCGCGCCGACACCATCGCCTATCCCGAGGTGCTGCGCCGCGCCGAGGACGCGCGCGCCGCCGAGGCGATGGCCAGCCAGCAGACCCTGTTCGAGGCGCGGCGCGCGGCGCTGCTGGCCCAGACCCAGGTGCAGCAGGCGCGGATCGAGCAGCAGCAGGCGGTGATCAGCTCGGCCGAGGGGCAGATCCGCGCCACCAGCATCCAGCTCGAGCTGATCCGGCAGGAGGAGCAGATCACCCGCGGCCTGGTGCAGCAGGGGCTGCAGCGGCTGCCGCAGCTCCTGGCGCTGCAGCGCAGCGCCGCGGCACTGGAAGGCACCGGCATCGATCTGCGCGGCCAGATCGAGCGGGCACGGGCCGGCATCACCGAGGCGCGGAACACCATCCGCCAGATCGAGGACACGCGGGTGCAGGATGCAGGCACCGAGCTGCGCGACCTCAGCCCGCGGCTGTCGGACATCGAGGAGCGGGTGCGGGCGGCGGAGGATGTGTCGACCCGGCGGGAGATCCTGGCGCCGGAGGACGGCACCATCCTGGGCTCGCGCTTCTTCACGGTCGGCGCGGTGGTGCGGCCCGGCGACCCCGTGATGGAGCTGGTGCCGACCCAAGACCGGCTGGTCGCCGAGGTGAACATCCAGCCGAACGACATCGACGTGGTGCATGTGGGGCTGCAGGCGGAGGTGCGGCTGCCGGCCTTCAAGCAGCGGCTGGTGCCGTTCCTGCACGGTCACGTGATCTTCGTGGCCAATGACGTGACCTTCGACGAGCGGACCCGGGCACCCTATTACCGGGCCCAGATCAGCATCGACCGCGAGCAGCTCGCCCGCCTGGACAATGTGAGCCTGGTCCCCGGCATGCCGGTCGAGGCCATGGTCCAGATCGGCGCCAGGTCCTTCCTGCGCTACATGATCCAGCCCGTCCTCGACAGCTTCCACCGCGCCTTCCGAGAACAGTA
>NZ_JAAGBB010000146.1 GCF_018129085.1 Plastoroseomonas hellenica
GGAGCAGGTGGCTCCGCCGGCGGTGCGGCCTGCGCGGGCCCGGCATCGCCAGGCGCACTCTGCGCGATGCGCGGCGTGCCCGGCTCCGGCATGGGCGCGCTGCGCGCGGCGTCGGCACCAGGCGATACGGGTGGCGCAAGCGGCGGCAGACGCGCCGCGTCAGGTTCCGGTACGGGCGCGACAGGCGGGATATCGGCGCCGGTGGAGTTGCGCTGAGCGAGCTGCAGCGTCGCGGGTTCGGACTGCGGCACGACATCGATCACTTCGGCGACGGCTGGCGCGCCGCGCGCGGCGTCGGCGACGACCGGTGCAAGTGGCGAAAGGCGCGCCGTATCCGGCTCCGGCAGTGGCGCGACGCGCGCGGTGTCGGCGACGGCCGGCGCGGGCTGCGCGGGAGGCGGCGCGACGCGCACCGGGAGCTGCATGGGGTGCGCGATGTCGATGCCGGCCAGCGTGATCGGCAGGAGGCGCGGCGCGATGGGCAGGACGTCGGCGGCGTGCGGCGTGCGCTGTCCGAAATGCAGCGCGGCGGGTTCCGGCAATGGTGCGATGCGCGCGGTATCGGCGTCGTCCGGCGGCGGCGGGGGAGGTGCGGCGATTGGCAGCGGCGGCGGCGCAATGCGGGCGACATCGCCATTGGGCGGCGTGAAGCCTGCTTGATGCAGCGCAGCCGGCGCATGCAGCGCAACCGGCACAGGCAGCACGGGACGCGACCCGTCGGTCGCTGGCGACGGCGCAGCGCGCATCATGGCCGCAAGGCGGTCGGGCCGCGCCACCTCGGGCTCCGGCAAGGCATCCGCAAAGGCGGCGTCGATGGCAATCGGGGGCGCCAACAGAGGTCCGGCCGGCGCGGCATTGGCCGCGTCGAATGGCGCGAGGCGCGGCGCCCCGGGTTCCGCATGCGGCGCCATCTGCGCGGCGGCGAAGAGCGTGATGGGGTCGGATGCATCCGGCTCCGGCAGTGCATCGGCCTGGGCGGGCGGCGCCGGCGCGCGCGCCATAGCGGTCGAGGGCGGGACGCCCGACGCGGGGGCAGCCAGCATGGCCGGCCTCTCGCCCACGCTGGCGGACCGCGGCGCCTCCGTGGTCGGGCGGCCATTGGCGATGATCAGGGCGGCGACCACCACCCCGCTCAGCGCGGCAGCACCGGCGGCGCCGGCGGCCAGGCCATGCCAGCGGCCCGGGCGCGGAGAGGCG
>NZ_JAAGBB010000147.1 GCF_018129085.1 Plastoroseomonas hellenica
GAGAACTCGACCGGGCAGGCCGTCGCGGTCGCCGAGATCCTTCTGGACCGCGGCGCCGCGGAGGCGGAGGCCGCAGGAGAGCGGGCCTGGATGGCAGGGCTGGGTTTCGCGGTCCTGCTGGTCTCGCTTGTGATCGCCTGGTTGGTCGGACGATCCATCGCGCGGCCGGTTCAAAGCATGACCCGAGCGATGACCGAGCTCGCCGAAGGGCGGCTGGACACCGCAATCCCGCACGTCAATGCGCGGAACGAGATCGGCGCGATGGCTCAGGCCGTGCAGGTCTTCAAGGAGAATGCGATCGCTATTCGAGAGGCGGCGCGAGAGCGGGAGGTCCTGGCGCGGCGCGCGGAGGCCGAGAAGGCTGAGGCGATGCGATCCTTGGCCGATGCCTTTGAGGCGTCCGTTGGCGGCATCGTCGCTGGCGTGTCGACAGCTGCAACGACGATGCAAAGCTCGGCGCGTTCCCTGACGTCCACCGCCGAGGACGCAAGCCAACGCGCGGCGGCCGTGAGCAAGGCGACCGATGAGTCCTCCAGCAACATGCAGATGGTCGCCGCGGCGACGGAGGAACTGGCGTCCAGCGTCGACGAGATCGCGCGCCAGGTCGGCCTTTCGACCGAGATAGCGAATCGGTCCGTTGATCAGGCCCGTGCCACCGACGGCAAGGTGCAGGGGTTGAGCGAGGCGGCGGCCGAGATTGGCAGCGTGGTCCGCCTGATCAGCGACATAGCGAGCCGTACCAACCTGCTGGCGCTGAACGCCACGATCGAGGCGGCCCGTGCGGGAGAGGCAGGTAAAGGATTCGCCGTGGTCGCCTCCGAGGTGAAGACGCTGGCGACGCAGACCGCGCGCGCGACGGAGGAGATCAGTACCAAGGTCGCCGAAATGCAGGGTGCCACGCAGGAGTCAGTGGCGGCGCTGCGCGGTATTGGGGAGACCATAGTCGAGATGAGCCGGATCGCGGGCAGCATAGCTGCCGCGGTCGAGGAGCAGGGCGCGGCGACGCGGGAGATCGCCCGCAATGTTCAGCGGGCCGCGGATGGGTCGCAGAGCGTGTCCGAGAACATTGCCGGGGTCACGCAAGCATCCGACGAAACCGGCAGCGCGGCCACTGAGATGTTGGGAGCCGCCTCAGCGCTGGCGAACCAGGCGGCGTCTCTCCAGGACGAAGTCGGCG
>NZ_JAAGBB010000148.1 GCF_018129085.1 Plastoroseomonas hellenica
CCCGCCGCACGGCGAGGCGGTCCTCGAGCGGAATCGCTTCGTCGCCTTCGCGCTGACCGCTGCCGAGTTGCTGGTCGAAGTGGATCCCGAGACGGGAATCAGCTTCGCGACGGGTGCCTTCCGGGCGCGCTTCGGTGAGGCTCCCGAGGCCTTCCTGGGCAAGGCGGCCGAGACCCTGTTCGCGGCCGAAGACCGCGCTGAGTTCCTGCTGGCGATGAGCGTGCTTGCCGCCGACGGGCGCCTGCCACCGCGCATCTTGCGCGTGAACGACAGCGAGCGGAGCGAAATGATCATCTCCGGCCTGGCGCCGTCTTCGCCCGGCCAGCGCGTCTTCCTGACCTTGGCGGAGAATCCGCGCAGCCGCACCTTCCAGGACCCACTACTGCCGGAGACTGTGCCCCAGCGCGCGGAGCGGAAGCTGCGGGAGGGCAGTGGCGGCAGCCTGGCGCTACTGCAGTTGCCGCAAGGGTTGGATACGGCGATGAACCGCACGCCCGCCTTGCGGAGCGCCCTCACGCGTGAACTCGGGCCGACGGAAGAACTGGTGCGCGGGCGGGTCGGTGTCCTTGCCTCGGGCACCGACGGCCTGGCGGCGTTGACAGCGGCTGCGGAGCGCATCCTGACGGAGTATGGCATCGGCGGCTCCGTGATGGCGCGGTCGGTGGCGCTCGATGCGGGCGCGCTGAGTGCTGTACAAGCCACGCGCGCCCTGCGGCATGTGTTGAGCGCTTTCTCGCGGGACGGCGTGCAAGGTATCGACGCCTTAGGCGCAACCGGCGGCCTTGACGCCGCCATGAACCGGCTGAAATCCGACGTGGCGTCGCTCCGCCGCGTTCTCACGTCCCGCCGGTTCAATCTGGCTTTTCAGCCGATCGTCGATTTGGCCGATGGTGCCGTGCATCACTACGAGGCCTTGCTCAGGCCACCCGTAGATCTGCCCGGCGACCTCGTACGGCCCGATGGCTTTGTGCGCTGCGCCGAAGCGGTCGGCATGTCGGATGCGCTGGATCTCGCGGTGACCGAGCGCGTCTTGCAGGCGCTATCCAC
>NZ_JAAGBB010000149.1 GCF_018129085.1 Plastoroseomonas hellenica
CGCCGGCCGCGCCCGCCGCGCCGGCGAGCAGCATGCGCGCCTGGCGGCCGAACGCGCCGAGGTGGAGGCCGCCCGCGTTCCGCATGCGCGGCTGGAAGCCGCCCGCGACATCCGGCTCGAGGCCGAGGATGTCGAGGGTGCCGCGCGTGGCGTGCTGGAGGGTGCGGAAGCCGCGCGCCTCGCCGCCACCAACGCCCATGCCGAGGCGCGCCGCACCGCCGCCGAGGCCAACGCCGAGATCGCACGGCTGACCGCCGAGATCGAGGGCCTGGCGCAGATGCTGCGCGCCGGCGATGCCACGCATCCGCCGATCCTTGAAGCACTCGCCCTGCCCTCCGGCCTGGAAGTCGCGGTCGCGGCGGCGCTTGGCGATGCGCTGGAAAGCGCTGCCGATGACGCTGCGCCGCGCTTCTGGCGCGCCCTGCCCGCCCTGCCGGCGGCGGCGCTGCCGGGGGCCGCGACGCCGCTCACCGCGCTGGTCGAAGCGCCCCCCGCCCTGCACCGGGCGCTGTCCGGCATCGGCCTGCTGCCCGAGGGTGCCGATGGCGACGCCTTGCAGGCAGCGCTGACGCCGGGCCAGGCCCTCGTTTCGCGGGACGGGGCGCTCTGGCGCTGGGACGGGCATGTGACACGGGCCGGCGCGCCGAGCGCCGCCGCCGTGCGCCTCGCCCAGCGTAACCGGCTGCGGGCGGCGGAGGCCGCGCGTCGCGACGTCCTCGCCCGTGCCGAGGCCCTGACCCATGCCGCCGAGCTGGCGGCCCAGGTGGAAACCGAGGCCCAGGCGGCCGAGCGCTCCGCGCGCGAAGCTCGGGCGGTCGCCGAGAAGGGGCTGGCCGCCGAGCGTGCCGCCGAGGCGAAGCTGCTGGCCGAGGCCGCCGCCATCGAGGGCCGCATCACCGCGCTCGATCCGCAGATCGCCGCCCTGGCCACCGGGCTCGCGGAGGCGGAGGCGGCGCGCCAGGCGGCGGAAGCGGCGCTCGCCGCGCTGCCCGATGCCGCCGTCGCCGAGCGCGACTGCGCTGCGAAGGAGCAGGCGGCGCTGG
>NZ_JAAGBB010000150.1 GCF_018129085.1 Plastoroseomonas hellenica
CCCGGATTACCCGCCCGAGCGGCTGTCTTACATGGTCCGCGATGCCGGCCTGTCCCTGGTGCTGACGCAGCGTCACCTGCGCGACACCCTGCCGGCCGGCGCGGCGCGGCTGCTTTGCCTCGACGAGGACGCACCACCCGAGGCGGCGGCCGATCCCGGTCCGCCGCCGGTGGCGCTGCATGCGGGCAATCTCGCCTACATGATCTACACCTCGGGCTCGACCGGCACGCCCAAGGGTGTCGGCGTGAGCCATGGCGCGCTGCTGCGGCGGCTGCGCTGGATGCAGGCGGAATACGGCATCGCGGCGTCGGAGACGCTGCTGCACAAGACGCCGTTCAGCTTCGACGTCTCGGTCTGGGAGCTGCTGCTGCCGCTGCTGGCGGGGGCGCGGCTGGCGATCGCGGCGCCGGGGGTGCATGGCGATCCACGGCGGCTGATCGAGGCGATCCGGGCGCATGATGTGACGACGCTGCACTTCATCCCGCCGGTGCTGGAGCTGCTGGTCGCGGAGCCGGAGGTGGCGGCCTGCCGCAGCCTGCGGCGGCTGTTCTCCGGCGGCGAGGCGCTGTCGGGGGAGCTGCGGGGGCGGGTGCAGGCGCGGCTGCCCTGGGTGCGCTTCGACAACCGCTACGGCCCGACCGAGGCGACGATCAACGCGAGCGTCTGGACCTGCGGCGCGGGTGACACCGGCCCGGTGCCGATCGGCCGTCCGATCCCGGGCACTATCCTGCGCATCCTGGACGGCGATCTGAACCTGGTGCCGCCGGGCGTGGTGGGGGAGCTCTACATCGGGGGTTCGGGGTTGGCGCGGGGCTATCACGGGCGTGCCGGCCTGACGGCGGAGCGGTTCATCCCGGATGCTTACGGCGATGCGCCGGGTGGGCGGCTGTACCGGACGGGCGACCTGGCGCGGTGGCGGCCGGACGGGGTGGTGGAGTACCTCGGCCGTGTGGATGACCAGGTGAAGA
>NZ_JAAGBB010000151.1 GCF_018129085.1 Plastoroseomonas hellenica
CGCCGCTTCGGCGAGGCCGGCCGCCAGCACCGCGGCGGCCGGCGCCACCGGATCGACCAGCACCGGCAGGGAGCGCAGCGCCGCCGCGGCGCCGAGCGGCCAGAGCAGGCCGAGCAGCAATACCAGCACCAGGCCCTTGCCGGGGGCACGCCGCACCGCCCAGGCGGCCAGCAGCGCCAGCAGCAGCCCCGCCGCGGCTTCCGTCATGCGGCCGCCGGAGAGCCGCCGCGGCACCCAGCCGGCGGCGAGCTGCGCCACCGCCTCGGCCTGCAGCGCGAGGGAGGGCGTGAAGGCGCCGAGCACCGAGGGCCGGAGCGGCGCGGCCTCCGCCGCCGTCACGCCGATCAGCGCGATGCGGCCGCGGAGCGGCTCCTCCGGCATGCCGCCGAGCACGGCACTGGCGGTGACCACCGGCATCGGTCGTGCGGCGGGCACCAGCCGCAGCAGCCCGTCCGGCGGCAGCGCGAGGCCATGCCCGCCGAGCTGCAGCAGCATCGGATCGCCCTCCCGCAGCAGCAGCGTATCCACCGCCAGCGCGCGGGCCAGGACGCCGACCGCCAGGCCCGGCAGCAGCACCGGATCGGCCTCCGCCGCACCCAGCCGCGCCAGCATCGGCACGGACCGCACCGTCCGCCCCGGCAGCGCTGCCAATCCGCCGGGGATGCGGGGCAGGGCGGAGGCCTCGACCCCGGCCAGCAAGGGCAGGCGCGCGAGATCCGGGCGGCCGAGCCGCGCGACGCCGAGGCTCGATGCCGCCGGCACCGGGCCTTCGAACAGCGCGCCGATGCTGGGCGCCGCCAGCAGGGCCGCCTCCAGCGCGGTGTCGCCCTCGGCGGGCTCCGGCAGGGCGATGTCGAGGGCGATGGCGGCCGCGCCCGCTTCCGCCACCCGCCCCACCAGCCGTGCCAGCACCGCGCGCGGCCAGGGCCAGGGGCCGAGCGCCGCGAGGTCG
>NZ_JAAGBB010000152.1 GCF_018129085.1 Plastoroseomonas hellenica
ACCATGGCGAAGGCGAAGTTCGAGCGGAACAAGCCGCACTGCAACATCGGCACGATCGGGCATGTGGATCACGGCAAGACGTCGCTGACGGCGGCGATTACGAAGGTCCTGGCCAAGTCTGGCGGTGCGACGTTCACGGCGTACGACCAGATTGACAAGGCGCCGGAGGAGCGTGCCCGCGGGATCACGATCTCGACGGCGCATGTGGAGTACGAGACGGCGAACCGTCACTACGCGCATGTGGATTGCCCTGGCCACGCGGACTACGTGAAGAACATGATCACGGGCGCGGCGCAGATGGACGGCGCGATCCTGGTGGTGTCGGCGGCGGACGGTCCGATGCCGCAGACGCGCGAGCACATCCTGCTGGCGCGCCAGGTCGGCGTTCCGGCGCTGGTGGTGTTCCTGAACAAGACCGACATGGCGGATCCGGACCTGTTGGAGCTGGTGGAGATGGAGGTGCGCGAGCTGCTGTCCTCCTACCAGTTCCCGGGCGACGACATTCCGATCATCTCGGGCTCGGCGCTGTGCGCGCTGGAGGACCGGGATCCGGAGAAGGGCGAGCAGGCGGTGCTGAAGCTGATGGCGGCGGTGGATGAATTCATCCCGCAGCCGGTGCGCGCGACGGACCGTCCGTTCCTGATGCCGGTGGAAGACGTGTTCTCGATCTCGGGGCGCGGCACGGTGGTGACGGGTCGTGTTGAGCGCGGCGTGGTGAAGGTGGGCGAGGAAGTCGAGATCGTCGG
>NZ_JAAGBB010000153.1 GCF_018129085.1 Plastoroseomonas hellenica
CCGGGCAGGTCACCGCCAATGGCGGCATCGCCATCGTCAACCAGTCCGGCGTCATCTTCGCCCCGGGTGCCCGCGTCGAGGCGCAGTCGGTCATCGTCTCCACTGCCGATATCGCCAACCAGCGCTTCATGGCCGGCGGCCGCATGGTCTTCGACCGCCCCGGCCGCGCCGATGCCCGCATCCTCAACGAAGGCACCATCACCGCCCGCGAGGCCGGCATCGCGGCCCTGGTGGCACCGCAGGTCGCCAATCGCGGCGTGATCAGCGCGCGCCTCGGCACCGTCGCCATCGCGGGTGCCGAGACCCATGTGATCGACCTCCATGGCGATGGGCTGATGTCGATCGAGATCACCAGCCCGGTGCGGCAGCGGCCAGCCGATGGCGGCGCGCTGGTGAGCAATGACGGCACCTTGCAGGCCGATGGCGGCCGGGTGAGCCTGACCGCCGCCGCCGCCGATGGGATCGTGCAGAACCTGGTGCGCGCCGGCGGGCGGATCTCGGCCAATACCGATGCGGCGACCGGGCGTCGCGGCGAGGTGGTGGTGGCCGGTACCGGCGGTGCGGTGATCATCGAAGGCCAGGTGGAAGCCCGCGGTATCGCCGCCGGGCAGCGCGGCGGCACCATCGAGGTGGTGGCGGATCGCGTGCTGGCGACCGCCGGCGCACGGATCGATGCCTCCGGCACCGCGGGCGGCGGCGAGATCGCCTTCGGGCAGACGCGGCAGGGATCGGCCGCGCCGCGGC
>NZ_JAAGBB010000154.1 GCF_018129085.1 Plastoroseomonas hellenica
GGAGAGCAAGATGCGCGCACTGGTTGTCGAGCGGGATCCGATGAACGTCATCGGAAAGGTGCGGGCCCTGCAGCTCGCGACCATCACCGTGGATACCGCCAAGAGTGGTGAGGACGCGGTCGATATGACCCGCCACTTCGATTACGACGTCATGATCCTCGGCGTCTCGCTGGCCGACATGACCGGCGTCGAAGCCCTGCGCCGCCTGCGCGCCCGCAACATCTCCGTCCCCGCCATCGCGACGACCAAGAGCGGCGACCTCGCCGCGGTCGTCCAGGCGCTCGACATCGGCGCCGATGACTGCATCACCCCCACCACCGACCGCACCGAGTTCCTGGCGCGCGTCCGCTCGGTGATCCGCCGCTCCAAGGGCTTCGCCCGCTCGGTGCTGACCGCCGCCAACCTCTCGCTCGACATCCAGAGCAAGGATGTGGAGATCGCCGGCCGGGCGGTGAACCTGACCGGCAAGGAGCAGTCCATCATGGAGCTGCTCATCATGCGCAAGGGCGTGGTGCAGTCGAAGGAATCGATCCTGACGCATCTCTACAACGGCATCGACGAGCCGGAGATGAAGATCATCGACGTCTTCATCTGCAAGCTCCGCCGCAAGCTGGCCGAGGCCGGGTTCAGCGGCGCCATCGCCACCGTCTGGGGCCGCGGCTATGTGCTCCGCGAG
>NZ_JAAGBB010000155.1 GCF_018129085.1 Plastoroseomonas hellenica
TCCGGAAGCGGCCTTCGCGGCGGCACGGATCGCCGGCTGCCACGAGATGATCCTGCGGCTGCCGCAGGGCTACGACACCGAGATCGGCGATGGCGGGCAGCATTTGTCCGGCGGGCAGCGGCAGCTCATTGGCCTGGCGCGAGCGGTCTACGGCAATCCGAAGCTGGTGGTGCTGGACGAGCCGAACTCGAACCTCGACGGCGACAGCGAGGCGGCGTTGATCCAGGGCCTCGATGCGCTGAAGGCGCAGGGCTGCACGGTCGTGCTGGTCTCCCACCGCCCGGCGCTGGTGCAGGGCGTCGACAAGGTGCTGGTGCTGAAGGACGGGGCGGCGGAGATGTTCGGACCGCGGGCCGAGGTGCTGAAGAAGCTGATGCAGCCGCGGCCGGCGGAGGTGGCGGCCACGGGCTCCGCCGCCTTGCAGGCACCGGCGCAGGGGCGCGCGTCGTGAGCGGGGCGCTGATCCCGGCCGGGCTGCCGGGGACGGAGACGGCGGGCGGCCTGGAGCCGCGGCCGCGCACGCGCGGGCTGGTGCTGTTCGGGCTGCTGGCGATCACGGTCTTCGTGGGCAGCTTCGTGGCCTGGTCGGTGCTGGCGCCGCTGTCCGAGGCGGCGATCGCGCCCGGGCTGATCAAGGT
>NZ_JAAGBB010000156.1 GCF_018129085.1 Plastoroseomonas hellenica
ACCTTGATCAGCCCGGGCGCGATCGCCGCCTCGGACAGCGGCGCCAGCACCGACCAGGCCACGAAGCTGCCCACGAAGACCGTGATCGCCAGCAGCCCGAACAACACCAGCCCCCGGGTGCGCGGCCGGGCCTCGAGCGTGTCCGCGGGGCCGGTCAGGCTGCCGATCGCCCCGCTCATGACGCGGCCCGCCGCGCCAGGGCCGGCGCCGAGGGCGATGGTGCGCCCGCGACGCGCGGCTGCATCAGCAGCCGCAGCACTTCGGCCCGCGGTCCGAACATCTCCGCCGCGCCGTCCTTCAGCACCAGCACCTTGTCGACGCCCTGCACCAGCGCCGGGCGATGCGAGACCAGCACCAGCGTGCAGCCCTGCGCCTTCAGCGCATCAAGGCCCTGGATCAACGCCGCCTCGCTGTCGCCGTCGAGGTTCGAGTTCGGCTCGTCCAGCACCACCAGCTTCGGCTTGCCATAGACCGCCCGCGCCAGGCCAATGAGCTGCCGCTGCCCGCCGGACAAATGCTGCCCGCCATCGCCGATCTCGGTGTCGTAGCCCTGCGGCAGCCGCAGGATCATCTCGTGGC
>NZ_JAAGBB010000157.1 GCF_018129085.1 Plastoroseomonas hellenica
GCGCCGATGCGCGCATCGTCAACGAAGGCACCATCACCGCCCGCGAGGCCGGCATCGCGGCCCTGGTGGCACCCCAGGTCGCCAATCGCGGCGTGATCAGCGCCCGCCTCGGCACCGTCGCCATCGCCGGCGCCGAGACCCATGTGATCGACCTCCATGGCGATGGGCTGATGTCGATCGAGATCGCCAGCCCGGTGCGGCAGCGGCCGGCCGATGGCGGCGCGCTGGTGAGCAATGACGGCACCTTGCAGGCCGATGGCGGCAGGGTGAGCCTGACCGCCGCCGCCGCCGATGGGATCGTGCAGAACCTGGTGCGGGCCGGCGGGCGGATCTCGGCCAACACCGATGCGGCGACCGGGCGGCGGGGCGAGGTGGTGATCGCCGGCACCGGGGGTGCTGTGATCATCGAAGGCCAGGTGGAGGCCCGCGGTATCGCCGCCGGGCAGCGCGGCGGCACGGTGGAGGTCGTGGCGGACCGCGTGCTGGCGACCGCCGGCGCACGGATCGATGCCTCCGGCACCGCGGGCGGCGGCGAGATCGCCTTCGGGCAGACGCGGCAGGGATCGGCCGCGCCGCGGC
>NZ_JAAGBB010000158.1 GCF_018129085.1 Plastoroseomonas hellenica
TGGCGGCGCCGAAGCCTGCGGCGCCGTCGCGGCCGCGGCGACCTGTGCCTGCGATGGCGTCGGTGCCCGCGGCGGCTCGGTCCGGGCCACGGCAGCAGGGGCCGGCGGAGGATCGACCGTCGGCGATGCCGCGGATGGCGGGGCAGCAGCGGTTCCGGGGGCTGCGGATGGCGCCGCCTGGGCCACGCTGCGCGGTGCCTCCGCTGGCGGCGGGGTCGGCGCCGTCGCCACGAGACCCTGGGGTATCGGCACGCAGGCGCGCAGCACCAGGAAGGTCGCGCCAAACGCCGCGAGCCCGCTCATTCCCAGCAGCAGGAACCGGCTTCCCGGCGTGCCTTGCATCATGCCTCCATGGGTCGCGCGCCGGTACAGGCGGACGACTCGCTGTATCCTAAAGCAATGCGGCGCGTGAGGAAATCATCCGCCGCTGGGATTTGCTCAGCAAAACAATGGCCTGGAGCTTGGCCGCCGGTCAGCGGTGATGCGGGCCGAGCCACCAGGCGAGCGCGACCGCCGGCGCCGCCGCCAGCGCCCAGCCGAGCCAGCCGCCCGCCCGTCCCGGCAGCACCGCGCCGAG
>NZ_JAAGBB010000159.1 GCF_018129085.1 Plastoroseomonas hellenica
GGCCCGCGGCATCGGCAGGGGCGGCGCGGGCGGCGTGCCCGGCGGCGTCGCCGGGGGGAGCGGCCGCGGCATCGCCAGGTGGCTCACCGCCACGCGGCGGCCGGTGGTGACATCGGTGGTCAGCAGCATCAGCGCCGGCACATCCCCCGCCGGGCCCTGCCAGACCGCGCGGAAGGCCTGCTCGTCGAGCTCCCGCCCGGTGCGGCGGTGCCAGGCGCGCTCGATCGCGCGTTCCAGGAAGCGGCTGCGGTCGGTGACGTCGCCGAAGGGCCGCCGCACATGGTCATCCCAGGCCCGCCGCAGCGCGCCCTCGGGCAGCAGGCGCCCGAGATCGGCCGGCAGCAGCCGGGCGACCAGGTCGGGCAGCAACAGCCCGCGCACCAACGGCGACAGCAGGTCCGCGTGCAGGGCCTGGCTGGCATCGGCATCAGCGCCGATTGCGGTCGCGGCCACCGGCCGGATGCGGCTCGACATCTCGCAGGCGTCGGGCGGCGGCGGCGGCGCGGCGCGCGGCCCGGCGAGCGG
>NZ_JAAGBB010000160.1 GCF_018129085.1 Plastoroseomonas hellenica
GCGTCCAGATGAGGTGGTGTCGGTTGTCGTCGAGCCGGATCAGCAGCACCCGTTGCAGCGGCGGCTGCGCCAGGTCGAACCCCGCCGCACGCTCCGCCTCTGCCGCCGCCTGCAGCGCCCCCGCATCCACCGGCCGGCCCCGCCAATCCGCCGCCACGAACGGTACCGCCACCCGCCGGTGCACCACCTGCTGCGCGCCACCTGGCAGACCCTGCCACAGGAACCCCGTCCGCAGGATCGCGTGCCGGTCGCTCACCGCCTGCCATGCAGCCCGTAGCCGGCCACCATCCAGACCGCCGATCTCCACGCTCAGCTGGTTCACATAGATCCCGCTGCCCGCATCCTGCAGGCTGTGGAACAGCATCCCCTGCTGCATCGGCGACAGCGGGTAGATCTCCTCCACCTGGGCAGGGTCCAGACCCAGCCCGTCCAGCTGCGCCTGATCCAGACCCGACAGCGGCACATCCGACGGCGTCAGACCCCGCGGCGCAGTCCCGCAATGCGCCACGATCTCC
>NZ_JAAGBB010000161.1 GCF_018129085.1 Plastoroseomonas hellenica
GGGCGGGAACACCTATTCCGGCGGCACCATCATCACCCAGGGCGTGCTCGCGATCGCCGCCGACAACGCGATCGGCGCCGCCACCGGCCCGCTCACCTTCAACGGCGGCACGCTGCGCTTCAACACGGCCTTCAACCTGGCATCGACCCGCGCGGTCTCGATCACCGCGGCGGGCGGCACCATCGACACCAACACCCTCACGACGACCATCGCCCAGGGCATCACCGGCCCCGGCGCGCTCAGCGTCACCGGCGGTGGCAGCCTGATCCTGACCGGCGCCAACACCTATGCCGGCGGCACCACCATCGCCGCCGCGACGCGGGTGCAGCTCGGCGCCGGCGGCACCAGCGGCAGCATCGTGGGCAATGTGCTGAACAACGGCACCCTGGCCTTCAACCGCAGCGACGCCGCGATCTTCGCGGGCGTGGTCTCCGGCAGCGGCACGCTGCGCCAGGAAGGCACCGGCACCACCGTGCTGACCGGCGCCAACACCTACACCGGCGGCAC